>NZ_CP012266.1:2954044-4431067 GCF_001277235.1 Cronobacter dublinensis subsp. dublinensis LMG 23823
CGTCCAGATGGATTATTTCTTACGCGCGTATTTCAGCGAATCCAGGGCGACGGCGAAAATGATAATCCCGCCCTTGATGATGTACTGCCAGTACGGGTTAATGCCGATATAGGTCAGGCCGTAGTTGATAACGGTGAAGATGATGACACCGGTCACCACGCCCAGCACCGTACCTACGCCGCCACTGAAGGAAACCCCGCCCACGACGCACGCCGCGATGGCGTCCAGCTCGTACATAAAGCCCAGGTTGTTGGTCGCAGAGCCGATACGGCCCGCTTCCAGCATCCCGCCGAAGGCGTAGAACACGCCGGAGAGCGCATAAATCATCAGCAGGTTCAACGCCACGTTCACGCCGGAGACCTTCGCCGCTTCCGGGTTGCCGCCGATAGCGAAAATATTCTTACCGAAGCGGGTTTTATTCCACAGGATCCAGACGAACGCCACGGCAATCAGCGCGTAGAACGTAATGTATGAAAGCCTGAAGCTGCCGAGCGCCACAAAGCCCTGCGTAAAGGTCGAGAAGCCGCTGTCGAAGCCGGAAATCGGCGACGCGCCCACAAAGTCGTAATAGAGCGAGTTGATACCGTAAACGATAATCATCGTGCCGAGCGTGGTGATAAACGGCGTTACGTTCAGGTACGCGATGATAATGCCGTTCACGAGGCCAATCACGGCACCGATGGCGCAGACAATCAGGATCACCAGCGGAATCGGCATGGTCGCCATTTCCGGGAACACCTTGTTGGCGTTTTCCATCGATTGCAGCAGTGTCGCCGCGACAACCGCCGCGAGGCCCACCTGGCGCCCTGCGGAAAGGTCGGTCCCCTGGGTGACAATCAGCCCCGCCACGCCGAGCGCGATAATAATACGCACCGATGACTGGGTCAGAATGTTACTTAAGTTCAGCAGACTTAAAAACGTTGGATCCTGGAAAATAATAATGGCCAGCAACACTAAAAGGACGACGTAAATACCGCCTTCTTTCAGATAAGTGAGAAAACTCTTCTTATTTAACGCACTCATGAGGAGCCCCTGATATTAAAGGTGCAAAGACGCAAGACGCAGAATTTCGTTTTGCGTCGTCGTTTTGGTGTCAACAATTCCGGAGACGAGGCCATTGCTCATTACCAGAATACGGTCAGTTATCCCTAACAGCTCAGGCATTTCGGAGGAGATAATAATGATCCCCTTGCCCTTTTTCGCAAGCTCGGCAATGAGCTGATAGATTTCAAATTTCGCGCCCACGTCAATCCCGCGAGTCGGCTCATCGAGCATTAATATTTCCGGCTGGGTCAACAGCCAGCGCCCGATGATAACTTTCTGCTGGTTACCGCCGGACAGCGATCCAATCTGGGTACGATGGCCCGGCGTTTTAACGCGCATCGAGTCAATAACCCACTGGGTATCGCTTTTCATGCGGGAGTTATCCAGCAAGCCGATTTTGCTTTTGTAGTTGCGAATATTGGAAATCAGGGAGTTGAAGCCGATATCCAGATAAGCGTAAATCCCCGTTGAGCGGCGCTCCTCGGTCACCAGCGCGAAGCCGTTATTAATCGCTTCATTCGCGGTATGGTTATTAATCTTTTTGCCGTGCAGAGTAATGGTACCGCCAGACTTTTCGCGGATACCAAAGAGTGTTTCCACAATATCAGTGCGTTTGGCGCCCACCAGGCCTGCAATCCCAAGAATCTCCCCTTTATGCAAATCAAAGGAAACGTCGCGGATAGACGGCTGGCGCAGCGAGGTCAGGTTGCGCACTTCAAGGATCACTTCGCCGGGCTTGTTTTCACGGTCCGGGAAGCGCTGGTTAAGCGAACGGCCCACCATCATGGCGATGATCTTATCCATATCCAGCCCGTCGAGCGGCTGGGTGGCGATCCACTGGCCGTCGCGCAGGATGGTAATCTCATCGCACAGCTGGAAGATCTCTTCCATTTTGTGGGAAATATAAACGATACCGCAGCCGCGCTCTTTCAGCTTGCGAATAATCTTAAAGAGATGATTAACTTCTTTTTCTGTCAGAGAAGACGTCGGTTCATCCATGATGACGATTTTGGCGTCATAGGAGAACGCTTTGGCTATCTCAATCATCTGCATCTGCGATACGGAAAGCGTACCCACGCGAGCTTTCGGATCGATATCAATATCCAGCTCGTCGAAAATCGCTTTGGTATCAAGAAACATTTTTTCCTGGTCGACAAACATGCCTTTGGTCGGATAACGGCCAAGCCACATGTTGTCCATTACAGAGCGCTGTAAGACCAGGTTTAATTCCTGATGGACCATTGAAATTCCATTCTCAAGCGCTTCTTTGGCAGAATGGAAATCTATTTCTTTCCCCTGGAAGAGAATACTGCCGGAATCTTTCTGGTAGATCCCGAAAAGACATTTTAATAATGTGGATTTGCCCGCGCCATTCTCGCCCATCAGAGCATGAATAGAATGAGGACGAACTTTTAAATTCACATTATCGAGTGCCTTAACGCCCGGAAAGCTCTTGTTGATATTCGTCATTTCCAACAAGTATTCGCCTGGCGACTGCGTATTATTGCTGACCATATTTATACCTGGCTGCGAGAGTGTTGTCTGAGCATGGCACGGCTTAACAGGGGCGCAAAACGCGCCCCGTAAGAACTTCGCAATTATTATTTACCGGTGATTTCCGCCAGGTTGTCTTTATCAACGCCGACGTAAGGAATGCGCACCACTTTATTTTCGATTTTCCAGTTGGTGCCGTCTGCCGCGCCTTTACCTGCCGCCAGGTTTTTGGCGAGATCAAACGTGGCTTTCGCCTGATTGTTGGCATCGTTCAGCACGGTACCAGCCAGCGCCCCGGATTTCACCAGCGCCAGCGCTTCTGGCAGCGCATCCACGCCGAAGACCGGCACAGAGGATTTGTTATGCGCTTTCAGCGCTTCTACCGCGCCCATCGCCATAGCGTCGTTGTTGGCGATAACCACTTCGATTTTGTTGGCGTTAGGCCCAGAGAGCCAGGCGTCCATTTTGTCTTTCGCCTGAGCGGTGTCCCACATGGCGGTATCGAGCTGCAGCTGCTGGGTTTTGATGCCCTTATCATTCAGCTCTTTGATAACGTAAGTGGTGCGCGCTTCGGCATCCGGATGGCCCGGTTCGCCTTTCAGCAGCACATACTGGATCTGACCGTCTTTGTTGAGATCCCAGTTGGCGTTGGCTTTCCAGTGTTTGGCAATCAGGTCGCCCTGGATAATGCCGGATTCTTTGGAATCGGTGCCCACATAATAGGCTTTGTCATAGCTGTCCAGCGCTTTGCGAGACGGCTCTTTGTTGAAGAACACGATAGGGATGTTCTGACCGCGCGCTTTTTCGATAACGGTGCCTGCGGCAGCCGGGTCAACCAGGTTGATCGCCAGAGATTTGACGCCTTTCGCCAGCAGCACGTCAATCTGATCGTTCTGCTTGGACTGGTCGTTCTGGGAGTCGTTCATCAGCAGCTGAACGTCAGACGACGCAGAAGCCTCTTTTTCAATCGCCTTGCGCACGACGGACATAAAGTTGTCGTCGTATTTATAAATGGTTACGCCAATACGGTCGGCCGCCTGAGCAGCAGTGCCAAAAAGCATGCAGGACATAACGGCAGAGAGGGTCAACACCTTCTTATTCATGGTATCTCCGGTTTTTATGCAGGGTAGCTATCGTGAAAAACGGGCGGCAGGACGGTAAGAGAAAAGCCTTACTGAATGCCGAAGTTCACTAATAAAAAACTCTTCCTTGCTCGGTAACGCTCCAGTAACGCTTTTTTGTGGCTCCGGGCCGGCAGATAACGTCAATGTTAAATCGCCGTTACATAATGTTTCAGGCCCATGAGACGCCGTCATCATAGACAGCGCAATGTTAATATACTGTGAATTTACTCACAGATTGAAAGCGGTTACATCACGCTGGTTTATAAACTAGTGATCGGGGCCACACTTTGTCTCGCCGCCACGGAATGACGCCGTACCAGGGTGGGCATAAAACAGTGCGTTGCCGCCGGATCCAACTCCCCTGCGGCTCCCTGTAACGCGAGCTCGGTAGCGAGCCGCGCCATAGAAACCACCGGATAACGCACCGTGGTGAGTTGCGGGTCGGTATAACGGGCAATTGGAATATCATCGAAACCAATAACTGATACATGCTGCGGCACCAGAATGCCGTTATCTTTCAGCGCCGTCAGCGCGCCCGCCGCCATGCTGTCGTTATAGGCGAACACGGCGGTAAGCTGAAGGTTACGGCCGAGCAGCTCTACCATCGCCGCCTCCCCGCCCTGCATATCCGGGCTGCCGGTGCCGACCCAGCTTTCCGGAGGCTGTACGCCGTCGTCGGAAAGCGCCCGCTGCCAGCCTTCGCGGCGTTTATCGTTATCGTCAATCTGATGGCTGGAGGCGAGATAGCCGATGCGCTGATGGCCGCTGCTTTGCAACATGCGCGTCGCCATCATCGCGCCGGTGACGTTGTCGAGCCCTACGCAGCGATGCGCGTAGCCGGGCACAATGCGGTTAATCAGCACCATGCCAGGCACCTGTTCGAGAAAGGTGGCAAGTTCGTCGTCGCTAAGGGATTTAGCATGGACGATAAGCGCGCTGCACCGCTGGCGGATCAGCACTTCGATGGCGTGACGCTCTTTTTCGGCCTCGTGGTAGCTGTTGCCGATCAGCACATATTTGCCGTGCTGCTGCGCCACCACATCGACCGCTTTCACCAGCGCCCCGAAGAAGGGATCGGAGACGTCCATCACCACGACGCCGATGGTGTCGCTGACTTGCGTGGCGAGCGCCTGCGCGTTGGCGTTCGGGCGATAGCCGAGCTGCGACACCGCCTGCATCACCGTTTCACGCGTTTCAGGGCTGACCAGCGCGCTGTTATTGAGAACCCGGGAGACCGTCGCGACAGAGACCCCTGCCAGACGGGCGACGTCACGAATGGTGATCATGGCGACCACCCTGAAGAGCTGAAATGCGTCTCACAGTAACCCCCTGTGTTAAGTCAGGAGGCTATTCTGGCAGCGTGCCGACACGCGCTGCGTGAAGCGCATCACAGCGCTGGAAACGGTTACATGCGATTTGTTAACGATTGTGATCCAGATCGTTATCTGGATGATGCGGATTGCGGTGCGCCTGCGGCAAGGCGCGTCAGACGCCGCCACAGCCACTCCAGCGGCCCCTGACGGAAGTAACGCAGCCAGAGCACGGAAAAGAGAAGATTGACCGCCCAGACCGCCGGGACAAACGCCAGCAGCGCGAACCGGTCGAATTTCATGAACAGGCCGAAGTGGTTGAAAAGCGTGGTGCAGATAAGGCTTTGCAGCAGATAGTTGGTGAGCGCCATACGGCCAACGCAGGCGACGGCGGTCATCAGTTTCAGGCGCGCGAGACAGGGCCAGTAGCCAAACACCAGCGCGGTGTAGCCGAGGGCCTGCAGCGGCGCGCCGAGCTCGCGCGGCGCCTGGAGAATAAACGCGCACCAGCGGTAGTCCCAGCCAAGCCGCCACTGGGCGATAATCGCCGGCAGGTTAATCAAGACGCCCAGCGCCACCAGCCCGAACCCGGTGCGTCGGTAGTGGCGCTGGCTGAATTCGCCGCGCAGCCAGCCGCTGCGCATCAGCGCCGCGCCGGTGAGCATCATACCCGCCAGCTGCCACCCATACTGCGCGCCAAGCGCCAGCAGCATCGAGGAGAGCAGATCGAGACGGCTGCGGATGGCATCCATGCCGCCTTCGAGACGCCAGAACTTCTCATAGAACAGATCGCCCCCCTGCGGCGTCCAGGAGCGGCTCATATGATCGTCAGACATCATGCCGAGCAGCAGCAGCACCGCAATCCCGATGAGGTACAGCACGACGCCGGTTTTAAACAGCGACTTCACGCTCTGGGCGTCGCGCACCATGCGCCAGCAGACGAGCCCCACCAATCCATAAGCCAGCAGAATATCGCCGTCCCAGATGAAAATCGCATGAATGAAACCGAGCAGCGCCAGCAGCGTCAGGCGCGCCTGGATCCACCGCTTGCCGCGCGGCAGCAGCATTTGCAGACCCGCGCCGAACAGCAGCGCGAAGAGCGTGAGGAATTTCACCTGGGCGAAGAGATCGAGCAGCGCCCATGTCCAGGCGTCGCGGGCGGTGATAACGCCATACCAGGCTGGGTTGAGATAGGCCGCCTTCGGGAGCCCGAAGGCGGTAATGTTAAGCAGAAGGATGCCGAGGATCGCCAAGCCGCGTACCGCGTCGAGGGTGATATTTCTCGTCATCCCGGCGCCTTAGCCGTTGTGGTGGCGCACGGCGCGCAGAAACTCCTGGCGCGTGTTCTGGCTGGATTTAAACAGCCCGCCGAGCGAGGTCGTCGTGGTGGCGCTGGTGGCGTCGCGAATGCCGCGCGCTTTCACGCAGTAATGCACCGCGTCGATAGAAACCGCCACGTTATTGGTGCCAAGCAGGGTTTGCAGCGCCACCAGCACCTGCTGGGTCAGACGCTCCTGCACCTGCGGACGCTGGGCGAAGAACTGTACGATGCGGTTGATTTTAGACAGGCCGATCACCGCGTCTTTCGGGATATACGCGACGGTCGCTTTGCCGTCGATGGTGACGAAATGGTGTTCGCAGGTGCTGGTCAGCGTGATATCGCGCACCGTCACCATCTCATCCACCTTCATTTTGTTCTCAATGACGGTGATTTTCGGGAAGTTCGCGTAATCGAGGCCGGAGAAAATTTCATCCACATACATCTTGGCGATGCGGTGCGGAGTTTCCATCAGGCTGTCATCGCTCAGATCAAGATTAAGCAGCTGCATAATCTCGGTCATATGGCCTGCGATCAGGCGTTTGCGGGTTTCATTATCCAGTTCGTTAATGGGCGGGCGCAGCGGCGTTTCCAGACCGCGCGCGACCAGCGCCTCATGAACCAGGGCCGCTTCTTTACTGAGTGATGGCATTGTTCTTTTCTCCTGCAGGTGTAACCAGACTCTGCCCGGCCGGGGCTGAGCGTGCGCTCATTGTGCGTGAGCTAACGCACATAATCCAGTGGCCCGGGCGAAATTGTTGAAATCGTCGCGGCCTTTCAGGCGCGTCGCCAGACCAGCGCGCCGCCGATAAACAGCGCCACGCCCGCCAGCCACAGTGCGGGTTCCAGCTGGCCGGTGAAATGGCTGGAGAGCGCGGAGGTCACCGGGCCGACCAGCTGCCCGATGGCGTAGCCGGTCGTAAGCAGCCCCGCCAGATAGCGGGTGTGCTGTGGCGCGAGCTCGCGCCCGCACTGTAAAGAGAGCTGCACCGCGCACAGAAACCCGCCGCCCACCAGCAAAGACCCGACCACCAGCCCGGCAAGCCCCGGCAGCAGCGCGGCCGCCAGCACGCCGAGCCCCTGGAGCCAGAGCACGACGGCCAGCCGCTGCGACGCCGTGCCGCGCGTGCGGGCGAGGATGCTGAGCGCGATGCCGATAACCGACGCCGCGCCGAAGACCGGCCAGACGAACTGTGCGAACAGGCTGCCGGGAAAACGCGCCGCCGCCATCTGGGATAAAAACGTCGCGGGCAGAATATAGCCGTAACCCGCAAGGCTGTAGCTCCAGACCAGCCGTTTCAGCGCGGGCGTGAGCTCCAGCGGCGCGGGCGGCGTATCTGCGCGGTGCAGCTCGCCTTTACGGGGTAAGTAACGGGCGATAAGCGCAATCAGCGCGAGCGCCAGCACGCCATAAATCACCCAGCCCTGCGCCGCGCTTAACGCCGCGCCCTGGATCCAGACCGCCAGCAGGCCGCTTATCGTGATACCGACACCCGGCCCCGCGAACACCGCCGCGCTCAGGCCCGGCCTGCCGTGATGGGCGAGCTGCTCGTTGGTCCAGCCTGCCGCCATCACCAGCGCCCAACCGCTCATGCAGCCAATCACAAAACGCACCACGCCGTGCGACCACGGGCCGTCCGCCAGCGCGGACACCAGCGTCAGCAGCACCGCGCCCCAGACGCCCAAATGCAGACGGTATTCGACATGACGGCGCGCACGCATGGCGTCCCACGCGCCGAGCAGGTAGCCGAGATAGTTGGCGGCCGCCACCAGCCCTGCGCTGGTCAGCGTCAGCTGGCCCTCGCCCACCATTAACGGCACCTGCGGCGTGAAGGCGAAACGCCCAATCCCCATCGCCACCACCAGTGACAGAAAACCGGTTAATGCAATACGCAGCGCCACGCCGCCCCCAATTGTTAAAATAAAGTTACGAATATGATGCGCCATGATGCCGACCCGGTGAAGTGAAACTTGCTCACCTGGCGTTTAAACTGCACTATCCGGGTTTGAAAAAAAGGAGCCACTATGGAACTGCTTGAAGAACACCGCTGTTTCGGCGGTTTGCAACAGCGCTGGCGTCACGACGCCCGCGTACTTAACTGCCCGATGACCTTCAGCATCTTTTTGCCGCCCGACGCGCAGACCCCGCCGCCGGTGGTGTGGTGGCTGTCGGGGCTGACCTGCAGCGATGAGAATTTCACCACCAAAGCGGGCGCGCAGCGCGTCGCGGCAGAGCTCGGCCTCGCGCTGGTGATGCCCGATACCAGCCCGCGCGGCGAGGATGTGGCGGATGACGCCGGGTACGATCTCGGCAAAGGCGCCGGGTTTTACCTGAACGCCACCGAGACGCCGTGGGCGGCGCATTACCGGATGTTTGATTATCTGAGCAATGAGCTGCCGCAGGTGTTGGCGGAGAACTTTACGCTCGCGCCAGAGGCGGCCATCAGCGGGCATTCAATGGGCGGTCACGGCGCGCTGATTATGGCGCTGAAAAATCCGGGGCGTTTTCGCTCGGTGTCGGCGTTCGCGCCGATCGTGAACCCGGCCGGTGTGCCGTGGGGCAAAAAGGCGTTCGCGGCGTATCTGGGCGATGACGAGAGCCAGTGGCGGGCGTGGGACAGCTGCGCGCTGATGGAAAACGCCGACCCGGCACACGCCATTCCGACACTTATCGACCAGGGTGACGGCGATCCTTTCTTCGGCGAGCAGCTCCAGCCCGAGCGTCTCGATGAAGCCGCGCGCGAAGCCGGCTGGCCGTTAACGCTGCGTATGCAGCCCGGTTATGACCATAGCTATTATTTCATCGCCACTTTTATTGAAGAGCATTTGCGCTTCCACGCCCAGCATTTGCGGTAATCAGTGCACGCCGCCCCACAGAAACACCCCATAAAAAAGGGCGCTTACGCGCCCTTCTCTTTATTTCTTCAGATGCTCAGGGAATTCCATATCGCGATACCGCACGAAACGGGAGCCCTTCGCAAGCTTATAGCCGAACCAAATCAACAGGAACAGCGGGATGCCGATATAGGTCGCCGCCACGGCTGCCCAGTCGATGGTGTCTGCCAGGAACGCCTGATAGTTCTGGCCAAGCGTGATGATAAGGCACAACACGAAGGCGAAAATCGGGCCCAGCGGGAAGAAACCGGAGCGGTACGGCAGGTTGTTCAGATCGTGGCCCTGCATCACATAACCACGGCGGAAACGGTAATGGCTGATGGCGATGCCAAGCCAGGCGATAAAGCCCGTCATCCCGGAAGTGTTCAGCAGCCACAGGTATACCGTCTGGTTGCCGAACATCGACGTCAGGAAGCACAGCCCGGCGATAACCGTCGTCGCATACAGCGCGTTGCGCGGCACGCCGCCTTTAGAAAGCTTCGAGAAAATGCGGGGCGCTTTGCCGTCACAGGCGAGCGTATAAAGCATACGGGTGGAGGCATACATCCCGGAGTTGCCCGCAGAGAGCACCGCCGTCAGGATCACCGCATTCATAATCGCCGCCGCGCCCAGCAGGCCCGCATGCTCGAACACCAGGGTGAACGGGCTGACGCTGATGTCTTTCACATCATTGCGCAGAAGGCTCGGGTCGGTGTACGGAATAATCAGGCTGATAATCAGAATCGCGAACACATAGAACAGCAGGATACGCCAGAACACCTGACGCACCGCGCGCGGAATGTTCTTCTCCGGATCTTCAGATTCGCCCGCCGCGATGCCGATAAGCTCGGTGCCCTGGAACGAGAACCCGACAATCATCGCCACGCCTATCATCGCCGAGAAACCGCCCGCAAACGGCGCGTCGCCAATCTTCCAGTTGCTCCAGCCCGCGGGTTCAGAGCCTTTGAAGATACCGACAATCATCGCGATACCCACCAGGATAAAGATAATCACGGTGGCGACTTTAATTAAGGAGAACCAGTATTCCGCTTCGCCGAAGCCCTTCACGGAGATGACGTTCAGCAGGAACATGATGCCGAGGAACAGCGCGCTCCAGATCCAGCCGGGCGTGTCCGGGAACCAGTAGCTCATCACCAGTTGCGAGGCCACGAGGTCAACCGCGATGGTCACCGCCCAGTTGTACCAGTAGTTCCAGCCGAGCGCGAAGCCGAAGCCCTCTTCGACATACTTCTGGCCGTAGGTGGAAAACGACCCGGAGACCGGCATGTATGCCGCCAGTTCGCCGAGGCTGGTCATCAGGAAATAGACCATCAGGCCGATGAGAATATAGGAAAACAGCGCGCCGCCGGGGCCCGCCTGAGAAATGGTCGCACCGGAGGCGACGAAAAGTCCTGTGCCGATGGAGCCGCCAATGGCGATCATGGTCAGGTGGCGCGCCTTCAGTTCGCGACGCAGCGCAGGCGCTTGTGTGGTTTTAGATTCGGAAACCATATAAAAATAATGCCCATCCATCAAAAGAGGCGCGATTGTAGCAGAGTTACCGCGGAGCACCTGGTGGAAAAACGCGGTTATAAGAGAGCTTCATGATCGCCGGAGGATTATAAGTAAAGCAGCGAATCGGGGCGGTGGCGGAAAAAAAACTGATAATGAGCGCGTCGTGTGACGCGCCCCGCGAAATCAAAGTTCGCAATAGCGCAGAAAGCGCGCCAGCGCGCTGGAGAGGTGTTTCTGGCGATGATGGATACGATAAAGCGTGCGCACCAGCGGCGGCAGCGGCAGTTTCACCTCCACCAGCGAGCCGGTTTCCAGCTGCTCGGCGATAACCCGGCGCGACAGACAGCTAATGCCAAGCCCGTGTCGCACCGCGTGTTTAATGGCCTCGGAGTTGCCAAGCTCCATGCTCAGGCGAAACTGCGGCAGATGAGAGAGCAGCAGATAATCGACAATCTCCCGCGTGCCGGAGCCTTTTTCACGCAGGATCCACTGCGTGGCGGCGAGGCGCTCCAGGGTCACCTCCCCTTCCAGCAGCGTGCTCGCGGGCGAGGCGAACACCACCAGCTCATCCTCAAGCCAGGGCTGCGCCACGATCTCCGCCATATGGCACGGCCCTTCAATAAGCCCGATATCCACCCGGAAATCGCACACCGCCTGCACGACATCCAGGCTGTTGCCGACGCTCATCTCCAGCGGCAGATCAGGGAAGTCCCGGCGATAGCGGGCGATGATTTCCGGCAGAATATAGTTGCCGATGGTGCTGCTGGCGAAGACGCGGATGGCGCCGTTGTCGTTGCGAAACAGCCGTTCGATTTCGCCCGCCTGCTCAAGCAGCGCGACGGTGCGCGGATAGAGGAGCCGCCCGTGCTCGTTCACCACCAGCCGCTTGCCGACGCGGTCAAACAGCTGCACGCCGAGCTGGCCTTCGAGATCGGTGAGCGCCGCGCTGACGGCGGATTGCGAGAGTGAAAGCATCTGGGATGCCTGGGTTGTCGAGCCGCTTTTCAGCACTTCGGCGAACACTTCCAGCTGACGTAAGGTGATGTGCATGATGACCTCGTTCGGACGGGACGGCGCTTACCACTTATTAAGATTAATTATAAATATATAATCAATTTTATTTTTATACCAGAGGGGCATAAGCTTATTCCATAACAGGAGGACGCTATGACCACACTGACATTTCCTGCCCGACATCATGGGCTTACGCACTTTCTGCCCGGCCTTGCGCTCACTGGCGCGCTGACGGCCGTCGCGCTGTGGTGCGGCACTATCCCGGCGGTTGGTAACGCCGGTTTCAGCGCGCTGACCCTCGCCATTCTCGGCGGGATGATCCTCGGCAATACGCTGTATCCCAAAATACATACCCACTGCGACGGCGGCGTGCTGTTCGCCAAACAACATCTTTTGCGACTGGGCATTATCCTTTACGGGTTTCGCCTGACGTTCTGGCAAATCGCCGATGTGGGCGCAAGCGGCGTGCTGGTCGATGTGCTGACGCTCGCCAGCACCTTCACGCTCGCCTGCTGGCTTGGACAAAAGGTGTTTAAGCTTGATCGCGAAACCAGCTGGTTGATTGGCGCAGGCAGCAGCATCTGCGGCGCGGCGGCGGTGCTTGCCACCGAGCCCGTAGTGAAAGCGCAGGCGAGCAAAGTGACCGTGGCAGTGGCAACGGTAGTGATTTTCGGCACGCTGGCGATTTTTGTTTATCCGCTGCTGTGGCCATGGCTGGCGCCGTGGTTTAACGAACAAACGTTTGGCGTGTATATCGGCTCGACGGTGCATGAGGTCGCGCAGGTTGTCGCGGCAGGCCACGCGGTGAGCCCGGACACAGAAAACGCGGCGGTCATCGCCAAAATGCTGCGCGTAATGATGCTCGCGCCGTTCCTGCTGCTGCTGGCGGGTCGTGTGAAGCAGCTGGCCCCGCGCGGCGGCGAACAGGCGGGTAAAATCACCATTCCGTGGTTCGCGCTGCTCTTTATCGCCGTGGCCGCGTTTAACTCGCTGCATCTTCTGCCCGCAAGCGTGGTGCAGGCGCTGGTGACGCTGGACACGGTCCTGCTGGCGATGGCGATGGCGGCGCTGGGGCTCACCACGCACGTCAGCGCGCTGAAAAACGCCGGCGTGCGACCGCTCCTGATGGCGCTAGTGCTCTTCGTCTGGCTGATTGTCGGCGGCGGCGCCATCAACCTTGCGGTGACGCACCTGCTGGGCTAAGCCAACGCGCCTTCCCCTGCCAGGTCCGCTATGATAAAACGTTCCCCCTTTGCGGTATGACAGGAGAAAACGATGAAGTTTACCGGCGCGCACGTCAGCGCATCGGGCGGGGTGGCTAACGCCCCGGCCCGCGCGGCGGAAATCGGCGCGACAGCCTTTGCGCTGTTTACCAAAAACCAGCGTCAGTGGCGCGCGGCGGCCCTGACGCCTGATGTCATCGACGCCTTCAAAGCCGCCTGCCGCCAGCACGGCTTCGGCCCAGGGCAAATTCTGCCGCACGACAGCTTCCTGATTAATCTCGGGCACCCGGAGCCGGAAGCGCTGGAGAAATCCCGCGCGGCGTTTATCGACGAGCTGGAGCGCTGCGCGCAGCTTGGGCTGACGCTGCTGAACTTCCACCCTGGCAGCCATCTGCAACAGATAGGCGAAGACGCGTGCCTCTCGCGCATCGCCGAATCGGTCAATATCGCGCTGGAGAAGACGGAAGGCGTGACCGCGGTTATCGAAAACACCGCAGGCCAGGGCAGCAATCTCGGCTTTCGCTTCGAACATCTGGCGGCGATTATCGACCAGGTGGAGGATAAATCCCGCGTCGGCGTCTGCATCGACACCTGCCACGCCTTCGCGGCAGGTTATGATCTGCGCACCGAAGCGGATTGCGAAAAGACGTTCGCGGAATTTAACCGTATCGTCGGTTTTGAATACCTGCGCGGGATGCACCTGAACGACGCCAAAAGCGCCTTCGCCAGCCGGGTGGACCGCCACCACAGCTTAGGCGAAGGCAACATCGGCTTTACGCCGTTTCGCTGGATAATGCAGCAGCCGCAGTTCGACAATATTCCGCTGATTCTGGAAACCATTAATCCGGATATCTGGAAAGAAGAAATCGCCTGGCTGAACGCCCAGCAAACCGGCGACGCGCTCACGCGCTAATCTGCGCCGCAAGCCGCGTCAGGGAGGCAAACCCGGCGCGGGCGCTCTCAATGGCGGGGGCCTGCTGCCAGGCGTCGCTGAAGACCTCCAGCGACCACGGCCCCTGATACCCGCACTGCAACAGCGTGCGTGCAAACTCCGTCACCGGCAGGTCCCCCTCGCCGGGGTACGCGCGAAAATGGCGGCTCCACGTCTCGACCGGCAGCGTCTTTCGCGGCGCGTCGGCAAGCTGCGTAAAGAAGATTTTTTCAGGCGGGATGGCGTCGGGCGCAAGCGTATCGCCGAGCGCCAGCACGTGGAAGCTGTCGAGCACCAGGCCGAGCGCCGGACTATCCACCGCCTGCACGCGCGCCCAGGCGTCGGTATAGCGATTCACATGGCGGCCCCAGGCGAGCGCCTCGTACCCTACCCGCGCGTCAAACTCCGCCGCGAGCACCGCCACGCGCGCTAAATCTTCCACCTGCCGCGCCGGGTCGGCGCTGCTCTGCGCCGCCAGATTGCTGCACAGCAGCAGGTCGCGACAGCCCATTTCACGCATCGTCTCAAAAGTGCGGCAGGCGCGCTCGCGCGTCTGCGGCCATTGTTGCGGCGGCATACCTTCGATATCCCGCAGCGGCTGAAAAAGAAAAATCGTTACCCCCAGCTCCTGGCAGAGCGCGGCAAGGCGCGCCGGGCTTTCGCCCCAGGCGGTGAAATCCGGTTCAAAAATCTCCACGCCGTCGAACCCGGCCTGCGCGATAGCACGCAGTTTTTCGGGCAATGTTCCGGCGACGCAGACCGTGGCGATTGAGCGCAGCACAGCGTCCTCCTGTGAGTGGTGTCAAAGACTTAAGTGTTGACGCAATCGACGCGCAGCGCAAAAAAGAGGGGGAATAAGGCTAACTGAGGGATAAAAAAACTCCCTGCCGGAGCAGGGAGTCGTTACATCAGGCCGCTTTCGCCGCCAGTTCGCTTTCCGGACGTTTCAGGAAGGCGTATACCAGACCCGCCAGCAGCGAACCTGCCACGATGGCGAGCAGGTAGCCCAGCACCGGGGTGATAGCGCCAGGGATCAGCAGCACGAACAGACCGCCGTGCGGCGCCATCAGTTTCGCGCCAATCGCCATTGAGATAGCGCCGGTCACCGCGCCGCCCACGATGCAGCAAGGGATAACGCGCATCGGGTCACGTGCCGCGAACGGGATGGCACCTTCGGAGATAAAGCACAGGCCCAGCACCAGCGCCGCTTTGCCCCCTTCCTGCTGGCCTTTGTCGAATTTACGACGCGCCACAAGCGTTGCGATACCCATCGCCAGCGGCGGAACCATACCGGCCGCCATAATCGCCGCCATCGGCGCGTACACCTGAGAACTCAGCAGACCGACGCCGAAAGCGTATGCCGCTTTGTTCACCGGGCCGCCCATATCGGTACACATCATCGCACCGAGGATAGTCCCCAGCAGAACGGCGTTCGCGGTGCCCATGCTCTGCAGCCACGCGGTCAGGCCCGCCAGGATTTTCGCGACCGGCGTACCAATCACGTAAATCATCGCCAGACCGACAATCAGGCTTGAGAACAGCGGAATAATCAGGATGGGCTTCAGCGCCTCCATGCTCTGGGGCAGCTTCACTTTGCCGCTGATGGCTTTCGCCACGTAGCCTGCGAGGAAGCCCGCGATGATGCCGCCGATAAACCCGGAGCCCGTGCTGACCGCCAGCATACCGCCGATAAGACCCGGCGTCAGACCTGGACGGTCGGCAATGGAGAACGCGATGTAGCCTGCCAGTACCGGCACCATCAGCGCGAACGCGGAGCCTCCGCCGATTTTCATCAGCGCCGCCGCGAGCGTGCCTTCCTGTTTAAAGGCTTCGATACCGAACACGAAAGAGAGCGCAATCAGCAGACCGCCCGCCACCACCATCGGCAGCATATAAGAGACGCCGGTCAGCAGATGACGGTAAGGACCCGCGCCGCCCTGCTCTTTTTTATCACTCGCCACAGCGCCAGCGCCTGCGGGCTGATACGGCTTCGCTTCCGCTACGGCTTTATCGAACTCCTGCGCGGTTTTCTTTAGCGCCAGACCGGTCGAGGTGCGATACATCGGCTTACCGGCGAATTTCGCCAGATCCACTTCGATATCCGCCGCCACGATAACGAGATCGGCCTGCGCGACTTCTTCCGGCGTGATAGCGTTGCCCGCGCCAACCGAGCCGCGCGTTTCCACTTTCACCCACCAGCCGCGTTTTTTAGCTTCGGTTTCAATTGCTTCTGCCGCCATAAAGGTGTGCGCGACGCCAGTCGG
This sequence comes from Cronobacter dublinensis subsp. dublinensis LMG 23823, assembly GCF_001277235.1. NCBI lineage: Bacteria > Pseudomonadati > Pseudomonadota > Gammaproteobacteria > Enterobacterales > Enterobacteriaceae > Cronobacter > Cronobacter dublinensis. Next base: position 2,970,156 of record NZ_CP012266.1, read on the forward strand.
GCACGCGGTGACCGCCACGACGCGTTTCGGGCCGCTGGCGTTACTGCTCGCCGCCGGCGCCGCAGCAGGCGCGCTGTAAGGCGCGGCGTGCGATTTTGCTTCGCTTAAAAAGAGCTCCGGGTGCCCCACGGCGCGGTTGATGTCGCCGAGGTACACTTTTTTGCCATTCAGCGACGTGTCGCCCGGTACGGCGTTGCCGATAACAATCGCCAGCTCCGCATCGTTCGGGTTGTCAGTCAGTTCCAGCTGCGCTTTTTGCGCGGCCGCCCCAAGCAGCGTTTTCGCCATATAAGCGCGGGCCTGTCCACACCCGGGCTCGATAATCAGCAGCGTTTTCATTATGCCTCTCCTGCTGTTAGTGGAAGGGTTGTAAGTCGACACGCGCCATCATTGCGGCCAACTGTGTCCTGTCGGTGATGCCGACGTTGCTCTGGCTGACCGCCAGCGCCGCCACCGCCGTTGCAAGACGTAGGGTATGCTCACTGGATTCACGCATCAGCAGCCCGTAAATCAGGCCGCCGACCATGGAATCCCCTGCCCCGACCGTACTGACGACTTCGCAGGACGGCGGTTTGGCGATCCATTCACCCGACGCGTTCACCCACAGCGCCCCTTCCGCGCCCAGAGAGATCACCACATGGGCGATCCCCTGTTCGCGAAGCGCGTGAGCCGCCTCGATAACATCTTTCAGTTCCGGCAGTTTGCGACCGGCCCAGATCTCCAGCTCGCGGCGGTTCGGTTTTACCAGCCACGGCGCGGCTTTCAGACCGGCCACCAGCGCCTCGCGGCTGCTGTCGAAGATAATGCACGGGCACTGGCTGCGCAGGCGGGTCATCCAGTCGGTAAACGCCTCAGGAGAGACGCCCGACGGCAGGCTGCCGCTGACGCAGACCATGTCGAACTGGCCAAGCCAGGTTAAGGAGTCATTAACGAAACGCTCCCAGTCGGCCGGCGTTACTTCAAAACCGGAGAAGTTGAGGTCGGTCACTTCGCCGTCTTTTTCCGTCAGCTTGACGTTAATGCGGGTACGGCCCTGCACCACCTGGAAACGGTTGGCGATGCCGAGTTCGCTGAACAGCTGCTGAAAGCCGTCCTGGTTGTCTTTACCCAGAAAACCGCCCACGGTGACGTCGATACCTAAATCTTTGAGCACTTTGGCGACGTTAATGCCTTTACCCGCCGCGTGCAGACCCGTGGTCCGCACGAGGTTAACTTCGCCGCGCTCAATCTCTGCGCAGTAACCTACCAGGTCATATGCCGGGTTGAGGGTAATGGTGGCGACACGTCTGCTCATGCTGCGCCCTCCCCGAGACCGGCGTTGATCGCCTCGCCGATGGCGTCCAGCGCCGCCTGCGCGTCATCGCCCTGTGCGGTAAAGCGCAGGCGATGGCCTTTCTTCACGCCCAGCGCGACGACTTTCATCAGGCTGCGGCCATTGGCGGGTTTGCCGGAGCCGTCGAGGTTGGTCACGGTGACATCGCTGTTGAACTGCTTGATGGTGTTGACCAGCACGGTGCCCGGACGGGCGTGCAGGCCGTGCTCGTTGCGTACCGTAAATTCGGCGCTCAGCACGTCGTCGGCCAGCGCGTCATCGCTGGTCAGCAGCGACAGCAGCGTGGCGGCGTCGGCGTTCAGCAGACGTTCAGCTTTACCGGCAATCAGCAGTTCGCTGACGCGGCCCAGCACCTGCAATGGCTGGTCATCGGCTACCGCGACGCTCAGCAGCAGACCGACGGTTTCGCCGTCCTGCGTGAACGGCTGTACCGGGCGGCTTACTGCAACCGCGCTCGCCAGGTTGCCCTGCGGGCTGTCGGCAAGCCAGACGCCCTGACCGAGATTCAGCGGCTTCGCGTTAATCACGTGGCTTACGAATTCAGCATCCACCGCGCCCGCTTCGCTAAGACGACCGGCGTTCAGCGCCTGCAGCGTCACCAGGCTTGTGGCCGCGACGTCGAGCGTAATGGTGTCGTTATCAAGCTTCATGCCCGCGCTTTGCTTCTCGCCCATCAGCAGGGCGCGCAGCTCTTCCGCCGTGGTGGCGGTTTTCAGCTGTTCAGCAATGGCGTCGTCGCTCAGTACATGAGTGAGCTGACGCAGCAGACCGAGATGTTCATCAGAGCTGGCAGCGATGCCGATAGCGACATAGGCGATTTGATCCTCGCCCCAGGCCACGCCCTGCGGGAACTGGAACACCTGCACGCCGGTCTTCAGGACCTGGTCGCGGGTGTCGGTCGTTCCGTGAGGAATAGCGATGCCGTTCCCTAAGAAGGTGGAGGTTTGCTGCTCGCGGGCCAGCATGCCGTCAACATAACCGGCGCTGACGTTGCCTGCGTTAACCAGCGCGTCAGCCACCTGACGAATCGCCGCTTCTTTATTACCGGCCTGAGCGCCGGGATGGATATCCTGAACAGATAACTGGAACATGGTCTCCTCGCTTGCTGAACCCGAATCGTTTCAGCCGTTGTGAGAAAAAGAGCGTTATCCCGCCAAATGAGCGAAAACGAGATAACGCTGAAACGTTTCAAGAAAGTCTGCATTTTCCATAGCCCGTGCGCAAGAAAAGCCGTTATTCACGTGTTGAATATTAGAGATCCCGCACATTTCACCCCTTAGTGAAACGCAACGGCACACTCTGTCAGCGGTTTTCAGCACGCGTCAGCTCGCTTCAGCAAAGCGGCACTTCATTCTGAAATACCATTTTGATTTTTTGTGGCATCTCACCTGCTGGTCGCTATTCAAAGTATGGCAAGAGGCGTAAACTCCGCCTCTTCTTTCTTGATCTCGCCGAAAATATGCAAAACAACGCCCTCGCGACGCCGCAAAGACCGCTCGATTTCACCTCCGCCTCGTTTCTGATTGTCGCCTTTCTCACCGGTATCGCCGGCGCGCTGCAAACCCCGACGCTGAGCCTGTTTCTGACCGAAGAAGTGCACGCCCGCCCGGCGATGGTCGGCTTCTTTTTTACCGGCAGCGCAATCATCGGGATTTTCGTCAGCCAGTTCCTGGCGGGCCGCTCCGATCGTAAAGGCGACCGTAAATCATTGATTTTCGCCTGCTGTCTGCTGGGCGCGCTGGCGTGTCTGCTGTTTGCGTGGAACCGCAACTATTTCATTTTGCTGTTTGTAGGCGTGTTCCTGAGCAGTTTTGGTTCGACCGCCAACCCGCAGATGTTCGCGCTGGCGCGCGAGCACGCTGACCGCACCGGGCGTGAAGCGGTAATGTTTAGCTCGGTTCTGCGCGCGCAGGTGTCGCTCGCCTGGGTGGTGGGGCCGCCGCTGGCCTATGCGCTGGCGATGGGGTTTGGCTTTCAGACGATGTACGTCAGCGCCGCTGCCGCGTTCGTGCTTTGCGCCCTGATGGTCTGGTGTTTCCTGCCGTCGATGCGCAAAGAGCCGCTCGCCACCGCCGCGCCCTTAGAGGCGCCCCGCCGCAACCGTCGCGACGCGCTGCTGCTGTTTTCGATTTGCACGCTGATGTGGGGCACTAACAGCCTCTACATTATTAATATGCCGCTGTACCTGATTAACGAGCTGAAGCTGCCGGAAAAACTGGCAGGCGTGATGATGGGCGCGGCGGCAGGGCTTGAGATCCCGGTGATGCTGATTGCAGGCTTCTATGCCCGCAAATTCGGCAAACGCTTTCTGATGCGCATCGCCGTCATGGCGGGCGTGCTGTTTTATCTGGGTATGCTGACGCTGCACAGCCCGGCGCTGCTGCTGGGGCTACAGGTGCTCAACGCTGTCTATATCGGCATCCTGGCGGGTATCGGGATGCTCTATTTTCAGGACCTGATGCCAGGCCAGGCGGGGGCCGCTACAACGCTTTACACCAACACCACGCGCGTGGGCTGGATAATCGCCGGCTCGCTTGCGGGCGTGATTGCGGAACTGTGGAATTACCACTCGGTGTTTTACGTAGCGATGGCGATGACCGCGGGCGCGGTCTGGTGTCTGTGGCGCATTAAAGACGTTTAGGGTGCGGTAAGCGCCTCAAGATGGATAAGAAAGCGCATCGCCGCGTGGCGGCTTGCGCCGCACATCTCCTGGGTCGGTTGCAGGCCGCCGCAGACTTTCGGGCGCAGCGGCGAGCCGAAAAGCTTACAGCGCAGCCGCTCATCAAGCTGGACGCACGGCGTGTTCGCCGGTTTGCCATCAGGCATGCCGGGAATGGGGCTTGAGATCGACGGTGCGGTGCAGCAGGCGCCGCAGTCGGGGCGACAGTCCATAAACTCTCCGTGACGCGCGCTACGCGCCGGTCAGTGATTTTTCAAGCAGCAGCCGGTAGTCCGCGGCCTCGCCCTTTTTTTCCAGCCCGATAATCTGGTAGCCGTTGCGGATAAGCAGCATCAGCATGGCGCGAAACTGATTGCGGGTTTTCACGCGCAGGCGCGCGTAGCCGTGCTCCTGCGCCCAACGTTCCTGCGCCTCAAGAAGGCGCTGCGCCACGCCGTCGCGTCGGTACGCAGGCGCCACGCCGCCGAGCCAGCTGTAGAACTCGCCCGGTGCCGTTTCATAGCCGAGCTTAAAGCCAACCGGCTGCGCCTCGTCATACGCCACCAGCGCACAGGCGACGCGCCCGCCGATACGCTGGCGGATGGCCTGCGCGTCATGTACCCCGGCAAACTCCGGAATCAAACGGTATATGGCGGCGGTTTCTTCAGGCTGGACGTGACGGATGGAAATCGGCATAGCGCTCCTCGCGTGAAAGCCGGGCATTGTAGCGTTTTGCCCCGCCGGGTACAGCCCTGAGGCCGAAAAAGCCTGTCGCGCGCCGCATTTTCGGCACGTCTCGCAATCTACGTAATTCCGCTTGCCTGGCGCGTGTCTCGCGAGTAACTTGTCGCGATATTTTGCATATTCCAGCTTAACAGGACACTTCGATGCCAAGAGCGAACGAAATTAAAAAAGGTATGGTGCTGAACTACAACGGCAAACTGCTGATTGTAAAAGATATCGACATTCAGTCCCCGAGCGCGCGCGGCGCGGCCACCCTGTACAAAATGCGTTTTTCCGATGTCCGCACCGGGCAGAAAGTGGAAGAGCGTTTTAAAGGCGACGACATCCTGGACACCATTACGCTGACCCGTCGCTTTGTGGATTTCTCCTACGTCGACGGCAACGAGTATGTCTTTATGGATAAAGAAGACTACACGCCGTACACCTTTACCAAAGATCAGATTGAAGAAGAGCTGCTGTTTATGCCGGAAGGCGGCATGCCGGATATGCAGGTTCTGACCTGGGACGGCCAGCTGCTGGCGCTGGAACTGCCGCAGACAGTGGATCTTGAAATCGTCGAGACCTCGCCGGGCATCAAAGGCGCGTCTGCGAGCGCCCGCTCCAAGCCGGCCACGCTCTCCTCCGGCGTGGTGATCCAGGTGCCGGAATACCTGAGCGCCGGTGAGAAAATCCGCGTGCATATCGCCGAGCGTCGCTATATGGGCCGCGCTGAATAAGCGTTACCGTATCAATGAAAAAGCCCCGCAGTGCGGGGCTTTTTTTATAGCCAGACGTTGCCGTTTACAGCAGATCCGGGAACAGCACTTTTTTCAGCGCCAGCTCCACGCCGCGTACTTCGGCAAGCCCTTTCAGGCGGCCAATCGCCGAGTAGCCGGGGTTGGTTTTCTTGCGCAGATCGTCAAGCATCTGATGGCCGTGATCCGGGCGGAACGGGATCGGGCGCAGATCGCCTGCCTTTTTGCGGCGCTGCTCTTCGGTCAGGATCGCTTTCACCACCGCCACCATGTCGACGTCGCCATACAGATGCGCCGCTTCGTGGAAGGTTTTCGGGTTCTCTTCGCGACAGGTGGCGCGCAGATGCGTGAAGTGAATGCGATCGGCGAAGGTTTCGACCATCCGCACCAGATCGTTATCGGCGCGCACGCCATAAGAGCCGGTGCACATGGTGAAGCCGTTATAAATGCTGTCCACCGTCTCTTTAAGCCACTGCATGTCTTCAATCGTCGACACAATGCGCGGCAGGCCGAGGATCGGGCGCGGCGGATCGTCAGGGTGAACGGCAAGGCGCACGCCCGCTTCTTCCGCCACCGGCACAATAGCTTTCAGGAAATACGCCATATTGTCGCGAAGCGCGGCTTTATCGATGCCGTCATATTCCGCAAGACGCGCGCGGAACTGATCCAGCGTGTAGCCCTCTTCCGCACCCGGCAGACCGGCGATGATATTACGCGTGAGCGTCTCAATCTGCGCCTCGCTCATGGCGTTGAAATAGTCCTGCGCCTGGCGCTGTTCGTCCTGCGTGTAATCGTGGCGCGCGCCGTCGCGCTTTAAGATGTGCAGTTCGAACGCGGCGAAGGCAATCTGGTCGAAACGCAGCGCTTTCGAGCCGTCCGGCAGCGTGTATTCGAGGTCAGTGCGCGTCCAGTCGAGGATGGGCATGAAGTTGTAGCAGACGGTGTCGATGCCGCAGGCCGCGAGATTACGGATGCTCTGCTGGTAGCGGGCGATATAGAGGTCATACTGGCCGGTATGGGTTTTGATATCTTCATGTACCGGGATGCTCTCCACCACCGACCAGGTGAGCCCTTTTTGCGCAAGCTCCGCCTGACGTTTTTTAATCTCTTCCACCGGCCAGACTTCACCGTTGGGGATGTGATGCAGCGCGGTGACAATACCGGTCGCCCCGGCCTGTCTGATGTCATCCAGCGAGACCGGATCGTTCGGCCCATACCAACGCCAGGTTTGTTCCATCGCCCTCTCCTTAAAAAAGTTGTTATACCAATATCGCGATAATCTATGATGACTACCATACATGTTTAGCCAGAAGCGTCAAACCGCGCGCCACTCTGTCTTGATCCAGCTCACAAACCCCGGATATTTACGGCATACCAATTCAATTTGCTGTCATATAACTTTACACTGAGTTTGTTAAATAATGGTTATCAGGATATGTGAGAAATGAAGAATATCGCTTCCGCCACGCTGCCTGCTGCGGTTCAACGCCCAGGATATGACCGCAGCGCCCTGCAAAGCCGCATCGTGCATTTCGGCTTCGGCGCGTTTCACCGCGCCCACCAGGCGCTTCTGACCGACCGGGTCCTTAACCTGAAAGGCGGCGACTGGGGCATCTGCGAAATCAGCCTGTTCAGCGGCGATGAGCTAATGAGCGCGCTGCGCGCCCAGGACCATCTTTATACCGTGCTGGAAAAAGGGGCCGACGGCAATCAGGCCATCATTATTGGCGCGGTGAAAGAGTGCCTCAATGCGAAGCTCGACGGTATGGAGGCGATCATTGAAAAATTCTGTGAGCCGCAGGTCGCTATCGTCTCGTTAACCATCACGGAAAAAGGCTACTGCATCGACCCGGCCACCGGCCAGCTGGATACGCAAAACAGCCGCATCGTGCATGACCTCGATAACCCGCACCAGCCGCACTCTGCGCCAGGGCTGCTGGTGGAGGCGCTGCACCGCCGCCGCGCGCGCGGGCACGCGCCGTTTACCGTGCTCTCCTGCGATAACATTCCTGATAACGGCCATGTGGTGCGCGAAGCGGTGCTCGGCATGGCGCACAACCGCGATCCGGCGCTGGCGCAGTGGATTGCTGAAAACGTCACATTCCCCGGTACGATGGTTGACCGTATCGTGCCGGCGGCGACGCCGGAGTCGCTCCAGGAGATAGCCGATACGCTGGGCGTCGCTGACCCGTGCGCCATCAGCTGCGAGCCGTTTATCCAGTGGGTTATCGAAGATAAGTTCGTCGCGGGCCGCCCGGCCTGGGAGGATGCGGGCGTACAGATGGTTGATGACGTCCTGCCCTGGGAGCAGATGAAGTTAAGAATGCTGAACGGCAGCCACTCTTTTCTCGCGTATCTCGGTTATCTGGCGGGGTATCAGCACATCAGCGACTGCATGAACGACCCGAATTTTCGCGACGCGGCGCGCCAGCTGATGCTGCGCGAGCAGGCTCCGACGCTGCGCATTCAGGGGGTGGACTTAACCGGGTACGCCGACAGCCTGATTGCCCGCTTCGCCAACCCGGCGCTGAAGCACCGCACCTGGCAAATCGCGATGGACGGCAGCCAGAAGCTGCCGCAGCGAATGCTGGATTCCGTGCGCTGGCATTTGCAGCACGGCGGCGAGTGGTCGCTGCTGGCGCTGGGCGTGGCGGGCTGGATGCGTTACGTAAGCGGCGTGGATGACAGCGGTCAGCCCATTGACGTGCGCGACCCGCTGGCAGAAAAAATCGCGGCGCTGGCGCACTCAAGCCATGAAGAGGAGCGAGTCGGCGCGCTGCTGACGCTTAAAGAGGTGTTCGGCGAGGAGCTGGCGCAGCATCCGCTGTTTATCCATACGCTAAACGCCGCCTGGCAGTCGCTCAGCCGCCTGGGCGCCAAAGAAGCGGTAGCGCGCCTCGCGCGGCGCTGATTTTAACCCTGAATGCTATTATCGCGGATGCGGCGCCTGCCCGTCCGCGTTACCTCTTCTCATCCCTGCCATTTTTATCCAGAATGATGCCTGATGATTTATTTCCGCCAGATATTTATCAGGAGCGCACGTGACCCGTACCAATCTCATTACCGGCTTTCTCGGCAGCGGCAAAACCACCACGATCCGTCATCTGCTGGCCCATAAAGATCCAACGGAAACCTGGGCCGTGCTGGTCAATGAATTTGGCGAGGTGGGCATCGACGGCGCGTTGATGGCCGACAGCGGCGCGCTGTTAAAAGAGATCCCCGGCGGCTGCATGTGCTGCGTCAACGGCCTGCCGATGCAGGTCGGGCTAAATACTCTGCTGCGCCAGGGCAAGCCGGACCGGCTGCTGATTGAGCCGACCGGGCTGGGTCACCCTAAACAGATTCTGGATATGCTCACCTCGCCGGTGTATGAGCCCTGGATAGACCTGCGCGCCACGCTCTGTCTGCTCGACCCGCGCCAGCTGCGGGACGAGAAATATGTCACCAATGAGAATTTCCGCGACCAGCTCGCCGCGGCGGATATTATCGTCGCCAATAAACAGGACCGCAGCGACGAAGAAAGCCTGGCGGCGCTTCGCGCCTGGCGCGAAAGCGACGCCGCAGGCCGCGAACTAGTTCTCGCCACCCAGGGCGAGATCGATCTGGCGCTGCTTGATAAGCCGCGCCTTAACCTGCGCGAGCTGCCAGCAAGCGCGCATCACGCCCATGCGCCTGCCCAACGCAATGGGCTTGCGGCCCTGAGCCTGCCCGGCAACCAGCGCTGGCGGCGCAGCCTTAACAGCGGCCAGGGCCATCACGCCTGCGGCTGGATTTTCGATGCCGACACGGTATTCGATACCATCGGCATTCTGGAGTGGGCGCGGCTTGCGCCGGCAGAGCGCGTGAAAGGCGTGCTGCGTATTCGTGAAGGGCTAGTGCGCATTAACCGTCAGGGCCAGGACTTTCATATTGAAACCCAGAGCGCTCCGCCGCCGGACAGCCGCATCGAGCTCATTACCGCCAACGACACCGACTGGAATGCGCTGCAATCGGCCTTGTTGAAGCTTCGTTTAGACAAATCGCTTTAACGTTACCCTTTTGTGAAAATCAGACTGTCATGACTACTACCCGTATCCCCGCGATCCTGCTGCTGAATCTCGCAGGCGCCGTCCTGTTTCTCTCCTGGTATCCGCCGGCGCAAACCGGCTTCTGGTTTACCCTCGATGCCGGGATTTTCCACTTTTTCAATCACCTTGCCGCTGCCAGCCACGGCTTTTTATGGTTCCTAGCGATAACCAACAACCGTGCGTTTGACGGCTGTTCGCTGCTCGCGATGGGGCTGCTGCTGCTCTGGTACTGGCGTCAGGCCACGCCGTCGGGCCGTCGCCACATTATTATTATGGGCGTGGTGATGCTGCTCTCGGCGGTGGTGCTCAATCAGCTTGGCCACCTGCTGCCGGTGTCGCGCCCGAGCCCGACGCTGACGTTCGAGGACAGCCTGCGGGTCGGTAAGGTGGTGGGGATCTCAACCAAAGACGCCTCGACGGACAGTTTCCCGGGCGACCACGGCATGATGCTGCTCATTTTCGCGGGTTTTATGTGGCGCTATTTCGGTGGTAAAGCCTTTGCGCTGGGCATTCTGATATTTTGCGTGTTCGCCCTGCCGCGCATGATGATTGGCGCGCACTGGTTTACGGATATAGCTGTCGGCTCTTTGTCAATCATTTTTATTGGCCTTCCGTGGATTTTATTGACGCCGCTTAGCGATAAAATAATTACCTGGCTTAATAATCATCTGCCCGGTCAAAAAACAACAACTCCATAACAATTAATTAATAGATTAAAAATATCATCAACAGGGATCGTTAAGGGTCCCTGTTTATTTTTCGCCCTCCCGCCGCCAGACACTTTTCGCAATACTTTCATACATTCGTCATAAAAATGAAGGTGTTGACTATTTTTACGTCGCTTTTCAGACCGCACGCTTTCTCTGTCTTTACGGTTCTTGACCATTACAATTTCTTATAAAAAAATGATTAAAACCACTCGCTATATGGGTTTTGTTCAGGTAATCTCGGGAGCGTTTTGTGGTTTAATGGCATTTATTGGTAATGCAAATAAAAGTGTGCACCAACACACAATTTAGCTCACCAGGAATTGTCTTACCCCTCAGAGCTCATTAGTCTCGGCACGTTTAGCATTTTTTATAACGATTTTTATCGTTAAGGACTTCAAGGGAAAACAAACAAAATGGTCAAATCTCAACCAATTTTGAGATATATCACTCGGGTCATCCCCGCAGTGGCTGTGGCAATTCTGCTGTCAGCATGTAGCTCTACCAATACCGCAAAAAACATGCATTCTGAGACGCATGCAGTAGGTGAAAACGACGGGCTGTTACTGCAAGCCTCTCAGGATGAATTTGAACAGATGGTTCGTACGCTGGATGTGAAATCCCGCATTATGGATCAGTACGCTGACTGGAAAGGCGTACGCTATCGCCTCGGCGGCAGCACTAAAAGTGGCATCGATTGTTCAGGCTTCGTGCAGCGCACTTTCCGCGAACAGTTTGGTTTAGAACTGCCGCGCTCGACTTACGAGCAGCAGGAAATGGGTAAATCGGTTGACCGTACCCGCCTGCGCACCGGCGATCTGGTGCTGTTCCACGCAGGCTCAACAGGCCGCCACGTGGGTATTTACATCGGTAATAATCAGTTTGTTCATGCATCTACACGCAGCGGCGTGATGATCTCCAACATGGATGAACCGTACTGGAAGAAGCGCTATAACGAAGCGCGCCGCGTACTGGGCCGCAGTTAATACTCAGCGTGTCGATTTCCCTTGATTGCCTGTGCTGAACGATAAAAAACGCTGCTGATGCAGCGTTTTTTTTGTCTGCGCGCCCGCCGCGCCTTGCCCCTCACGTTCTGCGGTATTGTCTGTTAAGCTGATTTCACGCTAGTTGCTCGCACGGGAACTGAAAGGATGTTATCCAGTCCGCCTTTTGCATCAACCCTGTCCACTCCCCGCAAAATCCTGCTTGCCGGCGTCGCGACGGGACTTGCCCTGGCGTTTATTGTCACGCTCGCCGCCCGCGGCTGGCTGCATCAGCAGCGGGAAAACCAGTACGACATGCTGGCGCGGGATATTCATCATTATCTCAACACCTATTTCGCGCAGTTGAAAGCCTCCGCCGACGCGCTGCAACCGCTGACGCTCGCCGAGTGCGGCGCAGTGTCGGCCGAACTCACTTCACGCGCGGCATTTAACGTCAACGTGCGCGCATTTTTGCTCTTACGAAACGGCGCTGCCTATTGCTCCTCCGCCACCGGCAGGCTTCAGCTGCCGCTGCGCGACTTCGCGCCGGATATCGACACCCGTAAAGCGGTGGATATCAGCATTATTACCGGCACGCCGATGATGCCGGATAAACCGTCGATCGTGATGTGGTTCGGCAATCCGCTGATGGCAGGCCGCGGGATCGTCACGACGCTGAACGTCAACCTCACGCCGTATCTGGTCTACACGGCGCGCCAGAACGATCTCAACGGCCTGGCGCTGGTGGCGAAAGATCGCGCGCTGACCACGTTTTCCGGCAGGGCGATGACGCCCGACGAACTCCCCGCTGAGCCGCTGCGTAGCGAGAGCGTGCGGGGCTACCCGCTGAAGCTTTATTTATACGGCGACACTATGCCTGCCGAAGACAGGCATCTGGCGCTGCTGCTCGGCCTGTTGCTCGGCGTTCTGGGCGGCGTGCTGACGGTTGTCCTGCTGGCGCTGCGCGCGCGATCCGGGCGGGAGATAGTAAGCGGCATCAAGCGAAATCAGTTTTTTGTGGTCTATCAGCCTGTGGTGGACGCGGCCACGCGTCAGATCCGCGGCGTCGAAGCGTTGATGCGCTGGAAGCACCCGGCCGCGGGCATGATCCCGCCGGACGCGTTTATCAGCTTCGCCGAGGCGCAGGGCCTTATCGTTCCCCTCACCCGCCACCTGTTTAAGCTTATCGCCCAGGACGTGCCGCACCTGCAACAGTCGCTGCCGCCGGGTTCCAAGCTCGGGATAAACATCGCGCCCGGCCATCTCCATTCGCCAGAATTTCAGGCGGATATCCAGAAATTCCACGCCTCGCTGCCGCCGGATTATTTCCAGCTGGTGTTTGAGATAACCGAGCGCGACATGATCCGCGAAAAAGAAGCGATAGGTCTGTTCGAATGGCTGCACCAGCAGGGCTACGAAATCGCGGTGGACGACTTCGGCACCGGCCATAGCGCGCTTATCTACCTTGAGCGCTTTACGCTCGACTACCTGAAGATTGATCGCGGTTTCGTCAATGCGATCGGCACCGAAACCATTACCTCGCCGGTGCTCGACGCCGTGATAAGTCTTGCGAAGCGCCTGAATATGACGACCGTCGCTGAAGGCGTGGAGACGCTGGATCAGGCGAAATGGCTGAGCGTGCGTGGCGTAAATTTCCTGCAGGGCTACTATTTCAGCCGCCCGGTGCGCGCCGGTGAGCTTCCGGCGAGCATGAAGGAGATGGACTCATAACGCCGGGCTATTTCACAATCACGCGCGGCTCCCTTATTATGCAGCCATGCTGTTAGCGCGCCCCTTCAGGCGCCGGAGAAGGACATACCATCCCAATGATTGCACGCGCGTTCGTTTTGCTGTGTCTGCTGCTCAGCGCTGTTTGTCAGGCGCAGACTATCCATGAAAGCTACTCTCTGGCCGTGCTCGGAGAGCCGAAGTATGTCGTCAATTTTAACCACTTCGATTACGTCAACCCGGCGGCCCCGAAAGGCGGCGCTATCACGCTCGCGGCCCTCGGCACCTTTGATAATTTCAACCGCTACGCGCTGCGCGGCAACCCTGGCGTGCGCACCGAAACGCTCTACGACTCGCTTTTTACCGGCTCCGATGACGAGCCGGGCAGCTACTACCCGCTGATTGCCGAGATGATCCGCTACCCGGATGACTTCTCGTGGGCGGAAGTCACGATTAACCCGCAGGCGCGCAACCACGACGGCTCGCCCATTACCGCTAAGGATGTCGCGTTCACCTTTCATAAATTCATGACCGAGGGCGTGCCGCAGTTTCGCCTCTATTATAAAGGCGCCACGATGAAAGCCATCGCGCCGCTGACCGTGCGCATCGAACTGGCGAAACCGGGCAAAGAGAATATGCTGGGCCTGCTGACGCTGCCGGTGATGCCGGAGAAATACTGGCGCGACCACAAGCTTAGCGATCCGCTCTCTACGCCGCCGCTGGCAAACGGCCCTTACCGCGCGACCCAGTGGCGAATGGGACAATACATTGTCTATTCCCGCGTGAAGGATTACTGGGCGGCGGATCTGCCCGTCAACCGCGGCCGCTGGAATTTCGATACCATCCGCTACGACTACTACCTGGATGACAACGTCGCGTTTGAGGCGTTCAAAGCGGGCGCGTATGATTTCCGCCCGGAAACCAGCCCGAAAAACTGGGCGACACGCTATACCGGCAGCAATTTCGAGCGCGGCTACATCGTCAAAGACGAGTTCGAGAACACCACCGCGCAGGACGCCCGCTGGCTGGCGTTTAACATTCAACGGCCCTTTTTCGCCGACCGCCGGGTGCGCGAGGCTATTTCGCTGGCATTTGATTTCGAATGGATGAACAAAGTGCTGTTTTATAAAGCCTGGCGTCGTCCGAACAGCTATTTCCTCAACACCGACTACGCCGCGCGCCATTACCCGGACGCCGACGAGCTCACGCTGCTGGCGCCGCTGAAAAAAGAGGTGCCGCCGGAAGTTTTCACCCAAATATATGAGCCGCCGGTCTCGCGCGGCGACGGTTTCGACAGGGACAATCTCATCAAGGCGCTGGCGCTGCTGAAAGACGCGGGCTGGGAGCTGAAAAACAATAAGCTCGTGAACCGCGAAACCGGCAAGCCGTTTGCCTTTGAACTGCTGCTGGGCTCGGCGGGCAATAACCAGTGGGTGCTGCCCTTCCAGCACAGCCTGGCGCGGCTCGGCATTACCATGACCATCCGCCAGGTCGATAATTCGCAGCTCACTAACCGGCTGCGCAAGCGCGATTTCGACATGCTGCCGACGCTTTACCGCGCCGCGCCCTGGCCCGACACAGGGCTGCAGATAAGCTGGGCGTCAGACTATATCGATTCGTCCTGGAATACCCCTGGCGTGCAAAACCCGGCGGTGGATAAGCTTATCGAACAGATTATCGCCAGCCAGGGCAATCAACAGAAGCTGCTGCCGCTTGGCCGCGCACTCGACCGCGTGCTGACCTGGAACTACTACATGATCCCCATGTGGTACGCCGGAGCGGACCGCGTCGCCGTGTGGAATAAATTCTCCCGCCCCGCCACACGCCCGCTCTACACCCTGGGCTTTGACACGTGGTGGTATGACGTCAACAAAGCCGCCGCCCTGCCAGAAGCCCGGCGCTAAGGAGAATTATGGGCGCCTACCTGCTTCGTCGTTTGCTGCTGCTGATCCCGACACTCTGGGCCATCATCACCATTAACTTTTTTATTGTTCAGATAGCCCCCGGCGGTCCGGTGGATCAGGCGCTTGCCGCTATCCAGTTCGGCGGCGGTACCGGTGTGCCGGGCGTCCAGAGCGGCGGAATGGAAAGCAGCCGCCCGCAAAACGGCGTGATGAACGTGAACGAGAGCCACTACCGCGGCGCGCGTGGGCTCGACCCGGAAGTGATCGCCGAGATAACCCACCGCTACGGGTTCGATAAACCGCTGCATGAGCGTTATTTCAACATGCTGTGGAACTATGTCCGTTTCGACTTCGGCGACAGCCTGTTTCGCAGCGCCTCGGTGCTGGATCTGATTAAAAACAGCCTGCCGGTGTCGATAACGCTCGGTCTGTGGAGCACGCTGATTATCTACCTGGTGTCGATCCCGCTCGGCATCCGCAAGGCGGTCAACAGCGGCAGCCGCTTCGATGTCTGGAGTAGTGTGGCGATCATTACCGGCTACGCGATCCCGGCGTTTTTGTTTGCGATTTTACTGATCGTCATCTTCGCAGGCGGCACCTGGTTCGATCTCTTCCCGCTGCGCGGACTGGTATCGACCAACTTCGACACGCTGCCGTGGTATCAAAAAATCACCGACTATCTGTGGCACATCACGCTGCCGGTGCTGGCGACGGTGATTGGCGGCTTCGCCACGCTCACGATCCTCACCCGCAACGCGTTTCTTGATGAGATCCGCAAACAGTACGTGGTGACGGCGCGTGCCAAAGGGCTTGGTGAACAGCAGATCCTCTGGCGGCATGTGTTTCGCAACGCCATGCTGCTGGTGATCGCGGGCTTCCCGGCGACCTTTATCAGCATGTTCTTCACCGGTTCGGTGCTGATTGAGGTCATTTTCTCGCTCAACGGCCTGGGGCTGTTGGGTTATGAAGCCACCGTCTCGCGCGACTACCCGGTGATGTTCGGCACGCTCTATATTTTCACCCTGGTCGGCCTTCTGCTGAATATCCTGAGCGATATCACCTATACGCTGGTCGACCCACGCATTGATTTCGAGAGGCGCGGATGATGGGTTTGAATCCCGTAAATCAGGCCCGCTGGGCGCGGTTTCGCCATAACCGGCGCGGTTACTGGTCGCTGTGGATTTTCACGGTCATTTTTGTGTTGAGCCTGTTTTCCGAGCTTATCGCCAACGACAAACCGCTGGCGGTGCGCTACCAGGATCACTGGTATTTCCCGCTGGTCGCGCATTACAGCGAAAGCGATTTCGGCGGCCCGCTCGCGACGCCCGCCGATTATCAGGATCCGTGGCTACAGCAGCGGTTGCAGGATAACGGCTGGGTGCTCTGGGCACCGATTAGATTCAGCGGCACCGCGATTAACTTCGCCTCCGACCGGCCCTTCCCCGCCCCGCCGTCGGCGCAAAACTGGCTCGGCACCGATGCCAACGGCGGCGACGTGCTGGCGCGCATTCTCTACGGCACGCGCATTTCGCTGCTGTTCGGCCTGATGCTTACCCTGTGCTCAAGCGTCATCGGCATTACCGTCGGGGCGATTCAGGGCTATTACGGCGGCAGGGTCGATCTTTTCGGCCAGCGCATTATTGAGATCTGGTCGGGCATGCCGACGCTGTTTCTGATTATCCTGCTCTCAAGCGTGGTGCAGCCGGGCTTCTGGTGGCTGCTGCTGATCACGGTGCTGTTTGGCTGGATGACGCTGGTGGGCGTAGTGCGCGCCGAGTTTCTGCGCACCCGCAACTTTGATTACATTCGCGCCGCCCAGGCGCTGGGCGTCAGCGACCGGGCGATTATCTGGCGCCATATGTTGCCTAACGCGATGGTGGCGACGCTGACGTTTCTGCCGTTTATTCTCTGCGGCTCGATTACTGTGCTGACAGAGCTCGATTTTCTGGGCTTCGGGCTGCCGCTCGGCTCGCCGTCGCTCGGCGAACTGCTCTTACAGGGCAAAAATAATCTTGAGGCGCCCTGGCTTGGGCTGACCGCCTTCTTCTCGCTGGCGATCCTGCTGTCGCTGTTAATTTTTATTGGCGAAGCGGTTCGCGACGCCTTCGATCCGAGTAAGGCTATCTGATATGGCGCATCCCCTGCTTTCCATCGACAACCTCTCCATTGCGTTTCGCCAGCAGGGCGTGGAGCGTCAGGTAGTGGATTCGCTGTCGCTGACCATCGAGGCGGGCGAAACGCTGGCGCTGGTGGGCGAGTCCGGCTCCGGTAAGAGCGTCACGGCGCTCTCCATACTGCGCCTGCTCCCTTCCCCGCCGGTCGTCTATCCGCAGGGCGATATCCGCTTCCAGGGCCGCTCGCTGCTTAACGCCCACGAGCGCGAACTACGCGCGGTGCGCGGCAACCAGATAGCGATGATCTTTCAGGAGCCGATGGTTTCCTTAAACCCGCTGCACAGCGTCGAAAAACAGCTCTATGAAGTGCTGTCCCTGCACCGTGGTATGCGCCGCGAGCCCGCGCGCGCCGAGATCCTCACCTGCCTTGAGCGGGTCGGCATCCGCAACGCCGCGCAGCGTCTGAACGACTTTCCGCACCAGCTCTCCGGCGGCGAACGCCAGCGCGTGATGATTGCGATGGCGCTGCTGACGCGCCCGGCACTGCTGATTGCCGATGAGCCCACCACGGCGCTCGACGTCACGGTGCAGGCGCAAATCCTGCAACTGCTGGCGGAACTGAAACGCGAACTCAACATGGGCCTGCTGTTTATCACGCATAACCTGAATATCGTGAAGCGGCTTGCGGATAACGTGGCGGTGATGCAGAACGGGCGCTGCGTGGAGCAGAACCGCGTCGGGCCGATTTTCACCGCGCCGGCGCACGACTACACCCGGCGGCTTATCGCCGCCGAGCCGGATGGCGAGCCGGTGCCGCTGCCCACACCTGCCGCGCCGCTGTTGGAAGTGCGCGGCCTGAGCGTGGCGTTTGAAAAGCGCCGCGGGCTGTTCAGGCGCATCACGGGTTATCATCATGCGCTGAAAAATTTAAGCTTTACGCTGCATGCGGGCGAAAGTCTGGGGCTGGTGGGCGAGTCGGGCTCCGGTAAGAGCACCTCCGGGCTGGCGCTGCTGCGCCTGATTGCCTCGAAGGGCGAAATTGTCTTTGACGGGCACCCTTTACACCAGCTTAACCGCCGCGCGCTGCTGCCGCTGCGCCGCCGCATTCAGGTGGTGTTCCAGGATCCGAACTCCTCGCTTAACCCGCGTCTCGACGTGCTCAGTATCATCGCCGAAGGGCTGTGCGTGCATCAGCCGACGCTCACCCCAGCGGAGCGTGAAACCCAGGTGATTGAGGCTATGCGTGAAGTGGGGCTGGATCCTGAAACGCGCCACCGCTACCCGAGCGAGTTTTCCGGCGGCCAGCGCCAGCGTATCGCCATCGCGCGGGCGCTTATCCTCAAACCCGAGCTGCTGATCCTCGATGAGCCAACGTCATCGCTCGATCGTACCGTGCAGGCGCAGATCCTGACGCTGCTGAAAAAACTCCAGCAGACGCATAAGCTCGCTTACCTGTTTATCAGTCACGATCTCCAGGTAGTGCGCTCGCTGTGTCATCAGGTAGTGGTGTTACGTCAGGGAGAGGTGATTGAGCAGGGCGACTGTCGGGAGATTTTCGCCGCCCCGCGTGAGGCATATACGCGCGAGCTGTTAACGCTGCGTTAACGCTCAGAACGGATTCTGGCCGGAAAACGGCTCAGCGATGGCCACGCCGAAGTTTTTGAGGCGGCAGGTGGCCGCAAACTCATCCTGATGATTCACAAACAGGCACGGCTCGCCTTCACACTCCAGCACGGAACAATCCACCGAGATATCACTCAGCGCCTGGCTCAGCTTATGCATCACCGGCCAGGCTTTTTCGCCGTCCGGGCTCAGCAGGCGCAGGCCCACCAGACAGTTATCGCAGTCTGGTCCACTCTGCGGGATCGGTTCAACTTTTGAACCGGCAAAACCCGTACTCCACCGATAGCTCTGCGGCAAGCGATGAACGATTGAGAGTTGTAGCGTATTCAAGATAGTGTCCCCGGAAACATAAATTTTACAAGTCATTCACATAAATATTAACACATGTTGACAAAAAGTGATCACGTCAACAAAGAAAACGGTTTCATGGCAAGCGCGCGCCGGTTATTTCCTCAGCAGCGAGGCGGTTATTTTGTGCGTTGGCTCCCATTTTGGCGCTATATGTACCCCGTTCTGCGCCCTGACACAACCTTTTTTAATACAAGGCTGTGACTTTTTACGCGCTTTACTTTTACATTCACGAAACAAATAACCGCTCGGGGAACGCCGTCTGGCAGAGAAAACAGCGGAGCATAAGGGGGAGAAAATCTCCCCCGGAAGGGTTACGCAGCGCGACGGGATGGGCGGCTGGCGTACAGGTAGAAAAGTATCGAACAGGTGGCGCAGAAGAACATCGAAAGCAGCATCGGCCAGGCGGAGTTGAAGGTCGCCATTGAAAGCATCGCGCCCATAATGGCCCCGATGCCAAAACGGAACGTCCCCGCGAGCGACGACGCCGTGCCCGCCATATGCGGAAACTCATCCAGGATCACCGCCATCGCGTTAGAGGCCACCAGCGACACGCAGCCGACAAACGCCGCCACGCCGATAACCAGCGACCAGAAGCCCGCGTCAAACTGCGCGCTTAACACCAGCCACACCGCCATCGTGAACTGAATAAACAGCCCGGCGCGGAACATCTTCAGCGCGCCGACGCGGCGCACAAAGCGGCTGTTAATAATGGTCATCACAAACAGAAACACGATGTTGAGCGCGAAGTAGTAGCCGAAATGCTGCGGCGAAACATGGTTCAGCTCGATATAAACAAACGGTCCGGCGCTTAAAAACGAAAACATACCCGCAAAGCTAAAGCCGCTCGCGAGCATATAGCTCAGGACGCGCTTATGGCGAAACAGCGTGGCGAAGTTGCCAAGCGTGGTGCGAATGTGAAACTTCTGGCGGCGCTCCACTGGCAGCGTTTCGCGGATAAGAAAGAAGATCATGGCGCAGGCCAGCAGTGCCAGCACGGCGAGGATCCAGAAGATGACGTGCCAGTTAAACCAGACCAGCACCGCCCCGCCCGCAATCGGCGCCAGCAGCGGCGCGATGGTGGTCACCAGCATCACGAAGGACATCATGCGCGAGAACTCTTCCTTCGGGTAGATATCGCGCATCAGGGCATTGATGACGACGCTTGCCGCGGCGGCGGAGAGCCCGTGCAGGAAACGCATATAGATGAGCTGGTCGATAGTCTGCGCCAGCGCGCAGGCGATAGCGGCCGCCGCGAAAATCAGCGTGCCGCCGAGGATCACCGGCTTGCGTCCCAGACTGTCGGCCATCGGGCCGTAAAACAGCTGCCCGATAGCAAAGCCCAGGATATAGGTGCTGAGCGTCATCTGGGCGCTGCCCGCCTCGACGCCGAACTCGCTCGCGATGACCGGCAACGCCGGCAGGTACATATCAATAGAGAGCGGCATCAGCATGGCCAGCAGGCCAAGAATAAACACAATACCCAGCGACGAATTCTGCCTGGTGGTCACGGTTGACTCCTGATATTAGCGCGACGGCATGCCAACGCTGGCAATTTCGTCGTCGGTTAACGGACGGTATTCGCCCGGCGCCAGTTCGGGGTCCAGCTCAATGCCCCCGATGCGCTCGCGGTGCAGCCCGACCACGTGGTTGCCCACCGCCGCGAACATGCGTTTGACCTGATGGTAACGCCCTTCGCTGATGGTCAGGCGCACGTCGGTCGGCGTTATCACCTCAAGCTGAGCAGGTTTGGTGAGATCTTTTTCGTTATGCAGCTGTACGCCTCTGGCGAACAGCGCGGCGGTGTCGTCCACCACCGGCGACTCCAGCGTCACCCGGTACGTTTTTTCGCAGTGGTGGCGCGGCGAGGTGATGCGGTGCGACCACTGGCCGTCGTCGGTCATCAGCACCAGCCCGGTGGTGTCGATATCCAGACGCCCGGCGGCGTGCAGCTTATGGGCGACCGGCTCGTCGAGAAAATAGAGTACGGTCGGGTGATCCGGATCGTCGGTCGAGCAGACGTAGCCCTGCGGTTTATTCAGCATGAAATAGCGCGGGCCATGCTGCTGGGCCAGCGGATTGCCGTCATACTCGACGTCGTGATCCGCCAGCAGTTTAAAAGCGGTGTCTTTAACAATGTCGCCATTGACCGTTACCCGGCTGGCGCGAATTTCGCGACCAGCAATAGCGCGGCTGACGCCAAGCTGCTGGGCGATAAATTTATCAAGTCGCATTACGTTTATAAGCCTGTTGTTGACGTTTATAAGCCTGTTGAAGCAGTTCCGACGCGGGGGCGGGCAAGGCGCCCGGCAACATTCATGAAGCGGAATCAGAGCCGTCAGTATAACGGGCAATGGCCCGCTCACAAGATGAAAATGATTCGTGGCATAATATTAGCGTGATCCCTATTTCTGCAGGCCCCATGTCCTTTACTTTACGTCCCTACCAGCGCGAAGCGGTGGATGCCACCCTTAACCATTTTCGCCGCCATGACGCGCCCGCGGCGATTGTCCTGCCGACTGGCGCCGGCAAAAGCCTGGTCATCGCCGAACTGGCGCGGCTCGCGCGTGGCCGCGTGCTGGTGCTCGCTCACGTGAAAGAACTGGTGGCGCAAAACCACGCGAAATATCTGGCGCTCGGGCTTGAAGCGGATATCTACGCGGCAGGCCTCGCGCGCAAAGAGAGCCACGGCAAAGTGGTGTTCGGCAGCGTGCAGTCGGTGGCGCGCAATCTTGACCATTTTCAGGGAGAATTCTCGCTGGTGATTGTCGATGAGTGCCATCGCATCAGCGATGACGACGACAGCCAGTATCAACAGATCCTCACGCACCTGCGCAAGCAGAACCCGCGCCTGCGGCTGCTGGGCCTGACTGCGACACCGTTTCGCCTCGGCAAAGGCTGGATTTACCAGTTTCACTATCACGGTATGGTGCGCGGCGATGAAAAAGCGCTGTTCCGCGACTGCATCTACGAGCTGCCGCTGCGCTATATGATTAAGTACGGTTATCTCACGCCGCCGGAGCGCCTCGACATGCCGGTGGTGCAGTACGATTTCAGCCGCCTGCAAGCCCAGAGCAATGGTCTGTTCAGCGAGGCCGATCTCAACCGGGAACTGAAACAGCAACGGCGCATTACCCCCCATATCGTCAGCCAGATTGTCGAGTATGCCGCCGACCGGCGCGGCGTAATGATTTTCGCCGCCACCGTCGAGCACGCCCGTGAGATAACCGGCCTGCTGCCCGCGGGCGAGGCGTCGCTGATTACCGGTGAAACGCCGGGACGCGAGCGCGACGCGATTATCGAGGCGTTTAAAGCCCAGCAGTTGCGCTTCCTGGTCAATGTGGCGGTGCTGACCACCGGTTTTGACGCCCCGCATGTCGATTTAATCGCTATCCTGCGCCCGACCGAGTCGGTCAGCCTCTATCAGCAGATTGTTGGGCGCGGGCTGCGGCTGTCGCCCGGCAAAACCGACTGTCTGATCCTCGATTACGCGGGTAACCCGCACGATCTCTACGCGCCGGAAGTGGGCGCGCCGAAGGGCAAAAGCGACAACGTGCCGGTGCAGGTCTTCTGCCCTGCCTGCGGCTTCGCCAACACCTTCTGGGGCAAAACGACGGCCGACGGCACGCTGATTGAGCATTTCGGCCGCCGCTGTCAGGGCTGGTTTGAGGATGACGACGGCCATCGCGAGCAGTGCGACTACCGTTTCCGCTTTAAAAACTGCCCGCACTGCAACGCTGAAAACGATATCGCCGCGCGACGCTGTCGCGAATGCAACGAGGTGCTGGTAGACCCGGACGATATGCTGAAAGCGGCGCTGAAGCTCAAAGATGCGCTGGTATTACGCTGTAGCGGGATGCAGTTACAACCGGGCGCCGATGAGAAAGGCGACTGGCTGAAGGTGACCTATTACGACGAGGACGGCGCGGACGTCAGCGAGCGTTTTCGTCTGCAGACGCCCGCGCAGCGCACCGCCTTTGAACAGCTGTTTATCCGCCCGCATACCCGCACGCCGGGCGTGCCGCTGCGCTGGATAACCGTTAACGATATCGTGGCGCAACAGGCGCTGCTGCGCCATCCGGATTTCGTGGTCGCGCGCCTGAAAGGCCAGTTCTGGCAGGTGCGTGAAAAGGTGTTCGACTACAATGGCCGCTTCCGGCGCGCCAATGAATTACGCGGTTAGCGGCGGTTTTCATTGCCCGTGCGCGCTCAAATGGCTATAATGCCGCCCGCTTTTGCATCCGCAAAGCCAGTCATTCGCCTGTTGCTGGGTCGCCTGTAACAGGCTTCTTTATTAAGAGAGATGTCAATGTTTACTATTAACGCTGAAGTACGTAAAGAGCAGGGTAAGGGTGCGAGCCGCCGCCTGCGTCACGCCAACAAGTTCCCGGCTATCATCTACGGTGGCACCGAAGCTCCGGTTGCTATCGAACTGGATCACGACAAGCTGATGAACATGCAGGCAAAACCGGAGTTTTACAGCGAAGTGCTGACTCTGGCTATCGATGGCAAAGAAGTTAAAGTAAAAGTTCAGGCTGTACAGCGTCACCCGTACAAACCGAAACTGCAGCACATCGACTTCGTTCGCGCGTAATTGCGATGAAGGATAAAACGCCGCGCTAAGCGGCGTTTTTTTTGCCTGTCATTCAGGCTCAAAAAAATAAGGGCGGATAATCCGCCCTTTTTCGCGTCTGACGCTTACTTGCCGGACAGGCGGCGCTGCAGCTGATCGCGCAGGTTCGGCGGCGTGCCTTTGATGGTCAGCGTGTCGGTCGCCGGATCCCAGAAAATGCGCTCGCCCAGCAGCATGGCATCGAAATTAATCGTCAGCCCGCCGCCGCTGCCGGCGTATTTGGTCAGCTGACGCAGCGTGCTGCGGTCCGCCGGGAAGGTCTCTTCCAGTTCATAGCCCTGCTCCGCCGTAAACTCCTGGAAGCTTTTCTCACCGAAATTCGGCAGCTCTTTTGAGAGTTCAGAGAGCGCAATCTCTTCGCCCGCCTGCAGCTGTTCATTGCAATAGCTGTAGACCTGCGCGCGCACATTCTGGCGCTCGGCTTTATCCAGCTGCGCCTCGGCGGTGAAATCATCCAGCGCCTGCAACAGCCCGCGGTTCTGCGCTTTGGTGTCGAGCCCCACGCTCGCGCCCAGGAAATCCATAAAGAAATCGGCCACTTTGCGCCCGACGCGCCCTTTAAGGAACGTTAAGTAGCGGGTCGATTCCGGGTTCGTTTCCCATTCGGTGAGATCGATACGCGCGACGATATCGGCATGGTTGATGTCCAGATAGTGCGTGGCGCTGATATCGAGCTGTTCGTTAACGCGCATGCTGCTTAAATTGTTTAGCACCGCCACCAGCAGATACTCCACCGCCAGGTAGCGATAGTGACAGAACAGCACAACGCCGCCGTCCGCGAACGGGTATTTCGCGAGCTCGTCGCGCAAACGGCCCGTGGCCGCGCGGCTGAACGCCAGGAAATCGTCATCGCCGCGACGGCACTGGCGCAGCGCCTCGGCAAGCTCGCTCTCTTCATTAAAAAGGCCGTAGGCTTTGCTTTTCGCGCTGTAGACACGGTGCAGCTCGGCCATCATTTCCGTAACGGTATTGCCTGGTTCAAGCAGCGAGTCGCGCAGGATAAGCTCCAGATTCTGCTCATCGCGCTTAATTAACTGATGCAAGGCAATCTGGTTGATATCCAGACTCATGATAAACTCTCCTGTTGGGCAGGGCCGTATTCAACCACTGCCCGCCGTCCTGCGCAACCGCAGATAAAAATGCAGAAATAAAGCCACTGCTACGGTAAGATATTGGACTTTCCTGAACAAACCGATGTTGAGTTATGCCACAAGTATCCCGCTATAGTGACGAACGCGTTGAAGAATTACTGACTGAACTGGCGAACGTGCTGTCAAAGCACAAAGCGCCCACCGACCTTTCCCTGATGGTGCTGGGGAACATGGTCACCAATGTTATCAATAACAGCGTGGCCCCCGCGCAGCGCAAGACGCTGGCGCGCTCCTTCGCGGATGCGTTGCAATCCTCCATTCACGACGACAACGCGCATTAAGGAAGAACGTTAAAAAGCTATGGTGACTAACCGTCAGCGCTACCGTGAAAAAGTCTCCCAGATGGTCAGTTGGGGGCACTGGTTCGCCCTGTTCAATATTCTGCTGTCCATTGTTCTTGGTAGCCGCTATCTGTTTATCGCCGACTGGCCCACGACGCTGACGGGCCGGGTTTACTCCTACGTAAGCCTGGTGGGCCACTTTAGCTTTCTGGTCTTCGCGACCTATCTGCTAATCCTCTTCCCGCTGACGTTTATCGTGATGTCGCAGCGGCTGATGCGCTTCCTGTCGGCTATTCTCGCGACCGTCGGCATGACGCTGCTGCTGGTCGACAGCGAAGTCTTTACCCGCTTCCACCTGCACATCAACCCGGTGGTCTGGCAGGTGGTGATCAACCCCGATCAGAGCGAAATGGCCCGCGACTGGCAGCTGATGTTTATCGCGGTGCCGGTCATTCTGCTTATCGAGATGCTGTTCGCTACCTGGAGCTGGCAGAAGCTGCGCAGCCTGACGCGTCGACGCCGTTACGCGCGCCCCGTGGCGGCGCTCTTTTTCGCCTCGTTCGTTACCACGCACGTGATGTATATCTGGGCCGACGCGAATTTCTATCGCCCCGTCACGATGCAGCGCGCGAATCTGCCGCTCTCCTACCCGATGACGGCGCGCCGTTTTCTGGAAAAACACGGTCTGCTGGACGCGCAGGAGTATCAGCGTCGGCTGGTGGAGCAAGGCGATCCGGAAGCCGTCAGCGTGCAGTATCCGCTCAGCGACCTGCGCTACGGCGACATGGGCTCTGGTCATAACGTTCTGTTTATCACGGTCGATGGCCTGAACTACTCACGCTTTGAAAAACAGATGCCGTCGCTCGCGCAGTTTGCGCATGACAACATTAACTTTACCCAGCATTTCAGCTCGGGGAACCTCGCGGATAACGGCATTTTCGGCCTGTTCTACGGGATTTCGCCGGGCTATATGGATGGCGTGCTGGCCGCGCGCACGCCGGCGGCGCTCATCACCGCGCTGAACCAGCAGGGGTATCAGCTCGGCCTGTTCGCCTCCGACGGTTTCAGCAGTTCGCTGTATCGTCAGGCGCTGCTCTCCGACTTCTCGCTCCCGACGGCGCAGCCGCAGAGCGACGAGCAGACCGCGTCACAGTGGGTCAGTTGGCTGAATAAATACGCCTCCGAGGATAACCGCTGGTTCTCATGGGTGTCGTTTAACGGCACCACGATCGACGAAGATACCCAGCAGGCGGCCTTTGCACGTCGCTACGCCCGCGCGGCAGGCAATGTGGACGCGCAGATAGCCCGCGTGCTGGACGCGCTTAAAGCGAGCGGCAAGCTTGATAACACCGTCGTGATTATCACCGCGGGCCGCGGCGTGCCGCTTGGCAAACAGCAGGACAGCTTCGGCTGGGATCGCTCGCGCATTCAGGTGCCGCTGGTTATCCACTGGCCGGGCACGCCAGCGCAGCGCGTCACTAAACTGACCGATCATCAGGATGTCATGACGACCCTGATGCAGCGCCTGCTGCACGTGCGCACCCCGGCGAATGAGTATTCGCAGGGCGAGGATCTCTTCTCCCCTGCCCGTCGCAACAACTGGGTGGTGAGCGCGGATAACAACACGCTGGCGGTGACGACGCCGCAGATGACACTGGTGCTGGATAACAACGGCAACTACCGGATGTACGACCTGCGCGGCGAGCGGATGAATGAGGATAAACCGCAGCTCAGCCTGCTGTTGCAGGTACTGACGGATGAAAAACGGTTCATTGCTAACTGATTGATTAATTATGAATCACTCAACGGGGCGCGGCTTGCAATCAGCGTGAAAACGGGTAGTATAAGCCTCCACGTCGGCACGTAGCGCAGCCTGGTAGCGCACTGTCATGGGGTGTCAGGGGTCGGAGGTTCAAATCCTCTCGTGCCGACCAAAAAATCCCAAGAAAACCAACCCGTTGCGGTTGGTTTTTTATGCCTGCAATATGGCGATGGTAAAACGATGGCAAAATGATGGTAAAAACTCTGTCTTTTTGCCCTCAAAACGACGCGCGTGAGACCCACGAATTAGAAGAACGTAGGTTTATTTTTAATAGCACTGTAAATACACTGTTTTTCCGCGTTCGCATCGCTCACTGTGTCGTTATTTGTCATTCTGGAGCTGCTCCTGGCGGCCAGTCACGACACATTTACGACACAAAAGCGACACAGCTTTTCCCTAATTAGCTCGTACAACTGGCACATCTGCAAGCCGTGTCGTATAGCACGGTGACAGCATTTACCGCTTCATCTACCACGACTGTTGGATACCCTGCCCCGCAAAATACAGAGTTCCCCGGCCCTGCTGGTTCAGTTTGTCTATCAGTGACATCAGAGCCTCGCTGTTCGCGCGCGGCGCGTTCTCGTCAAACAGATTCAGCTGCGCCAAGCCGTGGCTGAAAAAGTTACACAGCATAACGCCCGTCTTTTGGTACCGGTGGTCATCACGCCAAGCAGCTCGTCATTCCTGACTATGCGCAGATCACAAAGACTTGTATTGAATTGTTACGTTCCGCTATGTGCCAGGAGCGGACCTTCATATCTTAATATTGAGAGCATTAAGCCGCTTTGCTAATGAAGGCAGGTGATAGCGCTGAAACTCACCCAAGCCAACGCCGCCTGGATTCTTGCCAGGCTCCCTGCCACAGGTCAAAACGTGTGAGTGGTTCAAGTTTTTTTTGAACGACAGCCTCACCCGCGGATGAGAGAATTCGGTCCGAAATGGAAACACCGAAAAGGCCTTCAGCGACCGGAAATATTTCACATTCTGATGTCAGCGATCCCAATGCTTTTTCTATCTTGTTACGTTCTGCTTTGATAATTAACTGAAGCCCCATCAATTTTTAAACTCCACAATGGCTACCTGCTCAAGCGCTTGCCTGACCTGGGCCTGAACCTGGACAGGGATGGACTGCCCTCTAATGTCATAGACGACCCGGCAAGTTTGAATGTGCGGTGGAAGCTGCGATAGTCCCCAGCATATTCTGGCTATATTGTATGCAATACTGAGTTTTATCGATTCCGGGGATGCCAGACCGTGGTTGGCCACAAGGAGAAACTCGCCGCGTTCTTCATTTATAAACTCCGGGGTAAACATTACGCCTCCTTTGTATTATGGTCTTCGCCGACTTCTGACAATTCACTGCTTTTTCATCAATGCCTTATCTTAGCAGGAATCCTGTTCGAGTCACGATGTCGGCTCCTCGCTCAGGGGACAACCATACTCAAATCTCCCACATTGCAGGAGAGTTGAGTATGAACACGTCACCGTGGAACAAAGACCGTATCGTCGGCCAAAAAAGACCACTTCAGATATCCCATATCTGGGGGATCCGAATCAGACTTGAACTGGAAGGTAAAACGCGCGATTTGGCGCTGTTCAATATGGCCTTGGACAGTAAGCTACGAGGTTGTGATCTGGTAAAACTCAAAGTATCTGATGTTGCATATGGTAGCTCTGTTTCAAGCAGAGCAACGGTGTTGCAACTGAAAACCGGTAGCCCTGTGCAATTTGAGATAACCAAAGGGACAAGAGAAGCTGTTGCTACATTGATAAAGCTTGGCAATTTGCACAGTAAAGATTTCTTGTTTCGGTCTCGGGTCGGAACTAACCAGCACATTTCAACCCGGCAATACACCCGAATCTTTCATGGGTGGGCAGAAAAGCTTGGTCTCGATGATTCGCTTTACAGCACACATTCCATGAGAAGAACAAAACCTTACCTGATCTACAAGAAAACCAAGAATCTTCGAGTGGTCCAGCTACTTTTAGGTCACAAAAAACTCGAAAGTACCGTCCGTTATCTCGGAATTGAAGTGGATGATGCCCTGGAGATATCTGAGTCTATTGAAGTTTAATTTATGAGGGCTGCAACAGCAGCCCTGTGCCAGCAGCAGCCCTTCATTTCCACTCTGTAAACATTGACCCGAAGATCCAGCGTTAAATTTTCAGGTTAATACGCAACGCATCCACAACGAGTGAAAAGGCCGGCGAAGGTTGCTTACGGCTGGGGTAATAAAGATAGTAACCCGGAAAAGGCCGACACCACTCCTCAAGCACCCGAATCAGTTTTCCATTGCTGAGGTGCGCACCGAACTCCTCTTCAGGCAAAAAAGCAATTCCGAGACCGGCAAGCGCTGCGTCCACGACGTGTTCAGACGTATTAAACGTTAATTGCCCTTCAACCCGAACGTGAAATTTGCCGTTTTCCTGTTCAAATTCCCAGGCGTAAATTTTCCCCGACTGAACCATCCGCTCATTAATACAGCTATGTTGCACAAGATCGCGTGGCGTCTGAGGGGGAGGACACAGGGCGAAATACTCCGGGGAAGCCGCAGCTGCCATGCGCAGCTTCGGGCCGATCGGCACGGCAATCATGTCCTTGTCGATAGTGTCCCCGAGCCGCACACCGGCATCAAAACGATCCGCCACAATATCCCGGAATCCGTGGTTGGCATCGAACTCAAGGTGAATATCGGGATATTCCCTCAACAGGGGCGTCAGTCGGGGCAACAGGGTGTTTTTTAATACATTTGGTCCGCAAGTGATACGCACCGTGCCTGCTGGTTTTTCCCGCAACGCCGTCAGCATATCCAGTTCCGCTTCAATTTCATCAATGCGTTGCCCTACGGACTGCAGCAGCCGTTCGCCAGCCGCCGTTGGCGACACACTGCGCGTTGTGCGTGTCAGCAGGCGTATCTTCATGCGCTCCTCAAGTCCGGAAATCGCCTGACTGAGCGCCGGCTGAGTCACGCCCAGCTGCGCGGCCGCGCGCGTAAAGCTACCCTCGCGCGCCACGGTGATGAAAGAGAGTAAATCGTTGAGATTGCGTCTGGCCATGATTGTTCTCAGTCTATTTATAAATTTTACTTATAAGGCTATTAAGTATTCATTAGCTAGTTAACGCCCTGCATATTGGTAACAATAATGTGATGAAAAAGTCAACGCTAACCTCTATGCAAAACGCTCACCGCAGAACGTCACTGCGGTTGCTCCTTGCCGGCCTGCTTGTCGTCACGCAGTCCGCCATGGCCGGTGACAACGACCGGCGAGACGTTCAGGAGACACTAATGAAAATTGAGATCGTTGTGGACGGAGAAACCGCTACCGCCACTCTCTTTGACACCCCAACGGGTCGGGATTTTGCCTTATTGCTTCCTCTCTCTCTGACACTGGAAGACTATGCCGAGATTGAGCGCATCAGCAACCTGCCCCGCAGGCTTTCCACAGCACAGGCTCCTGACGGCATGACGCCCGAAGCCGGGGACATTACCTTCTATGCCCCCTGGGGCAATCTGGCGATTTTTGTTCAGGGCAGATCTTACGCCCGGTCACTGATTCCGGTAGGCAAAGTGGACTCAGGATTACCCGCACTTCAGCGTCATGGACCTCTGTCGGTGCAAATCAGGGCAACTGACTGATCTGCTCTGTCATAGCCACAGCGCCGCTCTCACCTACGACCGACCGAAACCCTCAAACCCTCGTTTCATCAGCCTGCAGCTGAGGGTCAGTATCGCGTTCAACATTGAAAAGAAAGACATAAATGAGTAATCAGACAGACGATAACCGAAAAAAAACCACCGACGACAGTAAACATCCTGCGCACTGGGGGGCCGTTTTTGCCATGACACTTTGTGTCTTTGCACTTATTGCCTCCGAATTTATGCCCGTCAGCCTGCTGACCCCAATGGCACAAAGCCTGAGAGTCACCGAAGGCATGGCCGGGCAAGGCATCGCGATTTCCGGGGCATTTGCCGTGGTAACCAGCCTGTTTATTTCCATATTGTCAGGCTCGCTCAACCGTAAAACCCTTCTGCTTGGCCTGACATGCCTGATGGCTGTTTCGGGCGCGGTCATCGCCATGGCCCCTGATTACCTGACCTATATGGCGGGCCGGGCCCTGATTGGCATCGTGGTGGGGGGATTCTGGTCGATGTCAGCCGCCACGGCGATGCGTCTGGTACCGGTGCATCGCGTTCCGCTGGCATTGGCCATTTTCAACAGCGGCAATGCCCTGGCAACAGTCGTGGCTGCCCCTCTGGGGAGCTGGCTTGGTTCGGTTATTGGTTGGCGCGGGACCTTCTTTTGCCTGGTTCCGGTCGCGCTCGTCGCGCTTATCTGGCAACGACTCAGCCTGCCTTCCATGCCTGTCGTCCATCAAAAAGCGAAGTCCGCTAACGTCTTCACACTGTTTCGCCGCCGGGTGGTGACACTCGGCATGCTGGGTGTGGGGATCTTCTTTATGGGGCAGTTCACGCTCTTTACCTACATCCGGCCCTTCCTTGAAACCGTCACGCGGGAGGATGCCGCAGAAGTAACAGGTGTCCTGCTGGTTATCGGTATCGCGGGTTTCATCGGCACAACCCTGATTGGCCGGGTGCTGAAACGCAGTTTCTACCTGACTCTGATGGCGATACCGGTGTTGATGGCGTTCACCGCGCTGGCACTGATTATCTTCGGCAGTCAGCCAGCCATTGTCGTTGTACTGCTGGGACTATGGGGGCTCATTTCTACCGCAGCACCAGTGAGATGGTGGGCGTGGGTTCCACATACTTTCCCGCAGAATGCCGAAGCCGGCGGCGGACTGATGGTCGCGATGGTGCAGTTGTCCATTGCGCTCGGTTCAACCGTGGGAGGGCTGCTTTTTGACCATCACGGCTACCAGAGTACTTTTCTGGCCAGCGCCGCAATGCTGATTATTGCCACCGTACTTATTTTCATGACCTCACGTGCAGATCCCTCTGCCTGAGACCATTCAAAAACCAGGAGTTATGTAATGACCATTAAAGCTTACGGCGCCAGTGCGGGCACATCACCGCTCGAACCCATGGATATCACCCGCCGCGCCCCTGGCGCGCATGATGTTCAAATCGATATTGCCTTTTGCGGTGTCTGTCACTCAGATATCCACCAGGTACGTTCAGAGTGGGCAGGAACGCTGTATCCCTGTGTGCCAGGACATGAAATTGTCGGCCGCGTGATGGCCGTTGGCGAGCACGTCTCTGACTTTCGTGCCGGGGATCTGGTGGGCGTCGGCTGCATTGTCGACAGCTGTAAACACTGTACCGACTGTGAAGAGGGGCTGGAGAACTACTGCGACCATATGACCGGGACATACAACTTCCCGACGCCAGATGCGCCGGGTCATACCCTGGGCGGATATGCGCAGCAGATTGTGGTGCATGAACGCTATGTTCTGCGCGTCAGTCACCCGGAATCGCAACTGGCCGCTGTCGCCCCCTTACTCTGTGCAGGGATCACGACTTACTCGCCATTGCGCCACTGGAAAGCCGGCCCCGGCAAGAAAGTCGGTGTTGTGGGCATCGGCGGGCTGGGGCATATGGGGATCAAACTGGCTCATGCCATGGGGGCACACGTTGTGGCCTTCACCACCTCGGAGTCCAAACGTGAAGCCGCCAGAGCGCTTGGGGCTGATGAAGTGGTGGTTTCACGCCATGCAGGAGAGATGGAAAACCATGTCAAAAGTTTTGATTTAATTCTGAATACTGTTGCAGCGCCGCATAATCTCGATGCGTTCACCGCCCTGCTGAAACGCGACGGCACCATGACCCTCGTGGGCGCGCCTGCCACACCACACGACTCGCCAGAAGTCTTCAACCTCATCATGAAGCGTCGGGCTATTGCCGGTTCGATGATTGGCGGCATTCCTGAAACACAGGAGATGCTCGATTTCTGTGCTGAACACAATATTGTCGCCGACATTGAGCTGATCCGTGCCGACGAGATTAACGCAGCCTACGAACGCATGCTCAGAGGCGATGTGCATTACCGCTTTGTCATTGATAACGCCACGCTGGCTTCCTGACAGGAGAATTAACGATGAGAAAACTGACCTTAGCCCTGGGACTACTTTTCAGCGCTTTTGCCACCTCCGCTGCTGATATGTCCAGAGGTGCGGATAACTTTTATAAAAGCGATAAGGTGACGCAGCAGAAAGTCACCTTTAAAAACCAGTATCAAATGAACGTGGTCGGCAATCTGTTTATGCCGAAAACAATCAATCAGAACGCCAAAAACCCGGCAATTGTCGTGGGCCACCCGATGGGGGCGGTCAAAGAACAGAGCTCAAATCTTTATGCGCAGAAGTTGGCTGAGCAGGGGTTTGTCACGCTGGCTATCGATCTGTCTTATTGGGGGGAAAGCGAAGGTAAACCCCGGCATCTGATCGCGCCGGAAATCTATACGGATGACTTTAGCGCAGCGGTGGATTACCTGAGCACGCAGGCGTTCGTTGACCCGAAAAACATCGGCGTGCTGGGTATCTGCGGCAGCGGAAGTTTTGTTATCAGTGCTGCCAAAATCGATCCGCGCATGAAAGCTATTGCTACGGTGAGCATGTATGACATGGGATCGGCATTCCGAAACGGACTGAACCATTCCCAGACAATTGAGCAGCGCAAGGCTTTCATCCAGTCGGCTATTGAGCAGCGGTTTGCCGAATTCAAAGGGGGAGAGACAGCGTACATTCCGGGCACCGTGAATAAACTGGACGCCTCCACGCCGGAAATTCAGCGCGAGTTCTTTGATTTCTACCGTACTGAGCGCGGTGGCTACACCGCCCAAGGTGAGAAAGAGGAACTGACGACGAAACCGATGCTGAGCAGTATCGGCAAATTCATGAACTTCTACCCGTTCAACGATATTGAAACCATTTCACCGCGTCCGATGCTGTTTATTACCGGCGACCAGGCCCACTCCAAAGAGTTCAGCGAGGACGCTTACAAACGTGCCGGTCAGCCTAAAGAGCTGTATGTCGTACCTGGCGCAGGACACGTCGATTTATACGATCGAACCGACCTTATCCCCTTTAGCAAGCTGGCAGACTTTTTCCGTAACAACCTGAAATAACGCGTTCAGTTAAGGAGTAGGTGACATGAACTACAAACATCTGGGCCGAACTGGCCTGCGGGTGAGCCGCATCGGTCTTGGGACCATGAACTTCGGTGAACTGACGGATGAACCGACCAGCTTCAGGATTATGGATGAGGCCGTGGATTCAGGGATTAACTTTTTCGATACCGCTGACGTTTACGGCGGGCCTCAGTCACCGGATATGGCAAAGGGTTACGGCACATCTGAAGAGATCATCGGTAACTGGCTGGCCCGTAGCGGCCAGCGTGACCGTATCGTGCTGGCCACGAAAGTTTACCAGCCGATGGACACGGGGCCGAACGACAAATACCTGTCCGCCTACCATATCCGACGGGCGTGTGAGGCCAGTCTGAAAAGACTGAAGACAGACCATATTGACCTCTACCAGATGCACCATATCGACCGGAACACTCCCTGGGAGGAAATCTGGCAGGCCATGGAACAGCTGATCCGCGAGGGTAAAATCAGCTACGTGGGCAGCAGCAACTTTGCCGGCTGGGACATCGCGACTGCACAGTGCAAGGCTGACGCTCGCAACTTGCTGGGACTGGCATCAGAACAGAGCCTGTACAATCTGACCCAGCGCACGGCTGAGCTGGAAGTCATTCCGGCGCTGCGTCATTACGGCATTGGCCTGATCCCCTGGAGCCCGGTCGGGATGGGGATGCTGGGTGGTGTATTGCAAAAAATGGCAGCAGGGCGCAGAGCTGCTCCCCATATGCAGGAACGAATCAATCATTTTAGACCACAACTGGAAGCCTGGGAAGCGCTCTGTGAAGAGATTGGCGAAACCCCGGCCGACGTCGCGCTCGCCTGGTTACTGCAAAATCCGGTGGTCACTACTGTACTCAGCGGACCACGGACGGTTGAACAACTTCGCCAGAATCTCAATGCCTTATCTGTAAAACTGTCGGCGCAAACGCTTAAAAAACTGGATACCCTCTGGCCCGGGCCGGGCGGAGAGGCTCCTGAAGCCTACGCCTGGTAATATTGATTGACGACAATCACTACCGACCTTCGGGTCGGTATTTATCTAAAATCGTTTTCGGCAAACTCAAGCAGGATCATTTTCATCGCTAAGCGTGTATTGGCTGCGTTAATTCCTTAACGTCCGCTCCTCGCTCTTAGCGGACCTTCAGTAGCTCGCCCCCGTCCGCTTTGTGCCAAGAGCAGTCGTTCAGCGGCGAGCGAGCTCTAGTCAAAGTTGTTCAGAGCTGCTTGCAACGACGAAGTTTCAAGTGCAGACTACAACCAGAAAAAACAACTAATTGTGATGAAAAATGGCTGAAAGATACTCAGGCGAAATTACAATGCTGCGGCAGTGGTTTGGTTTTTTGAAAACAGATGATAGTAAGTCGAAACTTTATTTTTCGCGTTCAGAATTGCAGAAAAAGTCTGATTATCGAGTAGGTGATAAAGTCAGCTATATTCTTGGGACAAATAGTAAAGGCCCATGCGCTTGCGACATCAAGCCA
Organism: Cronobacter dublinensis subsp. dublinensis LMG 23823; assembly: GCF_001277235.1. Lineage (NCBI taxonomy): Bacteria > Pseudomonadati > Pseudomonadota > Gammaproteobacteria > Enterobacterales > Enterobacteriaceae > Cronobacter > Cronobacter dublinensis. The sequence continues at coordinate 3,005,572 of NZ_CP012266.1, forward strand.
AGCGTAGCCCCTGCCGATTTAAACCTCTCTCGAGAGATAGATACGGCTACTGGTCAAGACTACAGGGCCCAAGCAGTGATCGCTCGAGACAATCGGCAATTTGAACAGGCGGAAAAACTTTTTCGAAAAGCTTTTGAAGTATCGCCGTCATTACAGGTGGTTCTCAGCTTCGCCGCAATGGAGAAAAACCGTGGTCGAAAAAAAGAAGCTATGGATGTTTATCGAGAAGGGTTAAAAAAATTTCCTGTAAGAAAAATATATGAAGACGCTGCAACTCTAGCCATTTCTCTCGAGCTTTTTTCGGACGCTCGTAGCCTTCTTACAGAAGCACTCAAGAACGCTAAGCCTGGCACGCATGGTGGGATATATTTGCTTTTAGGGCGAAATGCATTTAAAGAAAACACTAATGCGTCACTCCAAGAGGCACTAATCTATTATGAACGGGCCATTCAGACACTATCACCTGCATCATTTCCTGAAAGCGACCTCAGGTCTCTGAACATTGCCCGGTTACGAAGCAAGCACCATAGGGGAAATCTTGCCTTCAATTTCTTTAATGGTGAAGGTTTTAAAATTATCGACGTTGAGCCCCTCGATGCGGTGACTGAAGGCGCTGATATTGTGGTTGGCATCGTAGATAAAGAGCTAATTGAAAGCTTTGGTGTTGAAACTACGATATTAGTAAGAGTCTACTTCAAGTCACAGGTATCATTAGCTGACATAAATGAACTCACCGAAAAAATTGCGGTTTCTGCTGCTGCGCGCGGCACAGATGAGCAACTATGCCTGATGGTCACTGCATCAGTTTCTGAAGATTTGAAGAAAGTACTGTTCTCAAGAATTGAAAACAAGAATAAACTTTACCCTGCTATAATTCCGCTTTCTCAAGCGGAAATAGAGGGCGGGGAGACTCATGCGACACTGAATGAATTATTTGGGCAGTGGCTTTACCGTAGAGACTTATTTAACGTTAATTTTCCCGTCGTCGGACGAAAATTTTTTGGTCGAAATCGTGACCTTGATGAGTTAAAACATTCAATTGCTGATTCGATGCCAGTAGGGTTGTTCGGCCTGCGAAAGGTTGGAAAGACGTCACTTCTTAAAGAGTTGTCGCGTAGAGCAAGAGATGATGGTGATATCTATGTATATGTCGACCTCTTACGCGTACCTGGAGATGTCAAAGATTTCAGTTGGATATATTGGCGCTTGTCATCGGAGCTTCATCGGCTCGTGTCGTCCAGTGAGACGTTAAAAGTATCTAAGTGGAGGCTAGGTGGGCACTTTGAAAGCGTTCTAGATATACCACATGATTTTCCTGTGGCAACAGCCTTCGACGCGGATCTAACCAGTATTCTTGAGTCAATCAATAGTTCGCCAGCTAACTCAAAGCCCAAATTGGTACTTCTTCTAGATGAAATTGAACGACTTCTTCCTACCTCACAAGGAAAAGAAGGTCTATCAGGCTATTTTGACTTTTTTAGTTACTTGCGGGGTGTTTCTCAAGAATCAAGCTCGTTTTCTCTTGTAGTGACTGGTGCAAATGCGGCGATTTCAGAAACAGCTCAGTTCGAGGAACGTGATAACCCCGCATTCAACTTTTTCAAAGAAATTTATCTTCGACTATTGCCTTCATCTGAATGCAACGCAATGTTAACCGCTCTTGGACGAGGCATGGGTATTAAGTTTGCAAAGGGAGCGGTACCTGCGATTGTTAAATTAACAGGTGGGCATCCGTTCTTCTCAAGGCAGTTCTGCAGTTTTCTTGCCGAAAAATATATTGATCGGCCGTTATTGATCACAGAAGCAATAATAGAGGAAAGTGTTGATCAATATATCCTTTTTTGCGACAAAGATATGCGAGAGATCTTCGAGAGGCTTTCGAGAGATTACCCAGATGAAAAGAATTTTTGTTTAAAGCTGGCATTGGATGGTAACGAAGCGCATATGTCAAGTGAGCTCGTCAAAAGCGGTTCCTCGGGTATGGCACTAAGACACTTATTAGGTTACCAGCTTATTGAACTCGAGGGCGGTCATGCTAAATTCACTATGGACTTACTTGCCCTTTGGCTAAAAAGAAAAATTGGGGAGTTTAAATGATGCATACGTTTGACCCTTTTCAAGCCAACGTCAGTATCTTTGCTGGTAGAAGCAAACTTATAGTTGCTCTGGAGCGCGAGGCTATAAACAGAAGATGTGTGCTACTTTTTGGCGGACGTCAAAGCGGGAAGACAACGCTTCTCCTTAAGGTTCATGAGACTTTGCAGCGATCTGTCAGCGTCGAAAATCTTGATACCTTCACTTGCCCTGTTTATATTGACCTTACCAGACTTCCTGTAGAAGCAACCCCCAGCGACTTCTTTACTTACTTGGTTGTGAGGACTATTGAGTCGTGTAAGGCCACGATTGATGGGTTTCCTATAAATTCCCTCGAAGAAAACAGGTGCGTCACAGTAGAAGATTTTTCATCACGAATATTAAGTATAACCAGTAGTGCTGGCAACGTTGATTTAACAATCTTATTTCTCATAGACGAATCTGAGCGTGTTTTGGGTGAGCGTTTTCCACGCGGATTCCAAGATAACCTTTTTACTATTCTTTATGGGTCAGAATTAGCTGCTCAAGCAAAAATAGGTATGGTTTTTGCGGGGGCTCAACAGCTTTTTGTGTTTTCGGAAGATGATACATCGCCTATAGGTAGTCGAGCGGCATATTATTATATCCAGAACTTTTCAAAAGATGACGTGGGTGTTCTTGTAAAGAACATTGAAACAAGTTATGCACTCTCTATCGAAGAAAATGTTGCTCTCAAACTACATTCCATAACTGGAGGCCATGCAGGGCTTACGGTTAGGTTGTGGGACTTTATTCAACGTAACGAGATAAATACTGTTGAGCATCTTTCTTCGTCGCTTGCGATTTTCCGCACAGAGTGCAGTCAGCTTTTGCGCCTTTGGGCGGTGGCTTTGTCGAAACAAGCGCGAGCTGTTCATGATGTACTGGCGGTCAATGATAAAATCCCTAACAGTCAAGTAGTCTCCATCTTTAAAGATCATGGTTGGGACCCGATGCTTTCTGAAAAGGCCATTGACGAGCTTTTATTCACTGGTATCGGTAAATATGAAAACGGCTTTCTTAGTGCAATTAATGAAGTATATTGGGGTTATATAAAAGAGTATATTTTTGTCGATGAAGTTCCACCCGCCCCCCACAATGACATGAATGATGGCCCCACGCACGATGCCATCTGGAGTTTAATTGAAAGTGCTGAAATCAGCCTTCGCTCCTATGTGCGATACATTTACGAAAAAACTTTTGGTGTGGCTGTTCAGGCAAAGATTGAGCAGGCTCTTGGAGGCGCTGCTTTTAAGAAGGTGCAGGGAAATGTCGTTAAGTCTAATGCGCGCTACAAATATACTCCACGAGACCAGATTTTAGGAATCTTTGATGGCCTATATCTGGGCCAGCTTGGTCAATTAATGCTATGGAGAGACGCGTGGGCAGCCTTCAGTCATCTTGCGCAAGACAAACGAGAGTTGGAAATAATGCTGGCTCCGATCAATGCTGTGCGTACGGATAAAGCCCATTTTTACAGTGTTCCAATCAGGGAGCTTATTCGATGCAAATTACATTGTGAGGATTTGATTTATTTGATAGATCAGCATAGCCCCAAAAACACATTGTAAATTTAGGTTTTACGTATGGGTTTCCTAGCCGAAGGGAATAGGATATTTTAGGAATTTGAGATCATCGCATCCTCTTGTAAATGCCATCGCAAATGATCGCCTCTCGTTCGTTACAATTGGGAGCGATCATGGCGCTGAATGCCGTAGTTTGGTAGTACCGCGAGTACCTCCTTGTCAGCATAACGACTCATAGTCAGTACCTACGGCGCAGACTGATCTGCTCCCTGTTGATTCACACAGAATGTGACCTGCCCCCAGTATTAGATACAACCGTCAGTTAGTAATGTCGGTTTGTTTATCTTCATATTTTTCATTTCGCCACCGTGCTGCAAACTCTGATGGCGTCTGATAATTCAGTGCCGAATGTGGACGACACTCGTTATAATCCTGCCGCCAGTCATTAATGATTTTCCTGGCGTGAACGATATCGCTGAACCAGTGCTCATTCAGACATTCATCGCGAAATCGTCCGTTAAAGCTCTCAATAAATCCGTTCTGCGTTGGCTTGCCCGGCTGGATTAAGCGCAACTCAACACCATGCTCAAAGGCCCATTGATCCAGTACGCGGCAGGTAAACTCCGGCCCCTGGTCAGTTCTTATTGTCGCCGGATAGCCTCGAAACAGTGCAATGCTGTCCAGTATACGCGTGACCTGAACGCCTGAAATCCCGAATGCTGTGGTAATTGTCAGGCACTCCTTCGTGAAGTCGTCCACACAGGTCAGGCACTTTATCCTGCGACCGGTGGCCAGTGCGTCCATGACGAAATCCATCGACCAGGTCAGGTTGGGCGCTTCCGGGCGGAGCAGCGGCAGACGTTCCGTTGCCAGTCCTTTACGACGTCGTCTGCGTTTTACGCCCAGCCCGCTGAGATGATAAAGACGGTACACGCGCTTGTGATTAACCTGAAGGCCTTCACGGCGCAGTAATTGCCAGATGCGGCGGTAGCCAAAACGCCTGCGCTCCAGTGCCAGCTCAATAATGCGCTCTGATAAATGCGCATCAACCGCCGGACGCTGAGCCTCGTAGCGGCAGGTCGACAGAGACAAACCTGTAAGCCTGCAGGCTCGACGTTGCGACAGACCGGTTGCATCACACATAAACTCAACGGCTTCCCGCTTCTGGCCTGTCGTCAGTACTTTCGCCCCAGAGCCACCTGAAGCGCCTCCTTATCCAGCATGGCTTCGGCAAGCAGCTTCTTGAGTCTGGCGTTCTCTTCCTCAAGCGACTTCAGGCGCTTAACCTCGGGCACCTCCATACCGCCATACTTCTTGCGCCAGGTGTAAAAGGTGGCGTCGGAAATGGCGTGCTTACGGCAGAGCTCACGGGCAGAAACCCCGGCTTCAGCCTCGCGGAGGATACTGATGATCTGTTCGTCGGAAAAACGCTTCTTCATGGGGATGTCCTCATGTGGCTTATGAAGACATTACTAACATCGCGGTGTATTAATCAACGGGGAGCAGGTCACGGCGTCGCGCATCGAGTCGCCGGCGACCCGCAGAACATAGGTGGATGAGGGGTGTGCAATGAGGTGGGAAACGAGATCAATTCCACTGTCGATATAATCGGCGGCAGGGCTCGGGAAACCAGCAGAAATCAGGTCTGCATAGAATGGGATGCTGACTGGCTTAACCGGTAAGACGAGGGGGTGTATTTTCATTATGTACCTCCTGTAAAAATTACTGTGTATTTATACAGTATTTTCAGGAGGTAACGAAATCAAGACGAAGCGGCCTATTAATCGTAACGGCAGAGCAGTTTTAACAGCTGCTCTGCCAGAAAAACGCTCCGCCTTATTATTCGCCGCTTACGGTGACCGGGGGAACCGGCCAGACAGCTTTTCGGGAAAACCGTCTTGTTGTGGAACCTCACGTAATGCCTTCCGGTAAGCGCCCCATGCTTCTTTGTCGGTCGGCGCGTCAGGAATCATTGCCCAGTAAGAGTTGGAAAAGGTACGTCGAGTTCGGGCGGACGTGCTTTGGAATAACGCAGCCTGATTGTCAGTATTTAAGCTAATTGAGCTGAATCTTATGTGAAAAGAAAAATAAACCTCAATATACGCAATATAATCCGCACGGACATGAAATTTAATACAATATGTAGTGTTTTGATATGAGAGAAACTATGGATATTACATTCATGCCAGTTCCACACCCCTATAAGCCTAGAGATATATTCTCTATATATACTAGCATGCTTTACTGAAAAGTCATAAGATCGGCTGCTCATTATTAACTATGCGGAGCGAACAATGTTAAATAGTGTTTTTTTTAAGAAAATATCGACATTCAATGCAAAACTCGATTCTTCACAAAAAGTAATTAGAAACCTAATTATATCCATGTTTATTCTATATTTGCTTTCTTTATCGGGAAGTGAGAAATTATGGAAAGGCTTTTTTATTATAACTTTAATGTATTGGTCTTATGCAGTAGTGAGTTTCTTAATTAAATTATATAAAAAAGCATACGAAACAACTTTAGGTAAAGGAATTTTAATCCTGGCAAGCTCTATTTGCGTAAATTTAGCTCTATGCCTTTCGGGAATAATAATAAATGACATCACATCTGTATCACCGTCAAATTTCCCTCACTCTTTAATATTCATTGCCACTACAATGATCCCCTTGATTATCCCCATTGTTATGTCACTGCCATTTACTATCATCCTGATAACATTGCCTTTATGGGGTTGGTTTTTTGTATACGATGAAAAACTTATTAAATTCTTATTTCCAGGTTACCAGCCAAACAACAAAACATTCCTGCATAAGGTGACTTTGTTAATACAAATGTTTTTAGTCGTTGTTTATTGTTCCTTCCTATTCCATCTTGCAACACTCAAGGGCAACGATTACATGTCTTACATAAGCTATAAATCTCAATGGTTAATTTACAATCTAGAGATGTTTGATAAAAGCAAATGTTCTAATTTCATTAAAGGGAAAGTTGCATTCATTGGTGATGATAAAATCCTCGTTGCTACAAACCAAAACGAAACCTATTCATTTAAGCTCATGGAATGTGAAGCAAAGTAAAGAAAAAACCTTTGCCAGCTCAACGTTAAATTTAAAATATTAATAATTTGAGAAAGTTCATCATCGGCCTTTAAATATGGCAGTATAAATTTAACCCCGTTCACCCATACCCACTTCTTCCCAGAAGAGGATATGGGCTGACACTTCACTGTAAAAATATCATGTTAATGATTTAATAATTTCGTTGTTTTGACAGGAGTCATATTTGGGGGCATGACAATGAAAGTTATTTTCTCTACCAGAGAGTAATGCGATCAAATTATTCCCCGCTTACGGTGACCGGGGGCACCGGCCAGACAGCTTTTTCGGGAAAACCTTCTTGTTGTGGAACCTCACGTAATGCCTTCCGGTAAGCGCCCCATGCTTCTTTGTCGGTCGGCGCGTCAGGCATCATTGCCCAGTCAGAAGCGGCAATAAGTCGATCGCGCTCGGCGCGCACTTCTGCTAGTGTAAGGAGAGTAATGTAGCATTATCACAGGCACTCAGTGAATGCCTGCTGTAATGCCTCAGCAGCCGGCGTCAGGCCGTGCGACAGCGCGACGGGCCCACATACAAGCTTCTTGCATTTTGGTCCTAGCGATAGAAAGACAGCGGCCAGCTTCATGCGCTTCAGCTGAATGGTTACCAGTCACTGTCAGCTCATCCTGCACCCAAGCCTTCTGCTTCTCCAGTAACTGGCAGAACTCACGGCTGACTTTCTTCAGCTCGTTCATGTCTTCGATTTCTTTCGTTCCCAGTGTGCGTAGCCCTTAACGGTGCTTCCATCCTGTGGTTTTGCTTCGCTCATTGATTTACCTGTGGGTTGATGGTCCAGCTTCGCGGCGCTTCACAGCGTGGCTAACCGTGTTGTGCAGAGGGGATAACATCATCAGGCGCACTCGTAAATGCGCCTTGTGATGGTAACTTTGATAGTAATAAGGCGGCGAATCAGTCTGGCATCTTCGCGCTCCAAACAGACCATATTTCTGGATTGGCAGACATACGGCATATTTTCTTTCAATCTAAACCATTACTTACCCACCCGTTATTTTTGTGTACAAATTACCCTTAAGCTTGATTAAAGCTAATTCCTGAACCTGATACCAGCAATAAAAAGCACCCTATATAACCCACTGAAGATATAGGGTGCTTACTTTCAAAATTATTCTATTTGAAAATTAATCCTTCCATTTTTCAATTATGACGTTCACAGAGCCTGAATCATCCTGACGTACCCAGTCTTCTAAGAACAGATTAAACGCGCCTCCTTGTGGAAAGGCATGCATCTGAGACGAAGCTTTAAGACCGTCATTATTCAAACCATAATAACTCACAGCAGCGGTTTTATCTGTGGTGGTCGTACGATCATAGGTCATTAGTGCAGCGGATTTAGATTTCGTATTTCCCGCTTGGCCAGTGGCAAAGTCAACTCCAGCTGAAGCCGGGTCAATACGGAAGCGATAAACGCCTGAAGGCACACTTGTTTCACTGTAAACACTACCTCCGGGAATTGTATTAGTATAACCATCCAATACAACGGTTTTATAAGGCTGCCAGTCAGCCATAGCTGAAAAAGATGCGATCACAGAAACAGCTACGATTGAGGCTTTAACAATTTTCATCATAATTTATTTTCCTTAAGTGAGTTAATCAAAGCCTTATTTATATCTTTTGAAAGGCTCGGATTATTGTTTGCGCTTGCAAAGCGCATAAAAAAGCCCCGCATTAGCGAGGCCGATATTGCTTTTTTGCTGATGGTGAATCTTCTTGGGGGTTGTCATGGTCGCAGGCTTCGCTATTCCTCACGGAATTGCTTGCCCACTTACGGCTTACCCGTCAGCAAGATTTCGATCACCATCCTTACGGGGTAACACAATTTATTTGAGGCATTGCTGCCGGATGTAGTCCTGCAGATAGTTAACCTGTTTGGTCACTGTTTCGATTCCATCCCTGAGGGTGAAATAATCCCGTTGAGCGGAGTTTGTAAGTCTGGCGGTGGGAGCATCGCCCACGTCGCTGGTGCCGGATGCTCCGTTCGCGGGACAGGTGGCGTTGAGCTGCAACCGCTTACGGCCAGCAGCCACATCGCGCTCAAGCTGTGCAATATTTTTCTGAGCATCCGCTAAGTCCTTCGTATATTTCGCATCAAGAGCCGCTACGTCGCGCTGACGGCGCTGCATATCCTCAATGTCATCTTTAGCCAGTTTTAATTCATGATTAACGTTGGTTAAAGATGCCTCGGCTTTTGTGAGCGAGGCCCGGTAATAAAGCGCAAATCCAACAGCAGCCAGGAAAAGTAACGGCTTCCACCATGCACGGGAAAAGCTCCATAGCGCAGTCATCAGAGCACCCGGCGAGCTGCCGCATAGCGGGCCTGTCTGTCTTTCATCCCGTTCTGCCCACCGTTAATGATCTGCGTGACGCGCAGCAAATCGCCCGGATATTTCAGACAGCCTTTGCTGGTATAGAACCATGCCGCAGAGCGCGCAGCGCTGGCCTCTTCGGAAAGCAGCTCCGGGGTGCTGACAAGGTCGAGTTTCAGCGCGCTGCTGCAGTCGCGGTAATTCTCGAGCCCCGTAATCTGGATTAAGCCGCGCCCGCGATATTTCCAGCCATCACCCGAGGTGTTATTACCGAGGCGCTTGCTGTAAACCAGATTGGCTATCGCGCGCTGACGCTCAAGGGGGAGCACCTTTTCATACGTGCGGCGGCCCAGCATGTTGGCCTGATCCTGAGTTAACCGACCAGCACGGACAAAATCGCTCAGCCCGGCGATGCTGTAGTTGAAGCTCTCCACCAGCCTGGTAAAGCCGGTGCTTTCATGGCCTACCTGCGCAATGAACATTGCCTGATCAATCGGCGCAGTGATGCCGTACTCGCGCATCGCCGCATCAATGTGCGGGAACCAGCGCGCAGCTAAGCCGGCGCTTAAACCAGCCGCCTGCTGAAATTGTTGTTGGTTCATTCGGGCCTCAGTACCTGAAACAGGCGCGCCACGTTGCCCCTGGCACGGAACACGGCGGCGCAGATGATTAAATTGATGATGACCGACGCCCAGTGTGTGTGGACGTAAAAGTCAAAGGCGTAGCGGAACGGCACCGAGGCATACGCCAGAATAATCAGATATGCCAGCCACGATGCCCACCAGCGGTGACGGGCACCGGGCTTGCGGAACAGCATCAGCCTCAAAACAATGGCCGAGCACGTCGCCACGTTGGTCAGTACCAGCGGATCACTTATTACCATTGGCTCCCCCTCTCCACCGCTGGAACCACTGCGCAGGGTCTTGCTGGCTGGCGAAAGTCAGGATTTTAATCGTCAGCGCAGAGAGGATAACGGCCCCCAGTGCATCAAGCGGCTTGTCGCTGTATTCCGTCCAGCTGGCAAGTTTGGAGCCCACCAGCCCCGCACCGTAAACGCCAGCGATGTACGAAACAACAAAATAGGCTGCGCGCCGGATCAGGGTCAGGTCTGCCGCGGTGGCAACATAAAAGACCGCACCGGCAAACGCGCCAAAAATTACGCCGTAATCTGTGCCGGTCAGCAGTCCGTAGATGCTCGCACCAGTAAGCGCAGCACCTGCCGCGACAGTTCCCGAAACCGGATCGGACATGTAGCCCCCTCTTTTGCTGTGCATCCTCTCTGAGCGAGGGGAAATGAAAAAGACCCGCCGGAGCGAGCCTGAAGTAAATGAACCGCGAGGAATTAAGCTGCGGTTGAGCTGAAAATAAAAATATACACACCATACACATCAAACCATTTGCAGTGGTGTGTATAGTGTGTATAATTACTTCATCAGTTAGCGAGACGGAGGAGACTTGAAGAGTTCGGAACTGATAAGGCTGTTAGAAGAACATGGCTGGACGTTGGTAAGGATTAAAGGCAGTCACCACACGTTCAAACATCCAGATTCTCCTAACCTTGTGACAGTACCCCATCCCAGCAAAGAGATTAAAACCGGAACCCTTCGGCAAGTACTCAAAAAAGCAGGGATCAAGTAATCAGGAGCGCGCCCTACGGGGCGCACCTTTACGACGAATACCACGGGGATTTACGTATGCATTACCCAGCATTTATTGAGATAGATAAAGACGGATCCGCCAGCGGGTGGTTTCCTGATGTTGATGGCTGTATCTTCGCCGGGGATACGGTCGAAGAAGCTATTGCCGACGCCAGAAGCGCAATTGATGCGCACTTCGAAGCGTTAGCAGAAAATGATATGGCGATACCGAACGCCGGTAAGATGCAGGAGCACATCGCAAAAGATGCCGCAGCGTATAAGAACGGCCAGTGGGTTCTGATCCCGGTCAACATGGACAAATTCGATGGTCGCGCGGAAAGAATAAATATCACCTTGCCGCATCGGTTATTGCACCAAATCGATAGCGCGGTAAAAAATAACCCGTCATATAGCAGCAGAAGCGCATTTATTGCGGCTGCTACGCGCAACGAGTTGCATAAAGCAGGCTAACCACTTCCTCCGTCTCCCTGCTTTTGAGCCCCGGCTTTATGTCGGGCTTTTTTTCGCCAATAAAAAACCCGCTCAATGGCGGGTTCTGAACGGTGGATACACAATGCCCATCGTTAGAGAAATCCTACCCGATTTTTTTGAACTTAGCAAGCATCATGCCGTCAAAATGTTTAATCAGGCTTCTAACGTGTGATTTCGCGCAGCATTTTTTCCGCGAATGCTTCCTCCTGCCAGCATTTCGTCACCAGCAGGTTAATGACGTCAGCAAACCCGCTGTACCACTGGTAATCGGTCATATCAGGCACCAGAACCTGCACCTGACGGCGCGCCAGAGTGGTGGGAAGACGTGCAAACCCTTTACCACCACATCGCTCACACAGCTTTTGCACCGGCACGCCGTGTAACTCGGTACGCTTACGGTCGAGCGCCGTTCCCCGTCCCGAGCAGTCCCGGCAGGCCGTACTGATAATCCCCTTCCCACCGCAGTGCTTACAGAGTTCTTCCACTTCCTCTACGCGAATTGTCGCATCCACGCCTTTCACGCCAGGATGCTTCACCACCTCCCGACGCACGCGCTTAACCCCTTTTCCTTCACAGTGATGGCATTCGCAGCTGCTGGCTGCCGAGCGCGCATAGTCGCTGTAGGCGAACTGAGCCAGACAAAGGGCCATTTTCGCGCGCGCGCGCTCACCGAGTTTTTTCATTACGCCGTTATTTAGCGCGAGCGCATATTTAACCAGTCCATCAACAGCTGGCTGCGGATCCTGGATGCCCATTTTGGCGAGGAAGAGGTTGAACCCCAGCGCCGCCTTAGACTGGACGAGACCCTGTGCGGCCATTACATCCGAGATGGTCAGCGCGGCGCTGCTGGTGGCTGGTGTCTCATCATTGAGTTTCGGTGATTTCGGGGAATAGAACTTTGGTAAAGCTTCGAGGTTCATGTGTGGTCTCCACTCCACTTATGACAGCACGCCGATCGCGAGCGCGCGGTCTAAAAAACGAAAAATCAGCTCAAGCTGTGAGCCGTATTTTTCTTCGAATGCCACGGTGTCCCGATGGAGCTCGTCGTGATGCCTTCTGCACAAAGGCAACACGAAAAGGTCATGGGCTTTGGTACCCACCCCGCCCTGCCCGTGGCCGATCAGGTGATGGGGGTCGTCTGCCCGCTGGTGGCAGCATGCGCAAGGCTGCTGCTTAACCCAGCGGGTGTATTTCTCGTTTTCCCAGCGGCGGCGCTTTGGCCGGAGCATGTAACTTTCAGGCGACTCAGGGTCGATTGTCAGCGCAACCACCCGCATCTGTTGCTCGTGCGGCTTGTCGCAGTTCATTAGCGTCTTCACGGCACCAGCACGCTGTGCTTTCGTCTGTACTATTTCAGCGGCCGACGGTCCCGGAACAATATCGCTTTCACGCGACACGCCCTGCACTGGCAAAGGCGGAAGGCGCAGCGCGCGGCGCGCCACGCTGTCCGGCAGCGCATCTGTGATATCCATTCTGACAGCCCACCAGCACAACTCCGGCAGAGTCAGCTCGTGGGTATCGTTAAAGGCAAGGGCTCCGCTCGCGACGCTGATAATCCAGGCTATCACATTGGAACGGGCAATTGCTGACAGGCGCTCAGTAAAATGTTCGGCCAGCTGATTATCACAATGCCAGCACAGTCGCAGCGCGCCGGGCTCATGCCGCATCGTGGTCAGCTCATGGTGATGGTACTCACTATGCGGCCACTGGCAGCCGCCCTGCTGCTTCATCAGCCAGTGCTCCAGCCCAGTGATGCCACCAGCAGCCCGGATCACCCGCTCATCAGTAAAGAAGACTTTCAGCCCCTCGTCATCAGCCAGAGGCTGGTGCGCCGGAGGCACCGCGCCGCTCGGGAAATGCACCATACTTTCTGGCTGAACCTCCACCAGCACGCGCCCGTTTGCAAATATGGGCATCAGTTCAGGGCCGGGGCGCAGCAGCACGATACCCATTCCGCGCGCGATTTCCTGTGTTAACAGAGCTCTCACGCTGCGTTCCCCTTCGCCACATGCTCAGCCCACAGCCCACCTATCCACTTAATACCCTTCGCTGTGAAACGTGCCTGGCTGAACGCGTGGTTGGATGTCGTGGAGGTGCCCGTTTTCACCTCGAATCGTCCGGCATCAATATGCTGGTGGCGCGGCGTCAGCACCCCGCCGAGGCGGTACATAATCTCGTTGTCGATCAGGAACAGGCGGAAATCCGTCTCTTTGGCTTTTAACAGCTTTGCGACCTGACGGAATGAGAGCGAACCACTGGCGGTGCAGTAGCGATCCACAAACTCCACCTTTGGCGCCGCGGCGGCGAGTTCCTGTGCCAGCCTTTCCTTTTGTTCGGCCAGATCCGCAGCAAGACGCAGTGCCTCCGGCAGCGACCGCGGCACGCCCGGCTGCTGGCTGCTTTCCAGTTCCTGCCAGCGATCAACCAGGCGCGCGGTAAACTCCGGACATAACTGCGCCACAATGACATAGCTGTCACGCTTGTTAACCAGGTAGTGGTGGTATTCCTGCCTGTTCTGCGGGTGGGTGTACGGCAATGCCGTATACCCTTCAATAACGCTTTTCTTCATTAACCGCTCAATGGCGGTGCACACGTCGGTATGACGTGAACCTACAAGCGAGGCAATTTCCCGGCTGGACATAAAAATCTCCTGACCTGCCAGCGCCACATGATGCCTGGGGCAAACTGAAATCGGGTTTGTCTGGTTCATACGTTTCTCCATCTGTCAGGCGGCTGCACCCGCCACAAAATTACTGATCGTGATTTCCACCTTCCCTTTGCTGGTTACCGGACCCCATTCCACCAGCATCTTTTTCACCTGGCTGTCGTCCTCCCAGACATGGGCCAGCGTCAGCGCATCGAAAAGTGCCTTCAGGTAGTTATCCAGATCGCGGCGTTTCCGGTCGGGCGGGTAAAGCACCACCTCCCCCGCCAGCAGGCTGGTGACAGGCCTGGGTATGCGCCGCAGTTGCTCAAAAACGGCCGCTGCGGCATTGCTCTGATATTTGCGCCCGTCGGCGCTGACGAGATGACGGCCTTTTAGCCGCCCCTTAGACGGGGCGCGCCAGTAGCTGTTAACGCTGGGAGGAAAAGGCAGGGTCAGCTTCATGCAATGGCACCCCGCGCTTTCAGGAAAGCCACCGCGCGATCGCGCGATTTGGCTTCACCTTCTACCATCGCACGCAGCAGAGAAACTGCTTCATCTTGTTTGGCAATGCCGTTGATGGTGATGCCGCGGGCGACGCCTTTTGATAACGATATGGCGCCTTTCTTCTCCAGCGTACGCGGCATGTCGGTCGCAGCGTTGGGTGAAGCGGCCCCCATCAGCTGGGCCACTTCTTTCTGTGTCGGCGGGTAACCGTTTCGTCTCTGGAAATCCGCGAGCATATCCAGCACCTCCTGCTGGCGGACAGTTAAAGCAGAGGCAGAATTCATGCCGCTTTCTCCCGCGCGCCAGCCATTTCGCGAACGGAGGCTCTAAGCTGCCGAATGTTCCGCCAGTGCGTGGTGTCAATTGCGCCGACAACCAGCAGAACCTCATCCATCGCCAGGCCATGCTGCTCTTCAGCTTCGCGAGCGACCGTCGCAAGCCGTTCGTGCATGTCTTTCCGCTCCGCATCGTCCTGAAAGACAAAATCATGGAGGGCCATAAAAGCACGCAGCTTCACGCCGTTGTGATGCTCTTTAATCAGCGACTGCGCGCGCGAAATGACATCTGCGGTCACCGTCACCAGCATCGGGCTTTCCACAGAATCGGCGGCCCAGCTGTGAGCAAAGCGGGATTCATGAAAGGCATACGTCTCTTTGCTGCCGAACGCCGCGCATGCGCAGGCCCATACCTCAACGCCGCTTCGCTCCAGGATGTCGGCTGCGGTCAGTGGCAACTCTGTTTCAGCAGCCTGCAGTTGCGGCTCAGTTTCTGAATGCAGATCTGTTTCATCCTCATCGGGTTCCGGGCGGTTACTCATCAGCAGGCGTTCAGCCTGACGGCGTATCTGTGCAATAAACGCGTCGCCGTGCGCTTCCAGCTCGTTACGGCTGATGTAGCTCATTGCCGGGCCGCGCCAGGTCCTATCGAATACCGCAATGGCACCCGCAAAAAACGCGCCGGACGGGATCAGCTTTTCGTCTTTAGGGACGAACCAGGACGGAAGATCGAAACCAATACAGCCACGGATAAAGGCGATGTGATCCGCGTCTTCCGGCCACCAGACCTCGCTGGTGGCCGCCTTAATCAAAAAGACGTACCGCCCGCCTTTTTCCCGCATCTCGCTGGCGTGCTGCATGATGTAACGCATGCCGGTGATGTACTGACCGTCGTGCCTGGATGCGCGGCTGTACGGAGGGTTGCCGAACGCGGCGCCGTTGAGCTCGGCCAGACGCGCGGACCAGTCCTGCGTCAGCGCGTTATCTTCGGCGGTGTAATAAGCATCACATTTGGCGTTCTCGCCATCAGAGAACAGGTCCAGTACGAGCGGGCCGAACATGGCGTTGATGCCCCAAAAAATATTGTCCGGCGTACGCCACTGATCGCCGACTTCCTTAAGTTCGTGAGCCGGTTTGCTGCGCAGCGCCGCCAGCGCCTGGTTATAAACATACAACGTGTGCATCACAGTTCCCCCACATAGTTACCGGCCAGATAGCAACGGCCTTCTACGTAACCAACGCGGTTGCTCATCTTCAGGCACTGGGTACGCTTCTTCGCCAGCCGTTCGCGGTCCCGGTTACTCTTCGAGGCATCGAACGCAGCCAGGTAGGCATGTGCGGCGCGGCGCCACAGATGCTGTCTTTCCAGCTGGCAGGCCAGCTCTTCAAAAACTTCGTGTTTCAGCTTCTCGTTTTTCATGATCTGAACCCCTCCGGAACCTGGCTGTAATCAACACCGGCATAGCTGGCTTTAAATGCGCTGTCGTCGCGCTGCACACTGCGCTGCTTCCACTGCTGGCGGGGCGGGCGTCCGCGCTCTTTCCAGCGGGTAGCGCTCAGCAGGTAGCCTTCAAGCTTGCCCGGGACGAACAGCGTCTGCGGGCGCATGTAGTCGTACATTTCCGTGTCGTGCCAGTGCTCGTGCTTGTAGTCGACAACGAGCTGCAGGTCGTCCACCGAATGACCTTCGCGCAGCCGGGCCCGGATGTTCTCCAGTGAGGATTTCGAGTTCTGGTAACGCGCGCCGGTGACCAGATTCAGGTACTTCAGCACAGCAATCGCTTTATCGGTGATCAGCTGCTCAGCGTCGGGTTGCCGGGCAACCTGACAAGAAGGTTGTTTATCTGATGGTTCTTGTTTTGAATTTACTGACGGATCGTGTCCAGATTCTGGACCCTGAGAAGCCCGATTTTTGCGGTTTTCCGGACGTTCAGATTCTGGACGTCCAGCTTCTGAACCTTCGGATTCTGAACGTCCAGATTCTGAATGTTCAGAAACTGGACCCTGAGAATAAGCACCGGCAGCCGCCTGGCGCAGGCGCGGCACGTTCAGCGTGTAGATGTTGGTACCGCTGCGCTGGCCCTGACGGCGTTCTTTACGGGTCAGCCATCCGTCACGCTCAAGCTCACCAACTGCGGTAATAACGGTGCTGCGACCGGCGCCAATCTGGCGCGCGATGGTGTCGACGCTGGGCCAGCTGATACCTTCATCGCTGGAAAAATCAGCCAGGCGCGCCAGGATCAGCAGCTTCGTGCCTTTGATTCCGGCACTCGCGCAGCCATCCCAGACGTAGGCTGATAACTTAACGCTCATGCATCCACCCTTTTGAACTTCTCGCGGAACCGCTCAACAGGCTGCATGCAGTCGTGCGGGTAACCCGCGCGCCGGAAGATAACCTGTCGTTTTTCGGGGTCGTAACCGGTGACGTGGACTTCAGTTCCCCGCCAGTCGCGGTATCGTCTGTTGAGTTCCTGCACGCGAAAGCCTCCGCCTGGCGGTTAAACTCCCCTACCATCTGCTGAACGAGCTGGTAGCTGACGGGCACACAGTGGCCTGATACTCTCACTGCATACCGGTACTGCACCGGACCGGCTCCGCCCGGTACCGGCAGCGCAATAAGTTGCGACCTGCGGTAACGTGTTGTTAAACTGTTCATGCGTAGTTTCTCCACTATTGAAAAGACGCGCCCGACGCCTCGAGCTGCACACTCGGGGCGTCACCTTTTCTGGTGCTCATAAATACTTCTACTGCCTGGTCTGAAACCCCATACAGCGCCATAAAGCCCATGAATCCGTGGAACTGGTGGCGAATAGTCTTGCGAAACAGCTCAGAGAGCTTTTTGCGTTCATGACGGTCAATTACCCCATCCTCAGCCGCTTCAATCTGCGCCTGCGCCAGCTGGCCTTTCGCCGCGCTGGTTTTCATGTCGATCGCGAACAGGTCCACGTTGTCCATGCTTTCCGGCTTCGGAACGTCCACCAGCAGTTTGCCGACGCGCGCCGCGGCATATTCCGCCAGCATCGATATGCCGGACAGGTCCTCCATGCGCTCAAGTTCGGCCAGCGTAAAGAAACGGCTGCCGCATTTCTGGTACATGTGGTTATGAAAGGTGTCGATGCTCATGCCGAGATCAGCAGCCATCCCGAGGCGGCCGGCGGGATGCGCCTTACACATCGCGCTGATTGCTGCTTTGATGTTGTCTACCATCTTGTTTTCCTTTTGGTAGTTAACGGTTGATTAATTTGCCGCTAAATTGGCGTTGCCGGGTTTGGCTGTTTCTTGTTCGGTTGTCTGATAACGGCTGGGGTAAAGAATCTGCAATTCGTCTATCTCCCCGTCGTAGAACTTCACAAGCTTTTCAGCCAACTCAACGGAAGGAACTTGCTCACAACGTTCGATGCGACTTAGCGTGGCAGGGTCAACCTGAACACCGCCAGCAACATGAGATAACGTATAACCGTGCGAATTGCGCAATTTTCTCAATGGGGATTGCATAACGCCTCCTATATTTGCGTATTACGCATGTTATTGCATGTTGTAATCTTGCGCAAGTTACTTTGCATGAAACGCAAAATGGACATGTAATATGCGCATGAACATAGGAAATCGAGTTAGACAGCTTCGCCTGGCGAAGAATATGAAAATTGCTGAATTAGCTGACGCCGTTGAAGTGGATGCGGCGAATATTTCTCGTCTTGAAACAGGTAAACAAAAGCAATTTACAGAACAGACACTTAATCGATTAGCGCAAGCTTTAGGCGTAACTGTCGCTGACCTCTTTACCTCGACCGACAATGAGACTACTGTATATAAAAACAGTAAACCAGATTCCGCAGTCGGAGAGGGTACCGATGTGTTTAGAGTCGAAGTTCTTGATGCCAGCGCAAGTGCTGGGGTGGGTTATATACAAGGAAGTGATGTGATCGATGTTATTCAGGCGATTGAATACAGCCACGAAAAAGCTTTAGCGATGTTTGGTGGTAGATCCGCTGGAAACGTTAAAGTGATAAACGTCCGTGGCGATAGTATGTCGCCCACCATTGAGCCTGGTGACTTAGTTTTCGTCGATGTCTCGATTAATGAGTTTGATGGTGACGGCATCTACACCTTTGGTTTTGATGGAAAAATCTACGCTAAACGCCTCCAAATGATACCAGACCAACTTCTTGTTATTTCAGACAATCCTAAATATCGAGAATGGAGCATAGACAAGAGTAACGAGCATCGTTTCTATATTTATGGAAAGGTGTTGATAAGCCAATCGCAGGCGTTTAAAAGGCACGGCTAATCCTCGAAACACAATAACAGGTCGCACAAGCGGCCTTTTTTTCACCCTCAAAAATTGCGCAATATGCAATTAACACTTGCGTAATTCGCAATTTAGAATTATTTTCTGTACGTGGAGTGTGAACAACCAATTTACACAGCACACAAGAGCATCACTGGGTGACCGGCTCATGACCCAATCCACCCGGGCGGAACTCCTAACCGTAGGTGCTCTTCTGTGTTGTGTGGAGAAACTACGACCGGCGGTTGCAGCCGCCTTTCTGAGGGTAAACCGATGAGTAATGAACGTTTGACCAAAGTGCCTGAGTTTCTGGGCGAACTGGACGGAGGGGTGTTCGAAAACAAAATCGCCCTGGCACTCAGCGAAGTTGCATTTGGCGTGCTGAACAACGGCACCAAAGGAAAAGTTACCGTGACCTTTGAGCTCGACCGCATGAGCAATTCCGTCGAAGAGAAGCGCGTGATGATTAAGCACAAGCTGTCATATATGCGCCCCACTCCACGCGGCAAATCCTCGGAGGAAGACACCACCGAGACGCCGATGTACGTAAACCGCGGCGGCAAGCTTTCCATTCTGCAGGAAGATCAGGGCCAGCTTTTTACTCTGGCTGGTGATCCTGATGCGAAGCTGCGTGCCAAGCAGTAAATCCTACCATTCAACCAGTTAAGGAATAACCATGTCCCACTCTTTAGACGCAACTGCGATCGATAAAATTGGCGATCTGACCCTCTCCCGTTTTATGGAAGAAAAGCTTGAAAGCGTGGACTGCCCCGCAGCCGTTGTTCCGCAGGGCGCACGAATCGACAGTCTGGAATCCCTTTGCCTGGAGCGCTTTCGATTTCGCGGCAAAATGTTGACCGCCAGCATTGAAGACTTTGCCCGCTACTCTACTGGCTACGCTGCAGAGGGTACCCGTTGCTTTATTAATGCCGAAGATATGCGTGCTGTTGCGGTATTTAACCTCGGAACCCTGGATAAACCCGGCCACGCTGATAATACCGCGCTGCTGGCGCTGAAGAAGACCGCGCCCTTTTCCGCACTGCTTTGCATCAACGGCGACCGCCATACACAGAAAGAGCTGGCCGAATTGCTGGAAGACTGGTCTGAATGCCTGATCGGCTTTGACGCCGACGGCCAGCCGATTGATGCGAAGAAGTCGGCTGCGGCAATTCGCAAAATCTCCATCGAGTCGATTCAGAAAGCTGACTTTGAAGATGGTGACTTCAGCGGCAAGCGCTCCCTGATGGAAAGCGTAGAAGCCAGAACGCAGGACATCATGCCGGTAGCCTTTGAATTTACCTGCGTGCCGTTTGAAGGTCTGGCTGAGCGTCGCTTTAAGTTACGTCTGAGCATTATCGGTGGCGACCGTCCGGTTCTTGTTCTGCGCATCGTCCAGCTCGAAGCCCAACAGGAAGAAATGGCTGCAGAGTTTCGCGACCTGCTGATTGAAAAATTCAAAGACAGCCAGGTAGAAACGTTTATTGGCCAATTCTCAGCTTAATTCGCTGCCTTAAATGCCCCGCATAAGGGGCATTTAGTGAAGCGTAATTCTTTTTTTATCGCCATCTGGTGAGGGATTCGCTCAACCAAAATTCAGCGCGGTGCAGCGCAAAGCTAAGTGGAGGAACACGCATTGAATTACGAAAAAACGAAGGAGCTCGCGAAATCAGGCCACCAGCTGGTGGTGCTTTTGGGCACGCAGAACGGTATGCATGAAGCCGCCTCTCTTGTTCAGCGTATGGCCGGGCAGCTCGATCTCTTAGTTGTAGTGTTAAACGAAAAGACGAAGCTGTGCGAAGCCTTGACGGCGGAGAACTCCTGTCTACTACAAAAAACTACCAGCGAGTTGTCGCAAGGCATCAGGAATGCGATCGATACCTGCTCTGACTATCTGGATACTGACTGCGTAATGGAAAGACTGGATATTAGTTATGAACAAGCAGAGCTGCGTACAGCTGGCGCAACTGAACTGCATGATGCTCTGGTCGCATTGGCAAATTCATTGAGCGAATGCGGTGCATCATGACAAAAAAACAGATTACCGCGCAATCGTCGAGCGTATCGCAGAAATTCTGCATGGCAGCGTCACGGATGTGGATCTGCTGACCATTACTGTGCAGGCGATGAAAGAACGAAACAAGAAGCTTGAACGACAACGCCTATTGGATATTGAAAGAAACAGCGCGGCGGTGAGTCAGAAAACCAACGTATGGACTCCCGCAGCAAAATGTGAGGTGTGTGTGGAAGGTGCCCGCGGCGGGTGCTCCACTTGCGCTTTTAAAAGGCAATAAACCGGGTGCAGCCGGTATAAGTGTGGAGAGAGCGTATGGCCAAGTTAATGAAAGCGAGTGCCTGGGGGAAGCGTGAGTTTATTCCAGGTTCGGTTCCAGATAACAGAACGATTAAACGCTGGGTAGAAAACGGCCTGCTGCGCGGGCGCATCGTAGACGGTATGGTCTGGGTATGCGCTGGCGAACAATGGGGCGTTGACTCGATGATCAGTGAAAACGTTCGCAGGCTAATTCAAGAGGATTAAGATGGCCGGCAGACCACGAAAAAGGGAAAACAGACATTTTCCTGACTACCTCTATTTCGACAAAGAAACCGGGCAGTACCGGTTTCAACTCATTACCGGGAAGAGAAAAAATATTGGTACCGATCGGGCTGTGGCGATCGCTATTGCACGCGAATATAACCTCCGCATGCGGCCCGAATCAATGCCATCTATTGAAAGCCTTGTTCGAGAGTCTGGAGGCATTAATGGCGAAGCCAGACCGTTTGCGGAACACGTCCAAGCGCTACTAGATAGAGCTATTCGCGATGAAAACCCAGGCACAGATGCGAAGGCTGTTTGGCTGAATGATATTGAGCGAGTGAAAGAGTTTTTCGCTGATATTTACGCCTGCGATATCGATCTGGAGCATGTTAACGGCTATATCAAAAAATACCACAGCGAAGCATCAGCGAACGTGCAGAACAGGAAAGTAAGCTTTCTTAAAAAGCTCTTCAGCTATGCGGTCGATGAGTCGCTTATGATGGATAACCCTGCCGAACGCAAAAAAATGCGTCGGGTCGATTCGAAAACTCGCCACCGTCTCACCTTGGACGACTTCAACAAAATACACCGCGCCGCTCCGTTATGGCTGCAAACAGCCATGGATCTGGCAATGCAAACCACGCATGCAAGGCTTGAAGTCTCGCGCATTCGTTATTCCATTAAACAGCCAAGCGAAGGCGTGTGTGGATGTGTATGGTTTCCAGAGCCAGAAGGGGAAATCTTCGGCACGCTCTACATTCACCGCCAGAAGGTGCAGCATAAAGAAGCCTCCCACGTGGCTATACCGATCGGGACAGTGCTGCGGGATATCATCGAGCGCAGCCGGGATAATGTGGCCAGCCCTTATGTAGTGCATCGTCTTCCATTGAAGCGAAGCAACCCCACAAGCAAAGAGGTAAGACATCCGACACAAGTTGCGCCCGATTATCTTAGCCGTTCGTTTTCAGCAATGCGCGATGAAGTAGGCGTAGGGTCGAATCTACCCGAGGATCAGCGACCAACTTTTCACGAGATCAGGGCGCTTTCTGCTTTCCTTTTCAATAAGCAAGGAATTGACCCTCAAGGCCGCATGGCGCACAGCGATGCGAAGTCAACGAAGATCTACACAGAGAACCATATTGATTGGGTTTACGTACCACATGGCGAGATAAAAACAGCATCGTAATAGAAGGTAAAATAAGGGGCTAAGTGATTGATGTATTTAGTGAGGACTTTGCAAAAAATGCACTATTTGCATATACATAGGAATGACGCATAAAGCCTTGTGCGACGCGGCTTTGAAGGAGTTTAAGTCGTTGTCATGGGGTGTCAGGGGTCGGAGGTTCAAATCCTCTCGTGCCGACCAAAAAATCCCAAGAAAACCAACCCGTTGCGGTTGGTTTTTTTATGCCTGCAATATGGCGATGGTGAGAGTCACTCCTCCCTTCCATTCCCCTTCAAACCCAGTAACCCCCTTTGACAGCAACGCGACATGGCAAGCAAGCTGTTCGCCTTTAACCGGTATCAACAATGTTCATTGTATGGTAAAGATGGCGCTCATTATTATCATATATGGGATAGTCGATGCGTCCGGCTCTTGATTTTAATACCCTGAAAGTCTTCGTCGCCGTGGTGGAAAAAGAAAGTTTTGTGGGGGCGGCAAAAGTGCTCGAAATGCCCACCTCCAATGTCAGCCGCGCTATTTCACAGCTGGAAGAGAAGCTCAGTCTTCAGCTTATTGAGCGCAGCACACGGCATATGAAGCTTACCCAGGCGGGGCACCTGCTCTACTTACGAGCGAAGCCATTACTGGACGCGCTTGAGCAAACGGAGACAGAATTAACGTTGCGGCAAATGCAGCTCAAAGGCCCACTACGCATCTGCATTCCCAATGAAATCGGCCCTGCGTTGCTGGGCTCTGTTATTGCCGATTTCGCCTGCCAGTACCCGGAACTGGAAATTAGCTGTATCACCAATCTGTCAGGTTTAGAATCCCTGCGGGATGACCTGGATTTAGCCGTCATTATTACCCGTGGGCAGATGGACGACAGTGATTATATCGCCCGACACCTGATGACCATTCCTTGCACCATCGTCGCCGCCCCTTCCCTCATTCAGCGTTATGGCACCCCTGAACATATCCGGCAATTTGAAACCTTGCCCTGTATTACAACCGTCAGTGCGCTGAAAGGCGCGCCCTGGCAGTTTGTGAATAAAAAAGGCGGATTCGAGACCATCAAGGTAAAAGGTCATTATCGGGCCAACAGCGGAGAGATGGCCGGGCGAGCGGCGATAGCGGGCGTCGGTTTTGCCATTTTGTCAAAACACGCCTGCCAGCCCTATATTAACGATGGACGGTTAATTGAGATTGAATTTGAACAATCGGCCGCCCCGTTGCAGTTGTTCGCGCTGTATTCAGACAGACGTTTCTTACCCGCGAAAACACGCGCGCTGATTGATTTCATGCAGCAGAAATTAAGCGCGCTCCCCCTGGCAACATAACGCGATAGGGCATCGCCACCGCCCGGGATATTTTGTTTGCTGCCCGCTATGCCCGACATCCCTTTATCGTCAGCCTAAATTTTCTCGCAGAACCAGTCCTGAAAGCCGGTTATCGCGGCGGGCATGATGTCGCGCGCGCGTGCCATAATGATTGTTTCCGCATAGCGTAAAGCGTTCAGCGGGTGCGATGCGTCGCACAGGGCCAGCGCAACGTCTGACGCATCCAGCATTGCCAGATTAACCCCTACGCCAACAGGCGGCATCAGGTGAGCGGCATCCCCGATGAGCGTGATACCCGGGCGTGGAGCCCAGCCAAAATCCGCCGGCAGGCTGTAAATCGGCCGCCTGAGATAATCCCCGGCGGCATTCACCACGGCCTGCAGGTCAGGAGACCAGTCGCGGTAGTGTTCACGCACAAAAACGTTGATGCCGCAGGACGCTATCCCCTCGTCAATAACACCGGTTTCTTGTTTGATGGCGGCATAAACGCACACCCGTCCCCCGCCATTGCGCTGCGTAACCAGAGCCTGAGCGCCACCAAAGCTGAAAACGGTGCCTTTTCCGGTAATGCGGTCAATACGCGCGCCGGGTTGCGCTACCCAGCCTTCGAAAAAGGTAATGCCCGTATAGAATGGACGCTGGGGCGTCAGATAAGGCCTGACCCGCGACCAGGCCCCGTCCGCGCCGATGACGATATCCGCTTCATAACGTTTGCCATTGCTGAACATCAGCCCGTGCTTTCGTTGAAGGCCATAGTCAACATAATGGAGTTTGTGCGCCCACTGGACTGTCCTCGGTGAGAGCGCGTTCAGGAGCAATTTTTTCAGCTCGCCGCGGTCAATTTCAGGCTTACTGATGTCGCCTGGCGGCTCAAGCTCGCCGGGCTCACTGTCACCGGTACGGTAGTTCACCTGCCGGCTTTCCTGGTCTTCATGCCTGGCTATATTCATAAATTGCTCAAGAAGACCCGCTCTGCGCAGCGCTTCCTGTCCGCTGTCAGGATGCAAATCCAGCGAGCCCCCCTGGCTGCGCGCGAAAGCAGCCGATTCATCCTCAAATACCGTTACCTCAGCGCCGCTGCGCTGCAATATGACGGCGGCAGTGAGGCCTGCCGGGCCTGCGCCAACGATGGCGACGTTAAGTTTGTCCGACACGCCTGTATCCCTCAGCCATTAAAAAGAATACTCTATGACCGTAAAGTTGATACATCAACCCAAAAAATGAGAACGCGATGAGTCATACCGGGATTTCAGAAGAAGAGTGGCAGGCATGGCGCGGATATCGCCGGCTTGCAGAAATTGTCACCGGGCGTGTCGTCCGGGATATCACTACGGCCACCGGGCTGTCCGGGCCGGATTTCACCGTCCTGATGACGCTCAGTAAAAGCCCCGCCGGGATGCTGACTCAGCGTGAGCTGCTGGAATATCTTGAATGGGATAAATCCCGGCTTTCACACCAGCTTTCCCGTATGGCGACGCGAGAGCTGGTTCAGCGCCATCGCAACAGCCCGGCTGGCATTTCAGTCAGCATTACAGACGCCGGGCGCGAGCATCTCGCCGTGGCGCGGCCCGTGCATGCTAAAAGCGTGCGGCAACATTTTCTGGACAGGCTGACGCCAGAAGAGGTGCAGGCGCTGATCGCTATCACCGGGCGATTACGACAGTCCGACAGCGGTTTTATTTAATGAACCTGTGCGGGCCTGGCTGCTTGCGGTTAACGACTATATAGCTATGTAAGCAAAATCTTTATGTGCCGTGAAGAAAAATACGGCAGGTATTACGCCTGCCGATGAATTACTTCTCGGTATAATACATTTTACTCACTACACCTTCGTTATTGAACTCCAGTAACAGAAGCTGATCTTTGTCCCTGATTATGGGTATAAAAAAATAGAGACGGCGATCGACAACGCTTGAGGCATAAATCCAGTTGCGAGCGGTTTTGAACTCTTTTGGCGTGGCAGGAGCCCCAAGTAGCAGCAGTACATCCTTTTTGGTGGATTGACCCACTATGATACTGGTGCGGATATCCTTCTCTGAATGATTATATAAATCGGTGGCTCGTGTCCTGTCTACATTGGCAATACAACCATTCAGCGCGATCGTAGTGAATGCCAGCAAAAGGGAATATTTCACCTTCACTTCACATTATCCTCGTAATAAATACCCATATCAGGGTCGTATTTTATTTCCCTGGCATAAATGACACAGTAACCTGTTTTATCTCCGTAACTGTAATGAATCTCATATAACGCATTTTTTTCGGAGTAATAGTCAGAGCAACGGTGCAACCATCGTATAAAGAATGATGGATAGTTGTCTCACGATCCGGGAGTAGCGTCGTTTCGAAAAAAGTGTCGCTGTAATCTTTATGCTTGAGTTTGGGAAAGCCCAGATCCTGGGTATTTCCAAGGAAGATATTGACGTAAGCGCTATGCTCCTGAACCCAGCCTCCGGTTTCTTTACCGGCGCTATCTTTTTGATATAGCGCATAGCTCATAGGCGCGCCCATCAGGCGAATCTTCGCGACATCTGGTGTGTTGTGTGGGGGAACATACAGAGCGGGCTTAGGGAATATTGCACTACAACCAGCCAATAATAAAACTGCAGATAGTACAGCAGCTTTAATATTAGTCTTAATAGAATAATTCATCATTGTAAAATCCATGTTACGCTTACATTAAATCGCTTGCTTTATGAGAAGCAGGTGGTGAAATCCCATAAATAATATGCATCGGCAGGGTTCTCTTTTTCTTTAGAAAAAATAAAAGGTGTGAGCTGTTTGAATGTTCTAATTATCACCTCTTATCATGCAGGTATAGCGTCCGCTTTTCTCTCACAGTCTCACTGTTGTTAATTTTGTGCATCGCTGCGTTATCGTCAGGGCCAGAGATTATCCTCTTCGTGCAGCTCCACAACCGGGAAACCAGCCTTAACGGCTGGTTTTATGCCGATGATGAAGGTGATGGGCTATTACTGCCTGTCTGCGCTATATGCCACATTTTTCATTGCCCGCAGCGCGTCCAGTCGCTGACTGAGCGCCGTTTCAATATTCTGGTACGCCGTGCTGCCAAGTGGTAAGCGCAGCGGCGGGTTCGCAGCATCTGCCGCCGCGATTATCGCCGCCACGCATTTTCGCGCGTCGCCTTTAATCGCGAATTCGCCACGAGTAAGCGCGTTGCGCAGGTTCCCTGCGTCAGTGTCGTTATAGACGGGTAATGCATCGGCGATATCCAGCCCTGCTGCAAATGTTGTTGCGGTCGGCCCTGGCTCGACTAACAGAAAGTCGATGCCGAATGCCGCCACTTCCTGACGAACGGCTTCGACGAACCCCTCAATGCCCCACTTGGTCGCGTGATACACACTGAAATCGGGATAAGCTATCTGCCCGCCTTCGGAGGAGAGCTGCACAATACGGCCGCCGCTCTGTTGGCGCAGCAACGGAATTGCCGCGCGGATCAGCTGAATGGAACCGATAAGATTGGTGGCAATCTGGCGTTTAATTTGACTGTCGCTGAGCTCTTCCGCCGCGCCCAACAGTCCGTACCCCGCATTGCTCACCACAACATCAATCCTTCCGGCGTTGGCGAATGCCGCCTCAATAATGGGTTTGATTGTGTCGGTTTTGCTGATATCCAGCATGATGACCTGCAACTGCTCGCCATAGTGCGCGCGCATATCCTCCAGCGCGCCCTCACGCCGGACGCTTGCCACTACCCGGTCGCCACGGGCCAGCAGACTTTCACACATCAGGCGGCCGAGACCGCTCGATGCGCCGGTAATGAGCCAGGTTTTCATCGCTTTCATCTCCGTTTAGTGAACGAGTGTTCATCTTAAACCGCCTGATTGATGGCATAATCTCCCCAAACCGGCATGGGATGGTGGGGAAAATTAAACAATGAAACGCCCGTCCTGGAGTGAATTACTGGCGGTGAAAACCGTGGCCGAGCAGCGCAGTTTTCGGCGTGCGGCAGATGTCCTCGGTCTTAAACGCTCAACACTCAGCCATACCATCAAAGGGCTGGAGAACACGCTTGGCGTGCGGCTTTTTCATCGAACGACGCGAAGCGTGGCGCTGACCGAAACCGGTGAAAGGCTAATGCAACGCCTGGCGCCGCTGCTGATGCAAATGGATGAGCTGCTCAATGAGGTGACCACAAGCGATCATCAGCCCTACGGCACACTGCGTATTAGCGCGAGCGATGCCGCCATCAGCCTTCTGCTGGAAAAAATAGTGCCGGCTTTCATACAGCGCTATCCGGCCATTGAACTGGATTTCGTCGCCCAGGGTCAGTTAGTGGATATTGTTGATGAAGGGTTTGATGCGGGCATACGGCTCTTTGAAGACGTGCCAAAAGATATGGTGGCGATCCCCCTGAGTGGCCCGTTGCGCTTCGTAACGGTAGCATCGCCCGGTTACCTGGCATCAAGACCAGAAGTTCAGCATCCGCAGGATCTGATGCAGCACATCTGCTTACGCCAGCGGCTACCGAGCGGTAAACGGTATCACTGGGAATATGAGCAGCAGGGGCAGCGACTGGCGCTGGATGTACCGGGCTGCCTGACGCTCGACAGCAGTGCGCTAATGGCCGAGGCCGCCGCCGCCGGATTAGGCGTGGCCTATGTGCCGGAGCGCTACGTACAGCAGGCGCTTGCCGCACAACGACTGGTACGGCTGCTGGAAGCCTGGACTATCGCCTCACAGGGGCTTGCGCTCTATTTTTCGCACCATCGTCATATGCCGGTCGCGCTGCGGCTGTTCGTGGATGCCATTAAAGCCGCCCCGCCAGCCTGAATTACGCAGGCTCTCTTCATTCATCGTTACGTTTCAGGATGAAAGGGATAACATACGCAGGCGAGCTTATGTCCGTCCGGGTCTCTGAGATAAGCGACATAGAAATCTGGCCCGTAGGCTTCTCGTATGCCGGGGCGTCCTTCATCACTTCCGCCATGCCTGAGGCCGGCGGCATGGAATTCTCGGACCTGCGCGGCACTTGCCGCCCGGAATGAAAACATCGTGCCGTTACCCGCCGTTGCCTTCTGCTGGTTATACGGCTCACAAATGCAAAAACTGAAGCCGGTTTCAATGGGCTCTCCCCAGGTTGCCCAGCCTTCGGTCCAGGAAGGGAGACGAGACACGCCTAACACCTTAAAAATCGCGTCATAAAACGCGATCATACGGTCTGGATCGTGGGTTCCAATCGTCGTGTACATCAACATGTTTATATCCTGCCTTATGGGAGGCCGCGCCTGAGTATTTCAACGCCCCATTATCATCAACGGGCCTTTTTCAGCCAATAATAATTTCATCAGGGTATCACTCTTCACCCACTCCAATATATTTTGCTTTCAGCCATGCCTTATCGTCACTACAAAACCGTTAAGCTTTTTTTGATAAAATATATCCTTTTTTATGTGACCCAAATCACAAATTCAGAGACAGCAATAACCACAAAATAACCGCGTCAAAAACAAGGAAATTGCCATGTTTAACCTGCAGAGAATCGAACCCGCTTTTACGGATGATATTTATGGTTTCACCCAAAGCCTGCTTGCCTATATAAACGGCGACAGCGCTGATTTACCTTCAATGAGCATGCTTCATAAGATTGTTCAGCGCGCCTGGCACGAGCACTCGGCGGTCGATCAGAAAATAGCGCAGCATGCTTTATTTATTATCTACCAGAGCGTACTGTCTCATCCTTTATCAGCGCCCGCAGCGAAACAATACGACCACGTCGTGCTGGAAATTAAAAACGCTATCGAACAGCAGTGGATGGAGAATGAATTCGCCGGGCTGGAAATCCCGGATGACGTCAATACCTCACAACATTTCGGCGATTATTTAAAAACGGTCTGGCACGCGCATAATGCATCACATCATCCTCTTTTCGAGTTTCTTGAAAAAGATGCCTCTACCCAACAGCTTTATTATTTTTTTAAAAGCGACAGCGCCCTGAACTTAATTTTCTTTGACCTGGTGGCTTATACCCTTATCGGCTCGCAGCCGGAAACGCGCGGCACCATCAGCGAAAACCTGTGGGATGAGATAGGCCACGGCGATAACGTCTTCACGCACGTCAATCTCTATAAGGATGTTCTGGCGCGCCAGGATATTACCCTGCCCGGCAATCACTATATCGATATGTACGGCACGGAAGCGCTGGCCGGTCATAACGCGTTTATGCTGGGCTGCGTTAACCGCAAGCACTACTACAAACTGCTTGGCGTGATGGCGATGACGGAGGTGTTAGACCCTCCCCAGTATGCCAGACTGGTGAATGGCTGCCTGCGCCTCGGGCTTATCGATCGTGATGTGAAATACTATACCGAGCACATGACTATCGATATTAAACACGGTGACGACTGGCTTTATAACGTGATTGATGTGATAGCCAATCGCGACCCGGCGACCCGCAAAGAGTTTTATCTGGGCAGCTTATTACGCCTGCGAACCGCCGAGCGCTATTACGATCAGCTGATGCAAAAATTGCTCGCGCTGTGATGACGATACCGGCCCGGAGAACCTCTCCGGGTCTTTGTTTATGCTGAACGAGAGGTAATCCGTGGCCTATTTACTGCTCGCTCTCGCCGCCATTTTCTGGGGCGGAAATTATGTGGTGGGGCATATTCTGGTCCAGTATGTGGACCCTTACGGTTTAAGCCTTATTCGCTGGGGCGCGACCACCGCGTTAATGCTCGCGCTTTACTGGCGTCGGTTTTCAGTTGATTTCGCCGCGCTCAGGAAAAATCTCGGCATCAATACGCTGCTGTCCTTTCTGGGCCAGGTCAGCTTCCCGTTGAGCTTATATATCGGGCTTCAGTACACGACCTCCCTGAATGCCGCGATTTATATCTCCAGCACGCCGTGTCTTGTGCTGCTTATCAACCATTTTATTTTTCGCGAGCGCATTTCGGCGCGCAATATTATCGGCGTGATCGCCAGTACGGGCGGGGTGTTATATCTCGCGTTCTCCAGCGCAGGCGGCAGCGGCAATATCAAGACCTTTGGCTTAGGCGATGTGTTAACCATTATCTCCGCGCTGAGCTGGGCGTTTTACTGCGCGTTTTTACGCCTGAAAGACAAGACCGTGAAAAACACCTCGTTTGTCGCTTTCAGTTCGCTCGTCGGTACGATAATTCTGGTGCCGATGTTTCTTCTGCATGCCACTCTGGCACAGGATTATCGGGGCGTGATTTACACCCTTTCGCCTGCAGTTATTGCCGGTATTCTCTACCTGATTATTTTTCCGTCCTGGCTGTCGTATGTGTTCTGGAATAAAGGGGTGTCGCTGATTGGCACGACCCGCAGTGAAATCTACACCCATCTTATTCCCCTCTCCGGCGGCATCATGGGCATTGTGTTTTTAGGCAATGAACTCAGAAGCTATCACATCATCACCATGGTACTGATCGTCTTTGGCATCGTCTGCTGTTCGTATCGCAATGAAGCGAAAATCAGCCCCGGCGTGATGGAACGCTAATCACCCGCACGATCCCCGGCGTAACGCCGCCGACGTTTCTGGCGTGAGCGGGCGTGACGACGCGAATTCTCACTCTAACGTTGCCCGCACTCAAAACCAGCCTTTACGGCTGGTTTTCTCTGTCGAACGGCTATGAGCGTGGCGAACTACTTTATGTTGTGGGATACGCATCGTAATTCTCCTCAAATCGGTGTTGCGCCGGGGCGGCGCGTTTCAACGCTATACTTATTGTCAGTTTTTCATCAGGCGCGAGGGCGACATGCAACGCGAAACCGTCATCTCCCGCAGCCTGGCGTCGGTCGGGTATGACTGGGACAGCCGGGTGCTGGAAATCGCCTTTCATAACGGCGCGGTCTATCACTATCAGAACGTGCCGGAGCAGGTGTATCTCGCGCTGGGCCGCGCCCTGTCGAAGGGGCGTTATTTTCGCAAAGCCATCAAAGACCGCTTTCCTTACCAGCGCGTCGAATAACCGCTCAGCCGCTCGCGTTGAGTTCTTTAAGCAGCCCAAACGCCTGCTTCATACGATCCTCGCTCACCACAAACGCGCGCAGCGAGCCCTGTCCGTCCAGCCCACGCGCGACCAGGCCGCCGGGCGTGACGCGTATCTCCCAGTCCAGCTCGCGGTTAGCGGTGTCGCCCGCCAGGTGCAGCGGCATCAGCGGCGTTTTCACTTTCACCAGCATCGCAGGCAGCGTCAGGTTTTGCGCCGTGCCGCTGAGGTTTCTGGCAAGCGTCATGGCGCAAAGCTGCGCAGGCTGTAAGAACGGCAGCAGTCGTCCGCGGATCTCCGCACAGTCGCCGAGCGCGTAGATATCCGGGTGGCTGGTGGCGAGGCGGTCATCCACCACAATCCCCTGCCGGGTGACGAGACCCGCGCTTTGCGCGAGCGTCAGTTCCGGGCGCAGCCCGATGGCGCAGACCACCGCATCCACGCACAGCAGGTGCCCGTCGGTTAAGGTCGCCGCCAGCGTGTCGTGATGGCGCGCGAGCGAGGCAAGCCCCGTGCCGAGTCGCAGCGCTACGCCGTTTTGCGCCAGCACCGTTTGCAGGCGCGCGCTGATTTCCGGCACCAGTACTGACGAGAGCAGACTCGTACGGGTATCCACCAGCGTCACCTGTTTCCCGGCGCGGTTGAGATCCATCGCAAGCTCAGTGCCGATAAGCCCACCGCCCAGCAGCAGCACGCGTTTCGCGTCGCGCAAGGCCGCCTCGCAGCGCCGGTATTCCTGCTGGCTGTTGAGCGTGAACATCAGTTCCCTGCCCTCGACCTGCGGTAGTATCGCCTGCGCGCCGGTGGCGAGCACCAGCTGTCGCCAGGGGAAGGTTCCGGCAGTTGTCACCACGGTGCGCGCGGCGCTGTCGATCGCCGTGGCCTGGGTGAACGGATGCAGCAGAATGTTATTTTGCTCCGCCCACTCCCCCGCGGGCTGACGGGTGAGATCGTCCGCGCCCTGCCCGTTGGTGAAAACATGGCTGAGATCGGGCTTGTTGTAATCATCGCCGCTGTCCGCCGCGATAACCCGGACTGCGCGCGTGCTGTCCTGCTGGCGCAGGTGGCGCACCAGTTGGCGGGCGGCAAAGCCCGAGCCGATAACGATCAGATCCTGGGTCATGATTCAGCCCTCGTACACGTCAAAAACCGATTTGCCGATGCCGCATTCCGGGCAGAGGAAGCTTTCCGGCACGGCATCCCACGGCGTGCCCGGCGCGACATCCTGATTCGGCTCGCCTTGCGCCGGGTCGTATACCCACTGGCAGACGGTGCAGATCATGCATTGGCCTACGGGTTCGTCGGGTTCCTGAAACGCCACGCCGCTGTCGTCGGCGGGCGCGGTCACGGTCGCGACAGGCAGCGGTGAGAGCGCCCAGGCGCGCGCGATGTCGCGGCCATGCTCGCGGCACGCTTCCAGCGCGTCGAGGTCCGGTCGCCATTTGGCTTTCAGGCTTAGCGACATCTCAAACCCGGCGTCCTGTAAGCGAGTGGAGAGACGGTCTACCGCGCCGCCGCTCCAGCCGTGTGAGCCAAACGCGCTGGCGCGCTTGTTGCGAAAACGCAGCCCCGTCATCTCTTCCATCAGACCTGCGATTTTCGGCATCATCACATTGTTCATGGTTGAGGTGCCGACCAGCACGCCTTTGGAGCGAAACACATTGGTGAGGATTTCGTTTTTATCGCTGCGGGCGACGTTAAAGATTTTCACCGCCACGCGCGGGTCCACTTCCGCGATGCCCTGGGCGATAGCATCGGCCATCAGGCGGGTGTTGTTGGACATGGTGTCGTAGAAAATCGTGATGCGATCTTCCTGATAATCCGCCGCCCATTTGAGGTACAGCTCGACAATCTGCGTCGGGTTGTCGCGCCAGACCACGCCATGAGAGGTCGCAATCATCTCCACCGGCAGGTTAAAGCCGAGGATCTCGGTGATTTTCGGCGTCACCAGACGGCTGAACGGCGTCAGGATATTGGCGTAGTAGCGCTGGCACTGCTCGAACAGCTCGGCCTGGTCCACTTCGTCGTTGAAAAGATGTTCGTCGCAGTAGTGCTGGCCGAAGGCGTCATTACTGAACAGCACCGCGTCGCCGGTCATGTAGGTCATCATGCTGTCCGGCCAGTGCAGCATCGGGGTCTCGACGAATATCAGCTTTTTGCCGTTGCCGATATCCAGCGTGTCGCCGGTTTTCACCACGTGGAAATTCCATTCCGGGTGATGGTGATGGCCGTTGATGGAGTCGATGCCGTTCGCGGTGCAGTAAATCGGCGTATCGGGGATGCAGTTCATCAGCTCAGAGAGCGCGCCCGCGTGATCTTCTTCGGCGTGGTTGATAATGATGTAGTCGATATCGGCGAGATCGATTTCGCTTCTCAGGTTATTGACGAAATCGCGGCTGAATTTGTGGTCGACGGTGTCGATCAGCACGTTTTTCTCTTCGCGGATGAGGTAGCTGTTGTAGCTACTGCCTTTTAAGGTTTTGTATTCGGTGCCGTGAAAATCGCGCACTTCCCAGTCGCGCTGGCCCACCCAAAAAATCGTGTTTTTTACCTGAATGTTCATTAACGGTTCCTCTGCAATAAAGCGATATGCATGACGTATTGCAGTGTCCGTGCCAATTTTTATTCTATTGATTTTAAATGTTTTTTATTTTCATGATTGTCAAAAATACAATTGCGGGCTATTGTGATTTTGACACTCCATTGTGGAATTGACACCATGACGCTTTCCGCTCACGCGCTCGCCGCACTCGCCGTTGATATGCAAAACGGTCTGCCGGGGCGCGATCGTTTTAACCGCATGATTGCGAGTATCCATCACCTGCTGCGCTGCGACGCCACCGCCCTGCTGCGCTATGAAGACCGCCAGTTTCGCCCGCTGGCGACAGCGGGCCTCGCGCCGGACGTCATGGGCCGCCGCTTTAGCCTCGCCGCGCATCCGCGTCTTGAAGCCATCGCCCGCGCCGGCGATGTGGTGCGCTTTCCCGCCGACAGCGACCTGCCGGACCCTTACGACGGGCTGATCCCGGAGCGCCAGGAGCTGCACGTGCACGCCTGCGTGGGGATGCCGCTGTTCTCCGGGCAGACGCTTATCGGCGCGCTGACGCTCGACGGCATGCGCGCCACGCAGTTTGACGCCTACAGCGACGACGAACTGCGCGGCGTGGCAAGCCTTGCGGGCAGCGCGCTGCATAACGCGCTATTGATGGAGCAACTGGAGAAAACCGCCGCGCCGTTCAGCCGGGCGCTGGAGAACGTGCAGCCGGACGAGCGTCTGGAAATGATTGGCGAATCCGCGCCGATGCAGCAGCTGAAAAAAGAGATAACGCTGGTGGCGCCGTCGGATCTTAACGTGCTGGTACTTGGCGAAACCGGCGTCGGTAAAGAGCTGGTGGCGCGCGAGCTACACATGCAGTCCGCCCGCGCCGCAAGCCCGCTGGTCTACGTTAACTGCGCCGCCCTGCCGGAAAGCGTGGCGGAGAGCGAGCTGTTCGGCCATGTGAAAGGCGCGTTCACGGGCGCCATCCACGACCGGCGCGGCAAGTTTGAGCTCGCCGACAACGGCACGCTGTTTCTCGATGAAGTGGGCGAACTGCCGCTGACGCTCCAGGCGAAGCTGCTGCGCGCGCTGCAATATGGCGACGTGCAGCGCGTCGGCGAAGATAAACCACTGCGGGTGGATGTGCGCATCATCGCCGCCACCAACCGCGATTTGCGTGAAGCCGTCGCACAGGGTGGCTTTCGGGCCGATCTCTATCACCGCCTGAGCGTCTTTCCGCTGCATGTGCCGCCGCTTCGCGAGCGCGGCGAGGACATCCTGCTGCTGGCGGGCTTTTTCTGCGAAAAATGCCGCGTGAAATTTGGCCTCAAACGGGTCGCGCTGAGCCCGCAGGCGAGCGCCTGGCTGCTGGCGCAGCGCTGGCCAGGCAACATTCGCGAGCTGGAACATGCGCTCTACCGGGCGATTATCGTGGCACAGGCGGAGAGCCGTGGCCCGGAACTGCGGCTGCTGGCGCACCACTTCGCCCCCGGCGACGCTGCCCCCGCGCCTGTCGCGGCCCCGCAGCCTGCCGCGCCGCAGATAGAAAACCTCCAGCACGCCACGCGCCAGTTTCAGCGTGACTACATCCAGCGCGCGTTGCAGGTCGCCGGTGATAACTGGGCGGCCTGCGCCAGGCTTCTGGAAATGGACCCCGGCAACCTGCACCGGCTCGCGCGCAAGCTTGGCCTGAAATAACCCGCAAGGCTGGCGTTTTGCGGCCTTGCTCTGTACCATCGCCCGTCCCTGCCGTCCAAAAAGGGCGGCGCTGATAATAAAACACCTGCAAATACCTATGTCAGATACTCAAAACACAGCCCAGGCCATTCCTGAGCTCTCTGTCGCGCATGTGCTGCGCACGCCGCGCCTGCTGATGCGCGAATCGCTGGCGGGCATCCTGACCGCGCTGGCGCTGATCCCGGAGGTTATCTCCTTCTCGGTGATTGCGGGCGTCGACCCGAAAGTGAGCCTGGTGGCGTCGATTGTGCTGTGCTTCAGCATGTCGATTCTCGGCGGGCGCCCGGCTATGGTCACCGCCGCCGCAGGCTCGGTGGCGCTGGTCATCGGCCCGATGGTGCATCAGCACGGCGTCGGCTACATTCTGCCCGCGCTGGTGCTGGGCGGGATAATCCAAATCCTGTTCGGGCTGTTTGGCCTCGCACGCATGATGCGCTATATCCCGCGCTCAGTAATGACCGGC
The DNA here is from genome assembly GCF_001277235.1 of Cronobacter dublinensis subsp. dublinensis LMG 23823. Taxonomy (NCBI): domain Bacteria; kingdom Pseudomonadati; phylum Pseudomonadota; class Gammaproteobacteria; order Enterobacterales; family Enterobacteriaceae; genus Cronobacter; species Cronobacter dublinensis. The sequence continues at coordinate 3,042,228 of NZ_CP012266.1, forward strand.
TTCGTTAACGCGCTCGGCATCCTGATATTTATGGCGCAGGTGCCGCACGTTTGGGGACAAAGCCCGATGGTCTGGTTGCTTTTCGCCGCCACGCTCGCCATCGTGCTGCTGCTGCCGCGCGTCACCAAAAGCGTGCCGTCGCCGCTGGTGGCCATTGTCGCGGTCACGGTCATCGCCTGGGCGTGTGGGCTGATGCCGCCGACCGTCGGCGATGAAGGCCCCATGACCCCAGGCCTGCCGGGCTTTAACTCGCTGCTGGTGCCGCTCAATCTGGAGACACTGCACATCGTCTGGCCATGCGCGCTGAGTATCGCGTTTGTCGGGCTGATGGAGTCGCTGCTGACCGCGCGTCTGGTCGATGACATCACGGATACCCCATCAAGCAAGCGCCGCGAATGCTGGGGGCTTGGCGTTGCCAATATTCTGAGCGGGTTTTATGGCGGCATTGGCGGCTGCGCGATGATCGGCCAGACGGTCGTGAACGTGGAGCTGGGCCGCGCCCGGTCGCGCTTTTCTACCCTCGCCGCCGCGCTGGTGCTGTTGCTGATGGTCACGGGGCTGAGCGCCGTGATGGCGCAAATTCCGATGGTGGTGCTGGCGGGCATTATGATGGTGGTCGCGGCGAAAACCCTGAACTGGCACAGCATCGCGCCGGCGACGCTCAAGCGGATGCCGGTGTCGGAGACACTGGTGATGGCGGTGACGGTTATCGCCACCGTCTGGACCGGCAACCTCGCCATTGGCGTTGCGGGCGGCGTACTGTTCGCGATGATGCTGTTCGCCCGCCGCGTCGCCCACGTGGTGCGCGCCGAGCGCGAGGTTATCGATAACGGCGCGGCGGTGCGCTACCGCGTGCGCGGCCCGCTGTTTTTCGCCAGCAGCAACGACCTCTACGAACATTTCCGCTATGCCGAAGACCCGGCGCGGGTGATCATCGATTTAACCCACGCGCAAATCTGGGACGCCTCGACCGTCGCAGCCCTGGATGCCATCGAAACGCATTACCAACGCTACAACGCGAAGGTGGAAATCGAAGGATTGGATATGCGCAGCCACGATTTCCATCAGCGGCTGAGCGGCAAGCTTTGACATAAAAAAACCACCGTCAGCGCGGTGGTTGTAAGGTAACGAAGTAAAAAAGCGGAAGAGAACTTCCGCTTTTTTTATGCGCGCCGATCAGCTGCCGGTGCGCGCCAGCACGTCGCGGCTCGCGAGCTCGCGCGCGTCGCCCGTGAGCTCCGAGAGCACGCCCTGGCGCATCTCCAGCAGACGATCGGCGTGGATGAAGTAGTGATCGTCATGGCTGATGGCGAACACGGTTTTGCCCATCTCCTTCATCAGCGGCAGCAGCACCTGATAAAACTCGCGGCGAAAATGCGGGTCCTGGTCGGCGGCCCATTCGTCGAGCAGAATGATGTCGCGCCCTTCCGCCAGCGCCAGCAGCAGCGCCACGCGTTTTTTCTGCCCTTTTGAGAGCTTGAGGTTAAGGATTTTGCCGTTCTCAAGCGTCAGCTTATGGTCCATTTTCAGGCGGTGCAGCCAGGTCTCGACAAGCGCCGGATCGGCCTCCTCGCCGCCGGGGCCGAGCAGTTTGTCGAACAGCCAGACGTCGGTAAACACCGCCGAGAAGTGCTGACGGTACGCGTCCATCTCGTCTGCGCCGAGCGGCTTGCCGTCTATCAGAATTTGGCCCGAAGCCGGCGTATACAGGCCGGTCAGCAGCATCGCGAGCGTCGATTTGCCGCTGCCGTTGCCGCCAATCAGGAACAGCAGTTCGCCGCGCTGAATAGTCAGATTAATCGGCCCGACGCTGAAGCTGCCGTCGTGGTAGGTGAACGTGACGTCACGCAGCTCCAGCGTCTGCCAGCCTGGGTGGCGCGCAGGGCGGCTGAACGCCGGGGTGTAAGGCGCGAGCTGGAACTGTTTGAGCTTATTAAACGCCACCTGGGCTGAGAGCAGCGTCGGCAGCGCGCCCATCGCCGAGAGCAGCGGCGTGCGCAGGAACAACAGCGCCAGCGAATAGGTCGCCGCGACCGTGGTATCGGCCCAGCCGAGGCCGTTGGCCATCCAGAACACCAGGCCAATCACGCCGAGCATCATGATATTCGACCAGTTAACCGCGCTCAGGTGGAAAGTGTCGGCGCGGATGATGTGCTGGCGGTAACGTTCGGCGTCTGGCTGGTAGATTTTGTCGAAAATGTATTCTGCGCGCTCGCGGTTGAGCGCCAGCTCCTTGCGCCCTTCCAGCACGGTCTGGAAATCGTCATACAGGCTGTCTTCCACCTCGCGAAGCGTGGCGAGATGTTTATAGACGCGCTGCACCAGCAGGTAGCCCGTCCAGAGCGTTACGGCAATCCACAGCGCGGTCACCAGGAGCATTTTCCCCGACAGCCAGCCGAGGTACGCGGCGCTGCCGAGCGTTAAAATCACGCCCTGCACCAGCTCCGGCAGGCGCACGAACGCGACGGTGATATTACGCACGTCGCTGGAAAGCCCCGCCAGCAGCGTGGCGCTGCCGAGCTTGTCTATCTGCCCGACCGGCGTATCCATGATGCGTTTAATAAATTCACCCCGCAGCCGGAACACAAAGTGGTGGCCAAGCGTGGTGAGCGCCAGCTGGGAGCCGAGCGTGATAGCCATCAGCAGCACCAGCAGGCCGAGAAACTCCGGCAGTACCGATACCGTGATATCGGCAGTTGCAATCAGGCGTTGATTAATAAAGGCGATAAGCCCGATGCCGAGCGCCGCGCTGGCGAGGCTCAGCAGGAGCACCAGAGAAAATGGCCAGCGATACTGGCGCCAGACAAGGCGCAGAAGTTCCATAAATAAGCACGACTCAGACGGTGAAAAACAGCGAGCAGTTTAAACGGCTCCGCGTTCACAGCAAGAATAATTCTTATTTTTATTTGCGCGCCTGGCGGAAGGTCAGGTTATAGCGATATTCCCCGGTGGCCGGGTGCTGGCCGGGCTTCAGCGGCTGGATGCCATGATAGAACAGCCGCGACGGCCCGCCCCAGACGACGACGTCGCCATGCTCCAGCAGCAGACGCTTGAGCGGATCGTTGCGTTTCAGGCCGCCGAACTGAAACACGGCGGGCAGACCAAGCGACACCGAGACAATCGGCGCGCGCAGATCGGGCTCGTCTTTATCCTGATGCAGCGATAGCTTCGCGCCCGGCGCGTAGCGGTTGATAAGACAGGCATCGGGAATGAAATCAGGGTAGCCCGCCGCCCGCGCGGCGCCGTCGCACAGCGCGCGAAAGGCATCAGGCATGGCGGGCCAGGGCGCGCCGGTTTGAGGATCGACCGGCGCGTACAAATACCCCTTAAGGTTGGTGCTCCAGCCCACGTCGCCGCAGTTGGTCATGGCAACAGACATGGTATAGCCGCCGGGCGTCACCATATGGCGAAACGGCGAGCGGGAAGCCACCGTTTCAATACCCGCCATTAACGCGGGCGCGCTGGCGAGCGCGAAGCGGCGCAGTACGACCGCGCCGTCGGCGAGCGGCTCCTCCCAGGGATCGGTATCGGCAAAGAGATCGAGCATCAGGTCTCCTGTTCACGTTCACGGGCCAGCAGCCGCGCCTTGCGGGCAGCGCCCCAGCGGTAGCCGGAGAGCGCGCCGTCGCGCCGCACCACCCGGTGACACGGCACCACTATCGCAAGCTTATTGGCCGCGCAGGCGCTGGCGACCGCGCGCACCGCCTGCGGGTTACCGGTGCGGGCCGCCAGCGCCTGATAGCTGATGGTGCTGCCGGGCGGCACGGTCTGCAACGCCTGCCAGACCCGCAGCTGAAACGCGGTGCCGCGTAAATCGAGCGGCAGCGCCAGCTCGCCCTGCGGCGCGTCTATCCATGCCACCACCTGCGCAACCTGGCCCGCGAAAGTCGCGTCGGGCGCGAGACGCTGCGCGTGCGGGAAAATCGCGGCCAGCTCGGCTTCAAGCGCCGCGTCATCATCCGCCAGCAGGACGGCGCAGAGCCCGCGTTCGCTTGCCGCCACCAGGCAGCGCCCGGCCTCGCAGGGCGCGATGGCGTAGCGGATCGCTATCTGTTCCCCGCCGCGGCGGTACTGCTGCGGGTGCATACCGAGCGCGCGGTCGGCCTCGCGGTAGAGCGCGCTGCCGGATGAAAATCCCGCCTCCCAGAGTGAATCGGTGACGCTCATCCCCTCACGCAGCGCCGCCTGGAGCTTTTGCGCGCGCAGGGCGTTTTGCCAGGCTTTCGGCGTCATACCTGTGACAGCTTTAAACTCGCGGTGAAAGTGATACGGGCTCATGGCGGCACTGTCGGCAAGTACGGCGAGCGTCAGCGGCGTCTCGCTCTGCGCCATCAGACGGCAGGCGGCCGCGATGCGCTGCGCTTTCTGCGCCTGCGGCGTGAGGCCTGCGGGCTGACAGCGTTTGCAGGGGCGAAACCCCGCGGTGCAGGCCGCTGCCGCATCCGGGTAGAAGCGGACATTGGCGCGCAGCGGACGGCGCGCGCGGCACGACGGACGGCAAAAGATGCCGGTCGTCACCACGGCGAAAACAAAAGCGTTATCGGCACGCGCATCGCGGTTTTCCACCGCCTGCCAGCGGGCGTGTTCACTGGTAAAATCAGCTACGTTCATGGCGCTCTCCTTCTTACAGGTTAGCGTGACTTTGCCCTGGGAGCCGCCTTTGGACACTCACGTTCTTGCTTTTTAATTTTCGCGCTGCTCAAGGAAGGTTTTGAACTGCGGCGACATCCAGGTCGCGAAGCCGTCGCCCTCGCGGGTGATGAAGTAGACCGCAAGCTTCTCGCGCAGCGCCACGGCCCGCGCTTTTTCCGGGCCGAGCACCATCAGGCCAGTGTCCCAGGCGTCCGCCTCCAGCGCAGTCGGCGAAATCACCGTCACCGACACCAGCTTATGCGTAATCGGCCGCCCGGTCGCCGGGTCGATGACGTGCGACAGGCGTTTGCCGTCGAGTTCGTAATAATTGCGGTAGCTGCCGGAGGTGCTGATGCCGTGGCCGTTGATATCGACCACCGCCTGCACGGCGTTTTCCTGGTCAGTCGGCTTCTGGATCGCCACGCGCCACGGGTGGCCGCCAGGGTTCATGCCGCGGCTGGCGAGCGCGCCGCCGACCGACACCAGATAACGGCTGATGCCCTCTTCTTCCATCAGGCGCGCCAGATCGTCAGCGCCGTAACCTTCGCCCACGGTCGAGAGGTCAACAAAGAGATCGGGCAGATCTTTTTGCAGCCACTGCTGCCCGGCCCCGTTAATGACCTTAAGGTGCGACAGCCCGGTGCGCGCGCGGGCCGCGTCGATCTGCGCCCGGTCCGGGGTTTTCACCGGCTGTTTATCGGGCCCGAACCCCCAGAGATTGACGAGCGGCCCGACGGTGATATCCATCGCGTTGTCGGTTTTCGCGCCGACGCGCAGCGATTCCGTCACGATATCCGCCATCGCCTCGTTTACCGGCCAGGGCGCGGTGGTGCGCGCGTGATTAAAGCGCATCAGCGCCGAGTCGTTTTTCCATGTGGACAGCAGGCGGTCGTCGGCGTCGAGCCGCGCCTGGATTTTGTCACGCAGCGTTTGCGCGCGCGCGACGTCCACGCCCGCCAGGCTGACGCGCCACGTCGTTCCCATCGTTTTGCCCTCCAGCACCAGCGCCTGCGGGGCGGATGTCGGGGCGTTGTCACATCCGGCGACGGTCAAAGCGGCGGCCAGCAGCACGGCACGGTTACCGAATAATTTCACGCGTTTCTCCTCTGTAGCGGCGGCCCAAGGTTACCTTATTTTCACCAGACATAAAAAAAGGAGCCCGCAGGCTCCTTTCGCACATCCCGGGGGGGATTAGAACTGGTAAACCAGGCCTACCGCTACGATGTCATCGGTACCGATGCCAGCCGCGCGGGTGAACTTGTTGTCATCCAGCAGGTTGATTTTGTAATCAACGAAGGTGGACATGTTTTTGTTGAAGTAGTAAGTCGCGCCAACGTCAACGTATTTCAGGATGTCCTGGTCGCCGTAAGAAACGCCGGTCCCTTTGCTGGCAATGTCTTTACCGCGAGACTGCAGGTACGCCACGGACGGACGCAGGCCGAAGTCGAACTGGTACTGTGCAACCACTTCGAAGTTTTGCGCTTTGTCAGCGAAACCGTAGATGTCGCTCGGATCGCTACCATTAGAGGTACCGAAACGGGTCGCGTTGTAGGTCTGAGAGTACTGCGCCGCCAGGTAGATGTTGTTCGCATCGTATTTCAGGCCGCCGGAGTAAACTTCTGCGTGGTCGCCTTCGCCGTAAACGCCTGCGCTGTTCTGGTCAGCAGTACGTTTAGAAGAAGCCATCGCACCGCCGACGCTGAAGCCTTCGCCCAGATCGTAGGTCAGAGACATGCCGTAGCCGTCGCCGTTCTGTTTCAGCAGGCTGCGACCGCCGGTAGCGTCGTTCTCGCCAGATACGCTGCCGTTTTTACCCTGGTACTGCAGAGCGAAGTTCAGGCCGTCAACCAGACCGAAGAAGTCGGTGTTGCGGTAAGTCGCGATGCCGTTACCACGAGACTGCAGGAAGTTGTCCGCACCGTAGGTGTCGCCGCCGAATTCCGGCAGAACGTCGGTCCAGGAGGTCACATCATAGATAACGCCGTAGTTACGACCGTAGTCGAAAGAACCTGCGTCGCCGAATTTCAGACCTGCGAACGCCACACGGGTCCAGGACTGGTTGTCGCTTTCAGAGGTGTTGCCCTGGATCTGGTATTCCCACTGGCCGTAACCGGTGATCTGATCGTTTACCTGGGTTTCGCCTTTGAAGCCGATACGCATGTAGGTCTGATCGCCATCATTGCTGTTGTCGTCAGAGAAGTAGTGCTCAGCGTCAACTTTACCGAACAGATCTAATTTATTGCCGTCTTTATTATAGATTTCTGCCGCGTTTACGCTGCCTGCAACCAGCAGCGCCGGTACCAGCAGGGAGAGAACTTTAACTTTCATTATATTAACCCTCTGTTATATGCCTTTATATACTTATTATTGCCACTGCTCACTAATTCTCTGAACTAGTGGGCGAATCCATTGTCCGAAACCGGAGCCGAATAATCCAACAGGAATATGATACGAAAACTTTTTAGGTGTTTCATAATGCCTACAAAATGTAACAATGTATTAATATGACGGAACTTTTTTCCGCACTAATCGCTAAATATATTCGCACAAATTATCAAGAAACCAGATATAGTCATTAAAAATCAACACGATAACCATTAGGATTTGTTACCGCACTGAATGCCAAAACCCAATGAGAAGAGTCCACTAGAATTACTCCCGCTATCATCATTAACTTTATTTATTACCGTCATTCATATCTGAATGTTCGTTTTACCCCTAATTACCGCCGGATGCTCGCATCCGGCATTTTTTTGCCTGAAATTTCAGGTTCAACTATTTCCGGGTAAATTAAAGTAAAGTTAACGACTATTAAATAATCATATTGCCGTTATTTTGTTCGTCTGCGAATAAAAAAGGCGATAATCCCCGCCGGGTTTTCCGGGCGCGGGCCCCCTTTCACACCCGCTGCGCCGCAGTTTCAGAGCGTTCTCACCATCTGGTAAATCATACGTTTCGCTTTATACTTCATTGTTTGCGATACTGTTAAAAGAAGACAGGTGTCGTCCCGACAAGCCCTGTGCTACGGGCGTTGCGCTTTCGTTCGCCGCGACGCCGCAGGACGAGAAGGCTAAAAAATGGATAGCTGCCGCCGGCGCAGCACGGTTCTTTTTTCTTTACACGGCGCAGGCCGGTGGATTACGCACAATAATGAGTCAGCCAGACGCAATGATCCCCAATAAATTTTCCCTTATGCCGGGCAGTATTACCCGTTTCTTCTTATTACTGATTGTGGTGCTTCTGGTGACGATGGGCGTGATGGTCCAGAGCGCCGTTAACGCCTGGTTGAAAGACAAAAGCTATCAGATAGTCGACATCACCCACGCGCTGCATAAACGCGTAGACACCTACCGTTACGCCACCTGGCAGATTTATGACAACATCGGCGCGAGCGCTGCCGGTCAGAGCGGCGAAGGGCTACAGGAGACGCGCCTGCGTCAGGATGTCTATTACCTTGAAAAACCGCACCGCAAAACCGAAGCGCTGATTTTCGGCTCGCACGACAGCTCCACGCTCGATATGACGCAGCGGATCTCAAGCTATCTCGATACGCTGTGGGGGGCCGAGAGCGCGCCCTGGTCGATGTATTATCTGAACGGCCAGGATAACAGCATGATCCTTATCTCGACGCTGCCGCTCAAAGATCTCTCCTCCGGCTTTAAAGAAAATTCGATTAACGCGATTGCCGATTCGCGCCGCGCCGAAATGCTCCAGCAGGCGAACGCCCTGGACGAGCGCGAAAGTTTCTCGCCGCTGCGCAAGCTCCCCTGGCAGAACGGCCACTATTTCACGCTGCGCACCACCTTTAACCAGCCGGGCCATCTCGCGACGGTCGTGGCGTTCGATATTCCGATTAACGATCTTATCCCGCCGGGAATGCCGCTGGAGAGCTTCCGCCTGGAGCCCGACAGCAGTCAGAGCGCGCTCACGGGTCAGGAAAAAGAAGACCCGGACAGCGTTAATATTAATTTCAACAGCACGCGCATTGAGATCTCCTCGGCGCTGACCAGCACCCAGCTGCGGCTTATCTGGGAAGTGCCGTTCGGGACGCTGCTGATGGAGACGCTGCAAAACATACTCCTGCCGCTGCTGCTGAATATCGGCCTGCTGGCGCTGGCGCTGTTTGGCTATACCACGTTCCGTCACCAGCCGAGCCGCCCGGTGGAGACCGCGACCAGCAACGTCAATAGCGCCGAGCTGCAAATGCTGCGCGCGCTCAATGATGAGATCCTGAGCGTCCTGCCGCTGGGCCTGCTGGTGCATGACCAGGAATCCAGCCGCACGATCATGAGCAATAAAATCGCCGATCACCTGCTGCCGCACCTGAATCTGCAAAACATCACCTCGATGGCGGACCAGCATCAGGGCATTATTCAGGCGACGGTCAATAACGAGCTCTACGAGATCCGGCTTTTCAGAAGCCAGGTCGTGCCGCGCACCCAGATTTTCATTATTCGCGATCAGGACCGCGAAATTCTGGTGAACAAAAAGCTCAAGCAGGCGCAGCGCCTGTATGAGAAAAACCAGCAGGGGCGCTCCGTATTTATGCAGAATATCGGCGCGGCGCTGAAAGACCCGACGCAACAGCTCGCCCGACAGGCGGCGGTGATTGACGCGCCGGAAAGCCAGGTGCTGGCCGAACAGGCCGAACGCATCGCCCGTCTGGTCGATGAAATTCAGCTGGTGAATCAGCTGGAAGCCGACTTCTGGCGCCCGACGCCGACCGATTTCACCATTCAGGAACTGATTGACGAAGTAGTGCCGGAAGTGCTGCCGGTTATCAAGCGAAAAGGCCTGCAACTGCTTATCAACAACCAGCTTGCCGCCAATGAAGAGCGCCACGGCGACCGCGAGGCGCTGCGCAAAGTCCTGCTGATGCTGCTGCACTATTCCGTGACGACAACGCAGATTGGTAAAATTACGCTGGAGATCATGGCCGAAGAAGGCGCGCGCGAGCGTCTGCTGTTCCGCGTGCTTGATACCGGCGAAGGCATCAGTAACAGCGAAATCGACAATCTGCATTTCCCGTTCCTTAACGACACCTCAACCGATCAGTTCGGCAAGGCCAATGGCCTCACCTTCTATCTGTGCAACCAGCTGGCGCGCCGCCTCGGCGGGCATCTGAATATCAAAGCCCGCAAAGAGCTTGGCACGCGCTATTCGCTGCATGTGACGATGCCGGTTGAGCCGATGGAAACCGAAGAGAGCGACGAGCGCCTGCTGGATGACGTTATCGCGATGATCGATATTACGTCTAACGAGGTGCGTAACGTGGTGGTGCGTCAGCTTGAACAGTGGGGCGCGTCCTGCATCACGCAGGATGAGAGATTATCGAGTCAAGAGTTTGATATATTTTTAACGGATAATCCGTCTAATCTTACTGCCAACGGCCTGCTTTTAAGCGATGATGAGGCCGGCGTACGACGCATCGGACCGGGACAGCTGCGCGTCAACTTTAATATTAGTCACGCCATGCAGGAAGCAGTGCTACAACTAATTGAAGAGCAACTGGCGCAGGAAGATATTCCTGAATCTCCAATGGGCGGCGATGAAAATGCGCAGCTTCATGCCAGCGGCTATTATGCGCTGTTCGTCGATACGGTACCGGATGATGTTCAGAGATTGTATACTGAATCGTCCGCCGGCGATTTCGCTGCGCTGGCGCAGACGGCGCACCGCCTGAAGGGCGTGTTCGCTATGCTGAATCTGGTTCCCGGCAAACAGTTATGTGAAACACTGGAGCATCTTATTCGCGAGAAGGATGCCACAGCCATAGAAAAATATATCAGCGACATTGACGTTTACGTCAAGAGCCTGCTGTAGCAAGGTAGCCTAATACATGAACAATATGAACGTAATTATTGCCGATGACCATCCGATTGTTCTGTTCGGCATTCGCAAATCTCTTGAACAAATCGAGTGGGTGAATGTTGTCGGTGAGTTCGAAGATTCCACAGCATTAATTAACAATCTGCCGAAGTTAGACGCGCACGTACTTATCACCGACCTCTCCATGCCGGGCGATAAATACGGCGACGGCATTACGCTTATTAAATACATTAAGCGTCATTTCCCGACCTTATCTATTATCGTGCTGACCATGAACAACAACCCGGCTATTCTGAGCGCCGTGTTGGATCTCGATATCGAAGGGATTGTTCTCAAGCAAGGCGCGCCGACCGACCTGCCGAAAGCGCTGGCTGCGCTGCAAAAAGGCAAGAAATTTACCCCGGAAAGCGTCTCCCGTCTGCTGGAGAAAATCAGCGCCGGCGGCTATGGCGATAAACGCCTGTCACCGAAAGAGAGCGAAGTGCTGCGCCTGTTCGCAGAAGGTTTCCTGGTGACCGAAATCGCCAAGAAACTGAACCGCAGCATCAAGACCATCAGTAGCCAGAAGAAATCGGCGATGATGAAGCTCGGCGTAGATAACGATATCGCGCTGCTGAACTACCTCTCCTCCGTCAGCCTGACGCCGGCGGATAAAGAGTAACGCCTTCGTCCCTGCCCTCGCGGCAGGGACATCTCGCTTTTCCCCACCCGTTTTTCCCACAACCGATTACCGCCGCTTACCAGTCACCGTTTCGTGTTGCTTATCAATGTTGCCCTTGCGTCTGCAAGCGCACCGCCACGGGTGACGATGCGCCCTCATGACACGCGCGCTTTGCGCACCCGGTCGGCATACACCGCCAGGGTCTGTTTCAGCACATCAAGCGTCACCGGTTTGGAGAGACAGCTGTCCATCCCCGACTCAAGACAGCGCTGCTTCTCTTCGGCGAGCGCGTTGGCGGTCACGCCTACGACCGGCAGCGTCAGGCCCAGCTGGCGAATGCGCTGCGTCAGGCGGTAACCGTCCATGTTCGGCATGTTGACGTCGCTTAACACGATATCGATATGGTTTTTGCTGAGCACATTGAGCGCATCCACGCCGTCATTGGCGGTGCGGCACTGATAGCCCAGCGTACCGAGCTGATCGGCAAGCAGGCGACGGTTAATCGGATGGTCATCCACCACCAGAATCATCATATCCTCGTTCTGTTCGGCGCTGGTTGACGCAGCCGGGAGCGTCGGTTCGCTGCCCGGCACTTCTACATTGATACTGTGAATACGGCCAAGCAGCGTCAGCAGTTCATGGGGTGCTGCGACACTATGCATCCAGACGCCAGGGCTGCGCTCCACCGGCATACCGATATGGCGGCGGCAGAAGAGGATCGCCGCCCTGCCCTGCCACGCGACGCAGTTTTCGTCGTCGGTTATCAAAATATCGTCTTTGTCCGGCGTTTCACCGTGGTGATTCTGCACGCGAATATTGTTGCGCGTCAGCATCCCTTGCAGGTATTCGCACAGTGAGGCGTTACGTACCGCCAGCCAGAAGCGTTTATTGGAAAGCCCGTCCACGTTCGCCTTCGGTGGCAGCTGCGCCTGCCACTGCGGAATACGGATAGTAAACTGGCTGCCCATGCCCGGCTCGGTATCTACCGAAATATCGCCGTCCATCATGTTGATCAGTTTTTCGCAAATCGCGAGGCCAAGCCCGGTGCCCTGGAAGTTGCGCTGCACGCCGGTGCCGACCTGGAAGAACGGATCAAACAGCCGCACCACTTCTTTTGCCGGAATGCCGACGCCGGTGTCGCGCACGCGGAAACAGAGATAATCGCCCTGAGTGCCGACATGCAAAATGATGCAGCCGATATCGGTAAACTTAATGGCGTTGCTAAGGAGGTTGGAAATGACCTGCTGCAGACGCATCGGGTCGCCCAGCAGCGTCATCGGCACGTCAGGCTCGATAAAGCAGTAAAGCCCGAGCTGTTTGCGCACGACCAGCGGCTGGTAGTTGGCGGTGATGTGGCTCATTACCTCGCGCGGCGAGAACTCGCGCGGTTCGATTTTCAGCTGCTCTGATTCGATTTTCGAGAAATCGAGGATGTCGCTGATGATTTTCAGCAGCAGGCTTGAGGAGTTATGCATCGCCGTCACGAGCCTGTCGACGCCTTTCGGCAGCTCCTGGGTCTGGAGCAGATCGAGGTTGCCGATAATGCCGTATAGCGGCGTGCGCAGCTCATGGCTGACGGTCGCGAGGAACATTGATTTCGACTGGCTCGCCTGCTCGGCCGCCTGGGCCATCTCCTGCAACGACTCTTCCATTTTCACACGCGCCGAAACATCCACCAGCACGCAGATCGCCACGTTTTCATTGCGATAGCGCGAGTGCACGAAGCTGATTTGCAGGTTGGTATTGTTGCTGGTGAGCACGTCGACGAAGTTCACCTGCTGGCCGCAGATGATCTGCGTCAGCCGCTGACGGTCTTCGTGCGTCAGCATATTCAGATAATTATGCGCAAGCTCGTTGGAAATAATATTGGTGCCGTCCTGGGTGCGCAGAATACAGATCCCGACCGGCGCCGACGCGACGATTTTCCGGTTGAACTGCTCATGCTCTTCAAGACGCTGGGCGTCGTTTTCCGCCGGAATGAAAATACGGCGCTCATACATGCGCGCCAGCGTAAACAGGACAATCCCCACCAGCACGTTCAGCAGCACGGCGTTAAGGATAAGCATCCGGATACGTTCCAGCACCAGATCGACCGGCACGGAATAGACGATGCTTAATGACGACGGCGGCAGGCTCTTTTTCAGGATGAGTTGTTTAAAGCCCGACGTATAGCCAAACCACGCACGCTCCTGCTCCCATTCGCCGTCGCGCTCAATCCGCGTCTCCGGGCCGGTCAGCGCAAACAGCGGACGGTCGTTTTCATCAAGGATGGTCACGCCCATCGGCATGCTGCCGGGCGTGAAGAAGTTTTCGATGCGGATGGTCTGCTCGATGCCAAGCAGCCCCTGCAGGCGGTTCGCGAGGTAGACTGGCGTCAGGGAATAGAAGTTGCCGACGCCGGGGCGCTGCCCCTGCGCGACCCAGAACAGGCTGTTGCCGCGTTCGTCCTGCGGCGCGTTGCGGTATTTCATGATGCGCTCATGCAGCGCCTCAAGCGTTTTATCACGCTCCAGCGGGATCTCCCGCAGGCCAAAATCCGCCATGCAGAGATTATCGGAGCCAATCAGAAACACGCGGTTTAAATCGTAGGCGGCGGAGAAGTTGTCGTGCCAGTAGCGCAAAAACCAGGAGAGCGACTGCAGCGAGCCGCGCCAGCTCGTGCCGAGCGTATTACAGTCAGAGTCGGTAAACAGCGGCACGAACGACGGCGAGTTGAGCGGGTCATTCTGCCCGCGCCCGTTTTTCAGCAGCGCGTCGATATTATCCAGACGGTTTTCCGCCACATACTTCAGCTCTTTCATGACGTCAGAGGTGCGCTGAATATAGCGCTGCGCCTGATCGTAGCTCAGGTTGAATTCCTGACGAATTTCCGACTCTTTTACGTGCAGCGCGTTAACGATGTAAAACACCGAAAACAGGGCGACAAGCAGCCAGAGCAGCAGCGCCAGCGCCCGGAAAAGATAACGCGACACTTTAAGCGTCGAGCGGAAAGAGACGAAGTATTTCAAAGGGGCACCAGCTAGCCGTGAGGTAAGAAAAAGGAATGCCGTTAAGGTAGCCGCAAAACCCTTGTGCCGCAACGGCAACAACGTTATCCGGCGATATTCAGAGCAGCCTGGCGCGTTGCGCGCCGAAAAAAGAAAGGGCCGGTAAAACCGGCCCTTGCGTGTAGCGAATGGTCGCGGCGAAAGCGCGACGATTATTCGTCGGCGTCGTCCACCGCGTCGTCATCGACATCGGTTTCCGGCGCGATTTCGTCATCGCCTTCCGCTACGCTGCCGTCGATGGAGTCGAGTTCCTCGTCATCCACCGGCTCGGCTACGCGCTGCAGACCCACCACGTTTTCATCTTCCGCAGTACGGATGAGGATAACGCCCTGGGTGTTACGGCCCACCACGCTGATTTCCGACACGCGCGTACGCACAAGCGTACCGGCGTCGGTGATCATCATGATCTGATCCGCGTCGTCAACCTGCACCGCGCCGACCACCGGGCCATTGCGATCGGTGACTTTAATGGAGATAACCCCTTTGGTCGCGCGCGACTTGGTCGGGTACTCTTCCACCGCGGTACGCTTGCCGTAACCGTTCTGGGTGGCGGTCAGGATAGCGCCTTCGCCGCGCGGCACGATAAGCGACACCACGCTGTCGCCCTCGCCGAGACGAATACCGCGCACGCCGGTGGCGGTACGGCCCATCGGACGCACGGCGTCTTCTTTAAAGCGCACCACTTTGCCCTGCGCGGAGAACAGCATGACTTCGTCTTTACCGGCCGTCAGGTCAACGCCAATCAGCTCATCGCCTTCGTTCAGGTTCACCGCGATGATACCGGCGGTACGCGGACGGCTGAACTCGGTCAGCGCCGTTTTCTTCACGGTCCCGCTGGCGGTCGCCATGAAGACGTTAACGCCCTCTTCGTACTCGCGCACCGGCAGGATAGCGGTGATACGCTCGTTCGCTTCCAGCGGCAGCAGGTTAACGATAGGACGACCGCGCGCGCCACGGCTCGCCTCCGGCAGCTGATAGACTTTCATCCAGTAGAGACGACCACGGCTGGAGAAGCAGAGGATCGTATCGTGGGTGTTAGCCACCAGCAGGCGGTCGATAAAGTCTTCTTCTTTAATACGCGCGGCAGATTTCCCTTTACCGCCGCGGCGCTGCGCTTCGTAATCCGTCAGCGGCTGATACTTCACATAGCCCTGGTGAGACAGGGTGACCACCACATCTTCCTGGTTGATCAGATCTTCAATGTTGATATCAGCGGTATTGGCGGTGATTTCGGTGCGGCGCTCGTCGCCAAACTGATCGCGAATAAGCTCCAGCTCCTCGCGGATCACTTCCATCAGGCGATCGGCGCTGCCGAGAATGTGCAGCAGCTCGGCAATCTGGGTCAGCAGCTCTTTATATTCGTCGAGCAGTTTTTCATGCTCAAGGCCGGTGAGCTTTTGCAGACGCAGGTCGAGGATCGCCTGGGCCTGTTGCTCGGTCAGCCAGTATTTACCGTCGCGAATACCGAATTCCGGCTCCAGCCACTCCGGACGCGCGGCGTCATCGCCCGCGCCTTCCAGCATCGCTTTCACGTTGCCGAGATCCCACGCCTGCGCGATCAGGCCCGCTTTTGCTTCCGCCGGCGTCGGGGCGCGACGAATCAGTTCAATGATCGGGTCGATGTTCGCAAGCGCAATGGCCAGCGCTTCCAGAATATGCGCGCGATCGCGCGCTTTGCGCAGTTCGAAAATGGTACGACGGGTCACCACTTCACGGCGGTGGCGAACAAACGCCGCCAGAATATCTTTCAGCGGCATGATCTTCGGCTGGCCATGGTGCAATGCCACCATGTTGATGCCGAACGAGACCTGAAGCTGCGTCTGGGAGTACAGGTTATTGAGCACCACTTCGCCAACGGCGTCGCGTTTGATCTCAATAACGATACGCATACCGTCTTTGTCAGACTCATCGCGCAGCGCGCTGATGCCTTCGACGCGTTTGTCTTTCACCAGCTCGGCGATTTTCTCGATCAGGCGCGCTTTGTTCACCTGATACGGAATTTCGTGCACGATGATGGTTTCGCGGCCGTTTTTCGGATCGACTTCTACTTCCGCGCGCGCGCGAATATAGATTTTACCGCGACCGGTGCGATACGCCTCTTCAATGCCGCGACGGCCGTTGATGATAGCGGCGGTCGGGAAATCCGGGCCAGGGATATGCTCCATCAGCCCTTCGATGCTGATGTCTTCATCATCGATATAGGCGAGGCAGCCGTTAATCACTTCCGTCAGGTTATGCGGCGGAATGTTAGTGGCCATCCCGACCGCGATGCCGGAAGCCCCGTTCACCAGCAGGTTCGGGATTTTGGTCGGCATGACGTCAGGGATTTTTTCCGTGCCGTCGTAGTTATCTACAAAATCAACGGTTTCTTTATCGAGGTCGGCCATCAGTTCATGGGCGATCTTCGCCAGACGGATTTCCGTATAACGCATCGCCGCGGCGGAGTCGCCGTCGATAGAACCGAAGTTGCCCTGACCATCCACCAGCGTGTAGCGCAGCGAGAACGGCTGGGCCATACGCACGATGGTATCGTAAACGGCGGAATCACCGTGGGGATGGTATTTACCGATTACGTCACCAACGACACGGGCGGATTTTTTGTAGGCTTTATTCCAGTCATTGCCCAACACGTTCATGGCGTAAAGTACGCGACGGTGTACCGGTTTGAGGCCATCTCGGACATCCGGAAGCGCGCGGCCGACAATAACCGACATCGCATAATCCAGATAGGAGTTCTTTAACTCTTCCTCAATGTTGACCGGTGTAATTTCTCTGGCAAGGTCGCTCATCTGACCGTTATCCCTCTACTGTGTCCCGGATTCAAAGGTCGCAAATTATAACACAGCCGCGGCCTGTTCGGTAAACCGAATAGCCCCGTCAGGCCGCTTTATTCCCCACTGACGCCTGTTATACTCGACGCTCTTGCGAAGAAAGGAGTAGAGGCGTCAATGAATGCTGAAAAACCACCCGTTGCGCACAACGTAGACTTAGAAGAAATCGCCAAATTTGAAGCTGTCGCTTCGCGCTGGTGGGACAGTGAAGGGGAGTTTAAACCGCTGCACCGCATTAACCCGCTGCGTCTGGGCTATATCGCCGAACGTGCAGGCGGGCTGTTCGGGAAAAAGGTGCTGGATGTCGGTTGCGGTGGCGGCATTCTCTCGGAAAGCATGGCCCGCGAAGGGGCGAACGTCACGGGGCTCGATATGGGCGCCGAGCCGCTCGCGGTGGCGCGTCTGCACGCCATTGAAAGCGGCGTAGAGCTGGAATATGTCCAGCGCACGGTAGAAGAGCACGCGGCGCAGCATCCGGGCGCTTATGACGTGGTGACCTGCATGGAGATGCTGGAGCACGTGCCGGACCCGCGCTCGGTGGTACAGGCCTGTGCAAAACTCGTGAAGCCCGGCGGCCACGTCTTTTTCTCCACGCTCAACCGCAACGCCAAAGCCTGGCTCATGGCGGTGGTCGGCGCGGAGTATGTGCTGCGCATGGTGCCCAAAGGCACCCACGACGCCAAAAAGTTTATCCGTCCGTCCGAACTGCTGGGCTGGGTCGACGAAACGCCGCTGCAGGAGCGTCACATTATCGGTCTGCACTATAACCCGCTGACCAACACGTTTAAGCTCGCGCCAGGCGTGGATGTTAATTACATGTTGCATACACAGGCTAAAAACCCTGCCTGATATAAGCTTTTGGTATTAAAAATTGCGCAACGTTCTGTTGCGCAATTTCTTTCCTGCCCAGGAAATCAGCGTTCGATCAAATTTTCATTTTTTTTCCTGCCGCCTTGACAAGGCCTCAAGCCCTTATGCGATGAGGACTTACTTAATTTCAGAATTTTGCAAACGCAAATTAACATCGAAATCAAGCCTTGTTCTCAAAAGAATCCAGACTAGAATACTCACCATATAGCGTTTCACTTATCTCAAACCCCCTACATATAGTATTTATCCACAAGTTAGTCACTTGTGGATAAGCGGGGGATATTTCTATTTTCACGGATTTCACGGACAGGTATTACCCATGAATCAGAGTCTGCTGGTAACAAAACGAGATGGCAGCCAGGAACGCATTAACCTGGATAAAATTCATCGTGTTCTGGACTGGGCTGCGGAAGGTCTGCATAACGTCTCCATCTCGCAGGTAGAGCTGCGTTCGCACATTCAGTTCTACGACGGCATCAAAACCTCCGATATTCATGAGACTATCATCAAGGCGGCGGCGGACCTGATCTCCCGCGAGGCGCCAGATTACCAGTACCTGGCCGCGCGCCTGGCGATTTTCCACCTGCGCAAAAAAGCCTACGGTCAGTTCGAGCCACCGAAGCTTTACGACCACGTCGTGAAGATGGTTGAGCTGGGCAAATATGACCATCACCTGCTGCAGGATTACAGCGAAGAAGAGTTCGCGCAGATGGACGGCTTTATCGACCACTGGCGCGACATGAATTTCTCCTACGCCGCCGTGAAGCAGCTCGAAGGGAAATACCTGGTACAGAACCGCGTGACCGGCGAGATCTACGAAAGCGCGCAGTTCCTCTATATCCTGGTAGCCGCGTGCCTGTTCTCCAACTATCCGCGCGAAACCCGCCTGGATTATGTGAAGCGCTTCTACGACGCGGTTTCTACCTTTAAAATTTCGCTGCCGACGCCGATTATGTCTGGCGTTCGCACCCCGACCCGTCAGTTCAGCTCCTGCGTGCTGATCGAGTGCGGCGACAGCCTGGATTCCATCAACGCGACCTCCAGCGCCATCGTGAAATATGTCTCCCAGCGCGCCGGTATCGGCATCAACGCGGGCCGCATCCGTGCGCTCGGAAGCCCGATTCGCGGCGGCGAAGCGTTCCACACCGGTTGCATCCCGTTCTATAAGCATTTCCAGACCGCAGTGAAATCCTGTTCACAGGGCGGCGTTCGCGGCGGCGCGGCAACCCTCTTCTACCCGATGTGGCACCTGGAAGTGGAAAGCCTGCTGGTGCTGAAAAACAACCGCGGCACCGAAGCGAACCGCGTGCGTCACATGGACTACGGCGTGCAGATCAACAAGCTGATGTATCAGCGTCTGCTGAAAGGCGAAGACATCACCCTCTTCAGCCCGTCCGACGTGCCCGGCCTGTACGACGCGTTCTTTGCCGACCAGGACGAGTTTGAGCGTCTCTACACCCGCTACGAGCAGGACGAGAGCATTCGCAAGCAGCGCATTAAAGCGTCTGAGCTGTTCTCCCTGATGATGCAGGAGCGCGCCTCCACGGGCCGTATCTACATCCAGAACGTGGACCACTGCAACACCCACAGCCCGTTCGATCCGGTCGTGGCACCGGTGCGCCAGTCCAACCTGTGCCTGGAGATCGCGCTGCCGACCAAACCGCTGGAAGACGTTAACGACGAAAACGGCGAAATCGCGCTCTGCACCCTCTCCGCGTTCAACCTGGGCGCCATCGAGAACCTGGACGAGCTCGAAGAACTGGCTATCCTCGCCGTGCGTGCGCTGGATGCCCTGCTGGATTATCAGGATTACCCGATCCCGGCGGCGAAACGCGGCGCAATGGGCCGTCGTACTCTCGGCATCGGCGTGATCAACTTCGCGTACTACCTGGCGAAGCACGGCGTGCGTTACTCCAACGGCAGCGCCAACAATCTGACGCACAAAACGTTCGAAGCAATTCAGTACTACCTGCTGAAAGCCTCTAACGAGCTGGCGAAAGAGCAAGGCGCGTGCCCGTGGTTCAATGAAACCACCTACAGCAAAGGCATCCTGCCGATCGATACGTACAAGAAAGATCTGGACGCGATTGCTAACGAGCCGCTGCATTACGACTGGGAAACCCTGCGTGAATCTATCAAGACGCACGGCCTGCGTAACTCCACGCTCTCTGCCCTGATGCCGTCCGAGACCTCGTCGCAGATCTCTAACGCCACCAACGGCATCGAGCCGCCGCGCGGTCACATCAGCATTAAAGCGTCGAAAGACGGTATCCTGCGTCAGGTCGTGCCGGATTACGAACAGCTGAAAGATCAGTACGAGCTGCTGTGGGAGATGCCGGGTAACGACGGTTATCTGCAACTGGTGGGCATCATGCAGAAATTCATCGACCAGTCGATTTCTGCGAACACCAACTACGATCCGACGCGCTTCCCGTCCGGCAAAGTGCCGATGCAGCAGCTGCTGAAAGACCTGCTGACGGCGTATAAGCTCGGCGTGAAGACGCTGTACTATCAGAACACCCGCGACGGCGCGGAAGACGCCCAGGATGACCTGGCGCCATCCATTCAGGATGACGGCTGCGAAAGCGGCGCATGTAAGATTTAAACGCAGGGCGGGGAAACCCGCCCTCTTGTTGTGAAGGTCGTAGGGTGGGTAAGCGAAGCGCATCCATCCTTTACCGCCGAACCATCAACAGCCGATCCGTTGGCCGTAGGGTGGGTAAGCAAAGCGCCACTCACCATTAACAGCCAATATTGTTTGCAGACAGGATTTACGTCATGGCCTACACCACATTTTCACAGACGAAAAACGACCAGCTTCTCGAACCCATGTTCTTTGGCCAACCGGTCAACGTGGCGCGTTACGATCAACAAAAATATGAAATTTTCGAAAAGCTCATCGAAAAGCAGCTGTCGTTTTTCTGGCGTCCTGAAGAAGTGGACGTTTCCCGCGACCGCATCGATTTCCAGGCGCTGCCGGATCATGAAAAACACATTTTCATCAGCAACCTGAAATACCAGACGCTGCTCGACTCCATTCAGGGCCGTAGCCCGAACGTGGCGCTGCTGCCGCTGATCTCAATCCCGGAACTGGAAACCTGGGTCGAAACCTGGGCGTTTTCCGAGACCATCCATTCGCGCTCGTACACCCACATCATCCGCAACATCGTTAACGATCCGGCGGTAGTATTTGACGATATCGTCACCAACGAGCAGATCTTAAAGCGCGCCGAAGGCATCTCGCACTATTACGATGACCTGATCGAGATGACCAGCTACTGGCATCTGCTGGGCGAAGGCACCCACAGCGTCAACGGCAAAACCGTGACCGTGAACCTGCATGAACTCAAGAAAAAGCTCTACCTGTGCCTGATGAGCGTCAACGCGCTGGAAGCGATCCGCTTCTACGTCAGCTTCGCCTGCTCCTTCGCCTTCGCCGAGCGCGAACTGATGGAAGGCAACGCTAAAATCATTCGCCTTATCGCCCGCGACGAAGCGCTGCACCTGACCGGCACCCAGCATATGCTGAACCTGATGCGCAGCGGCGAAGACGACCCGGAAATGGCGGTGATTGCCGAAGAGTGCAAACAGGAGTGTTACGATCTGTTCGTGCTGGCCGCGCAGCAGGAGAAAGAGTGGGCGGAATACCTCTTCCAGGGCGGTTCGATGATCGGCCTGAACAAAGACATTCTCTGCCAGTACGTCGAGTACATCACCAACATCCGCATGCAGGCGGTGGGCCTGGATCTGCCGTTCAAAACCCGTTCCAACCCCATTCCGTGGATCAACACCTGGCTTGTGTCCGATAACGTACAGGTAGCGCCGCAGGAAGTGGAAGTGAGCTCTTATCTGGTTGGCCAGATAGACTCGGAAATCGACCACGACGACCTGAGCAGCTTCCAGCTCTGATATGGGTCGTATTACGCTTCGCGTGACGGGCACCGAACTGTTGTGCCCGGACGAGCACCCTTCTCTGCTGGTGGCCCTGGAGTCGCACGCGGTGACGGTGGAATACCAGTGCCGCGAAGGCTATTGCGGCTCCTGCCGCTGTAAGCTGGTCGCGGGCCAGGTACAGTGGCTGACTAAACCGCTGGCGTTTATTCAGGAAGGCGAGATTTTGCCCTGCTGCTGTAAACCGCAGGGCGATATTGAAATAGAGATGTAAACGTCCTTTTCCCCCTCTCCCTGTGGGAGAGGGTCAGGGTGACGCATCAGGCCGCCACCCGACCGACAAAACCTACTTCCGGTGAATAAACTCAACGGCTTTATCCGGGAAATCGGTAAACAGCCCGTCCACATCCGCCTGGTTATACAGCACGTCGTAAAGCTGATTGACGTTGGTAGCGTAATCCGGCAACTGGTCGGCGCGCACCGTATACGGGTGCACCTGCAAATGGCTGTCGTGCGCCTCTTTCGCCATCGCGGTCAGCGTCACCTTCTCTTTGGTTGAGCCCTCCGCCACCAGCATATGATAATCCGGCCCGATACCGTCGGCGTACTGCGCTATCTGCTTCATCGCACCCGGCTTAAACATCCAGTCGTAGCTGTAGTTTACCCATTTGCCGTCCGGCTGTTTCTGCTGGGTTTCGTTCCAGTCGGTGTAGGCGATAAGCTGCACCAGCTTCAGATCCATCTTAAGCTTCGGCTCCAGCTCGGTCTTAATACGCTTAAGCTCGTTGGCGTCAAAGCACTGCAGATAAACCTTGTCCTGCTTCGTGGTGTAGCCATACTTTTTCAGGGTTTCCAGCGTCTTCGCGGCGATGTCCTTGCCTTCCTGATGATGGAACCACGGCGCTTTGATCTCAGGATAAATGCCGATGTTTTTGCCGGTGGAGTGATTAAGCCCCTGCACAAACTCGATCTCTTCCTCGAAGGTATGCACCCGGAAGTCAGATTTGCCCATCGGGAAGCGGCCAGGGAACGTCTGCACTTTTTTGCCGTTGTCGAGCTCAAAACCTTCGGTAAACCTCAGTGATTTGATCTCCGCGAGCGTAAAGTCGATGGCGTAATAGCGGCCATCTTTGCGCGCGCGGTCCGGGAATCGCTCCGCGACATCGGTCACGCGATCCAGATAGTGATCATGCAGCACCACCAGCTGGTCGTCTTTGGTCATCACCAGATCCTGCTCCAGGTAATCGGCGCCCTGCGCATACGCCATCGCTTTCGCAGGCAACGTATGCTCAGGCAGATACCCGCTGGCCCCGCGATGGGCAATAACCAGCTTATCCGCCGCCAGCGCGTTTGCCGACATTACGCCTATCGCCAGCGCCGCCAGCGTCATTCTCAGTTTCATCGGTGCTCCTTATCCGCGTTTTGCCTGCGTTTCATGGTGATGCTTATGCTCACCCACCATCACGATAATCAGCAGCAGGACCGCCAGAATGCTGCCGCCAATCATCACCATAAAGCCGCCGTCCCAGCCGAAGAAATCGACGGTGTAACCCACGATAGCGCTCGCCGCGACGGAACCGCCGAGATAGCCAAACAAGCCGGTAAAGCCCGCCGCCGTTCCCGCCGCCTTTTTCGGCGCCAGCTCCAGCGCATGCAGGCCAATCAGCATTACAGGGCCGTAAATCAGAAAGCCGATGACAATCATGCACGCCATGTCGATATGCGGATTGCCCGGCGGGTTGAGCCAGTAAACGACGGTCGCGATAGTCACCAGCGTCATAAAGAACACGCCAGTCGCGCCGCGGTTGCCGCGGAACACTTTGTCCGACATCCAGCCGCAAAGCAGCGTGCCGGGGATGCCTGCATATTCATAGAAGAAATAGGCCCAGGAGGACTTATCCAGCGCGAAATGCTTCACCTCTTTTAAGTAGGTGGGCGACCAGTCGAGGATGCCGTAGCGCAGCAGATACACGAACACGTTCGCCACCGCGATGTACCACAGCAGCTTATTCGGCAGCACGTACTGCATAAAAATCTGCTTCGCTGTCAGCTCTTCTTCGTGCTTCTCGTTATAGTCGTCCGGGTAATCGTTTTTATACGCTTCGATGGGCGGCAGCCCGCAGGACTGCGGCGTATCGCGCATCAGGGCAAACGCGATGATCGCGACCAGAATCGCCGCGAAGGCAGGCATATACAGCGCGGCGTGCCAGTCGTTAAACCACGCCATGCCGAGCAGGAACAGCAGCGGCGGAATGCCGCCGCCCACGTTATGGGCACAGTTCCACACGGACACAATCCTGCCGCGCTCTTTCTGCGACCACCAGTGCACCATCGTGCGCCCGCACGGCGGCCATCCCATGCCCTGGAACCAGCCGCACATAAACAGCAGCACAAACATCACCATGATGCTGGAGGTCGCCCACGGCACGAAGCCCATAAACAGCATCACTGCCGCCGCGAGGATCAGGCCCGCCGGCAGAAAGACGCGCGGATTTGAGCGGTCAGAGACCGAACCCATGATGAATTTCGAAAATCCATAAGCGATGGAAATACCAGAAAGCGCAAAACCGAGATCGCCGCGCGAGAAGCCCTGCTCCACCAGATACGGCATCGCCAAGGCAAAGTTTTTACGTACCAGATAGTAAGCGGCATAGCCGAAGAAAATCCCCATAAAAATCTGCCAGCGCAGGCGACGATAGAGAGGATCTACCTCGCCGTCAGGCAGCCTTGCGCGATGCGGGGCGGGTTTAAAAATACTTAACATCACTGTCTCCTGCTTATTAGGTATCGAACTATTCGTTTTGCTTATGTTTCCCTTGCGAGCGTGATAGTAGGCAAAAAGGATTATTTATGCTGTGAAACATCGCACAATTTGTTACGGATTTATGACAATCGAACACAAAAGCGCATGGTGGTGGGTTAGATTTTTCGATTTATGCGCGTTTACTTTCGTTTAAGGCCAAAAACAGTAGGGAGATGCACCAGGCAGGTGCGGCGGAGATAAAAGGAAAATAACGGCCCGGAGGAGGTACAAGAGGAAGGACAGAAAAGAACGCGGGCGCGCGGCACTGTCGCCCGCGCCCGGCGTGCCGTCAGACGGTCAGCGTATCGACCACCTGCACCCAGCCCTGGCTTGCGGTCACGGCCTGGCCGTTCAGCCAGCGGCGCACCAGCGTCAGCGCCATCATCGCGCAGATCTCCTGGCGAATCCGCCGCGCGTAGCGGCTGGCGTTAAAGCGCAAACGCACGGCATGCGTGTCCTGCGGCGTGGTCAGCGCGATATTGATCTCATCGTCTTCAACGCTTGCGATACTCAGCGCCAAATCCGCGAGATGCCGACGGCAGCGCTCCACGTTCCAGTGCGCGGTCTGCGCCAGCGTTTCGACCTGGGCGGGCAGCACTTCGCTCGCCAGCAGCGGCGCGTCGGCATCCGTGAGCTGCAGCGCCAGCAGGCCCGCGGTGAACTGCTCGCTCAGGGTAATGCTGAGCTGCTGCTCGCGCAGGCAGCGGGCAATCTGGGCAGGCAGCGTTTCAGTGCCTTCAAAAATCAGGCTGTCGCCTGCCACCTCGCGAACGTGCGGCCAGATAGCCTCCATCTCAACACGGCGGGAAGCCGGGCCGGTGAGCTTAAGCTCGATAATCGGCGTTGAGGAGCGGTAGCCCATCACGACATCCGGCGGCAGCGTCAGGGTGTCGAGCTGTGCGGCGAGATCGCTTTCGGAGCGCCCGAACGTGGTGAGACGCAGGCAGAGCGGCGGCTCGGGGAACGTAAAGCGCTCGCGCAGGCGCGGCAGGATCTCATGCTCCACCATCCGCTTAAATTCCGACGGTACGCCGGGCGTGAAGAAAATCAGACAGCGGTTGAGCTTAATGGCGAACCCGCAGGCGGTGCCGACCGGGTTGTCGATCATTTCGCTGCCCGCCGGCAGCAGCGCCTGTTTGCGGTTGCTCGCCGCCATCAGCCGCCCGCGCGCCGTGAAAAACCGCTCCATTGTCGCAAGCCAGCCTTCGTGCAGCTCAAGCTCCACGCCCAACGCGCGCGCCGCCGCTTCGGCGCTCAGATCGTCGCTGGTCGGCCCCAGGCCGCCGTTAACGATAAGAATATCGGCGTGCTGGCTGCGCTCGGTCAGCGCCGCCACCAGCGATTCCAGGCTGTCGCCTACCGTGTTGCGCCGGGTGAGCGGCAGTCCCTGTTCAAAAAACAGCGTGGCAAGCCAGGCGGCGTTGGTATCGACAATCTGACCGTGCAGCACTTCGTCGCCGGTCGAGAGCATTTCTGTCTGTAGCATTATTTTCTCCGCGTGAAGGGAAGCCTTTACTATAGCGCGCAGAGGAAGGAAGGAGGAAAAAAACAGGCGCAGCGGTGGCCGCGCCCGAAAAATCAGAAGCCTGCGCTCACGCCGAGGTACGGGCCGTCAGCCACTTTGCTGTCGCGATCGCCGTCTTTACCGGTCATGTTGATGTAGCGGTAACCCGCTTCAACGCTGAGCGGACGGAACAGCGAGAAACGCGCGCCCGCGCTCGCTTCCTGGTAATCATTAACGCCGCTGGAGAGCGAATCCGGCGAGTAGTAGTAGTCGCCGAACAGCGAAACGCGCTGCGCGATATCCCAGCGCACGCCGCCGCCAACCGCCGCCGCGTAGCCTTCATCCCCTTCGTTCGGGTTGAGGTAAATCGCCTTCACGCCCGGCGTGACCATAAACGGCCCCAGCGGCATGTTGAAGCCCAGGCCGACGCCGACGATATCGCCGTGATCGTCGTTATGTGCCCAGTTGCCGGTCAGCTGCAGGCCGCTGCTTTCGGTGCCAAAACCGGCGCCCAGATTGGTGTAATGCTCACCGACCGCGCCATTCACGCTGATAGCGCTGGCCTGCGTGGCGGCCAGCAGCAGGCCGGCCATTGCTAAACGAAGTGTGTTTTTCATTCCATGTATCTCAAAAAAAAGAAAAAAGGACCCTGTAAACGTAACGCGGCATTGTACCTGTATCCGGCCTGCGATCAATGCGGGCCGCCCCGCGCGCCGCGCCGGGCGGTAAAAAAGAGAAAACGCCTATGCTGAAAAGCATTAAACGCCGCTTTGGGCGGGCGGCGAGGAATGAAGCGGCAGCCGGACGCGGACCAGCAGCCCGCCGAGCCTGTCGCCGTTAAGGAGTTCGGCGCGGGTGCGATGCCAGCGGGCGATATCATTCACCAGCGCCAGCCCGAGCCCGGCGCCAGGGTGTATACCGGCGTTATCGAGACGGCGAAACGGCGTCAGCGCCTGATCGCGCTGCGCGGCGTCGATGCCGGGCCCGCTGTCTTCCACATCAAGCATCGCCTCACCCGCCGCGACGCAGACGCGCACCGTCACCACGCCGCCCGCAGGCGTATATTTCAGCGCATTATCGAGCAGATTGGCGCACAGCTCCGCCAGCAACAGCGGCTCGGCAGCCACCCACACCGGCCCCTCCTCGCCTTCATAACCGAGATCCACCGGTTTGCTGCGCGCCTGCGGCAGGCGCGAGAAACAGCTCTCACGCGCGGCCGCCACCAGATCCACCACGCCGAGCGCGCGCGTCTCGCCCGGCTCTGCCCGGCGCAATGTTGCCAGTTGCAGCAGCCGTTCCGTCAGGGTGATGGTCTGATCGAGCGTCGCGCTCATGGCCTGTAAGCTCTCGCGCCACTGGGCCGGGTCGTCGCTTGCCAGCGCCACCGCCGCCTGGGTTTTCAGCACCGTGAGCGGCGTTTTTAACTGATGAGAGGCATCGGCGCTAAAGCGCTCCTGGCGGGCAATCAGCGCGCGCAGACGGCTGATATAGCGGTTAAAAGCGACAATCAGCAGCCGCGTTTCCGACCACGGCAGCAGATCCGGCAGCGGCGTCAGCTCGCCGGGCGAGCGCCTGACCATCAGGCGCGACAGCTTGCGCATCGGCTTAAGAACCCGGCGCAGCAGCAGCCCGGCGAGCACCAGCGTCATCAGTACCAGTCCTCCCTGGGTCAGCGCCGAAGAGATGAGCAGCTGGCGCGCCAGCAGATGACGCGACTGCAACGTCTCGGCGACGTAAATCTCCGCCATGCCGTTGATGCCGTCCTCGTTAACCGGCTGCAGCAGCCGCGCCACGCGCAGCCGCTGGCCCTGATAGGTAGCGTGATAAAACCACGCCAGCGCCGGGTAAAGCTCGGTGCGCGCCACGCCGCGCGGCATCGCCGGGAGATCGTCATAGCCGGAGATAACCCGCCCGTGGGTATCCTGCACTTTGTAGAAGAGACGGTCGTTCATGTTGCGCTCGACGCTGTCGAGCACCGCCCAGGGCACCTCCGCCTGCAACTCGCCGTGATGCACATTAAGGCGCTCGGCCACGATACGCGCCGAGGCCAGCAGTGTACGGTCATACGCCTGGGTTGCGGCATTCAGCGCGCTGACATAACTGTTTAACGCGGAAAACGCCCACAGCAGCAGGAGCGGCAGGCCGAGAAACAGCAGCAATTTGCCGAGCAGGGATTCAGGGCGCAACCAGCTCATCGCTGCACTCCAGCACATAGCCCAGGCCGCGCAGCGTGGTGATTTGGACGTTGCTCGCCAGCAGTTTTTTACGCAGCCGGTGAATGTAAATCTCGATGCTCTCAGGGCTGACGTCATCGCTCAGGCTGAACACCTGTTCGAAGAGCTGCTGGCGCGACACCGGACGGCGGCGGCGGAACATCAGCACGGTGAGCAGCGCATGCTCGCGCGGCGTCAGTGCCAGCGGCTTGCCCTGTAACTCAAAATAGCCCGCGTCGTGGAATATCAGCTCGCCTAAGCGCTGCGCCTCCTGCACCTGCCCTTCGCTGCGCCGCACCAGCGCGCGCAGCCGCGCCTCCAGCTCGCTCAGCTCAAAGGGCTTCGGCAGGTAGTCGTCCGCGCCCTCGTTAAGCCCTTTTACCCGGTCGGCCACGCTCCCGTGTGCGGTGAGCAGCAGCACCGGTACCGCCTGGCCGCGACGGCGCAGGCGCGCCAGCACCTCCAGCCCGTTCAGGCGCGGCATTTCGATATCCAGCACCGCCACGGCGTAGCTTTCGTTTTGCAGCAGATGGTCCGCCGCCAGCCCGTCGCCGACACAATCCACGGCAAAGCCGGTATTCGTCAGCGCTTTCTCCAGCCAGTGAGCCAGCTCACGATTATCTTCCGCTAATAAGAGACGCATATCACATCCGGTAAAGTTTCTGTCGCGATGAAAGGAAACTGAAAGGCTTTAGTTTTAACAATCACGCAACCGACACGCTACAAAGCAGTTCACATAATCAGAAACATCACGGCTGTCATGCATGAGGATGAAAATGAAAACATCGCTTCTCTCTACCCTGTTAGCAACGTCTCTGGCTTTCACCTTTACCACCGCCCACGCCGCGGAAGCGCCGTCACGCCCGGAATGCATCGCGCCTGCGAAGCCCGGCGGCGGATTTGATTTAACCTGCAAGCTCATCCAGGTGAGCCTGCAGGAGACCGGCGCGCTGGAAAAACCGATGCGCGTGACATACATGCCCGGCGGCGTCGGCGCGGTGGCCTATAACGCTATCGTCGCCCAGCGCCCCGGCGAGCCAGGCACCGTGGTGGCGTTCTCCGGCGGCTCGCTGCTGAACCTCTCGCAAGGCAAGTTTGGCCGCTACAACGTTGACGACGTGCGCTGGCTTGCGAGCGTCGGCACCGACTACGGGATGATAGCGGTACGCGCCGACTCGCCCTGGAAAACGCTCGGCGACCTGATGAAAGCGCTGGAGAAAGATCCCAACAGCGTCGTGTTTGGCGCGGGCGCGTCCATCGGCAGCCAGGACTGGATGAAAACCGCGCTGCTGGCCCAGAAGGCGGGCGTCGACCCACACAAAATGCGCTACGTGGCGTTTGAGGGCGGCGGCGAGCCGGTGACCGCGCTGATGGGCAATCATGTGCAGGCAGTGTCGGGCGATCTGAGCGAAATGGTGCCCTACCTGACCGGCAATAAACTGCGGGTACTGGCCGTCTTTGCCAATGAGCGCCTGCCCGGCCAGCTCGCCCAGGTGCCGACCGCCAAAGAACAGGGCTACGACCTGGTATGGCCTATCATTCGCGGTTTTTATGTCGGCCCGAAAGTCAGTGACGCCGATTATCAGTGGTGGGTACAGACCTTCGAAAAACTCCAGCAGACCGGGGAATTCAAAAAGCAGCGCGACCTGCGCGGCCTGTTTGAATTTAACCTGACCGGCAAAGCGCTGGATGAGTATGTGAAAAACCAGGTCAACGACTACCGCGAAAAAGCCAAAGCCTTTGGGCTTGCGAAATAGCGAAGGAGGCTGTGATGAGCGATCGCATTTTTGCCGGGATCTGGCTGCTGCTGTGTATCGGCGGGCTGTTTGTCGCCTGGCAGATCCACAGCGAGTACGCCTATGAGCCGGTCGGGCCGCGCCCCTTTCCGGTGGGCATTATCGCCCTGATGCTGCTCTGTTCGGTGCTATTGCTGTTGCGCCGCCCGGATGTGGTGGAGTGGCCGCATCACGCGGTGCTGCAGCGGCTGGTGGTGATGGTGATTATTCTGCTGCTCTACGCCTGGGGCTTTGAATGGCTGGGCTTTCCGCTCGCGACTGCGCTGCTGACGGCGGTGATTGGCATGCTATTCGGCGCGCGGCTTCCGGCGGCGCTCGCCTCCGGCGTGGTGATGGGCGGCGCGCTCTGGTTCGCTTTCGATCGCCTGCTTGACGTGACGCTGCCTCTCGGGGCCTGGCTTAATTAACGGGGGCTTTTATGGATACCTGGCTTTATCTTTCGCAGGGCTTCGCCGTCGCGCTGACGCCCACCAATTTGCTGATTGCGCTGATCGGCTGTTTTGTCGGCACTATCGTCGGTCTGCTGCCGGGCCTCGGGCCGATTAACGGCGTCGCTATTCTGCTGCCGCTTGCGTTCGCCATTCATTTGCCGGCAGAGTCGGCGCTGATCCTGCTCGCGACCGTTTACATCGGCTGCGAATATGGCGGGCGCATCTCGTCGATTCTGCTCAACGTGCCAGGGGATGCCGCCGCGATCATGACCGCGCTGGACGGCTATCCGATGGCGCAACAGGGGCGCGGCGGCGTGGCGCTGTCGATTTCCGCGGTTAGCTCGTTCGTGGGCTCGTTTATCGCCATCGGCGGCATCATTCTGTTCGCACCTGTGCTCGCCGAGTGGTCGCTGGCGTTCGGCCCGGCGGAATATTTCGCGCTGATGGTATTCGCTATCGCCTGTCTTGGCAGCATGATGGCGCAAAACCCGCTGAAATCGTTCCTGGCGGCGTTGATTGGCCTGGGGCTCGCCACGGTGGGCGTCGATGCCAACACCGGCGTCTACCGCTTCACCTTTGACAGCGTGCATCTCTCGGACGGCGTGCAGTTTATCGTGGTAGTGATAGGTCTGTTCTCGGTGTCCGAGATCCTGCTGATGCTGGAGAGCACCAGCAGCGGCCAGACGCTGGTGCGTAAAACCGGGCGTATGCTCTTTAACGCCAAAGAGGCCGCCGCCTGCACTGGCGCGACGCTGCGCTCGTCAGTCATTGGCTTTTTTGTTGGTATCCTGCCTGGCGCAGGCGCGACCATCGCAAGCGCCATCACCTACATGACCGAGAAAAAGCTCGGCGACAAAGACGGTTCCTTTGGTAAGGGCGATATTCGCGGCGTGGCGGCGCCAGAGGCGGCCAACAACGCTTCGGCCTGCGGCTCGTTTATCCCGATGCTGACCCTGGGCGTGCCGGGCTCCGGCACCACGGCGGTGATGATGGGCGCGCTAACGCTCTATAACATCACGCCGGGGCCGGCGATGTTTACCGAACAGCCGGATATCGTCTGGGGGCTTATCGCCGCGCTGCTGATTGCCAATGTGATACTGCTTATTATGAACATTCCGCTGATCGGTCTGTTCACCCGCATGCTGACGATCCCGCTGTGGTTTCTGGTGCCAGCGATCGCGGCGGTCTCGGCGGTCGGCGTCTACGCGGTCCACAGCACGACGTTCGATCTGTTGCTGATGGTGGGTCTCGGCGTGCTGGGCTATATTCTGCGCAAAATGCACTTCCCGATGTCGCCGCTCATTCTGGGCTTCGTGCTGGGCGAAATGCTGGAGCAGAACCTGCGCCGCGCGCTCTCGATAAGCAACGGAGAGCTGGGCATACTCTGGCAGAGCGGCGTGACCAAAACCCTGCTGGTCCTGGCGATACTGGTGATTGCCGTGCCGCCGGTCGTGAAGCGACTGCGCAGACGCCAGCTAAAAACGCAGACCGATCTTCCCTCCTGATGGAATATCTCGCGGGCGGCAACTCACTCGCCGCCCGCGACGGCAGAGATTGTATTTTCACCGCATCTGCCTGATAGTTATCGTTTTCACTTTCAGGTTACCGTTATGACCGCCGCATCTTCCCGTTCGGGGTTAATTGTCGCAGCGCTGGCGCTGCTCCTCATCCTTGTTTATACCGGCATCAGCGCAGGCGACAAACTCACCTGGCTGATGGAAGTGACGCCGGTCATTATCATCGTTCCGCTGTTGCTGGCCACGCACGCGCGCTATCCGTTAACGCCGCTGCTTTATGTGCTGATTTTCTTCCATGCCATCATTTTGATGGTCGGCGGTATGTACACCTACGCGAAAGTGCCTATTGGTTTTGACGTTCAGGCGTGGCTGGATTTGAGCCGCAACCCCTACGACAAGCTGGGACACTTTTTCCAGGGGCTGGTGCCAGCGCTTGCGGCGCGGGAAATTTTGCTGCGCGGCGGCTACGTTCACGGGCGTAAAATGCTCGCCTTCGTGGTCTGCTGTATCGCGCTGGCGATTAGCGCCGTTTACGAGTTGATCGAATGGTGGTCAGCGCTGGCGCTGGGACAAGGCGCGGATGACTTTCTCGGCACCCAGGGCGACCCCTGGGATACCCAGTCGGATATGTTTTGTGCCCTGCTCGGCGCGCTGACCACGGTTTTCGCGCTGGGCCGCTGGCATACGAAGCAGCTACTGAACGTCCAGCGTACCTGACTCAGCGACGGCCTGCTGGTTTACCCAGTCACGTAGCGCCCGGCGGGAAATTTTAATGCCGCCGGTTTTCAGCGTCTCAGGCAGGCGCAGCCAGCGCACCGGCTGCTGAAATCGCGCCAGTTTATCGGCGCACCAGCCTGCCAGCACGGACGGGTCGCAGGCTTCGTCGCACGCCACGACCGCCACCGGGCGCTGGCCAAACTCCGCATCATCCTGCGGCACAATAAACACTTGCTCAACCGACGGATGCGCGCTGATAACCCGCTCCACTTCCTCCGGCTGAATACCTTCTGCGCCGCAAAAAAAGAGATTGTCCTTTCTTCCAAGGAGAGTCAGCCTGCCATCGTCGATTCGGCCGCAATCACGGGTGGCGAACCACCCCTGGTCATTAGTGAGCGGGATTATTTCTCCGTCGCGCCAGTAACCTGCGGCCATACTGTCCGCGCGCAGCCAGACTTCGCCCTCGACTATTTGCAGCTCGCGCCCCGGCAGGGGCCGCCCGACATCGGCGAGGCCATCCGCCTCTTTGGCGCATACCGTGGAGGCAAACTCGGTCAGCCCGTAGCCGCACCAGCAGCGGATACCGCGCGTGCGGGCCTGTTCGGTGAGCTCAACCGGGATCGCCGCGCCGCCCAGCAGCACCGCCCTGAGCGACACGTCAACGCCACTATTAAGCAGACGCCAGAGCTGGGTCGGCACCAGGGAGGCATGCGTGCAGCCGCATAAGGCCTGATCGAGCGGCTGCTTATCGCGTACCGTCAGGCCCGCGCCAGCAGAGAGCCAGCGCCAGAGAATGCCCTGGCCGGAAACGTGAAACAGCGGCAGCGAGAGCAGCCAGTCGTCCTGCGGGGCAAACGGGATCGTCGCGAGCACCCCTTCTGCGCTGGCAAGATGCGCGCGAAAAGTATGCACTGCCGCTTTCGGCAGCCCCGTCGATCCCGAGGTCAGCGTCATGGAAGCGAGACGACGGTCGTGCCAGGGCGCCGCGTGCTCGCCCTGACCAGGCCGCAACGTCAGAGGGTTAAGCCGCACCGGTAGCTCACCGCCGTTCAGCACCAGCGCATGGCGCAGGCTCAGCGTCGGCAGCAGTTCAGCCAGCAGGGGCGCAGGCAGCTGCGGATTCAGCGGCATGACGCGCGCCCCGCACTGCAAGAGAGCAAGCCACGCCAGCAACGCGTCGGGCTGATTATCAGCGCGCAGCAGCACGCCATCGCCTTCGCGCACGCCCTGGGCGTGAAGCCCCGCAGCCTGCGCATCAATGCGCGCGCAGAGTTCACGCCAGCTTAGCCGCCGCGCGTTCAGGCGCAGCGCCTGCGCGTCTCCTCGCTGCCGCCGCCAGTGCCGCCAGGGCCAGTCGCTAAAGATCACAGCAGCGGCTCCAGCGTATCCACGGTCACACACGGCAGCGTGCTGGCAGGCCAACGGCGAACCAGCTGGGCGCGCATGAGGCTCAGCGTGTCCAGACCAGGGATCGTCTGCGGCGTCAGCCAGGCGGCTATTCGCGCCAGCTGCGTCAGGCCGAGGCTTGACTCAATGGATGAACTGATGACCGCCGTCAGGCCCAGCGCGTGAGCCTGTGCTACCTGCTGGCGTACCTTTTGCAGGCTGCCAGTCAACGTCGGTTTAATCACCACGGCGCGCAGACCCGGCTCGGCGGCGAACGTAAAATCCGCCTCGCGCAGGCTCTCATCCCAGGCGATGGCGATGCCGGTTTCGGCGGCGAACGCGCGCGTGTCGTCGCGGGTTTTGCAGGGCTCTTCGATAAAGGCGATGCGTGGACGATGCGCCGGATCCACGTATTTCGCGAACTGCTGCGCTTTCTGCGGCGTCCAGGCGCGGTTGGCGTCAAGACGCAGCGTAAGATCGGGGAGCGCCTCCAGCAGCAGGTTGACCACCATGCCGTCGCGCACCGCCTCGTACAGCCCTACTTTCACCTTGGCGACTTTCTCGCCAGGCAGCCCGTCGAGGCGCGCGAAAAGCTCATCCGGGTCGCTGGTGCAGAGCGGCACCGCGCGATAATCCGCCGCCTGCGGCAGCGTACCGTCAAGCTCCGCCTGGGCGCAGCTCAACCCGAACGCGACGCTGGCGATAGCCGGTAGCGGCGGCGCGTCGCCGCCACGCCACGCCATCAACCAGTCGCGCGCGGCAGGCAGCGCATCCTCCAGCGTCTCGGCGCTGAAGCCCGGCAGCGGCGCTATCTCGCCCCACCCTTCGCACCCGTCGTCAGAGAGGCGCACCAGCAGGCCGTCGCGGGTTTTAAGACGCCGCTCGCGCAGCACCACGCCCGCGTCCATCGGCAGCTGATAACGGTAAAGCTGTGCCGCGCGCATTATGGATTACGCTTGAATTTGCTGAAGTCCGGCTGGCGCTTCTGGTTGAACGCGTTGCGCCCTTCCTGGCCCTCTTCGGTCATGTAGAACAGCATAGTGGCGTTGCCCGCCAGCTCCTGCAGCCCCGCCTGACCGTCGCAGTCGGCATTCAGCGCCGCCTTCAGGCAGCGCAGCGCCATCGGGCTGTTTTGCAGCATTTCGCGACACCAGCGCACGGTTTCGCGCTCCAGTTCCGCCAGCGGCACCACGGTATTGACCAGGCCCATATCGAGCGCCTGTTGGGCGTCATACTGACGGCACAGGAACCAGATTTCGCGGGCCTTTTTCTGCCC
Source organism: Cronobacter dublinensis subsp. dublinensis LMG 23823 (assembly GCF_001277235.1). NCBI lineage: Bacteria > Pseudomonadati > Pseudomonadota > Gammaproteobacteria > Enterobacterales > Enterobacteriaceae > Cronobacter > Cronobacter dublinensis. The sequence continues at coordinate 3,077,632 of NZ_CP012266.1, forward strand.
GACAATGCGCGCCATGTAAGACGCGCCCCAGCCGCCGTCAAAGGAGCCGACTTTCGGGCCGGTCTGGCCGAAAATGGCATTTTCTGCCGCGATAGTGAGATCGCACATCATATGCAGCACGTGGCCGCCGCCAATCGCGTAGCCCGCCACCATCGCCACGACCGGTTTCGGGCAGGTGCGGATCTGGCGCTGGAAATCGAGCACGTTGAGGTGATGTACGCCGGAGTCGTCCTGATAGCCGCCGTAGTCGCCGCGTACTTTCTGATCGCCCCCCGCGCAAAAGGCTTTTTCGCCTTCGCCGGTGAGGATAATGACGCCGATGTTGTCGTCATACCGCGCATCGGCCAGCGCCTGGATCATCTCCTTGACCGTAAGCGGGCGAAACGCGTTGCGCACCTGCGGACGGTTAATGGTGATTTTCGCGATGCCGTCGGTGGATTTCTGGTAGCGGATATCGGTGTAACCTTCAGAGCAGTCGAGCCATTCGGCGGGCGCGTACAGCGTCGCTTCATCAGGATAAATCATGGGAGTTCTCCGTAGGGGTTCGCAAAATCGCGTTAAGGCAGCGGGCCGTCGCTTGCGGGTTTTCCCGGTGCGCGTTGTGGCCTGCGCCAGTTATCAGATGCAGGGGGACATTGAGCGTGGCGGCGAGCGCGCAAAACTTTGCGTCGCGTTCGCCGCACAGGTAATGAAACGGCACGCGCAGCGCCTGCAGCGGTTCATACAACGGCGGCTGACGGCCCGTGGAAGTGGCGTCGAGCATCGCGGCAAGCGCGACGGGATCGTTGCGCAGGCGCAGCGCTATCAGCGCCTGACGCTGCATATGCGTGAGCGTGGCGAAGACTGGCTGGCGATACCAGTCGTCCAGGACGGCAGCGAACGGTTCGCCGCGTAACCGCTGCGCCCAACGCTGGTCGGCCATCAGACGCGCCTCGCGTTCGTGCGCGTCGCGCAGCCCCGGATGACCGCCTTCCACCACCAGCCCCCGCAAGCCGCGCGTCTCTCCCTGCGTGGCGTGAAACATCGCTATCCGCCCGCCGAGGGAGTAACCCACCAGCCAGTATTTAAGTATGTTGTAACTATTGAGCGTTGCGGTCAGTAATTCGCTGACGTGCGCGAAGCCTGATGCCGTACAGTGCGCCGAGCCGCCGTGGCCCGGCAGATCGATAAACACGTGGTCGTACTGTTCGCAGTCTGCCGCCACCGTCTGCCATTCACGGCGATCGCCAAGAAAGCCATGCAGCCAGACGACCGCGCCGCGCGACGCCGCGCGAGCGGGCAACCAGTGCGCCGCCAGCCGCATCAGGCCCGCACCTGCTGGATGAGACGCTGAAACGCCTGCGCGCCATCGGTGTCCGGGACGCGCAGTTCAATGACGGTCGCAACCGGCGATTGCCAGGCGCGCGTCATCGCCTCCCGCAGCGCCGCAAGGCTTGCAGGCGCCTCATAATGGAGCGAGAACAGAGCCGCCGCGGGCGCGAAACTGACGTTTTGCGGCATGCAGTAATATTTTTCGCGCTCGCGGGCGGGCGTCGGGAGCATGGAGAAAATCTGTCCGCCGTTGTTGTTAACAACCATCAGCACGAAGGGCGCGGGTGTGTCGCGCAGCAGCGCCAGCGCGTTAATGTCATAAAGGGTCGAGAGATCGCCCAGCACCGCAAGCGTTGGCCGCCCGGTGGCGCGCTGTACGCCTGCGGCGGTGGAAATCAGTCCGTCGATGCCGCTCGCGCCACGGTTGCCATAAACCGGATACCCGGCGGGCAGCTGCGCCAGCGCATCGGCCAGCCGCACCGTCAGGCTGTTGCCGAGAAAGAGCTGTCCGTCTGGCGCCAACAGTTCAGGCAGCCGGTGCGCCACCTGCGCTTCGCCCCATTCAGTGAGTTCGCGCGCCACGATACGCTGCGCTCGCGCCGCCAGCCCTTCGAGCGCCTCCGCCCAGGGTATCGACGGCGTTGCCGGATGCTGCGCAAGCCAGGCGGAGATATCCGCCACCAGCCGACGTCCGCGATGGTGCGCCGGATCGAGCCGCCCCGGCAGCGCATCGACAATCCAGTACTCCTGCGGGCGACATTCGCTCTGCCATTGCAGAAGGCGCTTGCCGGTAAGGCTCCCGCCAAACTGCACGACGAGCTGCGCCTGTTCCAGCACGCGCGCGGCCTCCGGATGCGCGAGCCAGAGATCGGCGCACGGCAGCGGCTGGCCGGTTTGCGACAGCACATCGCCTATCAGCGGCCAGCCGAGGCGTTGCGCCCACTGCGCCACCGCCGCGCCTTCCTGCGCGCTAAGCCTGCCTGCCAGCACGACGCCGCGCTGCGCGCGCCAGAAGGACCAGTCCGGCTGCGCGTTAACGGCTCGCTCGTCGGCAAGACGCAGCCAGGGCGTGGCCTCCTGCCACCATTCGCCGGGTGCCTGCTGCCATTCCAGACCGGTCTCATCCAGCTCGCCATACAGCGGCTCCGCGAACGGGCAGTTGATATGCAGCGCGCCCGCGCGCAACGCGCCCATCTTTTCATCGATGGCGCTGATAAGCCAGGCGGCGGGAACAGACGGCGTGGGGCGCGGTAAGTCGAGGGCGGCAGCGGGATGCGAGGCAAAAATTGCCTGCTGGCGAATCGCCTGGTTCGCGCCGCAGTCAATCAGCTCGGGCGGGCGGTCCGCCGTGATCGCCACCAGTTTTTCGCCGGTCAGCCTGGCTTCAATCACCGCCGGATAGAGGTTCGCCACCGCCGTACCGGATGTGACAATCACCGCCACCGGCTCGCCGCTTGCTTTGGCAAGCCCCAGCGCCAGATGGCCCAGGCCGCGCTCATCAAAATGGGTATGCAGGGTAAACGCCGGGTTCTGCGCCGCCGCAAGCGTCAGCGGCGTGGAGCGCGAGCCGGGCGCGATACACAAATGGCGCACGCCGTGGCGGCTCAGCGCTTCGAGGATCACCGCGGCCCAGCGGCGGTTGAAGGTGCTTGTCGACATAAGCTTGTCCGGTATCAATTTAGCCGGTTTATTATAAAGCCTCGCCAAAATCGAATTTTGATATGGGTCGGGATTGTGACAAGGTTCAGTCCGTTAACAGCGTGAGCAACGCCGCGGCTTTGTTCTCGATCTCCTGCCATTCCAGCGCCGCCTGCGAGCCCGCCACCAGCCCGGCGCCCGCATAGATCCGCACCGTCTCGCCATCAAGCCATGCCGAACGCAGGCTGACGCAGAACTCTGTTTTTTCGAGAGAGAGATAACCGGCAGAGCCCGCGTACCACGCCCTGTCAAAGGGTTCATGAGACGCGATAAAGCGCCGCGCCGCCTCGCGCGGCAGCCCGGCCACCGCGGCGGTCGGCTGCAACTGGCGCAGACAGGCAGTGTCGTCAGGCGTCAGGAGCCGCGCGCGGATCAGGCGTCTGAGGTGCTGCACCCGCCGCAGCCGCACCACCTGCGGCGCCTCGGTATGAATGTCATCCGCGATGGGCTTCAGACGCTCGCAGATATCGTCCACCACCAGCGCGTTTTCGCGCCGGTTTTTATCATCCCCCAGCAGCCACGCCGCGCGTTCATGCGCCTGCGCGTCATCGGAGTGATTTTCCACGGTGCCTGCCAGCGCTTCGGTGTCAAGGGCGAGCCCCTGTCGCCGCCACAGCCGCTCCGGCGTGGAGCCGAGAAAGGCCTCGCGCGCGCTGAACGCCAGATAAAAGTGATAGCAATCACGATTGGCGCGCCGGCTCGCGGCCATCAGCGCCCCGGCGTCGACCGGCGCTGCGAAACGCAGCTCGGTGGCGCGGGCCAGCACGACTTTCGCGAAATCGCCGCGCGCGATGGCCTGCGTCGCCAGCCCGACGCGCTGCGCCGACTGCGCCGCGTCGGGAATGTCGCACCGGCTGACGAAACCCGGCTGAGGCCGGGCTAACGTCATCGCCGGTTGCAGCGCGGCGATCCTTTTTATTCCCTGCGCAGCCGTCTCGTCGTGACCGGGCGTGGCGATAAGCCAGGCGCGCTCGCCTTCGCGACGCAGCTCAAGGCGCGGGATAAAAAGCGATCCGCGCTGCGGCTCAAACGCGTTCAGCCCCCACGCGCGCAACGAAGGCATATCGGCGTGCTGGCGTAAAAAGGTTTCAGCGTCGTGAAGCGTGGTGAAGCGCCGCGCCGCGCCAAGCGCCGCGGCTTCGTCGTGACCATCGCGCGAGCGCCAGTAAAACTTTGGGAAATCAGGCTGCGCGCGCAGCCAGGCGAGAAAATCGTGGTCGACAGGGGAGAATTCAACCGCGCAGCGGTAGAAGCCGGCGGTATCCGGCCGTTGAGCCAGCGCCTCTTGCGCCTGCGCCAGCGCGGCGGCGAACGTCGTCACAGGTATCCCTTCCTTTGCGTGAAAACCCTGCATTCTACGGGGTTTTCACGACAAAAAAAATGGCGCACCCCAAAGGATGCGCCAGCGTGCGGTGCGCTACGCTTAGCGACGGGCTAACAGCAGGCCCAGCACGAGCCCTGCGGCGGCGCCAATCCCTACGCCCTGCCACGGTTTTTCATGCACATAGTCATCGGCACGATACACCGCCTGTTTGGCACGGAAGTAGTAGTTGTCGGAGGCAGAGCTGACGCGGTTTTTCACGTCATGCAGCGCCTGCTCGGCGCGCGCTTTCAGCTCGATATATTTTTGATCCGCCGGGTCGCCAGAGGAGCGCAGGATCTCTTCCAGCGTGTCGCTCAGCAGGGTCAGGTCATCGTCTACACGTGTTTCATAAGGTTGTGAAGATAAAGGCATAACTGGTCTCCGTGTTAACAAGTTACCGGTTTGCTAACTATAGACACAATCACGCTTTTTTGCCTGGCAGCGGTTCGCGACGCATTCCGATGTGCGGGATGCCGTCTTCGTCGTAGATGTCTGTCGCGGGGGTGAAGCCAAACTGCGCGTAAAAGGCCTGCAGATGCGCCTGCGCGCTCAGGTATAGCGGGCTCTGCGGCCAGTGACGCTCGCAGCTTGCGACGGCGCGTTTCATCAGTTCGACGCCCAGCTTTTCGCCCCGCGCCAGCCCTGAAACAATGACCCGGCCTATCGCCACCGGCGCGTCAGACGCATTACTTTTCAGAATCCTCGCATAAGCGATGAGCTGATTATCGCGCCAGCCGAGCAGATGACGGTTCTCGCCCACCAGGTCTTCGCCGTCCACATCCAGATAGGGACAGGTTTGTTCAACCACAAACACCTCGCAGCGCAGCTTCAGCAGCGCGTATAAGGTTGGGACATCCAGCTCAGCGTGATGCTTATCCTGCCAGTCGATCATAATGGGCTCCAGATTGTGCGGCGATCCTCGTTATACTAAAAGCTTTCCCCGATCTTGCAGAGTAAATTCCTCATGGAACTGACATTTTTAGGCACCAGCGCCGGGTTGCCCTCCACCACGCGCAACGTGACGGCCATTGTGCTGAACCCGCAGAATAATCAGTCGGGGCTGTGGCTTTTTGACTGCGGCGAGGCGACCCAGCATCAGATGCTGCGCGCCAGCGCGAACCCCGGTAAGATTGAGAAGATTTTTATCACGCATCTGCACGGCGATCATATCTTCGGGCTACCGGGCCTGTTGTGCAGCCGCTCGATGGCAGGCTGCGAAACGCCGCTTGACGTCTACGGCCCGCAGGGTATCAAAGAATTTATTGAGACCGCGCTGCGCCTGAGCGGCTCCTGGACCAGCTACCCGCTGCGCATCCACGAAATCACCGCAGGCACCGTGCTTGATGATGATGCGTTCACCGTCACCGCGTTTGCGCTGACGCACCCGGTGGAGTGCTATGGCTACCGGATTGAAGAGCGCGACAAGCCTGGCACGCTGGACGCCGCGGCGCTGAAAGCGGCGGGCGTGACGCCAGGACCGCTGTTTCAGCAGCTCAAACGCGGCGAGACGGTAACGCTGGATGACGGACGCACGCTGTGCGGCGCGGATTACCTGAGCGCGCCGCGCCCCGGCAAAAAGATAGCGATTTTCGGCGATACGGGCCCGACGGCGCAGGCGGCCGCACTCGCCCGTGATGTCGACCTGATGGTGCATGAAACCACGCTTGAGGCGGCGATGGCCGAGAAAGCCAACGGGCGCGGGCATTCCACCACGCAGCAGGCGGCGACGCTCGCCCGTGAGGCGGGCGCGAAGCGTCTGGTGATGACGCACTTCAGCTCGCGCTACGACGCGGCGGACTGCCAGCGGCTGCTGGCGGAGTGCCAGGCTATTTTTCCGGCAAGCGAACTGGCGGAAGATTTCCTGACCCTCACGGTATAGCGCCCATAAAAAAACCGCCGGTTACCGGCGGTTTTTGTTAGCTCAGGCTCGCGCTTACATCAGCGGTTTCGCCAGATTGACCAGCGTGATCAGCGGTTGCGGCCAGACGCCCAGCACCAGGACCAGCAGCGCGGAGATAAGCACCACGACGCCGCCTGCGCTGTACGCCCAGTTGGACGGCACATCGCGGTTAAGCTGCTGCGGCGCGTTGAGGTACAGGCTTACCGCGACACGCAGGTAGTAGTAAAGACCAATCGCCGAGCCCACCACGATGGCAGCGGTCAGCCACCACAGGCCTGACTGCACACCCACTGCCAGCACGTAGAATTTGCCGATAAAGCCGAGCGTCATCGGAATACCCGCCAGCGACAGCATCATCACGGTCATGACCGCGGAGAGGATCGGACGGTGCCAGAACAGGCCACGGTAGGAGTAGAGCGAATCTGCGTCCGGGCCGCGATACGGGCTGGACATCAGGCTCACCACGCCAAACGCGCCGAGGCTGCTGAACAGATAGCCTGCAAGGTACACGCCCACGGCTTCCATCGACATTTCGCCGCTTTTCAGCGCAATCAGCGCCACCAGCAGATAGCCGAGATGGGAGATGGAGGAGTAACCGAGCAGACGCTTAATGTTGGTCTGGGTCAGCGCCATCAGGTTACCGAAGAGGATTGAGGCGAAGGCCAGCACGCCTAACACCACGCGTACCGCCTCGCTCTCTCCCACCGGCGCGTAGAGGAACAGACGCATTACCACGCCGAAGATAGCGATTTTGCTCGCGGTGGCCAGGAAGGTCGAAACCGGCGCAGGCGCGCCCTGGTAAACGTCCGGCGTCCAGAGATGGAACGGCACCAGCGAGAGCTTAAAGCCGAGACCGACAATCATCAGGCCGAGACCCGCCAGCAGCAGCGGCTCGTGCAGCATGTTGTCCGCGAGGCTCTTACCGAGCGCCACAAACGACAGGCTGCCGGACTGCGCGTAAACCAGCGCCATACCAAACAGCAGGAATGACGAGGCGGCGGCAGACAGGATGGTGTATTTGATAGCCGCTTCCAGCGAACGCTTCTGGCGGAAGGCGTAGCCCACCAGGCCAAACAGCGGCAGCGAAATCAGCTCAATACCCAGGAACAGCGAGGCCAGATGGTTGGCATTCGCCAGCAGAATGCCACCCATCGCGGCAATCAGCACCAGCAGGTAGAACTCTTCCTTGTTGTCGTTATACCCCTGCAGCCACGGATAAGCGAAAGTACAGGTTGCAAGACTCGCCAGCAGCACCAGCCCGGTATAGAGCATGGCGTAACCGTCCACACGCATCAGCGGCGTGACATCCATCGCGCCTGCCTGACCGACGAACCACAGCGACAGCAGCGCGGCGTTAAGCCCGACGACGGACAGCGTGGCATTCAGGAAGTGGTTACGTCGCCACGCAATGGAGAGCATCACAACTACCACCGTCAATCCGACGATCAGCAGCGGTAGCAGCGCGATCAATTGTTGAGTAGTTATTGTCATGGCGAATTACGGCCTTGTAGTTGAAACAGAATCGGTAAACCACTGCTGAATATTGCTCATCGCCGAATGGGATGTATCCAGAATTGGCTGGGGATAAAAGCCCAGCAGCACCAGAAGCACCACCAGCAGCAGGATCATAAACAGCTCGCGCAGCGACAGGCCGCGGATCTCCTGACGCGCCGCGTCGCTCTTCGGCTGGCCGAAGTACGCGCGATGCAGCATCGCCAGCGAGTAAACGGAAGCGAACACCAGACCGAAAGTCGAAATGACGGTGATAACCGGCACGACCTGGAAGCTGCCGAACAGGATCATGAATTCGCCAACGAAGTTACCGGTGCCCGGCATACCGAGCGTCGCCACAGCAAAGAACATCGACAGGGCCGGAAGCCATTTGATCTTGCTCCACAGGCCGCCCATCTGGCGCATATCGCGAGTATGCAGACGCTCATAGAGCTGACCGCACAGAATAAACAGACCCGCCGCGGACAGACCGTGAGCGATCATCTGGATAACCGCGCCCTGGTAAGCGAGCTGGCTGCCGGTGTAGATGGCAATCAGCACGAAACCCATGTGGGAAACGGAGGTGTATGCGATAAGGCGTTTGATGTCGTACTGGGTGAAAGCCATCCATGCGCCGTAGAAAATACCGATAACACCCAGCCACATGGCGATCGGGGCAAATTCGGCAGACGCGTTCGGGAACAGCGGCAGCGCAAAGCGCAGCAGACCGTAGGCCGCGGTTTTCAGCAGGATGCCCGCGAGGTCGACAGAACCAGCGGTCGGCGCCTGCGAGTGCGCGTCCGGCAGCCAGCCATGCAGCGGCACCACCGGCATTTTCACCGCAAACGCGATGAAGAAGCCGAGCATCAGCAGATATTCGACACCGTGCGACATCGGCGTTTTCAGCAGTTGTTCATAGTTGAACGTCCACTCGTTGGTCGCGTTGTAGTGCACAAACACCAGCGCCAGGATGGCAATCAGCATCACCAGACCGCTCGCCTGGGTATAGATGAAGAACTTGGTGGCCGCCGTGATACGCGTCTTACCGTCCGATGCCTTATGGCCCCACAGGGCAATCAGGAAGTACATCGGCACCAGCATCATTTCCCAGAAGAAGAAGAACAGGAACATGTCGATGGCGAGGAATACGCCGATAACGCCGCCCAGGATCCACATCAGGTTCAGGTGGAAGAAGCCCTGATATTTTTCAATCTCATTCCACGAGCAGAGCACCGCCAGCACGCCGAGCAGGCCGGTCAGTACCACCATCAGCAGCGACAGACCGTCGATGGCTAAGTGGATGGTGATACCAAAGCGCGGGATCCAGTCGTGAATGTACTGGTCCTGCCACTTCGGAAACTCACCGGATTGCGTCAGTGAGTAGCCGCCCTGCAACCAGAGTTGCAGGCCGAGCGCCAGCGTCAGCCCCATGGTAATCAGCGCAATCCAGCGCGGCACCTTAACGCCGAAGCGTTCGGTCTGCCAGCACAGGAAGCCGCCGATAAAGGGAATCAGTATTAGCCAGGGTAGTAACATGGCGATATTTGTTCCTTGTTTAAGTCCCAAAGGGACCGATTTTCAACGAATTCGACTACATCCACGTTTGAGGGCGGTTGACGGTGTCGGGTGGCGCTAACGCTTACCCGCCCTGCCGTCTCCCTCGCCCGGTAGCGCAACGCCACCGGGCAACACCGCCATCTCAAATCAACGCAACACCATCAACAACACCAGCACGACCACCGCGCCGATACTCATTGAGGCCACATACCAGCGCAGATAGCCGTTCTCGCTCAGCAGCAGACCACGGCCTGCGTAGCGGGAAAGAATGGCCGGAATGTTCATCAGTGCGTTAAGCGGATCGCGTTGCAACAGCCAGGCGATACCCAGGAAAGGCTTGACGAACACTTTGTCATACAGCCAGTCGAAGCCCCAGGCGTGGTACCACCAGGTGCCGAAGAAACGACCCGGCGCGCTTTTAGCAATGGCGGTAACCAGCGTACGCTTGCCAAGCCACAGCCAGGCGGCGATCAGAATGCCCGCTATAGCGACCACACCGGAGGTAATTTCAAGCGTCAGAACGCGACCGTGCTCAAGCTCGGTGGTGTCTGGCAGAACGCCCGCCAGCGGAGGCACAATCATCGCGCCAACGAAGGTGGACAGTACCAGCAGCACAATCAGCGGCAGGTGATGGGTAATCCCTTTCCCTGCGTGAGCATGAATTTGTTCTTTACCGTGGAATACGATGAAAATCATACGGAAGGTATACAGGGAGGTCATGAACGCACCGACCAGACCCGCAACCATCAGATTGATATGTCCATTCGCCATGGCACCTGCAAGGATTTCGTCCTTACTGAAGAAGCCCGCGGTGATAAGCGGCAGCGCCGCCAGCGCCGCGCCGCCCACCAGGAAGCAGACATACACCAGCGGGATGGACTTACGCAGGCCGCCCATCTTGAAGATGTTCTGCTCGTGGTGGCACGCCAGAATGACGGAGCCGGACGAGAGGAACAGCAGCGCTTTAAAGAACGCGTGGGTCATCAGGTGGAAAATCGCTGCGTCCCACGCCTGAACGCCAAGCGCCAGGAACATGTAGCCAATCTGGCTCATAGTGGAGTAAGCGAGAACGCGTTTGATATCCGTCTGCACCAGGGCCGCGAAGCCCGCCAGCACCAGCGTAACAGCCCCTACGATACCGACCAGATGCAGCACGTCCGGCGTCAGGAGGAACAGGCCATGGGTGCGGGCAATCAGGTAAACGCCCGCGGTCACCATGGTTGCCGCGTGGATCAGCGCGGAAACCGGCGTCGGGCCCGCCATCGCGTCCGCAAGCCAGGTCTGGAGCGGAAGCTGAGCAGATTTACCGACCGCGCCGCCGAGCAGCATCAGCGTCGCCCAGCGCAACATCTCATTGCCATTAGCAAAGTGCTGCGGCGCCAGTTCGACCATTTCGCGGAAGTTCAGCGTGCCCAGTTCGTTGTAAAGAATGAACAGCGCGAATGCGAGGAAGACGTCACCCACGCGGGTCACGACAAACGCTTTCATCGCCGCAGCGCCATTCTTCGGATCGGCGTAGTAGAAACCGATCAGCAGATAGGAGCACAGGCCCACGCCTTCCCAGCCGAGGTACATCAACAGCAGGTTATCGGAGAGCACCAGCACGACCATGCTCGCGATAAACAGGTTGGTATACGCGAAGAAGCGGGAGTAGCCCTCTTCGCCGCGCATGTACCAGGACGCGAACATGTGGATCAGGAAGCCTACGCCCGTGACCACAGAGAGCATGGTGAGCGACAGGCCATCCAGCACCAGGTTAACGCCGATGTTGAAATCGCCAACGGACATCCAGGTCCACAGCGGCAGCGAGAACGCCTGTTTGCCGTTATTAAAGAAATCAATGCCAGCGTAAGCGGTGACCAGCGCGGCCAGCCCTACAGAGCCTACCCCGACCGTCGCGGAGAGGTTTTCCGACCAGCGTCCGCGAGAGAAGGCGAGCAGTACGTAGCCAATCAATGGCAAAATAATGGTTAATGCGAGCAGGTTCATCCACGCATCTCACTTACTGAATCGATATTCAGGTTCTGGCGACGACGATGGAGTTGCAGCAGCAGCGCGAGGCCGATGCTCGCTTCCGCCGCGGCTAAGCTAATCGCCAGGATATACATTATCTGGCCGTCAGTCTGGCCCCAGTAGCTGCCCGCGACCACGAAGGCGAGCGCGGCGGCGTTAATCATGATTTCCAGCCCAATCAGCATAAACAGCAGATTGCGGCGGATAACCAGACCGGTCAGGCCCAGGACGAACAGAATCGCCGCCAGGATCAGTCCATGTTGTAACGGGATCATGCGCGCTCCTCCGTTTTTCTTTTCGACGCGTCCGACGGAGCCCCGCCGCGCACGCTCACCACATCGCCCGCTTTCTCTTCACGGCCAAGGTGGAAGGCGACAACCAGGCCCGCCAGCAGCAGCATGGACGCGAGTTCCACCGCCAGTACGTAAGGCTGGAACAGGTCTTTACCGACGGCTTTCGCGCTAATCGGATTGCCTTCAATGCCCTGATCGTTAACGCCGAGAATCGCGTAAACGATCACCACCAGCAGGACAGCCGAGAGAATGCCAGGGCCAATCCAGATCTGCGGCTTGAGCCATTCGCGCTCCTGACGCACCACGGAATCCCCGAGGTTGAGCATCATAACCACGAACACGAAGAGCACCATGATGGCGCCTGCGTAGACGATGATTTCCAGCGCACCGGCAAAGTAAGCGCCCAGCGAGAAAAAGACGCCCGCGATCGCCAGCAGCGAAATGATCAGGTACAGCAGCGCGTGTACCGGATTGCTGTGGGTGATCACCCGGGCGGTGGTCAGGACCGCCACGAGGGCGCAGATATAAAAAGCGAATTCCATTCCTGACTCCTTAAGGTAACAGGCCTTTGACGTCGATAGGTTTGGCTTCGTTTTCCGCCTCGCCCTTATCTTTGCCGTCGATTGCCATACCCGCCATCCGGTAGAAGTTATATTCCGGGTATTTGCCCGGACCGGAAATCAGCAGGTCCTCTTTTTCATACACCAGATCCTGGCGCTTAAACTCGCCCAGCTCGAAATCCGGCGTCAGCTGGATTGCGGTCGTCGGACAGGCCTCTTCGCACATCCCGCAGAAAATGCAGCGCGAGAAGTTAATGCGGAAGAATTCCGGGTACCAGCGGCCATCTTTGGTCTCTGCTTTTTGCAAAGAGATACAGCCCACCGGACAGGCGACGGCGCACAGGTTACAGGCTACGCAGCGCTCCTGACCGTCCGGGTCGCGCGTCAGCACGATACGTCCACGGTAGCGCGGCGGCAGATAAACCGGCTCTTCCGGATACATGCGCGTTTCGCGTTTGGAAAACGCGTGCAGGCCAATCATCCAGATACTGCGTAGTTGGGTGCCGAAACCAACCACTATGTCTTTCAATGTCATGGTTTTTCCACCCCTTATGCTGCTGTCTGCCAGAGAATGACAGCCGCGGTTACCAGCAAGTTGATAAGCGTCAGCGGCAGGCAAACTTTCCAGCCGAAGGACATTACCTGGTCATAACGAGGACGCGGTAATGCGGCGCGAATCAAAATAAACATCATCATGAAGAACGCGGTTTTCAGCGCGAACCAGATGAAAGGCGGTAACCAGGGACCTTGCCAGCCGCCGAAGAACAGCGTCACGATCAGCGCGGAAACCGTCACAATCCCGATATATTCGCCCACGAAGAACAGGCCGAACTTCATGCCGGAATATTCGATGTGGTAACCGTCAGCCAGCTCCTGCTCGGCTTCCGGCTGGTCAAACGGGTGACGGTGACACACCGCAACGCCCGCGATAGCGAAAGTCACAAAGCCGAAGAACTGCGGGATAACGTTCCAGATATGCGCCTGGTTGTTAACGATATCGGTCATGTTGAAGGAACCCGCCTGCGCGACGACGCCCATCAGGGAGAGCCCGAGGAACACTTCGTAGCTCAGCGTCTGCGCGGAGGCGCGCATGGCGCCCAGCAGAGAGTATTTGTTGTTGCTCGACCAGCCCGCGAACAGCACCGCATACACGCCAAGACCGGCCATCATCAGGAAGAACAGGATCCCGATGTTGAGATCCGCCACCACCCAGGTGGGGCTTACCGGTACGATGGCGAACGCCAGCAGCAGCGAGGTGAACGCGATCATCGGCGCCAGCGTAAAGATAACGCGGTCAGAGAAGCGCGGAACCCAGTCTTCTTTGAAGAACATCTTGATCATGTCCGCGACCAGCTGGAGCGAACCGCCCCAGCCAACGCGGTTTGGTCCGTAGCGGTTCTGGAAGAGGCCGAGCAGACGACGCTCGCCAAAACTCATGAACGCGCCGCAGCTCACGACCACCAGCAGAATGACCACCGCTTTAAGGATGCTGAGCAGGATCTCGATAACATCCGGTGTCAACCAACTCATTGCGCAGCCTCCTGCAGATTTTCAAGACGAGCGCCAGCCATGACAGGCGCGATGCCCGGCATGCCCATCGGCAGACCGACCTGCCCTTCCGTCAGCCCTTCAGACAGCTGCAGCGGTAGCGTGATGGTCTGGCCTTCATAGTTGAAGGAAACCTTCGCGCCCGCATTAACGCCAAGCTTCGCGGCATCTGCCGGATTCAGGCGGATATACGGCTGCGGCATACGGCTCTGGAAGACCGGCGAACGCTGCGACATTTCATCGCTGCCGAACAGGTGATAGTAAGGCGCGATACGCCACTGGCCATCCTGCGGCGCGAAGCGCTGCGGCACGGTCGTGAAGTAGTCGATAGCGCCCTCGCCCGCCTCAATGAGGCGCACACCCGGATCGCCGTGGCGCAGATGGCCGCCCACTTCGTCCTGGAATTTGTTCCAGGCCTGCGGGGAGTTCCAGCCCGGCGCCCAGGCGAACGGCACCTGAGAACGCGGCGCGTCCGGATGGTTGTTCCCTTCCATCGAGAAGGAGAACATGGTGTCTTTATCCTGCGGCTGACGCGGTTCATGCACGCTGATATTGGCGCGCATCGCGGTGCGGCCACTGTAACGATGCGGTTCGCGCGCTAATTTCTGGCCGCGAATGCGGAACGTCGCGTCCGGCGCGGCATCTTTAATGCCCGCCAGCTGCGGCAGCTTCTCGATACAGGCGTCGATCACATGGTCGAGCTGCGTCCAGTCCGGATGCCTGTCCTGCAGCGTGCTGTGCAGCGAATGCAGCCAGCGCCAGCTTTCCAGCATCGTCACCGTGTTGTCGTAGTAAGACGGATCGTAAACCTGGAAGAAGCGCTGCGCGCGGCCTTCGTTGTTGATGACCGTGCCGTCACTTTCAGCGAAGCTCGCAGTAGAAAGCACCAGATGCGCGTGATCCATAATCGCGGTGCGCTGATGGTCAATCACCATGACCAGCGGCGCTTTGGAGAGCGCGGCGTCCACGCGGGCCGCCGAGGCGTGCCGATGCAGATCGTTTTCCAGCACGATAACCGCGTCGGCGCTGCCGGTTTCCAGCTCGTTCAGCGCGTCGTCAAGCGAACCGCCGCCAATCATGCCAAGACCGACGCTGTTCACCGCACGAGCGATCATCGTGATGCCGACATCGGCGCCGCGGCCTTTCAGCGCTTTCGCGACGTTCGCGGCCGCCTGAATCATCTCGACGCTACCGGCGTTGGTACCGGAGATAATCAGCGGTTTTTTCGCGCCAGCCAGCGCCTGGACAATGACGTCAACTTTGTTTTGCAGATCGCTACCCAGCCCTTCAACCGCAGGCGAGGCGGCGTCCAGCGCGTTCGCAATGGCAAAGCCCAGACGCGCCTGATCTTCAACCGGCGCGCGATAAGTCCACGCGGCGATATCGTCCAGACGGGTACTGTCGACGTTGGTCACGAACAGCGGATGTTTGGCGCGCTGGCCGATGTTCAGGATGGCCGCAATCTGCCAGTCAGCCACTTTCTGGGCCGCTGCCATTTCGCGCGCTTTGCCTTTCACCGCCTGACGCACCGCCAGCGCGACACGCGCGCCGGTCTGGGTGATGTCTTCGCCCAGCACCAGTACGGCGTCGTAAGATTCAATCTCACGCAGCGCCGGCGTGCGGATGCCGCTGTCACGCAGCACTTTAAGCATTAACTGCAGACGTTCCTGCTCGCCCGCCGCGATGCCGGTATAGAAGTTTTCAGCGCCAACCAGTTCGCGCAGCGCGAAGTTGCTCTCAACGCTCGCCCGCGGGGAGCCGATACCGATGACTTTCTTCGACTGACGCAGAATATCCGCCGCGCCCTGCATCGCCTGATCGGCGTTCAGGGTGATGAGGTCATCGCCACGGCGCTGTACCGGACGACGCGGACGGTCTTTCAGATTGACGTAGCCGTAACCGAAACGACCGCGATCGCACAGGAAGTAGTGGTTAACAGTACCGTTATAGCGGTTCTCGATACGACGCAGTTCGCCGTAGCGCTCGCCAGGGCTGGTGTTGCAGCCCAGTGAACACTGCTGGCAGATGCTCGGCGCGAACTGCATATCCCATTTACGGTTGTAGCGCTCGGAGTGCGTTTTATCGGTGAACACGCCGGTCGGGCAGATTTCCACCAGGTTGCCGGAGAATTCGCTCTCAAGCGTACCGTCTTCCGGGCGTCCGAAATAGACGTTGTCATGCGCGCCGTAAACGCCGAGATCGGTGCCGTCAGCGTAATCTTTGTAGTAACGCACGCAGCGGTAGCAGGCGATGCAGCGGTTCATCTCATGATTGATGAACGGCCCCAGATCCTGATTGCGGTGGGTACGTTTGGTAAAACGATAGCGACGGAAGCTATGACCGGTCATCACGGTCATATCCTGCAGGTGGCAGTTACCGCCCTCTTCGCAGACCGGACAGTCGTGCGGGTGGTTAGTCATCAGCCACTCTACAACGCTTTCGCGGAACTGCTTCGCTTCGTCGTCGTCAATAGAGATAAAGGTGCCATCGGATGCCGGCGTCATGCAGGACATCACCAGGCGACCACGGGTATCTTCCGCGTTCTGATATTGCTTCACCGCGCACTGGCGGCAGGCGCCGACGCTTCCCAGCGCCGGATGCCAGCAAAAATAAGGAATATCGAGGCCGAGCGACAGACACGCCTGCAGCAGGTTGTCCGCGCCGTCTACCTCATATTCTTTGCCGTCTACATGAATCGTAGCCATAGTCAGCATGCTTCCAGTTGGCCTGGCGCGAGCCAGGCGTTAATCAAAATGCTTTTACCAGCGCGTCTTGAGCAGGTTCGGCTGAATACCATTAATGGCACGGGTGTTGCCTGGGGTCTGCTTAATGCCCGCTTCGAATTCGTCACGGAAATATTTAATCGCGCTCTGAAGTGGCTCTACGGCACCTGGCGCATGGGCGCAGAACGTTTTACCCGGGCCCAGGAAGCGGCAGAGCTGCTCCAGGGTTTCGATATCCCCCGGCTGCCCTTCGCCGCGCTCCAGCGCGCGCAGGATTTTTACGCTCCACGGCAGACCATCACGGCATGGCGTACACCAGCCGCAGGACTCACGCGCGAAGAACTCTTCCAGGTTGCGCACCAGCGACACCATGTTGATCTCATGGTCGACCGCCATCGCAAGCGCGGTGCCAAGACGGCTGCCCGCTTTACCGATGCTGGCGAATTCCATCGGCAGATCGAGATGCGCGTCTGTCAGGAAGTCTGTCCCCGCGCCGCCCGGCTGCCAGGCTTTGAATTTCAGACCATCACGCATGCCGCCCGCGTATTCTTCGAGAATTTCACGCGCGGTGGTGCCGAAGGGCAGCTCCCAGACGCCAGGGTTTTTCACGCGACCGGAGAAGCCCATCAGCTTGGTGCCTTTGTCTTCGCTAGTCGACAGGCCCTGATACCACTCGACGCCGTTGGCGAGAATGGCCGGCACGTTGCACAGGGTTTCCACGTTGTTCACGCAGGTCGGTTTACCCCATACGCCGCTGGATGCCGGGAACGGCGGCTTGGAACGCGGGTTGGCGCGACGGCCTTCCAGCGAGTTAATAAGCGCCGTCTCTTCGCCGCAGATATAGCGGCCCGCCCCGGTGTGCACAAAGAGTTCGAAATCGAACCCCGAGCCGAGAATGTTTTTGCCAAGCAGACCCGCTTCGGTCGCTTCCGCGATGGCGCGGCGCAGGTTAACGGCGGCTTCAATGTATTCGCCGCGCAGGAAGATGTAGCCGCGATAGGCTTTCAGCGCGAACGCGGAGATCAGCATGCCTTCCACCAGCAGGTGCGGCAGCTGTTCCATCAACATGCGGTCTTTATAGGTGCCCGGCTCCATTTCATCGGCGTTACACAGCAGGTAACGGATGTTCATGGATTCGTCTTTCGGCATCAGGCTCCACTTAAGGCCAGTGGAGAAGCCTGCGCCGCCGCGCCCTTTGAGACCTGCGTCTTTCACTGCATTGACGATTTCATCCGGCGCCAGGCCGGTGAGCGCCTTGCGCGCGCCTTCGTAGCCGTTTTTGCTGCGGTATTCTTCGAGCCACACCGGCTGCTTGTCATCGCGCATGCGCCACGTCAGCGGATGCGTTTCGGCAGTACGAATAATCTGTTTCATTTGTACTGCTCCAGAAGCTCAGGGATCCCTTCCGGCGTCAGATAACTGTGAGTGTCCTCATCAATCATCATGGTCGGCCCTTTGTCGCAGTTACCCAGGCAGCAGGTCGGCAGCAACGTGAAGCGTCCGTCAAACGTGGTCTGGCCCGGTTTGATGCTCAGATGTTTTTCAATCGCGGACTGGATCCCCTGATAACCAGTGATATGGCACACCACGCTGTCGCAGTAGCGGATCACGTGACGGCCTACCGGCTGGCGGAAGATCTGGCTGTAGAAGGTCGCGACCCCTTCGACGTCGCTCGCCGGGATGCCGAGGACTTCCGCTATCGCATAGATAGCGCCGTCCGGCACCCAGCCACGCTGTTTCTGAACGATTTTCAGCGCTTCAATGGACGCCGCACGCGGGTCTTCGTAGTGGTGCTTCTCGTGCTCAATCGCCTCACGCTCTGCCGCACTCAGCTCAAAAGCCTCGTTCTGTGGTTGTTGATTCTCGTGCATAGTTAGCGATCCACATCAGACATTACAAAATCGATACTACCCAGATAGACAATCAGGTCGGATACCAGGCTGCCGCGGATCACCGAAGGAATCTGCTGAAGATGCGGGAAACTCGGTGTACGAACACGGGTACGGTAGCTCATGGTGCTGCCGTCGCTGGTCAGGTAGTAACTGTTAATCCCCTTGGTTGCCTCAATCATCTGGAAGGATTCGTTGGCCGGCATCACCGGGCCCCACGAAACCTGCAGGAAGTGGGTAATCAGGGTTTCGATATGTTGCAGCGTACGCTCTTTCGGCGGCGGCGTGGTCAGCGGGTGATCCGCCTTGAACGGGCCTTCCGGCATGTTTTTCAGGCACTGCTCAAGAATTCGCAGCGACTGGCGCACTTCTTCGACTTTCAGCATCACGCGGGTGTAGCAGTCGCTGATGCCGCCGCCGACCGGCACCTCGAACTCGAAGTTCTGGTAGCCGGAGTACGGGCGCGCTTTACGCACGTCGAAGTCGATACCGGTGGCGCGAAGGCCTGCGCCGGTAGTGCCCCATGCCAGCGCTTCTTTAGCGTCATAAGCCGCCACACCCTGAGAACGGCCTTTCAGGATGGTGTTTTTCAGCGCCGCTTTGACGTAAGAGTCGAGACGTTTCGGCATCCACTCCAGGAACTCTTTGAGCAGGCGATCCCAGCCGCGCGGCAGGTCGTGCGCGACACCGCCGATACGGAACCAGGCCGGGTGCATACGGAAACCGGTAATCGCTTCCACCAGATCGTAGATTTTCTGACGATCGGTAAAGGCGAAGAAGACCGGCGTCATCGCGCCCACGTCCTGAATAAAGGTCGAGATATAGAGAAGATGGCTGTTGATGCGGAACAGCTCAGAGAGCATGACGCGGATGACGTCGACGCGCTCCGGCACCTGAATCCCCGCCAGTTTTTCCACAGCCAGCACATACGGCATTTCGTTCACGCAGCCGCCGAGATACTCGATACGGTCGGTGTACGGAATATAGCTGTGCCAGGACTGACGCTCGCCCATTTTCTCCGCGCCACGGTGGTGGTAACCGATATCCGGCACGCAGTCGACGATCTCTTCGCCGTCCAGCTGCAGGATGATACGGAACGCACCGTGCGCCGACGGGTGGTTCGGGCCGAGGTTCAGGAACATGAAATCTTCAGTGTCGTTGCCGCGCTTCATGCCCCACTCTTCGGGCTTGAAGGTCAGCGCTTCCATTTCCAGCTCTTCTTTTTGCTTAGTGAGCGTAAACGGATCGAATTCGGTCGCGCGCGCCGGGTAATCTTTACGCAGCGGATGCCCTTCCCAGGTCGGCGGCATCATGATGCGGCGCAGGTTCGGGTGGCCGGTAAAGGTAATACCGAACATTTCCCAGGTTTCACGCTCATACCAGTTGGCGTTCGGGAAAAGACGGGTGAAGGTCGGCACGTGGAGATCGTTTTCCGTGAGCGCCACTTTCAGCATGATGTCGCGGTTGCGATCGATGGAAAGCAGGTGGTAGAAAACGGAAAAATCCGCAGCCGGTAAACCGTTGCGGTGGGTGCGAAGGCGCTCGTCCATGCCATGCAGGTCATACAGCATGACGTAGGGTTTAGGCAGCTTTCGTAAAAATTCGCCAACTTCCAGTAATTGCTCACGCTTGACCCAGACAACCGGAACACCGGTGCGGGTAGCCTGAACAGTAAAGGCATCCGGCCCAAAACGGTTACGCAACTCGCCAATAACCGGGTCGTCAAGGTGATCCCTGGTCTGCCACACAGGCAAAACGGCGTCTTGCGCAGTTAAATCGGTCATATTGTTCACCATTGCCAATGGTTTGTGATGACTGTCGGGCGGCGGCTTCTCGCTGTCGTTTATTGGTATACGTGAGAAGCAACCCCCCGCAGGCGCAAATTAAATTTCGTCCGGTGTACGCAGGTTCGTGACTGCGATACGTTCGCCGCGTTTACGCTCACGCTCTGACTGCATGTTGGCGCGATAAACACCCTGATCGCCAACCACCCATGACAGCGGACGGCGCTCTTTGCCAATTGACTCCTGCAGCAGCATCAGCGCCTGCATGTACGCTTCCGGGCGCGGCGGGCAGCCTGGGATGTAAACATCCACGGGCAGGAATTTATCCACGCCCTGCACGACGGAATAAATATCGTACATGCCGCCCGAGTTCGCACACGCACCCATGGAAATGACCCACTTCGGCTCCAGCATCTGGTCATACAGACGCTGGATAACCGGTGCCATTTTGGTAAACGGCGTACCGGCGACCACCATGAAATCGGCCTGACGCGGGGAAGCACGCAGTACTTCGGCGCCAAAACGCGCGACGTCATGGACCGCGGTGAACGAAGTCACCATCTCCACGTAGCAGCAGGAAAGGCCGAAGTTGTAAGGCCACAGGGAGTTTTTACGCCCCCAGTTCACCATGTCATGCAGGGCATGCTCTAGCTTGCCCATATAGACGCTGCGGTGTACATGCTGTTCCAGAGGATCAGTCACAATCTCCTGTTTTTGCAGGGGGTAACGGTCATTCTCACCGTCGGGATCTATGCGGGTGAGCGTATAGTCCATCTTATTGCCTCGCTGTTACTGCGTATGACGATTAGTGAGACTGCCAGCTTCTTCGGTGTTCACACGCTCGCGACGGGAACGCGACGGCGTCCACTCCAGCGCGCCGATGCGCACCAGATAAACCAGACCAGCCAGTAGCACTAAAATGAAAATTGCGGCCTCGATAAAGCCGAGCCAGCCGACTTCACGGACTGATGTTGACCAGGCGAAGAGATAGAGGGCTTCGACGTCAAAGATGACGAAAAACATCGCTACCAGGTAGAACTTCGCGGAAAGTCGTAAGCGGGCGGTGCCAACCGAGTCGATCCCCGATTCAAACGGGGTGTTTTTGTACCTGGCACGGGCGCGACCGCCGAGGAACCAGGCGCCGACCAGCATCAGACAACACAGGCCAATGGCAACAATAAGAAAGATACCGAACGCCCAGTGATGAGCGATAACTTCAGTGGATGTTGACATACTCATTGCTTACTCATCAAAAGTGGCGCTAAAGCCTCTGCTCTTGCTGGCAGATGAACGCCACATCGATTCAAGGGGAGGAACAATCAACCGTACAATAACTGCTGGTATTATTACTTAGGCAGCAAATTGATGGGGTTTTTTACTCCTTTCTATAACCTTTTGTCAACTTTAACAAAAGAAACCTAACATTAGTTTACATCACCCCAACTCCATTAACATTTGATGCTTTTAGCGTCCTGTGAGCCGCGTACGAGACCACGGAGCCCGGCGGGTGAATCGTGTCCGTTAAATGTGGGGAGACATAAACACCCCTTATTTTGGCAGGAAATCTCAACTATTCCTCCCCCTCGTCAGGAGTATTTTCTTGATCTGCGACACGCTTTTGTTAATTGACCGGTAAAAACAGCAACAAAACTGCTCACTTTTTAACATCAAAAGTGAAATTTTCTGCTGGTGAGATGCGCCGCAGGCGGGTTTCAGAAGGAAGAAAGCATGATGAAATGGGGTTTCAATTTGTGTTAATTACAGGTACTTAGATAATGAAAATGTATAAAAAAAGCCTCTGACAACCTTACGATCGCCAGAGGCTTCATTAACATAATTGAAACATTTACGGCAAAGCTTACTCCAGATCGCCCTGCACCAGCATCGTGTCGTCACCGCCTTCAAGCGTTGCAGTGTAGCGCCACGGCTGATAATGGCTCTCCATGGCCTGGAAGATAATCTCCGCCATTTCGTTTTTAGTGCTGGTGTTACGGCACAGCATGTACTGCGTTTCTGGCAGCGCAGGCAAGCCATCTGACGTGCCAAGCACGCGCAGCTCTGGGCTCATCATCTCCACCGGACGCGCGGTAATGCCAAGCCCCGCTTTGACGGCGGCACGCACCGCAGGCAGCGTGGACGCGACGTAAGAGATACGCCACGGCACATTCGCCGCGTTGAGCTGCTCGATAATCACATCCCGGTACGGGCCAGGCTCATCCAGCATGACCAGCGGCACCGCTTCGTTTTTATGCAGGGTGTAATCCGCCGCGCAATACCACAGCGTGGGCGATGTGCGCAGCACCAGAGAATCCAGATTCTCCGGCTGTCGCGTGGTGACCACCAGGTCTATTTCCTGCTGATTGAGCATTTCAATAATGTACGGATTACGCTTAACGCGCACATCAATCGCCAGTTTCGGATAGACCGAACTAATACGATTGAGGAGATACGGCAGGATGGTATCCGCCGATTCGTCAGAGGCGCCAATAGTCAGGACGCCCTGCAGATTGCTATACATTAGCGAAGTGCATGCTTCATCATTGAAGCGCAAAATTTTACGTGCGTAACCCAGCAACTGGATGCCATGCTCGGTTAAGAGTTTATTACGCCCATGACGGGCGAACAGCTCTTTACCGACCAGTTGCTCCAGGCGCTGCATCTGCTGGCTGACGGCCGACTGCGTACGGCATACCGCTGCTGCTGCGGCGGCAAACGTATTCAGATCGGCGACTGCGACAAACGTTCTCAGCAGATCGAGGTCGAGGTTTAAGATCGGACGATTTGCGTTAATCATATTGTTATCACTTTCAGGTCACCGCACGCGGCGGGTACCGTCTCTTGCTATGTGTAAAGGAAAGAAAGCAATTCCTTTTGAAGCATGCTTCCGGGCTAACACAACCCGCGTCGGAAGACCGCCATGCGCTTTTCTAATTCAAACCCCTGGTTATTAAAACAGTAAAAGGGCGTTTTTCGCTGCTGCCGTTGTGCCTTTACGTCAAATATTTTGCACATCGAACCCGTGATTTGAATTAAAAATCTGGCTACGTTGGCTAAGGCGAAAAGTAACAACTCTGCGACCTTAACATACTCTGGCAAAAGAAAAAGAAGAGTATATAACTATGCCTGACTTGTGTCCTGAATGACTGTAGAAACAACCAGTTGCCGAAAACGCCTTCTCCGGCCTGGCTGCGCTGGCGAAACGTCTCGCGCCAGGGGGCTTATAATATCGCAAATTTGATCTTTTTTTAAGACTCAATGCGATTTTACTTATACGAGCTGAACAATTTCTAAATTTTCGTAACGCTATTACAGACATCGCCAAAACCAATAATTAATATTATTTAATAATTCCTTATTCCCCGCGCTGTTCATATAACAAGCTCGTTACAAAGAAGGCTATCGCGCGGCCTTTTTTCCTCAATAACTGTGCACAGTAAATTCCGCTATTTTTGGCATGCGAAATTGCTAGCGGCTGAATTAATTAACCCGCTAAGTTTTGCGCCCTGTGTTGTGGTGACATTAACCATAGCCAAAACTTATACCAGCACAAAAACCAGAGCTCACTTCATTTTACACTATTTTATAAAAATTTAAGGCAACAATAAGAAACATAACGCTGGCTGATATCATAAGCTACGACAACACTCTCTTGCCGCCGAGGCTTTAAAAGCGTGGAAGGGAGGAGTAAATTGTCCGCCATCGGCTTCCATGGCAGGAAGCGCAAAACAAGTAAGGTTCTGACGCTATGTCGCCCATCGAAAAATCCAGCAAGCTCGACAATGTCTGTTATGACATCCGCGGCCCGGTGCTTAAAGAGGCCAAACGCATTGAAGAAGAAGGCCAAAAAGTTCTTAAGCTGAATATCGGCAACCCTGCGCCGTTCGGTTTTGACGCGCCTGATGAAATCCTGGTGGATGTTATCCGCAACCTGCCTACCGCGCAGGGCTATTGCGATTCCAAAGGCCTCTACACCGCGCGCAAAGCCATCATGCAGCACTACCAGGCGCGCGACATGCGCGACGTCACCGTTGAAGATATCTATATTGGCAACGGCGTCTCCGAGCTTATCGTGCAGGCGATGCAGGCCCTGCTAAACACAGGCGACGAAATGCTGGTCCCTGCGCCGGACTATCCGCTCTGGACGGCAGCGGTGTCACTCTCCGGCGGCAAAGCGGTACACTATCTGTGTGATGAATCCTCCGACTGGTTTCCGGATCTCGACGATATTCGCGCCAAAATCACGCCGCGCACACGCGGGATCGTCATCATCAACCCGAACAACCCGACCGGCGCGGTCTATTCAAAAGAACTGCTGCTGGAGATTGTTGAGATTGCGCGCCAGCATAACCTCATCATTTTTGCTGATGAGATTTATGACAAGATCCTCTACGACGACGCCGAGCATCATTCGATCGCGGCGCTGGCACCGGATCTGCTCACCGTCACGTTCAACGGGCTGTCGAAAACCTACCGCGTTGCCGGTTTTCGTCAGGGCTGGATGGTGCTGAACGGGCCGAAAAAACACGCGAAGGGCTATATAGAAGGGCTGGAGATGCTCGCCTCGATGCGTCTGTGCGCCAACGTGCCGGCGCAGCACGCCATCCAGACGGCGCTTGGCGGCTACCAGAGCATCAGCGAGTTTATCGTGCCTGGCGGTCGGCTCTATGAGCAGCGCAACCGCGCGTGGGAACTGATTAACGAGATCCCGGGCGTCAGCTGCGTGAAACCGCGCGGCGCGCTCTATATGTTTCCGAAAATTGACGCCAAACGGTTTAACATTCACGACGATCAGAAGATGGTGCTCGACTTCCTCTTACAGGAAAAAGTGCTGCTGGTTCAGGGTACCGCGTTTAACTGGCCGTGGCCGGATCATGTGCGTATCGTGACGCTGCCGCGCATTGACGAACTCGATCTCGCCATTACCAAACTGGGCCGCTTCCTTTCCGGCTACCACCAGTAACCTTTCGGGGGGAGATTTGCATCTTCCCCCCGCTCCCCTCACAATGGTTTTTTGTCGCCGTTACAGACAAGGGATCTTTATGAGTCAGAGTCATTTTTTCGCCTACCTTTCCCGCCTGAAGTTAATCAACCGCTGGCCATTAATGCGCAACGTGCGCACCGAGAATGTCTCTGAACACAGTCTGCAGGTGGCGATGGTCGCCCATGCGCTTGCCGCAATTAAAAACCGCAAATTTCAGGGTGACGTCAATCCGGAGCGTATCGCGCTGCTGGCGATGTATCACGACGCCAGCGAAGTGCTGACGGGCGATCTGCCGACGCCGGTGAAATATTTCAATTCCCAGATAGCCCATGAATACAAGGCCATCGAGAAAATCGCCCAGCAGAAGCTCATCGAGATGGTGCCTGAGGAGTTGCAGGACATTTTCGCCCCGCTGCTGGATGAGCATCACTATACCGAAGAGGAGAAATCGCTGGTTAAACAGGCAGACGCGCTGTGCGCTTACCTGAAATGCCTGGAAGAGCTTTCGGCAGGCAATAACGAATTCCTGCTTGCCAAAAGCCGTCTTGAGAAAACGCTGGCGCAGCGGCACAGCCCCGAAATGGATTATTTCATGCAGGTGTTCGTGCCAAGCTTTCATCTCTCACTGGATGAGATAAGCCAGGACTCCCCGCTCTGAGTGTCAGAACGGGAACAGCACCGGAATCAACAGCACGCAGACCACCATCACGATAAGCGTAAACGGCACGCCGGTTTTGACGAAATCACTGAAACGGTAATTCCCCGGCCCAAGCACCAGCGTGTTGACCGGCGATGAAACGGGCGTCATAAAGGCAGCCGACGCCGCCATCGCCACGCCCATGGAGAACGGATAAGGCGACACGCCCATCGTGTTCGCGGCCGCCAGTGCGATGGGTGCCATCAGCACCGCGGTCGCGGTATTGGAAATAAACAAGCCGATAGCGGCGCACATCACAAACAGGCAAGCCAGCATCACATGCGGGCCATAACCGCCGCCGACGCGCATCAGCCCGTCGACAATCAGCGCCACCCCGCCGGTTTTCTGCAACGCCTGCGCGAACGGCATCATCCCGACAATAAGAATAATGCTCGGCCAGTGGATCGCCTTCCAGGCGCTTTCCGGGTTGATGCAGCGGAATTTACCCATCAGCAGACAAGCGATAATCGCGGCGACCGGGTTTGGGATCTCATCGGTAAGCATCATCGCCACCATCAGCGCGAGGCAAAAAATCGCATGCGGCGCCTGGCTGTGGGCGGGCGATGCGTCGCTCTCCTCCACCGGCAGATTCAGCACTACCACGTCGCGACTCTTCTGTCCGAGCTGGCTGATGAGCTTCCAGGGCCCGACCACCAGTAAGAGGTCGCCAAGCTGAAGCGGCTCGTTGACCACCGCGCCCGGCAGCGCTTTCCCCTCGCGTTTGATGCCGACGACATTCAGCCCGTAGCGGCTGCGAAAACGTATCTCGCGCACCGTTTTTCCCACCATGTCGCCTTCCGGCGTTAGCGACAGCTCCGCCATGCCCACATCCAGCGCATGATCGGAAAAATAGTCGCCGCGCAGGATCATCGGCTCCAGCTGCTGCTCGCTGCAAAACTGGCGCAGATCTATATCCGAGGCGGAAATATCTATCAGCAGCACGTCCCGCGCGCGAAACTCCGTCACGCCATTCACATCGACGATGACACGGCGAAAACGGCGCCAGCGCTCAACGCCAATCACATTGGCGCCGTAGCGCTCGCGCAGCTTTAAATCATCGAGACGGTGACCGATAAGCGGCGAGCCGGGGCGGATTGCGAGCCGCCGCGCGCGGCCGGTAAGGTGATAGTCGCGGATAAAATCGCGAAACGTGCGACGGCTCCAGGCCTGCGGTTTGTCAGCGCTCTCAGCGGTGCCGAGCATAAAGCGCATCAGCAGCATATAGAGAATGCCGAGCGCGAGAATGGCGAGCCCGACGGGCGTGACGCTGAAAAAACCGAACCCGGCGTGCCCTTCGCGCAGCAGTTCGCTGTTCACAACCAGATTTGGCGGCGTCGCCACTAGCGTCATCATGCCGCTGATAAGCCCGGCGAAACTTAACGGCATCATCAGGCGCGACGGCGCGATCTTCATGCGCGCGCAGACGCTTATCACCACGGGAATAAAAATCGCCACGACGCCAGTGGAACTCATAAAGGCGCCAAGCCCGGCGACGGTTAGCATTAACAGCACCAGCATCCGGGTTTCGCTGCTGCCCGCCATCTGTACCAGCCAGGCGCCCATTCTGGTGGCAACACCGGTGCGCACCAGCCCGTCGCCGATAACAAACAGCGCGGCGATAAGGATAACGTTCGGATCGCTGAAACCGGCAAAGGCTTCATTCACGGTCAGCGTGCCGCTCAGGATGAACGCGACGATGACCAAGAGCGCCACGGCGTCCATGCGGATTTTCCCGGTAGCGAACAGCACCACCGCCACGCCAAGCAGGGTCAGCACCCAGATCAATTCACCATTCACAACGTATCCTTTTGTTGTCATCAGGGCGCCACCAATGAAAACGGCGGGAAACCCGCCGTGATAATGGTAGCGCCGCCGCGCCGGGAAGCCGTGCCGTTACGGCTGTTGCGTTACGCGCACCCAGCCGTCGGCGCCTTTTCCCAGCACCAGCTCGTTAAGGGTTTTAACGACCAGCGCCGCCTCGTCAAGACGCGGCGTATTCGCGGGCGGGTTCGCGGCAATCACCGGACATCCCGCCGCCAGGCCGGAAAGAATACCCGCCGGGGCATCTTCCACGACGGCGCATTCGTGAGGCGCGAGGCCAAGCAGTTCAGCGCCGAGCAGATAGGCGTCCGGCTCCGGTTTGCCATGCTTTACACGCTCAGCGGTCACGAACACTTCTGGCTCCGGCAGACCCGTTGCGCCACGGCGCGCGGAGGCGACCGGCATGGAGCCGGAAGTAACAATGGCCCAGGGAATGCGGGCGTCGTTCAGATGATTAAGGAGTGCCAGCGCGCCGGGCAGCGCGACGATGCCCTCAGTATCGCTCGCTTCAATCTGCTCCAGGCGGCGAAACTCCGCCATGATCTCCTCTTCGCTGTGACCCGCCATAAAATGGCGCAGCGAGGTGATCGCCTGTTTGCCATGAATAAAGCCCAGCACCTCGTCGTGCGCGATGCCAAAGCGATCCGCCCAGTGGCACCAGGCGCGCTCTACCGCAGGCAGCGAATCCACCAGCGTACCGTCAAGATCGAACAAAAACCCTTTACATTCCACAGCCTTCTCCCGTCAGGCGTTAATAATCTGCATAATTTCGTTGGCGCACAGATGATACTGCCGCGGGCAGGCCTGCCACACTTTCAGCATCCGCTGGTATTTCTCCCACATCGGGGTTTGCGCGTTGAAGCCGTGCGTGCCGGCGTCGAAATGGGTATAGCGTCCCTCCGTGTTCACCAGAAACCGCACATAACCGAGAAAACGGGCTTCGGTGGCCGCGTCAAAGCCGAGGAACGTCACGCGACGCTCATCAATGGTGTGGTTGTCTTTCATATTGGCTCTGGAGACCTGGAGGGCGTGATACATCTCCATAATATCAATGACGGTGCGGCAGGTTTCTTCGCTTAGCTCGCCGAAATCGCGGTCAAGCTCGCGCATCTGCAACCCGTAGCCGCGCTCGATGATGGTTTGCAGGCGGCGATAGCGCTCGCCATTATCCGGATCGAGCAGGGTCATCATTTTGTACTGGTTGGAGAGAATAAGACGCTGGGCATGGGTCATTTCCATGGTGTGCTCCTGTTACAGGCGAAGCCCGATCAAAGTGGGATACTGCTCCCTACTCTGCCTTTTTTTGCCCATACGTCTTTTGATCAATTACAAGTCATCAAGAAAAGTTTTATCAAGTTGCTTAAACGCACGTTTCAGAGTGTCGGCCAGCGCCTGGTAATCGGGCTTGCCTTCGACAGGCGCCAGCGCCTGCCCGGCCTCCTGCAATTTGGTGCGCACTTCATAAAACCAGCTCAGCGTGCCAGGCGGCAGCGGCGTGACGGAGCGTTTGCCAAGCCACCACAGGCCCTGCATCGGCATACTCAGCGCGAACAGCGCGGTGGCGACGGCGGGCCCAAGCTGACCGCCGAGCGCAATCTGCCAGCACAGCGTAAACACGGCGACGGGCGGCATTACGCGGATCGCGAAGCGGGTGGCGCGGATCACGCGATTTTCAACAAAGACGGGAGCCAGGCGCTTATCGACAGGCCAGGTCTTCGCATAATGTTGCCCACGACGAAACAGGCTAAAAAAGCTCACGGGGCGATTTTCAGGTGTCGACATGGCCTTACCTCAACTTCATTAATAAAAAATAAAATTTTCCTGCAAGATAACAACTCTCTATGACAAGGTTCAAAATATTTTGTCAATGCAAGTCGCAATCAGTTATCCTGTGCGCGCCTGCGATGGCGTAGAAGGCAAAGCCCGCGCTGTCAAATCTTTAAGGTCACCATTCCCGCCGGAAATTTGCGAGGAATGGCGTAAACTTTGTTTATTTCTTCGTCACAGCAGAATCTCCCTTCGCTATGACGTTAATCATAAATGTCGGCGTCATCTTACGCTACGCTGAGAGACTCACTGACGTTTTTTTAGCCACGTATCACTAATAGGTACTTCCATGTCGAGTAAGTTAGTACTGGTTCTCAACTGCGGTAGCTCCTCACTGAAATTTGCCATCATCGATGCTCTCAACGGTGACGAGTACCTGTCCGGTCTGGCCGAATGTTTCCATCTTCCTGAAGCGCGTATTAAATGGAAAATGGACGGCGGCAAACAAGAAGCGGCGCTTGGCGCCGGCGCGGCTCACAGCGAAGCGCTGAACTTCATCGTTAATACTATTCTGGCACAAAAACCGGAGCTGTCTGCCCAGCTGACCTCGATTGGTCATCGTATCGTGCATGGTGGCGAAAAGTATACCAGTTCCGTTGTCATTGATGAGTCTGTTATTCAGGGCATCAAAGATTCCGCCTCTTTCGCACCGCTGCATAACCCGGCTCACCTGATCGGTATCGCTGAAGCGCTGAAATCCTTCCCGCACCTGGCGGATAAAAACGTGGCCGTCTTCGACACCGCGTTCCACCAGACCATGCCGGAAGAGTCTTACCTCTACGCCCTGCCGTACAAACTGTATAAAGAACACGGCATTCGTCGCTACGGCGCGCACGGCACCAGCCACTTCTATGTGACCCAGGAAGCCGCTAAAATGCTGAACAAGCCGGTAGATGAAGTCAACATCATCACCTGCCACCTCGGTAACGGCGGTTCCGTTTCCGCTATCCGCAACGGCAAATGCGTGGATACCTCTATGGGCCTGACCCCGCTGGAAGGTTTGGTCATGGGTACTCGCTCCGGCGACATCGACCCGGCGATCGTCTTCCATCTGCACGATGCCCTGGGCATGAGCGTTGACGACATCAACAAGCTGCTGACCAAAGAATCTGGTCTGCTGGGCCTGACCGAAGTCACCAGCGACTGCCGCTATGTTGAAGACAACTACGCGACCAAAGAAGACGCGAAACGCGCGATGGATGTCTACTGCCACCGCCTGGCGAAATACATCGGCTCCTACACTGCGCTGATGGAAGGTCGTCTGGACGCGGTCGTCTTCACCGGCGGCATCGGCGAGAACGCCGCGATGGTTCGCGAGCTCTCCCTCGGCAAGCTCGGCGTGCTTGGCTTTGAGGTTGATCACGAGCGCAACCTGGCCGCGCGTTTTGGCAAATCCGGTTACATCAACAAAGAAGGCACCACCCTCGCGATGGTCATTCCGACCAACGAAGAACTGGTTATCGCGCAGGACGCCTGCCGCCTGACCGCCTGATCCCTCACCGCCAGCCTGTGCTGGCGGTGTTGTTTTATGTGGTGCCAGCCGCGCGGCTGGCTGCAACAAGAAGAGGATAAACCGTGTCCCGTATCATTATGCTTATTCCAACCGGAACCAGCGTCGGCCTGACCAGCGTCAGCCTCGGCGTGATCCGCGCTATGGAACGTAAAGGCGTTCGTCTGAGCGTCTTCAAACCTATCGCCCAACCGCGCGCCGGCGGCGATACCCCGGACCAGACCACGACCATCGTGCGTGCCAGCACCAACCTGCCGGCGGCCGAGCCGCTGCGCATGAGCCACGTCGAGTCGCTGCTCTCCAGCAACCAGAAAGACGTGCTGATGGAAGAGATTATTGCTCGCTTCCATGAGAACACCAAAGACGCCGAAGTGGTGCTGGTGGAAGGCCTGGTGCCGACCCGCAAGCATCAGTTCGCCCAGTCGCTGAACTATGAAATCGCCAAGACCCTGAACGCGGAAATCGTGTTCGTGATGTCTCAGGGCACCGACACGCCGGAACAGCTGAAAGAGCGTATCGAACTGACCCGCAGCAGCTTCGGCGGCAGCAAAAACGCCAACATTACCGGCGTTATTGTCAACAAGCTGAACGCGCCGGTTGATGAGCAGGGCCGTACGCGCCCGGATCTCTCTGAGATTTTCGACGACTCCACTAAAGCGAAAATCGTCAACATCGACGCGCAGCATCTGCAGTCCATCAGCCCGCTGCCGGTGCTGGGCGCGGTGCCGTGGAGCTTTGATCTGATAGCGACCCGCGCCATCGACATGGCTCGCCACCTGAACGCGACCGTCGTTAACGAAGGCGACATCAAAACCCGCCGCGTGAAGTCGGTGACGTTCTGCGCGCGCAGCATTCCGCACATGCTGGAACACTTCCGTCCGGGCTCCCTGCTGGTGACCTCCGCGGATCGTCCGGATGTGCTGGTCGCCGCCTGCCTCGCCGCGATGAACGGCGTGGAAATCGGCGCCATCCTGCTGACCGGCGGTTATGAAATGGACGAGCGCATCAACAAGCTGTGCGAGCGCGCTTTCGCCACCGGCCTGCCGGTATTTATGGTCAACACCAACACCTGGCAGACCTCGCTCAGCCTGCAGAGCTTCAACCTTGAAGTGCCGGCAGACGACCACGAGCGTATCGAAAAAGTGCAGGAATATGTGGCAAGCCACGTCAGCGCAGAGTGGATCGACTCTCTGACCGCCGCCTCCGAGCGCAGCCGTCGTCTCTCTCCTCCAGCGTTCCGCTACCAGCTGACCGAGCTTGCGCGTAAAGCGGGCAAACGCGTCGTGCTGCCGGAAGGCGATGAGCCGCGTACCGTGAAAGCGGCCGCTATCTGCGCCGAGCGCGGTATCGCGACCTGCGTCCTGCTGGGTAACCCGGATGAAATCAGCCGCGTGGCGGCAGCCCAGGGCGTAGAGCTCGGCACGGGCATCGAAATCGTCGATCCGGAAGTGGTGCGTGAAAGCTATGTGGCGCGTCTGGTTGAGCTGCGTAAGAGCAAAGGCATGACCGAAGCGGTCGCCCGCGAGCAGCTGGAAGACAACGTCGTTCTCGGCACGCTGATGCTGGAGCAGGACGAAGTCGACGGTCTGGTGTCCGGCGCGGTTCACACCACCGCCAACACCATCCGTCCGCCGCTGCAGCTCATCAAAACCGCGCCGGGCAGTTCGCTGGTTTCTTCCGTCTTCTTCATGCTGCTGCCGGAACAGGTTTATGTTTACGGCGACTGCGCGATCAACCCGGACCCGACCGCTGAACAACTGGCTGAAATCGCGATTCAGTCTGCGGATTCCGCTGCCGCTTTCGGCATCGAACCGCGCGTGGCGATGCTCTCCTACTCCACCGGCAACTCCGGTGCGGGCAGCGATGTCGAAAAAGTACGTGAAGCAACCAAACTGGCGCAGGAAAAACGCCCGGATCTGGTGATCGACGGCCCGCTGCAGTATGACGCCGCCGTCATGGCTGACGTGGCGAAATCCAAAGCGCCGAACTCCCCGGTCGCTGGCCGCGCTACCGTGTTCATCTTCCCGGATCTGAACACCGGTAACACTACGTACAAAGCGGTACAGCGCTCTGCTGACCTGATCTCCATCGGGCCGATGCTGCAGGGTATGCGCAAACCGGTTAACGACCTCTCCCGCGGCGCGCTGGTTGACGATATCGTCTACACCATCGCACTGACGGCGATTCAGGCGTCTCAGCAGCAGTAATCTCATCGCTGCTGAAAAGCAAAAGGCCGCGTAATGCGGCCTTTTTTATGGGTTAACACCCTGCTTTTTCAGCGCTCCAGCGAAAACCAGCGCCGCCACACAAAGCGAATCACGTAATACTCCACCGTGCCGAGCAGTAAAAACCAGATGCAGAAAATAATCGTGTAGAGCTGGTTAAGATCAACCAGATGAAACTTCGTCATCAGGCTCTGCGCCAGCGTCAGCGTGAGTCTTGGGGCCGGCAGCAGCAGGCAGGAGAGAAACGCCAGCAGCAGAATGCCGCCAGCGGTGATCAGCGTTTCAAGAGGATGCTTCATGAGAGGCTTTCGGTCTGTTCAAAAGCGCATTGTCAGGGAATTTCGCGCGCTATGCAAACCGCAGCTCAGCAGTGGTTTGCTGGGGCCGCGCCCTGTTTACGCCATGTGCCTGGCGACATCTGAAACTTACGGGTAAAAAGCCGGGTAAAGGTTTGCTGCGAATCGAACCCGTATTTCATGGAAATATCCAACACGCGGTCATTCGTGGCGCGCAAGTCCTGCGCCGCCAGCCGCAGCTTTTTCTCCCGGATATAGCGCCCGATACTCTCCCCTTTGTGGTGATGGAACAGCCGTTGCAGATGCCATTTGGAATAGCCCGCGTGACGCGCGATATCATCTATGCGCAACGGCTTGTGAAGGTTGTCATCAATCCAGTCAGTCAGCGTTTCAATAACCTGAGCGGGAAGTTCCATAGAATCCCTCCAGTCGTGGTGATAGCAATGATATTCCAGGCGTTTGCCTGCCCTGAGTCCCGGCTCGCAGGAGCGCCCCGCTCATTTCCCGGCCGCAAGAGACCGACGCACGGCGCAGAAAAACTGTCCGGCGAAACTTGATAATGAGTGAGTAACCACTCATTATAGGAATGCGCATTGATTCGTCAACCCCGTTTTTGCCCTGTGATCCGGGGCCTTGCAGCGGATTGGCGAGTCGTGATTCAATCTGCCCTTTTGACAGGAGTGAAATGCCCGTGGCGCGTCCCCGCAGTGAAGATAAAAGAATGGCGATTCTTGAAGCCGCGACCGACGCTATCGCCGAGGCCGGTCTTGGCGCGTCCACCGCGTTGATAGCCCGCAAGGCAGGCGTGGCTGAAGGTACATTGTTTCGCTATTTCGCCTCGAAGGACGAACTGTATAACGCGCTTTATGTGCATCTGAAGCAAGACTTCTGCCGTTCGATGATAGGCAAGCTCGATACCAACAGCGATCACCGGGAAAACATCCGCCACGTCTGGAACAGTTTTATCGACTGGGGGCTGACCAAACCAGAAGCGAATCTGGCCGTGCGTAAACTGGAAGTCAGCAGCCGTATTACTGACGAAAGCGAAAAACTGGTCACGGATATCTATCCGGAACTGCACGAGCTTTGCGAAAAATGTATTGCGCCGTTGTTCCGCTCACCGCAATTCCGCGCGTTTGGCGATGAGATTTTCTTTGCGCTGGCGCAGACGACGATGGATTTCGCCACGCGCGAACCGGCGCGTTCTGACGAATTTAAAGCGGTGGGGTTTGATACGTTGTGGCGGGCGCTCTGTGACGGCGGTTGCGCCTGAGTGAACCGGGCCGCCCCGCGCGTTGTGTACGTCGCGGGGCGCCACCACTTAGCTCAACGTGGTGTTTTTCTCTTCCTGCTCTTTTTCTTTCTCTTTACTGCTGTTCTCCTGCCCTGCGTTACGGCTCATCCACAGCGACAGCGCTTTTAACGTATCCGGCGTGAACTCATCGCAGCGCGCGGTGATCTCTTCAGGCGCCATCCAGCACACCTCGCTGATTTCGCACTCCTGCAGCGCGAACGGGCCGTGGGAGACGCAGCTGAACAGGCCTCCCCAGACGCGGCAATGTTCATCTTCGAAATAAAACTGGCCATGTTCAGCGAAAGGCACGCCCGCAATGCCAAGCTCCTCCTCCGCCTCGCGACGCGCGCTCTCCAGCAGCGCTTCACCCGCCTGCACCACGCCGCCTGCGGTGGCGTCCAGCATGCCTGGCATAAAGTCTTTAATATCGGTACGACGCTGCACGAGGATTTTGCCCATGCCGTCATGCACCACGATATAGGTCGCACGGTGACGCAGGCGTTCGGCGCGCATCTGCGCCCGACTGGACTGCGCAATCACCTCATTGTCTTCGCTGACAATGTCAACCCACTCCATGCCTGCCAAATGATTCTGCTCCACCATCAGGAAACCTTCTTCAATAAGCGCTCTTACGGCGCGTTCTGGTTGTTCGGTAAATTAAGGGGAAATCGCGGTCTGTGCAATAACCTGCGAGCTGTCGAGGGTTATCACGCTCAGCGTGTCGCCATTAAGGAACCCATAGCTCGCCGGATAGCCGCCTTTCGGCATACTGACGGAGCCCGGATTAAAGTGAATATGCTCGCCTTTGCGCGCCGCTACGGGAATATGGGTATGACCATAGACCAGCACGTCGCCTGCGGCCAGCGGCGGCAGATTCTCCGGGCTGTAGAGATGACCGTGGGTCAAAAAGAGCCGCTGCTTCGCCAGTAAAACCTGCTGCCAGGGCGCGGTGACAGGGAATTCCAGCAGCATCTGATCGACTTCGCTGTCGCAGTTGCCGCGCACCGCGATAATGCGGTCCGCCACCGTGTTGAGTCGTTTTGCGACTTCGCCGGGGTGATAGCCGTCCGGCAACGGGTTGCGCGGACCGTGATTTAAGAAATCACCCAGCAAGACCAGCCAGCGTGCGTCGCTGTCGGCAAAGCGCGCCAGCAGGCGCTCCGTGGCGGGCAGCGAGCCGTGAATATCCGAAGCGAACATCAGCTTCATTACTCACCTTCCGAATGAAAATTGTGGTGCACGCATGATACCGGATCGCGTAAGCCTAATCAGCCCGAACGCCTGGCAGAAAGTGCGATATAACGCTGCACCGAGGCGCGCTGCCACTGGAACGCGGCGTAGTCGGCAAGCGTATCCGGCAGCGGGTCCCCGTGCATCGCCAGACGATTAATCATCAGCGCCAGGTCAGTATCCGCCAGCGACCATTCGCCAAACAGATTTTGCTGCCCGTGCGTCAGCAGCGCCTGCGCGCAGTCGATAAGCTTATCCGCCGCCGCCTGGCCCTCAGCGCTCAGCGGCGCAAAGCGGGCCGCGCCGAAGATAACCTCCGTCGGACGCTCGGATCTGAGCGCGCCTAAATCGCTTCGCAGCCACGCCTGCACCTGGCGGGCGCGGGCGCGCTTTTCCATATTGTGCGGATAGAGCCGCTCCCATACCGGCGGCGCGAAACGCTCTTCGAGATACTCCGCGATTGCCGTGGATTCGCTCAGGACGATATCGTCAATCACCAGCACCGGCACCCGGCGCGTTAACGCGAACCCCTGCCAGTCTGCGTGAAGATGCTCGCCGCGCGCCAGATCGCGGGTTTGCAACTGAAACTGTAAACCCTTTTCCTGCAACGCCACCCAGACGGACATGACGTACGGGCTAAAAAACTGGGCATCGGACCAAAGCGTAATCGCGGGCTGGGACATCGTCATTCTCATCTTAAGATGGCGGATAGCTAAAACTATACCGTAATCCCTTTTCTGTCATGCTGCCGAAAATCGGGGCCCGCCGCATTTTGCAGCAAAACGCCTATACTTTGAGCACGCCGAACCCCCTCACAAAGGATGCTGCCATGCTGGATCTCTACTACGCCCC
This sequence comes from Cronobacter dublinensis subsp. dublinensis LMG 23823, assembly GCF_001277235.1. Lineage (NCBI taxonomy): Bacteria > Pseudomonadati > Pseudomonadota > Gammaproteobacteria > Enterobacterales > Enterobacteriaceae > Cronobacter > Cronobacter dublinensis. Next base: position 3,114,495 of record NZ_CP012266.1, read on the forward strand.
GACGCCTAACGGCCATAAAGTCACGCTGTTTCTCGAAGAGGCCGGGCTGGAGTATCGTCTCCACCGCGTTGACATCAGCAAAGGCGAACAGTTTAAACCCGAGTTTCTCGCCATCGCCCCGAACAATAAAATTCCGGCCATTATCGATAATGCTCCGGCCGATGGCGGCGCGCCGCTCAGCCTGTTTGAGTCGGGCGCGATCCTGCTTTATCTCGCAGAGAAAAGCGGCAAACTGCTGAGCGGCGAACTGCGCGAGCGGCAGGTGACGTTGCAGTGGCTCTTCTGGCAGGTTTCCGGCTTCGGGCCGATGCTCGGACAGAATCACCACTTTAACCACTTCGCGCCGCAGGCGGTGCCTTATGCCATCGAGCGCTATCAGGTAGAGACGCAACGCCTTTACGGCGTGCTCAACAAGCGGCTGGAAAAATGCCCGTGGCTTGGCGGCGATCGTTACAGCATCGCCGATATCGCCACCTATCCGTGGGTTGTCTCCCATGAGCGTCAGCGTATCGATCTCGACAACTTCCCGGCGGTCAGCAACTGGTATGAGCGCATCAAACACCGCCCGGCGACGGAGCGCGCCTGGCAGCTCGCCACCGCGCTCTAAGCTGAAGCGCCGTTACCGTACGCTCTGCAATAACCGCTTCTCTTTACAGGAAAAATTAACGCAAGATGTGCCCGGCGTCCCGGGCGTTCGCCGCCGGGTCGCCTATGCTAAAGGAGAAACCGACTCATTTTATGCACAGCGCTTGCCGTTTCGGTGTTCATCACCTTACGCTGGCGGCGCTAAACGCATGCAGGAGGCACTTATGCAGATTCTGGTAACCGGCGGCACCGGTCTGATTGGCCGCACGCTGACATCGCGCCTGCTGGCGCTGGGGCACCACGTGACGGTCGTCACCCGCAATCCGGACCACGCCCGCGCGCGACTCGACGCTGGCGTGACGCTGGCACCGGGGCTGGATCACTTCAACGATCTCGACGCCTTCGACGCGGTCATTAACCTGGCGGGCGAGCCCATCGCCGACAAGCGCTGGACGGCGGCGCAGAAAGAGCGCCTGTGCCAGAGCCGCTGGCAGATAACTCAACAACTGGTGGCGCTGATGGCAGCGGGCAGCGAACCGCCTGCGGTGTTTCTCTCCGGCTCCGCGGTGGGCTATTACGGCGATCTCGGCGAGGTGGTGGTGACCGAGGACGAGCCCCCGCACAGTGAATTCACCCATAAGCTGTGCGCCCGCTGGGAGCAGATTGCCGAAGGCGCGCAAAGCGAGCGCACCCGCGTCTGCCTGCTGCGCACCGGCGCGGTGCTGGCGCCCGATGGCGGCATGATGGCGAAACTGCTGCCGCTGTTTCGCCTCGGGCTGGGCGGCCCTATCGGCAATGGCCGCCAGTATCTCGCCTGGATCCATATCGATGACATGGTGAACGCTATCCTCTGGCTGCTGGATAACGATCTGCGCGGGCCGTTTAACATGGTGTCGCCCTACCCGGCGCGCAACGAACGTTTCGCCCACGCGCTGGGCCATGCGCTGCGTCGCCCGGCGTTTCTACGCGCGCCCGCCACGGCGGTACGTCTGCTGATGGGCGAATCCGCCGTGCTGGTGCTGGGCGGCCAGCGCGCGCTGCCAAAACGCCTTGAGGAGTCGGGTTTCGGCTTTCGCTGGTTCGATTTAGAAGAGGCGTTAAAAGATATCGCTAAACGCGCGCGCTAAGCGCATTGTGCGGGCAGCGCATGCTGCCCGCTTCGCCCGTCATCACGCTGTCTCACTCCCTGCTGGCTTTCCCTTCACTGGTTACGTTATAATCAATATCACGAATATCATTTATATCACGAGGGAGGCGCTATGGTTTCCCGTACACGCCACGCAAAGCTTAAAGAGTATCCGCTGGAGGTCAGCGTCGAGTTTGTCGATGTCGGGCATCTGGGCACATCTCTTCAGGAAACGCCTGCGCCATGGGGGCGTATTCAGCTGTCCGATATTCCGGGCGAAGACGCCGGACGCTATCTGATGCTGAAAATGCCTGATGAAGTCGACGACGCGGCGCTGGATAACGAAATCCGGCTCGCTATCGTCAGTGCCGTCACCGCCGTGTCGCAGATGAAGCGCGCCGGGCAGCGCGCTGCCGCCGCCGGGATTGCGCCCCTACAGGCCCGCAACCGCGAGCGGCTCGACGCGCTGCGCCAGCGCGTGCTGGAAGAAGACCGCTGGCTTTGCGCAGGTGAAGTAAGCCTGGCGGCGGGCGCGGCGCTGAAAAACCCGAGCGCGACGGCGAACCGTTGGAAGCAGGCGGGCAAAGTCTTCGCCCTGCCGGTAAACGGTAAAGACCGCTATCCGGCCTGGGCATTCGATGAAGGCGGCCAGCCACTGCCATCGCTGAAACCCATCCTGGCGCGGTTTCGCGAGAAAACCCCCTGGGCCATCGCGCTCTGGTTCCACTCGCCGAACGCCTGGCTTGGGGGCGACAAACCTAAAGACCGGCTGAAGACCGATCCGCAGGCGGTGATGAACGCCGCCGACGCGGAAGCGCAGGGCCCGGTGCATGGTTGATGTCACGGAAGAATGCCTGCCAGCGCCGCCTGTCGATATGCAGGTGCCGCGCGTCACGGTATGGCCCGCAGGGAAGCGGATTATTCGCGTTCACAGCCGCCAGTTCGCGGGCGACGCCTTTAACCCCGGCATTGGCAACGCGCGTTTCAGCCCGCTGCAACGCGCCGACGGCAGCGCCATTCCCACGCTCTATGGCGGCGTGGAAGCGGAAGTGGCGATTATGGAGTCGCTCTTTCACGACGTGCCGACGGGCTCGCTTGGCGTCAGCTTCGATCTCCGCAAGGCCGCAGGGCTGTGCATCAGCACGCTAACGCCGGGCGGCGCGCTGTCGCTGGCGGCCCTCACGCCAACGCTTTTGCGCCGCTGGGGCGTTACGTCAGCGGCGCTTACCGCCAGCTCGCCGCTCTGTTATCCGCAGACCCGTCAGTGGGCTGGTGCCATTTATCGCGCGAATCCGCATCTGCACGGCATCAGTTGGGCGTCGCGCCAGCACGGCGGCAAAGCGCTGATGCTGTTTGGCGATCGCCTCAGCGCTGTGCCGCTCATACTCAATGAGAGCCTGCCGCTGCTGGAAGGCGCGCTGGTTGAGATTTACCGGCTGGCTGATGAGATGGGATTAATACTGACAGACGATGACGCGTGACCGGCGTCCCTGCCGGCCGTGAAAGCCTGTCGCGGTTACTTCAGCGATCCCTTCAGAAACTGTTGCAGGCGCGGGCTTTGCGGATTGTTAAAGAGCGCGTCCGGCGGCCCTTCTTCTTCGATTTTGCCCTGATGCAGAAAAATCACGTGCGACGAGACGTGGCGGGCAAACTCCATTTCATGCGTGACCACGACCATCGTTTTGCCCTCTTCGGCGAGCTTTTGCATGATACGCAGCACTTCGCCCACCAGCTCCGGGTCGAGCGCGGAGGTCGGCTCGTCAAACAGCAGCACATCCGGCTCCATCGCCAGCGCGCGAGCAATCGACACGCGCTGCTGCTGGCCGCCCGAGAGATGCACCGGGTATTTCCCCTGCGCGCGCTCATCGATGCCCACTTTGGCGAGATATTTCACCGCCCGTTCGCGCGCATCCTGTTTGCTTAAGCCCAGCACCTGAACCGGCGCTTCCATGACGTTTTCCAGTACCGTCATATGGCTCCACAGGTTGAAATGCTGGAACACCATCGTCAGGCGCGTGCGCAACAGGCGTAGCTGGTTTTTATCCGCCACCTTAAGCTGCCCGTCTTTGTCGCGCACCAGCGTGATGTTCTGGTTATTCACCACGATCGTGCCTTCGCTCGGCTTTTCCAGAAAGTTAATGCAGCGCAGGAAGGTGCTTTTACCGGAGCCGGAGGAGCCGATAATGCTAATCACATCCCCGGCGTTCGCCTTCAGCGAGACGCCTTTGAGCACTTCATGTTCGCCGTAGCGCTTGTGCAGATCGGTCACGTTTAATTTATTTTCAGACATGCGTAGCCACTCAGTGCGTTGAAGCCGGTTTCAGGTGCCGCAGCCAGCGCTTTTCCGCCTTGCGGAACAGGCTTATCAGCACGTAAGAGATAATCAGGTAGAGCACCGCCGCGATGCCGAACGCCGTAAACGGCTGGTAAGTGGCGGAGTTGATGTCGCGGGCGATTTTCAGCAAATCCGGCACGGTGGCGGTAAACGCCAGCGCCGTGGAGTGCAGCATCAGGATCACTTCGTTGCTGTAGGCAGGCAGCGCGATACGCAGCGCCGACGGCAGAATGATGCAGCGATACATCTTCACGCGCGAAAACCCGTAGGCGCGCGCCGCCTCTATTTCGCCATGCGGCACGGCGCGAATAGCGCCCGCGAAAATCTCGGTAGTGTATGCGCAGGTGTTAAGCGTCAGCGCCAGCACGGTACAGTTCAGCCCGCTGCGGAAAAACTCATTCAGCAGCGCGGTGCCTTTTACCACCTCCAGCGTGTACATGCCCGAGTAAAACACCAGCAGTTGCACGTAAAGCGGCGTGCCGCGAAACACATACGTAAAGAGCCAGATGGGGAACCAGACCGCTTTATTTTCCGAGACGCGGCCAATCGCCAGAAACAGCGCCAGCACGCCGCCCATCACCACCGAGGCGATAAGCAGCCAGAGCGTAATCGCCACGCCCGTAAAGCGGTAACCGTCGGTCCAGAGCAGGGATTTCCAGTACTCCTGAAGGATCTCAATCACAGGTCGGCCCTCTTCACGCCCACGGTGTAGCGGCGCTCAAGCAGCAGCAGGATGCCGTTGGAGAGCGTGGTAAACACCAGATAAATCAGCCCGCAGACGATCGCGAAGTAAAACGGCTGCCAGGTGCTTTTGCCGGCAAGCTGCGTCGCCTTGACCACATCTTCCAGCCCCAGCAGCGACACCAGCGCGGTGGCTTTTAAAATCACCTGCCAGTTGTTGCCGATACCCGGCAGCGCAAAACGCATCATCGACGGGAACAGAATGCGGCGAAAGGTCTGCGAGCCGGTAAAGCCAAACGCGGTCGCCGCCTCGATGTGGCCTCGCGGCACGGCGAGAAACGCCCCACGGAAGGTTTCAGTGAAGTAAGCGCCATAGATAAAGCCGAGCGTGATAATGCCCGCGACCATCGGGTCGATATCAAACTGGCTGAACCCCAGCGCATCGGTCACGCTGTTCAGCGCGATCTGCAGGCCGTAGAAAATCAGCAGCATCAGCACCAGATCGGGCACGCCGCGGATAAGCGTGGTATACGCTTCGAAAATGAGCGCCAGCGGACGGTTGCGCGACAGCTTCGCGCCCGCCCCAACCAGACCAATCGCCACCGAGAGGACTACGGCGCTGAGCGCCAGCTCCAGGGTGACAAGCGCCCCCTGGAGTATTACCTGTGAAAACCCATACAGCATGGTGCCTTATCCTGTACTCAGCGTGCGCACGACCGTCCGACGCCCCGCGGGGCGCCGCGCTGTCCCGTGCGGGTTAGTCGCCGTAAACGTTGAAATCAAAATACTTTTTGGCGAGCTTCTCGTAGGTGCCGTCGGCGCGCATCTCTGCAAACGCCTTGTTCAGCGCCAGGCGCAGCTCGTCATCGTCTTTGCGAATACCCATGCCGGTACCGACGCCAAAGAGTTTTTCATCTTTAATCGACGGGCCGCCGAACTGGTAATCCTTGCCCACCGGCTGTTTCAGAAAGCCTTCGCTGGCGGCCACTTCATCCTGGAACGCGGCGTCGATGCGCCCGGCGGTCAGGTCGGAGTAAATGTTGTCCTGGCCCTGATAGGAGACAATCTCCACGCCCTTCGGCGCCCAGTGTACGTTGCCGTAGGTTTCCTGCGTCGTGCCCTGGAGCACGCCCACGCGTTTGCCTTTAAGCGCCTCAAGCGTCGGCTGGACAGGCGAGCCTTTAGCGACCACCAGACGGGAATCGGCGGCGTAGAGTTTGTCGGTAAACGCAATCTCCTGCTGGCGCTTTTCGGTAATCGACAGCGAGGACATAATGGCGTCGATTTTCTTCGCTTTCAGGGACGGGATCAGCGCGTCGAGCGGCTGCTCAATGAAAGAACATTGTGTCTGGATGCGTTTGCACAGCTCTTTCGCCAGATCGATATCAAAACCGACCAGTTCGCCCTGCGCGTTTTTCGATTCAAACGGCGCGTAGGTCGGATCGGTGCCGATACGTAAATGCTGCGGAATTGCTGCGAAAGCGCCAGAAATGCTGGAAAGAGCCAGCCCCAGAGAAAGTGCTAACAGCCGTTTTTTCATAACTATCCTCATCAGACGCGCATAATAAAGTGTCAGGCGGAAAAACTGCACTTATCGTGCCATCACTGCCGCCTCGTAATCAAAACTTTATGCGCGCTGAGATAGATTTATTTTCATTATTCGTGGATAGAAATGCGCCTTCGCCCTCTTCTGGTGCATAAGTTGCACCATTTTGCGTCACGCATGCCAGCGGCGCACCACGATGGCCGCAGGCAGGCGAGCGCGTTATGGGCGATCAGTCGCCATACACGTTAAAATCAAAATACTTTTTGGCCATCTTGTCGTAAGTGCCGTCTTTGCGGATTTCGGTGAAGGCTTTATCAAACGCGGCTTTCAGCTCGGCGTCATCTTTACGCAGCCCCACGCCCGTGCCGTCGCCAAAGTAGTTCTTATCTTTTACCGACGGCCCCGCGAACGCATAGTCTTTCCCGGCAGGCTGCTTGAGGAACCCTTCACTTGCGGCCACTTCATCCTGCAGCGCGGCGTCGAGACGGCCCGCCGCCAGATCGGAGTAGATCAGATCCTGGTTCTGGTAGGCCACCACATCCACGCCTTTCGCACGCCACTTCTCATTGGCGTAAGCTTCCTGAGTAGAGCCCTGCAGCACGCCGACATGTTTGCCTTTGAGGGAATCAATGGTCGGCTGAATAGTCGCGCCTTTGGCGGCTATCAGGCGGGAATCCGCCGCGTAAAGTTTCTCGGAGAACGCTATCTCTTTCTGGCGTTTTTCAGTGATGGAGAGCGAAGAGATAATCGCATCTATCTTTTTCGCCTTGAGTGAGGGGATCAGCGAGTCAAAATCGCTGCCGACCCAGGTGCATTTTACCTGCATGCGTTTGCACATCTCGTTACCGAGATCGATATCGAACCCGACAAAATCGCCTTTGGCGTCTTTTGAAGAGAACGGCGCGTAGGTGGCGTCAGTGCCAATGCGTACGGTCTGGGGAAGCGCGGCGAATACGCTGGCGCTGGTGGAAAGGCCAAGCAGTAAGGAGAACGCGAGCACCTTCTTCTTCATACATTACCCTCAAGTTTTCTGATTTTATTATCTGTTGCGTTGTATGTTGCAACCAGGCGTTGCACTTCCCATGCCAGGTTTAGCCGACCGCCGGAACCGGCATGAATTGTTAATAAACGGTTGCAACTAAGTTGTGTGAATGAAAGATAGCACTCCGCGCAGCAGACGCTGAGCGTGAAAAGGTAAAAAGCGGGATTAAATGTTGAGGATATGATCGCGCTTGCAGAATTGCCCCAAAATGAGGCGCCGCGCTCCGCTTTGCCTCATCGTGGCGCGCGTTACGCGCCAGGCCAGCGGGTGAAGAGATCGGCGGGCAGCGTAATATCGAGCTGATCGAGCGCGCGGTTGACCGTCTGGTTAATCACATCGTCCAGCGTCTGCGGGCGGTGATAAAACGCGGGCATGGGCGGCATAATCACAGCACCCAGTTCCGCCGCCTGGGTCATCAGGCGTAAGTGACCGAGATGCAGCGGCGTTTCGCGCACGCACAGCACCAGCCTGCGGCGCTCTTTCAGCACCACATCCGCCGCGCGCGTCAGGAGGCCGTCGGTATAGCTGTTCACAATGCCGGAGAGCGTTTTAATCGAGCACGGCAAAATAATCATTCCATCAGTTTTAAACGAGCCGGAAGAGACGCTGGCGGCGATATCGCGCGCGTCGTGGTTCACATCGGCCAGCGCCTGGACATCGCGCACGGTCATGTCCGTTTCCAGCGCCAGCGTCTGACGCGCGGCCTGGCTCATAATGAGATGGGTTTCCACTTCCGGCACCGCCTGGAGCGTCTGCAACAGCCGAATGCCGTAAATCGCGCCGCTGGCGCCGGAAATACCGACAATGATTTTTTTCATGAAGTTATCTGGAAAAGGGGCACTGAGCGAGACTTTGCCGCAAGACGCGGCGAGATGCAAACGGGGATTTCGCCCCTCCCTGCGCGGAAGGGGCGATGGCATGCGGAAAGAATTAGCCTTCGTTGTGCATCTCTAAATTTTCGACTTCGTTCTGGCGCATCACGGCTTTCGCGTCGTCGTTACGCAGAGATTCCAGATATTCCAGATACTGGTGGTCGACATCTTTAGTGACGTAAACGCCGTTAAACACCGAACACTCGAACTGCTGGATGTCCGGGTTTTCAGCGCGTACCGCTTCGATGAGATCGTCGAGATCCTGGAAAATCAGGCCGTCGGCACCGATTATCTGGCGGATTTCGTCCACTTCGCGGCCATGCGCGATAAGCTCGTTGGCGCTCGGCATGTCGATACCGTAAACGTTCGGGAAGCGAATTTCTGGCGCGGCAGAGGCCAGATAGACCTTCTTCGCCCCTGCTTCGCGGGCCATTTCGATAATCTGCTCGGAGGTGGTGCCGCGCACGATAGAGTCATCGACCAGCAGCACGTTTTTATCGCGGAACTCGGCGCGGTTGGCGTTGAGCTTGCGGCGCACCGACTTACGGCGCAGGTGCTGGCCCGGCATGATAAAGGTGCGCCCGACATAGCGGTTCTTCACAAAGCCCTGGCGGTAGGGTTTGTTGAGGATACGCGCGATTTCCAGCGCGATATCGCAGGAGGTTTCCGGGATCGGGATAACCACGTCGATATCCAGATCTTCCCACTCGCGCGCGATTTTCTCGCCGAGCTTTTTGCCCATCTCAACGCGGGCGCTGTAAACGGAAATCTTGTCGATAAAGGAATCCGGGCGGGCGAAGTAGACATACTCGAACAGGCACGGGTTGCTGACCGGGTTATCCGCGCACTGGCGGGTAAACAGCTGGCCTTTTTCGCTGATGTAAACCGCTTCGCCAGGGGCGACATCGCGCAGGAATTCAAAGCCCAGCGTGTCGAGCGCCACGCTCTCGGAGGCCACCATATATTCGGTGCGCCCGTTACCGGCGTCGCGTTTGCCGAGCACCAGCGGGCGGATGCCGTTAGGGTCGCGGAACGCCACCATGCCGTGACCGATAATCATCGCCACGCAGGCGTAAGCGCCACGGATCAGGCGGTTCATCGCCGCGATGGCCGCGAAAATGTTGTCCGCTTCCAGCGGGTAATGACGGAAGTTATCGAGCTCGCTGGCAAAGACGTTGAGCAGGATTTCAGAATCTGAGGTGGTGTTGATATGACGGCGCTTCTCTTCAAAGAGCATTTTGCGCAGTTCATGGGCGTTCGTGAGGTTGCCGTTGTGGGCAAGGGTAATGCCGTAGGGCGAGTTCACATAGAACGGCTGGGCTTCGGAGGCGCTGGAGCTGCCCGCTGTCGGGTAGCGCACGTGGCCGATACCCATGTTGCCCTGCAGACGCTGCATGTGGCGGGCTTCGAACACATCATTCACCAGGCCGTTCGCTTTACGCAGACGGAAACCATTATTCGCATCGATGGTGATGATGCCTGCGGCATCCTGCCCGCGGTGCTGAAGCACCGTTAACGCGTCATAAATCGACTGGTTGACCGGCATAACACCGGCGATCCCGACAATACCGCACATGTTGTCTTTTCCTCAATTCAAAGACCGCCCCCGGCACGATTACCGGGGCAGGAAACTTGACGAGCTTTGCAGATAGTCAAAGAACCATCTGATGATGAAACTGAACTGCGGGATGAGCTGGGACTTTTGCCAGTCCTCGCTTTTGGACAGGCCCGTGAAGGTATCAAGAAAGAACAGAATGGCGGCGACAATCAGCACGCCCCGCAAGGCGCCGAAACAGATCCCCAACACCCTGTCAGTACCCGACAGGCCGGTTTTCTCCACCAGCGCGCCAATCACATAGTTGACTATCGCACCGACGATAAGCGTCGCGATAAACAGCACCGCGATAGCAATCCCATTACGTACCAGTTCATCTTCAAAGCCGGTGAACCAGACTGCCAGGTAAGTGTAGTAATGGCTGGCGACAAAGAAAGCGCAGCCCCAGGTGACAAGCGACAGCGCCTCTCTCACGAACCCGCGGATCAGGCTGACCAGGCACGAGAAACCCACTACTGCAATGATGGCGTAATCTATCCAGACCATGAATGTGTCCCACGATAAAACGCCCTGACATCCGGTTCGGGGCGCATTCTAACAGAAAAAGAAAACGTTTGCGTAGGGATTTCCCTTCCACGCGTTAATAAAAAATGGCGTTGAAAAAATCTTCAACGCCATCCGTCCGTTACGCCCGCAAAGGGTGAATTGACACCGGCTGCGGGCCGTCTGTGGCGCGATGCGGTTTCTCGACGCGCCTGCAAATCAGGCGCAGGACCGCTTAATTCACGCTGTAGTTCATTATCACGCCGTTAAGCCCTGACAGGCTGTTGAGCTCGCCAAGCGACGACTTAAGCTTGTCCTTTGACGCCTCCGGCCCGACCAGAATACGGGTGATTTTCCCCTGTACTGGCGTGGACGGCGACGTATAGGCACGGTAGCCCGCCGAGCGCAGCTTACCGACAATCTCATTCACTTTATCCGCGTTTTTCAGCGCGCCAAGCTGCACCACATACGCTTTACCCGCAGGCGGCGTCTGCGCTTTTTCCGGCGGCGTGGTTTTGGCGGGCTCTGGTTTCGCAGGCGCTTCGGCCTCGCTCACCATCGCGAGCTGTTCGTCGGTTTTATCACGCTGCGGTTTGCTCTGCGGCTTGTCGGCGGGACGCGTTCTGGCAGGCTCCGTCGCTTTGGGTTTCACCGGCGTCACCGGCACATCGTCGAGCTCCGCGCCGGTGTCGGCAGGCAGTCGCGTGGTGTCTATCGATGACGTCACCGCGTTACCGGCCCTTACCTCTTCCGCCGCGCCTTCCGGCGGCTGAGACGGCAGCGCCTGCGTCGCGGCAGGCAGCATATCCGGCTCATCGCGATCGCCAGGCTTCGGCACCAGGGGGATCGCGGCGAACTCATCCTGATAATGTTTTTTCTGGCCGTCCAGCAGCCCTGGCAGCACGATAACCCCCAGCGCCACCAGTACAATCGTGCCAACTAATCGGTTCTGAAACTTACTCGCCACCTCGTCTCCCCGCGTCCATCTCTTCCATTACCGCGGCTACGGTATGAAACGACCCGCATACCAGTAGCGTATCGGCGGGCTGCGCATCGGCCAGCGCCGCATGCCAGGCCTGCGCCACGCTATCAAAGACCGCGCTGGCCTGCAGATGTTCCGCAAGCGCTTCGGCGCGGGCGCCGCGCGGCCCGTCCAGAGGGGCACAATACCAGCTATCCACCACCCTCTCCAGACAGGCGAGCGTTCCGGCGATATCTTTATCATGCAGCATGCCGATGACCGCCAGCACGCGCCCGGCCGACGGCGACTGCGCGAGACGCTGCGCCAGATAACCCGCCGCGTGCGGATTATGCGCCACATCCAGGATAATCCGCGGGGCCTCGCTCACTATCTGAAAACGTCCCGGCAGCGTGGCGCGCGCAATGCCGTCGCGGATCGCCTGCTCGCTTATCGCAAGGCCGCTTGCGCGCAGCGCCGCAAGCGCCGTCGCGGCATTCGGCTGCGGCACCTGCGGCAGCGGAAGATCAAGCAGTTCGCCGCGCTCGTCGCTAAAGCGCCAGCTATCGCCCGTGACCGTATAGCGCCAGGCGGCGTTAACGCGCAGCAGCCGCGCGCCTGTCTCCTGCGCCACCTGCGCGATAGTCTGCGGCATATCGGTTTCGCCCACCACCGCCGGTTTGCCAGGGCGGAAAATCCCGGCTTTCTCACGCCCGATGCTTTCGCGATCCGGCCCCAGCCAGTCGGTATGATCGAGCGCGATGCTGGTGACGACCGCCACATCGCAGTCCACCAGGTTGGTGGCGTCAAGGCGACCGCCGAGCCCCACTTCGAGGATAACGACATCGAGCTGCGCCTGCTTAAACAGCCACAGTGCGGAAAGCGTGCCGTATTCGAAATAAGTGAGTGAGGTCTCGCCGCGCGCGGCTTCTATTTCTGCAAACGCAGCGGTGTGCTGGCTTTCAGCCAGTTCTTCGCCCTGCACGCGCACGCGCTCGGTATAGCGCACCAGATGCGGCGAGCTGTAGACGCCCACGCGGTAGCCCGCGGCCATCAGCACTGCTTCGAGCGTGCGGCAGGTGGTGCCTTTGCCGTTAGTGCCTGCGACGGTAAACACAAAAGGCGCGGGTTTCACAACGTCCAGCGCCGCCGCCACGCGTGAGACGCGCACAAGGCCCATATCGATGGTCTTGCCGTGCAGGTTTTCCAGATAAGAAAGCCACGTGGCCAGAGGCGACGTGGCTTGGGGAAGCTGTTGCTTTTCCATGATGCCCGTATCCTGGTTACGGTTCATAAACAAGAAGGGCAGCGCCTGGTGGCCCTGCCCTTCATGACTATCAGGCCTCTTGATCCTGTTCCGGGACCGGCGGCACGACGACCGCTTCACGCGGCGCGTCCGGGCTCGGCGCCGGGAGGTTCATGAGCTTCGCCAGAACGCTTGCAAGCTTAAGACGCAGTTCCGGACGACGCACGATCATATCGATAGCGCCTTTTTCGATCAGGAATTCACTGCGCTGGAAGCCAGCCGGCAGTTTTTCACGTACGGTCTGCTCGATAACACGCGGACCGGCGAAGCCTATCAGGGCTTTCGGCTCAGCGATGTTAAGATCGCCAAGCATCGCGAAGCTTGCCGAGACGCCGCCCATAGTCGGGTCGGTCAGCACGGAGATGTACGGCAGACCGCGCTCCTGCATTTTGGCCAGCGCCGCAGAGGTTTTCGCCATCTGCATCAGCGACATCAGCGCTTCCTGCATACGCGCGCCGCCGGAGGCGGAGAAGCAGATGAGCGGGCAGTTGTCTTCAAGCGCCTGCTCGACCGCACGCACGAAACGTGCGCCGACGACAGAACCCATCGAGCCGCCCATAAAGGCGAACTCAAACGCCGCCGCGACAACCGGCATCCCGTGCAGGGTGCCTTTCATCACGATTAGCGCGTCTTTCTCGCCGGTTTCCTTCTGGGCGCTCGCCAGACGGTCCTTGTATTTTTTGGAATCTTTGAACTTCAGCACATCTTTCGGCTCAAGCTCACTGCCCAGTTCCACCAGCGAACCTTCGTCTAACAGGCTGTGCAGACGGTCGCGCGCGGCCATGCGCATGTGGTGATCGCACTTCGGGCAAACCTCAAGGTTACGCTCCAGTTCGGCGCGGTAGAGAACCTGTCCGCAGCTGTCGCACTTGGTCCACACCCCTTCCGGGATGTTCGCTCGGCGAGTGGGAGTAATATTGCTTTTATTGAGAATTCGTTCAATCCAGCTCATTGATAACCTTTCTGCCTGAACCTGGTCGATGCCAGTTTTTCTGTGGGGGCGCATAATGCCATTATTGCCTTCCACAGACCATAAATGGTGCTCATTAAACCATAACGGCCCGCGACTTTGGATAAAAAAGTGGTCGAACCGCCAGAGGGCTTATTTTGCCTGGCGTGCCGCGGCGCGTTTGTGACGCACCACTTCAAAAATGCCCGGCAATACAGAGACGATAATAATCATCACGATAAACAGCTTCAGATTGTCCTGAAGGAACGGCATCGCGCCAAAGAAGTAGCCCGCGTAGGTAAACAGCAGGACCCACAGCAGCGCGCCAATCACATTAAACAGGGCAAAATGGCGGTAGGACATATGTCCCATCCCGGCGACGAACGGCGCGAAGGTGCGCACGATCGGCACGAAGCGGGCGAGAATAATGGTTTTGCCGCCGTGGCGTTCATAAAACGCATGCGTTTTATCAAGATAGCTCTGCCGGAAGATTTTGGAATCCGGATTGCTGAAAAGTTTAGCGCCAAACAAACGGCCTATCGTGTAGTTCACCGCATCACCAAGAATAGCGGCAATGACCATCAGCGTGACCATCAGATGCACGTTAAGATCGTTTGACGGCAGTGCAGAGAGCGCGCCGGCGACGAACAGCAGCGAATCGCCTGGCAAAAACGGCGTCACCACCAGCCCCGTTTCGCAAAACAGGATCAGGAACAGGATCGCGTAAACCCAGATGCCGTACTGTGCCACCAGCTCCGCCAGGTGCACGTCGATATGTAAAATAAAATCAATCAGAAAGCGAATAATGTCCATACAGGTTCATCTTCCCCGACTGCGTTCAGTCAGCTAAAAAAAGTGGGCCCATCGGCGGCGTTGGGAGGTCAAACTGCGCCGGATAATCCACCGACACCAGATAAAGCCCTTCCGCTTTCGCCGTCGCTGCCGCAAGCGTTCTGTCCTTTGCCGCCAGCAGTTCTGCCATCCAGCTCTCCGGCTGGTTACCGCAGCCCACTTCCATCAGGCTGCCAACGATATTGCGCACCATATGGTGAACAAACGCGTTTGCCTTGATATCCACCACAATGTAAGCCCCGAAGCGCTCAACGTTGATGTGCATCAGGTTGCGCCACGGGGTGCGGGACTGGCACTGCACCGCGCGAAACGACGTAAAATCGTTTTCGCCGATCAGGCACTGCGCCGCCCGGTGCATACGCTGTGCGTCCAGCGGCAGGTGGTAATGCGTCACCCCCTGCGAGAGCACCGCCGGCCGCAAACGATGATTATAGATAACGTAGCGGTAACGGCGGGCCGTGGCGCTGAACCGGGCATGAAACTCCGCGGGCACATCTTTGACCCAGCGCACGGCGATGTCACCAGGTAAATTCGCATTTACGCCAAGCGTCCAGGCCGCGTCCTTGCGAACGGCAGTGGTTTCGAAATGCACCACCTGGCCGGTGGCGTGTACGCCCGCGTCGGTACGCCCGGCACAGAAGACGTTAATCGGCTCGTTAGCGACCTGCGAGAGCGCCTGTTCAAGCTTCTCCTGAACACTGCGCACTTCCTGCTGGCGCTGCCAGCCGTAATATTTGCTGCCGTCATACTCAATGCCGAGCGCGATTTTCACGACCGGCTTTTCCAGACCGTCGGACATCAGTACAGATACTCCTGCAGCAGCTTCTCAGCGGTTTTCACCGCCATCAGCGCGCCGCCGAAGCGCACGTTGTCGGCAACCGACCAGAACTGGACTTGCTCCGGCATGCCGTAGTCGTTACGCACGCAGCCGACGGAGAGATGCACGCTGCCGGAGGCGTCGCCCACCTGGGTCGGATAGTCGCTGGCCTCGGACAGCGCGATATCCGGATCGCGTTCCAGCGCGTCGCGCGCCTCTTCCGCCGCGAGCGGGCGCAGCGCTTCGAAATTCACCATCTGCGCGTGACCGTAAAAGACCGGCGCCTGCACGCTGGTGACCGAAATCATCAGGCCTTCGTCCTGAAGAATCTTGCGCGCTTCATCCACCAGTCGGCGATCCTGACGCACGCTGCCTTCACGGTCCGGCAGCAGCGGCAGCATGTTGAACGCCAGCTGGCGGCCAAAATGGTCGTCTTCATCAACCGGCATGCCGTTCAGCAACCGCGCGCTCTGCCCGGCCAGCGCGTCGACCGCCGCTTTGCCCTGGGCGGACACGGACAGTAAATTCGTCACCTGAATGCGCGACAGGCCGCCTGCTTCCATCAGCGGACGCAGCGCCGTCAGAAGCTGGCTGGTGAGGCTGTCGGCCACCGCCACGACATTCCGGTTGCGATAATCGGCCAGCACATACGGATTCACATCCGGCACCACCAGCGGCACGTCCGGCTCCAGCGCGAACAGGCCGCTGGAGTCGATAACCAGACAACCGGCGTTGGTCGCGTCATCTACATAGCGGGCGCTGGCTTCCGGGCCTGCGACGAAAAAGGCGAGCTGCGCCTGCGTCCAGTCAAACGCCTCGGCGTCCTGCACCTGCACGCTTTTGCCCGCGAAGCGCAGCGTTTCGCCCGCGCTTTCGTTGCGCGCCAGCGCATAAAGTTCACCCACCGGGAACTGACGCTCGGCGAGTTGCTCAAGCAGGGCTTCTCCCACGGCGCCCGTCGCGCCCAGTATGGCGATATTCCAGCCTTCAGACATGGTGGTATTTACTCCAGAAAATAAAAATGCATCCCCCGCGCGTTGCGCGGGGAATAAGAGAGTCAGTGATTAACGGATCGGATGATGGGTCGCGTTAAAACCCAGCTTTTGCAGCAGTTCGGCGGCGGCGGCGTCATCGCACTGCACGTACAGTGACGACCATTCGCGGCGCTCCTGGTAATTTTTGCGCAGCTTGTCGAACTCACCCGGCACGCCCGCCACGCGTCGCAGCGGGGCGTCATCGCGGCGCACATCATACACCAGATGCACCAGCCGTTTCAGCGCCGCCTGATCGAGCGGCCCCTGGAACGTCACGCGGCCAAACTCCGGCGGCGGCAACAGCGTCGCGAGCGCCACCTGCTGCGCCTCGCCGAGGAACTGGCTGTAGGCTTCAAACACCTGAGTGGTGCCGCGCGCTTTGCCTTCGAGCGTATAGCCCGCGATATGCGCGGTGCCGATATCCACGCGTTTTAGCAATGCCGTATTGAGTTCCGGCTCCGGTTCCCAGACGTCCAGCACTACGCTCAGCGCCTGGCCCGCCTCAAGACGCGCCAGCAGCGCGGCGTTGTCCACGACCGGGCCGCGGCAGGCGTTAATCAGGATAGCGCCGGGTTTAAGGCGCGCAATCAGCGCCTCATCGGCAAGGTGCAGCGTTTTATACGGGCCGTCTTTAAACAGCGGCGTGTGGAACGTGAGAATATCCGCCTCGCGCACCAGTTCATCCAGCGTGCGGAAATCACCGCTGTCGCCGCGATCGGCGCGCGGCGGATCGCACAGCAGCGTGCGGATGCCCAGCGCCTCAAGCCGCGCCTGTAACCGGGAGCCGACGTTACCCACGCCGACGATCCCGACGGTGCGGTCAGCAAGCGCGAAGCCGTCGCGCTCGGCGAGCATCAGCAGCGCGGAGAACACATACTCCACCACCGCGATAGCGTTGCAGCCGGGAGCGGCGGAGAACGCGACGCCCGCCGCCTGTAAATAGTCTTCATCAACGTGGTCGGTGCCCGCCGTGGCGGTGCCGACAAACCTGACGTTTTTACCTTCGAGCAGCGCGCGATTGACCGGCGTGACCGAGCGCACCATCAGCGCGTCGGCGTCGTCCAGTTCCGCCTGCGGGATCGGGCGGCCCGGCACGGCTTTCACCTCGCCCAGACGGCTGAACAGCTCGCGTGCGTAAGGCATATTTTCATCAACGAGGATTTTCACGTTTCTCTACCTGTTTATGTGCGGGAGATAGCCGTTAAGTGTGCCATAATCTCGCCGCCAGGCATACTTAACAGCGTGGTTAGTTTCGCGGCACCGTCCGGTCAGGTTAAGGATTATTGATGATGCAACCCATTCATGGCGCCACGCCCCGCCCGGCGGGCGAGCCTCCCACCTCGCCCCACTCTGCGGGCGAGCAGCCGCTTTCCACCCAGCAGCGTACCGTGCTGGAGCGGCTTATCACCCGGCTGGTGGCGCTGACCCAGCAGCAAAGCGCCGAAGTCTGGGCCGGCATGAAGCACGATCTGGGCTTAAAGAGCGACGCGCCGCTGCTTTCGCGCCACTTCCCCGCCGCTGAGCAGAATCTCAATCAGCGGCTCGGCCAGGCGCAGCAGACGCACACCCAGCGTCAGGTGCTGTCGCAGCTCACCGAACTGTTAAGCGTGGGCAATAACCGCCAGGCGGTGAGCGATTATATACGCCAGCAGTTCGGCCATACGGCGTTGAATCAGCTCTCCGGCGACCAGCTGAAAACCGTACTGACGCTTTTGCAAAACGCGCAGCTTAATAT
Source organism: Cronobacter dublinensis subsp. dublinensis LMG 23823 (assembly GCF_001277235.1). Taxonomy (NCBI): domain Bacteria; kingdom Pseudomonadati; phylum Pseudomonadota; class Gammaproteobacteria; order Enterobacterales; family Enterobacteriaceae; genus Cronobacter; species Cronobacter dublinensis. The sequence continues at coordinate 3,132,431 of NZ_CP012266.1, forward strand.
CCCGCAGCCGCAACAGCGCCCGGCGACAGACCGCCCGCTGCTGCCTGCGGAGCACAACACGCTTAACCAGCAGGTGACGAAGCTTGCCGCCGCGACCGGCGAGTCGCCGAAGCTTATCTGGCAGTCGATGCTGGAACTCTCCAATGTGAAAACCGGCGAACTCATTCCGGCGAAGCATTTCGCGGCGCTCTCGACCTGGCTTGCCGCGCGCCAGACGCTCGCCGATCAGCCGGCGCCAACGCTGCACACCATTCAGGCCGCGCTGCGCCAGCCCCTTGAAACGCGCGAATGGCAGGAGATCAGCGACTATGCGCAGCAGCGCTTCCAGGCGACGCCGCAAACGGTGCTGACCACCGCCCAGGTGCAGGATCTGCTTAATCAGGTGTTCGTGCGCCGCTCGGAGCGCTCGCCGGAAACCCTCGAAGTGCGCCATATCCAGCCGATTTACAGCCCGCTTATCGCGTTTTTCACCCAGCCGGTGAAGACGGTGTCCGCCCGCCCCGGCCTTGCGATGTTCCTGCTGGTGCTGGTTATCCTTCTGCTCTGGCTGGTTATCTGACAGGCAGCAAAAAGGCGTCTTTCGACGCCTTTTCTTTTGACTCCCCGGCACGCCTCAGAAGCTTAACGACACGCCCGCAAATACGCTGCGATTGCTGTCGCGCCCGTCGCTGGTCTCCTGCTCGCCCGTAAGGTTGAGGTTCAGCGCCGGGTTGACCTGCCAGCCCAGCGAGACCGCGCTGGTGAGCGTTTTCTCAGGCGCGGTCACGCCGCTGAGCGGCACCGACTGATTCACGCCGGTAAAGCTCGCCTGGTAGTGCCCTTCGTCCTGGCTTAACGCGCGCTGCAGATGCGTCTGGACGCTCAGGTTCAGGCTGCCGTGCGTTTTCAGGTCAATGTCATAGCTCGCCCGCAGCCCCGCGCCCGCCTGCCAGCGGGTGGTGCTCTGGTTGTCGGCGCGAAGCCCAAAGCCGGAGGCGCTCTTCTCGGTAAAGGCATCCTGCTTAAGCGTGATGTACTGCGTGTCGACAAACGGCGTCACCTGCAGGCCATCCACACTAAAGCGATAGCCGGTTTCGCTGCCAAGCGACATCCAGCTGCCGCTCTGACGGCTGCTGACGCGCTCGGAGCGGCTGCCGAGCCACAGCATACGGTGCTGACGACCGTCGTAATACCCCGACGCCAGGCGGCCGGTCAGGTAGTAACCGCCGAAGATTTTACCGCCGTACAGCGCGGCTTCGCTCAGGGTGCCGGTATTACGCTCGCCGCCGCTGCTCAGCGCGCTGAACGTTTCGGTGCGCGACAGCGAGGTGCCGACAAACGTGTGTTCGTCGATGAACTGATCCTGGCCTGTTACCCACCCTTTCATCGAGTAGCTCACCGGCGCGAATCCGGCGCGCCCGAGGCTGCCGTTCCATGCAAGCGTATCGCTCCAGCTGCGGCTGTGCGGCGCGTCCAGCAGTTCATCGATGCGCTTCGCGCTGCTGCGCTGGTTGACGTTAATCGCCTGCCAGGTGAGCGCCGCCGTCGCCGCAGGCAACTGGCCGGAGAGGCTTTCCAGCGCCGCACGGGCGGACGGGTTATTCGAAATGCGCTGTAAATCACCCGCCGTTGAGGCAAATGAACTTGCGCGCACCACCACACCGCTCGCCACCTGTTTATCAAGCTGCGTGAACGCCTGCTCCAGACGCGCAGCGCCGGAAAGCGTGGCCGCTGACGTCGTCGCAACTTTGGTCTGCGTCACCTGCAACCGTTTGATGTTGAGCCACACCTGGCGGGTGTTGTAACCCAGCGAGCCCGTCAGGAAGACGCCTGCCGACTGCGTAAAGCGGCTGAACCTGCCGGATACCGCGCCTGCGTTAACGACCGGCTGGCGCGCCTGGGTGACGTAGCCCGTCGGCACGCCCACCAGATGCAGGTTGCCTGCGAGCGTCGCCCGCCCGGCCACATCCAGCGTCGAGCCGAGCATAAACGCCAGCGTGCCGGTGGTGCGCTGCGTGTAGGCGCGCGCAAACCGCGTTTTGCCGTCGCGCAGCAGCACATAACCACTATTATCGACGTTGCCTTTTACCGTACGCACGTCGAGCGTGCCCGCGCGGCCAATGGTGACGGCGGAGGCCAGGCTTTTCGCAGACGACAGGCTACCACCCATCACCAGCGTATTGCCGGTGTAGCTGGCGTCCTGCGTCAGCACCAGCTTACCGGTGCCGCTTTTAATCAGCCCGCCGCTGCCGCTGATGGCGTTGCCCCAGGTGGAGGTGTAGCTGTTAAACGCCACGCTCACGGTGCCCCAGTTAAATTTCGCCGGGCCATTGATGGCTTTCGCGGCGTTCAGCATGCCATAGCCGAAGACCGCATCCACGCCGGGAGCGCCGATGTCGGTCGCCGTGCCAAGCACCGTCTGGCGCACCAGGTCGTTGGTGAAATAGGGGTATTTCTGCCAGACCATCGCCGCGACGCCGGAGACCTGCGGTGCAGCGAAGGAGGTGCCGTTCACCAGCCGCAGCACCGCTTTGCCGCTGCTGTCGGTGCTCTGAATGTAGACGCTGCCCGGCGCCGCCAGACAGTTGTTTTTCATCACGCCGCAGCGGTTGGCGTAGCTTGCGATATAGCCAGGGTTAAAGGTGTCCGTGGCCGTAGCGACCAGCCAGCCTTTATCCAGTCCCGATGCGGGCGCCAGCGACGGCAGCTTCGCCACTCCCACCGGGTTGGCCGCGCCGTCGTTACCGCTCGCAAAGACAATAAGCCCGTTGTATGCCGAGATAAACGGTTTCCAGGCGTTGACAAAATAGTTAGTCGTGGAGGTACTCGTCGGGCTCCAGTCAGGGATGCCCCAGGAGTTGTTGATAATTTTCGCGCCCGCGCGCGCCAGATCGTAGTTAATCTGGCCGAAATTAAGGCTCTGCCGGGTATTGGCGACGTCAGGAATGATACGGGCGCTGATAAGCGTCACGCCCGGCGCAGTGCCGCCGGTAAACAGGCTGGTCGCGCGTCCGCCGAGCGTCTGGGCGACCATCGTGCCGTGACCGCGCACATCGCCGACGCTCAGGTTGTTTGTGGTCGGGTCGACGTAATTCAGCGTGCCCTTCACCGCGCCCACCAACGCCGGATGCGTCGCGAGAATACCGGTGTCCGCCACGCCGACTTTCACGCCCGCGCCGTTCACGCCAGCCGCGCGCGCCGTCGCGGCGCTGGTGATAAACAGCGGTCGGTTCCAGTTGGTGCGCGTCACGACATCCGCCGCCGCGACGGAGGGCAGATAGGTGAACGTCTCATCCGGTTTTTCGCTGGCGGAAGCGGCACCTGAACAGGACAAAATAACGAGTGGGATCACTTTCCCTTTGGTGAATAAAATCCCTTTACCCAGAGATGGTTCTGTGGGCATGGTTGGTTTCCCCGGCTGGCAACGCCTCGAAAGAGGCAAACAACGTTTCCCTGAATTCCGCAAACTGATTTCGGATTTCTTTTCCGCTGCGTCCTTCATTCTTATCTTTTTGAAAAGATTAAGAATGGCAGTATTTAATATCGATTCCGGTGTGTAGCGCCGCCTCAGTGAATAAGAAGGCGTCCGGATATATTTAGATATATCGGCCAAAACCGGCGAAACTTTATGCTTACGCGTATTCAGGGAACTTTTATTGGATTAATTTTTATTATTCAGCGAGTTATATTTGTTAAAAATACGTTATTTATTACTTAAGCGAAATTACGCTCTGATGGCGGCGCGCGGAGTGGCAAATAAAATACATAATTTGCGTTAGAGGAAGAAAGTAAAGCACTAATAGAAAAATACTTTTAAAAACAAAAGCCTGTATTTGAGAGGGTATGTAAAACCAGAAACTGCATCATTTCACAGCTGGGGGCTGCGCGGGAATGACGCGCATCACAGGGAGAAAATAAAAGATAAAAAAAGGAGCCTTGCGGCTCCATTTCTTTTAAAGAGACGTTATGCCTGGTATTTACGCATGACCAGCGTGGCGTTGGTGCCGCCGAAACCGAAGCTGTTGGACATCACGGTGGTCAGCTCACGCTCAACCGGCGCGGTGATGATGTTCATACCGTTCGCCTGCTCGTCCAGTTCTTCAATGTTGATGCTCGGCGCGATAAAGCCGTGTTCCAGCATCAGCAGCGAGTAGATAGCTTCCTGTACGCCCGCCGCACCCAACGAGTGGCCGGTCATCGCTTTGGTCGCGGAGATAGCCGGCGTGTTGTCGCCGAACACTTCACGGATAGCGCCGAGCTCTTTCACATCGCCCACCGGAGTAGAGGTGCCGTGGGAGTTCAGGTAGTCGATCGGGGTGTCGAGACCGTGCATCGCCATCTTCATGCAGCGCACTGCGCCTTCGCCAGACGGTGCCACCATGTCAGCGCCATCGGAGGTAGCGCCGTAACCGACGATTTCCGCGTAGATGTGCGCGCCGCGCGCCAGCGCGTGCTCGAGCTCTTCGACCACGACCATACCGCCGCCGCCTGCGATAACGAAGCCGTCGCGGCTCGCGTCGTAGGTACGGGAGGCTTTATCAGGGGTCTCGTTGTATTTGGTGGAGAGCGCGCCCATCGCGTCGAACTCACACGCCATTTCCCAGCCGAGCTCTTCGCCGCCGCCCGCAAACACGATGTCCTGTTTGCCAAGCTGGATCTGCTCGACCGCATTGCCGATGCAGTGCGCGGAGGTGGCGCAGGCGGAGCTGATGGAGTAGTTAACGCCGTGGATTTTAAACGGGGTGGCGAGGCAGGCAGATACCGCAGACGCCATCGCTTTAGTGACGACGTACGGGCCGACCGCTTTCAGGCCGCGCGGGCTGCGCATCGCGTCAGCGCCAAAAACCTGTGCTTTGGACGAGCCGCCGGAGCCGGCAACGATACCGACGCGCGGGTTGTTCTGATACACCTCGTCGCTCAGTCCGGCATCTTTAATCGCTTCCTGCATGGAGAGGTAAGCATAAATAGAGGCATCGTTCATGAAACGCACCACTTTACGGTCGATAAGACCGGTGGTGTCCAGCTTCACGTTGCCCCAGACGTGGCTACGCATACCCGCGTCGAGAAATTCTTGAGAGAAAGTGATCCCCGAGCGTCCTTCACGCAGGGATGCCAGGACTTCCTGCTGGTTATTACCGATGCTGGAAACGATGCCCAGGCCAGTAATTACTGCACGTTTCATTCAATACCTCTTCGAGTACGCTAAGTAAGTGTCGTGTCGCAAGATAGCGTACAGTTGTACGCCGAACAAGTCCGATCAGCCAGATTGGCAAGAAATTTGCGCTGTCCGACCGGGCTCGCTAAGATCGTGCGACTGCCTGCCATTCGAGCCATTTACGTGAAACCTATCGCCATACAGCCCGCCAGCCTGACGTTTAATAATGAGGGTACACCTGTTTCCCGAGATTTTGATGACGTTTATTTTTCCAATGATGACGGTCTGGAAGAGACCCGCTATGTTTTTCTGAACGGTAATCAGCTCCCCGAACGTTTTATGACACACCCGCGTGACAACTTTGTTGTCGCCGAAAGCGGCTTCGGCACCGGGCTGAATTTTCTGACGCTCTGGCAGGCGTTTGCGGCGTTTCGCGCGGCGAACCCGGACGCTACGCTACAGCGTCTGCACTTCATCAGCTTTGAAAAATTTCCGCTGACGCTCGCGGACTTACAAAGCGCGCACGCCCACTGGCCGGAACTCGCGCCGTGGGCGGAACCACTCCAGGCACAGTGGCCGATGGCGCTGCCGGGCTGTCAGCGACTGCTGCTGGACGGCGGCCGCGTCACGCTTGACCTCTGGCTTGGCGATATTAACGCACTGGTTGAGACGCTGGATGATACGCATAACCGTCAGGTGGACGCCTGGTTCCTTGATGGCTTCGCGCCATCGAAAAACCCGGATATGTGGACGCCCGGCCTGTTCGCCGCGATGGCGCGCCTCGCCCGTCCCGACGGCACCCTTGCCACCTTTACCTCAGCGGGTTTTGTGCGCCGTGGTCTGATTGAGGCCGGTTTTCAGGTGGTGAAACGCAAAGGGTTCGGGCGCAAGCGGGAGATGCTGGTCGGCACGCTTAACCCTGACGCCGCGCCGCCAGCCCGCGCGCCCTGGTACGCGCGTCGCCCGGCGATCGGCGACAAAGACGCGGCGATCGTTGGCGGCGGCATCGCGAGCGCCCTGCTGGCCCTTGCGCTGCAGACGCGCGGCTGGCAGGTTACGCTATATTGCGAGGATGACGCGCCCGCCCAGGGCGCATCCGGCAACCGCCAGGGCGCGCTCTATCCTCTGTTAAGCCACCATGACGCCGCGCTGTCCGCGTTTTTCCCGGCGGCCTTTACCTTCGCGCGCAGGCTGTATGACGCGCTGCCGGTCAGTTTCGATAAAGACTGGTGCGGCGTGACGCAGCTGGGCTGGGACGAAAAGAGCCAGACGAAAATCGCCCGGATGCTCGAACTCGACCTGCCGGAAACCCTGGCGCGAGCGGTCGATAGCGACACGGTACAGGCGCGCTGCGGCGTGGAGACCGGCTGTGGCGGCGTTGAATACCCGCAGGGCGGCTGGCTCTGCCCGGCGCAACTCACCGCAGGCGTGCTCGCGCTCGCGCAGGCGCGCGGCCTGCAGGTGCACTACGGGCATCGGGTCAGCGCGCTGCACCCCGAAAACGGCGGCTGGCGGCTCGATTTCGCCCACGGTGCGCAGGCGCGCCACACCACGCTCGCGCTGGCAAACGGTCATCAGCTGGGCCAGTTTGTGCAAACGGAAAAACTGCCGGTCTACCCCGTCGGCGGCCAGGTGAGCCATATTCCTTCCACGCCAGGCCTCGGCGCACTGCGCCAGGTGCTGTGCTACGACGGCTACCTGACGCCGCAGAACCCGGCCAACGGTATGCACTGCATCGGCGCGAGCTATCATCGCGGCGCCAGCGAGATGCGCTATCAGGAAGACGATCAGCAGCACAACCGCCAGCGGCTGATCGACTGTCTGCCGCAGGCGCAGTGGACGCATGAAGTGGACGTGAGCGCCGGCGACGCGCGATGCGGGGTGCGCTGCGCCACGCGCGATCACCTGCCGATGGTCGGCAACGCGCCCGACTACGCCGCCACGCTCAGCGTGTACGCTGACCTCTCCCGCCAGGCGGACGCCGCGCACGCCGTCCCGCCAGCCCCGGCGCTGGACAACCTGTTTGTGCTCGGCGCGCTCGGCTCGCGCGGGCTGTGCAGCGCGCCGCTGGCGGCGGAGATTTTAGCCTCGCAGATGAGCGGCGAGCCGCTGCCTCTGGATAGCGCTACGCTTGCCGCGCTCAACCCTAACCGGTTATGGGTGCGTAAGTTGCTGAAAGGCCGCGCCGCCCGCTAAACCTTCGCGGCGCGCATCACGGCGCGTCGCCCTGCCGATATGCCCTTCTGATATTTCTGAAAAATCATTTCACAAAATCTTGATCCAGGTTAATAAAGCGCGCTGGGGAAACGCCGTGCCGTGCCGTTAATACGTTTTACCGTTCCGGTAAATACCATGGCCAATAACAATGAATAACCTCAAATTTTCCCAAAAGATAATCATGAGCCTTTCCATTATTCTGGCGTTAATGCTCGTAATGGGAGCCTTATCACTTTATTTTCTCAGCAATAATAATAAGAGCGCCTCGTTTATCCTGACGGAGCGTTTTCCGGCAGTCCGATATGCGCTTGAAATGCGTGGCGTTTTATCGGAGCTGCGGCTTCAGCAGGTGCAGATGATTGCTTCCCCGACTCTGGCCGAACGCGAAAAGCATCAGAAAGAACTGCAACAGGCGATCGATAATTTCCTGGAAGCACAGAACCATTATCTGCGTTTATATCAGGGCGACACGCTGCCGCCGCTGGCGATTAACATCGTGAATAACTTTAAGGCGTTTTCTCAGTCTAACCGTCAGGTACTGGCGGCGCTGGCGCAGGAAGATATTGCGCTTGCCAGTAAAATCAGCGGCGATAATTCGCGCCAGTACCGCACGCAGCTGATGGCGGATCTCGCGACACTTGAGAAAAACGAAATCGCCGCCGCCGACACCGAAGCAGCACGCGCGGCGCAGGGTTATACCTCCGCCACCTGGACTCAGATTGTCCTCGGGATCGTCGCGCTCGTCGCAAGCGGCGTGATTGCCGCTGTCCTGACCCGCAACCTGATGCGCCAGCTCGGCGGCGAACCGGCCAAAGCGCAGGCGATAGCCTATACCATCTCGCAGGGCGACCTGAGCCGCCCGGTGACCTGGCGCGGCGACAACAACCTTCTGAGCTCGCTCGGCGTGATGCAAAACGAGCTGCGCAAGCTTATCGCAGCCATTCGCCACTCGGCGGAAACGGTGCTGAATCACGCGGGCGAAATCGCCGCGGGCAACCGCGAACTTTCTGCCCGCACCGAACAGCAGTCGGCGGCGCTTATCGAGACTGCGGCCAGCATGGAGCAGATCACCTCGACCGTGAAAAATAACGCCGATCACACGCAGCAGGCGCGGCTGATGGCGGGCAATGCCGCGTCCAGCGCCCAGCAGGGCGGCGTGGTGATGAGCCAGGTTTCTGGCACCATGCAGGCGATTTCCGCCAGCGCAGACAGGATGACCGAGATTATCGCCCTGATTGAAGGGATAGCGTTTCAGACCAACATTCTGGCGCTTAACGCGGCGGTCGAAGCCGCCCGCGCGGGCGAGCACGGCAAAGGCTTCGCCGTCGTGGCGGGCGAAGTGCGCAACCTCGCCCATCGCAGCTCCGAGGCCGCGAAGGATATCCGCCAGCTGATTGTCGGCACCACCGATAAAATGAGCGAAGGCGCAAGCCTTGTGCGTAGCGCGGAGAGCGCCATGAGCGACATTATCGGCAACGCCACGCGGGTGCGGGATTTGCTGGATGAAGTGAATATGGCGACCCAGGAGCAGCAGCGCGGCATCGAGCAGATAAACCTGGCGATCGCGGAGCTCGATAAAGTCACGCAAAGCAACGCGTCGATGGTGGAGGAGCTGGCAGGATCGGCGGATGTGATGTCGGAACAGGTGACCCGACTCAACGCGGGAACGCGGGTGTTTCGCCTGGAGGCGCAGGCGCAGTAAGTTCACAGCCTGCGCGCCCTGGCGGCGCGCAGGCCATCAGGCTTAGTTCAGCTTCGCCTGCTGGAACAGGTTATCCCACATGCCCAGCACCAGCGCCTGATCGCGCGGCGAGAGTTCGCCCGCGTGGATCGCGGTTTCCAGGCTGTTGGTCACCTTCGTATACACGGCCTGCGGGGAGTGATCGTCGCCGTGCTCCAGCGCCGCGACGGCAAGCGTCAGGTGGCCGCGCAGATAGCCGCTCGCAAACAGTTCGTCATCGCTCGCGTGCTCTACCATCTCATCAATTAGCGCCAGAATACGTGCTTCAAATTCGGCAATCATCGTTTTTCCTCGGTTAATAACATGGCGATTAGCACAAGTCTTCCGGCCATGGGAATTGTTGCGCCGCCAGCGGCGGCGTCTGGTAATAATCCTGTAACGCGGCGATAAAGCGCGCCGGACGCGCGGGAATGCCGTCGTTCAGATACTGCATCACCTGCGCGTGCACCCGGCGCTGAAACGCGATGCGGTCCGGGTCGACATCGCCGCTGAGATTGTCGCAGCTAACGTTAAACGCAAAACCCGCCGCCACGCAAAATAGCCACTCCAGCGCCTGGGGTTTAACTTCGACATCCTCAAACTGGCTTTGGGTCGCGGCATCGCGCCCGTCCGGGCAGTACCAGTAGCCGAAGTCCACCTGTTCACGCCGCGCTTTGCCGGCAATGCACCAGTGCGAAATCTCATGCAGGGCGCTGGCGTAAAAGCCGTGGGCGAAGACCACGCGGTGATACGGCGTCTCGTCATCAGCAGGAAGATAAATGGGTTCGTCATCGCCTTTAATCAGACGGGTATTAAAATCATCGGCGAAGCAGCCGTCGAAAATCGCGATTAAATCCTGATAGTGGTGTTCACGCATTACGCCATCCCCAGCCAGCGGAGGATCTCCTGCCCGTGGCTGTCAAATAACAATTTGGCGCTCATCACCGCCGAGACGATAACGATCATCGGGCGGATCAGGCGCTGTCCTTTACTTAATACTAAGCGCGAGCCCAGGCGCGCGCCGAAAAACTGCCCGGCCAGCATGACAAAGCCGGTGCCCCAGATAACCTTGCCGCCGATGATAAACAGCAGCAGCCCGCCGACGTTGGAAGTGGCGTTGAGCACCTTGGCGTGGGCGGTGGATTTCGCGAGGTTAAACCCCGCGAGCGTCACGAACGCCAGGGCGTAAAACGAGCCCGCGCCGGGGCCGAAAAAGCCGTCGTAAAAGCCGACGCAGCCGCCCGCCACCAGCGCGAACGGCAGGCCGTAGAGCCTGCGCTGGCGATCTTCTTCGCCAAGGCGCGGCATCAGCAGGAAATAGAGCCCGATGGCAATGACCAGCACTGGCAAAATCTGGCGAAGAATATCGGACTGCACGTGCTGCACCAGCAGCGCGCCGCTGGTTGAGCCGATAAACGTCATCAGAATATTCAGCTTCTGGTCGTGAAGGCTGACCACGCCGCGACGGATAAAATAGAGCGACGACGAGAGCGAGCCGCCGCACGCCTGAAGTTTATTGGTCGCCAGCGCCTGGGCGGGCGACATGCCTGCCGCCAGCAGCGCAGGCACCGTCAGCAGCCCGCCGCCGCCCGCGAGGGCATCAATAAAGCCTGCGAGCATGGCGACGAAAAAAAGCGCTGTCAGCAACAGCGGCGAAACCATAAACCAGTCCATCACGGCCATCCTTAGTCTGTGTTAAAGGGCGTGTTTATCCAGCAATGCCTGACATGACGGCGGCGGTGGCGGCGGCGTTGTCTTCTCAGCTTTGCCGCTGCCCGGTGCCGCCGGTTTAAACCAGCTCTGCAGCTCTTCGCCACAGCCGTCGCCCGGCGGCGGCGGCGCCTGCTCCACGCACTCCAGGCTGTCTGCCGGACAGCGCAGGCGCACATGCATATGGGCGCGATGCTGGAACCACGGGCGCACTTTGCGCAGCCAGTCGCGATCCGGCCCGGCGTCCAGGCAGAGCTGCTGCTTGATGGCCGGGTTGACAAAAATACGGGTGACGTCGTCATCCAGCGCCGCAAGCTTAATCAGCCCGCCGATTTCCGGTTTCCAGAGCGACGACACGACCGATTTCCCGTCGTCAGACACCAGATCCAGCGCCTGCGGACGACGCAGCTGCGCCGCGCTCCAGCGCTGTTTCGGCAGCTGCAGGAAGATGTCGACATCAAGCCCCGTCTGATGGCTAGCGTGACCGCCGTTAAAGCGCCCGCCCGCCGGCATGCCCATATCGCCGACCAGCACGGTGCCGAGCTGTAATTCGTTCACCTGATTGCTAAGACGCTCAATAAAGCGCACCAGATCCGGGTGGCCGAAATAGCGACGCTGGTCGGTGCGCATGATCTGGTAATGTTCCGAGTCCATCGGCAGCGGCTCGGCACCGATAATACAGCCGTTGGAAAAGGTGCCGATCGACTGGGCCGTGCCCGGAATGGGCTGGGTGATTTTCTGCCACGGCGTGGCGGCGCTTGCCGCGCTGCAAAAGAGCAGCGCCAGCAAGGTAGTGCAGCGTATTTTCATGAGGTTACCAGCGAGGAAGCGTGGTGGTGACGTCCGCGTTCTGGCCGCGGTGGCGCAGCAGATGGTCCATCAGCACGATAGCCAGCATCGCTTCGGCGATAGGCACCGCGCGAATGCCGACGCACGGATCGTGGCGGCCACGGGTGATCATTTCGACTTCGTCGCCGGCGCGGTTAACGGTACGCCCCGGCACGGTGATGCTGGAGGTCGGTTTCAGCGCGATAGTAGCGACAATCTGCTGGCCGCTGCTGATGCCGCCGAGAATGCCGCCCGCGTGGTTGCTCTGAAAACCGTCTTTGGTGATTTCATCGCGATTTTCGCTGCCTTTTAGCGCGATGACGCCAAACCCTTCGCCGATCTCTACACCTTTTACGGCGTTGATGCTCATCAGCGCATGCGCGATATCGGCGTCAAGCCGGTCAAACACCGGCTCGCCGAGGCCCGGCGGCACGTTGTCGGCGACAACCGTCACTTTCGCGCCGATGGAGTCGCCCTCTTTTTTGAGCGCGCGCATCAGTTCATCGAGCGCGTCGAGCTTGTCGGCATCCGGCGAGAAGAACGGGTTCTGCTCCACCTGCGCCCAGTCTTTGATTTCCAGCGGAATGTCGCCCATCTGGGTCAGGCAGGCGCGGATAACGATGCCGAATTTCTGCGCCAGATATTTTTTGGCAATCGCGCCTGCGGCGACGCGCATGGCGGTTTCACGCGCGGAGGAGCGTCCGCCGCCGCGATAGTCGCGCACGCCATATTTCTGTTCGTAGGTGTAATCGGCGTGCCCCGGACGAAACACATCTTTGATGGCGCCGTAATCCTGTGAGCGCTGATCGGTGTTTTCAATCAGCAGGCCGATGCTGGTGCCGGTGGTCACGCCCTCAAACACGCCGGAGAGAATTTTCACCTGATCCGGCTCGCGGCGCTGCGTAGTGTAACGGGAGGTGCCCGGGCGGCGGCGGTCGAGATCGTGCTGGAGATCGGCTTCGCTTAGCGCGATGCCCGGCGGTACGCCGTCAATGATGCAGCCGAGCGCCAGACCATGGGACTCGCCGAAAGTGGTGACGCGAAAGAGTTGTCCAAGAGTGTTGCCTGCCATCACGGCTCCATTATCGTGTCGTTGTGGTGTTATGCATTATTCAGCGGGCGTGCGCCCGCCTGTTTTAATCTTTGTAGATGCTGAAGTGTTCGCGTGCGCTGATGAGCTGTGCTTTGGTCAGCATAAAGACGCCGTCGCCGCCGTTGTCGAACTCAAGCCAGGTAAACGGTACGTCCGGGTACTGCTCCATCAGATGTACCATGCTGTTACCGACTTCACAAATCAGAATGCCGTTGTCGGTCAGGTAGTCCGGCGAGCAGGCGAGAATGCGGCGCGCGAGCTTCAGTCCGTCGCTGCCAGCCGCGAGACCGAGCTCTGGTTCGTGGCGATATTCGTTCGGCAGGTCGGACATATCTTCTTCATCCACATACGGCGGATTGGTCACGATAATGTCGTACTGTACTTTCGGCAGGTCACGGAAGAGATCCGAGCGGATCGGCGTCACATGATGGATAAGCCCGTGCTCTTCAATGTTGTGCTCGGTGACGGCCAGCGCGTCGCCGGAGATATCTACCGCGTCAACTTCGGCGTTCGGGAAGGCGTACGCGCAGGCGATGGCGATACAGCCGCTGCCGGTGCACATATCCAGGATGTGCTGCGGTTCATGGTCAATAAGCCCGGCGAAACGGTTGTTGATAAGCTCGCCGATGGGCGAGCGCGGCACCAGTACGCGCTCGTCGACGTAAAACTCGTGGCCGCAGAACCAGGCTTTATTGGTGAGGTACGCCACCGGAATACGCTCGTTGACGCGGCGGATCACCCGCTCGACGATGCGGTGACGCTCGCTGGAGGTCAGACGCGCGGTACGCATATCTTCCGGAATATCCAGCGGCAGGTAGAGCGACGGCAGCACCAGTTGCACCGCTTCATCCCAGGGGTTGTCCGTGCCGTGACCATACCAGATGCCCGCCGCGCTGAAACGGCTCACCGCCCAACGCAACATATCCTGAATGGTATGCAGTTCACTGACTGCCTCATCGACGAAAATTTTATCCACACTGCCCTCCGCATGACGCTCCGCGTTAAATTCGGCGGCTAGTTTGCCATGAAGGCGGCGATAAATCAGCAACCGGCGCGTCATCCCTGAAAATTGGCTTTTGTTTGGCGACGCGCCAATCTCGGGTAAACTGCCTGCGCAACGATAAAGAAGAGAAGAAGATGAAAAAGAAGCCATCGCTGAGTGAGGAAGAAAAGTCGCTGTTTCGCGCGCTGATGAGCGGAACGCGGGAGCTGAAACAGGACACCATTGTGCACCCGCCCGCGCGTAAAAAACTGCGTGAGGTGCCGCCTAAGCGCCTGTTGCAGGAGCAGGTGGACGCCAGCCACTACTTTTCCGATGAGTTCCAGCCGCTTCTGAACAGCGACGGGCCGATGCGCTATGTACGCCCCGGCGTCGACCATTTCGAGCTGAAAAAACTGCGCCGCGGCGATTACTCGCCCGAGCTGTTCCTCGATCTCCACGGCTTAACGCAGATGCAGGCCAAGCAGGAGCTGGGAGCGCTGATTGCCGCCTGTCGCCGCGAGCATGTCTTCTGTGCCTGCGTGATGCACGGCCACGGTAAACATATTCTCAAACAGCAGACGCCGCTGTGGCTGGCCCAGCATCCACACGTGATGGCGTTTCATCAGGCGCCGAAAGAGTATGGCGGCGACGCCGCGCTGCTGGTGTTGATTGAAGTGGAAGAGTGGCAGCCGCCGCAGTTGCCTTAAGCCATGCGCGTGACTGGCGCAAAAAGGACGCCGCAGAAACAGCAAGAGCCGCATCAGCGGCTCTTTTTCTTTTACAGCTTAGTGGCAGGCGTTAAATCGCTTTCGCCATTTTCAGATTGCAGGGGCTCATCTGCCAGTTAAACACGCCCTTGTCGTTATCGCCTTCAATCGTCACGCAGGCGATAGCGGAGGTCGAGAACATCGGCGGCGTTTCGCCAGGGCAGAGTTCCGCCACCAGATACCCCACCAGCGGCAGGTGGGAGATAACCATCACCGCGCTGACGCCGTCACGGGCCAGGACATGGAGGTAGTCGCTCACCAGGCCGATATCGCCGCAAGGCGTGAGCTCCGGCAGGACTTCGGTTTTGACAGGCAGGCTCATGGCCTCTTTCACGACGTCCAGTGTCTGTTCGGCTCGCAGGAAAGGGCTCACCAGAACACGTTCGATATCCACCTTTTGACCTTTTAACCAGGTCGCCATTTGACGGGATTCGTCACAACCGCACGCGGTCAGAGGACGAACCGAATCACTGGCGGCATCGAGTGCTGCGTCGCCGTGACGCATGATAAAAACTTGCATATTGCACCGCTTTTGTTGACCAGAAGCGCCAGCGCAACCCCGAAAATGCATCACGCTTTTTACGGGTATCGGCTGGCGGTCGGGCATTGTGCCTGATCCGTACATCGAATGAAACGCTGTTTTTTACCCTATTGACGTAAGTATAGTCAATCAGTGTTTACAAAATAACCAGCGCTGCGTTTTCGATAACAGGAACTACGCTTTATCAGACCGCGATTTCAGCCTGCGGGTTCCCCGTGGGCCAGAAAGTTTGCGCGGTCTGCGCCATGCGCAACAGCCTGTCGCACGGGGTAAAACGCTCTCCATAACGGGTGGAAAGACGGGTGAGCGTCGCCACCACCTGCGCCGCGCCGAGCGTGTCCATATAACGGTACGGACCGCCCAGGAACGGAGGGAAACCGATGCCGAAAACGGCGCCGATATCGCCGTCGCGCGCCGAGCGCACCACACCCTCATCAAGACACCGCGCCGCCTCGTTCAGCATCATCATGACGCAGCGCTCGGCTATCTCTTCGCCGCTCAGTTTACCGCCCGGTTTTACGCCAATAAGCCCGTAAACCGCAGGGTCAACCTGTTTTTTGCTTTTACGCCCTTTCGCTGGATAAAGATAGAAACCGCGACCATTTTTTCTGCCTTTGCGATCGTCGTTCAAAATTGCTGCAACGGCTTCATCGGGCGCGCTGAATCGCGGCCCGTAAGCGCGCTCCAGCACAGGCATAATTTTGGTGCCAACATCAATGCCGACTTCATCCAGCAACTGGATAGGGCCGACCGGGAATCCCCTTTTCACCAGCGCGTCGTCGATTTTCTCAATGCTCTCCCCTTCCATCAGGCAGCGCATCGCCTCGTTAATGTACGGTGCCAGGATGCGGTTGACGTAAAACCCGGCGCAGTCGGCTACCACGATCGGCGTTTTACCCTGCTTTTTCGCAAGCAGCACGGTCGTGGCAATGGTTTCCGGGCTGGTGCCCGCATGGGGGATCACTTCCACCAGCGGCATTTTGTCGACCGGGCTGAAATAATGCAGCCCAATCACCTGCTCCGGGCGCGCGGCCCCGGCGGCGATATCGCCGATAGGCAACGAGGACGTGTTAGACGCGAAAATAGTGTACGGCGCGGTACTTGCCTCGATCTCCGCCACCATCTTCTGCTTCAGGGTTAACTCTTCGAAAACGGCTTCCACGACGATATCGCGCTGGTGGAACCCGCGATAATCGGTGCCAGCCGAAATCAGCGCCATCTGAGCGTCGCGCTCGCTGGCGCGCAGGTGACGACGGCGCACCTTTTTCTCCAGCAGATCCCAGCTGTATTTCAGGGCGTGGTTAATGCCCTTTTCGCTGATGTCTTTAATACGCACTGGCAAACGGGCTTTGGTGGCGGTCACATACGCAATTCCGCCGCCCATCAGCCCGCCGCCCAGCACGCCGACCGAATGCAGCGCGCGCGGCGCCACGCCGCTGCCGGTCTCTTTTTTAAGCTCAGTAGTAGCGAAAAAGAGACCGCGCAGCGCCGCTGATTCCGGCGTCATCGCCAGTTCGCCAAAGGCGCGCGCCTCGGCCTGATAGCCGCTGGCGCTCCCCTGCTCAAGCCCGGTGCGCACCACATCGATAATGCGCTGCGCCGCCGGGTAGTTGCCGTGCGTTTTCTGATGAGTCTTCTGGCTGACCATACGAAACAGCAGCGCGCGACCGAGCGGGCCTGCCAGCACGCGCTCACGCACCGGCAAACGACGCGGCGCGGGACGGCCTTTTTTAGCAAGCGCCGCGGCGGCCTCCAGCAAAATGGTGTGCGGCACCACGTCATCCACCAGCCCGGCTTTCAGCGCCTGACGCGCACGCAACTGTTTGCCGGCCAGGATCATCTCAAGCGCGGTGCTGACGCCGATAAGGCGCGGCAGCCGCTGCGTGCCGCCGGAGCCCGGCAGCAGCCCTAACTGCACTTCCGGCAGCCCGAGCAGGGTTTTAGGGTCATCGGTACAGACGCGGCTGTGGCAGGCGAGCGCCAGCTCAAGCCCGCCGCCCAGGCACGCGCCGTGGATAGCCGCCACGACATGCACCGGCAGCGCGCGGATCTCCGCCATGATCTGCTGACCCTGGCTTGCCAGCGCTTCGGCCTCCTGCGCGCTTTTGCAGTGCGCAATCATGTTGATATCTGCGCCCGCAATAAAGTTATCGGGCTTAGCGGAGATAAACACCACGCCCGCGAGATCGCGGTTTTCACGCAGCGTTTTGACAATCGCGCGCACGTCGCGGGCGAACGCCGCCTTGAGCGTGTTCATTTTCTCGCCCGGCACGTCGATAGTGACTACCGCCACGTTGTCCGGGCGCATCTGTAAAGTGAATGCGGATGTCGATTCCATTATTCGGCCTCCAGTACCATTGCCGCGCCAAGCCCGCCCGCCGCGCAGGCGGTCACCAGCCCGAAACCGCCGCCGCGGCGGCGCAGTTCGTTAAGCGTCTGGGTTATCATTCGCGCGCCGGTGGCGGCGAACGGGTGCCCGTAGGCGATAGAGCCGCCGAGCACGTTAAATTTGCTGTCATCCACCTCGCCGGTCGCCTGGCTGCGGCCCAGCACGTCGCGGGCGAAACGGTCGCTTGCCAGCAGCTTGAGGTTGGTGAGCGTCTGCGAGGCGAACGCCTCATGCATGTCAAAGAGCGTCAGATCGGCCATCGAGAGCCCGGCGCGCTCCAGCGCCAGCGGCGTCGACCATGCCGGGCCCAGCAGCATATCCTGCCAGACATCAATGGCGGTAAAGGCGTAGCTGCGCAGGTAGCCGAGCGGCGTGAGCCCCAGCTCGCGGGCGCGCGATTCGGTCATCAGGATCACTGCCGCCGCGCCGTCGGTGAGCGGCGTGCTGTTGGCGGCCGTCACGGTGCCGTGTTTACGGTCAAAGGCCGGGCGCAGTCTGGCGTAATCGGCAAGCGACGACGTTTTACGGATATTGTTATCTTCGCTCAGCGGATCGCGGTAGGGCGGCGTGTAGGCCGTCATCACTTCATCCCGCAGCTTACCTTCAGCCCACGCCTGCGCCGCCAGCTGGTGCGAACGGTGCGCCAGCGCGTCCTGCTGTTCGCGGGTGATGCCGTGCGTTTTCGCCATCTGTTCTGCGGTGTCGCCCATGCGTAATCCGGTGGAGTATTCCGCTACGGCGGGCGGCACCGGCAGCAGGTCGCGCAGCCTCAGGCGTGAAAAGAGTTTCAGACGCTGCCCGGTGGTGCGGGCTTTGTTGGCGTCCACCAGGATGCGCGCGAGTTTTTTACTCACGCCAATGGGCAGAACGGAAGAGGAGTCGGCGCCGCCGGCGATCCCGGCGCGGATGGTGCCCGCCATCAGGCTTTCGGCGACGTTCGCCACCGCCTGGAAACTGGTGGCGCAGGCGCGGCTGACGCTGTAGGCGTCGGTGCGCACGCTCATACCGGTGCCGAGCACAATTTCACGCGCGATGTTTGGCGCCTCTGGCATCTGCACCACCTGGCCGAACACCAGCTGTTCAATGACCTCAGGCGGAATTTCACTGCGGGCCAGCAGTTCGCCGACCACCATTTTCCCGAGATCGACCGCCGGAACGCCGTGGTACGCCGTCGCCTGACGGGCGAATGGGGTGCGCAACCCACTGACAATGGCAATACGATCCCCCTGCCGGGTGACCAGCGGTAATGCCTGACTCATAACGTTCCCCTGTAAAAGGCTAAATAATGATTAAGTGGTCTGACCTGATAACAGTTTTAACCAGAATTTTACATTCAGCCAATCACATAAAGGAAAAAGTGCGAAGCAAAACACGAATTACGTAACAAGAAATACGCCCCGGCGGCACCGGGGCGTGAGAGGCGGGATTAACGCAGACTTAACTGGAAAATAACGGTTTCGGCCTGGCAGGCGAAAACAAAATCGATATCAAGACGCACGCCGTCGGCTTCTTCCGTAAAGCGCGGCGTAATCTTGCACGGCTCAGACTCCACTTCACGCGCTCTGGCGGTTAACGCTGCGAGCGTTTCTTCGGCCTCGGCGCGGCTTGTGAACACGCGGCTGTAGGACGCCACGCAGTCGGTATTATCGATAATGGTGCCAACATCAATACAGCAGCAAACCGGGGTTTCATCAGCACTGCATTTCGTCATCGTGATTTCCTCTGTATTTACTGGAAAGGGATACGCTTATTTTACGCCCGCCCCGGTCCCCTCTCTACCTGTTCTTCCGGATTGCGCCCATAAGTGACCGAAATCACACTTAAAAATGATCTAACGCAATAATCACCAGCTTTACGGCTGGTCATACCGCGCAATTTTGCTAAACGGATCGCGTTTCTTAGATCACAATTGAAAAAACTTATAAACATACTTGCAACATATCTGCTGGTCGGACCTATACTCTCGCCACTGGTCTGATTTCCCTGCCGTACCTCAGACCCTACACTCCGCGCTCCTGTTACGTCACGTAACACTATTTGAATAAAAATAATGGATGAGGTTATGGTCATGAGCCAGAAAACCCTGTTTACCAAATCTGCTCTGGCAGTCGCAGTGGCAATCGTCTCTTCTCAGGCCTGGTCTGCAGGTTTCCAGTTAAACGAATTCTCTTCTTCTGGTCTGGGCCGCGCCTATTCCGGGGAAGGCGCTATTGCAGATGACGCAGGCAACGTCAGCCGTAACCCGGCGCTGATCACCATGTTTGACCGCCCGACCTTCTCCGGCGGGGCGATTTTCGTCGACCCGGATGTGAATGTCTCTGGTCGCTCCCGCGCGGGCAACAGCTTGAACGCCGATAACATCGCGCCGACCGCGTGGGTGCCGAACCTGCACTTTGTGGCGCCGATTAACGAGCAGTTTGGCTGGGGCGCTTCCGTCACCTCCAACTATGGTCTCGCCACAGAATATGGCGACTCTTACGCGGCGGGCTCTGTAGGCGGTAAAACCGACCTTGAAACGCTGAACCTGAACCTCAGCGGTGCGTATCGTCTCGACAGCAACTGGAGCTTCGGCCTGGGCTTCGATGCCGTCTATGCGCGCGCGAAGATTGAACGTAACGCGGGCGATCTGCCGCAAATCATCGCAGGCGGCCTTCCGGCGCTGGTACAGTCTGGTCAGATTGATCCCCAGACCGCAGGGCAGATTGCCGCAGCGGCTGGCGGCATCAACAGGGATACCCAGATTGCACACCTGAAAGGCGACGAGTGGGGCTTTGGCTGGAACGCGGGCATCCTGTATGAGCTGGATAAAAACAACCGCTACGCGCTGACCTATCGCTCAGAAGTAAAAATCGACTTCGATGGCGACTATAAGAGCAGCCTTCCTGCCGCTATTAACCCGATCAACGCCGCCCTCGGCCTGGGCTTGCCTTACGGCACCGGCGGCAGCACCACGGGCGGTTCTCTGACCCTGAACCTGCCTGAAATGTGGGAAGTCTCCGGTTATAACCGCGTCGCGCCGCAGT
This sequence comes from Cronobacter dublinensis subsp. dublinensis LMG 23823, assembly GCF_001277235.1. Taxonomy (NCBI): domain Bacteria; kingdom Pseudomonadati; phylum Pseudomonadota; class Gammaproteobacteria; order Enterobacterales; family Enterobacteriaceae; genus Cronobacter; species Cronobacter dublinensis. The sequence continues at coordinate 3,152,835 of NZ_CP012266.1, forward strand.
GGGCCGTGCACTATAGCCTGACTTATACCAGCTGGAGCCAGTTCCAGGAGCTGAAAGCCACCAACAGCAACGGCGACACCCTGTTCAAGAAAGAAGAGAAATTTAAAGACGCGTACCGTATCGCGCTCGGCACCACCTATTACATGGACGATAACTGGACCTTCCGTACCGGTATCGCCTTTGATGACAGCCCGGTTCCCGCGCAGCAGCGCTCCATCTCTATTCCGGACCAGGATCGCCTGTGGCTGAGCGCCGGTACGACCTACGCCTTCAATGAAGACGCCTCTGTGGATGCCGGTGTGTCTTACATGCACGGTCAGCACGTGGAGTTCACCGAAGGCCCGTACACCTTTAAATCTGAAGGTAAAGCCTGGCTCTATGGCGTGAACTTTAACTACCGGTTCTGATAACCGTCTTAATGAAGAGGCGGGCTGCGGCTCGCCTTTTTTATTGCCGGTGTTAATGGTGCGACAAATAAAGAAGGCGAGCCTGAATGCCCGCCTTCTTTTATTTATTTGCCTTCAGGATGAACGCATCCGGCCATTTTATTCCGAATCGATATCTTTCAGGTCACCCTCAATCGCCTGCGCGTTCGGGTTTTCATTCGGCTTGAGCTTACCGCCGTTAGCGATGAAATCGTGGCGCTGGAAATACGCCTCGCGCACCATGATGTAAGGATCGGACGACTGGCGCAGCAGGCCGTCAGAATCCAGCAACTGCGCACGAGTTTCCACGCCTTCCACCGCCCATTTGCCGAGCGACAGCGGCCAGGTCAGCCAGGAGAGCACCGGATAGGTGGTATCCGCCATATCGCCGACATCCTCACGCAGCGTGAAGCTGCCGTAGAACGGCAGTTGCAGATACGGACCATAACCCACGCCGTAGCGGCCAAGCGTACTGCCGAAACGGTGCGGCTCTTCGCGCTGCAGTTTCGGGTTCGCCATACCGGCCACATCGATAAAGCCGCCCATCCCCAACAGGGTATTCAGGAAGAAACGGGTGAAATGCACCATCCCCTGGTAGGGGTCGCCCTGGATAAATTTATTGAGCATCGAGGCGGGTTCTTCAAGGTTGCTGGTGAAGTTGCCCAGTCCGTTGCGCGCCGGTTGCGGCACATAGTCGCGCCAGGCGACAGCCACCGGGCGCAGCACATAAGGGTCCACCACCTCAAAGTTGAAGGTATACATGGTGCGGTTGAACCCTTCGAAGGGGTCGGAGCGCCCCTGCTGCGGGTCTGACGAGCTGGCGCAGCCCACTAAAAGCGTGGCCGCCAGCGCAAGCCCGGTAAGGCGAAAGTTCATAGCAGTCTCCCTGTAAATGGTAACTAACCCGCTCCTGATGGCGAAGGCGCAACCAGGACGTCCACCGGCGAAGCCGGGCTGAGCGTGGTGAAACGCCGCTCTCCTGTCCAGTCTCCGGGCTGCACGGCGGCGTTGCCGTCCCGGGAAAGATGTACCTTCACGATGCCTTGCGACACCTGCCCCAGCCCCCGTTCGGGGAGCATGGCGTCAGCGTCATCCAGAGTAATTGTCAGCGGAAAATGGCCCAGCGGCAATTTTTTCACCGCTACCGGCACGTTTGATACGCCATCCGTCACGCTGATAAAGAGTATCCCTTTATTCGGCAAGGCTTTTTTGGTTGCGGGTGAGAGCGTGATTTTAACAGCCAGTTTCGCGTTGTCCATGCCGCTCTCCACCCTCGCCTGCTGAATGCCGCGCGCGACGGCCGCCCGGCGCGGATCGCCCGCGTGCAGCTGCGAAAGCATCGTCTGCCAGTACGCGATCGCCTGCGCATAGCGCTGCTGGCGAAACGCGCTCAGGGCCAGCAGCTCAGGCGCGCGCAGATTACCCGGCGCCTGCGCGGCGACCTCTTTGAGCATCTGCTCGCCCGCATCGATATCTGTCGGCTGCGCTGAGCGCACCAGCACTTCAGCATAGTCGAGCCGCGCCCCGATGTTTTGCGAATCGAGTTGCCAGGCGCGTTTAAAGGCCCCGGTTGCGGTATCGGCGTTATCCAGCACCCTGCCGATGCGCCCGAGCATTGCCCAGCCCGCGCGGTTCTGCGGCTCGTCCTGCAAGCGTGTGCGCAGCCCGAGACCAAGGCGCGTCAGCTCAGCCACGCTCAGCGGCGCGGCGTGCGGATCCATGACGCGCGCCACAAGCCCCGGCGTCTCGCGCGTGGCCGCCTGCCACTCGCCGACTGCCTTCAGGCTGTTGGTACAAAGAAACAACCCGAGGCTGACCACGGCCACCAGCAGCGCGCCCGCCAGCAGCATCCCGCGCCCGGCGGTGACAGCGTCTGGCGCGCGGCCTGCCGGGATATCCGCCAGCAGGCTGCGCTGCAGATCCAGCGCCAGCGCGTCGCGGGCGTCGGGCGGCTCGTCGTCGAGTTCGCGCAGCCGTGAATGGTAGAGCGCCCGGTTGAGCGCGTCGCGATTGGCCGCGCGCCGGTCGCGCCACGGCCAGAACACCAGCGCCGCGACGCCTGCCAGCAGGACGACGATAAAAATGATTATCGCGCTCACGGGCGTTTTCCTTTTTCATCGAGCAACGCGCGCAGGCGCTGCTGTTCTTCGTCATCGAGCGGCGCAGGCTCCCGGCGGGCTCCACGCGCGCGGCGAATAATTACGCCCGCGCCGCCTGCGGCAAACAGCGCGGGCAGCAGCCAGAGCAAGATCGTGCCGGGCGTGACGGGCGGCTCGTAGGTCACGAAGTTGCCGTAGCGCGCCACCATATACGCCACGATCTGCTCGCGGCTCTGCCCCTGGAGCGTCAGCTCATAGACCTTCTGGCGCATATCGGCGGCAATCATCGAGCCGGAATCGGCGATGCTGTTGTTCTGACACTTCGGGCAGCGCAGCTCGCTTATCAGGGTACGGAACTGCTGCTCCTGCGCCGCGTTCTGAAAAGGATACGCGTCGCTCGCCGCCAGCGCCTGACACGCCAGCAGCAGGCCGACCAGCAGGGTTAACAGGTGTTTCACGGCGCGCCCTCCCGGTTTAGCGTGTTCCACAGCGGCGCTATCTCTTCGCGCCAGACTTCATCGTTCAGCGCGCCCGCGTGGCGATAGCGAATAACCCCGCGCGCGTCGATAACAAACGTCTCCGGCGCGCCATAGACGCCGAGATCCAGCCCCAGCATACCGCTGCCGTCAAACAGGCTCAGCGCGTACGGGTTGCCGAGATGATTAAGCCACGCCACGGCTTTGGCGCGATCGTCTTTATAATTGAGCCCCGCCACCCGCACGCCACCGGCGGCGAGCCCGTTGAGAAACTGATGCTCGGCGCGGCACGTCGGGCACCAGGTCGCCCAGACGTTCAGCAGCAGCGGCTTGCCGTTTAAGAGCGCCGCGCGGTCATAGGTGACGTTCGGATCGTCCAGCGCGGCGAGCCGGAACGCGGGCAGCGGTTTGCCGATGAGCGCCGATTCCAGCTGCGACGGGTCGTCGCCCGTGGCGTTGCGCGTGAGCTGCCAGAACAGCGCCGCCGCCAGCAGCAGAAACAGCGCCAGCGGGATGAGTAACAGACGGCGTTTCATGCGGCCTCCTGCCATTTTTTCAGCCGGTAGCGCGGGTCGAGCATACACAGCAGTCCGCCCAACGCCATCAGCAGACCGCCGTACCAGATCCAGCGCACAAACGGTTTGTAATAGAGCCGCACCGCCCAGCTGCCGTCGTCGAGAGGTTCGCCGAGCGCCGCGTAGAGATCGCGCGTCAGCCCGCCGTCGATGGCGGCTTCGGTCATCACCACGCCGTTGCTATTATAGGCGCGCTTTTCGGCGCGCAGCGTCGCCTCGGGCCTGCCGTCGCGCAGCACGTCGATAATCCCAACCGCGCCGCGCCAGTTTGGCCCCTGCGCGTCGCGCACCTCGCGAAAAACAAACCGGTAGTGATGAATTTCAACATGGTCGCCCGCCTTCATGCGCACGTCGCGCTCCACGCTGTAGTTCTGGCTGAACGCGATGCCGATAACCGTTACCGCAAGCCCCACGTGGCCGAGCGTCATGCCCCAGTGGCTGCGGCTTAATGACAGCATCCCGCGCCACAGATGATGGCGGTGCGTGGCGCGCTCGTGCAGCTCCATCAGCGTTAATACCAGCACCCACACCGCCATCATCAGCCCGGCCACCGTCATCCCTTTGACGCTGTCCTGTAATAGCCACGGCAGCAGCAGCGAGGCCGCAAGCGTCACCGCCAGCGCCGCCAGCAGGCGACGGCGCAGTTTCTGCGGCTCGTCGCGACGCCAGCGCACCAGCGGCCCGACGCCCAGCAGCAGCGCGAACGGCGCCATCAGCGCGCCAAACAGCAGATTAAAAAATGGCGCGCCGACGGAGATAGATCCCAGTCCGAGCGCTTTATGCACCAGCGGCAGCAGCGTACCGAGCAGCACCACCAGCATGGCGGTAATAAGGAGAATATTGTTGCCGAGCAGAAAGCTCTCACGCGACCAGAGCGCATTGCCGATCCGTGCGCGGACGCTGCCGCCTTTGATGGCATAGAGCAGCAGCGAGCCGCCGATGACGATAACCAGCAGCGCCAGAATAAACATGCCGCGCGCCGGGTCGGAGGCGAACGCGTGTACCGACACCAGCACCCCGGAGCGCACCAGGAACGTGCCGAGCAGGCAGAGCGAAAACGCGGTAATGGCGAGCAGCACGGTCCAGGCGCGGAAGCTGCCGCGCTTTTCCGTCACCGCCAGCGAATGCATCAGCGCGGTGCCCGCGAGCCACGGCATCAGCGAGGCGTTTTCGACCGGGTCCCAGAACCACCAGCCGCCCCAGCCCAGCTCGTAATAAGCCCAGGCCGAGCCGAGCACAATGCCGATGGTCAGAAACACCCACGCCGCCTGCGTCCAGGGCCGCGACCAGCGCGCCCAGGCGGTGTCGAGCCGCCCGGTTAACAGCGACGCCACGGCAAACGCAAACGCGACCGAAAACCCGACGTACCCCATATACAGCAGCGGCGGATGGAAAATCAGCCCGATATCCTGGAGCAGCGGATTGAGATCGCGCCCTTCAATCGGATATTCCGGCAGCGTGCGGGCAAACGGATTCGAGGTGAGCAGAATAAACAGCAGAAAACCGACGTTAATGCCGCCCATCACCGAGAGCACCCGCGCTATCGCCTCCTGCGGCATGTTGCGGCTAAAGAGCGCCACCGCCAGCGTCCAGCCGCCCATCAGCAGCACCCACAGCAGCAGCGATCCCTCATGCGCGCCCCAGGTCGCGGCCACGCGATACCAGACCGGCAACGCGGTGTTGGAGTTGCTCGCCACATACAGCACCGTGAAATCATTCACGACAAAGGCGTGCACCAGAATAAGAAACGCGCCGAGCAGGCAGGCGAAAAGCGCGCAGGCGAGCGGTCGCGCCAGCGCCATCAGCCGGGGAGCCTGACGCATTGCGCCCCACTGCGGCCAGAGCGTAAGCAGCAGCGCCAGCCCGGCGGCGAGGCAGAGCAAAAAGTTACCGAGTTCCGGCATCATGGGCGGTTATCCTTCCAGGCCTGCGGCGGGCGCGAATGGTTTGCATCCATCGCCGCTTTCACCTCCGGCGGCGTGTAGTTTTCGTCATGCTTCGCCAGCACTTCACGGGCGTGAATGCGACGATCGTCGCCAAGCGTGCCCTGCGCCACTACGCCCTGCCCTTCACGGAACAGGTCGGGCAGAATGCCGTCGTAATCGACATCCACCACGCCGCGCGCGTCATACAGCCGGAAGCTCACCTTCAGGCTCTGGCTGTCGCGCTTCACGCTCCCCGGCATCACCATGCCGCCGACGCGCAGCCGCTGCCCAGGCTCGGGCTTCGCCTGCGTGTCCCCTTTGCCGTAGAGGATTTCGCCCGGCGTGTAGAAGAGATCGATGTTGGCGCGCAGCGCGTAGAGCACAAGCGTAAGCGTCAGCCCGAGCCCCGCCAGCACGGCAAGCGTCAGCCAGAGGCGGGTTTTACGGCGCGGCGTCATAACGGTGTCTCCGCATCCGCCTGCGCCTGCTGGCGGCGACGCTCGCGCGCTTCGCGCCTGGCGATATCCCGACGCAGCGCACGGCGCGCGTAAAACGTATGCGCCATCAGCAGCGCCAGCGGCAGGACAGTCATCGCCACCGCCAGCCAGACATAAAAGGCGTAGCCGCCCATCAGGAAAAACGCGGTTAACGCGGCAGGCATGGCGTTCTCCCGGAGCGATTTAACACGGCGGCGACCCACGGGCGGTGACGCTCCTGGAACAGCACCAGGTTGCCAAGACGCATCAGCGTGAGGGTGATAAACAGGCACGCAAACCCGGCGATATTCCAGCGCAGCGGCGCGCGCATGCTCGGGTCGATGCTCTGCTGCATATTCGTCGAGCCCTGATGCAGCGTGTTCCACCACTCCACCGAGTAGTGAATGATGGGCAGATTCACCACGCCCACCAGCACCAGCACGCTCGCGGCTCGCCCCGCCAGGCGACGGTCGTCAAAGGCGTGCCACAGCGCAATCACGCCCGCGTATAAAAACAGCAGCACCAGCTCGGAGGTGAGCCGCGCATCCCAGATCCACCAGGTGCCCCACATCGGTTTGCCCCAGGCCGAGCCGGTGACCAGCGCGATAAAGGTGTAGACCGCCCCCACCGGCGCCATCGCCATCACGGCCAGATCGGCGGCTTTGTGCTGCCAGACCAGCCCGCCAAATGCCGCTATCGCCATCGCGGCGTAAATCCCCATCGACCCCATTGCCGCTGGCACGTGCAGATACATGATCCGGTAGCTGTCGCCCTGCTGGTAGTCGGGCGGCGCGAAGACAAATCCCCAGATGCAGCCGGTGGCAAGCGTCACGGCGCTCAGCCACGCAAACCAGGGCGTCAGCCTTCGGCAGAGCCCGTAAAGCCGCTCAGGCCGGGCCCACGGGTGTAAGAATTTCCACATGTTGTTGCTCACATAAACGTTAGCGCCCGCGCAGGCAGGCTTACTGCGTCGATATTCGTAGCGCCGCCGCGGTCGCGAACGGCATCAGCGTGACGCTTCCCGTCAAAAACGCGCCGGACAGCGCGAAAAACCCGCCCACCGGCAGCTGCATCACGGCGGCGTCCACCGCAGCGGTAGAGAAAATCAGCAGCGGAACCGCCAGCGGCAGAATAATCAGGCTCAGCAGCATGCCGCCGCGGCGCAGCCCGACCGTGAGCGCCGCGCCGAGCGCGCCGAGCAGGCTCAGCGTCGGCGTGCCGAGCAGCAGCGTCAGCATCAGCGTTAGCGCCGCATGCCCGCTGAGCCCAAGCAACAACGCCGCCAGCGGCGACAGCGCCACCAGCGGCAGCCCGGTCACCACCCAGTGAGCGGTCACTTTCGCGAGAACCACCAGCGGCAGCGGCGCGGGCAGCAGCATCAGCTGTTCGAGCGCGCCGTCGCGCCAGTCGTCGTGAAACAGCCGGTCCATCGCCATCAGCGCGGCGAGCAGCGCCGCCACCCACACCACGCCCGGCGCGATGCGCACCAGCAGCTGCGGCTCAGGGCCGATGCCGAGCGCGAACAGCACAATCACCACCAGAAAGAACCACAGCGGGTTAAGCAGTTCGGCGGCGTGACGCGCGCACAGGCGCAGCTCGCGGCGGATAATGCGCCTCATCATGTCGCGCGCTCCGCCGTCAGGCTCAGCGTGCGCAGCGGACAGTGTAGCGCGCGCAGCGGCTGATGCGTGGTGAGGATTATCGCGCCGCCGCGCGCCGCGTGGTGTTCAAGACGGCGCGTGAAGGCCTCGACACCCGCGGCGTCGAGCGCTGTCAGCGGCTCATCCAGCACCCATAGCGGCGCATCGCTAAGCCACAGCCGCGCCAGCGCGACCCGGCGCTGCTGGCCTGCCGAGAGCTGCGCGACCGGCAGATCTTCATAGCCGCCAAGCCCGATGGCCGCCAGCGCCTGCCAGCGCGCGTCGCGCGCCGCGTCAGGGTGATAAAACGCCAGATTTTCATCGGCGGTCAGCGCCGCTTTGATGCCCGGCAGGTGGCCGAGCCACAACAATTCCTGATGAAAAGCAGAACGCTGATGCGCAAGCAGTTCGCCGCGCCAGAGCACGTCGCCCTGCTCAGGGCGCGTCAGCCCGACCAGCAGACGCAGGAGCGAGGTCTTCCCGGCGCCGTTCGCGCCGACCAGATGCACCACCTCGCCCGGCGGGACGCGAAACGACAGCGCGCGAAACAGCAGGCGCTCGTCACGCAGGCAGGCGAGATTGCGGGCTTCTAACATGGACGGCTCCTTTCAGGCGAGTCGGGAATAGTAACACAGGGGCATGACGCGGCCACCTCACGCGCCGCGCAGGCGGCGAAACCCTGTGCAATCGCGCGCGACATCGTCCTCTGAAAGCCGAATTGTCTGTTTTTGCGGATAACCGCTACCGACGCGCTACGCTTAACGCAGCCCCCTTATCTGACAGGAGCCCCATATGGACAAGATTGGCGAGGAAAAAATCGACGACGCGGATGAGCTGGAAGTCGAAAGCGAAGAGAAAAAAAGCGGTAAAGAGATAGAAGTGGATGAAGAGGCCCTGCCGTCGCGCGCGATGGCCATTCACGAACACATCCGCCAGGATGGCGAAAAAGAGCTGGAGCGCGATGCGATGGCGCTGTTCTGGTCGGCTATCGCCGCCGGTCTGTCGATGGGCGCGTCGCTGCTGGCGAAGGGGATTTTCCATGTGCATCTGGAAGGCATTCCGGGCGGCTTTTTGCTGGAAAGCCTCGGCTACACCTTCGGCTTTATTATCGTCATCATGGCGCGCCAGCAGCTCTTTACTGAAAACACCGTAACGGCGGTCCTGCCGGTGATGCACAACCCTACCGGCACCAACCTGCGCCTGCTGTTGCGGCTCTGGGGCGTGGTGCTGCTCGGGAATCTCGTCGGCACCGGGCTTGCGGCGCTGGCGTTTGAATTTATGCCCATTTTCGATGAAGCCACGCGCGACGCCTTTGTGACCATCGGCATGGAAGTGATGCACAACTCACCGGGCGAAATGTTCTCTAACGCGATTATCTCCGGGTGGATCATCGCGACGATGGTCTGGATGTTTCCCTCCGCGGGGTCGGCCAAAATCGTGGTGATTATCCTCATGACCTGGCTTATCGCGCTCGGCAATACCACGCATATTGTGGTCGGCACCGTCGAAATTCTCTATCTGGTGTTTAACGGCACGATCCACTGGAGCGAGTTTTTCTGGCCTTTCGCCCTGCCGACGCTTGCGGGCAATATCATCGGCGGGACGTTTATCTTCGCACTATTGAGCCACGCGCAGATCCGTAATGATATGGCGGCGCAGAAAAAGGAACAGGCCACGGCGCAGGCGAAAAGCGAGAAGGTGATCGCGCAAAAAGAGGAAGAAGCACGACGCGCCGCGCGCTAAGTATGGCGAGGAATTGAACAAACAGGCGGCGGAGCCCTTAACGGCGGTGTAAAAATCGGTATACTGACGCCGCCTCGTCCCCTTAGTTAAATGGATATAACGAGCCCCTCCTAAGGGCTAGTTGCAGGTTCGATTCCTGCAGGGGACGCCATTTTGATGTTTGCCCGCCTCCGTTAAAGTTCGCAAATCTTACTTAAACCCAGTCCACAAGCCATTCCAACGTTCGTTCTTGTTCGCGTCGGTTCGTTGAAAGCCTCATTTTTTTCTTGGGTAAATTTTGGGTAAAATAGTTTTACCCATCAAATTTTTACCCAGTTGGGTTTTACCCAATGCTTACTATCAAGCAGATCGACGCAGCCAAACCTAAAGAAAAGCCCTACCGTTTAGCCGATGGGAATGGGCTATATCTTTACGTGCCAGTGAGCGGAAAAAAGGTTTGGCAGGTTCGTTATCACATTGGCGGGAAAGAAAAAATCCATACTGTCGGCAAATACCCTGAGATCGGCCCGGCAAATGTAATCAGAAGGATATGCGACTGAACTACGCCGAATATTTGATGCAGATATTTTGCCGTTTCCTGGCGGCATGGCTTTAGAAGAAATAAAACCCATGACGCTTTTAGCGGTGCTACGCCGGTTCGAAGACCGTGGTGCAATGGAGCTGGCCAATAAGGCACGTCGGCGCTGCGGAGAGGTGTTTCGATATGCCGTAGTAACCGGTAGAGCTAAATATAATCCTGCGCCTGATCTGGCTGATGCTATGAAGGGATACGGGAAAAAGAATTTCCCGTTTCTTCCAGCTGATCAGATCCCTGCTTTCAACCAAGCGCTTGCAGGCTATGGTGGGAGCGTGGTTTCTCGCATTGCTACTCAGGTGCTTCAATATACGGCCATGCGTACTAAAGAGTTGCGCTCTATGCTGTGGCAGAACGTTGATTTTGAAAGCTGGCTTATCTTAATCGATGCGGAAGTAATGAAAAATCGCAAACAACATTTGGTTCCAATGTCGCAGCAGGTCTACGATCTTTTAAAGCATCTTCAACCCATTACTTCGCTTTCGCCGTTCGTGTTTGCCGGCCGTAACGATAAGCGTAAACCTATGAGCGAGAACACCGTTTTACAGGTTATCCGCCAAATCGGGTACGAGGGTTTGGCAAGCGGTCATGGCTTTCGACACCAGTTCAGTACCATTCTTAACGAGCATAGCTGGCCTCAGGATGCTATAGAACGCCAGCAAGCTCACATTGATCGCAATAACATTCGCGGCATATACAATCATGCTCAATATTTGGATAAACGGCGGGAAATGATGCAATGGTGGGCTGATTGGCTAGATGGAATTATTAAGTAATGTACAAAACAATAAATTAGGCAATTTACATACTCGCCTTATATACACATTTAATTTCTTGAATTAAATATATTTTATAGGCCGAGAAACAAAAATATGCCGCCCGGAGGCGGCATTTTCTTTCACCCCATATTCTCAGAAACTTCTTCCGCACCTAGTAGATAACTAATTACACTTAATACCTTCTCTCTATTCTGGAAAAACCTTGCAATATAACTAGTTGGAAATCTTCTTTGTATGTAGTTGTAAGTTTCAGAAGCCATATCAATACAATCATCCAATGACATATTCCTTTCATATGATATTAAATGGTTTTCTATTGATGCAATTTTTAATCTATCCATCAAAATGGATATTAAGACATAATTTCCATGAATCATTACTTGGTGAATTTGTTTTTGATTTTCTTTATCTAATGAAAGAAGCCTGACTATGCTTTCTTGTAGAATATCATTTGACATTCTATAAGCATTAACTTTGTTTATAATCTCCAGTCCTGTGGGGCCATTTTCAACAGGGAAAACTTTCTCATACAGTCCACCCCAACTTTCAAAGAAACGGCCTCTATTTAATTTCAATGATGATAGTAACGTCTCATCCTTAGATGAACATACTAAGGCATTTAAAGCATCATCGATGTCTATTGTATTACTACTAGTCGGGCCGGAATCCTCTTGCCTTAGGAGTTTGTAGCTATATCCCCCAATAAAATTTATTTCTCGCTGTATTCTTTGTTGCTCAGGTCTTTGAGAAGAGAAATCCCTTCCTGTAACTCTATTTTGTGTATTATTGAATTTTGTTACAGATGTCAAAAAATCATCTTCAGCTGCATTGATAAATCTAATATTGACTTTAATTAAATCTTTTTTCTCCTCAGGTAACGAATGAAAAACTTCACCGATTGTACTAACGGTTTGAGCTCCGTTTATAATGCTGAGGTTTTTAAAGCTAAAAAGGCCATATCTCCTGCTAGTACTAAGATTGACCATACTCTCTTCTACTTCACTATATACAGCAGTGATACCGTTATTATAATACCAGAAATTACTTGGCTGTTCTTGAAGTGTTCTTTTAATTCCTGTATTTATTGTTGAACTTCCAAGCACGCTTCTAATATTTTTTTCAAATAATGAATATTTATATTTCCTCCACCATTCATATAAGAGCCTTGCCGAGATAGTTCCATATATTGCCTTATAAGGATTTGCTATTTCCCCATAGCTTTCCAAATGCACATTCTCGACATTGATTGAACCAGAGCGCTCAGTTGAAAGACCATCCATTATAACTTGTATATCTGCTGGCTCAAAAAGAACTGAGTACTCCTCACGATCTTGAATATCTTTAAAAAGTAGAGATCTATTTTGAACTTGCTCCCAAAAAGATATATCTGCCTTAACCTCGTCGCTGGGCTGGTGTACACCCGTATAAATAAATACACAAATGCATTTATATGTGAATCCTGATATCGCTTCGCTAATAGCATCTTTGTTTTTTAAGAATCTTTCATTGAAAGTAGTAAAATCTCCAGCTATTACTTTAACACAGGCATCCTTAAACCTTCCAAATTCTCTTGTGGTGATAGAACCCTCACCATTTTTAATATACTTTGACTGCACTATAACTATTTTTTTAGAGTTTTTATTAACATAGACAGCATCAATCCCGCCATCATCTTTTCCGTCGCACACGGCGTTAGCTGCAAGTTCAGGATCTGGTTCATCGCCATACAGGCTTACCGCATGAGCAGCCACACAGCGAGTTATAAGAGTTTCATTTCTATGTTCGCCAACAGATTTAACATCTTTCATGTCAATAAATAGGCCGTAAACAGACTCAAGTTGTTTGGTTATACGAACCAAGCCTGCTGTTTGAGTAGCTTTATCATACTGGGGCATCCGTTACACTCCTGTGCATGCAACAAAAAAGATCAATATCATAAGACGAGGATAATATTAAAAAGAACAGTTTTTTATTTAATTTGAGAGTTTAGTAATGATTCTTTTTTGTGTGTAAAGTGTGATGCGCCAATCAAATTATTGGCCGCTGATCCGTGATACTATCTGCGCTGTGAATGGTATGCGTAACCACTCCGGCGATCTCCACATCATCCAGCGCCGAGCCATCCTGCGATTCCCCATCATCAGTAATGATCCCGTGTTGGGTGATAAACCCAAATTGCACATTCCCATATCAAGAGAAAAGAACGGTCGCGCCGATGGTCGCCATTATGCTGATATCTATCACTGCGTAGCCGGTGGGCGTCTCCACGATCCGGCAATTCATGCTAATAGCGCATATCCCATCGAGAGTTACGCGGCGCTCGATAAAGTCGGTGGCGGGAGATGGAAAGCCCATAATCAGATCCCCCCGTTCGGGTTGTACATCGCCAGGGTGCGATTTTCGCCTTCCTCGGTCGATATGTCTTTGAACGTGGTCAGGCAAGCATCCATCCATTCGTTAGCCTGCTTAAGTGTCCAGTTCCAGTTAACGGTGCCCAGTTCATGCACAAAGTCGGCAGTTGTGACAACGCAGCGGCCTTTGACGCCATTTTGGCCTTTGTTACCCTCCTGAACGCTCACTTTGCATCCCGTTCGCCTTCATGTACGTTTGTGCTCGTGCTGTGAGCGTCAGACCTTTATCCCGGGAATTTCAGATAAGAAAAATCATCCATCGTTCTGGTATACCTGAGACGTTAAAGACGATTTCTGATGCTGGTTCCAGGATAGACATCTTCTGAAATGACACGCATTTTAAAAAGTCACAACGATTATGAAAGTACATCTTTTTCAGGATATACTGGTTTTATGGATACTGTACCGAATTTAAAAAATGTGCATATATTTACGTTATTTTTATTACTATACTCATTTAGCGATTAATAATCCGTACAGATTCACGATGCGCGAAACCTCTCAGGAACTAAAAAATAAACTGATTGATGGTTTGGCCCTCTATCTCAGACAAGGTTATATAAACCCTTATTATATCAATAGTGACTGTATGGATGAAGGCGCAGAAGAGGCTGCCCGTTACCTGAGTGAGCTTGATGCGATCGATGAAAAGGCCTCTGCTTTTTTCAGGAAACAGATAGTGGAATCGACCTTTATTCAAAATGGATTATTCAAAGCGCATTGCCTGGGCGATCTGCTTTTATCGGATAAACACAGAGCCTGGGCGATGGACTATTTAATTGAAAACCACCACCATTTACTGTCAGAGCCTCTGAAAGCGGCAATGTTCTATTTGTTTTGCGCTAAAAACGATCCTTGCGATCATGATGTTGTTCCCGCGCAGTTAATCGCAGGTATGAAAAATCGCTACAAAAAAATTATAGAAGAGAACCCGGCATCTCGTTATCGGAGTGTTTCTGCGTTTGAAATCTTAACCGATAATGAACTCTCCGAATTAACTGAAGAATATCATGCTTTCTGTAAAGCTTATCCTTAATGGGCATTATTGAAAAAAGAACTTAATCACAAAAGCAGACTTGCCTCGCTTGTGTTCAACGCAAACCAAACAATGCCCTCACAGAAAATTAAATTTACTCACATAACTTAAGCATATTCATACAGGATATAACATTCTCGTCCTGTTTAAGAACAGTGCCCGGTTTATTTATTACGTTCAGAAGATATGATGTCCGCCGTTATATAACCACGTAATAATGATAGTGAATACAAGGAAGATAAAAATGTTGAGAAAAAATGCGGCTGAGTTTTTCGGCACATTCTGGCTGGTATTCGGTGGCTGCGGGAGCGCTGTACTGGCCGCCGCTTTCCCTGAACTGGGCATTGGTTTTACAGGAGTAGCGCTTGCGTTTGGTCTGACCGTCGTAACGATGGCCTATGCCGTAGGGCATATTTCCGGCGGGCATTTTAACCCTGCCGTCACGCTGGGCTTATGGGCAGGCGGACGCATTACCTTTAATGACGTCATTCCTTACATCCTTTCCCAGGTTATTGGGGGGATTGCCGCGGCAGGCGTACTCTATGCCATCGCGAGCGGCAAAGCGGGCTTTGACGCCGTCGCCTGCGGTTTCGCCGCCAACGGCTACGGCGAACACTCACCGGCTGGTTATAGCCTTACGGCAGCCATCCTGACTGAACTGGTGCTGACGGCCTTCTTCCTTTTGATTATCCACGGCGCCACCGATAAAAACGCACCGGCGAAATTTGCGCCGCTGGCGATTGGCCTGGCCCTGACGCTGATTCATCTCATCAGCATTCCCGTCACCAATACGTCGGTGAACCCTGCGAGAAGCATGGCAGTCGCTATTTTCCAGGGCGGCTGGGCTTTACAGCAATTGTGGGTGTTCTGGATAGTCCCGATGGTGGGCGGCGTCGTGGGCGGCCTGATTTATCGTTATCTGTTGCAGAGTAAAGACTGATTCATATTCACTGCTGCGGGTATGTCCGCGTTAGCGACAGCCCGGTAGAAACACTACACGTTTTTATTTTAAAGCCCCGAAAGGGGCTTTTATCTTTATCATAAGTACCTCGCCCACATAACATTAAATCATAATTGATATCAATATTGCATGTTTATATCTTGATAAGTGCTTTGAAATAAACACATGAAATTCAAATCTGTACTTTTCTAACAAATTTAATAGTTGAAAAAGACCCGACATCCATTAATATAAAAATGTTTTATTTATTAATATAAAGGAATATACATGACAAGGTTGACATCTTTCCCGATTAATTTATTTACATCACAACGCAAGTTTAATGACCACAATGCAGATGACATGAAATGTGGTGATCTCACAGAATATCAATTAAAAAATTCATATTTTATTTATGACGTATCAAATATAGTTGACCCTTTTACCCTTTCAAAAAAGACTGGGTTTAACAACCCTCAATCTATGTTTGCTGGCGTTTATGGAAACAATCATCAAAATTTTGTTAACAAAAAACAATGTGCAGACTTATTGTTTGATGAGTTGAGAGCAACATCTCTTCCTTTTGCATTTTATGGGCAGTATCGTCACTTAATTAATAAAATGTTTACTCATCTACAGAAAAACACAGGTGAAAATTTTGAAGATAGCATTCTGCATAAAGCTTACAAGAATCTCATTTTGAATAACATTACAAAAACAAGCGCTTTTTATGCCATCAAAGATACAATTAACCAGTATATCACTTTAATAAATACTGATGAAGAATACTTCTTAGTTGATGCTTTGAGTAGTAACCTGAAAAAATCAGTCCTGCCGAAATTTGATGCCTTCTCTGATAAGTTCAATGGAATGGCAATCTCTATCCACGACGTACATGCGACAAAAATTGATTTACTCAATATTGAAGTTTCTAAACTCAAGTGGCGGGCAGAAATTAAATTTACTGCGCAAGACCATTTTGGACTAGATGATACGGACATCAACAACAAGAAATTTAGCCAGTTTCAATTCTTTAAAGCCTGGTTTATCCTTCGACGTTATGAGCGTTTTGCTTATCGGCCATTTTTCACTGATATGCAAGCCACTGTTACGCTTGAAGGATCGTCAAGATGAAATTAAAGGCAACACTTGTACTCATTTTCATAGTAATACTGGCTATCGTCTTGTATTCCGTGCAAGGTAACGAGAAAGTTGACGTTGTGGACGTGCATCGCGACGATTTTGCGCCTGTGATAGTGGTTAAAAACTTCCCCTCATCGCCTGAAGAAAAAATCACATGGTGGGTTAAGCAAAGCCCGGATATTCTGGCTCGCTATTCGCTGAAAAATAAGTCCGCTGCGATTGTCAGAAACTTTTATATTTACGATTTCGGCAAAGGTTATCAGCCGCTGGGTAAAGAAGACCGTCTCTGCTTTGCCGGAATCAAAGCCCCTGATAATTGCCTCGATAAACACATCCTGATGATTGTCCGCGAACGCAAAGATGGTCATACGCAGTTCGATATTAATAATGAAACCTGGCAAACAGACAGCCACGGTGACATCGTAAAATACCGCTAATAATCCTGCTTTGCGTCTCCATAAAAAAAACCACCGCATTAACGGTGGGTTTTCGGACGAGCCGAAAAAGGTAGATGATAAGGATTAACTGAATACCATACCGCCGTCGATAAGCAGCGACTGGCCGGTCATGTAGTCCGAGTCAGGGCCTGCAAGGAACGAAACGCACGCGGCGACATCTTCCGGCTCGGAGAGGCGGCCCAGCGTGATGCGTTTGGCGAACTCTTCCGTGCCGTAGCCAAGCGGTTTGCCCGCAGCTTCAGAGATCTGACGGTCGATTTCCGCCCACATCGGGGTTTTCACAATACCGGGGCAGAAGCCATTAACGGTAATACCAAGCGGCGCTAAATCGCGCGCGGCGGTCTGGGTCAGGCCGCGCACCGCGAATTTACTGGAGCTGTAGACCGCAAGCTCCGGGTTGCCGACGTGGCCTGCCTGCGAGCAGGCGTTGATGATTTTCCCGCCGTGGCCTTCGGCTTTGAAAGCCTCAATGGCAGCCTGCATACCCCAGATAACGCCTTTGACGTTGATGTTATACACCCTGTCGATCACCTCTTCGGTGATCGTTTCAATCGGCGTTGACGGCGCGATGCCCGCGTTATTGACGATAACGTCAAAGCCGCCAAGCGCTTTGCGGGTCTGTTCCACCGCCGCGAAGACCTGATCGCGTTTAGACACATCGACGGTCACTGCTACCGCGCTGCCGCCCTGCTCGTTGATTTCCTGCGCCACGGCATTGGCGGTTTCCGCGTTGTAATCGGCAATCGCGACCGCGAAACCATCTTTCACCAGACGCAGCGCGATGGCTTTGCCAATACCCTGTCCTGCGCCTGTCACCAGTGCTACTTTTTTCATAATACGTTCCTTTTGGTAAGTCAGAGAATCTGGCTGAGATGGAGCTGGCCCATCAGCAGCGGGTTATCGCTGTAGTCGACCGGAATGGCGACCACCGCCGGTCCGTCGACATCCATCGCGGCGCGCAGCGTCGGCTCAAGCGCTTCGGCGCTTTCTACCGCGAACCCGGCGGCGCCGAAGGCTTCGGCATAGACTTTGAAGTCCACCGGTCCGAAGTTAACGCCGGAGAGACGCTGGTATTTTTTCTCTTCCTGAATAGCCACCATGTTGTAGGCGTTATCCACCCAGATGATGTGCAGCACGTTGGCTTTCAGGCGCACCGCGGTTTCAAGCTCCATACTCGATTGCAGGAAGCCGCCATCGCCGGATACCGACACCACTTTACGGCCCGGCTCCACCAGCCAGGCGCCGATGGCCCAGGGCAGCGCCACGCCCATCGTCTGCTGACCATTGGAGATCATCACCTGACGCGCGCGGAAACTATAAAGGTAGCGGGCAATCCAGATATGGAAGCTGCCCATATCGACCGTCAGCGTCACGTCGCTGTTGATGATGTCCTGCATGGCGCGCACGATGCGCAGCGGATGTAGCGCGAACTGGTTAAGCTGCGCCCCCCGGCGCGCCAGCAGCTCGCGCTGGTTCTGGCGGTCGATGAGAATTTCTGACGCGCGGTCGCTTAACACCAGCGGCTGCGCGATGCGTTCAGCGAGTTTTT
Organism: Cronobacter dublinensis subsp. dublinensis LMG 23823; assembly: GCF_001277235.1. Lineage (NCBI taxonomy): Bacteria > Pseudomonadati > Pseudomonadota > Gammaproteobacteria > Enterobacterales > Enterobacteriaceae > Cronobacter > Cronobacter dublinensis. The sequence goes on from NZ_CP012266.1 coordinate 3,171,084, forward strand.
CCAGCGTACCGGCGATGTCGCCCACCAGCTCGATTTCCGGCGCGTAATGGCTCTCTTCATACGCAGGTAGCACGTCGATATGCACAAGCGTCGCGTTGCCGCTATTCCACATCGCGGGCTCATATTCCACCGGGCTGTAGCCGACGCAGATGATGAGATCAGCCAGATGCAGCAGCCGGTCGCCCGCCTGGTTGTTGAACAGCCCGACGCGGCCTGCAAAGCGGGTGAAGTGCTCCTGATTCACCGCGCCCGCCGCCTGGTAGGTACTGGTGACCGGAATGTGGCTTTTCTCAAGCAGGCGATGCAGCGCGCGGCTGTTCTCCGGCTGGCTTGCCATCAGTCCCAGCAGAATGACCGGATTTTTGGCCTCACGAATCAGCGCGGCGACATGGTCTATCGACGCCTCCGGCGCGGGCCCAAGCTTCGGCGCGTTGCCTGCGGGCAGAATGTTGCCCGTCGCGGGCAGGTCGACGATGTCCTGCGGAAGACTGACAAACGCGCTGCCCGGTCGGCCATGCTCCGCCACGCGGAACGCGTTGGAAACCACTTCCGCAATGGCGTCAGAGGAAGAGACCTCCACGGCGTATTTCGTCACCGGGCTGAACATCGCCACGGTATCCATGCTCTGGTGCACCTGGCGCGCTTTATCGGCACGACGCACGGCGCCGCCGAGCGCCACGACCGGGTCGCCTTCGCTGTTGGCGGTCGCCATGCCGGTAATGAGGTTGCTGCACCCTGGCCCTGAGGTGACCAGCGCCACGCCCGCTTTGCCGGTAATACGCCCGACGGCGGCGGCCATAAACGCGGCGTTGGCTTCGTGGCGCACCGGGATAATCTGGATAGTGGAATCCAGCAGGGAGTCGAAGACCTTATCGATCTTCGCGCCGGGAATGCCGAAGACCTGTTTTACGCCCTGGGCTTCAAGCTGGCTAACCACCATGTCGGCACCGTGCGCCCACTGGCGCACCCGGTTTTCGTTATCCATGTTTTTTCCCCTTTCAGACTGTTAGTTTTCAACCGAACGGATGGCGGCATCGAGATTGTCGGGATGCAGATTGGCGTTAAGAAACGCCGGGTCTGACGGCAGGTCGATCATCAGCTTGTGGATCTCGCCAAAGGTGAGCACGCCGTTTTCCAGCTGGTAATCGAGCAGATGCCCGCCGCCCTGGCGGTCGTCCGTAATGAAGTGTTCGTGGTAACCCGCGACGTTGATGCCCTGCATATGCTGCGGCGTGCGAAAGCCCACCAGCACGCCGTCGCGACCATCGAAGCGGAACACCGGCTGGTCGTCGAGCACGTCGGTCATGGCGCGGTACGGCGGCGTCTGGCGCGGTACGGTGCGGGTATGGGCGTGGCGGAAATGGCCGTCGATGCGCAGCGCGCAGAAAATGTTGTCGGACGGCACCTGGCGGTCAATCACGTCATGGATCTGCTGGCGGCTCATCGGCCGGTCGAAACGCTGGCGATAGTGCGGTTTAAACCAGGTCATGACGGCGAACGGCGTTTTCTGATCGGGCCGCGCTTCGCGGGCGCTGCCGTCGGCGCGCAGCTGATGGACTTCATGGCTGAAGGCAATAAGCTCGCCGTCGAGCTCGTTAAAGGTGCCGAGACCAAAATCGCCTTTGGTCAGAAGATCCGCGATGGTGGTATTTCCTTCATAAACGCCGCTCAATAAGGCGCTCATCATGGATGTTTGATATATCACACATTCTGTATCTTTATCCCGCAGCGCCCGCACGGTTTCCAGCAAGCTTTCCTCGCAAGAACAATCGGTTGCATGGCTCATTGCACAAATCCTCACTCATATTCCGTAAGAAACATTAATCAAATGTTGACCCGATTCAGCGTGAGGTTCCAATATAGAAAGCATCCCGGTTTGAGACGTTTTTGATATGGAACTTCGTTATTTACGCTATTTCGTAGCGGTAGCCCAGACGCGGCACTTCACGCGAGCCGCTGAATTACTGGGAATTTCCCAGCCGCCCCTCAGCCAGCAGATCCAGAGACTTGAACGTGAAGTGGGCACACCGCTGCTGCGTCGCCTGACGCGCGGCGTGGAGCTGACCGAAGCGGGAGAAGCCTTTTATCAGGACGCCTGCCAGATTCTGGCGCTGAGCGATGCGGCGCTGGAAAAGACGCGCGGTATCGCCCGCGGGGTAAATGGCTCGCTCTCTGTCGGCATCAGCAGCTCCAACGCCTTTCACTCACGCGTCTTCTCGCTGCTGCATGATTTTCAGCGTCGTTACCCGGCCATTACGCTGCTACAGCAAGAGGCCAATATGGCCGCGCTGATGCACGATTTGCAGGAAGGTCTGCTGGACGCCGCGTTTGTCCGCCTGCCCTGCGAGAGCAGTAAAGCGTTCAACCTGCGCCTCATTGACGAAGAGCCGATGGTGGCGGCATTGCACCGCAATCATCCGCTGAGCGCACGGGATGAACTGGCGTTAAGCGATCTTGTCGGGACGCCGCTGGTGCTGTTCCCGCGCGAGGTGGCGCCAGGCCTGTATGAACTGGTCTATAACGCCTGTTTGCGCGCAGGGCTCGCGCCTGCCGACAGCCAGCAGGCCTCGCAGCTCTCGTCGTCACTCAGCATGGTGGCAGCCGGGTTCGGCTTCGCGCTGGTGCCAGTGTCGATGCAGTGCATCGCGCATCCGCAGGTGACGTTTCACAGACTGAGCGACCAGACGCTCAAAACCGACATCGCGCTGGCGTGGCGTAAATTTGAACGCTCGCCGTCCGTGCGTCGCCTGGTGGAGATGTTTTAGCGCGCCAGAATCGCCTGAATTGCCGCAAAAAAGAGGAAGCCTGCGCCCACGCTGTTTATAGTTACCCGATAAGCGATACCGCAGGGACGAAGAAAAATGATTGTGAACAGCATGGTGTACCGCCGCGATAAAGCGCCGGAAGTGATTAACCTTGAAGATATCAGCGAGGCGATTGAAGATCCTGACGCGTTTATCTGGCTCGGGCTGTGGCAGCCCGATGCGCCGTTTATGCACATTATCCAGCAGGAGTTTGGCCTGCACGAACTCGCTATTGAAGACGCCCTCACCGCCCACCAGCGCCCGAAAATCGAGCAGTATGGCGAATCACTGTTTATGGTGGTGAAAACCGCCTGGATGAACCCGCAGGAGCAGATTGAGTTTGGCGAAACGCACCTGTTTATCGGCAAAAACTTTCTGATAACGGTGCGCCACGGCGCGTCGGAGAGCTACGCGCCCATCCGCGCCCGCGCCGAAGAAAAGCCCGATATGCTGGCACTCGGGCCGGGTTACGCGCTTTACTGCCTTCTCGATTTCATCGTCGATAACTATCTGGAAATCACCTCGTCGCTGACCAATCGCATCGGCGAGATGGAAAATACGATGTTTCGCACCGAATTTGATAAACAGGCGGTGCAACAGGTCTATACGCTGCGTCGTCAGCTGCTGGCTATCCGCAACGCCGCGCTGCCGGTGGATGAGATTTGCAATCAGCTGATCCGCCTGCATGAAGATATCGTGCCGAAGACGCTGCGCCCGTACCTGCGCGACGTCCAGGATCACGCCCACCATGTGGTGATGGACGCCGAAGATATGCGCGAGATGCTCACCAGCGCCATGCATGTCAACCTGGCGCTGGTCACGGTGCAGCAGAATGAAGTGGTGAAAAAGCTCGCCGGCTGGGGGGCGATTCTGGTCGTGCCGACGGTGATTTTCAGCATGTACGGCATGAACTTCGAGAACATGCCGGAGATCCGCTCGGCATTCGGTTATCCCGTGACGATAGGCGGCACCATCGCGGTCTGTTATCTGCTTTACTGGAAGCTTAAGCGTTCGGGCTGGCTGTAAGATTGACCCGGTCGCCGCGCGTCGTCGGCTGGGAGATAACCAAAAACTCCACCTCGTGTAGCCCGTCGTTGCGCGCCTGATGCGGCGCCAGCGGCGGAATTTCAATCGCTTCGCCGGGGGAAAGCGTGACGCGCTCGCCGTTAAGCTCCATCGTCAGTTCGCCATGCAACACGAAAAAGCATTGCCGCGACTGTTCGTGGTAGTGGCGCTGCTCGGCGCGCCCGGCGGGCATACGCTCGTGAATGACGCTAAGCCCGCCGCTTTTTACCAGATGCCAGCCATCGCAGTCGCCGCCCCACAGATAATGTTCCGCATTCGCCTTGCTGACTTTCATGCATCCTCCCGTTTTGTTAAACCGCAAGCGTCGCAGTAAACGCAGCGGTTCGCAACCACCAGGAATCAGGAATTACGCCCGGTAATTAATTTCTTTTTAATTGTTTTTTAAGGAAAAAAACGGGATGAAAAAAATTATCTCGCCAGGCCGCGCGTCGCTTGTCACCCCAAAAATAAAGGTTTACATTAGCGCCCGCAGACGTCATTTGACGCGCACGATTTCCAGAGAGCGGTAGCCGCCCATGGGGCCACGAGAGGGGAATAATCCCAAAGTGATTTGGCCGCGGCTTCATCTCTCTATACTGTGACCTTGCGTATTGATTCAGGCGTGTTTTCAGGCATGCGGAGCGATGTAACGTGAAATATTTCTTTATGGGCGTATCGGTGATTTTACTGTTGTGGGCCGGCACGTTTGCCCTGATGATTTAGTAAAACACCTGAGTAAAAAAAACAGGAGCCAGCGGCTCCTGTTTTTTTATTCGTCATCCTGCGTGGCGGCGTGTTTTATGCCCGCCGGCAGCAGTCCATCCGCCCTGAACATCGCTTTAATGCCGCGCACCGCCTGGCGGATACGATCGCTGTTTTCAATCAGCGCGAAGCGCACGTGCGTGTCGCCGTAGTCGCCAAACCCCACACCTGGCGAGACGCAGACCTTCGCGTCCTGCAGCAGCTTTTTCGCGAATTCGAGCGAGCCCATCGCCGCGTAGGGTTCCGGGATTTTCGCCCAGACGTACATCGACGCTTTCGGGCACTCCACCATCCAGCCCGCCTCGTGCAGCCCTTTTACCAGGACATCGCGACGGCGTTTGTACTGTTCGGCTATCTCGCGCACGCACTGCTGATCGCCTTCCAACGCGGCGATGGCCGCCACCTGTAGCGGCGTAAAGGTGCCGTAGTCGTGATAACTTTTAATCCGCGCCAGCGCGCTCACCAGCTCCTGATTCCCCACCATAAAACCGATGCGCCAGCCCGCCATGTTGTAGCTTTTGGAGAGCGTGAAGAACTCTACCGCCACCTCGCGCGCGCCTGGCACCTGCATGATCGACGGCGCTTTCCAGCCGTCATAGACGATATCGGCATAGGCGAGATCGTGCACCACCAGCACGTCATAACGCTTCGCCAGCGCCACGACTTTCTCAAAGAATTCCAGCTCCACGCACTGCGCCGTCGGGTTCGACGGGAAGCCTAAAATCATCATTTTCGGCTTCGGGTAGCTTTCGCGGATAGCGCGCTCCAGCTCGTTGAAGAAATCAACGCCCTCCACCAGCGGCACCGAACGCACCTGCGCGCCAGCGATCACTGCGCCGTAAATGTGGATCGGGTAACTCGGGTTTGGCACCAGCACCGTGTCGCCGTGATCGAGCGTGGCGAGCATCAGGTGCGCCAGCCCCTCTTTCGAGCCGATGGTGACAATGGCTTCGGTTTCCGGGTCGATCTCTACCTCGTAGCGCTCCTGATACCAGCGCGAAATGGCGCGGCGCAGGCGGGGAATGCCGCGCGAGGTGGAGTAGCCGTGCGTGTCCGGGCGCTGGGCCACGGTGCAGAGTTTTTCGACGATGTGGGGCGGCGTGGGGCCGTCAGGGTTACCCATGCTGAAGTCGATGATATCTTCGCCGCGCCGACGCGCAGCCATCTTCAGTTCAGCAGTAATATTGAAAACGTAAGGGGGAAGACGTTCGATACGCGAAAAACGGCGTTTGGGACTGAAATCAGCCATAGGTTCCTCGAAATGACGTAAGCGCCCGGACCGTCCGAGCGACGCTGCCGCTGCTGCGGCTCTAAGAACATAGCCTGGAAAATTTTCCGCTGTCGAGAGGCCAGCGAAAAAATAGTTTACGGAACAAAAAACGGGAACTTTCATTTGAAAGCTAACCCTGTTTTATTTGATGCGCAGTGGTTATATTAACGTCGATGCAACAAAACAATAACCCCTGTTCACGACAGCTGGAGTCAGCGAGATGAGCCTACAAATTAACGATATTCCCGCCGCTATCCGTGAGATTAAACAGCAGCTGCGTCAGGCGCTGCCGAACTATCAGGCCGTGTTTGCGGAGCTTGAAGCGGATATTCAGCGCCAGATTGCGGCAATCCAGCGCGAAACCGCGCGCGGCGAGCATCCGGTGCCGCAAATCGATGCCGACGACATCGTCAATGGCCGTATCAGCGAGCAACAAAAAGCGCGTATCCGCGAGCGCGGCTGCTGCGTGATTAAAGGCGTATTCCCGGAAACTCAGGCGCGCGCCTGGAACCACGAAGTGGGCGAGTATCTGGAGCGCAATAACTTCGTTGAGAAACTCAAAAATGCGGCGGAAGATAACTATTTCGGCACGCTTGCCGACAGCAAGCCGCAGATTTACGGCATTTACTGGTCGAAGCCGCAGGTGGAGGCCCGCCAGGACGCGCGCATGAAAGCCGCTCAGGTGTTTCTCAATAATCTGTGGCAGACCGAAAGCCACGGCAAACAGCACTTCGACCCGAACCGCGTGGTGACCTATGCCGACCGCACCCGCCGCCGCCCGCCGCGCTCATCGTCGCTGGGGCTGTCGCCGCACGTCGACGGCGGCTCGGTGGAGCGCTGGCTCGATGAAAACTTCCGTCACGTCTACCGTCACGTGTTCAGCGGCGAGTGGCAGCGTTATAACCCGTTTGACGCCGAAGGGCGCGTCGAGGCGCGTGAAATCCCCTCGCCCGCCGTCTGCTCTGTGTTTCGCACTTTCCAGGGCTGGACGGCGCTCTCGGAGCAACGCAAGCACGGCGGCACGCTGACGCTGCTGCCGGTCGCCAATGCGATGGCGTATATTCTGCTGCGCGCCCTGCAGGATGATGTGCCGGACGATTCGCTGTGCGACGCGAAGCCGGGCCGCGCGTTATCCATTAACGAACGCTGGCATCCCCTTTTACTGACCGGGATTTCCTCAATTCCCGATATGGAACCAGGCGACACGGTTTTCTGGCACTGCGATGTCATTCATGCGGTGGAAAACGAGCATCAGGGCGAATTTGACAGCAACGTGATGTATATCGCCGCCGCGCCGTGGTGTGAGAAGAATGACGCCTATCTGAAGCGCCAGTGGCCCGCGTTCGTGGAAGGCCGCTCGCCGCCAGACTTCGCCCCGGACAATTTCGAAATGGATTTCAGCGGTCGCGCCACCGAGGCTGCGCTGACGCCTGCCGGGCGCGAACAACTTAAAGGCGCGTGACCGGCAAAACCTGGCGGCTGGTCAAGGGCCGCCAGGTTTTCTATCATGTCCCCTTTCCTGCCAGACATCCGGGTTATCCGTGCACGAGATTTTCGACATGCTGCTGGCGGTCTTTGACCGCGCGGCGCTAATGCTGATTTGCCTCTTTTTTCTGATTCGCATCCGCCTGTTCCGGGAGCTGCTGCACAAGAGCGCCCACACGCCCAGAGAGCTGCTGGCGGTGACCGCGATCTTCTCGCTGTTCGCGCTGTTCAGCACCTGGTCCGGCGTGCCGGTGGAGGGTTCGCTGGTCAATGTGCGTATTATCGCCGTGATGTCCGGCGGTATTCTTTTCGGCCCGTGGGTCGGTCTCATTACGGGCGCTATCGCCGGGCTGCACCGTTACCTGATTGATATCGGCGGCATCACCGCGATCCCCTGTTTTATCACCAGTATTGTCGCCGGCGGGCTGTCGGGCCTCATCAGCCGTCGGGTGCCGAAAGCGCAGCACTGGCGCGCCGGGATCATCGGCGGGATGCTGTGCGAAACGCTGACCATGATTTTAGTGGTGGTCTGGGCGCCGACTACCGCGCTGGGGCTCGATATCGTGTCGAAAATCGGCGTGCCGATGATCTTAGGCACCGTCTCTATTGGATTAATTGTGCTGCTGGTGCGCAGCGTCGAGGGCGAAAAAGAGGCCAGCGCCGCGCGCCAGGCCAAACTGGCGCTGGATATCGCCAACAAGACGCTGCCGCTGTTTCGCCATGTGAACAGTGAATCGCTGCGCCAGGTGTGCGACATCATCCGCCGCGATATCAACGCCGACGCGGTCGCGATCACCAATACCGAGACGGTGCAGGCATATGTCGGCGTGGGCGAGCATAATTATCAGGACAATAGCGACGCCCTGAGCCCCACCACGCAGCAGGCGATCCACTACGGCAAAATCATTATCAAAAACAATGACGAGGCGCACCGCACGCCGGAGATTCACTCAATGCTGGTGATCCCGCTGTGGGAGAAAGGCGTGGTGACCGGCACGCTTAAAATCTACTACTGCCACGCGCACCAGATAACGTCATCGCTACAGGAGATGGCCATCGGGCTTTCGCAGATTATCTCCACCCAGCTTGAGGTGTCGCGCGCCGAGCAGCTGCGCGAGATGGCGAACAAAGCGGAGCTTCGCGCCTTGCAGAGCAAAATCAACCCGCACTTCCTGTTTAACGCGCTGAACGCGATTTCGTCTTCCATCCGCCTTAACCCGGACACCGCACGCCAGCTGATTTTCAATCTCTCGCGCTACCTGCGCTACAACATTGAGCTGAAAGACGACGAGCAGATCGACATCAAAAAAGAGCTCTACCAGATTAAAGATTACATTGCGATTGAGCAGGCGCGCTTCGGCGACAAGCTGACCGTGATTTATGATATTGACGAAGAGGTGAACTGCCGCGTCGCCAGTCTGCTGATCCAGCCGCTGGTGGAGAACGCTATCGTACATGGTATCCAGCCGTGTCGCGGCAAAGGCGTGGTGACGATAAGCATTGCGCGGAGCGGCAGTCGGGTGCGGATCGCGGTGCGTGATACCGGCCACGGCATCGACCCGCACATTGTCGAACAACTCGATACCAACGAGATGCCGGTGAATAAAATCGGGCTTATCAACGTTCATCACCGCGTGAAGCTGCTGTATGGCGAAGGGCTGCATATCCGCCGCCTGGAGCCCGGCACGGAGATTGCGTTTTACATACCGGATCAGCCTGCGCGCCCTGACGCCGCCATACTGTTGTAGAGAGAGAATGCGATGAAAGTGATTATCGTCGAGGATGAAGTCCTCGCGCAGCAGGAGCTGAACTGGCTGATTAAAACGCACAGTCAGATGGAGGTGGTCGCCACCTTTGAAGACGGGCTGGACGTGCTGAAATATGTGCAGCAGCACGATGTAGACGCCATTTTCCTGGATATCAATATTCCCTCACTGGACGGCGTGCTGCTGGCGCAGAACATCAGTAAATTCGCCCGTAAGCCGTTTATCGTGTTTATCACCGCGTGGAAAGAGCATGCGGTGGAGGCGTTCGAACTGGAAGCGTTCGACTACATTCTGAAACCGTATCAGGAGTCGCGCATTATCGGCATGCTGCAAAAGCTGGAGGCCGCCTTCGCGCAGCAGAACGCGCCGCACGCCGCCGCGCCAGCGGGCCGTGAAAACGCGACGATTAACCTCATCAAGGATGAGCGGATTATCGTGACCGATATTAACGATATCTATTACGCCGAAGCGCACGAGAAAATGACGTTCGTCTATACGCGCAAAGAGGCTTATGTGATGCCGATGAATATCACCGAGTTTTGCAGCCGCCTGCCGGAGGCGCATTTCTTCCGCTGCCACCGCTCCTATTGCGTCAACCTGAATAAAATCCGCGAAATCGAGCCGTGGTTTAATAACACCTATATTTTGCGCCTGCGCGATCTCGATTTTCAGGTGCCGGTGAGCCGCAGCCGGGTGAAGGAATTCCGCCAACTGATGCGGTTGTAGGAGATAACAAAAAGGCGCCCTGCGGCGCCTTTTTCGTCAGAGGATCTGACCGAGCGTCTGGCGCAAATGCGCGCCGGCGCCCAGCAGGCCCGGCTGGTCGTGAACGATGAGATAGACCGGAATATCCTGAACGTAAGCCTTAAAGCGGCCTTTGTCTTCAAACCCGCCGCGAAAACCGCTGGCGGTGAAGAAATCCAGAAAGCGCGGCACGATGCCGCCTGCGATATAAACGCCGCCAAAGGTGCCGAGGGTCAGCGCCAGGTTGCCGCCAAAGCGCCCCATGATGACGCAAAAGAGCGACAGCGCGCGACGGCAGTCAGTGCAGCTGTCATCGAGCGCACGTTCGGTGATGTCTTTCGGGCGCAGGTTGTCCGGCAGACGCCCATCGGCTTTGACAATCGCGCGATAGAGATTCACAAGCCCTGGACCGGAAAGCACGCGCTCGGCGGAAACATGCCCGACCTCAGCGCGCAGCTGCTCAAGGATAATCGCTTCTTCTTCGCTGTTTGGCGCGAAATCGACGTGACCGCCCTCGCCCGGCAGGCTTACCCAGCGTTTATCGACGTGAACGAGGTGCGCGACGCCAAGACCGGTGCCCGCGCCGTAAACGGCGATCGGTTTATTGGGCTGCGCCTCGCCGCCGCCGAACTGGATCAGGTGTTCGGTTTTGAGCATCGGGATCGCCATCGAAACGGCGGTGAAATCGTTAATAATTTCCAGATGATCGAAGCCGAGGTTCTTTTTCATTTCGGCGATAGAAAATGCCCAGACGTGGTTGGTCATCGCCACCCAATCGCCGGTAATCGGACAGGCAATGGCGATACAGCCATCCGTGACCGTGGCATTATGTTCATCCAGATACACCCGCACCACCGCTTCCAGGCTCGGATAATCAAGGCCGGAATAGGTTTTGGCCTTGAGTATCTCGCCGCTGTCGACGTCGCACAGCGCTAAGCGTGCGTTGGTGCCGCCCACGTCTCCCACCAAAGCATATTTGGTCATTCTGTTGCTGCTCCGCTCAATTCAAAATAATCTCGGCACACTCTAAATTCCCGGCGCCAGAACAACAATGACCATAGCATAAGTGCCCCGGGTTTAGAGACTTACATCACAGATTACCTTGCACGTTTCAGCATCTTCTGTACCAGCGGCGGTTATTCCTCCTTCGCGCCGTTGCGCGCCTCCAGCGCCCGGCTGACCGCGTCAAGCAGCGGCGGCACGTCATCGCGCGGCAGCATCACCTCAATCAGCGACAGCCGCTCGGGTCTGGCGAGGCGTTCCAGCACCTCTCTGAGCTGCGCCGTATCGCTCACCCGCCAGCTTTGCGCCTGGCTGTCGGCATGCAGCGCGTGCGGTAGCTGGGTCCACTGCCACGGGGCGATATCGTTATAACGCTGCGTCGCGCCGTGAATGGCGCGCTCGACCGTATAACCATCATTATTAAGCACGATGACGACCGGCGCCTGGCCGTCGCGCAGCATCGATCCCAGCTCCTGAATCGAGAGCTGCGCCGCGCCGTCGCCCGTTATCAGCACCACGCGGCGGTTTGGGCAGGCGGTCTGCGCGCCAAACGCCGCCGGCAAGGCGTAGCCTATCGAGCCCCAGAGCGGCTGCACCAGGAAATCGCACCCGGCGGGCAGTCGCAGCGCGGCGGCGCCGAACGCGGCCGTCCCCTGATCGACGGCGAGAATATCGCCAGGCTGCACAAACGCCGCCATCAGCGTCCAGAAGTTATTCTGGTTGAGCGCGCCGGAGACAGGCGGCGTGGCGGCAGGCGGCGTTATCTCGGGCAATGCCAGGCGCGCGCTGTGGCGTTTCGCGATGTCGTGCAGGATGGCGACCGCCTGATCCATTGCGATGCCGCTGAACCAGCGGTCGCCGACGCGTGTCGCCCAGGGCTGCACGTCGAGGGTCTGGTCGCGAGTCAGACGCTGGGTAAAACCGGCGGTAATGGTGTCGGAGAACTGCACGCCGACGCAGATAACGAGATCCGCCTCTTCTATCGCCCGGCAGACTTCAGGCGAGCTCGCCGCTCCGCTGTAGGTGCCGGTAAAGCCTGCCCTGGTTTCATCCAGCACGCCCTTGCCCATCAGGAGCGAACTGTGCGGCATCGGCGTGTCGTCCAGCCACTGGTGCAGCGCCTTCTGCACACCGAAGCGCTGTGCCAGAAAATCCGCCAGCAGCGCCACACGCTCGCTTCTCGCGAAACGCGCCTGTGCGGCTTCGCGAAAGGCGGCCAGCTGCGCGTCATCCGCCTGCGGGCGCGGCACGGTGATAGCGTTTACAGGCGGGGTGGCAGGCGCGCTTGCCACATCGGTTGGCAGTACCAGATAACCAGGACGGCGGGTGCGCAGCATTTCCGCCATCACACGGTCGATTTCGCTACAGGCATTGGCGGGCGTGAGCCAGCCCTGGGCGGCAGTGACCTCTCTGGCGATACGCATAAAGTGGTGAAAATCGCCGTCGCCGAGCGTGTGGTGCAGCACTTCGCCCTTGCGCTGCGCCGACTGGCAGGGCGCGCCGACCACATGCAGCACCGGCACCGCTTCGGCGTAGCTGCCCGCGATGGCGTTGAGCGCGCTGAGCTCTCCCACGCCGTAAGTGGTGAGAAGCGCGCCAATACCGGTACAGCGCGCGTAGCCGTCGGCGGCGTAGGCGGCGTTGAGCTCGTTAGCGCAGCCGACCCAGGTGATGCGCGGGTGGGCGATGACGTTATCAAGAAACAGCAGATTGTAATCTCCGGGCACGCCAAACAGGTGTTTAACGCCACATCCCGCCAGGCGATCCAACAGATAGTCGGCAATACAGTAGTGGTCTGGCATATTCGCCATCCTTTTTCGGGGGCCTGTAGTGAGTATCGGGCAAGTGTGATCGCTGTCCAGAATGCGGCAGCAAAAAGCGGTGGCAAGCAAGATTTACGCGCGCCGGGCGTGTAGGCTGTTGGCTTTCACATTTTGTGTAACCGTATACACTGGCGGTATCGCTTTTTACTCCGACCCGCTCCCCCAACAGGGTAGCAACCACGTACAGAGGTGAATAAGCATGGTTTATCAGGCAGATCCTGCGCGCTACACCACGATGGAATATCGCCGCTGCGGACGCAGCGGCCTGAAGCTTCCGGCCATTTCACTGGGCCTGTGGCATAACTTCGGCGATGCGACCCGGGTCGACACCAGCCGCCAGTTACTGCGCCGCGCATTCGATCTCGGCATTACCCATTTCGATCTCGCCAATAACTACGGGCCGCCGCCGGGCTCCGCCGAAAGCCATTTTGGCCGCATCCTGAAAGAAGATTTCGTGGCGTATCGCGACGAACTGATTATCTCCACCAAAGCGGGCTACACCATGTGGGACGGGCCTTACGGCGACTGGGGCTCACGCAAATACCTGATTTCGAGCCTCGATCAAAGCCTCAGGCGTATGGGCCTTGAGTATGTCGATATTTTCTATCACCACCGCCCGGACCCGGAGACGCCGCTTGAAGAAACCATGCGCGCGCTGGACCATATCGTGCGACAGGGTAAGGCGCTGTACGTTGGTATTTCCAACTACCCGGCGGATCGCGCCCGCGAGGCGATTGACCTGCTGGCGGAACTCGGCACGCCGTGCGTTATCCACCAGCCGAAATATTCGATGTTCGAGCGCTGGGTGGAAGATGGCCTGCTGGAATTGCTCCGGGAGAAAGGCGTCGGGAGCATAGCGTTTTCGCCGCTGGCGGGCGGACAACTCACTGACCGCTACCTGAACGGCATTCCGGCGGACTCCCGTGCCGCCAGCGGCAGCCGTTTCCTGAATCCTGATCAAATCACCGATGCGAAGCTCGAAAAGGTCCGCCAGCTGAACGCGCTTGCAGCGCAGCGCGGGCAGAAGCTGTCGCAGATGGCGCTCGCCTGGGTGCTGCGCGATGAAAAAGTGACGTCGGTACTGATTGGCGCCAGCAAAACCAGTCAGATCGACGACGCCGTGGGCATGCTGGCGAAACGCGATTTTTCGGCGCAGGAACGCGCGGCGATCGAAGCGATTCTGGCATAGCGCACGAGACCACGCGGCTTTAGCAAAAAGTGCGGTCATACCTGTTTTCAGAGTCGGAGCGATGCTGCAGCGATTTACACGTCCGTAATATTACTGCAACAGGCCATTACGGCCCCGATCGTGAAGGAGATAAGTATGTTCAGGTCACTGATTCTTGCAGCCGCGTTACTGGCGGGTACAGCACCGCTTATCGCGAGCGCTGGTGAAATCACCCTGTTGCCATCCATCAAATTACAAATTGGCGATCGCGACAATTACGGTAACTACTGGGACGGCGGCCGCTGGCGCGACCGTGATTACTGGCGTAACCATTATGAGTGGCGCGGCGACCGCTGGTGGCGTCATGACAATGGCCGTCATCGCGGCTGGGATAAACATCGCGGCTGGGACGACCGTCGCGCTTATGAGCGCGGCTATCGCGAAGGCTGGAACGATCGCGACGACCGTCGCGGGTGGGGTAAACATGGCCGCGGCCACGGGCATCACCACTGACAGCTAACTGAGATAACAAAAAGGCAGGCCTCGCGCCTGCCTTTTTTACGTCGGTTATAACCCGAGCGCCGTGCCGACCAGCAGCCAGATATTGAGCGCCACCACCAGCGCCACAATCGCCCAGCCGGTTCTCTTGACCCACGGCGTATTGACCAGATCGCCCATCAGGTTTTTATCGCTGGTAAAGAAGAGCAGCGGCACCAGCGCCAGCGCGATACCAAAGCTCAGCAGTACCTGGCTCATGACCAGAATGCGCGTCGGATCCAGCCCCATCAGGATGACAATAAACGACGGCGCCATCGTGACCGAGCGACGCACCCACAGCGGAATGCTGAAGCGCACAAACCCCTGCATCACCACCTGCCCCGCGAGCGTGCCGACCACCGTCGAGGAGAGCCCCGCCGCCACCAGACTCAGGCCGAAAATCGTGGCCGCCGCATGGCTTAACAGCGGTTCGAGCGTCAGATACGCCTGATCGAGCTCGGCCACTTTGGTATGTCCGCTGAAGTGAAACGCGGCCGCCGCCGTCGCCATCATCGCCAGATTTACAAAGCCCGCGATAGTCATGGCGATCGCCACGTCCCATTTGGTGGCGGAATAGCGCTCTTTGCGCGAGCCGTCATGCAGGTTTTGCGTGAGCGACGAGTGCAGATAAATCACGTGCGGCATGATAGTCGCGCCGAGCACGCCCGCCGCCAGGAAAACCGCTTCCGACGTCGGCAGGCTCGGAATAAGCATCCCTTTGCCGAGCGCCGCGAGCTTAGGCTGCGAGAAGAAAAGCTCGACGATATACGCTGCCGCCACAAACAGCAGCAGTCCGCCAATGACTTTTTCGAGCGGCTTTTGCCCGCGCTTTTGCAGCATCAGAATCAGGAAGGTGGCGATACCGGTCAGCACCGCGCCCTGCAACAGCGAAACGCCGAGGATAAGCTTAAAGCCTATCGCCGCGCCGATAAATTCCGCGAGATCGGTCGCCATCGCGATGATCTCGGCCTGCACCCAGTAGAACCAGACGACCGGACGCGGATAGTGATCGCGGATCTGCTCGGCAAGGTTTTTGCCGGTCGCGATGCCAAGCTTGGCGGAGAGCACCTGTATCAGCATCGCCATCAGGTTGGCCCAGACCACCACCCACAGCAGCTGGTAGCCGAAACTGGCCCCGGCCTGGATATTGGTGGCGAAGTTGCCCGGATCGATATAGCCAATGGCAGCGATGAAAGCCGGTCCCATCAGGGCCAGTCTTAACTTCCGCGCTGTTCGGTCACGACGTTGCTCAACGCGACTGTGATTCATGCTCTGCCTCTGAAATATAGCCTTTGCTATGTTTCATGCTATCAAAATGAGAATGATTATCAAGTTCATTAAGCCGGATAATCTCTGATGGTTCTGATAGCTGAAATCAATGAAAGGCGGGTTAAGGTCGAGGAACGCGAGCAAAACACACTAAAATGCGCCCACGTATGTTAAAAGTGTAGCAGTAAAAGATAACCTTTCACTGCTTTACGCAACATAACATTTTTGTATGTTCGATCACTCTTTTCGCGTTTCGTCACATGACGTAACTATAGTGTGTTGCAGATCTCGTTTTCTAAATGGTTGTTGCATAGAATGTGCACGGAAATTAAACCTGCCTCATAATATTTGGAGCACATATGTCCCGCGTTCTTCATTTCGTTTTGGCGCTCGCCGTTGTAGCGCTCCTTGCGATGCTCGTTAGCAGCAATCGCAAACAAATTCGCATTCGTTTCGTCATACAGCTTTTAGTTATTGAAGTCTTACTTGCTTATTTCTTCTTAACTTCCGACGTGGGCCTGGGTTTTGTGAAGGGCTTCTCCGAGATGTTTGAGAAACTGCTGGGTTTCGCAAACGAAGGCACCAACTTTGTGTTCGGTAAAATGAACGACGAAGGCCTGGCATTCTTCTTCCTGAAAGTGCTCTGCCCTATCGTCTTCATCTCTGCGTTGATCGGTATTCTGCAGCATATTCGCGTGCTGCCGATTGTTATCCGCGCTATCGGTACCGTGCTTTCTAAAGTCAACGGTATGGGCAAGCTTGAATCCTTTAACGCGGTAAGCTCGCTGATTCTGGGACAGTCAGAAAACTTTATCGCCTATAAAGATATTCTCGGCAAAATGTCGCGCAACCGCATGTACACCATGGCCGCAACCGCCATGTCTACCGTGTCCATGTCGATTGTTGGCGCGTACATGACCATGCTGCAGCCCAAATATGTGGTGGCCGCGCTGGTGCTGAACATGTTCAGTACCTTTATCGTGCTCTCTATCATTAACCCGTACCGCGTTGAGAATGAAGAAGACCTGCAGATGTCGAACCTGCACGAAGGTCAGAGCTTCTTCGAAATGCTGGGCGAGTACATTCTGGCCGGTTTTAAAGTCGCGATTATCGTGGCTGCGATGCTGATTGGCTTTATCGCGCTGATCTCTGGTCTGAACGCGCTGTTCGCCGCTGTACTCGGTATCTCCTTCCAGGGCATTTTGGGTTATATCTTCTACCCGGTGGCCTGGGTGATGGGCGTGCCGGCAAGCGAAGCGCTGCAGGTGGGCAGTATTATGGCGACCAAACTGGTGTCCAACGAATTCGTGGCGATGATGGATCTGCAAAAACTGGCAGGCACTATCTCCCCGCGCGCGGAAGGCATTCTGTCGGTGTTCCTGGTATCCTTCGCGAACTTCTCTTCCATCGGCATCATCGCGGGCGCTATCAAAGGTCTGAATGAAGAACAGGGCAACGTGGTATCCCGCTTCGGCCTGAAGCTGGTGTATGGCTCGACGCTTGTGAGCATCCTCTCTGCGTCGATTGCAGCCCTCGTGCTGTAAGCGCTAACCTCAACATAAAAAACCGGAGCCTGGCTCCGGTTTTTTTATGCCTCGCGCTCAAGCGGTTCCGGCCGCCCTGGCAGGTAACCCTGGATATACTCCACGCCGAGCGAAAAGAGCAGATCGCGCTGCGCCGGGGTTTCGACAAATTCCGCCACGACCGTCAGCGAGCGGGCCTTCGCCAGATCGCAGATCGATTTCACCACCAGCGCGTCAAAGGTATTACTCACCACATTCCGCACAAAACAGCCGTCGATTTTAATGATGTCGGCCTGTAAATTTTTAAGCCGCTCGAAGTTGGCATAGCCGGTGCCGAAATCGTCAATCGCGATGCAAAATCCCCGCGCCTGCAACAGCGCGATATTTTGCATGGTGTTTTCCGAGCCAGAGAGCGCCTGCTCTTCCGTCACTTCCAGAATGACCGCGCTCACCGGCACACGGTAGCGCTCAAACAGCGCGATAGCCTGCTGCGCGATGCCCTGCTGTTGCAGGGTCAGCGGCATCAGGTTAACGGAAAAGCGCGCGCCGGGACACGTTTGCGGGTGCGCGTGAAGGTAGCGAAGGAGTTTTTCCAGCACCTGCATATCAAAGCGCGCGCTGAGGTTAAAGCGGGCAATCAGCGGAATGAATTTATCGGGCATGATGAGCTCGCCGTCGTAGTGCAGACGCGCCAGGATCTCAGCATAGCCCTCGCCCTGCGCGTTGCGTATCGGCTGTGCGAACAGCGTGACGCCGTCGCCCGCCAGCGCGCGTTTTACCTTCTGCAGCATCAGCACCGGCTCGCTGGTTTGCCCGGAAATCCCTTTGCCGCGGCTCTCCAGCGCCACCACAGGTTCACTGGGGCTGGCGTACTCCGCCAGATAGCTCAGCTGCCCAATGGTGCGGTAGAGTTCATCAGGCACCTGCGCCTGATGCAGCGGCGCCCAGGCGGCGCTGTAATCGAGCTCAAGCTGCGCGCCATTCCACTGAATGCGCTTGCTGTTCAGCATATCCACCATGTGCCGCAGCCGGGCCTGCGGCTCGGGGCCAGACAAACAGATAAGTAAATCGCTTTCCGGCAGCTGGAAGATTTTTTCCTCCGTGTTCAGCCAGGGTTGCAGCAGGGCAGTCACCTCTTTTTTGCACTGAATACGCATCATCAGGCCGTAATGACGGCTGAGAAATTCGAGGTTCGCCACGCGCAGACAGCACAATGCTCCGGCTGGCGCGCTTTGCAAGTGCCGCTCCAGCGCGCGCAGATTGGGCAGCCGGGTCAGCGGATCGGTTAAGGCGAGCATGCGGTACTGGCGCTTCATCCACTCATTCTTATTGAAAATGACGGTCATAAAGCGCATGGATACGGTAAAGGAAATAAAAATGGAGAGCATAAAAGCCAGCAGAAAACCGGTTTTGTCCGGCGGTAAAAAACTGTGATTGCTGGCAAGCAATAATAATAACGACACCGACCAGAGCAGCGTAATCAGTACCGGCCCGATGAGAAATATCCCGGCGGTAAATAAAACGAAAATCACCGGCAGGGTATAGATGGAAATTAAGAATAATTTAAACGGCAGCGTGAATAAGATCAGCAGCACGAAAATGGCCGCGAACCAGCACATCACGGGCAGTTTCTTTTCAGGCGCCATTAACGGAATAACGCAGCGGCGCCACAAGGCGCGGGCAAAGGTGGGGCTTAATGCTATGCGCACCGGATAATAAAAGATATCGACAAAAATCGCCGACGCCGCCATTAGCCCCTGCACGGTGACGATGCTGTAAAACGATGAGCTCTCGCCAAAGTAGGACGCGATAGCGTCTGGATAATCAAGGTAATAGCCTGAAAAAATCATCAGCGCCTTGATCAGGCAAGGCACGATGAGCCCCATCAGCAACAAGCGCAACCCGGTGCCTTTTCGGGCCACAGCAAAGCGCCAGCGCGGGCCCTGCCACACGCGGCTAATACCACAGACCACAACTAATGGCCCCAGGAAACAAAATACAAACGCCAGCAGTTGCAAGCTATTTAGCGGAAAATACCAGCCGTAGAACAGCAATAAAGAGAGCGCTAGTGGGATAATGGCATAACGGCCGAAAAGATAAATCATCGCCAGCATCAGGCTGAGCGGTAAATACGTTAAATATATCCCCTCGCCATCAACGACGGCTTTCGGGGATAACCATCGCGCTAGCGGCAACAACAGGACGCACAGCAATAACGCGAGGCCTGACTTACGCAAACCGTGGCGATAATTCATAAGGCGCTTCTTACAGGCATGGCGGCGTGTTCAACAGGCTTTTATCATAAAAACCTTTCGCCAGAGTGGCAAGGAAATGCCCGCTCGCGAGGAATAAAGCAGAGGATGCCGGGCGCGACTGCTTTTTTTATACGTCAGAAAGCAAAAACCCCCGCCATGAGGCGAGGGTTTTAATTTTGGTGGAGCTAAGCGGGATCGAACCGCTGACCTCTTGCATGCCATGCAAGCGCTCTCCCAGCTGAGCTATAGCCCCACGAGATTCTGGTGTTACTGACCAAACCTGTTGGGATAAAGGTTTGGTGGAGCTAAGCGGGATCGAACCGCTGACCTCTTGCATGCCATGCAAGCGCTCTCCCAGCTGAGCTATAGCCCCGTCGGAACACCTTGTCGCGTTGACGGGCGGGATAATAAGAATTCCACCGGACAGTGTCAACGCCAAATTGATCTTTGCCTTTCAAGTGCCGAAAAAGCCAGCAAAAAGGTTCCCAAAATCCCGTTCTCCAAATACGCTAGTTATTCGCGTCACAGTTTCCCGTAATATGATCTCGTAAGATGAACCCCTAATAGGCTTACATTTTGAAAAGGATTAGCCATGGTCAAGGACCGGATGACCCCGGACGAACTGGCGCATTACACCGGGTACAGTCGTCAGACGATCAATAAATGGGTACGTAAAGAAGGCTGGCAGACCTCGCCGAAACCCGGCGTGCAGGGTGGGAAAGCACGGGTTATTCATGTGGACGAGCAGGTGCTGACGTTTATTCGCAGCGCCCGTCGCGCCGCTGAAAATGTCGCGACCTATACGGCCACCGTCGAAGCGCCGCTTGAGAATCTGCTGCTGAACTCCCTGCGAGAAATGAGCCAGTCCGAGCAGAAACAGCTGACTTCTCTCCTGCTGCGCGAAGGCATCGCCGGAATGTTGCAGCGTCTGGATATTCGCCATACGGATTAAGCCATGAACAGATTTACACGCTGGATGACGGCAGGCGAACTGGGTGAGCTGTCCGGATACACGGCCCAGACCATCAGCGGCTGGGCGCGCAAAAATGGCTGGAAGCGCATTCCGCTAAAAGGCCGTAAAGGCGGCGCGTTGTTAATCCTCATCACGCAGCAGGTCTATGACTATTTTCTTTCCACCGATAAGCTGCGCTATAGCGCTCATCTCTACAGCCGCGCCGAAGAGAGTGAAACGCCTTACGTGACCTGGGATAACGAAATCATGGCCCAGTTTATTCGCACGCTGGAGATGATGTCGCCGCAGGAGCAGGCGCGCTTAAGCGAGCTGATTAATCAGGAAGGTAAGGCAGGGCTGGTGAAAAGGCTGGGGCTTAGCGAGGAAAAATAAAAGCCGGCATGCGCCGGCTTTTTTATTACTGCTGGTTTTCGCGCTCCGCGATAAAGGCCAGCGCTTTATTGATACGTTCTACGCTTCGGGATTTACCGATCGCGTGGACGGTCACGTCCAGGCCCGGCGACTGCCCTGCCCCGGTGACGGCGACGCGCAGCGGCATACCGACTTTACCCATGCCCACTTCCAGCTCATCGGCGGTTGCCTGAATGGCATGGTGCACATTTTCGGCAGTCCAGTCGGTGAGCGCGGCGAGTTTATCGCGCACGACTTCCAGCGGCTGACGCGCAACCGGGCGCAGATGTTTTTTCGCCGCGTCGGCGTCGAATTCGCTGAAATCTTCATAGAAGTAGCGGCAGGTCTGCGCCATCTCTTTCAGCGTTTTGCAGCGCTCACCCAGCAGTTTCACCAACTCCGCCAGCTGCGGGCCGTTGCGGGTGTCGATGTTTTCCTGCTCGATGTGCCACTGCAGGTGCGTCGCCACATATTCCGGCGCCAGCGTATTGATGTAGTGATGGTTCAGCCACTGCAGTTTATCGGTGTTGAACGCGCTCGCCGATTTGCTGACCGCTCCCAGCGAGAAATGCTCGATCATCTCTTCACGAGAGAAGATCTCCTGATCGCCGTGGGACCAGCCCAGACGCACCAGATAGTTCAGCAGCGCCTCCGGCAGATAGCCGTCGTCGCGATACTGCATCACGCTGACCGCGCCGTGACGTTTGGAGAGTTTTTTACCGTCATCGCCGTTGATCATCGAAACATGCGCGTACAGCGGCACCGGCGCGCCCAGCGCTTTCAGAATGTTAATCTGACGCGGGGTGTTGTTGATATGATCTTCACCACGAATAACGTGGGTGATTTCCATATCCCAGTCGTCGACCACAACACAGAAGTTATAGGTCGGGGAACCATCAGTACGGCGAATGATCAGATCGTCGAGTTCAAGGTTGCTGAACTCAATAGGGCCGCGAATCTGGTCGTCGAACACCACGGAGCCTTCCTGCGGGTTAGCAAAACGCACGACGCAAGGCTCATCATCAGCGTGATGTTCATGGCCGTGACGGCAGCGACCGTCGTAACGCGGCTTCTCGCCCTTCGCCATCTGCTCTTCACGCAGCGCTTCAAGACGCTCTTTCGAGCAGTAGCATTTATAGGCAGTACCCGCCGCCAGCATCTCATCAATCACCGCGTTATAGCGATCGAAGCGTTTGGTCTGGAAATACGGACCCTCATCCCACTCCAGGCTCAGCCAGTTCATACCATCCATAATGGCTTCAATGGCTTCCGGCGTGGAGCGCTCAAGATCGGTATCTTCAATACGCAGCACGAATTCGCCGCCCTCATGGCGAGCGAAAAGCCAGGAATAGAGCGCGGTACGGGCGCCGCCGACATGCAGATAGCCTGTCGGGCTGGGCGCGAAGCGGGTTTTGATTTTCATTGATTGGCCTTAGTGTTTAACAATGCCATTAAGCGGCACATGCCAGGGAGTGACAAAGTGGGCAATATTCTACCACCCTGTGCTGATTCCTCAATCTTGATACCTTTCGGCCCCGCTTTTCAGGCGTTATCTGTTGATAAATCATACCTTAACGCCCATAAAACCAGCGCGCTGTCTAATTTTACGACGAACAAACAAAAACTTTGGAAAAGGCGTTGACTCATTTCCAACTCTCCCTATAATGCGACTCCACACAGCGGGGGTGATTAGCTCAGCTGGGAGAGCACCTCCCTTACAAGGAGGGGGTCGGCGGTTCGATCCCGTCATCACCCACCACTCTAAACAAGTGGCTTCCGCCGTGTAGACAAGAAATGAGAAGTGGGTGATTAGCTCAGCTGGGAGAGCACCTCCCTTACAAGGAGGGGGTCGGCGGTTCGATCCCGTCATCACCCACCACTTTCTCGCCAGCGAATTTCTTGTCATGCAGTAACAGAAGTACCGAAGTGGGTGATTAGCTCAGCTGGGAGAGCACCTCCCTTACAAGGAGGGGGTCGGCGGTTCGATCCCGTCATCACCCACCACTTCGGGTCGTTAGCTCAGTTGGTAGAGCAGTTGACTTTTAATCAATTGGTCGCAGGTTCGAATCCTGCACGACCCACCAATGTAAAAAGGCGCCCTAAAGGCGCCTTTTTGCTATCTGTATGCCAGGAAGATTCGAACCTGCCGAAGGTTCGAGTCGAGCCATTCATGGCGAGACACCGAAGTCGTTTACGGCGACGGCCCCAAGAGCGAGCGAAGCGAGTCATCCTGCACGACCCACCAGTGTAAAAAGGGTGCTGGCGACGCCTTTTTGCTATGGGCGTTATTCTACTTCGCCGTCTTTCGGCCGCGCTTATCCTTCTTCTTACCCCTCTTTTCTTCCGGTCGCACTCAGCTTTTTCGCCACACTGCCGATAATTTTTGCGGACTTATAAAAAAGGAGGACATGATGTCGACTACCATTACCGCTTCCACCCCGTCTGTCCAGACGAGTAGCAGCAGCGCGCCAACAGGCAACGATCTGGCTTCACAGATTGCTCGCCTGACGCAGCAAATCAATAAGCTCACCACCAAGCTTAAAGATCTTGCTGCCAGCGAGGGCACGACGGAAGAAAAGCAGAAACAGCAGCAGCTTATCCAGAACCAGATCAAAATGCTGCAGGCTCAGCTGGCGCAGTTGCAGCGCGAGCAGGCTGAAAAAGCGCAGCAAAAGCAGGAAAGCAAACAGGTGGAATCCGTGAAGCAAGCTTCCGGTGACCATCAGATTGATGTCTACGTATAAGAACGATATCCCCTGCCCTGTCAGGGCAAGGTGAAATGGCAGGAAAGTTAAACCACGGCGCGAATATTCGCGCCGTTTTTGTTACGGTTTTTTCAGCGGCGAAACGAGGTGCGTGAGCCCTTCGGTTTTAATAAGCAGTGTCATCGCCATCAGTTCCCCAAGCTTGCCCGCCGGAAATTCATCCTTGCGGGCAAACCACAGCAGATACTCTTCCGGCACGTCGATAAGCCTGCGGCCTTTGTATTTGCCAAACGGCATTTCCGTATTGGCGATAGCGATAAGCTGCTCTTTTTCCATTTTACTCACCCAACAGGCGCAGCATTTCCGCCTCGTCGATTACCTCAATGCCCAGCTCCTGCGCTTTCGCAAGTTTGGAGCCCGCCGCTTCACCGGCAATCAGCAAATCGGTTTTCTTCGACACGCTACCGCTTACCTTCGCCCCCAGCGCGGCAAGGCGCGCTTTAGCGTCATCGCGAGACATCTGACTCAGCGTCCCGGTCAGCACCACCGTTTTCCCGGCGAAAGGACTGTCTATCTCTTCCGCTTTCACCACCTGCGGCGCGGGCCAGTGAATGCCCACGTTTTCAGTGAGATCGCGAATAACCGCCCGGTTACTCTCTTCTTCAAAGAAGTTAAACACGTGCGTTGCGACGACAATCCCGACGTCCGGCACGTTTTGCAGATCGTCAATCGAGGCGTTGATCAGCGCCTCAAGCGTGCCGAAATGCGCGGCCAGCCCGGAAGCGGTCGCTTCGCCAACTTCACGAATACCCAGCGCGTAGAGAAAGCGCGCAAACGTCGTTTCTTTCGCGTTCTCCAGCGCATTAACCACATTTTGCGCCGATTTCGGCCCCATACGATCGAGCCCGGTCAGTTTACCGGCGGTCAGACGGAACAGATCGGCAGGCGTATGGACGTACTCTTTTTCCACCAGCTGGTCGATGATTTTATCGCCCATGCCGTCCACATCCATCGCGCGGCGCGAGACAAAATGCTTTAGCGCCTCTTTACGCTGCGCGCCGCAGATAAGCCCGCCGGTGCAGCGCGTCACCGCCTCGCCTTCAACGCGCTCGACGTCTGACCCGCATACCGGACACTGGGCCGGGAACACCACGGGCCGCGTCTCTTCCGGCCTTTCAGAGAGCACCACATTCACTACCTGCGGGATGACATCGCCCGCGCGACGAATAACCACTTTATCGCCGATACGCAGCCCAAGGCGGGAAATCTCATCCGCGTTATGCAGCGTCGCGTTGCTGACCAGCACGCCTGCTACCTGTACCGGCTCCAGACGCGCCACCGGCGTAATCGCGCCGGTACGCCCGACCTGGAACTCCACGTCGCGCACTGTCGTCATCTGCTCCTGCGCCGGGAATTTAAAGGCCACGGCCCAGCGCGGCGCGCGCGCCACAAAGCCCAGCTGTTCCTGCAATTCCAGCGAGTCGACTTTGATAACTACGCCGTCGATGTCAAAACCGAGCGTCGGCCTGTCGGCTTCCACCTGATGGTAAAACGCCAGCACGTCTTCCGGCGTTTCCACCAGACGAATGCGATCGCTCACCGGCAGGCCCCAGTCTTTAAACTGCTGGAGACGGCCCATATGGCTGCGCGGCAGCTCGCCGCCTTCCAGCAGACCGACGCCGTAGCAAAAAAAGGTCAGCGGGCGCTTCGCCGTCACGCGCGGATCGAGCTGACGCAGCGAGCCCGCCGCCGCGTTACGCGGGTTGGCGAACACTTTCCCGCCGGTACGTCTGGCCTCGTCGTTAATCTTTTCAAAACCCGCCTGTGGCAGGAACACTTCGCCGCGCACTTCAAGACGCGCCGGGATGTTGTCGCCGCGAAGTTTCAGCGGAATGGCGCGGATGGTGCGCACGTTAAGCGTAATATCCTCACCGGTCGTACCGTCACCGCGCGTGGCGGCACGCACCAGCAGCCCATTTTCATAGAGCAGGCTGACCGCCAGACCATCGAGTTTCAGCTCGCAGCAATAGACCAGCGCATCGGTGCTTTTGAGCCTGTCCTTTACGCGCTTGTTGAATGCCAGAAAACTCGCCTCGTCAAAGACGTTATCCAGCGAGAGCATCGGGACCTCATGGCGCACCTGGCTGAACTCGGTAAGCGGCGCTGCGCCAACGCGCTGGGTGGGAGAGTCCGGCGTCACCAGTTCAGGATGCGCCTCTTCCAGCGCGCGCAGTTCACGCATCAGGCGGTCATACTCCGCATCCGGCACTTCCGGCGCGTCCATGACGTGGTAGAGAAATTCATGATGGCGAAGCGTGGTTCGCAGTTGAGTCAGTTTTTCTTCGATAGAGTCCATAACGCACCATCAATGATAAAAAACCCCCGACAGGCGGGGGTTAGTGAAAGAAATTTTCGCGCGCCGACCTGTCAGCCGTTCGCCTCTTTTACATCGCGAATTCTGTCCTGATATTCGCGCAGCTTCTGCGGGGTCATCATACGGCGCTGGTCGTCCAGCACCACACCGCCCACTTCATCGGCGATATGCTGCGCCGACTGTAGCATCAGCTTGAAGTTTTGCAGTTCGTCGCCAAACCCTGGCACCTGCATAAAGATGGTAATGCCAGGCGTCGTGAAATCGGTCATGATTTCGGGGTCAAACGAGCCGGGTTTCACCATATTCGCCAGGCTGAACAACACCGGGCCGCTGCCGTCCGGGCTCAGATGACGATGGAAAATATTCATATCACCGAACTTAAAGCCAGCCTGCTGGATGCTGTTGAACAGCACGTCGCCGTTAAGCTGGCTGCCAGCGTGAGCCGCCACGTTCATCACGATCACGGTTTCTTTCGGCTGCGGTTTTTCCGGCGCGCTCACTGGCGCAGGCTCGGAAACCGGCTCTGGCTGCATTGCAGGTTCAGCCAACGGCTGCGGCGCGGGCTGGTGCATTGCAGGTTGTGCTGGTGCGGGCTGCTGCGGTTGCGGCGCCGTCTGGCGAACCGGCTGCGGCTGTTGCGGCTGATGTGCCGGCGTCTGAGGCGCCTCGCCATACGGGGCCACCGGCGCGGGCTCTACGGGTTCGACGGACTCGCGAGCAGGCTGACGCGTCTGCGACGGCGCGTAAGGCGGCTGATAGTTATGCTGAGGCTGACGCGCAGGCGCGCTTTCTGGCGCCGGTGCGGTACGACGCACGCGAACTTCGCCTACGCTGTCGTCATCCAGCTCATCGACGTCGTCTTCGTCTTCATCCTCATCGCGCTTTGATTTCATGCGCTTCATCGGACGATCGCGGAACATGGAAGAACGCTCCTTACGGCTGGTCCACAAACCATGTACCAGTAAGGCGATTATGGCGATCGCGCCAACAATGATTAATATCAGACGCAAATCCTGCATCATTATATTCTCTGTTGTTCTAACACCTTGCCATGACGGCAAACATTTACTCACTAAGAGTATTTGCCCATTACGGCAAGTGCAAGTGCGCGCTCGGTTTTCCGGACAGAAAGATGAAAGAAATCGTGCTTTTTGCTGTTTTTTCGACCATTTCCTGGGTGGCGCAATTTTCCCTCTCGGTTAAGATAACCGAGCCCGGGTCCGGGCAGGTCTGACAAGGAGCTTTGCAGGAATATGGTTTCGAACACTGGCGCGGGTTCGCGCAGCGGTCTGTACTACCTTTCGCAGGGATTTAAGCTGATAAGCCAGCCGGGTATCCGGCGCTTCGTCATTCTCCCCCTGCTCGTCAATTTCCTGCTGATGGGCGGCGCGTTCTGGTGGCTCTTTACCCGGCTGGATAACTGGATCCCACGGTTCATGTCCCATGTGCCGGACTGGCTACAGTGGCTCAACTATTTACTCTGGCCGCTGGCGGTCGTTTCTATCGTGCTTATCTTCGGCTACTTCTTTTCTACTATCGCGAACTGGATCGCCGCGCCGTTCAACGGACTGCTTGCCGAGCAGTTAGAAGCGCGCCTGACCGGGGCTACGCCGCCGGACACCGGCATTTTCGGCATTATGAAAGACGTACCGCGCATCATGAAGCGCGAATGGCAAAAGCTCGCCTGGTATTTGCCGCGCGCGCTGGTGCTGCTGCTGCTCTACTTTATTCCCGGCATCGGGCAGACCGTCGCGCCCGTGCTGTGGTTCCTGTTCAGCGCCTGGATGCTCTCCATTCAGTATTGCGACTACCCGTTCGACAACCATAAAGTGCCGTTTAAAACCATGCGCGTCGCGCTGCGCGAGCGTAAAGGGCTGAACATGCAGTTCGGCGCGCTGGTAAGCCTCTTTACGCTAGTGCCGGTGCTGAATCTGGCGATTATGCCAGTGGCGGTCTGCGGCGCAACGGCTATGTGGGTGGATTGCTATCGCGGCAAACATGCCAGCTGGCGCTAGACGCGCTGGCATATATCGCGGCTTATTCCATACTCTTAGGCATTATTTCGCACGGGCATAACGATATACGAAAACCTTACTTCCTCACACGCGGTGAGCGGGTATGCTGGTGCGGTTCCCAAATTTCATACAGTTAAGGACGGGCTATGAGCAAGATTTTTGAAGACAACTCGTTGACTATTGGCCATACGCCGCTGGTTCGACTGAACCGTATCGGTAACGGACGCATTCTGGCGAAGGTTGAGTCGCGTAACCCAAGCTTCAGCGTTAAGTGCCGTATCGGTGCCAATATGATTTGGGATGCAGAAAAGCGCGGCGTTCTGAAGCCAGGCGTGGAACTGGTCGAGCCGACCAGCGGCAACACCGGTATCGCGCTGGCCTATGTCGCCGCGGCGCGCGGCTATAAGCTGACGCTGACTATGCCGGAAACCATGAGCGTTGAGCGCCGTAAGCTGCTGAAAGCGCTGGGTGCCAATCTGGTGCTCACCGAAGGCGCTAAGGGCATGAAAGGCGCGATTCAGAAAGCCGAAGAAATTGTGGCAAGCGACCCGTCCAAATATCTGCTGCTCCAGCAGTTCAGCAACCCGGCCAACCCGGAAATCCACGAAAAGACCACCGGGCCTGAGATCTGGGAAGATACCGACGGTCAGGTTGACGTGTTTATCGCAGGTGTCGGCACCGGCGGCACGTTGACCGGCGTGAGCCGCTATATCAAGAACACCAAAGGTAAAACCGAGCTGATTAGCGTCGCGGTTGAACCGACCGATTCACCGGTTATCGCTCAGGCGATCGCAGGTCAGGAATTAAAACCTGGCCCGCACAAAATTCAGGGCATCGGCGCGGGCTTTATCCCTGGCAACCTGGATCTGAAACTAATCGATAAAGTTATCGGCATCACCAATGAAGAGGCGATTTCTACCGCGCGCCGCCTGATGGAAGAAGAGGGCATTCTGGCGGGTATCTCTTCCGGCGCCGCCGTTGCCGCCGCGCTGAAGCTGCAGGAAGACGAAACCTTTACCAACAAGAACATTGTGGTTATCCTGCCGTCCTCGGGTGAGCGATATTTAAGCACCGCGCTGTTCGCCGATCTCTTCACTGAGAAAGAATTGCAACAGTGATGCCAGATTGTTAAATATGCGCAAAAAAGCACCCAAAGGGGTGCTTTTTTGTGGCATGCATCAAACTTTTGCCTTGTTTGGCATTGCCTGGATTGGTTGGGTCTGGTATTTAACCAGCAATTATTTCGATGCGTGAAATTAATCCTGAGGCGAATTGATGTGTGCTGAATCGATTTAACGATTTGGTCATGCTACTTCGATCGCGTCATAATGATTAATGACGAGCGAAACGCGAGCCGCATGGAGCAATGATGCCATGCGTTTTTCGTGATTCAGGCATCCGTGCTGCGTTCCGTTACGCCGGCGCTAACTATACAGGCTAAAGTCCCGCCGCCAGGCTAGACTTTAGTTCCACAACACTAAACCTATAAGTTGGGGAAATACAATGTTCCAGCAAGAAGTTACTATTACCGCTCCGAACGGTCTGCATACCCGCCCTGCTGCTCAGTTTGTGAAAGAAGCGAAAGGCTTCACTTCCGAGATCACTGTGACTTCCAACGGCAAAAGCGCCAGCGCAAAAAGCCTGTTCAAACTGCAGACTCTGGGCCTGACTCAGGGCACCGTTGTGACCATCTCCGCTGAAGGCGAAGATGAGCAGAAAGCAGTAGAACATCTGGTAAAACTGATGGCTGAACTCGAGTAAGTTCCGGGTTCTTATTAAAATCAGTCACAAGTAAGGTAGGGTTATGATTTCAGGCATTTTAGCGTCTCCGGGTATCGCTTTTGGCAAAGCACTGTTGCTGAAAGAAGATGAGATTGTCATCGACCGGAAAAAAATTTCTGCCGATAAGGTTGATCAGGAAGTTGAACGTTTCCTGAGTGGTCGCGCCAAAGCCTCCACTCAGCTCGAAGCTATCAAGATCAAAGCCGGCGAAACTTTCGGTGAAGAGAAGGAAGCTATCTTCGAAGGCCACATCATGTTGCTGGAAGATGAAGAGCTGGAGCAGGAAATCATAGCCCTGATTAAAGATAAGCACATCACTGCCGACGCGGCAGCGCATGAGGTTATCGAAGGTCAGGCGACCGCCCTGGAAGAGCTCGACGACGAATACCTGAAAGAGCGCGCCGCTGACGTGCGCGACATCGGTAAGCGTCTGCTGCGCAACATTCTGGGCCTGGCCATTATCGATCTGAGCGCCATTCAGGATGAAGTCATCCTGGTTGCAGCCGATCTGACCCCGTCGGAAACCGCACAGCTGAACCTGAAAAAGGTGCTGGGCTTTATCACCGATCTGGGCGGGCGTACCTCCCACACCTCCATCATGGCGCGCTCGCTTGAGCTGCCCGCGATTGTGGGTACCGGTAGCGTCACCACGCAGGTGAAAAACGACGATTATCTGATTCTCGATGCGGTTAACAACAAAGTTTACGTTAACCCGACTAACGAAGAGATCGAGTCGCTGCGCGCGATTCAAACCCAGGTCGCTGAAGAAAAAGCGGAACTGGCGAAACTTAAAGATCTGCCGGCCATCACCCTTGACGGCCACCAGGTAGAAGTTTGCGCGAACATCGGCACCGTGCGCGATGTCGCAGGCGCCGAGCGTAACGGCGCAGAAGGCGTAGGCCTCTACCGTACCGAATTCCTGTTCATGGACCGCGACTCCCTGCCGACTGAAGAAGAGCAGTTCCAGGCGTATAAAGCCGTGGCTGAAGCGTGTGGCTCGCAGGCGGTTATCGTGCGTACCATGGACATTGGCGGCGATAAAGAGCTGCCGTACATGAACTTTCCGAAAGAAGAAAACCCGTTCCTCGGCTGGCGTGCGATTCGTATCGCGATGGATCGTAAAGAGATCCTGCGCGATCAGCTGCGCGCCATCCTGCGCGCCTCGGCGTTCGGCAAGCTGCGTATCATGTTCCCGATGATCATCTCGGTTGAAGAAGTACGCGCGCTGAAAAAAGAGATCGACATTTTCAAACAAGAACTGCGTGACGAAGGCAAAGCTTTCGACGAAACGATTGAAATCGGCGTCATGGTGGAAACACCGGCGGCCGCGACGATTGCGCGTCACCTTGCTAAAGAAGTTGATTTCTTCAGTATTGGTACCAACGATCTGACGCAGTACACCCTGGCGGTTGACCGCGGTAATGATATGATATCGCATCTTTACCAGCCAATGTCACCGTCTGTCCTGAACCTCATCAAGCAAGTTATTGATGCATCTCATGCTGAAGGTAAGTGGACCGGCATGTGTGGTGAGCTTGCTGGCGACGAACGTGCTACACTTCTGTTGCTGGGGATGGGTCTGGATGAATTCAGTATGAGTGCCATTTCTATCCCGCGCATTAAGAAGATTATCCGTAACACGAACTTCGAAGATGCGAAGGTTTTAGCAGAGCAGGCTCTTGCTCAACCGACAACGGACGAGTTAATGACGCTGGTTAACAAGTTCATTGAAGAAAAAACAATCTGCTAATCCACGAGATGCGGCCCAAATTACTGCTTAGGAGAGAAGGCTAATGGGGTTATTTAGTAAACTGTTCGGTGATAAAGGCAATAGCGACACCGGAACCATTGAGATCGTTGCTCCACTGTCTGGTGAAATCGTTAATATCGAAGACGTGCCGGATGTAGTGTTCGCAGAGAAAATCGTTGGTGATGGCATCGCTATCAAACCGACCGGTAACAAAATGGTTGCGCCGGTTGATGGCACCATCGGTAAAATTTTCGAAACTAACCACGCTTTCTCTATCGAATCGGACAGCGGCATCGAACTGTTCGTCCACTTCGGTATTGATACCGTTGAGCTGAAAGGCGAAGGTTTCAAACGCATCGCTGAAGAAGGCCAGCGCGTGAAGAAAGGCGATCCGGTTATCGAATTCGATCTGCCGCTGCTGGAAGAAAAAGCAAAATCCACGCTGACGCCGGTTGTCATTTCCAATATGGACGAAATCAAAGAGCTGACCAAGCTTTCTGGTAGCGTGACCGTCGGTGAAACGCCGGTTATCCGTATCAAGAAATAAGACCGACTCGTGTTCAAAAATGGCGCCGCAAGGCGCCATTTTTTTATCCAGACCATCATTATGGACACGCCCTATGCGCCGCTGGCGTTCACTCTGCCTCTTTTTCACGGCGCTGCTGCTGCCGACCACACCGCTCTACGCGGGCTCGCCTGGCCCTTATGTGCTGGCGTTTATCGATATTTCCGCCCCACCGCTCAACGATGGCCAGGCGTTGACCGCCGCGCTTCGTAAAGCGCTGACCGTACCCGGACGCGGAACCTGTTTTTTATGTGAAGAGAGCGAGCAGGTGGAAATACTCTATCTGTATCGTCTGCCGCCGGGCCTGTCGGTCGATGCGCTGCGCAAAGCCGTAAACGGCGATAAAGCCGCGCGCAACCAGATGCAGCAGAAGCTGGCGGCGTTTGAAGATAAAGATGGCTATAAAGTGGATGGGCTGCTTATCTACGAGCATCAGCCTGACGAGGTCCGCCTTTATGCGATGCCCGCTACCCCCGGTCAGGCGCTGCACAAGGTGAGTAAGCCGGTAAAGCGTTACCTCTCGCCGTCGAGCCTGGATGTGCTGATTGAAGACGCCGCAGCGGAGATCCCGCGCGACATCTGAACCGTCGCGCGCACGCACGCCGCTCGCATGTTAAATCCCCGCGCCCTGGCTGTAGCTCTCTTCGCTGAAAACGCCCGTTGAGAGATAGCGGTCGCCTCTGTCGCAGATAATCGCCACCACGACCGCGCCCGGGTTCGCCTGCGCTACCCGCAGCGCGCCGCAGACCGCGCCGCCGGAGCTCACGCCGCAGAAAATCCCCTCTTTACGCGCGAGGTCGCGCATCGTGTTTTCCGCATCGCGATGGTGAATATCCAGCACCTCGTCCACCAGCGACGCATCGAAAATGCCCGGTAAATAGGCGGCGGGCCAGCGGCGAATGCCCGGAATGCTGCTGCCCTCTTCCGGCTGAAGCCCGACCACGGTCACCGGCCGGGCCTGTTCGCGCAGAAAGCGGCTGACGCCGGTGATGGTGCCGGTGGTGCCCATGCTGGAGACGAAATGCGTCAGGCGCCCGTCGGTCTGACGCCAGATCTCCGGTCCCGTAGTCGTGTAATGCGCCCACGGATTATCGGGGTTATTGAACTGATCGAGAATAATGCCTTCGCCGCGCTGCGCCATCTGCGCCGCGAGATCACGCGCGCCCTCCATGCCCTGCTCACGGCTCACCAGCACGAGCTTCGCGCCGTAGGCCTGCATCGCCGCTTTGCGCTCCATGCTCATGTTGTCGGGCATCAGGAGCGTCATCTGATAGCCCTTCACCGCAGCGATCATCGCCAGCGCGATCCCCGTATTACCGCTGGTGGCTTCAATCAGCGTGTCGCCAGGTTTAATCTCGCCGCGCGCCTCGGCACGGGAGATCATCGCCAGCGCCGCCCGGTCTTTGACCGAGCCCGCCGGATTGTTGCCTTCGAGTTTGACCCAGATTTCGCTGCCGTTGTCCGGCCCCAGACGTCGGAGTCTGACCAGCGGCGTATTGCCGATGGTATGTTCGAGTGTATTCACGATGTTTACTCAATAAAAAAGCCGGGTAGCGTTCGTTTACCCGGCCTGAAAGACGCAGTGATGACGACACGCCCGGCAGGCGTCGCGCCACCGGGCGATAAACTGTGCATTAAGCTATCAGGCGGACTTCGCGAGAGCAATATCCGCGCGCGTCTCGATACGCTCGTTGCCGTGGTAAATCCGCGCATGCTGAAGGCCGACAAACAGCCGCTCGCCGCGATGCGGCACGTAATCTTCACGCAGCACCACCGTCAGCGGTTCGTCATACCAGCCCTGCGGCTGCACCACGAGCTGCATATAGTGACCTTTCGGACTTACTTCCAGCACGTGTACCGGCAGCGGAGAATCGAGGCTGGTGCGGCGGCTCACGTCCACTTCCCACGGGCGCAGGAAGAGATCGACCGGCCCCTGATGCGCCGGGGTAAAGCCAAGCGGCCAGCGGTGCGCGCCGACGTGAAACTGTCCGCCGCGTACGGTGCCCTGAAGCCGGTTCACTTCGCCTAAAAACTCCAGCACGAAACGGGTCGCTGGCTCGCGCCACACCTGTTCCGGCGCGTCGGCCTGTTCGATATCGCCCTGGCTCATCACCACTACGCGGTCGGCCACTTCCATCGCCTCTTCCTGATCGTGCGTCACGAAGACGCTGGTGAATTTCAGCTCCTCATGCAGCTGACGCAGCCAGCGCCTGAGTTCTTTACGCACCTGGGCGTCGAGCGCGCCGAACGGCTCATCCAGCAGCAGGATTTGCGGCTCCACCGCCAGCGCGCGGGCCAGCGCCACGCGCTGTTTCTGCCCGCCGGAAAGCTGCGCCGGGTAGCGGTCGGCAAGATGAGCCAGCTGTACCATCTCCAGCAGTTTCATCACTTTTTGTTTGATAGCCGCCGCGTTCGGACGCTCGCGCTTCGGCAGTACGGTCAGGCCAAACGCGATATTGTCGAACACGCTCATATGGCGAAACAGCGCGTAATGCTGGAACACGAAGCCTACCTTACGCTCGCGGGCATGCAGGCGGCTCACGTCAGTACCGTGAAAGCGGATCTGCCCGCTGGTCTGGTGTTCGAGCCCGGCGATAATGCGCAGCAGCGTAGTTTTCCCGGAGCCGGACGGCCCCAGCAGCGCCACCATCTGGCCGGAAGGGATATCCAGAGAGATATCATTCAGCACCTGGGTGCGACCAAAAGATTTCTTAATATTGGCAATCTCAATGCTCATGATTTCCCTCCTGTTGCACGCGTTTTTCCTGATTATGCAGACGCCATTGCAACGCACTCTTTAAAAACAGGGTCAGAATCGCCATCAGCGTCAGCAGCGCGGCGGCGGTAAACGCGCCGACGGTGTTGTAGTCCTGCTCCAGCAGCTCAATCTGCAACGGCAGCGAGAGCGTCTCGCCGCGAATTGAGCCGGACACCACGGATACCGCGCCGAACTCGCCGATGGCGCGGGCGTTGGTTAGCACAACGCCGTAGAGCAGCGCCCAGCGAATATTCGGCAGCGTCACGCGTCTGAACATCTGCCAGCCGGACGCCCCCAGTAAAATCGCCGCCTCATCTTCATGGCTGCCCTGGCTTAACATCACCGGCACCAGCTCGCGCACCACGAACGGACAGGTCACGAAGATTGTCACCAGCGCCATGCCAGGCCAGGCGAACATAATCTGCATATCATGCGCGTCCAGCCAGCCGCCGAGCGGGCCGTTGGAGCCGTAAAACAGCAGATACACCAGCCCCGCCACCACCGGCGACACGGCAAAAGGAATATCCAGTAGTGTGAGCAGCAACTGACGGCCCGGGAAGTCAAAGCGCGTCACCAGCCAGGCGAGCAGCGTGCCGAACACGAGATTCACCGGCACGGTAATCAGCGCAATCAGCACCGTCAGCCAGATGGCGTGCAACATATCGGGGTTGGCGATATTTTCCAGCACCGGCATCAGGCCATCAGAGAAGGCTTTGGCGAAGATGTAGACCATCGGCACCACGAGAATAAACGCCGACAACAGCATCCCGATGCCGATAAGCGCCCATTTGCCCCAGTTTATGCGCGCGCCAAGGCGCGCCTGTGTCATCATCGTCATCAGTGCCCCACCACCCGGCGTCCAAAACGGCTTTGCAGCGTGTTAATGGCAAACAGCAGCAGCAGCGACGCGGCCAGGATCACGGAGGCTATCGCGCTCGCGGCCGGGTAATCGAACTCCTGCAAACGAACAAAAATCATCAGCGACGTCACTTCGGTTTTCCAGGCGATATTGCCCGCGATAAAAATCACCGCGCCGAACTCGCCGAGACTGCGGGTAAACGACAGCGCCACGCCCGCCAGCAGAGCAGGCGACAATTCCGGCAGCACCACCTTACGAAAGCTTTGCAGGCGCGTGGCGCCG
Source organism: Cronobacter dublinensis subsp. dublinensis LMG 23823 (assembly GCF_001277235.1). Taxonomy (NCBI): domain Bacteria; kingdom Pseudomonadati; phylum Pseudomonadota; class Gammaproteobacteria; order Enterobacterales; family Enterobacteriaceae; genus Cronobacter; species Cronobacter dublinensis. Next base: position 3,207,010 of record NZ_CP012266.1, read on the forward strand.
AGCGTTTCCGCCGCCTCTTCATATTCCGGGCCCAGTTCTTCAAGCACCGGCTGCACGGTTCGCACCACAAAAGGAATGCTGGTAAACGCCATCGCCACCGCGATGCCAAGCCAGGTATACGTCACTTTGATATCGAATTTCGCCAGCCACTCGCCGTAAAAGCCGTTCACCGAGAACAGCGAGGCGAGCGTCAGGCCCGCAACGGCGGTCGGCAGCGCGAAGGGTAAATCCATCAGCGCGTCCAGCAGCGTGCGGCCAGGAAAGCGGTAGCGGGTTAAAATCCAGGCCATTAGCAGGCCGAACGCGCCGTTAAACAGCGAAGCGACCGCCGCCGACAGCAGCGTCACTTTATACGCCGCCACCACCTGCGGGTTAGAAATCACCTCCCAGTACTGCGCCCAGCTCATCTGGGAAACTTGCATCACCAGCGCACTCAGCGGCAGCAGCAGTATCAGGCACACAAACAATAAACTTGTGCCGAGGCTCAGGGTGAACCCGGGCAGTACACGTTTCGGAACTGCAAACATCACTGACGCCCCGCCGCCACCAGCTTGTCGAACTCACCGCCACTGGCAAAATGGGTTTTCATCACGTCCGGCCATTTGCCGAAGGCGTCTTCCACGCGGAACAGCTCCGTCTGCGGAAACTTATCTTTCAGCGTCTCCATCACCTGTGGATTGTTCACGCGGTAGTAGTAGCTGGTGATAATCTGCTGCGCCTGCGGGCTGTAAAGCCAGTTCAGGTAGGCTTTGGCCGCTTTTTCCGTACCGTTAGCCTTAACGTTTTTATCTACCCACGCCACCGGGAACTCCGCCAGGATATTCACCTTCGGCACCACGACCTCGTAACCGTCTTTGGCGTACTGGTTACGGATGTTATTCACTTCCGACTCAAAGCTAATCAGCACGTCGCCGAGGCCGCGCTCGACAAACGTCGTGGTCGCGCCGCGACCGCCGGTGTCGAACACCTCAACGTTTTTCAAAAACTGGGTCATAAACTGCTGGGTTTTGACTTTATCGCCGCCGTCGGCTTTATCCGCCGCGCCCCAGGCCGCCAGATAGGTATAGCGCGCGTTGCCGGAGGTTTTCGGGTTCGGGAAAATCAGCTTCACGTCCGGGCGCACCAGGTCATTCCAGTCGTGAATGTTTTTCGGGTTCCCTTTACGCACCAGGAACGCCATCGTGGAGTAGAACGGGGAGCTGTTGTTCGGCAGGCGCGCCTGCCAGTCAGCCGGGATAAGCTGGCCTTTATCATGCAGGATCTGGACGTCGGTCACCTGGTTATAAGTTACAACGTCTGCTTTTAAGCCCTGCAAAATCGCGAGCGCCTGCTTCGAGGAGCCCGCGTGAGACTGTTTGATCGTCAGCGTATCGCCGTGGTTATCCTTCGCCCACTGCTGTTCGAACGGCGGGTTGAGGGCAGCGAACAGCTCGCGCGAAACATCATAAGAGCTGTTAAGCAGTTCAGTCGCCTGCGCGGACCCCGCCATCAGCAGAGAAATCGCCAGCGCGCCCCATGCTTTTTTCACTGATTTCACGGCCATTTTGCACCTTATAAATGTGATAACGATCGAGCCATCAGTGTATTTATACGGGTGAGAAAGCTATACCGCTTTTATATACCGTTTAGTGATTTGCAAGCGCAAAAGGATATAAGACGAAAGGCGTGACGGCGCGGCCCGCAAGGCCGCGCGCGTAGGGGTCAGAGGTTAAGCAGGCGGGTCAGCGACGGCGCGAAATAGTAGCCTCCCGTCACCGGACGGGTAAAACGCAGCATCGCGTCGCGCTTGCCGTCCGCGTCGCCAAACATGCTCAGGAGCTGCTGTTCGATGTTATAGAGGCGCGCGCAGTAGGCGCAGAAGTACAGACCGTGTACGCCGCTCGCGGTGCCGTAAGGCAGGCTCTGGCGCACAATCTTCAGCCCTTTGCCGTCTTCTTTAAGATCGACGCGCGAAAGATGAGAGGTTACCGGGCGCGCGTCGCCGTCAATCTCTTCGTTTGCGGCTTTCGTGCGGCCAATCATCATCTCCTGATCCGGCACGCTCATACGATTGAGCTGTTTCAGGTTATGCTCCCAGCGCTGGACGAACACGTAACTGCCGCCCGCGTCGATGCCGTCCTGGATAACCGCCACGTCGCGGCGTTTTTCTTCGCCCGCCGGGTTTTCGGTGCCGTCCACGAAGCCGCTTAAGTCGCGATCTTCCACCCAGCGGAAACCGTGGGTTTCTTCTTCAACGTTCAGGGCATCGCCGAAGGCTTCCAGCGCCGCCTGGGCGACCGAAAAGTTAACGTCGTGACGCAGCGACAGAATGTGGATCAGCACATCGCGCTGCGTGGCAGGCGCGAGCCCCTTGCCGAGTGGCGCAAAGTCTTTCAGCTCTGCCGCGCTCTCATCATTCGCCAGCGACCGCCACAACGTGTGACCAAACGCCACGACCACACCGAGATTCGCCTCAGGAAACTGCGCCTGAAAGGTCGCTACTTTATCGGCGAAAATTTTGCTCGCCGCGCGCAGCGCCTCGCGCTGGCTTTCATCAACGCTCGCTTCCAGCCAGATAGCCGCGCGACAATGCTCCGGCAGAATGCCGCTTTGAACCACAGACATCACTCCTCCTGATAAACCGCTGCCACCGGGGTGGCAAAACCGGGCGTATTGTACCCGATTTAACGGCTCAGGCGTTGCGTTTACGCAAGGCTCAGCGACGCCAGATTATCTTTTTCAGCGTCCAGCCTTTGAGCGTGTCATCCGGCGGCATCAGCTCCTGCGGGCCGCGCCAGTCGCCGCTAAAGACGTAGCTGATATGTTCGCTGCCGGGTGCCTTACACTCCACCGCCCCGTCATCCGGCGCGCTGGCTTTCTGGCACGCGCCCTGGGCCTGTTTGAAGAGATCGCCAAACGGGGTGCCGATGGCCACACCGCTGTCGGCGGGAATCGCTTTATCGAGCACGTCGATGCGGCTCACCTTGCCATTCTCGCCGTCCACCACCAGCGCCAGCTGGCTCTCTTTCATCGCTTCGAAATAACGCACGATGTTGCTGCCTTCAGCGCGCATCCCGCTGCGCAGGCGATAATCGTCGCCCAGCGCTTCGCTTATCGCGGCTTCCTGGAGCGGCGTATCGGCGGTGATATCGCCGACCCCTTTTTCCGTCACTTCCAGCGAGGAGCCCCACCAGTCAAACCAGTGCCACGGGGCCGCCGCCGACCAGTTGACGCTGGAAAGCGTTGAACATCCGCCCAGTAATAACGACGTCCCGCACAGCAGCAGAGGCAATTTCTTCATAACGGTTCCTTTAATCAGTCGACAACGTCTCGTTGGAGCGCAAAGACGGCGAAAAGTGCCGCTCAGGGCTGCGGCGTATCAAAACAGGCGCGCAGGCGGCGATGCGAGGCCAGCAGCCACAGCGCCCAGGCGTCCAGCGCCAGCAGGGCCAGCGCGATGCCGCCCGGCGCGTCGCGCCACAGTAGCAGCGCCTGCGAAGCCAGCATCAGCGCCTGCGTCAGCATCAATACATAACGGGCGTAGCGCCACAGGCGCGGGCGATCGTGCCGCCGCCCGCTTAATAAAAACGTCAGCATCGCGGGTATTCCCGCCGCAAGGCCCATCCAGAAGCCCTGGCGGTCGGGGTAAAACAGCCCGAGCAGCGCCTCGCCCTGCCCGCGCGACGCGCCCGCCAGCACGAACAGCGCCCAGGTGCGCGCCTGCAGCAACAGCACCGCCCAGAACAGGGCCGGGAGCTTCAGCCAGCCACGGTTATCATAATCAGAAGGTAAAAACATGTATAAATCCTGGACTACGCCCGCATCGGGTCCAGAATTATGTCACTGTATAACAAGACGAAGAAAGGTCTTCGTCGTGCACAACCCAAGGAGATGGAAATGAAAAAACAGCTTATCGCTCTGTGTATCGCCGCGTCCGCGCTGTCCGCTATGCCCGTCATGGCGCAGGAAGGCGGCTTCTCAGGCCCGGATAACAGCGCCAGCGCTAACGCCGCCAAAGGCGGTTTTCAGGGGCCGGATGCCGCCAGCACGACCGTTAACGAAGCGAAAAATCTGCGCGACGACGCGTGGGTGGTGCTGGAAGGCAATATCGTTCGTAAGCTCGGCAAAGAGCTTTATGAGTTCCGTGACAAAAGCGGCAGCATCAACGTAGACATTGATGACCACGTCTGGAACGGCGCGACGGTCACGCCGAAAGATAAAGTGCGCCTTGAAGGCGAAGTGGATAAAGACTGGAATTCCGTCGAAATCGACGTGAAGAAACTCACCAAAGGCTAACGCCAGGCTCACCCGGCAGCGGCCGGGTGACGCGCTGTCAGTATTCCTGATCCTCGATGAGCCGTTTGCCGAGGCTAATCACATCCTGATGTTCATAGCCAAGCCGCTCGTACATGCCGAGCACGATGTCGTTCTCTTCGCGGATCTGGATATTGATTTTCGGGCAGCCGCGCGCGATGAGCTTCTTCTCCAGCCGGTTAAGCAGCGCGTTGGCAATGCCGCGCCCGCGAAACTCCGGGTGAACGCCCAGGTAATACGCCGAACCGCGATGGCCGTCATAGCCGCCCATCACCGAGCCGACGATTTCGCCGCTCACTTCCGCCACCAGGAAGAGATCCGGGTCATGGTTGAGTTTACGTTCGATATCCATTTCAGGATCGTTCCACGAACGCAGCAGATCGCAACGCTCCCACAGGGTGATGACTTCTTCAAAGTCGGCCTGACGAAAAACGCGTATCTCCATGGTATTCCCCGTGTTTTAAGGCGTAAAAAACGAGATTATGGCGCTATCGGCCTCAATAGCCAATATCTCCGGCAAAAGTTCGTTGAAAATGGCATACTGGGGAATCATCACGCCCTGAAATGAATCGTAAAACTTTTGTTGCAACAGGGTGTCGTTCCACCCCGTTACGCCAGGTTATAACACTCCAGGACAGTAAAATCAGAAGTCAGGACGCATGAGCACTTTCAAACCCTTAAAAAAACTCACCTCGCGCCGTCAGCTGCTGCGCACCGGTCTTGCCGCGCTGGCGCTCACGGGTCTTAATCAGGCGCTGGCGAAAGAAGAAAAGAGCCCGGCGCTGAAAACCAGTAACAGCCACAGCAAACCGAAGGCGAAAAAAGCGGGCGCGCGCCGTCTCGTGATGCTCGACCCGGGCCACGGCGGCATCGACACCGGCGCTATCGGCCATAACGGCTCGAAAGAAAAGCATGTGGTGCTCGCCATCGCGAAAAACGTCCGCGCGATCCTGCGTAAAAACGGTATCGACGCCAAACTGACGCGCAGCAACGACACCTTTATTCCGCTCTACGATCGCGTCGAAATCGCGCATCAGCACGGCGCGGATCTCTTTATGTCGATTCACGCCGACGGCTTTACCAGCCCCAGCGCCGCCGGCGCGTCCGTCTTCGCGCTCTCGAACCGCGGCGCCAGTAGCGCCATGGCGAAATACCTCTCCGAGCGCGAAAACGCCGCCGATGACGTGGCGGGCAGCAAGGTCAAAAATAAAGATCACTATCTGCAACAGGTGCTGTTCGACCTGGTCCAGACCGACACCATTAAAAACAGCCTGACGCTCGGCTCGCATATTCTGCGCCAGATAAAACCGGTGCACCGCCTGCACAGCCGCAACACCGAGCAGGCAGCGTTCGTGGTGCTGAAATCGCCGTCGATCCCGTCCGTGCTGGTGGAAACGTCCTTTATCACCAACCCGCAGGAAGAGAAACTGCTCGGCACCGCCGCCTTTCGCCAGAAGATAGCGACGGCCATCGCCAACGGGGTGATAAGCTATTTCAACTGGTTTGATAACCACAAAGCCCACTCGAAACGAGGCTAACGATGGCACCGGATATTCAGCGCGTAAAAGCGTTTTTGCTCGATTTACAGGACCGTATCTGCCAGCAGCTGGCCGCCGTTGACGGCGATCGCTTTGTCGAAGACGCCTGGGAGCGCGAAGGCGGCGGCGGCGGGCGCAGCCGCGTCCTGCGCGACGGCATGGTCTTTGAACAGGCGGGCGTTAACTTCTCCCACGTGCATGGCGATGCGATGCCCGCTTCCGCCACGGCGCACCGCCCGGAGCTCGCGGGCCGCAGCTTTGAGGCGATGGGCGTCTCGCTGGTCGTGCATCCGCGCAACCCCTATGTGCCGACGAGCCACGCCAACGTGCGCTTTTTTATCGCCGAAAAACCGGGCGCCGATCCGGTCTGGTGGTTTGGCGGCGGCTTTGACTTAACGCCGTTTTACGGCTTCGAAGAGGACGCCATCCACTGGCACTGCACCGCACGGGATCTCTGCGCGCCCTTCGGCGATGACGTCTACCCGCGCTATAAAAAATGGTGCGACGACTACTTCTACCTGAAGCATCGCCAGGAGGCGCGCGGCATTGGCGGGCTGTTCTTTGACGATCTCAACACGCCCGATTTCGATACCTGCTTTGCGTTTATGCAGGCGGTAGGCGACGGCTATCTCGACGCGTATCTGCCCATCGTTGAGCGCCGTAAAGCGCTGCCCTGGGGCGAGCGCGAGCGCGAATTCCAGCTCTACCGTCGTGGACGCTATGTGGAGTTCAACCTGGTATGGGACCGCGGCACGCTCTTCGGGCTGCAAACCGGCGGGCGAACCGAGTCGATTCTGATGTCGATGCCGCCGCTGGTGCGCTGGGAATATGGCTACCAGCCAGAAGAGAACAGCCCGGAAGCGGCGCTGTACCGGGACTTCCTGCCGGTACGCGACTGGGTGTGACGCACCGGCGTCCGCCCTGCGCGGACGCCGCTTTTACCCGGCGAAACGGCCCTTCGCCACTTCCTCTGGCGTGACGACGCCACCATCCAGCACCCAGCCGCTAATCAGCGAAGCAGGCGTGACGTCAAACGCCGGGTTATACACCCGCGCCTCTTCCGGCGCCCACTGCACCGCGCCGAAACTGCCCGCCACGCCGGTCACTTCCGCCGCCGCGCGCTGTTCAATCGGGATGGCCGCGCCGTTCGGGCAGGCCGGATCGAGCGTAGTCTGCGGGGCCGCCACGTAAAAGGGCACGTGATGAAACTTTGCCAGCACGGCGAGTGAATAAGTGCCGATTTTGTTCGCCACATCGCCGTTCGCCGCAATTCTGTCCGCGCCGACCCAGACGGCATCTACCAGCCCCTGCGCCATCAGGCTTGCGGCCATCGAATCGGTGATGAGCTGATACGGCACGCCAAGCTCGCCAAGCTCCCAGGCGGTTAAGCGCCCGCCCTGCAACAGGGGTCGGGTTTCATCCACCCAGACGTTCGCCACGTTGCCCTCTTCATGCGCGCGCGCAATCACGCCGAGCGCCGTACCGACGCCCGCCGTCGCAAGCCCGCCGGTATTACAGTGGGTCAGCAGACGACTGCCGGGCGTCACCAGCGCGCTTCCGGCCCGCGCGATACGCTCGCACAGTTCGCGATCTTCCTGTACCAGGCGCAGCGCCTCCGCGCCCAGCGCCGTCGCGTAATCCGGCTGCGCGAGCGCCTGTTTCATACGGTCGAGATTGTTCATCAGGTTTACCGCCGTCGGGCGCGCCGCGCGCAGCACCTCCAGCGCCTGGCCGAGCGCGTCGCGCGTCATACCGTGTTCCGCCAGCAGCGCCAGCAGCAGGCTCGCCGACAGGCCAATCAGCGGCGCGCCGCGCACCCTTAAGGCGTGAATATGACCGATCAGCGCGTCGACAGTATCGGCGGGCAGCCAGTTTTTCTGCTGCGGCAGCGCCTGCTGGTCGAGGATCCAGAGTGTGTTATCCACCACCCGCAGGCTGGTTGTCTGAAGTGTCTGCATGCGTTAAATCCCTGTTGCGTTATTGTGTTCTATTGTGTCAGGATGAAATCCAGATGTATAGACGTCTGTACGGCCTTATAACCAGATTGAATGAGGATATCAGCAATGTCGCAATACCGAACCTTTACGGCCAGCGATGCGGTGGCTTATGCGCAACAATTTGGCGGACTCAGCGCGCCCGACGAACTGGTCAGCGCGCAGGAGGTCGGCGACGGCAATCTCAATCTGGTGTTTAAAATCTTTGATAAGCAGGGCGTCAGCCGGGTTATCGTTAAACAGGCCCTGCCCTATGTGCGTTGCGTGGGCGAATCCTGGCCGCTGACGCTTGACCGCGCGCGTCTCGAAGCGCAGACGCTGGTGACGCACTACCAGCACTGCCCGCAACATACCGTCAAAATTCACCATTACGATCCGGCGCTTGCCGTGATGGTGATGGAAGATCTCTCCGATCACCGCATCTGGCGCGGCGAGCTTATCCGGGGCGCGCACTATCCGCAGGCCGCACAGCAGCTCGGCGAATACCTGGCGCAGACGCTGTTCCACACCAGCGATTTCTATCTGCACCCGCATGCGAAAAAGGCCGAAGTGGCGCGCTTTATTAACCCGGAGATGTGTGAAATCACCGAAGATCTTTTCTTCAACGATCCGTATCAGATTCATGAGCGCAATAACTACCCGGCAGAGCTTGAGCCCGAAGCCGCCGCGCTGCGTGACGACGCGGCGCTGAAATGCGCCGTCGCCGCGCTCAAGCACCGCTTTTTCTCTCACGCCGAGGCGTTGCTGCACGGCGATATTCACAGCGGTTCGATTTTCGTCGCCGACGGCAGTCTGAAGGCGATTGACGCGGAGTTCGGTTATTTCGGCCCGGTGGGCTTTGACGTCGGGACAGCCATCGGCAATCTGCTGCTGAACTACTGCGGCGCGCCCGGCCAGCTCGGCATCCGCGAAGCCGCCGCCGCGCGCGAGCAGCGCCTTATTGATATCGCCGCGCTGTGGCACACCTTCGCCGAACGTTTCCAGGCGCTGGCGCGCGAGAAAACCCGCGACGCAGCGCTGGCCGAGCCCGGTTACGCCAGTGCGTTTTTACAGAAAGTCTGGGCGGACGCTATCGGTTTTGCCGGCACCGAGTTGATTCGCCGCAGCGTCGGGCTTTCACACGTGGCAGATATCGACACCATTCGTGATGCAGAGATGCAGCATTCATGCCTGCGTCACGCCATCGGGCTCGGCAAGGCGCTTATCCTGCTCGCCCCGCGTATTGAGAGCGCCGACGAGCTCATCGCCCGCGTGCGGCAGTACGGTTAACGCATTGCCAGTGGTGGGTGCGCTTCGCTTACCCACCCTACAAGGGATAAGGTCAACGTTGGGTTTGCAGGGCGGGTAAGCGCAGCGCACCCGCCATTCCACTCACTTACCCCTACCCCAGATACTCAATCACCGACAACCCGCCGTTGTAATCGGTGCTGTAAATGATCCCCTGCGCATCCACAAACACGTCGCAAGACTGGATAACCCGCGGGCGACCGGGGCGCGTATCCATCATCTTCGCAGGCGCGGCGGGCACCAGCGCGCCGGTCTCCACCGGGCGATACGGGTTGGAGATATCGTAAGCGCGTACACCCGCGTTCTGGTACGTCGCGAAGATCAGCGTCGAACTCACAAAACTGCCTGGGCGGTTCTCGTGCAGGTTATGCGGGCCGAAATGCGCGCCTTTCGCGACGTAATCCGTTTCATCCGGCGGAGGGAATGTCGAAATGCTCACCGGGTTCGACGGCTCGCGAATATCAAACAGCCAGATAAGCTTTTCGCCATCCTGCTGGTTATCCAGCACCGCTTCATCCAGCACCACCAGCAGGGAGCGGTCCGGCAACGGCAGCGCCGTGTGGGTGCCGCCGCCAAACGGCGGGCTCCAGTTGCGGTGCGCGATAAGCTTTGGTTCGCGGCGGTCTTTCACATCCAGTAGCGTCAGCCCGCCGTCGCGCCAGCTGCCATACGCCGTATCGCCCGCGATAATCGCGTGGTGCAGCGCATAGCGTTTACCTTCCGGCCACGTGGGCTGCTCGCCTGCCGCCTCGTTCATGCCGGGCAGCCACCAGCGCCCCGCCACTTCGGGCTTGCGCGGGTCGGCGAGATCGATGGTCAGGAAAATATAATCGCGAAAGCCGTCGATCAGCGCCGAGACATACGCCCAGCGCCCGCCCACATACCAGATGCGGTGAATGCCGATACCGTTTAGCGACAGAAAGCCGATTTCACGCGGCTTATCGGGCATTGAGATATCAAACACCCGAAGCCCCGCGCTCCAGCCTTTATCCGCCACATCGCGCACCGTCTCGCCCACCGAGCGGGTGTAGTACACCGTCTCATCAGCAAAGCGCGCGTCGGCGAACAGGTCGCGGGCGTTGATAACCAGCAGCAGATCGTCATGCGCCTGTAAATGCACGTTCCAGGTGCCCGGCGGCGCGGGCACAAAACCTGCCGCTTTCGGGCGCGCCGGGTCACGCACGTCGACAATCGAAACCCCCTGCGACACCATATGGCCGATATACGCGAAACCGCGATGCACCATCAGCTGCACGCCGTCCGGCCGACCGCCCTGATCGCTGTGGCCAATCAGCCGCATATTGCGGCTGTAGTCTGGGGTCGGTAAATGCGTCACCCTGAACTCCTTACGCCAGATACTGCTACGCCTTATCCGGCCTACAGCACCGTAGACCCGGCAAGCGCAGCGCCTTTGGGATTATTTTGACTTCGCTTCAAGCGTCGCAAACCACGGCGCGATGAAATCTTCCGTCTGGCCCCAGCCCGGAATGAGTTTGCCAAGCGCCGCCACGTTCACCGGCCCGGTCTGGCTTGCCAGCACAGCCTGCGGAATGGCGGCCGCTTTGAAGTCATAGGTCGCAGGCGTCGGCTCGCCCCCAAGCTTATTGGCGATAAGCCGCACGTTGGTCGCGCCAATCAGCTTTGGATCCACCGCCACGCTCACCTTCCACGGGCTGCCAGCCTCGCGCATCAGCTGCAAATCCTGGTTGGAGATATCGATGCTGTAGAGTTTTATCTCGGTGCGGCCATTCTCTTTCAGCGCCTTATACGCGCCCTGGCTGAAGGCATCCCAGGTGCCCCAGATGGCGTCAATTTTGCCTTTCGGGTATTTCGCCAGCACCGCGCCCACTTTATTGGCGGTGTCGCCCTGCACGTCGGACGAGACCGCGCCGATAGACTCCAGCTCTTTAATACCGGGGTTCTGCTTGAGGATCTCCTGGAAGGCCGCCTGGCGACGCTCCATCGGCGGGAAGCCCGCGACCCACAGTTTGATGATGTTCGCCTTGCCGTTGAAATCCTTCACCAGCTGGCCTGCGGAAAGCTGCGTGAGCGACGCGTCGTCCTGCTGCGTGACGGTGACGCCCGGAATGTCGCCCTTCACGGCGGTATCAAACACCGAGACTTTAATACCGGCGTCAACGATACGCTTCACCAGTTCGGTGGCGTACGGGTCGCGGCCCTGGGAGAGAATAATGCCGTCATATTTCTGGCTGATGGCCTGATTCACGAAATCCTGGAATTTCGCGTCGTCGCCGTTGCTTAAAAAGGTACTGACCTTAAAGCCGAGCTTTTTGCCTTCCTGGACCGCGCCCGCCACAAACTGCGTGGTGTTGTCATCCGAGCCGAGGTTGCGGATAACGGCGATGCGCACCGGCCCGTTGTGGTTTGCGATGGCGTCCGGCACCGGGGCAGGCGTGGCCGCGTGGCCCGGCAGGGCGCAGAGCAGGCCCAGCGCCAGTAAAGAGAGCGTCAGTTTTTTCATTCTGTTATTTCCCTGTCTGTGATTAACGTCGCTGGATATAAGTGATGGCAAGCGCCCCAGCGAGCACCAGCCCTTTGATAATGTCCATTGCGTAGTACGGCACCGAGAGCATCACCAGCCCGTTGGAGAGCACGCCGAGGATAACCGCCCCCACCAGCGTGCCGAGCGCGTTCGGCTTGCCGGAGCCCGCCAGCGAAAACCCAATCCAGGCCGCCGCGACGGCGTCCATCAGGTAGCCGCTGCCCGCATTCACCTGCGACGAGCCGATGCGCGAGGCAAGCAGGATGCCGCCGAGGCCCGCCAGCAGCGAGGCAATCACATATGCGGCCACTTTATAGCGCGTGATGCGGATACCGGAGAGGCGCGCCGCCTCCGGGTTGCCGCCGATGGCGTACATACGCCGACCGTGGGTGGTGAGCGATAGCGCGAGCTGCGCTACCACCGTCACCACCAGCATCACGATCACGATAACCGGCACCTGGCCCAGCAGGCTGAACGTGTCAGGGATCACGCCTTCCGCCATGTCGCCGCTCGGCAGCACCATGTTTTGCGTGATAGAGCCGCCGTAGCTGTAAGTCATCGCGACGCCCTGGATAACAAACAGGCTGGCGAGCGTGGCGAGCATGTCCGGGATTTTCAGCACCACGATAAGAAACGCGTTAAACAGCCCGACCAGCGTGCAGAGCGCAAGCGTAATGACAATCGCCTCCGTTGTGCCTACGCCGTGCCAGACGAACAGCGAAATCACCAGCGCGTTGGCGAGCGACGCCGTCGAACCCACCGAGAGATCGAACCCGCCGATGGTGAGCGACACCGACACGCCGATGGCGATTACCGTGACGATGGCGATAGAGCGCAAAATGTTGATGATGTTAAACGGATCGAGAAAGTTGTCCGACGCGATGCCAAACAGCGCGACCAGCGCCACGACGGTCAGCAACATTCCCCACTTATAGAAAAATTCAAACAGCTGGTGGCGCGCCGACGGCGTGCTCTTCAGGGTTGCGGCCTTGCTCACGCGGGGGTTCCTCCGGTGGAATAGAGTAATAAGGTTTCTTCGCTGGCCTCGCGGCCCTCCAGCTCCGCGACGATGCGCCCGTCCCACAGCACGCAGATGCGGTCGCACAGGCCCACCAGCTCGGCGAATTCGCCGGAGGCGTAAATAATGCCTTTGCCCTCGCGGGCAAGGCCGTCAATCAGGTTGAACAGATCGGTTTTGGCTTTCACGTCCACGCCTTTGGTGGGCTCGTCGAAAATCAGCACGTCGTTATCGCCGCGCAGCCATTTGCCGATGGCGACTTTCTGCTGATTGCCGCCGGAAAGCCTGCGAAGCGGCTGCCCCGGCCCGCTGGCGCGAATACCGAGACGCTGGATAACCTCCTGCGCCCAGCGCCAGGCATCGCGGCGACCAAACAGCCCCCAGCGGGTAAAGCTGCCGTCGGCGCTGGCGGCGAGATTCATGGCGATCGGCTCGTCGATGAAAATGCCCTCTTTACGCCGCTCTTCCGGCACCAGCGCCAGCCCGCGCGCCACGGAATCCGCAGGATCGGTGGGTCGCCACGGACGCCCCGCCAGCTCTCCCTGACGCAGCGTGCTTTTGCTCGCGCCAAACAGCGCCTTGCACAGCTCGGTTTTCCCGGCGCCCGCCAGCCCGGCGATGCCGAGGATCTCGCCTTTATGCAGGCGCAGCGAAATATCGTGCAGCAGCGTGTCGTCATGCAGTCCGTCAACCGCCAGCAGGACGTCATCGCAAGGCGCAGGACGGCGCGGCGGATAGAGCGTGTCGAGCGCGTGGCCCAGCATCTTCTCGACGATCTGCTCGCCAGAGAGCGCCGCCATCGGCCCGCTCTCAATCAGCCTGCCGTCGCGCAGCACCGTCAGGGTGTCGCAGATGGCTTTCAGCTCATGAATGCGATGTGAGATAAACACCACGCCCATGCCCTGCGCCTGCAGACGGCGCACGACCGCGAAAAGACGCTCGCTCTCGTGCTGGTCGAGCGGCGCGGTGGGTTCGTCGAGGATCAGGTAACGGCAGTGGTGAGAGAGCGCCCGCGCCAGCAGCACATGCTGTTTTTCAGCCAGCGTGCAGCTGTCGATACGGCGGTTTACGTCCAGCGCGATGTCGAGCTGCGCCAGCGCGGCGCGTGCCCGGCGGCGCGTTTCGCCCCAGCGATAGCGCAGGCCGCCTTCGCTCAGGGCATCAAGCATGATGTTTTCCGCGATGCTCAGCCCCGGCACCAGCGCGGCATCCACTTCCTGCTGCACCAGATGAATGCCGAGCGCTTTAGCGTCGCGCGGCGAGCGAAGGCTGACAGGCGCGCCGTCAAGCAGGATCTGGCCCTGGTAGTGATCCCAGATACCGGAGAGCACCGCCATCAGCGTCGACTTTCCGGCGCCGTTGGCGCCAGTCAGCGCGTGTACGGAGCCCGCGCGCAGGGTGAAATCCACCTGCGTGAGCGCCGGGAAGCCGCTAAAGGCCAGGGATATCGCGCGCATCTCAAGACGCGGGTTCAGGGACATAGCCGACCATCTCCACAGGAATGAATAATCATTAAACGCAATCATTCACGCGGATATATTCGCTGGCAATGAATGAATCGGCATAAGATAAAGCAAAAAATTATTAGCCGTCCAGATGTCTGGACGTAACATTAATATTTTTCAGCTTACCGCTGCGTTTAGCGCCAACATGAAAATATTGCATGCGCCGCAGTGCGGATAATCAGACGTCCGGACGGCTTTCTGTGGCAGGATGGGATAAACACTAAAAGGACGACACTCATGAGCGATACCGATATCCGCGTGGTTCCAGGACCTGCGAATTACTACTCTCATCCGGGCGCGCTGGCGCGTCTGCGCGATCTCTACACCCCGGCGCAGCTCTCCCGCGCGGTATGGGTGTATGGCGAGCGGGCCATCGCCGCCGCGCGCCCTTTCCTGCCGGAGGCGTTCGACGCGCCCGGCGCGCGACACATCCTGTTTCGCGGGCATTGCAGCGAGCGCGACGTCAGCACGCTGGCGGCGCAGGCGGGCGACGATCGCGCCGTGGTGATTGGCGTGGGCGGCGGCGCGCTGCTTGATACGGCTAAAGCGCTGGCGCGCCGTCTCGGCCTGCCGGTGGTCGCCATTCCGACCATCGCCGCCACCTGCGCGGCCTGGACGCCGCTCTCCGTCTGGTATAACGACGCCGGTCAGGCGCTGCATTTTGAGATTTTCGATGACGCCAACCATCTGGTGCTGGTGGAGCCCGAGATAATCCTGCGCGCGCCCGCGGAGTATCTGCTGGCGGGCATCGGCGATACGCTCGCCAAATGGTATGAGGCGGTCGTGCTGGCTCCTGCGCCTGACAACCTGCCGCTCACCGTGCGGCTCGGCCTTAACGCGGCGCTTGCCATTCGCGACGTGCTGCTTGCGCAGAGCGAGGCGGCGCTCGACAGTCAAAAACGCGGCGCGCTGACGCAAGATTTCCGTGACGTGGTCGACGCCATTATTGCGGGCGGCGGCATGGTGGGCGGTCTTGGCGAGCGCTATACGCGCGTCGCGGCGGCGCACGCGGTGCATAACGGCCTGACGGTACTGCCGCAGACCGAAAAATACCTGCACGGCACTAAAGTGGCGTACGGCATTCTGGTGCAGAGTGCCCTGCTCGGCCAGGACGACGTGCTGGCGCAGCTGGTTAGCGCTTACCAGCGCTTTAATCTGCCCACCACGCTTGCCGAACTGGAGGTGGATATTCACAACGCCGACGCGCTGGAGCGCGTTATCGCTCACACCCTGCGCCCGGTGGAATCCATTCACTACCTGCCGGTGACGCTGACGCCCGCCGTCCTGCGTGCGGCCTTTGAAAAGGTCGAAACCTTCGCCCGCTAAGCAAATCGCACAGGGTGCGATGCCACTTAATGTGAAATCCCTGTAGGCTTAAAACCTTGCCTGGCGGCGATAAAACATGACTCGCGCCGCCGCTTTTCATGGGTTAATGGGATGGTTTATGGCTTCTGTACACTCTGACGGCGACGCGTCCCTGCTGGCGCATCGCTCGTTCGTCGCCTTCTGGCTGGCGCGCACCTGCTCCGGCTTCGGTTTCCAGATGTTGTCTATCGTGGTGGGCTGGCAGATTTACGCCCTCACCCACAGCGCGTTTTATCTCGGCCTGATAGGCCTGGTGCAGTTTCTGCCGTCGGTGACGCTGGCGCTCTGGGCCGGGCATATCGCCGACCAGCGCGACCGCCGTCGGGTGGTTTTGATTGGTCAGTTGGTGGAGTGGCTCGCCATCGGCGCGCTGGCCGCCGCGACCGTCGCGCACCTCGCTGATGTAAAAATTATCCTCGGACTGATTTTTATTATCTCCGTCGCCAAAGTGATGGAGGCGCCGTCGCTGCAGTCGATGCTCCCGGCGCTGGTGCCGCCCGCATTGCTGGCGCGCGCCACGGCGGCAAGCGCGGTCTCAAGCCAGGCGGCGATGATCATGGGCCCGGCGCTCGGCGGCCTGCTGTATGTCTTCGGCGCGCAGGTGGTGTACGCGCTCACCGCCGTGCTGTACCTGATTTCGGTCGTGATGGTCAGCCGCCTGCGGTATGAGCAGGCCCCCCCGACGCGCCAGCCGGCGAGCCTCGCCACGCTCTTCGCGGGCGTGAAGTTTATTCGCGAGCGCCCGGACGTGCTGGGCGTGATTTCGCTCGATCTCTTTGCGGTACTGCTGGGTGGGGCCACCGCGCTGCTGCCGATTTACGCGCACGATATTCTCCACACCGGGCCGTGGGGGCTCGGGCTGCTGCGGGCCGCGCCTGCGGTCGGCGCGCTGCTGGTTGGGTTCTGGTTAAGCCGCCGATCGCTTGAGAAAAACGTCGGGATGATTATGTTTCTTTCGGTGGCCGGTTTTGGCGTGGCGACGCTGGTGTTTGCGCTCTCCAGCAACCTCTGGCTGTCGCTCATCGCGCTCTTCGCGACAGGCGGGTTTGATATGGTGAGCATGGTTATCCGCGGCGCGCTGGTTCAGCTCGACACGCCGAACGAGATGCTGGGCCGCGTGAATGCCGTGAACTCGATTTTTATCAACACCTCGAACCAGCTCGGCGAGTTTGAGTCCGGCATGCTGGCGGCCCTGCTCGGCACCGTGCCTGCGGCAGCTATCGGCGGCATCGGCACGCTCGTCGTGGTGGGCCTGTGGATGCGCCTGTTTCCGTCGCTGCGTAAACGCCAGCGGCTCGAAGAGCCAAAGCCCCAGACCGCCTGAATACACAACGCCTTCCCCCCGGAAGGCGTTTTTGCGAGACGTCACGAGAAACCTTCCGCTGCCGCTTTTCCCCTGTCCGTTCCCCGTTTAGCGTACCCCATATAAGCAAATCACTTTCAGATAAAAGCTTATAATCTTATATTTTACTTATATAATGAAAATGGATAGAGTGAGGGAACTGAATGGACATCAGATGGACAAAGCGGGCGTACAAACAACTGGGCGCCGTACCGGAAAGCGACAGGCTCATGCTCTGTAAGAAAGTCGCCGCGCTCGCCACCGAAGACGCCAGGCTGGATATCGTAAAGCTGGCGGGGCTGAAGCCACGCTACCGGCTGCGGGTGGGGAATTATCGGGTGATTTACGAGCGCGTGGCGGGCGTTCCGGTTATCTGCCTCATTCTGGACGTTAAACGCAGAACCACAACCACTTACCTTAATTAATGGGGGTATCGATATGCTCAATGCACAAATTATTCATGATAAACAGGGCAACCCCGAATATGCGGTTATCCCCTATGAACTTTACCTCTCAATGCTGGCGCAGCTCGAAGATGACGAGGCGCTGGCGTCATTGCCGTATGAAGCCGACAGCGACGATGACGTCACGCTGCCGCATGAGGTGGTGGGTATTAGCGTTGAGCAGAACGTGAGTTTACAGGCCGCGTGGCGTATCTGGCGCGGGCTGTCGCAGCAGGAGGTGGCTGAAAAACTCGGCATCAGTCAGTCTGCCGTGTCTCAGCTCGAATCCCCTGACTCGCGCCCGCAAAAACGCACCCGCGAAAAGCTGGCGGCGCTTTATGGCTGCCAGCCGGAACAACTCGTGCAATACCGTTGAGGGGCGCTTAGCAGCATTTCGCGCCGCCCTTCGCACCGTAACGGGCGTCCTGGCGTTCGCGGAAGAATTCTTCGTAGGTCATCGGCGTCTGGTCCGGGTGATTAACGCGCATGTGTTCAACGTAGTTGTCGTAATCCGGCACGCCGATCATCATCTTCGCGGCCTGGCCGAGGTATTTCCCGGCTTTAGCAAGGGTATCGAACATTTTTTATCCTTATCCATTGCCCCTTCTCCCGGCGGGGAGAGAGAGCCGATGTGTTTCATTGTGGTCTGGTGCTGGACGGCGGGTGCGCTTCGCTTACCCGCCCTACAATGACAAACATGGCATTACCGCACGTAGGGTGGGTAAGCGCAGCGCACCCACCTTTCCGTTATTCACCAGACCTGACAACCTCACTCAATGCGCGTTTTTCGCCTGCGTGACGACCTGCTCCGTACCGGCAGGCATTGGCTCATACGGCGTTTCGCTGGCGGTCGGTTTATCGTGCTTCAACGCCGCCAGCGCGGTTTTGATGGAAAACAGCGCCAGCACCACCACCACGACCATAAAGAAAATGGTCAGGCCCGCGTCGAGACGGTTATTAAACACCAGCTGGCTTAACTGCGCCTCGGTGTACTGCGCCGGAAGGGTGCCGCTGTCCAGGATCGCCTGAAACTTATTAGCGATAGCCAGAAAGCCCACTTTATTATCCGGGCTGAACGCCTTCTGCCAGCCCGCCGTCAGCGTACAAATCAGCAGCCACGCAGTCGGCACCAGCGCCACCCACGCGTAGCGCTGGCGTTTCATTTTAAACAGCACTACGGCGCAGAGCATCAGGGCCATGCCCGCGAGCATCTGGTTGGCGATACCGAACAGCGGCCACAGCGTATTGATGCCGCCAAGCGGATCCACCACGCCCTGATGCAGGAAATACCCCCACGCCAGCACGCATAGCGCCGTCGCCAGCAGGTTCGCGGGCAGTGAGTCGGTACGCTTAAGCCCAGGCGAGATTACGCCCAGCAAATCCTGGAGCATAAAGCGCGCGGCGCGGGTACCGGCATCGACCGCCGTCAGGATAAACAGCGCCTCGAACAGGATAGCGAAGTGATACCAGAATGATACGTCCATCAGGCCGCCAAGCGCACCGTGGAGAATGTAGGCCATGCCCACCGCGAGCGTCGGCGCGCCGCCCGCCCGCGAAATAATCGTCTGCTCGCCGACCTCATTCGCTATCTGGCTCAGGGTCTGCGGCGTTATCTGGAAGCCCCAGCCGCTGACTACCTGCGCGGCGGAGGCGACCACATCCGCCGTACCGGCAGGCGCCAGCACCGCCATCGGGCTGTTCATCGCGAAATAGACGCCGGGGTCAATCACGCAGGCCGACACCAGCGCCATGATCGCCACAAACGACTCCATCAGCATCCCGCCGTAACCGATAAAACAGGCCTGATTTTCATTGGCCAGCATTTTTGGCGTGGTGCCGGAGGCAATCAGCGCGTGGAAGCCTGATACCGCGCCGCACGCGATAGTAATAAACAGGAACGGGAACAGGTTGCCGGTCCAGACCGGGCCGGTGCCGTCGATAAATTTGGTCATCGCGGGCATGGTCAGCGTCGGGCGCATGATCAGAATGCCGATGGCGAGACCGACAATCGTGCCGATTTTCAGGAAGGTAGAGAGGTAGTCGCGCGGGGCCAGCAGCAGCCAGACCGGCAGCACCGCCGCCACAAAGCCGTAGCCCACCAGCATCCAGGTCAGCTGTACGCCCGTGAAGTCAAACCACGGCGCCCAGGTTTCGCTTTCGGCCACCCAGCCGCCGGAGATAATCGCAAAGACCAGCATCACGAGGCCAATGACCGAGACCTCGCCGATGCGTCCTGGCCGCAGATAGCGAATATAGATGCCCATAAAAAGGGCGAGCGGAATGGTAAAAGCGACGGTGTAGGTGCCCCAGGGGCTGTGGGTCAGCGCTTTCACGACGATCATCGCCAGCACCGCCAGGATGATGATCATTATCATAAAGCAGGCGACGAGCGCGATGACGCCCGCCGTGTTGCCCATCTCCTCTTTTACCAGTTCGCCGAGCGAGCGCCCGTCGCGACGGGTGGAGACAAACAGCACCATAAAATCCTGCACCGCACCGGCCAGCACCACGCCCGCGAGGATCCAGATCATACCGGGCAGATAGCCCATTTGCGCCGCCAGCACCGGCCCTACCAGCGGCCCGGCGCCCGCGATTGCCGCAAAATGGTGACCGAACAGCACTTTTTTATCGGTAGGCACGTAGTCGAGCCCGTCGTTATGGCGCACCGCGGGCGTCATGCGCGTCCCGTCGACGGCGAGCACCTTTTTCGCGATAAACAGGCCATAGAACCGGTAAGCGATGAGATAAATACAGACGGCGGCGACAACTATCCACAGCGCGTTGATCTGCTCGCCGCGGTTAAGCGCGATGTAGCCCAGCGCGAAGGCACCCAACACGGAGAGCCCCGCCCAGATAAGGTATTTCCCTGAGTTCGTCATAATAGTTATCCATTCAGTGAAACAATGAGTGAAACAGAGGTGTTACATTTTGTTTCTATATCACTAAAAAGAATTTAACAATGTAGGGTGCAGAGAAACGCGCGCCAGCCGCCAGGATTTACGCCAGTCTGTTAGCGGGATCACGGGATAATGATGCGCGGGGTGTTACGCCGCGGGGGCGGTTAAGCGGATCGCAAACGCCTTATAAAACCCGCGTAACCGTAGGGCGGGTAAGCGAAGCCGCAATAACCCCCTCGCATCCGCGCTCAGTGCTGAAGGTTGGGGGGAAGGTGTTATTTTCGTAGGGTGGGTAAGCGAAGCGCACCCACCCTACAACATCAACAGAACCGACAAACCCGACAATGAGTGCTATCCCAGAATTGCCGTGCTCAACCGGCTGGTGCAGCAGCGCCGTCCTTGCTCGTCGAAAATTACGATTTCCCAGCACTGGCTTTGTCGCCCGAGATGCAGCGGCTGGCAGACGCCGCGCACCTGGCCCTGCGATACCGCACGGTGATGCGACGCGCTGACCTCGGTGCCCACCACGCACTGCCCGTCGCGGGTGGTGAGGTAACCCGCCATCGAGCCGAGCGTTTCAGCGAGTGCCGCCGAGGCCCCGCCGTGCAACAGACCGAACGGCTGATGGGTGCGGGTATCCACTGGCATGGTCGCCTCCAGCAAATCGTCGCCGATGCGGGTATAGATAATGCCGAGATGCTCCACTAGCGTGCCGACGCTGGTCGCGTTGAGCGCCTCAAGCGTCATGTGACGTTTCCAGATCATTTATGCCCCAAGCGTTGAGCCGCCGTCGATAACGAGATCCTGCAGCGTAATGTGGCTGGCCAGATCGGAGGCCAGGAACAAAATCGTGTTCGCCACCTCCTGCGGCTGCGCGATTTTTCCAAGCGGAATACCGAGCTTAAACTGCTCCGCGAACCCGCGAATGCGCTGCTGTTCGGCATCGTCACTGTGCCATAACGTGCGTTGCATATCGGTATCGGTCGAGCCCGGCGACACCAGATTGCAGCGCACCCCGCAGGACGCCAGCTCCAGCCCCACGGTCAGCGCCAGGCTCTTGAGCGCCGCCTTCGACGCGCCATACGCCGACATCCCGATACGCGGCGTGTGCGCGGCGTCCGAGGCGACCGTCACGATAGCCCCACGCTTCTGCGCGCGGAATGTTGCCATCGTCTGCTGGAAAAAATTAAACGCGCCGCCGACGTTCACCGCGAGCGTCTGCTGCCAGTCGTCCAGCGCGAGCGCGTCCGTGGCCCCCATGCGCAGAATGCCCGCCGCGTTCACCAGCACGTCGAGGCGTGCGTCGTCCCGCAGCAAACGCTGACAGACCGCCGCCACTCCGGCGGCATCCGCCACGTCGAGCGTCTCACAGGCGAACGGATAATCGGCATGCGGGAACGCGAGGTCGAAGCCGGTCACCGTCGCACCGGCCTGCGCAAACGCCCGCGCGGTGGCGTAGCCGATGCCTTTGCCCGCGCCCGTGACCCAGACCGTCTGGCCGCTGAAATCCAGCGTCATGCCTGCGGCTCCCTGGAAAGCAGCGCCCACCAGGCGTCGATGGTCGGGTTTTTCGCCAGCATCACGAAGTCGATATCGCCATGCACTTTGCGCCAGCGCGCCGCGAGCGCCATCATGCGCACGGAATCGAGCCCGTAATCGATGAGGTTCTCGTCATCTTCCGGCTCGTCGGACTCATCCAGCAGCGGCAATACCCGCGCACGCAGCGCCGCTTTGCTGTCCGGCACGTCAGGCTCAGCGTCGGGCAACAGGTCGGCGGTCATCACCACGCGCCCGGCGCGGCCCGCGACATACGTCAGCGCCATCAGATGCTCTTCACGGCTAAAATCGGCCAGCGCGTCGGCCACCATAAACGGCTTGATATCGCGCATAAAAGCGTCGGTGGCGGTGATCATGCAGCCAATATGCGCGTAGACGCCGCAAATGATCAGCTGGTCGCGGCCCATCTCTTTCAGCGCCTGCTCCAGCGGTGAGCGATGAAAGGCGCTGTAACGCCACTTCACCAGCACCGTGTCGTCGGCATCTGGCGCGAGCGCCGCCACCACTTTTTGTTTATCGGGATGGTTATTAAGCCCCGGCCCCCACATGTCGTTTAAGAGCGCGCGGTCGGCGTCGCTCTGCTGATTCGGCTGCGCGGTGTAATACACCGGAATGCCCTGCGCTTTGCAGTACTGGCGCAGCGCGGCGATATTCGCCACCACCTGTTCAATCATCGGGCAGTTCTCGCCCCAGAAATTAAGGAAATACTCCTGCATGTCGTGGATAAGCAGCGCCGCGCGCTGCGGCTCAAAGGCCCAGCTGACTTTGTTTTGCGGGAGATCCGCTGCGCCCGGCAGCGCATAGGCGTTCAGTTTAGGGATAGCCATTTTCTTTCCTTACTCGGTTGCAGACTGGCGCGCCGCCAGCCAGAGACGCAGTTGTTTTTTATCCACTTTGCCGACTGGCGTGAGCGGCAGCGCATCGACGCGCTCCACGCGGTCCGGCAGTTTGAAATCGGCGACGCCCAGCTCGCGCAGATAACGGCGGATCTCCACCGCTTTAACAGCCCGGTTAGTGACGATATAGGCGCAGCTCTTCTCGCCGAGCAGGCTGTCTTCCATCGAGACCAGCCCCGCGTGGACGATGGCCTCATGTCCAAGCAGCAGGTTTTCTATCTCTTCGGCGGCGATCTTCTCGCCGCCGCGGTTGATCTGATCTTTCTCGCGGCCCTGAACGGTGATGTAGCCGTGTTCGTCAATCGCTATCAGATCGCCGGAGCAGTAAAACCCGTTGTCGTCAAAGGCGCTGGCGTTGTGCGCCGGGCTGTTGTAGTAGCCCCGGAAGGTGTACGGGCCGCGCGTCATCAGGCGCCCCACCTGGCCGCGCGGCAGCGGATTGCCATCTTCATCGGCCACCCAGACTTCATCGTCCGGGCTCATCGGACAGCCCTGGGTCGTGAAAATGCGCGCATCCGGGTCGTCAAGGCGGGTGTAGTTCACCAGCCCCTCGGCCATGCCGAACACCTGCTGAAGCTGGCAGCCGATCTCCGCCGGAATACGCGCGGCGAGCGTGTCGGAGAGCCGCGCGCCACCGACCTGCAGGAGCTTAAGCGACGCCAGCGCGCGATTGGTGCCCCACTCCTGAATGGCCTGCAGCCAGAGGCTGACGGCGGGCGGCACCAGCGCGGTGACGTTAATCTGGTGCTGTTCAATCAGCGGGAAGCAGAGCGTCGCGCTTGGGTCGCGCGCCAGCACCACGCAGCCTTCGGCGAAAAACACGCCGAGCGCGCCGGGCGAGCTTAACGGGTAGTTATGGGCGGCGGGCAGCGCGCAGAGATAGCGCGTCTCGCGGCTGAAGGCGCAGAGCTCTGTGCTGCGGCGGATGCTGTAGTAGTAGTCGTTGTGCGTGCGCGGAATAAGCTTCGGCGTGCCGGTGCTGCCGCCGGAGAGCTGGAAAAACGCCACTTCATCGGCGGCAGATGGCGCGGGTGTGAAACCGGCCTGCGGCTCGGCGATAAGCGCCTCCAGGGTATCGCCGCGCAGCAGCGTCAGGCGCAGCGTTGGCGTTTTCGCGGCCAGCGCGTCGGCGTAAGCGTCATCGGCAAAGAGCGCGTGCTCGCGGTCGGCAATGAGCAGCGCGGGCGCAATCTGGCGCGCGTAGGCGTCAAGCTCGGTGCGCTGATGGCTGAAGAGCGCATTGACCGGCGCGACGCCGATTTTCAAGAGCGCGAAGAAGACAATGTAAAACTCCGCCACGTTGCCAAGCTGCACCAGCGCGGTGTCGCCGTTTTTCAGGCCACGGCGCGACAGCGCGCCCGCAAGCCGCTTGGAGGCAGCGTCCAGTTCGCGATAGCTGAAGCGGCGCTCGCCGTCGATAACCGCGGTCGCGGCGCTCTGCGCGTGGCGGCTCACAATATCGGTGAGCGGCAGGTCGAGCCAGTAGCCTTTGGCGCGGTAGCGCGCGGCGAAATCATCCGGCCAGCGGGTATAAGGAATAGTCATGCGCAGCCCTCAGTGAAGCCCTAAAACGTGAAGCATGGTGGAGAGTTTGGTGCCGGTTTCGCGCCACTCCGAAAGCGGGTCGGACGCCGGGACAATGCCCGCGCCCGCGAACAGCCGGACCTGATTGCCGCACAGCCGCGCACAGCGGATGGTCACCACCCACTCGCCGTTGCCCTCGGCATCACACCAGCCGACGATGCCGCCGAACAGCTCGCGATCGAACGGCTCCAGTTCGGCGATAGACGCTTTCGCCGCCTCGTGCGGGAAGCCGCTTAGCGCGGGCGTCGGGTGCAACAGGCAGGCGAGCGACAGCGCGTTATCGTCCGCAAAGCGCGTCTCGCCCTCGACCGGCGTCGCGAGATGCCAGAGCGTCGGCGTGGTGATAAGCTCCGGCGCGCCCGGCATCGCCAGGCGATGGCTGCGCGGCACGAGGAGGTCGCGCATCGCCTGCGTCACCAGTTCATGCTCGTGCCGGTCTTTGGCGGAGCAAAGCAGCGCCTGCCCGGCCGCGTTATCCTCACGCGCGTCGGCGTGGCGGCGCGCGGAGCCCGCCAGCGGCAGCGAGCTGAACGTATTGCCATCTTTGCGCAGCAGCAGTTCCGGGCTCGCGCCAAGCAGCGTGCCACCATCCGGCAGCGGCACGTGGAAGTTAAAGCTCGCGGGGTTTTGCGCCACCAGCCGCGCCAGCAACGCGAGGCTGTCCGGCGGTGTGTCGGTGGTAAGGTCGATAAGCCGGGAGAGCACGATTTTGCTCACCTCAGGCGTGTCGGTCAGCGCGGCGGCGCGCGCCACCATCGCCATAAACGCCTCCTGCTCCGGGAGTTCTGTACGGCTTTTCACGCGCGGCGCGGCGGCGCGTTCGGGCAGCGCATAACCGGCGGGCGTGAAGTCGCTGCGGCTTTCGGGAATAAACAGCGCGGAAGGCTGGCGGGTGTCGAACGGGATCGCCCCGACCACCATCGGGCGCGCAATGCCGCTACGCCGGGCGCGGTCAAAGGCGTCGCGCAGCGCGGTCTGAAACACACCATGGCGGGCTTCGCCATCTACGGCTGGCGTATCGATCCGCGCGAAACAGCCGCGGGTCGTGAAACTGTGATAAGGCGACATGAAGAAAAAGCTGTCAGATGAAAGGGATGCGGTAGCCTTGCGGCACTCCCCGGCCAGTGACGTGTCCATGCGCTCCTCCTGTACCAAAAAAGAGAACTGATAATTGTTATCATTTGTATTTGGAGGCGTAACCTAAGGCGAAATGGCGGGCATGTCAACCGCAGAGGCGAATTCAGGGCGGCGGCGTCGCTTGCATCCCGTCGACAAATGGTGAAAATGAGAAGCATTATTAACTCTTCTGACAGGATATGTTGTCGTGACGTTCACTTTCTCCCTGCGCGCCATACTCGCCGCCAGCCTGCTGGTTTTAGGAATTTCCTCACTTTCACAGGCGGCGGACTGGCCGCGCCAGATAACCGACAGCCGCGGCGTGCAGACGCTTGATAAAGCGCCGCAGCGTATTGTCTCGACCAGCGTCACGCTGACCGGGTCGCTGCTGGCGATTGACGCGCCGGTCGTGGCGAGCGGCGCCACCTCGCCGGGCAACCGCGTCGCCGACGGCCAGGGGTTCCTGCGCCAGTGGGGAGAAGTGGCGAAAGCGCGTCACGTAGAACGGCTGTATATCGGCGAGCCGAACGCCGAAGCCGTGGCCGCGCAGATGCCGGATCTCATTCTGGTCAGCGCCACCGGCGGCGATTCCGCGCTGGCGCTCTATGAGCAGTTTTCCGCTATCGCCCCGACGCTTGTGATTAATTACGACGACAAAAGCTGGCAGCAATTGTTAACCCAGCTTGGCGAGATCACCGGCCATGAGAAACAGGCGGCCGCGCGCATCGCGCAGTTTGATAAACAGCTCGCGCAGGCGAAAACGCACATGGCACTGCCGCCGCAGCCCGTGAGCGCGCTGGTCTATAACCCGGCGGCGCACGGCGCGAATCTCTGGACCGCAGATTCGGCGCAGGGAAAACTGCTCGGCCAGCTCGGCTTTACGCTCGCGCCACCGCCCGCCGCGCACGGCCTGACCAGCATGGGCAAACGCCACGATATCATTCAGCTCGGCGGGGAGACGCTGGCGGCAGGGCTTAACGGCGAGACGCTGCTGTTGTTCGCGGGCGATGATAACGACGCGGCGGCGCTAATGCGCGATCCGCTGCTGGCGCATCTTCCGGCAGTGCAGCACAAACGGGTCTACGCGCTTGGCACCGAAACCTTCCGTCTCGACTACTACAGCGCCAGCCTGCTGCTGAAGAGGCTTGAGACGCTGTTTAAAGCATAAAAAAGGGGCCGCCTGGCCCCTTTTTGTTACGCCTGCGCCGGTGGCGGCGGGGCCTGACGCAGACGACGCAGCTCGCTAAAGAGCAGCGTCAATACGATAGCGATAACCGCGAGCCCCAGCCCGCCCGCGCTCGCGGAGCTGACCGGCGAGAGCAGCGCGCCCATGCCGCCCAGCAGCGCCGCGCCGATGGCGTCGCCCGTGACGTTTTGCGCGGTCCACAGTCCGTTAATGCGCCCGAGCATGTGATCCGGCGTCTGAAGCTGAATAAGCTGGTATTGAATCAGCGAGCTGATGCCGCTCAGGTAGCCGAACAGCGCCAGGCAGACAAATGCCAGCGGCCACCAGGGCATCAGACTGAACACGCCAACCGCCGCCAGCCCCAGCACCGAGGCGATAAGCATCGTGCGGCCGGGACGAAGGGAGTGCGCCAGCCCGCCGCTGGTAAGCGCGCCCAGCGCCGCGCCGAGCGGCACGGCGGCGTAAAGCACACCGATTTCACCGCTCGCCATCTGCCAGTGACTGGCCAGCGCCGGATAAAGCACGCGCACCGCGCTCGCCATCGTCAGCAGCGCGCCGATGAGCGCCACGCCGCCGACGATCGGGCTTGCGACAAGAAATCGCAGGCCGTCCGCCAGCGCGCGCAGCGGGTGCTGGCGCTGCATCTGCGGCGCGGGCAGCGCCGGGAGCGTAAGCAGAGGCAGGAGCGTCAGAAACGTGCCGAGCGCCGCCAGCGCGTAGTTCCAGGCCACACCGCCCCAGGCGAGCAGCATCCCGCCGAGCAGCGGCGAAATCACCGACCCGAGCCGTACCGTCAGCATGGTGATAGCCCCCGCCTGCATCAGATTTTCCCGTCCGACGATGGCGGGCGTCGCCGCCAGTAGCGCGGTCACGCCGATCGCCCCGAAAAAGCCGTCCCACAGTCCGAGCAGATAGATGGCGGTCACCGACGGCGCGGGCAGCATGGCGTTGACCCACAGCCCGATAAACCCGACGCCGCAGGTGGAGCGCGCCAGCAGAATGAGCTTTTTGCGCTCGTGGCGGTCAGCCAGCACGCCGCCGGTCATCAGCCCGATAAACATCGCAGCGCCGGTGAGCGTCACCGCGAGACCGACCTGAAAGGTCGAACCGGTGAGCGTCTGGATCTGTACCGGCACCGCCACGCCGAGCAGGCCGAGGCCGAGAATGGAAATAAACCGCGCCAGAAAGACGGCACGATAAGCGGGATGCGTTTTCAATAACGAGAGATTAAGCAGCAGCGAATGTCGGTTCATTACAGGGCCTTAACGCGAATTTTCCTTGCCGGATAACGGGACGGCCATGCTAACATAGCCAGATAAGAGTGATAATAACTATCATTATCGGTTCCAGGGTGTGCGTTATGTCGGCCTCTCGCTGTTCCACCAGGATGGTTGTCCTGCTGTGTCTCTTTTTATTGCTGCTGCTGATGGTCGCCTTCAGTCTGCTGGCGGGTGCCAAATCCCTGCCCTTTTCTCTCGTCATGAACGCGCTGACCGGCACCTGCCGCGGCGCGGACTGCACCATCGTGCTTGACGCCCGTCTGCCGCGGACCCTCGCGGGCCTCGTCGCAGGGCTGTCGCTTGGGCTCGCCGGCGCGCTGATGCAAACCCTGACCCGCAACCCACTGGCCGACCCCGGCCTGCTCGGCGTGAATTCCGGCGCCAGTTTCGCCATTGTGCTCGGCGCGGCGCTGTGGGGCGTGAGCGATCCGCTGGAGATCCTGATGCTGGCGCTGTGCGGCGCGCTGCTGGCGACGCTTGTGGTGGCCTTTACCGGCAGCGCGGGCGGCGGCCAGCTGAGCCCGGTCCGGCTGACGCTCGCGGGCGTCGCGCTGGCGGCGGTGCTGGAAGGGCTCTCGAACGGTATTGCGTTGTTAAACCCGGTGGTTTATGACCAGCTGCGCTTCTGGCAGGCGGGCTCGCTTGATATCCGCACGCTGGTCACACTGAAGGCTATCGCGCCGGTCGTTGCGCTGGGGACGATTATCGCGCTGCTGCTAAGCCGCAGTCTCAACAGCCTGAGCATGGGCAGCGACACCGCCACGGCGCTCGGCAGCCGGGTGGCGCGCACGCAGGCGCTCGGGCTTATCGCTATTACGCTGTTGTGCGCCAGCGCCACCGCCGTGGTCGGCCCCATCGCTTTTATCGGGCTGATGATGCCGCATCTGGCGCGCTGGCTGGTGGGCACAGATCACCGCTGGTCGCTGCCAGTGACGTTGCTCGCCACCCCCTCGCTGCTGTTGCTGGCGGACATCATCGGCCGCCTGATTGTGCCGGGCGAGCTGCGGGTATCGGTGATGAGCGCGTTTATCGGCGCGCCCGCGCTGATTTATCTGGTGCGCCAGCGGCGCGGCGGGGTGGCGTTATGAGGCCGGTACCCCCTCGCCTGTGGTTGTTTTGCCTGCTGACGTTAAGCCTGTGCGCCGGGCTCGGCGTCTGGGCGCTGACGCAGGGCGCGGTGACGCTCGACGCTTCGCAGGTCGTTGAGGCGCTCAGCGGTCACGCGCCGCGCAACGTCTCGCTTATCGTGACCGAATGGCGTCTGCCGCGCGTGACGATGGCGCTGCTGCTGGGCGCGGCGCTCGGCGTGAGCGGCGCGATTTTCCAGTCGCTGATGCGCAACCCCCTGGGCAGCCCGGACGTGATGGGCTTCAATACCGGCGCCTGGAGCGGCGTGCTGGTAGCGATGGTGCTGGCAGGTCAGCATCAGACCGCCATCGCGTTTTCCGCCGTCGCAGGCGGCATGGCGACCGCGTTTATCGTCTGGCTGCTCGCCTGGCGCAACGGCATTGATACCTTCCGCCTGATTATTATCGGCATCGGCGTGCGCGCGATGCTGGTGGCGTTCAACATCTGGCTTTTGCTGCAGGCGTCGCTTGAGACGGCGCTCTCAGCGGGTCTTTGGAACGCGGGTTCGCTGAACGGCATCACCTGGGGGAAAACCCTCCCCGCCGCCCCGCTGTTGCTGCTGGCGTTGCTCGCGAGCGCGCTGCTGGTACGCCGAATGCGGCTTTTAGAGATGGGTGATGACAGCGCCTGCGCGCTCGGGGTGTCGGTGGAGCGCTCGCGTCTGCTGCTGATGCTGACCGGCGTGATCCTGACCGCAGGCGCGACGGCGATGGCCGGGCCGATTTCGTTTATCGCGCTGGTGGCCCCGCATATCGCCCGTCGCGTCAGCGGTACCGCGCGCTTCGGGCTCACCCAGGCGGCGCTGTGCGGCGCGCTGCTGCTGCTGGGCGCCGATCTCTGCGCGCAGTATCTCTTTAAGCCTTACCAGTTACCGGTAGGGACCGTCACCGTCTGTCTGGGCGGGATTTACCTCATCGCCTTGTTGCTACAGGAGTCACGCAAGAGATGACCACAACCTCGCGTTTAACCGGTGAAGCGCTCACGCTGGGCTATGGCGATTTCCGCGTGGCGGAAGGGCTGAATGTGGCCATTCCCGACGGGAAGTTCACCGCGATTATCGGCCCGAACGGCTGCGGCAAGTCGACGCTGCTGCGCACGTTAAGCCGCCTGATGAAGCCTGTCGCCGGGCAGGTGCGCCTCGACGGCGAGGCTATTCAGCGCTTCGCCACGAAAGAGGTGGCAAGACGCATCGGCCTGCTGTCGCAAAACGCCAGCGCGCCGGGGGATATCACCGTACAGGAGCTGGTGGCGCGCGGGCGCTATCCGCATCAGCCGCTGTTTACCCGCTGGCGGGACGAGGACGAGCGCGCGGTGCAGCGGGCGATGGCCGCGACCGGCGTGACGGCGCTTGCCGATCAGAGCGTCGACACGCTCTCCGGCGGGCAGCGCCAGCGCGCGTGGATTGCGATGGTGCTGGCGCAGGAGACGTCGATTCTGCTGCTCGACGAGCCGACCACCTGGCTTGATATCAGCCATCAGATTGATTTGCTGGAGCTGTTGAGCGCGCTGAACCGCGAGCAGGGATATACGCTTGCCGCGGTGCTGCACGACCTGAACCAGGCGTGTCGTTACGCCAGTCACCTGATTGCGCTGCGGGACGGGAAAATCGTGGCGGAAGGCGCGCCGCAGGAGATAGTGACGCCAGCGCTTATCGAGGCGATTTACGGGCTGCGCTGCATGATTATTGACGATCCGGTGGCCGGAACGCCGCTGGTGGTGCCGCTCGGGCGGCGGTGAAGTGGAGAGTGGGTGCGCTTTGGTAAACGGTGGGTGCGTTGCGCTTACCCACCCTACGAATGACAAAGCCATCGCACCGTAGCGCCGTAGGGCGGGTAAGCGAAGCGCCACCCGCCATCAACCGGTTACAGCGGGTTGGTTTGCGCCTCGACCACCGCGAGCGCGACCATATTCACGATACGGCGCACGGAGGCGATAGGCGTTAACACATGCACGGGTTTCGCCACGCCCATCAACACCGGCCCGACGGTCACGCCTTCGGAGCTGGAAACGCGCAGCAGGTTGTAACTGATACGCGCCGCCTCGACGTTCGGCATAATGAGGATATTCGCCGACCCTTTCAGCGGGCTGTCCGGCATACGGTCGTTGCGAATACTTTCCACCAGCGCGGCGTCGCCGTGCATCTCGCCGTCGATCATCAGATCCGGCGCGCGCTCGCGCACCAGGGCCAGCGTCTCACGCATTTTGCTGGCGGCGGGCGAATCCGATGAACCGAAGTTCGAGTGCGACAGCAGCGCCACTTTCGGCTCGATGCCGAAACGACGCACGGTTTCCGCCGCCATCACCGTTATCTCCGCGAGCTGTTCCGGGGTCGGATCGTCGTTCACGTAAGTATCGGCGATAAAGGTGTTGCCGCTCGGCAGCAGCAGCGCATTCATCGCGCCCGCGGCCTTCACGCCGTCGCGGTAGCCGAAAATCTGCTGAACCACGCTGAAATGCTCGTGATAATCGCCTATCGTGCCGCAGATCATCGCGTCCGCCTCACCGCGATGCACCATGATGGCCCCGATGACCGTACTGTTGCCGATCACAGCGCGCTGCGCCTGCTCCTGCGTAATGCCGCGACGCTTCATGATGGCGTAGTACTCGTTCCAGTACTCTTTGTAGCGCGGGTCCGATTCGTTATTCACAATCTCGAAATCTTTTCCGGCTTCCATTTGCAGACCGAGTTTTTTCAGGCGCATCTCGATAACGCCCGGACGCCCAATCAGCACCGGCTTCGCGAGCCCCAGCGTGATCAGCTCCTGGGTGGCGTGCAGCACGCGCGGCTCTTCGCCTTCGGTCAGCACGACGCGTTTGGGATCCTTACGCGCCTGGTTAAACACCGGCTTCATAAACAGGTTGGTTTTGTAGACAAATTCGGTGAGCTTGTCTTTATAGGCGTCGAAATCCGTAATCGGACGAGTCGCCACGCCGGAGTCCATCGCCGCTTTCGCCACCGCTGGCGCGATGGTCACAATAAGACGCGGGTCGAACGGTTTCGGGATGATGTAATCCGGGCCGAACGACAGTTCCTGGTCCTCATACGCTGAGGCGACCACCTCGCTCTGCTCGGCGTGCGCCAGCTCGGCGATGGCGTGGACCGCCGCGAGCTTCATCTCTTCGTTAATGGCGGTCGCGCCCACGTCCAGCGCGCCGCGGAAGATGAACGGGAAGCAGAGCACGTTGTTGACCTGGTTCGGGAAATCCGAGCGGCCGGTACAGATAATCGCGTCCGGGCGCACTTCTTTGGCGAGCGGCGGCATGATTTCCGGCTCCGGGTTGGCGAGCGCCAGAATCAGCGGCGAGGCGGCCATCTTTTTGACCATCTCCTGGGTCATGACTTTCGGGCCCGAGCAGCCGAGGAAAATATCCGCGCCTTCGATGACCTCGCCGAGCGTGCGCTTGCCGTTATCTTCAATGGCGTAGGCGGCTTTGGTTTCCGCCATGTTCTCTTCGCGCCCTTTGTAGATAACGCCTTTGGAGTCGCACACCACGATGTTGTGCTTCTGCATACCGAGCGCCACCAGCAGGTTCATACAGGCGATGGCGGACGCGCCCGCGCCCGAGACCACCAGCCGCACGTCGGAGATATTTTTCTGCACCACGCGCAGGCCGTTTAACACCGCGGCGGTACAGATAATGGCGGTGCCGTGCTGATCGTCATGGAACACCGGAATATTCATGCGCTCGCGCAGCTTTTGCTCGATGTAAAAACACTCCGGCGCTTTGATATCTTCAAGGTTAATGCCGCCGAAGGTTGGCTCCAGCGCCGCCACCACATCAATGACTTTATCCGGATCGTGCTCGTCGATTTCGATATCGAACACGTCGATGCCTGCGAATTTCTTAAACAGCACGCCCTTGCCTTCCATTACCGGCTTGCCGGCCAGCGCGCCGATATTGCCAAGCCCCAGCACCGCCGTGCCGTTGGAGATAACCGCCACCAGGTTGCCGCGCGCGGTGTATTTGTGGGCGGCCAGCGGGTCGGCGGCGATTTCAAGACACGGCGCGGCGACGCCTGGCGAATAGGCGAGCGCGAGGTCGCGCTGGGTCGCCAGCGGTTTGGTCGGGGAAACCTGAATTTTGCCTGGAACCGGAAACTCGTGAAAATCGAGGGCGCTTTGCTTGAGTTGTTCATCCATTGTGCTGATCCTTTTTCTTTTTGCAGGGTACGAAGCGGCAGGTCGCACGTTCGCTTAACCAGGCCGACAGTATCGCCCTTAACAGACGGGCAAACTTTGAAGACCGTTAAACTCTGCGTCATGCAACCCCTTGATGTTATCAATTTATAGCAGCCATGTTGCTGGTTCGGGAAAGCATTGCTATGTGCGTCTGCTATGCTTTTTTGTTATGTCCCTGATGAGATCCCGGCGGGCGACATTGACAGCGCCCCTCAAAATCTTTGCTTTTCAAGGAGTAGCAAAATGAACCAACTCGAAGGTATTAAACAATTCACCACCGTAGTCGCCGACAGTGGCGATATTGAATCGATTCGCAGCTATCAGCCGGAAGACGCCACTACCAACCCATCGCTGCTGTTGAAGGCCGCAAGCCTTGAGCACTACCAGCATCTGTTCGAGGACGCGCTGGCATACGGTAAGAAGCGCGGCAGCACCCAGAAGGAAATCGTGGCGCAGGCCAGCGACAAACTGGCAGTGAATGTGGGTGCGGAAATTCTGAAAAGCATTCCGGGGCGCGTCTCCACCGAAGTGGACGCCCGTCTGTCGTTCGATAAAGAAAAAAGCATCGCCAAAGCCCGCCATCTGGTAGCGCTTTATCAGGACCAGGGCATCGATAAATCACGCATTCTGATCAAGCTCGCCTCGACCTGGGAAGGCATCCGCGCGGCGGAGGAGCTGGAAAAAGAAGGCATCCACTGCAACCTGACGCTGCTCTTCTCGTTTGCCCAGGCGCGCGCCTGCGCCGAAGCGGGCGTCTATCTCATTTCGCCGTTCGTCGGGCGTATCTACGACTGGTACAACACCCGCAAACCGATGGACCCGTATGTCGTGGATGAAGATCCGGGCGTGAAGTCAGTGCGTAACATCTACGACTACTACAAGCAGCATAACTACCAGACCATCGTGATGGGCGCGAGCTTCCGCCGCACCGAGCAGATCCTGGCGCTGGCGGGCTGTGACCGCCTGACCATCTCCCCGAATCTGCTCAAAGAACTCCAGGAGAGCGACGCGCCGGTTGACCGTAAGCTTATCCCGGCCTCGCAGGGCTTTAGCCGCCCGGCACCGATGACCGAAGCGGAATTCCGCTGGGAACATAATCAGGACCCGATGGCGGTCGAAAAACTGGCTGAAGGCATTCGCCAGTTTGCGGTCGACCAGCGTTCACTTGAAGATCTGCTTGCCGCCAAACTTTAACTTTTGCCATGGAGAGAAATATGTCTCATCAGCTTTTAGCCAACGCCATCCGCGCGCTCAGCATGGACGCGGTACAAAAAGCCAAATCCGGCCACCCCGGCGCCCCGATGGGCATGGCCGATATCGCCGAAGTGCTGTGGAACGGTTTTCTCAAGCACAACCCGACGAACCCGACCTGGTATGATCGTGACCGTTTTATTCTGTCCAACGGCCACGCCTCGATGCTGCTCTATAGCCTGCTGCACCTGTCAGGCTACGATCTGCCGATGGAAGAGCTGAAAAACTTCCGCCAGTTGCACTCGAAAACGCCGGGCCACCCGGAGATCGGCTATACGCCGGGCGTGGAAACCACCACCGGGCCGCTCGGTCAGGGGCTCGCGAACGCGGTCGGCCTCGCCATTGCCGAGAAAACCCTGGCGGCGCAGTTTAACCGTCCGGGCCATGAGATCGTCGACCACAACACCTATGTGTTTATGGGCGACGGCTGCCTGATGGAAGGCATCTCCCATGAGGTCTGCTCGCTCGCGGGAACGCTGGGGCTCGGCAAGCTGATCGGCTTCTACGATCACAACGGCATCTCCATTGACGGCGAGACCGAAGGCTGGTTTACCGACGACACCGCCAAACGCTTCGAAGCCTATCACTGGCACGTGGTGCATGAAATTGACGGCCACGATCCGCAGGCCATCAAGCGCGCCATCGAAGAAGCGAAACAGGTCACCGATAAACCGTCGCTGATTATCTGTCGCACCGTGATTGGCTTCGGCTCGCCGAACAAAGCGGGTAAAGAGGAGTCGCACGGCGCGGCGCTCGGCGAAGAAGAAGTGGCGCTGACCCGCAAACAGCTCGGCTGGAACTACCCGCCGTTTGAAATTCCGGACGAGGTCTATAAAGGCTGGGACGCGAAAGCGAAAGGCCAGCAGGCCGAGGCGAGCTGGAAAGAGAAGTTCGCCGCCTACCAGCAGGCGCACCCGGAGCTGGCGGCCGAGTTTAATCGCCGTATGGGCGGCGAGATGCCGGAAAACTGGCAGCAGACCACCCAGCAGTACATTGAAAAACTGCAGGCGGAACCGGCGAAAATCGCCTCCCGTAAAGCTTCCCAGAACGCGCTTAACGTCTATGGCCCGGTACTGCCGGAGCTGCTTGGCGGCTCGGCGGATCTCGCGCCCAGCAACCTGACTATCTGGTCCGGTTCGACCTCGCTCAAAGAAGATCCGGCGGGTAACTACATTCACTACGGCGTGCGCGAATTCGGCATGACGGCGATTGCCAACGGTATCGCCCACCACGGCGGCTTTGTGCCGTACACCGCCACCTTCCTGATGTTCGTCGAATACGCCCGTAACGCGGCGCGTATGGCGGCGCTGATGAAGGCGCGCCAGATCATGGTTTATACCCATGACTCTATCGGCCTTGGCGAAGATGGCCCGACCCACCAGGCGGTGGAGCAGCTCGCGAGCCTGCGCCTGACGCCGAATTTCAGCACCTGGCGTCCGTGCGACCAGGTCGAGACCGCGGTGGCGTGGAAAGCCGCTATCGAGCGCCATAACGGCCCGACGGCGCTGATCCTCTCCCGTCAGAATCTGGCGCAGATTGAGCGCTCGCCGCAGCAGTTGAAAGATGTGGCGCGCGGCGGCTACATTCTGAAAGACGCGGGCGGCAAACCGGATCTGATCCTCATTGCCACCGGTTCGGAAGTGGAGATTACCGTGCAGGCGGCGGAACAGCTGCGCGGTGACGGCGTGGCGGTACGCGTGGTGTCACTGCCGTCGACCGACGTGTTTGACGCGCAGGATGAGGCGTACCGTGAATCGGTGCTGCCGTCTGACGTTAGCGCGCGCGTGGCGGTGGAAGCCGGCATCGCCGACTACTGGTACAAATATGTCGGCCTGAAAGGCGCTATCGTCGGCATGACCGGCTATGGCGAATCAGCGCCTGCCGAGAAACTCTTCCCGTACTTCGGCTTTACGGTCGAAAACATCGTGGAAAAAGCGCGTAAAGTCCTCGGCAAATAAGCCTGCAAAAAAGCCAGCCCAATGGGCTGGCTTTTTTATTTCGCGCGGTACGGCTTACTTCAATACCTTCAGCGGCTGCGCGCTTTTGCTGATAACAATATCTTCCGTTTTCTCATCCCATTTCGCCTCGGCCACAATCACCTGCCCCGGATGCTGCGGGTCGCGCGCCACCAGCGTTTTGCCCTCGACATCTTCCTGCACGTTCAGGTTCATCGAAAACGAAGGGATCGCTTCCACCCACTGCTGTTGCTGCACGTCATAGAGGTAGGTCGCCCGCCAGGCGCTGCTCCACCACTCCGGGTAGATAAGCACGCGATCGCGCCCGCTGTCGTCAAGGGTTGAGAGCGCCTCTACGCCGCCGCCGATGCACGAGGCAATGGAGGCCGGTTTCACCGTCGGATCGCTGTTCCAGAGCTGGCACTCGCAGTCGCCGCTCTCATCGCATACGCCGTTGGTTTTCGGATCGTGCGCCGTCAGCCAGGCGTAGCTTTTCGCCGTGCCGTTAAAGCGCCCGCCCGCCAGACGGTAATCGCGCGTTTTCTGCCGGTTGGCTTCGGTTATCCAGTCGGTTTCTTCGCTGATGCGCCAGCCTGCGGCCTGTTTCGTTAAGGTGAGCTGCGCCGGATAGTTGCGCGGCGTCTGCGCCTCCAGCCCCGCCTGCTTGACGAACGTAGCCTGCACGGCGAGCGGCTGCCCGTCCTGTTCGGTAAGCGTAATATTGCTGACGATGCGCTGGGTATAGTGCGGGTGTTTTTGCAGGAAAGCGGTATTTTCCGCAATGACCGCCGCAGGCGCGAGCGCTTTGCCGTACCAGCTCACCTGCTCGCCGTAGAGCGACGCGCCAGCCTGCGCGGTGGGATGATTTTTAAAGTCGTTCCAGCGCGCGATCAGCGCGCTGGCGTCGCGTTCGTCCTGCGGCGTCATCACGGCGCTCGCAGACAACGTAAACCCTGCCAGCGCCAGCCCGAAGAGCGCACGCAGCCCCTGTGTTAATGCCATAAATTCCCTGCCGTTATATTTGGTTATGATAAGCCAGAGGAATATACGCAAAAACGCGCGCTGCCAGAAGCGCGATTATTGGGTTACCCAGAGCGTCGGCCAGGCGTCGGGGCCATGCCAGGCGTCGCAGCTTGGCTCTTCGGCGTAACGCACCAGGCGAAACCGCTGGCCATCAAAGCGCCAGCGCGTCGCCACGCCGCAGTCACCGAGGCCGCGCCCTTTGGAAAGCGTGGTCAGTTCCTTCGTTTTTTCATCGAAGTTCGCGTTCATCAGCTCCAGCTCCTGCTCTTTATCGGCAGGCACAAACGGCAGGCGCAGTCGCACCATGCGCGAGGCGAAGGGCTTCTCGCGCGACACCAGCCAGGCGAGGTCGACCGTGTTATAGGCGCCCGCTTCGCAGCTGATTATCATCAGCGCCGTGTCGTCGGAGAGCGCTGAGATACGCACTTCGCGGCGCATCGGATCCAGCGAGCACTGGCTGTTAGTCATGCGCCAGGTGCCGTAATCCAGCAGCTCGTTAAGCTCGTCGTGGGAGAGCGGCGTCGGGGTCGGATTGGTTATCTTAACGCCCTTTATCGCAGGCGCGGGCGGCACGCTGAGCGGCGGGTTACTGCCCTTTTTAATCCAGGCGGTTTCGCTGCCGACGCGCTTTTGCTGGGCGTCGATAAACAGCAGCGCGGCTTTTAGCCCATCAAGCGACAGGCGGCCCGGCCCGTCTTTGAGCGTAATGACCGAAGACTCTTTGATCTGATCGAGGAAATCGATGATGGTGGACGGATCGTCGGTGAACAGGCGACGCGGCGCGTCGCGCCACTTATGGCCCGCCGGCGTCAGCGTTTTGCCATCCAGCAGCAGGCGCGGCGCCAGCGGCGGCGCTTTACTGACGGCGGCTTCCGGTTTGCCCGCTTCGATGCGAAGCGTGGCGTCGGTTTTCGCACCCGCGCTGCGTGAGACCGTCATCACGAGATCCTGATGATCGCCTACATTACGGGCAGAGCAGAAATTCTGGTTATTGCAGGTCACCTGCCAGTCGCTGAAGATCTTCTGCGCGGGCGCGGCATAAAGCGGCGAGGCGAACAGCAGAGAACAGCTAAGCAGTGACAGCAGACGAAAAAGCATGGACGGCGCGTATCCCGGGCGTTAACAGCGAAAAGAAGAAACGCGCCTATCTTCGTTGCCCTGCGCGGGCGGCTCAATCGGATTTATCGGATAGATTTATCTGAAATACCACTTCTGATTTATGAGTCAAATCAATCCATTATTCCGCGCAGTTGCAGATACTGAAGCAGCAGAACCGTTTTCGCATCGCGGATAACGCCCTGCTTCACCTGCTCAAGCGCCGTCTGGAACGGCATTTCCAGCACTTCTATTTCTTCATCTTCCACGCCGCCGCCCGCATTCGCACGCGAGGCGTCGTCATACTCGGCGATAAACAGATGGATGAGCTCGGTCACGCCGCCGGGCGAAGTATAAAGCTCAAACACTTTTTCCGCCGCGTTGACGCGATAGCCCGTCTCTTCGATAGCCTCTTTACGAATGCAGACTTCCGGCTCATCGTCATCCAGAAGACCAGCGCAGGCCTCAATCAGCATGCCATCCGGGTTGCCGTTAACCCAGGTCGCGACACGGAACTGGCGGATGAGCACCACGCTCTTTTTCTCGCGATTGTACAGCAGCACGGCGGCACCGTTGCCGCGATCGTAGACTTCCCGCTTGTGGCGCACGACTTCGCCATCTTTTCGCGTCAGATCGTAGGTAATATTGCGCAGAACGAAATAGTTTTCCGAGAGAATTTTATCTTTAATCAGTTCGACATTTAACGACATAGCGACTCCATAAACGCCTGGTATTGGGTGAATAGTACGACCCGCGACGCCATTTGTCGCCCCCGGCGGACGGCGTAAAGGCAGGAACAGGCGCGTAATGGACGATATTCTGCGGATTGCGCGCGCCTGCCCGGCGATACGCTTACCGGAACCGCGGCTAAAGCGACCGCGTGGCGGAAAAGCCGACGCGCAGGCTATGGTTTATGCAGGCGCGCAGAAGAAAATAACCCAACCGGAGTGAGCATGTCGCAACCTGACCCCTGGCACGTAATGATCGTCGATGACCACCCGCTGATGCGCCGCGGCATCCGGCAACTGCTGGAGACCGACGCGCAGTTTAAAGTGGTGGGCGAAGCAAGCGGCGGCGCTGAGGCGATCGCGCTGGCGAATCAGTTAACGCCGGATATTATCCTGCTGGATCTGAATATGCGGGGCCTGAGCGGGCTGGATACGCTGACGCTGCTACGCCGCGACGGCGTGAGCGCGCGGATTATCGTGCTGACGGTCTCCGATGCGCGCAGCGACGTGTACGCGGTGATGGACGCGGGCGCTGACGGTTATCTGCTAAAAGACAGCGAGCCGGAGATGTTGCTTGCCGCCATACGCGACGGCGCAGCGGGCGACGGCGTATTCAGCGCGCAGGTAGAGACCTATCTGCGCCAGCGCCTGCCCGGCGAAAAACCCCACTCGCCGTTCGCGCTGCTGACGGAGCGTGAGCTTGACGTATTGCAGGAGGTGGCGCGCGGTTTGTCGAATAAACAGATAGCCTCCACGCTGCACATCTCGGAAGAAACGGTAAAAGTGCACATTCGTAATTTACTGCGCAAACTTAACGTGCGCTCACGCGTCGCGGCGACGGTTCTGTTTTTCGAATCCCGTGGCGCATAAGCCCCGGCGGGCGCATGATTCGCAAGATAATTTACATTATCTCCTTTTTTTCTCCACGTTTGCCCCGCCGCCTGGGGCTACAGTGATTGCGGCTACCAATAATAACGACGCGAAGCATTTAAGAGGTCCTGACTCGCATGGCGAATTTTTTTATCGATCGCCCGATTTTTGCGTGGGTGCTGGCGATCCTCATCTGCCTGACCGGCACGATGGCGATTTTTTCACTGCCCGTTGAGCAATATCCCGAACTCGCGCCGCCTAACGTGCGCATTACCGCCAACTACCCCGGCGCTTCCGCCCAGACGCTGGAAAATACCGTCACCCAGGTCATCGAGCAGAACATGACCGGCCTCGACAACCTGATGTATATGTCCTCGCAGAGCAGCGCCACCGGTCAGGCGTCGGTCACGCTGAACTTTAAAGCCGGCACCGACCCGGATGAAGCGGTGCAGCAGGTGCAAAACCAACTGCAATCGGCGCTGCGTAAGCTGCCGCAGGCCGTACAGACGCAGGGCGTGACGGTGCGCAAAACCGGCGATACCAATATCCTGACCATCGCGTTCGTCTCCACTGACGGCAGCATGGATAAGCAGGATATCGCCGACTATGTGGCGAGCAATATTCAGGAGCCGCTGAGCCGCATCAACGGCGTGGGCGATATCGACGCCTACGGCTCGCAGTACGCGATGCGCATCTGGCTCGACCCCGACAAGCTCACGAGCTTTCAGCTCACCACCGCCGACGTGGTGGCGGCGATTAAATCCCAGAACAGCCAGATAGCGGTCGGCCAGCTTGGCGGCACGCCGTCGGTGGATAACCAGGCGCTGAACGCCACCATTAATGCCCAGTCGCTGTTGCAGACCCCCGAACAGTTTCGCGCCATTACGCTTCGCGTGAATCAGGACGGCTCGACCGTGACGCTCGGCGATGTCGCGACCGTCGAGATGGGCGCGGAAAAGTATGACAATCTGAGCCGCTACAACGGCAAAGCGGCGTCGGGACTCGGCGTGAAGCTTGCCTCCGGCGCCAACGAGATGGCAACCGCGCAGCTGGTGCTGAACCGACTTGATGAGCTGTCGCATTATTTCCCGCACGGGCTGGAATATAAGGTGGCCTATGAGACCACCTCGTTTGTCAAAGCCTCTATTACCGACGTCGTCAAAACCCTGCTCGAAGCCATCGCGCTGGTGTTTCTGGTGATGTATCTCTTCTTGCAGAATTTCCGCGCCACGCTGATCCCGACTATCGCGGTGCCGGTCGTGCTGCTCGGCACGTTCGCGGTGCTCTACAGCTTCGGTTACAGCATCAACACGCTGACGATGTTCGCGATGGTGCTGGCGATAGGGCTGCTGGTGGACGACGCCATCGTGGTGGTGGAGAACGTCGAGCGCATCATGAGCGAAGAGGGGCTGTCGCCGCGCGCCGCCACGCGCAAATCGATGGGCCAGATCCAGGGCGCGCTGGTGGGCATCGCGATGGTGCTGTCGGCGGTGTTTATTCCCATGGCGTTTTTCGGCGGCACCACCGGCGCGATTTACCGCCAGTTCTCTGTCACCATTGTCTCCTCGATGGTGCTGTCGGTGCTGGTGGCGATGATCCTCACCCCGGCCCTGTGCGCCACGCTGCTTAAGCCGCTAAAAAAAGGCGAGCATCACGGCTCGCGCGGCTTTTTCGCCTGGTTTAACCGCTCCTTCGAGCGCAGCGCGCGGCGCTATGAATCGGCAGTCGGGAAGATAGTGCACCGTAGCCTGCGCTGGATAGTGATTTACGCGCTGCTACTGGGCGGTATGGTGTTTCTGTTTCTGCGCCTGCCGACCTCGTTTTTGCCGCAGGAAGATCGCGGGATGTTTATCACCTCGGTACAGCTGCCGCCGGGCGCAACCCAGCAGCAGACGCTGAAAGTAGTGCAGAAGGTGGAGCGCTATTTCTTTGAGAAAGAAAAAGCCAACGTCGCCTCGGTGTTCGCAACCGTCGGCTCCGGCCCTGGCGGCAACGGCCAGAACGTGGCGCGTCTATTTGTCCGCCTGAAACCGTGGGAAGCGCGCGATGCAGACCAGGGCAGCGCAGACGCGATAATCGAGCGCGCCACCCGCGCCTTTCGCCACGTTAACGAGGCGCGCGTGTTTGCGAGCAGCCCGCCCGCCATCAGCGGCCTCGGGAGCTCCGCCGGGTTTGATATGGAGCTGCAGGATCACGCCGGGCTCGGCCATGACGCGCTGATGCAGGCGCGCGACCGTCTGCTCGATATGGCGAGCAAAGATCCGGCGCTGACCCGCGTGCGCCACAACGGCCTCGATGACAGCCCGCAGTTGCAGATTGATATCGACCAGCGCAAAGCGCAGGCGCTTGGCGTTTCCATCGACGATATTAACGACACGCTACAAACGGCGTGGGGTTCAAGCTATGTGAATGACTTTATGGATCGCGGGCGCGTGAAGAAGGTCTATGTGCAGTCCGCCGCGAAATACCGGATGCTGCCGGACGATATCAACCGCTGGTATGTGCGTAATCAGGCGGGCGAGATGGTGCCGTTCTCGGCTTTCGCCACGTCGCGCTGGGAGACCGGTTCGCCGCGCCTTGAGCGCTACAACGGTTACTCGGCGCTGGAGATTGTCGGCGAGGCAGCGCCTGGCGTCAGTACCGGCACCGCGATGGATGTGATGGAAAAACTGGTCAGCCAGCTGCCGACCGGCTTTGGCCTTGAATGGACCGCGATGTCGTATCAGGAGCGGCTCTCCGGCGCACAGGCCCCCGCGCTTTACGCGCTGTCGCTGCTGGTGGTGTTCCTGTGTCTCGCCGCCCTCTATGAGAGCTGGACAGTGCCGTTCTCGGTGATGCTGGTGGTGCCGCTCGGCGTTATCGGCGCGCTCCTCGCCACCTGGCTGCGCGGGCTTGAAAACGACGTCTATTTTCAGGTGGGGCTGCTGACCGTGATTGGGCTTTCCGCCAAGAACGCGATATTGATTGTCGAATTCGCAAACGAGATGAACAGTAAAGGCCACGAGCTTATCGCCGCCACGCTCGATGCGTGCCGCCAGCGTCTGCGCCCGATCCTGATGACATCGCTGGCGTTTATTTTCGGCGTTCTGCCGATGGTGACCAGCAGCGGCGCGGGCTCCGCCAGCCAGCATGCGGTCGGCACCGGCGTGATGGGCGGCATGATCTCGGCGACGCTGCTGGCGATTTTCTTCGTGCCGCTGTTCTTTGTGTTGATCCGCAGGCGGTTTCCGCTGCGCCCCGCGCCTGAGGAGTAAGCGCTATAAAGAAAAAGGCGACCTGTGAAGGCCGCCTTTTGGTAGTTTCAGTGAGTGAAGTCACTGCTGTGTGTCTATAAAAGCGATGTGCTCTTGCTAATGTCTGGATTTATTTACGAAGCATTGCTTCAATAAAGTCTTTCCAGTTCCCCAGTTCATGTTCAATCATAATAACCTCTCTTTATTATTGTTTGCATGATACAAAAATATCGGCCCGGAGTGAAGATACTTTAACCAATCGAATTGATAAGCTCCCTTCATGTATTTGTTATCGGCACTGAATTCAATATGACGAGGATAAGTTATCGGTAATGTGACGCCAGGCAATATTCGACAAATTTTTATCGATTGAGGAATAACTAAGCATGCTTATTATGACCCGCGACAATAGTGGAAACCCCGACTGGCAGGCGCTCGCCACGCTGATTGAGCGTGCCGGGCTTGGCGCGCGCGCGCCACACGAGGTGGAGCGCTCTTACACCAACAGTACCTTTTGCTGGTATGGGTTTTACGAGGGAAAACTGATAGCGACGGCGCATGCGATTAGCGATCTGACCTGGTCGAGCTATGTGGCGGATATTGTTGTCGATCCCGATTATCAGGGACGTGGTTTTGGCAATCAGTTAATGGACGACATT
Organism: Cronobacter dublinensis subsp. dublinensis LMG 23823; assembly: GCF_001277235.1. Lineage (NCBI taxonomy): Bacteria > Pseudomonadati > Pseudomonadota > Gammaproteobacteria > Enterobacterales > Enterobacteriaceae > Cronobacter > Cronobacter dublinensis. The sequence goes on from NZ_CP012266.1 coordinate 3,250,937, forward strand.
CTCGAAAAGCTTTTACCTTTTGGTAAAGTTTTTATCTATGCCGTTTTAGATAAAGTCTCTTTTTATAAAAAATATCAATTCCGCGAATTGACCAGCGGAATGGTCTGCGCGAGCGATGAAAAATTATTCAAAATGTATCAGCAGGGTTATATACGTTAAGCATGTTTGTGAATGATGGGTTATATTAGCAGGCTACTGTTTCACCTGTTATCTATTCTAATAATTTGTTTAAGTCAGCGGATTTCAGACAAAAGGATTCAAATATGGTCGTAATGTACGGCATCAAGAACTGCGACACCATTAAAAAAGCGCGACGCTGGTTAGAAAGCCAGCAGATTGCCTATCAGTTTCATGACTACCGCACCGACGGCCTTGATGCACAACTGATGCATAAATTCATCGCTGAACTGGGATGGGAGGCGCTGCTGAATACGCGCGGCACCACCTGGCGTAAGCTCGACGATGCCCGCCGCGCGGCGATTACCGACGCCGACCACGCGTGCGCGCTGATGCTGGAAATGCCCGCCATGATTAAACGACCATTGCTCTGCGCGCCGGGTAAGCCTATGCTGCTTGGTTTTAGCGAATCCACGTACCAGCACTATTTTAACGAGGTCTAGTGTTATGTCTTGCCCGGTTATTGAGCTGACGCAGCAGCTTATTCGTCGCCCTTCCCTTAGCCCCGATGACGCGGGTTGCCAGGCGCTGTTGATTGAGCGGCTACGCGCGGTCGGGTTCACGGTAGAGCCGATGCTTATTGGCGATACGCAGAACTTCTGGGCATGGCGCGGCAACGGCGAAACGCTGGCGTTCGCCGGGCATACCGATGTGGTGCCTGCAGGCGATACCGATCGCTGGATAAACCCGCCGTTTGAACCGACTATTCGCGACGGCATGCTGTTTGGCCGCGGCGCTGCGGATATGAAAGGTTCGCTGGCGGCGATGGTTGTGGCGGCCGAGCGCTTTGTGGCGCAGCATCCGCACCATCGCGGGCGTCTGGCGTTTCTGATAACGTCCGATGAAGAAGCGAGCGCCGTGAACGGCACGGTTAAAGTGGTGGAAACGTTAATGGCGCGCGGCGAGCGTCTCGATTACTGCCTCGTGGGCGAGCCGTCCAGCAGCGAAGTGGTGGGCGACGTGGTGAAAAATGGCCGTCGCGGCTCGCTGACCTGTAACCTGACCATCCACGGCGTGCAGGGGCACGTGGCGTATCCGCATCTGGCAGATAACCCGGTGCACCGCGCCGCGCCGATGCTCAACGAGCTGGTGGCTATCGAGTGGGATCGCGGCAACGAGTTTTTCCCGCCGACCAGCATGCAGATAGCCAATATTCAGGCGGGCACCGGCAGCAATAACGTGATCCCGGGCGATCTCCACGTGCAGTTTAACTTCCGCTTCAGCACCGAGTTGACCGACGAGATGATTAAACAGCGCGTTGCGGCGCTGCTGGATAAATATCAGCTGCGCTACACGCTGGACTGGTGGCTCTCCGGCCAGCCGTTTTTGACCGCGCGCGGCAAACTGGTGGATGCGGTCGTTAATGCCGTTCACCACTATAATGAAATTAAACCGCAGCTGCTGACGACCGGCGGCACGTCAGACGGGCGCTTTATCGCGCGCATGGGCGCGCAGGTGGTCGAGCTCGGACCGGTCAACGCGACGATTCACAAAATCAACGAATGCGTGAAAGCGTCCGATCTGCAGCTGCTGGCCCGTATGTATCAACGCATTATGGAGCAGCTCGTCGCCTGATGAGCGCTTCACCAACGAGGATGACGTCATGGAATGGCTTGGAAAATATTGGTGGGTGCTGGTGCTGGTGTTTCTGCTCGGCGTCCTGCTGAACGTGATTAAAGACTTAAAACGGGTGGATCATAAGAAATTTATGGATAACCGCCCGGACCTGCCGCCCCACCGCGATTTTAACGACAAGTGGGACGACGAAGACGACTGGCCGAAGAAGAAGTAAGCGCCTGCTTACTTCTCTCTTCTCCCTCCGTCAGGCGCGACGCCTGACGGAGCGTTCCGTCGCCTTATCCCGCCTTATATCATCGGTATCACGTCGTCATCGCCCGGTTTACCGCCGCTTAACGCCTCATCGAAATAGTGCTTCGGCACGGTATATCGCAGATGGTCGAGCGCCAGCTGCATGCTGCGGTTATCAATCGCATGGCCCAGATCCTCAACGATATCCAGCGTCACGTCACCGCCAGCGCGCTGCAGCGCATCCGCCGCCGCCTGGGCGTAACGGGCGTCAATGACCTCGTCATCCTCGCCGTGGATGAGATGTATGGTGGTCGCGGTGCTTGCCGCCGTGGGCAGCTCGGCGAAGCGTCCGTTAAAGGCTATCACGCGCGAGGCCAGGCCCGGCTCGGCTTTCACGCCTTCCAGCACCATGATAGCGCCCTGCGAAAACCCGATTAGCGCCGTCGCCGCCGGGCTGACGCCGCTTTCGCGCTGCCACTGGCGCACGGTGTCGATAAACGTGGGCATTATCTCATCCACGCGCTGCTGGCGGTTCGTCTCGGTGACGCCCTGCACGGGAAACCACTCGCGGCCAGGTGCCGGGCCGCTCGGCGCGGGCCCGCCGACGCTGACCACCAGCGCATCCGGGAAGAGCGGCGCGAACCAACTGCCTATCTCGCCCATCGCCACCGGGTTATCCCCGACGCCGTGGAACAGTAGCAGCAGTTGTCTGGCAGGCAGTTCAGGGCTCTGAACCACAAAATGATCATGTCTCATGGCACTCTCCTTCATGGGTTACAGCCAGTTTACGCCGGCCTGAACGGATGACCATTGCAATGTATTGATGGACTTAGTGGAAAAATTACCATTGCAATATCTGCGCGTTTAGCGCTGCGGCGCGCGCGCCATCGAGCGACTGCAACGCGAGCGCAGTCTCCTGTCGCTGCGCCGCCAGTAGCGCTTTGCGTCCGGACAGCCTGAGCTGACGGCACAATGCCTCGACCGGCGTTTGCCGCTCCAGCCGCCCGCGCAGGGCCTGTAACGCCTGCGGGCTTGCGTCAAGCAGCCGGTACAGCGGGCCGAGCGAGGTTTCCAGCGGCCGATGGGCGAACGCAAAACCCGCGAGCGCTAACCAGTCATCCTCATTAAGGGTAGCCTGGTGGGCAGGCGACAGCGGCAGAGGCTCGTCCACCCAGCGCTGAAGCGCGTCTGCGTCACGCGCCAGGCGCTGATGTTCGGCATCGGCGAGCCGTGCGCCTGCGTCTGTCAGCGGCAGCAATGCCATCGCGTTATAACAGCCGCTGCTGGCCTCGCGGTGGCTGCCAATACGCACCAGCGTAAAACCGCATCGCTGCCAGAAACGCCACAGCGCGGGCGTATACCCGAAACTGACGGAGAGATAATCAACGCGGCCCGCGGCCTGTTCACGCGCCTGCGCAATCAGCCGCTGGCCAATCCCTTCGCGCTGGCGGCCTGGATGAACCGCCACGCGGCTGACGCGCAACCCGCGCAGCGTGGCGGCGAGTGGGTCGCCGCCGTGCGCCGCGAGCGACTGCGCGACCAGATTGCCGCGCGGACGGCGGAAACCGGCCCACACCGCCTGGCTCAGCGCCGCCTCAAGGCCGCCCTCTTCCACCAGCCACAGCGCGCCGACGGTGTCGTCACCCGCGCACGCCGCAAAAAACCGCTGACCGGGCGCATCCATCATACGGCGCAGATCGAGCGGCGAGGTGCGGTAGTGCGCGCCCGCAAGCAGCCGGTAGACCGAGGCCGCGCGGGCGGGCGCCGTCTGCCAGTCGGCCTGCTGAACGCGACAGAGGCTGACCGGCCCCGCGGGTGTTACGACAAAATCGTCGTCCTCGAACAGCAGCGCCTCGCTGACCAGCCGCTCCAGCGGATCGTCCTGCGCCCAGCGCACCGGCGCGTTCAGGCTGCGATAGCGCAGGCCGTCGATACCGGCGCAGAATTTCAGTAAAAAACCGCGCCCGGTGCCTTCATAGCCCTGAATAGTGCTGGTCAGAAGCGTGGCGGGAAACGCCCGGATAAGCTTTTGCAGCAGCGGGCCGGGCAGCGCGGCGGCTTCGTCAATCACCAGCCAGTCGCCGGGCGCGAGCGTCCCCGCCTCCTGCGCCGCCAGCAGCGCGTCCGGGGCCATAAACTGGAATTTATCGCCCGCGTGGGCGGCGATAACGTCCGCCGACGCGCGGGTCGGCGCGGTAACCAGCGCCCTGCCCGGCAGCGCGCGAATGAACATACCGGCCAGTGCCGATTTCCCGCGCCCCCGCGCGGCGGTGATCGCCGTCACGCCGTTGTGGGTCGTTAACAGTTCGTTGAGCAGTTGCGCCTGTTCGTGCTGCGGCTCGCCGCTGGCCGGTCGCCATGCCGGGCGCTCGGGCCGTGCCGCGATATGCAGCGGCTGCTCCTGCCGCCAGCAGACCACGTCCGGGTCGTGCGCAAAAAGGCGCTGGAGATGATGAATAAAGTGTGGAGTGGCGATAGGCTCGCGGCTGTCGCTCCAGCGGCAGGCGTCGTTATCAACGCGCGTGGGCCAGGCCGCCCACGGCGGCGCCAGAAGCACCAGCCAGCTGCCGGCTTTCAGCGTACCTGCGAGCGCCGCGAAGGCGGCGGCGTCAAAACCGCTGCGGGCGTCAAACACCGCATGCAGATATTCGCGACCCAGTAGGGTGTTGATAGCGCCCGGTGCGACGTTGAGCGCCATTTCCGGCGCGCTACCCACCCAGAGCCAGTCGCCCGGCAGGCTACCCGCGAGCAGCTGCGCCTGCTGCGAACTCCACGCTTCATCGCCGCTTAACACCAGCAGGCGGCGAATGCCCGCCGCGTCCATCTGCGCCGTCAGCGCGGCGATACTCTCTTTCACGACCATCGCCTTATGTTACAGCGCGTTACCGAAGGTGTTGCACTGGGCCGGATCGCCGCTGTCAAAACCGCGTTTAAACCAGCTGTAGCGCTGATCGGAGGTGCCATGCGTGAAGCTGTCCGGCACCACGCGGCCCTGGCTCTGCTGCTGGAGACGGTCGTCGCCGATAGCCTGCGCGGCATTCAGCGCCTCCTGGAGATCGCCGGTTTCCAGCACGCCCTCTTTCTGCATGGCGTTGCCCCAGACGCCCGCGAAGCAGTCCGCCTGTAACTCCAGGCGCACCGACAGGCGGTTCACTTCAGTCTGCGACGCGTTCTGCTGGAGCTGGCGTACCTTCGGCTCGATGCCGAGCAGCTTCTGGACGTGATGCCCCACTTCGTGCGCGATGACGTAGCCCTGTGCGAAGTCGCCGTCGGCACCAAGCTTCTGTTTCATTTCGTCATAGAAGGAGAGGTCAATGTAGACCGTGCTGTCCGCAGGGCAGTAGAACGGCCCCATGACCGACTGGCCGGTGCCGCATCCGGTGCGGGTCGCGCCGCGATACATGACCAGTTTCGGGTCCTGATACGTGCGCCCCATTTTCTGGAACTGCTGGCCCCAGCTCTCTTCGGTGGTGGCCAGGATAACCGAGGTGAATTTCGCCGCCTCGTCCTCGTTCGGGCTGATGGAGCGTGACGTCTGCTGGCTCACCGGCGCGCCGCCGGAGATAAGCCCTGTGAGATCCACACCGTAATAGCTTGCCACCACGACAATCACCAGCAGCACCAGCCCGCCCTTACCGGCAGGCAGGCGCAAGCCACGTCCGCCCGTCATCGGCGAACTGCTGTTTCGTCTGTCTTCGACGTTGTCGCTTTCGCGACGTCCTTGCCAACGCATACTCTGACCTCGTCATTATCAATCGCTATGATATTGATCGTAGGTGGTTCAGGCGCGCTTTACCATAAGAAAACGGGGGAAGGCGCAGGGTACAAGCCGTACCCTGCGTAAGAGGCGAGCAAAACGGGGATCAGTCGAGGTTTACGCCAAGACGGCGCGCCACTTCTTCATAGGCTTCAATCAGGCCGCCGAGGCTCTGGCGGAAGCGGTCTTTATCCATTTTATCCATGGTCTGTTTATCCCACAGACGCGCGCCGTCCGGCGAGAATTCATCGCCTAGCGTGACTTCACCCTTGAACAGACCAAACTCCAGCTTAAAGTCGACCAGGATGAGACCCGCGTCGTCAAAGAGCTTTTTCAGCACGTCGTTGGCTTTGTAGGTCAGTTCTTTCATACGCGCGAGGTTTTCCTGGCTTACCCAGCCGAAGGTTTCGCAGTAGGATTCGTTGACCATCGGATCGTGCATGGCGTCGTTTTTCAGGAACAGGTCGAACAGTGGCGGGTTAAGCTCGATGCCCTCTTCAATGCCAAGACGCTTGACCAGCGAGCCCGCCGCGCGGTTGCGGATAACACACTCCACCGGCACCATGTCGAGCTTTTTCACCAGCGCTTCGGTATCGGAAAGCAGCTGTTCCATTTGCGTCGGGATGCCCGCTTCGGCCAGTTTGCTCATGATGAAATAGTTAAACTTGTTGTTCACCATTCCCTTGCGGTCAAACTGCTCAATGCGGGCGCCGTCGCCTGCTGACGTATCATTGCGGAATTCGAGTACCAACAGATCCGGATTTTCGGTGCTGTAGACGGTTTTCGCTTTGCCACGATACAACTCAGCTTGCTTTTGCATCTTTATTACTCCAGGTATGGTGACCGCTCGCGCGGCCTGATGATTTATCACAAAATTCGCGAGATTCTGGCGACGCACACGTTTGCGTCGACGTCAGAAAAAAAGGCCGGAGCGATCCGGCCTTGAGTATTACTTGCTGAATGCGGCCTGGAAGGCAGCGACCAGCGCGTCGTTCTGCGACTGGGTCAGCGTATGGCCTTTCGGGTCGATAAACTGCAGGCTGGTGCGGTTGTCTAAATCGCCGACCTGGAGTTTGTAATCGCCATTGGAGAGGCCCGGATCGCGTGCGCCCAGCGCCTGCCAGTCGCTGTCAGACAGCGCTTTGTAGGTCACGGCGACGCTGCCCGTTGAACGCGTGGAATCGGTCACTTTCATACCGACTTTCGCGAGCGTATCCGGCAGGCGGTTCCACACGGCGTTAAACGGCGCGCGAACCACCAGCACCGGCAGACCGACATCGTCGGCGCCGCTGGTCACGTCGATTTGCGACGCGGTACGGTTATCGGCGACGTTCTGACGCGCGGTGTCGTTTTTATCAAGCCCGGAGGCGATAGCGTTCAGCATTTCCGCGCTGTAACGCTGCAGCGACGCGGTATCGGCGACCGGTTTGCCATCCTGCTCAAGATTCACCAGCTTCACGACCAGCGCCTGCTGGTAGCCCTGCGGCTTCACGCTGACCTGATAACGACCGCGATACTGCTGGTCTTCATCGGCGCGGTTCCACTGTACCCAGTCGGTGTTGAGCGTCTGGGAGGCGTCGTCGCGTTTCTCAATGGTGTAATTGAGCGATTGCACTACGCTTACGACCTGCGGCCAAAGCGCACCGTTACGGCCGCTTTCCAGCAACAGCGAGGCGGTGTCGCCCGTGAACTGGGTGCGTGCGCCACTCACCAGCGCCAGCGGCTGCGTCGGCGGGCGAATATCAAGCTGCTTGCCGACCGGGCCGTTGGTACGGGTGGCCGGAATGTTATAGTCGCCGTTCTGCACCGGCAGGATCATCCCGGCCGGAGCATGCAGTTCTGCCAGCGGAGCCGCGTCCAGATAGGACTCGTCGCCGCTCACCTGACGCTTGTAGCGCGAATCGGAACTACAGGCGGCAAGCAGCATCACCAGCGATACGGTTGCTACTTTCGCCACACGCGACTTCTGTACTGAGTAAGCCATCAAATCTCCCTAAACTTTACAGCAGGCCGGCATGCTTAAGCGCGGAACCAACAGCGTCGCGACCCATATCGGTGATCGGCGTCATTGGCAGGCGCAGCGTATCGGTCGCCACAAGTCCCAACTCCTTACAGGCCCATTTCACCGGGATCGGATTGGGTTCGACAAATAATTTATGGTGCAAAGGCATCAGACGACGGTTGATGATGCGCGCATCGTCAAACTTCCCTTCTGCCGCGAGCCGACACATATCGGCCATATCGCGCGCCGCCACGTTAGTGGTGACCGAAATCACCCCATGACCGCCAAGCTGCATGAAATCCATCGCCGTGGCGTCATCGCCGCTTAACAGCACGAAATCATCAGCGACCAGCTCTTTGATCAAGTGAACGCGACTTAAGTTCCCGGTCGCCTCTTTGATACCGACAATATTTTTAATCTTCGCCAGACGGCCAACGGTTTCCGGCAGCATATCGCAACCGGTACGGGACGGCACATTATAGAGGATCTGCGGCAGGTCGGTATGCTCCGCGATAGCTTTAAAATGCTGGAACAGCCCTTCCTGGGTCGGACGGTTGTAATACGGCGTGACGGTCAGGCAGCCGGCGATGCCGCTGTCGTTGAAACGCTGAGTGAGGCTGATGGCCTCGGAAGTGGCGTTCGCGCCGGTGCCTGCGATAACCGGAATGCGCCCGTCGGCGAGTTCCAGCGTCATCATCACCACCTCAGCGTGTTCATCATGGCTGAGCGTAGCGGATTCCCCGGTAGTCCCTACCGATACAATCGCTGACGTTCCGTTAGCGACATGGTAATCAATCAGTTTTTTCAGGCTCGACCGGCAGACATTACCTTTTTCATCCATCGGCGTGATAAGCGCGACAATACTTCCCGTGAACATTGGCCATCCTCAGTGCAAACTTGTGGCTCAATGGTACGTTTGGTGCCGTAATAAAAGCAAGCGGCCAGGGCGCGCTATGCGGTTGTATGGCGGATTTTTTTATGGTTTCCTAAGGATTAATTCACCGTTTCAACAGGAAGCACAGGTTTGACATCCTCATCCCCCCATTATCTGGTTATTACCGCGCTGGGAGCCGACCGCTCGGGTATCGTTAACACTATCACCCGCCATGTCAGCAGTTGCGGCTGCAATATCGAAGATAGCCGTCTGGCGATGCTGGGAGAGGAGTTCACGTTCATCATGCTGCTGTCCGGCAGCTGGAACGCCATTACGCTGATTGAATCCACGCTGCCGCTTAAGGGCGCCGAGCTGGATCTGCTGATTGTGATGAAACGCACCACCGCCCGGCCGCGCCAGGCGATGCCGGCGTCCGTCTGGGTGCAGGTGGAGGTCGAGGACTCGCCGCATCTGATTGAGCGCTTCACCGAACTGTTCCACTCTCACGACATGAATATCGCGGAACTTATCTCACGCACGCAGCCTGCGCAGGAAAATAAGTCCGCCCAGCTCTATATTCAAATAACGGCGCACAGTCCGGCTTCTCAGGATGCGACGATTATCGAACAGCCCTTTCGTCAACTCTGTACAGACCTTGGGGCACAAGGCACTATTAGCGTGGTGAATTACCCACAGCAAGATGAACAGGATGGAGTGTAGTGATGAATCCACTGAAAGCCGGTGATATCGCACCGAAATTTAGCTTGCCCGATCAGGATGGTGAACAAGTAAATTTGACCGACTTCCAGGGGCAGCGTGTTCTGGTTTATTTCTATCCCAAAGCCATGACGCCGGGCTGCACCGTCCAGGCATGCGGGCTGCGCGATAATATGGATGACCTGAAAAAAGCGGGCGTTGAAGTGCTGGGCATTAGCACCGATAAACCCGAAAAGCTCTCGCGTTTCGCTGAAAAAGAGCTGCTTAACTTCACGCTGCTCTCGGATGAAGATCATCAGGTGAGCGAACAGTTTGGCGTCTGGGGTGAAAAATCCTTTATGGGCAAAACCTACGACGGCATTCACCGCATCAGCTTTTTGATAGACGCCGATGGCAAAGTCGAACATGTCTTTAACGACTTCAAAACCAGCAACCACCACGACGTCGTGCTGGCCTGGCTGAAAGAGAGCGCCTGAGCGGGTTATCGCTTACCCTGCCTTGCCGGGTAAGCGAAGCGTCACACTGCATGTCTACGCAGGCCGGGTCAGCGCAGCGCCACCCGGCATCCCACCAATACCGCGCCGTTACTCTTCCACGCCGGGTGACGTCTCCGGCCAGGCGTGCACCACCGCTTTAACGAGTGTGGCGAGCGGGATAGCAAAGAAAACGCCCCAGAACCCCCACAGTCCGCCGAAAATCACCACGGATAGAATAATCACCAGCGGATGCAGATTCACCGCTTCGGAAAACAGCACCGGCACCAGCACGTTGCCATCGAGCCCCTGAATAATCAGATAGACCGCAAAACAGCTCCAGAACTCGGTGCCCATACCAAACTGAAACAGCGCCACGCAGACGACCGGAATAGTCGCCACAAACGCGCCGATATACGGGATCAGCACTGAAATGCCGACCAGCACCGATAACAGCAGCGAATAGTTAAGCCCGAAAATCAAAAAACCAATCCAGGTGGCGACGCCGACCACAATCATTTCCAGCACTTTGCCGCGAATGTAGTTGGTTATCTGCTGGTTCATCTCTTCCCACACCTGGCCTGCGAGACCGCGGTTGCGCGGCAGCACGCGGCGCACCGCGCTCAGCAGTTGCTCTTTGTCTTTCACAAGGAAAAACACCATCAGCGGCACCAGGATTAAATAGATAGCAAGCGTCAGCAGCCCTACCAGCGACGCGAGCGAATATTTCACGACGGAATCGCCAAGCGTAATGATGCGGGTGCGCATGTTCTCAGCGATGGCGTCGATAATGCCCGCATCCATCAGCGCCGGAAAACGCTTCGGCAGCGTCGCCGCGAAATCGGAGAGCTTGTTAAGCATGCCGGGGATATCGCGAATCAGGTTAATTCCCTGCTGCCAGGCCACCGGCACCACCACGAATGCCATCACCAGCACAATGCCGATAAACAGCACCAGCACAAGCGTCGCGGCGAGCCCGCGCGAACAGCCGATACGCTGTAATCGGGAGGTGGGCCACTCCAGTAGATAGGCGAGTACGATGGCAACCAGCAGCGGCGCCAGTAAACCGTGCAGGAAGAAGAGAATACAAAAACCGGCGACCAGGATCCCCAGTAGCGCTATCGCCTCCGGGTCGCTGAAGCGACGGCGATACCACTGTGCGAACATTTCAAGCATAAAATACCTTCCCTGACGGGTGACGACGCGGGCGCGAGGGCGAATTGTATCGAAATGTCACAAAAAAGACCGTGATTTTTATGCCCCCTGCAAGACAACCCGCCAATGGATGAATATGATTTCCCGACGCATGGGTAAAATGGATTGCCGATCCGGACGCGCATAATGAACAAAGCGGTGCCGGGCGGGTCAAAAAAGACTCTCTACAGACGGGAAAGAGGCTATGTTCAGGCAGTTGAAAACGACACTGGTTGCAACACTTATCGGCGCCACGCTGGCAGGCTCGCTTGCGCCAGCCTGGGCCGCCGATCCGGCCGACAGTTTGCCGGATATGGGCACCTCGGCGGGCAGCACGCTCTCCATCGGTCAGGAACTGCAGATGGGCGACTATTATGTGCGTCAGCTGCGCGGCAGCGCGCCGCTGATTAACGACCCGCTGCTGGTGCAATATATCAACGGGCTGGGCATGCGCCTGGTTGCGCACGCCGACTCGGTAAAAACCCCTTTCCACTTCTATCTCATCAATAACGACGAGATTAACGCCTTCGCCTTTTTCGGCGGTAACGTCGTGCTGCACTCGGCGCTGTTCCGCTATGCCGATAACGAAAGCCAGCTCGCCTCGGTCATGGCGCATGAAATTTCTCACGTCACCCAGCGCCATCTGGCGCGCGCGATGGAAGATCAAAAGCGCAACGCCCCGCTCACCTGGGTAGGCGCGCTCGGCTCGATTCTGCTGGCGATGGCGAGCCCGCAGGCGGGTATGGCGGCGCTGACCGGCACGCTTGCCGGCACGCAGCAGGGCCTTATCAGTTTTACCCAGCAGAACGAACAAGAAGCCGACCGCATCGGCATCCTGGTGCTGCAACGTTCGGGTTTTGATCCGCAGGCGATGCCGACGTTCCTTGAAAAACTGCTGGATCAGGCGCGCTACTCGACGCGCCCGCCGGAAATTCTGCTCACCCACCCGCTGCCGGAAAGCCGTCTTGCGGATGCCCGCAACCGCGCCAACCAGATGCGCCCGGTGGTATCGCAATCCTCCGAAGCGTTTTACATGGCGAAAGTGCGCACGCTCGGCATGTATAACTCAGGGCGTAACCAGCTGACCGGCGATCTGCTGGAGACACTTGCTAAAGGCAACCAGCGCGAGCAGCACGCCGCGCAGTATGGCCGCGCCCTCCAGGCGATGCAGGATAAACGCTTCGCCGAGGCGCGCCAGCAGCTGGAGCCGCTGTTGCGCGCCCAGCCGGGCAACGCCTGGTATCTCGACCTCGCCACCGATATTTCGCTTGGCGAGCACAAAGCCCAGGAAGCGATCGACCGCCTGAAAAGCGCGCCGGACCTGAAAGCCAATCCGGTGTTGCAGCTGAACCTCGCTAACGCGTATCTGGAGGGCAGCCAGCCCGCGCAGGCGGTGACGATACTTAACCGCTACACCTTCAGCTGGCCTGACGATACCAACGGCTGGGATCTGCTGGCCCAGGCGCAGGCGGCGCTTGGCAATCGCGATCAGGAGCTGGCGGCGCGCGCCGAAGTGATGGCGCTTTTGGGCAAACTCGATCAGGCGATTACGCTGCTCAGCAGCGCCAGCTCGCAGGTGAAGCTTGGCAGTCTGCAACAGGCGCGCTACGACGCGCGTATTGACCAGCTCCGCCAGCTGCAGCAACGCTTCCGCCCTTACGAAAAAATGTAACAGGAGAGACCATGTCCCGGGACGTGACGATTTACCATAACCCGCGCTGCTCCAAGAGCCGCGAAACCCTGAACCTGCTTACCGAACGCGGTATCGAGCCGGAAGTGCTGCTTTATCTGGAAACGCCGCCGGATGCGGCAACCATCAAAACGCTGATGCAGCAGCTGGGGTTTAGCCATCCGCGCGAGCTGATGCGTACCAAAGAAGAGCTTTACAAGACGCTGAACCTCGGCGACGCGTCGCTTGACGACGCCGCGCTGATCCAGGCGATGGTCGAGAACCCGAAGCTTATCGAGCGCCCGATCGTGGTGAGTCGCGGCAAAGCCCGCCTGGGCCGTCCGCCGGAGCAGGTGCTGGAGATCCTCTGATAAAAAACGCCGCGGGGAGCCCCTGCGGCGTTTTTCTTTCTTAACGCGGGTGTCAGAGCCCGAGCGTATCTTTCACAAACGGGATCGTCAGTTTACGCTGCGCGCTGATCGATGCGCGATCGAGCTGATCGAGCGTCAGGAACAGCGTGCGCATTTCACGATCGAGGCGTTTTAACAGGAACCGCCCCACATCCTCCGGTAGCTCAAACCCACGCATCCGCGCGCGCAGCTGCAACGCCTGGAGCTTATCGTCGTCGGAGAGCGGCTGCAGCCGGTATATTTGCCCCCAGTCGAGGCGCGAGGCGAGATCCGGCAGCCTGAGGTTCAGCTGGCGCGGCGGCCGATCGCCGGTTATCAGCAGTCGGGTATTGCCCGACTCCAGAATGCGGTTGTAGAGATTGAAAATCGCCATTTCCCAGAGCTCGTCGCCCGCGATGCACTCGATATTGTCGATGCACACCAGCGAAAGTTGCTCCATGCCTTCCAGCACTTCCGGCACAAACCAGGTGCGTTTATCCAGCGGCACGTAGCCGACCGCGTCTCCGCGTTGCGACAGCTCGGCGCAGGCGGCATGCAGCAGATGGCTGCGCCCACCGCCCTCACGGGACCAGAAATAGATGTAGCCGCTGCGGTCGTGACGCAGCATCGTCTGGAGTGCGGCTAATAAAGAGGGGTTGTCGCCCGGCCAGAAGCTGGCAAACGTTTCGTCATCGGGCAGCCAGAGCGGCAAGGAGAGCTGTGCCGGTGTGTTCAGAAGGACCTCTTCAAGGACTTGCGAAAAAACGCATTGAGTCTATCACACAATCGCTTCGCTGTTGAACCGGGCGGACAGCGCCGCCCGGCGGGAGGATCAGTGGGCCGGTTTTTCAGGCTCATCGGCGTCAAGCACGGTCTCTTCCGGGCGCAATACGCTGATAAGTTTGAAAATAAGGCTTAACGCCACGCCCACGATCGTGGCCAGCGCCATGCCTTTCAGCTCGGCCGCGCCAACGTGCACTTTCGCGCCGCTGACGCCGATTATCAGGATAACCGAGGTCAGGATCAGGTTCTGCGCTTTGCTGTAATCCACTTTGGATTCAATCAGCACGCGAATACCGGAAGCGCCGATTACGCCGTACAGCAGCAGAGACACGCCGCCCATGACCGGCACCGGGATAATCTGGATAGCCGCCGCCAGTTTGCCGACGCAGGAGAGCAGGATCGCGATAATCGCCGCGCCGCCGATAACCCAGGTGCTGTAAACCCGGGTGATCGCCATGACGCCGATGTTTTCGCCGTACGTGGTGTTCGGCGTAGAGCCGAAGAAACCGGAGATGATGGTCGAGAAACCGTTCGCAAACATCGAACGGTGCAGACCCGGATCGCGGATCAGATCTTTTTTCACGATATTCGCCGTCACCACCAGGTGGCCGACGTGCTCGGCAATCACTACCAGCGCCGCAGGCAGAATGGTGAAGATGGCGAACCACTCAAAGCGCGGCGTGTAGAACGTCGGCAGCGCGAACCAGTGAGCATTGGCGATAGCCGTGGTGTCCACGACGCCCATCGCAAAGGAGAGCGCGTAGCCCGCCAGCACGCCGATAAGGATCGGGATAATCGCCAGGAAGCCGCGGAACAGCACCGAGCCGAAGACCGTCACCGCCAGCGTCACCAGCGAAATCGTAATGGTCGTGGAGTCCGCCGTCTGGCCATCGGCCGGCAGCAGGCCCGCCATGTTGGCCGCGACACCCGCAAGCTCAAGCCCGATCACCGCGACGATAGCGCCCATCGCGGCGGGCGGGAACATGACGTCCAGCCAGCCGGTGCCCGCTTTTTTCACAATCAGCGCCACCACGCAGAACAGCACGCCGCAGACGATAAACCCGCCGAGCGCCATCTCATAACCGAGCGGCAGCAGCAGCAACACCGGGGAGATAAACGCAAAGCTTGAGCCCAGATACGCCGGGATTTTTCCTTTACAGATAAAGAGATACAGCAGCGTCCCAATGCCGTTAAACAGCAGTACGGTGGCCGGGTTGATATGAAACAGGATGGGCACCAGCACGGTTGCGCCAAACATGGCGAACAGGTGCTGCAAACTAAGCGGGATAGTTTGTAAGAGCGGCGGACGTTCACTTACCCCGATAGCACGGCGCGTCATAGTATTTCCTCACGTGTTGTTGTGTGCAAATGTTGCGTTTCGGACCAAAAAAAAGCCGACTATAAAGTCGGCTCAATGTTTATTTTGTACCAAATATCTTGTCGCCCGCATCGCCGAGGCCCGGAATGATGTATCCCTGCTCGTTAAGCCCCTTATCAATAGACGCGGTATAAAGCTCGACATCCGGGTGCGCGTTTTCCAGCGCCTTGATGCCTTCCGGCGCGGCAACCAGTACCAGCACTTTGATGCTGGTGCAGCCGGCTTTCTTCAGCAGGTCGATGGTTGCGATCATAGAACCGCCTGTCGCCAGCATCGGGTCGACGACCAGCGCCATACGCTCGTCGATGTTGGAAACTAGCTTCTGGAAATACGGCACCGGCTCCAGCGTTTCTTCATCGCGGTAGATGCCAACGACGCTGATGCGCGCGCTCGGCACGTTCTCCAGCACGCCTTCCATCATGCCGAGACCGGCACGCAGAATAGGCACGACGGTAATTTTCTTCCCTTTGATCTGCTCGATTTCCACCGGGCCGTTCCAGCCTTCGATGGTCACTTTTTCCGTCAGCAGATCGGCGGTGGCTTCATAGGTCAGCAGGCTGCCGACTTCGGAGGCGAGTTCACGAAAACGCTTGGTGCTGATGTCATGCTCACGCATCAGGCCCAGCTTGTGTTTAACCAGCGGGTGTTTCACTTCGACGATCTTCATTCTCTTTCTCCCCAGCGAGGTGGCAGCCACAAAAAAAATCGCCGGATTATACCGCTTTTTGCGCGCCGCGCCATACGTAATGGGCTTGATCGGGATCAACCGAACAGAAGACAGCCATCTTATAAGTGTGTTTTATTCAACGCAACAAGCGCTCGCAAACGTTTGCCTGGACTGTTAGAATTGCCGCGATTTCTCTACTACCACCAACCGCAACCGCGTGGGGACTTTAGCAGTGACCGACAAAACCTCTCTCAGCTATAAAGATGCCGGTGTTGATATTGATGCTGGTAACGCTCTGGTCGACCGCATTAAAGGCGTCGTGAAAAAAACCCGTCGCCCGGAAGTGATGGGCGGCCTGGGCGGCTTCGGCGCGCTCTGCGCGCTGCCGCAGAAATACCGCGAGCCGGTGCTGGTCTCCGGTACCGACGGCGTCGGCACCAAGCTGCGTCTGGCGATGGATCTCAAGCGTCACGACACGATCGGCATCGACCTGGTGGCGATGTGCGTCAACGACCTGGTGGTACAGGGCGCCGAGCCGCTGTTCTTCCTCGACTACTACGCGACCGGAAAACTGGACGTAGAGACGGCGGCAAGCGTGATTAGCGGCATCGCCGAAGGCTGTTTACAGTCCGGCTGCGCGCTGGTCGGCGGCGAAACGGCGGAAATGCCGGGCATGTATCACGGCGAGGATTACGACGTGGCCGGTTTCTGCGTCGGCGTGGTGGAAAAATCAGAGATTATCGACGGCACGAAAGTGGCTGACGGCGATGTGCTGGTGGCGCTGGCCTCCAGCGGCCCGCACTCCAACGGCTACTCGCTGGTGCGCAAAATTCTTGAAGTGAGCGGCGCGGATCCGCAGACCACCGAGCTTGACGGTAAACCGCTCGCCGATCACCTGCTGGCCCCGACCCGCATCTATGTGAAGCCGGTGCTGGAACTGATTGAGAAGCTCGACGTTCACGCCATCGCCCACCTGACCGGCGGCGGCTTCTGGGAGAATATTCCGCGCGTGCTGCCGGATAACACCCAGGCGGTGATTGATGAATCCTCCTGGCAGTGGCCAGCGGTGTTCAACTGGTTGCAGCAGGCTGGCAATGTCAGCCGTCATGAAATGTACCGCACCTTTAACTGCGGCGTCGGTATGGTTATCGCCCTGCCTGCCGCCGGAGCGGACAAGGCGGTTGCGCTGCTCAATAGCCTTGGCGAAACTGCGTGGAAAATCGGCGCTATCAAAGCATCAGACGCCCAGGACCGCGTGGTTATTGCGTAATGAAGCGCATCGTAGTGCTGATTTCCGGCAGCGGCAGCAACCTGCAGGCCATCATGGATGCCTGCGCGCAGAAGAAAATCAACGGCGTCATCAGCGCCGTCTTCAGCAACAAGGCCGACGCGTTCGGCCTTGAGCGCGCGCGCGATGCGAACATTCCCGCTCACGCCTTAAGCGCGGGCGCGTTTGCGAGCCGCGACGCCTTTGATCGCGAGCTGATGCAGGAGATAGATGCGTATGCGCCAGATCTCGTGGTGCTGGCAGGCTACATGCGCATTCTGAGCCCGGCGTTTGTGGCGCACTATGAAGGACGGCTGCTGAATATCCACCCTTCTCTGCTGCCGAAATATCCGGGGCTGCATACCCACCGCCAGGCGCTCGCCAATGGCGACGACGAGCACGGCACGTCGGTACATTTTGTGACGGACGAGCTCGACGGCGGCCCGGTGATCTTGCAGGCCCGCGTTCCGGTGTTCGCGGGCGACACGGAAGAGGATGTTACCGCGCGCGTTCAGGCGCAGGAGCACGCCATTTATCCGCTGGTCGTCAGCTGGTTTGTCGAGGGCCGCCTCGCGATGCGCGAGGGCCGCGCCTGGCTTGACGGGCAGCCGCTCCCGCCGCAGGGTTACGCATCTGATGACTAAAGGGCCGCATGGCCCTTTATTTTTTTCTGCCCCGTGCCGTTAATACAGACAAACACAGCCAGAAGGCGTCCGCCAACCTCAAGGTTTTACAGGCTTTTTTGCGGCCTGTTCGAAAGCTCGCGGATAACTGTCATACTTTTCTGGCACAGTTGGACAGAGCATGACAAAGCTCGCCATAATAACCCCGAGACGGCGTTGCCACGTCCCGCGTTAATCAACCGGAGTGTGAGTAGTAATGGGTCAGGATAAGCTTTATATCGAAAAAGAACTGAGCTGGTTATCGTTCAACGAACGCGTTTTGCAGGAGGCGGCGGATAAATCCAATCCACTGATCGAGCGCATGCGCTTTCTTGGCATCTACTCCAATAACCTTGATGAATTTTATAAGGTCCGGTTCGCCGAGCTTAAGCGGCGCATTATTATCAGCGAAGAACAAGGGTTAAACTCCCATTCACGCCACCTGCTGGGCAAGATCCAGTCGCGGGTGCTGAAGGCGGATCAGGAGTTCGACGGCCTGTACAACGACCTGCTGCTGGAGATGGCGCGCAACCAGATCTTCCTTATCAACGAGCGTCAGCTCTCTGAAAACCAGCAGGTGTGGCTGCGCCACTACTTCAAACATTATCTGCGCCAGCACGTCACCCCGACGCTGATTAATCGCGATACCGATCTGGTGCAGTTTCTGAAAGACGATTACACCTATCTCGCGGTCGAAATCATCCGCGGCGAATCCATCCGCTACGCGCTGCTGGAGATCCCGGCTGACAAAGTGCCGCGCTTCGTCAATCTGCCGCCGGAGACGCCGCGTCGCCGCAAGCCAATGATCCTGCTCGATAACATCCTGCGCTTCTGCCTTGATGATATCTTCAAAGGCTTTTTCGACTACGACGCGCTGAACGCCTATTCGATGAAAATGACGCGCGACGCCGAGTACGATCTGGTGCATGAGATGGAATCAAGCCTGCTGGAGCTGATGTCCTCAAGCCTCAAGCAGCGCCTGACCGCCGAACCGGTGCGCTTTGTCTACCAGCGCGATATGCCGGACGCGATGGTTCAGATGCTGCGTGAAAAGCTCTCGATTTCGCGCTACGACTCCATCGTGCCGGGCGGCCGTTACCATAACTTTAAAGACTTCATCAGCTTCCCGAACGTCGGCAAAGCGAATTTAATCAATAAACCGCTGCCGCGCCTGCGCCACATCTGGTTCGATCAATTCCGCAACGGCTTTGACGCGATCCGCGAGCGCGACGTGCTGCTCTACTACCCGTACCACACGTTCGAGCATGTGCTGGAGCTGCTGCGTCAGGCGTCGTTCGACCCAAGCGTGCTGGCGATCAAAATCAATATTTACCGCGTGGCGAAAGATTCGCGCATTATTGACTCGATGATCCACGCCGCGCACAACGGCAAAAAAGTCACCGTGGTGGTGGAACTACAGGCGCGCTTTGATGAAGAGGCGAACATCCACTGGGCGAAACGCCTCACCGAAGCGGGCGTGCATGTGATCTTCTCGGCCCCGGGCCTCAAGATCCATGCCAAACTGTTCCTGATTTCGCGCAAAGAAGGCGAAGATGTGGTGCGCTACGCGCATATCGGCACCGGCAACTTTAACGAGAAAACCGCGCGTCTTTACACCGACTATTCGCTGCTGACTGCCGATGCGCGCATCACCAACGAAGTGCGCCGGGTGTTTAACTTTATCGAAAACCCCTACCGGCCGGTGAGCTTCGACTACCTGCTGGTATCGCCGCAGAATTCGCGCCGCCTGATGTACGAGATGATTGACCAGGAGATTGCCAACGCGCAGCAGGGGCTGCCGTCGGGGATTACGCTTAAGCTGAATAACCTCGTCGATAAAGGCCTGGTGGACCGGCTCTATGCGGCCTCCGGCTCCGGCGTGCCGGTTAATCTGCTGATCCGCGGTATGTGCTCGCTTATCCCGCAGCTTGAGGGGATCAGCGAAAATATCCAGGTCATCAGCATCGTCGACCGCTATCTTGAACATGACAGGGTTTATATTTTCGAAAACGGCGGCGATAAACGCGTTTACCTGTCGTCTGCCGACTGGATGACGCGTAATATCGACTACCGCATTGAAGTCGCCGCGCCGTTGCTGGACCCGCGCCTTAAACAGCGCATTCTGGATATTATTGATATCCTGTTCAGTGATACGGTGAAGGCCCGTTATGTGGATAAAGAACTGAGCAATCGCTATGTGCCGCGTGGCAATCGCCGCAAAGTTCGCGCACAATTGGCGATTTACGATTACATCAAATCTCTTGAACAGCCTGAATAATCTATGCCGATAACTTCTGATGCTCCACGACCGGAGGAATTTGCTGCGGTCGATCTCGGCTCTAACAGCTTCCATATGGTGATAGCCCGTGTGGTGGATGGCGCCATGCAAATCATTGGTCGCCTGAAACAGCGCGTCCATCTGGCCGACGGGCTGGATGAAAATAATATGCTGAGCGAAGAGGCCATGGAGCGCGGCCTCGCGTGTCTCTCCCTGTTCGCCGAGCGCCTGCAGGGCTTTTCCGCAGCCAACGTCTGCATCGTCGGCACGCATACGCTGCGTCAGGCGTCCAACGCGACGGATTTCCTCAGACGCGCGGAAAAGGTGATCCCCTACCCGATTGAAATCATCTCCGGCAACGAAGAAGCGCGCCTGATCTTTATGGGGGTGGAACACACCCAGCCGGAGCGCGGACGCAAGCTGGTGATTGATATCGGCGGCGGCTCGACGGAACTGGTGATTGGCGAAGATTTCGAACCGCAGCTGGTGGAGAGCCGCCGTATGGGCTGCGTCAGCTTTGGGCAGCATTTCTTCCCGAATGGCGAAATCACGCCGGATAATTTCCGTCGCGCGCGTCTTGCCGCGGTGCAAAAGCTCGAAAGTCTCGCCTGGCAGTACCGTCTGAAGGGCTGGACCGTGGCGCTGGGTGCCTCCGGCACCATCAAAGCCGCCCATGAAGTGCTGGTGGAGATGGGCGAAAAAGACGGTTTTATCACGCCGGATCGCCTCGATATGCTGCGCGACGAAGTGCTGAAATTCGGCCAGTTCTCCGCCCTCACCCTGCCGGGGCTTTCGGACGAGCGCAAAGTGGTGTTTGTGCCGGGGCTCGCTATCCTCTGCGGCGTGTTTGACGCGCTGGCTATCCGCGAGCTGCGGCTCTCCGACGGCGCGCTGCGTGAGGGCGTGCTGTATGAGATGGAAGGCCGTTTCCGCCATCAGGATATCCGCATTCGCACCGCGCAGAGCCTTGCCAATCAGTACCATATCGACAGAGAACAGGCGCACCGCGTGCTGGACACCACCATGCTGATGTATGAGCAGTGGGAACAGCAGAACGCGAAGCTTTCCAACCCGTCGCTGGCGGCGCTGCTGAAGTGGGCGGCGATGCTGCATGAGGTCGGGCTTGGCATCAATCACAGCGGCCTGCACCGCCATTCGGCGTATATCCTTCAGCACAGCGATCTGCCGGGTTTTAATCAGGAGCAGCAGATGATGATGGCGACGCTGGTGCGCTATCACCGCAAGGCGATTAAGCTCGATGAGCTGCCGCGCTTTACGCTGTATAAGAAAAAGCAGTTCCTGCCGCTTATTCAGCTGCTGCGTCTTGGCGTGCTGCTGAATAATCAGCGCCAGGCGACCACCACGCCGCCCACGCTCGTGCTGCATACCGACGAGAACCACTGGACGCTGCGCTTCCCGCACGACTGGTTCAGTCAGAACGCGCTGGTGCTGCTGGATCTCGAACGCGAGCAGCAGTACTGGGAAGGCGTGACCGGCTGGAAGCTGAATATCGAAGAAGAAGCGAGCCCGGAAGTGGCCGCCTGAAACGCAAAACGGTGAGCCTGGCTCACCGTTTTTTTGCTATTGCGCCACCGCTTGCGGTTTTCCGGCGACCAGCGACTCCAGCGGCTGCGGCTTGCCAATCACATACCCCTGCAAATAATCGATGCCGAGCGAACAGGCCACCGTTTTAATCTCTTCGCTTTCGACATATTCCGCCACCACCTGCATATTCTTCATGCGCGCCAGATGGCACATTGATTCGACAATCTGATAATCGAGACTGCTGGTGACGATATTGCGGATAAAGCTGCCGTCGATTTTCAGGATATCGGCGTTAATACTTTTCAGCCGCGCATAGCTGGCGTAGCCGGTGCCGAAATCGTCGATGGCGATGCGGCATCCCATCGCGCGCAGCCGCGAGAGTGTTATCTGGGTCTGCTCCACATTGGTAAACGACTGGCTTTCGGTGATTTCGAAAATCAGCTGCCAGGGCTCGACATGATAGCGCGCCAGCAGCCGCTGCACTTCGCCCGGAAACGGTACGCGGCAGACCGTAGCGGGCGTCAGGTTAATCGAAAACCGGCTGGCGGGCAGCGCGTCGCGGGAGGCGTCCATAAATTTCAGCGTGCTTTCCAGCACCATCAGGTCGATACGCGACGACAGACCAAACTCATGCGCCACCGGCAGAAAAATTTCCGGCGCGATAAGCTCGCCATCCTCGCCGTGCATACGCAGCAGGATTTCGTAGTAGCTGTCGCCGCGCATGCCCTCGATACGCTGCGCCATCAGGCGAAAATGATGATTATCCAGCGCCTGCTGCAGGCGGTTCAGCATATCCACTTTGAGCTTCACGCCCTTCTGGACATGGTTCGCGCCGCGACACTGGAGGCTTTCGGGCTGGTTGGTGGCGAGCGACAGATCCGCCATCGTGCTCATCTCGCCAAGCAGCAGATGCAGGTGCGTGACCGGCGCGCGCACGAAGCTGTAGCTGATGCCGACCTGCGGTTGCAGTGGCATGCCGTCCCACATAAAGCGGAACTGGCGCACGCGTTTATCCAGCGCGTCAATGCGCTCCAGATAAGACTCGGTATGAATACGTAGCACGATATCGTGCCCGGAGAGCTGGTAGGCGAGCTCGTCCGGCAGCAGGCTCTGGCGCAGCCACGCCGCCAGCTGCTGCTTATAAAGAATACGCAGCATCACGCCGTAGTTGCGCCCGAGCAGCTCCAGCTCCGGGATACGCATAAAGCACAGCACCGACCACGGCGCTTTAGCGAGATCGCGATTCAGCGCCCGTAAATTCGGCATATGGCTGAGCGGGTCAATGAGCGCCAGACGCCTGCCGCGCAGGTGCATCAGGCGCTGGCGAGTGGCGGTGAGCGCCATGAATACGATAACCAGCGAAAACACGCCATAACTGGAGGTGTTGATCACCATCTGGGTTTCGTAGCCGGGCACCGCCGGGAAGTAGAGATAGTAGTAATGGCACAGCAGCGCCAGCACAGGCGTCCAGACCGTGGTGATAGAGAAATAACCAAAGCGCATCGCGCCCCACAGCATGACGGGCAGCAGCAGCGAGAGCGTGTAGGTGGTATTAAACAGCGAACTGCTGTCGCCCGTCGGCTGCACCAGACAGCCGAGCAGAAACAGAATAATGGCCGTCCAGACCACCACTTCCGTTTTGCTGACCTTTTTATCGCGCTGCGCCCGCGCCTGAGAGAGAAAGCTCTTCAGATAGCGCGGATGGCGCAGCACGCGAATGATGAGATAAAAAAACGGCGTGCCCGTCAGGCAACCGACCAGCACCGCCTGATAGCTGATAAGCGTCAGAACGGTAAACGGGTTATCGCCGGTCAGCGAGGTGGGCCGTTCATACAGGCCGAGAAAAGCGGCTATCTGATAAAAGAGGATAAATACCGTCGCGTTGAAAAACACTAGCCAGAACATGCGCTGCGCGCCGCTTCGCGTGTGCCACCAGGAAACCGCATGATGACCGGGCGCGAAAATTCGGTAACCCCACCAGCTGAGTGCCGTCGCCACGATAAAATTCAGCAACGTCACGCTTAAATCGAGCAGGCCTACGTTGCGATGATAATAGACGAGAACGCCAAGCGCGATGCCGGGCAGCGCGCGACGCCCATAGAGCATCACTAAGGCGCTAAACAGCGACAGCGGTAAGTAATAAAGCACGACAAGCCCGCCATCGATATGCGCGTAGGTATTCCCGGCGCGGGCGAGTGGCAGCAGCAGCAGCGTCAATACCAGCGGCAGCGCCCACCACTTGTCTTTATTTTTTCTGAGGATTTCAACCAATAACATAGATGCTCGATACCAGGCCCCATGTTCCAGGGCAAGAATTTCAGGCAGGCATCCGACCTGGCTGTTGTGTTGTAAACCGCGGCCAATCTGAGCCGGACGCGGCGCGATTAGCCGATTTTAGTCAGAGGAAACCGCTTTCCATTGATATACATCAAGTGACGCAGCCGTACCCTCTGCCAGCGCACACTTGCAGAAAAAGACGCATATCACTTTATTAATCAACTTATTAAATATATTGATAAAAAGCATATTTTGCCGTTCTGTACGCAATTTTACATGATGAATAATTGACCTCTTCGCCTCGCTGTGCCTTAATATTTACGTCGCCCGCAGATGACGGGTAAATTTAAAGGGTAAAGGCGTGTCACAGGCCACCAGCATACGAAGACGGCATCGATTCAACAGTCGAATGACCCGCATTGTACTGCTTATCAGTTTTCTTTTCTTCTTTGGTCGCTTTATCTACTCCGCCGTCGGCGCGTGGTATCACCACCAGGATAAAGTCCAGGCCCAGCAACTCAGCATGACTCTCGACTCCTCTTCGCAGCAACAGCCGCGCTAGTGTCTTAAAGCCCCATTGCGACGCCACAGAAAAACGCCCGCAATCGATGATTAACGGGCGTTTTTGTTTGTATTGTTCTGCTCCAGGCTCTGGTGCGCTCACTAAATATCTTCAGCCATGCTCTGGCCGCATAAACGCATTCAAACACAGGCTGTAACTACACCGTCTAATAAAAGCCATGCCGCTTATAAAAGAAAAACCCTCTGTAAAAACAGAGGGCTTAATAACGTTAATGGATAATAAACAGAGAATGACGGTTCTGCTTATTCCCACTCAATCGTGGCTGGTGGCTTACCGCTGATGTCATACACCACGCGGGAAATGCCGTTGACTTCGTTGATGATGCGGTTGGAGACGCGCCCCAGGAAATCGTACGGCAGATGCGCCCAGTGGGCGGTCATGAAGTCGATGGTTTCCACCGCGCGCAGCGAGACGACCCAGTCATATTTACGGCCATCGCCCATCACGCCGACGGAGCGCACCGGCAGGAATACCGCAAATGCCTGGCTCACTTTGTCGTAAAGATCGGCGCGACGCAGTTCTTCAATAAAGATGGCGTCAGCGCGGCGCAGCAGATCGCAGTACTCTTTTTTCACTTCGCCCAGTACGCGAACGCCGAGGCCCGGGCCCGGGAACGGGTGACGGTACAGCATGTCGTACGGCAGGCCGAGCTCCAGACCAATCTTGCGCACTTCGTCTTTGAACAGCTCTTTAAGCGGCTCGACGAGGCCCATTTTCATCTCTTTCGGCAGGCCGCCCACGTTGTGGTGCGATTTGATAACGTGCGCTTTGCCGGTCGCCGACGCGGCAGATTCAATCACGTCAGGGTAAATGGTGCCCTGCGCCAGCCATTTCACGTCTTCAAGCTTCAGGGCTTCTTCATCGAACACTTCAACAAACACGCGGCCGATGATCTTACGTTTCGCTTCCGGATCGTTCTCGCCCGCCAGCGCGTTGAGGAAACGATCTTCCGCCGGAACGTGAACAATGTTGAGACCGAAATGGTCGCCGAACATATCCATCACCTGCTCGGCTTCGTTCAGGCGCAGCAGGCCGTTATCAACGAAGACGCAGGTCAGACGGTCGCCAATCGCGCGGTGCAGCAGCATCGCGGTAACGGAGGAGTCTACGCCGCCGGAAAGACCGAGGATCACGCGGTCATTGCCCACCTGCTGACGGATGCGCTCAACGGCATCATCGATGATTTTTGCCGGCGTCCACAGCGCTTCACACTCGCAGATGTCGCGCACAAAGCGCTCCAGCATACGCAGGCCCTGGCGGGTGTGGGTCACTTCCGGGTGGAACTGTACGCCGTAGAAGCGTTTTTCTTCGTTCGCCATAATCGCGAACGGGCAGGTTTCAGTGCTGGCGACGGTCACGAAATCAGACGGAATGGCGGTCACTTTGTCGCCGTGGCTCATCCAGACATCCAGCAGCGGATTGCCGTCGGCGCTCAGCGCATCTTCAATGCCGCGCACCAGCGCGCTATCGGTTTTCACTTCCACCTGCGCATAGCCGAATTCACGCTCGTTAGAGCCTTCGACGTGGCCGCCAAGCTGCATCGCCATGGTCTGCATGCCGTAGCAGACGCCCAGCACCGGCACGCCGGCGTTAAACACATATTCCGGCGCGCGCGGGCTGTTTTCTTCAGTGGTGCTTTCCGGGCCGCCCGAGAGAATGATCCCGTTAGGGTTAAAGCCGCGGATCTGCTCTTCCGTCACGTCCCAGGCCCACAGTTCGCAGTAAACGCCCAGCTCGCGCACGCGGCGGGCCACCAGTTGGGTGTACTGAGAACCGAAGTCGAGGATAAGGATACGATGCTTATGAATGTTGTCCGTCATTGACGCGTTTTCCAGAAAGTAGCTGATACAAAGTAAACGCCCGACGCGAACGCCGGGCGGGGAAAATTAAGAACCCATGCGGTAGTTCGGAGACTCTTTAGTAATGGTCACATCGTGAACGTGGCTTTCCTGAATACCCGCGCCGCTGATGCGCACGAATTCCGCTTTGGTGCGCAGCTCATCAATCGTGCCACAGCCGGTCAGCCCCATGCAGGAGCGCAGGCCGCCCATCTGCTGGTGGATAATCTCTTTCAGACGGCCTTTATACGCTACGCGGCCTTCGATGCCTTCCGGCACCAGCTTGTCAGCGGCGTTATCGGTCTGGAAGTAGCGGTCGGATGAGCCTTTGGACATCGCGCCAAGCGAGCCCATGCCGCGGTAGGATTTGTAAGCACGGCCCTGGTAGAGTTCAATTTCGCCAGGAGATTCGTCGGTGCCTGCCAGCATGGAGCCGACCATCACGACGCTTGCGCCTGCCGCGATCGCTTTAGCGATATCGCCGGAGAAACGGATGCCGCCATCGGCGATAACCGGAATGCCGGTGCCTTCCAGCGCTTCAACCGCGTCCGCCACGGCGGTGATCTGCGGTACGCCCACGCCGGTCACGATACGGGTGGTACAGATAGAGCCCGGGCCGATGCCCACTTTGACCGCGCTGACGCCCGCGTCCGCCAGGGCTTTCGCGCCCGCAGCCGTCGCGACGTTACCGCCGATGATTTGCAGATCCGGGTATTTCGCGCGGGTTTCGCGAATGCGCTGCAGCACGCCTTCGGAATGGCCATGTGAGGAGTCGATCAGCAGTACGTCAACACCAGCGGCAACCAGCGCGTCGACACGCTCTTCGTTACCGGCGCCAGCGCCCACCGCGGCACCAACGCGCAGACGGCCCTGCTCGTCTTTACAGGCGTTCGGTTTACGTTCGGCTTTCTGGAAATCTTTTACGGTGATCATGCCGCGCAGGTGGAAGCTATCGTCCACAACCAGCGCTTTCTCAACGCGTTTTTCGTGCATCTTCGCCAGTACGACGTCGCGGGACTCGCCTTCGCGAACGGTCACCAGACGCGCTTTAGGCGTCATGTAGACGCTGACCGGCTGATTCAGATCGGTAACGAAACGCACGTCACGCCCGGTGATAATGCCCACCAGCTCGTTATCTTCGGTAACGACCGGGTAGCCTGCAAACCCGTTACGCTCGGTCAGCTCTTTCACTTCGCGAAGCGTGGTGGTCGGCAGTACGGTCTGTGGGTCCGTGACCACACCGGACTCATGTTTTTTCACGCGCTTAACTTCTTCCGCCTGGCGCTCGATAGACATGTTTTTGTGGATAAAGCCGATGCCGCCTTCCTGCGCCAGGGCAATCGCCAGACGCGCTTCGGTTACGGTGTCCATGGCCGCTGAAAGCATGGGGATGTTCAGGCGAATAGTTTTGGTCAGCTGGGTGCTGAGATCCGCGGTATTCGGCAGAACGGTAGAGTGAGCGGGAACGAGGAGAACGTCGTCAAACGTCAGTGCTTCTTTAGCGATACGTAGCATGGGCAATATCTCAACCTGGGGTGAATGAGAACAGATAAAATATTGCCGCGGCATTATACAGAGCGTAACCGATTGCTTCTACATTTTTTTGCGAAAAAAGGTTGCGATCGCCAGGACGCAGGTTACTATCGACTGAATAACCTGCTGATTTAAAATTTGATCCAGCTCACATGCCGCTTACTCAGACACCCTCAGTTTTTACCGTCAGCCGCCTTAACCAGAGCGTTCGTCTGCTGCTTGAGCAGGAGATGGGCCAGGTCTGGATCAGCGGTGAAATCTCCAATTTCAGCCAGCCCGCGTCCGGGCACTGGTACTTCACGCTCAAAGATGACACCGCCCAGGTGCGCTGCGCGATGTTTCGCAACAGCAACCGGCGGGTCACCTTCCGCCCGCAGCATGGCCAGCAGGTGCTGGTGCGCGCCAATATCACGCTTTATGAGCCGCGCGGCGACTATCAAATTATCGTCGAAAGCATGCAGCCCGCGGGCGAAGGCCTGCTGCAACAGCGCTATGAACAGCTCAAGCAGCAGCTCGCCGCCGAAGGGCTGTTCGACACCACGCTGAAAAAGCCGCTGCCCTCCCCGGCGCGTCAGGTGGGCGTGATCACCTCGAAAACCGGCGCGGCGCTGCATGATGTGCTGAACGTACTGCGCCGACGCGACCCGTCGCTGCCGGTCATCATCTACCCCACCGCCGTACAGGGCGACGACGCGCCCGCGCAGATCGTGCGCGCCATTGAGCTTGCCAACCTGCGTGACGAGTGCGACGTGCTAATCGTCGGGCGCGGCGGCGGCTCGCTGGAAGATTTGTGGAGTTTTAACGACGAGCGCGTGGCGAGGGCGATTTTCGCGAGCCGCATTCCGGTGGTGAGCGCGGTCGGCCATGAAACCGACGTGACCATCGCGGATTTCGTCGCTGATCTGCGCGCGCCGACGCCGTCCGCGGCGGCGGAAATCGTCAGCCGCAATCAGCTTGAGCTGCTGCGTCAGGTGCAGGGATTACAGCAGCGTCTTGAAATGGCGATGGATTACTCGCTGGCCAATCGCCAGCAGCGCTTTACGCGTCTGCACCATCGTCTGGAACAGCAGCACCCGCAGCTGCGCCTCGCCCGTCAGCAGACACTGCTGATGCGCCTGCGCCAGCGGATGGACAACGCGCTCGACAGCCGTCTGCGTCAGGCGACCCAACGGCAGGCCCGTCTGGCGCAGCGTCTTAACCAGCAGCAGCCGCTGCCACGCCTGCATCGCGCCTCGGCGCGCATTCAGCAGCTCGAGTATCGGCTCGCCCAGACAGTCTCAGCGCGCCTCAGCCACACGCGTGAGCGCTTTGGCAACGCCATCACGCATCTGGAGGCCGTGAGCCCGCTGGCGACGCTGGCACGCGGCTACAGCGTCACTACGGCGCCGAATGGCAACGTGCTGAAGGCGACGAAGCAGGTGCAGCCAGGCGACACGCTGACCACACGGCTGGCGGACGGCTGGGTGGAAAGCGAAGTGCGCCAGATCACGCCTGCCAAAAAAACGCGCAAAAAGAAAACCGGATAAGCCTCAGGGGCAATCAGCGGGTCACGAACTATACTGCAAGTGTTGGTTTTTTCAACGGCACTTGCCGTGTAAGGAGACCCTAATGAACCAGTCACGTTATCCAACCGTTATTCCCCCGTACATCCTGCGTCGCATTATCGACAATGGCTCAGCCCCCCAGCAGCAGAAAGCGCGCCAGACCCTCACCCATGTTCAGACGCTGATGGCCCATCAGCACAAAGAGGCCGCTGCCGCGCATGTCGCCGCCAAAGGCAAACTGGAGCGCGATATCTATGACGCCCAGAACCGCGAAGCGCTGCCAGGCGAGCTCGTGCGCCGCGAAGGCGCACCATCCAACGGCGATGTCGCCGTGGACGAAGCCTACGACTATCTGGGCGTTACGCACGATTTCTTCTGGAAAGCGTATCAGCGCGACTCGCTGGACAACAAAGGCCTCGTGCTCAGCGGCACGGTGCATTACGGGCGTGAATACCAGAACGCCTTCTGGAACGGCCAGCAGATGGTGTTCGGCGATGGCGACGGCGAAATCTTCAACCGCTTTACCATCGCCATTGACGTGGTGGGGCATGAGCTGAGCCACGGCGTGACGGAAACCGAAGCGGGACTTATCTACTTCGAGCAGGCGGGCGCGCTTAATGAATCGCTCTCCGATGTCTTCGGCTCGCTGGTGAAGCAGTACCATCGCCAGCAGACGGCGGATCAGGCGGACTGGATCATCGGCGAAGGGCTGCTTGCGCAAGGCATTAACGGCATCGGTTTGCGGTCGATGTCAGCGCCCGGCACGGCCTATGACGACCCGCTGCTGGGTAAAGATCCGCAGCCCGGCCATATGGATGATTTTGTAAAAACCCGCGAAGACAACGGCGGCGTACACATCAACTCCGGCATTCCGAACCGCGCGTTTTACCTGGCGGCGACCGCTATTGGCGGTTACGCCTGGGAAAAAGCGGGCTATGCCTGGTATGACACCGTGTGTGACCGCTCACTTTCTCAGAACGCCGATTTCGCGAGTTTCGCGAAGCTGACCATTGAGCATGGCCGTAAACGCTCCGGCGACAGCGTGGCGCAGGCTATCGAACAGGCGTGGAAAACCACAGGAGTGTTGTGATGGATTTGCCAGATCTGACGGATGACGCCGTCGTAGAGCTGGCGCGTGAAGGCGGCGTGGCGTACATGCCACGCCTGGCCGGTCAGCGGCGCATCGCCGTCGCTGAACTGAACGCCGAACAGCGCCAGCGGCTTATCGATATTCTGCATCAGGCGCTGCCGCAGGCCTCTCCGCCAGGGCAGCCCGATTCGCCAGGGCGCGGCGACCAGCGCTATTTCCGCATCCAGATCCTCTGGACGCAGCACAATCAGGCCGGTTATGCCGACATCGTACTTCTGGTGCCGGAAAACGCCGCGCCGGAAGGGCTGCGCGAGCTCTGGAAGCGTGGCGAAGGCTGTATCTGCGACTAGTGCGCCTGGAGCGTGAAATCGACGCGTTTTTTCGAAATCAGCCCGTGGCCGTTACGGCAGAAATAGTCCACCGCGCCGCATGCTTTCAGCACTTCCAGTGGCTGATGGCATTCAGGGCAGCGTGCTTCAACCTGATAATCCTGATGACAGGTGGCGCAGTGCGCGCCGCGCTCGCTCGGCTCAAGCGGGTTTTGACAGTTCGGACAATGTAATTCCACGCGTTACCTCCTTAAAAACAGAGCGGGAGTCATCATGACTCCCGCTTCGGTTATTTACTTTTCTTGATGTGCTTAATCAGGCGTTTACGCTTACGCAGCTGGTTTGGCGTCAGCGTGTTGCGCTTGTTCGCGAACGGGTTCGCGCCTTCCTTGAACTGAATACGAATAGGCGTGCCCATGACGTCCAGCGATTTACGGAAGTAGTTCATCAGATAGCGCTTGTAGGAATCCGGCAGGTCTTTTACCTGAGTGCCGTGGATGACCACAATCGGCGGGTTATAACCGCCCGCATGCGCATATTTCATCTTCACGCGGCGACCGCGCACCATCGGCGGCTGGTGATCTTCTTCCGCCATCTTCATGATGCGGGTCAACAGCGCGGTGCTGACGCGGCGCGTGGAGCTATCATAGGCTTCACGGATCGATTCAAACAGGTTGCCAACGCCGCTGCCGTGCAGCGCGGAGATGAAGTGTACGCGGGCGAAATCGATAAAGCCGAGACGGTAATCCAGCGTCTCTTTGACTTCGTCCTTCACTTCCTGGCTGAGACCGTCCCACTTGTTGACGACAATTACCAGCGAGCGGCCGCTGTTAAGGATAAAGCCCAGCAGCGAGAGGTCCTGATCGGAAATGCCTTCGCGCGCGTCAATCACCAGCAGCACCACGTTGGCGTCTTCGATAGCCTGCAGCGTTTTGATGACCGAGAATTTCTCTACGACATCGGTAATTTTGCCGCGCTTACGCACGCCCGCGGTGTCGATGAGGACGAACTCGCGCCCGTCGCGCTCCATCGGGATGTAGATGCTGTCACGGGTGGTGCCCGGCATGTCGAAAACCACCACGCGGTCTTCGCCGAGAATACGGTTGGTAAGCGTTGACTTACCAACGTTCGGACGCCCGACGATAGCCAGTTTAATCGGCAGATCCTGCGGATTGAAGTCGTCTTCTTCCTCTTCTTCCGGGATTTCGCCGTTCTGCTCGGCTTCAAACTGCGCCCAGTATTCGGCTTCTTCGTCCACTTCTTCCCGGGGATCGATATCGTCCATCCACGGTACCAGCACATGTTCCAGCAGCGAGGTCACGCCACGGCCATGAGAAGCGGCAATCGGATGAATTTCACCAAGACCGAGCGAGTAGAAATCCGCAACCGCCTGATCCGGGTCGAGACCGTCGGTTTTGTTGGCGACCAGGAACGTCGGCTTCTGGCGGCTGCGCAGATGCTGGGCGATAGCCTCATCCGCCGGCATCAGGCCCGCGCGGGCGTCGACCATGAAAAGCACCACGTCGGCTTCTTCAATCGCCAACAGCGACTGTTCCGCCATGCGGGTTTCCACCCCTTCTTCCGCGCCGTCGATACCGCCGGTATCGATGCAGATAAATTCACGTCCTTCTACTTCGGCACGACCATATTTGCGGTCACGCGTCAGCCCCGGGAAATCCGCTACCAGCGCATCCCGGGTGCGGGTTAAACGGTTGAACAACGTGGATTTTCCGACGTTAGGGCGCCCGACCAGCGCGACCACAGGTATCATTGTTAAAGCCTCATTACTGATAAATCATTATTAAACCCGCCGCAAAGCGCGGGCTTCAGAAAACAGGAAACGGCCCCTG
Source organism: Cronobacter dublinensis subsp. dublinensis LMG 23823 (assembly GCF_001277235.1). Lineage (NCBI taxonomy): Bacteria > Pseudomonadati > Pseudomonadota > Gammaproteobacteria > Enterobacterales > Enterobacteriaceae > Cronobacter > Cronobacter dublinensis. The sequence continues at coordinate 3,283,622 of NZ_CP012266.1, forward strand.
CGATAATCAGGAGCCGTTTTAGCTGTGCTACGCCTGTCTGTTAACGCGTGATCGCGTAGAGCGTGCCGTCTTTGGCCTGGATAAGGATCTTGTTATCCGCCACGACAGGCTCGGTCTGGAAGCCGGAGCTGTCCACTTTTTGCTGCGCCACAAAGCGGCCGTTATCGGTATCCATCCAGTGCAGGTAGCCTTCGCTGTCGCCTACGACCAGTGATCCATTATAGAGCACCGGCGTGGTGAGGTTACGGTGCAGCAGCTGCGTCTGTGTCCAGAGCGTGACGCCGCCTTCCACATTCAGCGCCAGCACGTTGTCGCTCTGGTCAACCAGGAAGATACGCCCGCCGTCGACGATGAAATCATTCACCGAGCCCAGCTCGCGTTTCCACATAATCTGACCGGAGCGCAGATCCAGCGCAGTCAGATTGCCGTTATACGCCAGCGCGTACACGACGCCGTTAACGATAACCGGCGTGGTATCGACATCGCTCAGACGATCGATTTCTGTCGCGCCCGTCGCCTGCGAAATGCGCTGCTGCCAGATCATCTGGCCGCGCTGCATCAACACCGCGCTGACGCGGCCGTTATCGCCGCCGACAATTGCGGCGCCAAAGGCGGACGCCGGTGCGGATTCACCGCGCAGCGAGAGCGACGGCATATCCAGGTTTACAGTCCATTTGATAGCGCCGTCGCTTTCATTCAGCGCCTGCAGCATGCCGTTGCTGGTATGAATCAGCACCAGGCCATCGCTGACGACCGGACGGGAGAGCGCTTCGCCCGCCACTTTGGTCTGCCATGCGACAGAGCCGTCAGACGTATTAAGCGCATAGACCTGCGCCTTTTCGCTGCCCACGTAGACATGCGCGCCAGCGGCGGTCACGCCACCCGACAGCAGCGCCGGACGGTTACGGGAGAAAAAGCCGGTTTTCTCAGAGAGATCGACGCTCCAGACTTCCTTGCCGTCCTGCGAATTAACGGCTTTCACGGTGCCGCGACGGTCTGCCGCGTAAACGGTGCCATCAAGGAATGCAGGGTGCAGGTTGGAGTAAAAATCGCCAATCCCGCTGCCTACGGAGGTGTCCCAGGCGACTTCCGGTGCAAACTGGTTTTCAACGGTCGGCAGCGGCGACATTTTCACCACGTCTTCTTCACCGCTAAACAGTGAGCAACCGCTTAACAGCGTGACGGAAAGCATCGCTGGCAGAACTAATTTACGCAATTGCATCGGGTCCCTCTCAGATGGACAAGTTATTGATTTTCATCTGCATCATATCGCCAAGCGCCGGAGAGTTTTTATCATTCACTCCTTTGCTCCAGGCATCACGCGCGCCCTGTTTATCGCCTTTACTCAGCAGCGCGTCACCGCGCAGATCGGCCACCATTGCCGACCAGTTTTCGCCTTTCACGCCGTCCAGGGTTTTCAGTGCGGCATCCGCCTGTTTCTGCTGGATCTGAATGCGCGCTAAGCGCAGGTTCATCAGCGAGCGCAGATTCTCGTCCTTCGCGTTCTCAATGCCCTGCTGCAACTGCTGCGCGGCTTTGTTGAGATCGTTTTTATCCACATAACGCTGCGCCAGTTCAAGCGAGGCCAGCGCGCCGTAGCTGTTCTGGTTCTGGGCGACGAACTGCTCCGCCGCGCTCAGAGTTTTCGGATCGTCTGCGCGGACATCCGTCATGACATTCTGATAGTGCAGCGACGTTTCGCGAGCGGAATCGACCTGCGAGCCGTTCCAGAAACGCCAGCCGACCAGCGCGCCAATCCCTAATACCACACCCACCGCCAGCGCTTTGCCGTTTTCAGCAAAGAAACGCTTTACCGCGTCGAGCTGCTCGTTTTCGTTCTCGTAAATTTCCACGCAGTCCTTCTCCTTAACGAAATGTCGCCGGGAAATCAGCCCAGCAGCGTTTGCAGATGCGCGGCCAGTTCGCTTTGCGCGAGCGCCTGTTGCTCACCTGAACGCAAATCTTTCACCACAACCTGACGGTTGGCGACTTCATCCTCGCCCAGAACCAGCGCGATACGCGCGCCCCATTTGTCTGCGCGGGCGAACTGCTTCTTGAAGTTGCCGCCGCCGTAGTTGGTCATCAGCTTGCAGCCCGGCAGCGCGTCACGCACACGCTCGGCCAGCTGCATTGCCGCCGACTGCGCGCCGTTGCCGGACGCAATCAGGTATATATCGACAACAGGATCCGCCGTAAATTCCGGATTTACCGCCTGAACCAGTAAAACGAGGCGCTCAAGGCCCATCGCAAAGCCCACCGCCGGGGTGGCGCGACCGCCTAACTGCTCCACCAGACCGTCGTAACGGCCACCCGCGCAGACCGTGCCCTGCGAGCCGAGGCTCGTCGTGACCCACTCAAACACGGTGCGGTTGTAGTAGTCGAGGCCGCGCACGAGGCGCTGATTGACGGTGTAAGCGATACCGGCGTCGTCAAGGAAAGCGCACAGGCCGGCGAAGTGCTCGCGGGAGTCTTCATCCAGGTAATCGCCCAGCATCGGCGCGTCGTTTAGCAGCGCCTGCACGTCCGGGTTTTTGGAATCCAGCACGCGCAGCGGGTTCGAATACATACGGCGTTTGCAGTCTTCATCAAGCTTATCGATGTGCTGCTCAAGGAACGCGATCAACGCGTCGCGATAGTTCGCGCGCGCTTCCAGAGAGCCGATAGAGTTCAGCTCCAGTGAAACATGCTCAGCGATGCCCAGCGCACGCCACCAGCGCGCGGTTAGCATAATCAGCTCCGCGTCGATATCCGGGCCCTGCAGGCCAAAGACCTCGGCACCAAGCTGGTGGAACTGACGATAGCGCCCTTTCTGCGGACGTTCGTGACGGAACATCGGGCCGATGTACCACAAGCGCTGTTCCTGATTGTACAGCAGACCATGTTCGATGCCGGCGCGCACGCAGCCCGCGGTGCCCTCAGGACGCAGCGTCAGGCTGTCGCCATTGCGGTCCTCAAAGGTATACATCTCTTTTTCAACCACGTCGGTCACTTCACCGATAGCGCGTTTGAACAACGGGGTCTGCTCTACAATCGGCAAACGGATTTCGCTGTAACCGTAGCTGCCGAGCACCTGCTTGAGTGTGCCTTCAATGCGCTGCCAGATGGCGGTATCGCCCGGCAGGTAATCGTTCATGCCGCGGATGGCTTGAATGTTTTTTGCCACGTTTATTCTCTTTTTCTATACAAAAAATGAACCCGAAACAGACCGCTCCGGTGTGGCTGGGGCGGTTTGCGGGTTCAATCATACACGGGAAGCACGCCGCTTCCCACGTTTGCGTTATTTTTCCAGCTGCTGCACGCTGATGCGACGGTTCTCATCCAGCATCGACGCCTTGGCGCGAATGCGGGCTTCGAGCTGCGCTATCATGTCGTCGTTATCGAGGCGATCTTTACGCACGCCTTCTTCGTAAAAGCCGCTTTTCTTGTTGCCGCCGGTGACGCCAAGTGTGGAAACCAGCGCTTCGCCTGGGCCATTCACCACGCAGCCAATAATCGAGACATCCATTGGCGTGATGATATCTTCCAGGCGCTGCTCCAGCGCGTTCACCGTGCCAATCACGTCAAACTCCTGACGGGAACAGGTCGGGCAGGCGATGAAGTTAATGCCGCGTGAGCGAATGCGCAGCGATTTCAGAATATCGAAACCGACCTTGATCTCCTCGACAGGATCGGCCGCGAGCGAAATACGCAGGGTGTCTCCGATCCCTTCGGACAGCAGCAGGCCAAGGCCGATCGCGGATTTCACCGCGCCTGCGCGCGCGCCGCCCGCCTCGGTGATCCCCAGATGCAGCGGCTGATCGATCTGCTTTGCCAGCAGACGATATGACTCCACGGCGAGGAAAACGTCAGAGGCTTTCACGCTCACTTTGAATTGATCGAAGTTGAGCCGATCCAGGTGATCGACATGGCGCATGGCGGATTCCAGCAGCGCCTGCGGCGTCGGCTCGCCATACTTTTCCTGCAGATCTTTTTCAAGCGATCCGGCGTTAACGCCGATGCGGATCGGAATGTTTTTATCGCGCGCGCAGTCCACCACCGAGCGGATACGCTCTTCATTGCCGATATTGCCGGGGTTAATGCGCAGGCAGTCGACGCCATACTCGGCCACTTTCAGCGCGATGCGGTAGTCGAAGTGAATATCCGCGACCAGCGGAACGTTGACCTGCTGCTTGATGAGACGAAACGCCTCAGCGGCATCCATCGTCGGCACCGAGACGCGAACGATATCCGCGCCCACGCGCTCCAGCGCTTTGATTTGATTGACCGTCGCCTCGACATCCGTCGTGCGCGTATTGGTCATCGACTGTACGGCGATGGGTGCGCCATCGCCGATGGGGACGTTACCGACGTATATCCGTTTAGATTTTCTACGCTGAATGGGCGCTTCATTATGCATGACAAATCTCCCTCATTGCCCGTCTGTTACTGCGTTACTGATTGTTCGGCATTGAGGGTCAGACGTGCAACCTGGTTAGTTCTGATAAAACGGCTCAAATCCACCGGTTTGCCCTGGTACTGAATCTGCACTGCCGACGGCGCGCCGATTTTGAGACGGTACGGCGCCTCACCGGTCAGATTCAGATTAGTATCTTTACGTTGCAGACCGCTGAACAATTTCTTACCGGTCGCGTCAGTCACTTCAAGCCAGCAATCGGCGGTGAAATTCATCACCAGCGCGTTGCCGTTCGCGGCAGACGCCGTAGAGGCCTGGCCGACCGGCAACTGACTTTGCGCGGCGTTCTGTTGCTGCGCGGCGGTATCGGTGCTCGCTTGGCTCGGCGGCACAACCACCGGCTGCTGGCTCGCCGTCGTCGGCGAAGGCATCGGCGTCGGCTGCGGCGTGTTCGCGGCCGTGGCCTGCGCATCGCCAGAAGGCAGATCCGCCGGCGGCGTCGCTTGCTCCTGCGACGCGTCAGCGGGGGTATCAGTATTCAATGGAACGGATTGCGGGCTGCTGGCGGCGTTCTGGCTCAGCTCTGCGCTGGACTGATCCGCCATAGTGCTTATCTCTTCCTGCTGCGCTTTGTGGTTTTGCCACCACCAGGCGCCCGTCAGGCCGACGACCACAAAAAGCACAAGCCAGGTGAAGCTCATCAGCCAGCCGTCGCGTTTTTTACGGCTTTTGCCGAGCGCGTAGGTTTGCATTGGCGCGACCTGTGCGGTTCTCACCGGCGCCTGTTTGGCAAGCATCGGCAGCAGTTCTTCTTCCGGCACATGCACCAGACGGGCATAAGAGCGGATATAGCCGCGCAGGAATGTCGAGGCCAGGTCGGCAGGCGCGTTATCTTCTTCGATGTCACGGACCGTCGACACCTTCAGGCATAAACGTTCCGCCACAACCTGTTGGCTGAGTCCCAGTTGTTCACGGGCAAGGCGCAGACGCTCACCCGTGGTGTGTGGTGCATTTTCTTCGTGAGTGGCTTCAGTATTCATTAGCTACAACTGCTGGTACTGTTTTCATTAGGAACTGGCACCGGCAGGAATAAGACAACGTTTCGCTGCCCTGTCTGCCCATACCGCGAAATCATTCTCATCGGACACACGCCTGTGCGTCATCCGTTACCCGTTCCCGTATTTTAACGCCTCAGACGGCGCAATGCCGCAGGCGATAATCAGAAACGTTAGTTAACCATAGCCAGCTTTTTATCCGGTGTCTGTTAAGTGGCGCCAGATAAGCCAGAAAGCCCCAGCTAACATGTTGTTGCGACGCTACATACTGCCTCAAAGCGCAGAGAAACGCACCGTAATTATTCACCACGTGCGCTTCTTTACGCAGCGATCGCTGCGCCTGCGCCGGAACGGGTCACGCGCCAGCCTGCTCGCGTGACCTTACAGGCTTTTTACTGCCTGTCAGACTGCCTTAACGGCGATCGGTTCACCTTGCATACGCTTGCGCATAGTGCGTTTGGTGCGGTCGATAACGTCGCCCGCCAGCTGTCCGCAGGCCGCGTCGATATCGTCGCCGCGCGTTTTACGCACGATGGTGGTGAAACCGTAACTCATCAGCACCTTAGAGAAGCGATCGATACGGCTGTTGGAGCTGCGGCCATACGGCGCGCCCGGGAAGGGGTTCCACGGGATCAGGTTGATCTTGCACGGCGTATCTTTCAGCAGTTCCGCCAGCTGGTGCGCATGCTCGGTGCCGTCGTTCACGTGATCCAGCATCACGTACTCGATGGTCACACGGCCCTGGTTGGCGTTGGATTTGCCGATATAACGGCGCACGGCAGCGAGGAACGTCTCGATGTTGTACTTTTTATTGATAGGCACAATTTCATCGCGAATTTCATCGTTCGGGGCGTGCAGCGAAATCGCCAGCGCCACGTCAATCATATCGCCAAGCTTGTCCAGCGCCGGCACGACACCCGACGTAGAGAGCGTCACGCGACGTTTGGAAAGCCCAAAGCCGAAATCGTCGAGCATGATTTCCATCGCCGGCACCACGTTGGTCAGGTTCAGCAGCGGTTCGCCCATCCCCATCATCACCACGTTGGTGATAGGACGCTGGCCGGTCACTTTCGCCGCGCCGATAATCTTCGCCGCGCGCCACACCTGGCCGATAATTTCCGACACGCGCAGGTTGCGGTTAAAGCCCTGCTGTGCGGTTGAGCAGAATTTGCACTCCAGCGCGCAGCCCACCTGCGACGAGACGCACAGCGTGGCGCGATCGTCTTCCGGGATATAAACGGTTTCAACGCGCTGATCGCCGACCGCGATAGCCCATTTGATGGTGCCGTCAGAAGAGCGCTGCTCTTCGACCACTTCCGGCGCACGGATTTCCGCCACTTCCTTCAACTTGCCGCGCAGCACTTTGTTGATGTCGGTCATCTCATCGAAATCGTCGCTGCAATAGTGATACATCCATTTCATCACCTGATCGGCGCGAAACGGCTTTTCACCCAGCGTTTTAAAGAACTCGCGCATTTCCTGGCGGTTCAGATCGAGGAGGTTAATTTTTTCAGACTTAATAGCAGGCGCTGCTGAATCAGTCTCAGGCGTGACAATGTGTTCAGACATATTCGATCCTGGCCTCGTTGTTACACGTTACGGCCTCTGGAGGGTTGATAAAAAAGAAGACGCCCCGGTAAGAGCAGGCTCATCCGGGGCGCAGCATTGTACAAATTCTATGGCAGTGACGCCACGGCTTAAAGCGACATCATGGAAATAAAATGTAAATGTCGCTTAGCCGTTTCGCTCAATTAGCGAGTGCGCGGGCAGATTTCGCCTTCGCCGAAGAAATAGGCGATTTCGCGGTTCGCAGACTCAACGGAATCGGAACCGTGGGTGCCGTTTTCGGTGAAGCTGTCCGCGTAGTCAGCGCGCAGGGTGCCTGCCAGCGCGTTAGCCGGGTTGGTCGCACCCAGCAGATCGCGGTGACGCTGTACCGCGTTTTCGCTTTCCAGAACGGAAACCACGATCGGGCCAGAGGTCATGAATTCCACCAGGCCGTCGAAGAACGGTTTGCCTTCGTGCTCAGCGTAGAAGCCACGCGCCTGCTCAACGGACAGGTGCAGCATTTTGGTGCCGATGATTTTGAAGCCAGCGGATTCAAAACGGGCGAAAATGCTGCCGATAACGTTTTTAGCGACCGCGTTCGGCTTGATGATGGAAAAAGTACGCTCAATTGCCATGATTACCTCTGTAAGTTGTTCTGTTTGCCCGACAGGCGAGTTTAGAATTGGCGCCGATTATAATGAGCAACGCTATCCTTGCCTACGGTTAGGGATAACATTTTTTTAAAATAATATTACCTTTGGCAACACTTAATGTCGAAAGCGCGCTTTTTGCGCTTTTTGTTTACTCCACGCGGAACTGCGCGGCGGCGACCTGCCCGGCCTCATCCATCAGCAATACCTGATAATCGCCGCTGTCGGTGAAGGTCAGCGTCACGCTGTCGCCCTCTTTTTCCAGCGGTTCGCCGTTCAGGAACCACCAGTGACGACCGCCGCCGCCCTGACTGCGCAGCGGCAGAGAAAGCGACGCTTGCCCCGGCAGCCGCTTCAGAACGGCGCCGTCGCGCACGCCGGTCAGCAGCAGCGGCACCAGATCCTGCTGATGCACCGGCGGACACTGTGCGGAGACCGGCGGCAGACGCGCGGCCCGTCGCTCGCCCGGCGGCAGCCACGGCTCCAGCGGCAGCGGCCAGAGCAGCAACCGGCTCTCAGAGACGTGCGGGCAATCCGCCGCCACCCGCTCGCCCTTTTCGTTCAGCCACAGCGGGAACTGAATGCCGCGGCTCCCCTCCTGACCTTCGGCAAGCAGCGTCGGCGGCTCGCTGTTATCCAGCAGCCACGTCGATAACCGGCGGCGGCAGTTGGTGTCGCCTGGCGGCAGATGCTGCCCGCCCGGCCAGCAGATAGTGCCAGCGGAAACCGACGCCGGACGCGGATCCACCGGCTCGCGCGCCTGTTGCACCGCCGAGGCAGCACCCGCCTGCAACAGATTATTCACCTGGTTAAGCACCGGTACGGCGCTGGCGAAGCCAAACTGTCCGGCGACCGGCGTCGCATCCGGTCGCCCTGTCCAGACGCCAATCAGATAGCGCGACGAGACGCCCACGGCCCAGGCATCGCGATAGCCGTAGCTGGTGCCCGTTTTCCAGGCCAGCGGCACCACCTGCGGCAGCGAGCCGTCCGGCAGCGGTTGCGCCTCGTTCGCCAGGATACGGCGAATAATCCATGCCGCGCCCGGCGACATCAGCGGCCGCTCCACCAGGCGATCGCCCTTCACCACGCGAAGTTGCGCCGCCTGACCGTGGCGGGCGAACGCGCTGTACGCCGCCACAATCTCATCAAGACGAGCACCCGCGCCGCCCAGAATCACCGCCAGGCTCGGCTGCGCCGTCGGCGGGAAGCGCAGCGCCAGCCCAACGTTACGCAACCGGGCCGTAAAGCGCTTCGGCCCGTAGGCTTCCAGCACCTGAACGGCGGGCAGATTGAGCGAACGCACCAGCGCCTCGCTCATGCTGACCGGGCCGTTAAAGCCGCTGTCAAAGTTGCCGGGACGATAGTCGCCGAAACGGCGCGGCACATCCTGCAACAGCGACGCCGGATGGATCAGCCCTTCATCGAGCGCCAGCCCGTACACGAACGGCTTCAGCACCGAGCCCGGCGAGCGGATGGCCGTCACCATATCGACATGCCCGAAGCGCGCGTCGTCGTTGATATCCGCCGAACCGACCCAGCCGCGTACTTCCATCGTAGTATGGTCGACCACGAGGATCGCAAGCGAGGTACGCGCCGGGAGACGCCCCTTCCAGTTCTGCGCGAGATCTTCCAGCTGACGCTGTAACCCGGCGTCGAGCGTGGTGGTGATTTTGGTTTCACGCCGCTGGGTGACCAGGCGGCGCGAGAGCAATGGCGCAAGCTGCGGCATCTGGCGTGGCGCAAGCCACACGGGCTCCTCCAGCGACTCGCGCACCTGTTTCTCGCTCCAGACACCTTGCGTCGCCATACGGCGCAGGACTTTATCGCGGGCCGCCTGGGCGCGATCCGGCCAGCGGTCCGGGCGCAGACGGCTCGGCGCCTGCGGCAGCACCGCCAGCAACGCGGCGTCGGAATAGCTCAACCTGGAAGGCGGCTTGCCGAGATAGACCCAACTGGCCGCGCCTATCCCCTGCAACGTGCCGCCAAACGGCGCGCGATTCAGGTAGAGCGTGAGAATGTCCGCTTTCGAGAGATGCCATTCGAGCTGCATTGCGCGCCACACCTGGCGCAGCTTGCCGCCGAAGGTGCGCGGATGCGGGTCCAGCAGGCGCGCGACCTGCATGGTCAGCGTGCTGCCGCCGGAGACGACCGAGCCGGAGCGGAGATCCTGCCAGGCCGCGCGGGCGATGGCGAGCGGGTTGATACCGGGGTGGCGCCAGAACCAGCGGTCTTCATAGTTCAGCAGCGCCTCAAGATAGCGCGGCGACACATCCTCAATGGTGACGGGATAACGCCAGATGCCGTTTTTATCCGCGAAGCGCCACAGCGGCGTGCCGTCCTGCGCCACGACCACGCGTGCGGGCTGCACTTCATACAGCGGCAGCGGCCAGAGTTTATCGGCAAGCCATAGCGCGGCACACAATAAAAGCGGCGCCGCCGCCAGAATCATCCAGCGGCGGCGCCTTTTCAACAGGCTTTTAATCACAACTCACCTGTCAGGGGTAGATAGTCAGCGCAGGGATAGTCGCACCGGTCGCGCGCCATTGCGGCACGTACATCGACTCCACCTGCGGCGCAGGCACTTTATAGGTGCCCGGCGTCACCGCACGCGCCATATAAACCAGCGTAGCGTACGCGCCTTCGTTCACCGGCAGCGCGGCGACAAAGCGGTCATCGCGGAATTCCATATGCTGAATATCCATCTGCTGCATGCGGCTGATAAGCTCGCCTGCCTCGCCACCGGCGCTGCTCAGGCTGGCGCTGGCGTTAGCGAGATTCTGGTTTTCCAGTTCAAGCCCGGCAGGGAGAAGATCCACCACCAGCGCGTCCGGCACCGTTTTATCCGCCCAGATGTTCAGCCAGACCAGCACCAGTTCACCGCTCTTCAGGCTGGAGAGCGACACCGACTCGCCTTTGCTGTTGAGGTAGTGGCGCTCGATATGCAGCACGTTGCCGGAAGGCTGCGGCGCGGCGTCCGGGTACCCCTGGCTGTCAAGACGGATCCAGAGCGGCGTCTGGGCCGTGTTGGTCACCTGCAGCGCGCTAAGCGTATCGGCGTTCAGCGCCACGCTCTGCGCTTTATCGCCGCTCATGAACTGCCCAGCAAGGGTGGTTTGCGCCTGCCAGTTACCCGGCTGGTTTACCAGGTTGCGGCCCGCCAGGAACAGCGCGTTGCTTTCCTGCGTAGAAAGCCAGCGCTGGCCATACGCCTCATCAGAGAGCGCGGAGAGCAGCGTGCTCTGCTGGTCGGCCTGCAGGTTATATTCCTGCAACAGGCTCAGCTTCAGCGCGTCGTCACGCAGGTCGCTGCCGTAGTCGCCAAGCCAGCCGAGATTGCGTGGACGCTCGGTTTTCACGCCCAGATCCAGCGCGGCTGTGCTGCGTGGCGCATCGCCCATCAGCTTCAGCGCGACGCCAAGCTGCACCAGCGGCAGACCGCCGCCCGCTTGCGCGCGATGCTCCCAGGCGTCACGCAGCGCGCCGAGCGGCGCTTTCTGCTGACGCGCCAGCACCAGTCCGGCATACGCTTGTACCGCAAAGCGCGAGGCCGCGTTATTTTCGCTGTAGCGCAGCGCGATGGTGCCTGGATCCTGGAGGTAACGCAGCAGGCGCGCATTGGCTTTATTCAGCGCATCCGCAGGCACGCTGTAGCCCTGCTCGCCCGCGCGCACCAGGAAATCGGTCACGTACGCTGTTGCCCAGTACTCTTCCGGGCTTTCTTTATCCCACAGACCAAAACCGCCTTCTTCACGCTGCATCTCCAGCAGGCGGGCAATGCCGATATCCACCGCCGCGCGGCGCTGCTCGTCGGTATCGCCTTTAATGCCGAGCGCTTTCAGCTGCGCGGCGCTGGTATACAGCGACGGGAACAGGCCGCTGGTGGTCTGCTCAAGGCAGCCGTAAGGATAGGCGCGCAGCTCTTCGATATAACGCGCGATATTCAGCGGCGGACGGCCGCTCAGCAGCAACCGGCCCTCAAGCGTCGAGGCGTTCAGCCCTTGCAGGTGCGACGCTGGAACAGTCCAGATTTCGCCCGCGCGCAGCATCGCTCCGCTGTTAATAGTTTGCGCCGGGTACGCCGGACGCACGCCGATTTTCCACTCGCGCTTGAGCGGCGCGAAGCGCTCGCCCGGCAGCGACAGGCCCGTGATTTGCGCCTGTATCGTTCCGTCGCCGAAGCCGTCGCTGGCGGCCACCGGCACGAACAGCGTGGTACGACCGCCCGCTTTCAGGCTGACCTGCTCGGTGGTCTGCGTATCCATACGCACCAGCCCGCTGGCGCTGAAGTTAACGTTAAGCTGCTGCGGCTGTTCGGTCAGGTTGGTGATGTCCAGCGCCAGGCGCGAGGTGTCGCCGCCCGCGAGGAAGCGCGGCGTGCTCATCTCGGCAATCACGGGCGCGGCAACGATTACTTTGCCTTCGCCGCTGCCGAAGCGGTCGTCGCTCCAGGCCTGCGCCATCACGCGCAGTTCGCCGTTAAAGTCACCGACCGGCAGCGTGATCGTGCCTTCGCCCTGCTCGTTCAGCTGCACCGGTACCGCCTGCTCGGCAATGATGGTGACATGGTTAACCGGCGGCTTGCCGCCGCGGTTCAGCTCGTCGCCGTCGCCGCCGAAGCGCAGCGCCGCCAGACGACCCTGGCCTTCAATCACCTGACCGTAGATATCGTAAATATCCGCGCCGTAGCGTTTCTTGCCAAAGAAGCCGCGCCAAGGATCGGGCGTGACGTAGTCGGTAATGTTCAGCACGCCGCTGTCCACCGCCGAAACCAGTACGTTGATCTGCTTCGGCAGCTCGCCGTTTTTCACGCTGGCTTTCACTTTCACCGACAGCGTGCTGTCCGGGCGCATTTTTGCAGGCGTGTCCAGCGTCAGGTTCAGGCGACGGTTTTCATCGCCCATCGGCAGATGCAGCAGGCCGACCGCGCGTTTTTGCGTCGCAGAACGGGATTTGTCACCAGGGCGCACCACCAGCGTGCTGAGGTAGAGATCGTGACGTTTCCAGGCTTTATCGACCGGAATCTCCAGATCGAGCCCTTTCTCCGGCACGTCTATCTCCTGCCACCACAGCGGGCCTTCAGAAGATTCCACCATCGCATAGCCTTTGCCTGCGGCTGGCGCGGCAATGTGCAGCTTGATGGTGTCGCCCGGCTGGTAGAACGGTTTGTCGATTTTCAGCGTGACGCGATCGGGGCGCGGCGCGCTGGCACCGTCGCTGTTGTCCTGCCAGCTGTAACCGGCCCAGAAGCGCATGCTGCTGACCAGTTCGTCAGGCGATACCACTTCGAGGCGATAAGAGCCCCACTCCACCGGGAAGCTGACTTTGCCCGTTTCGCCCGCCGCCAGATCGATAGTCTGCTCGGCTTCGACCAGATCTTTTTGATCGAACTGCGACAGCCAGCCTTCCGAATCTGACCAGTTCCAGTAGTAGTCGCGGCGCTCGCGCACCAGGCGCACTTTCAGCCCCTTCACGGCCACTTTTTCGCCCTGCGCGTTGGCATAGACGATATCGAAACCGGCGTTGCCGTTTTCATCCACCATCGGCTGGTTAACGGTATCGTCGGTGCGATAGTCATAGACCGCTTTTTCGCCAAACTGCGGACGAATGCCCACAAGCGTATCGGCAGGCCAGATGGCCTGCTCGGCGCGGCGGGTGACCGGACGACCGCCCGATTCCAGCAGGCTCGCCTGCACAATAAAGCGCAGCGGAGAACGCACGTCCTGCCACTGGCTTTCGGTAGAGATCTGAGCCACACCCGCGTCGTCGAGATTCAGCTGCACTTCATCCAGGCTGCGGGAAAGATTTTCCTCGGCGATGTTGCCGAACTGGAAGCCCGGCAGCTGCGGCACCGCGTCACGCAGCGGACGCAGATAAAGCTGGCCCTGCAGGCTGTTGCCTGCCGCAGGCGCGCCGTAGAGGTAGTGCCCTTCAATACCGATATTCACGGTATCGGCAGGCGCCAGCGGCGCTTTCTGCACGTTCAGGTTGAGCGCCATGCGCTCCGGCATAAAGTCTTCAACGTGGAACAGCCAGTTGCGGTTCTGGTTGTCGCCGGTGTTGGCGCGAATGACCCACTGGCCGGTCGCTGCCTGGTCATCCAGCGTCCAGGTGAGCTGATAAAGCCCGTTATTCGGCTCCACCACCTGGGTACGCGCCACCTGGCCGTCCGGGCGAACCACTTCGAATTTCACCGGCTGCGCCGAAAGCGGTTTTCCGTCGCTGTCGCGCAGCAGACCGTTAACAATCACCGTTTCGCCAGGGCGATAGAGATCGCGCGGGCCGAACATAAAGAATTGCTTGCTGTAGCCGCGCTCGCCGCCGGTATCAAACTCCGCCAGATCGAGCGCCGGGAGATTGAGATCGAGCATAGTCGTCTGCTCGCCCATACGGGCCAGCACCAGCGCCGCCTCTTTCGGCGTATCAAGACGCGCATGCCCCGTGCTGTCGCTGGTCGCTTCCGCCAGCGTCTGCCCTTTGTCGTTCAGGAGACGCACTTCCACGCCGCTTTGCGCCGCGCCGTTCTCGAGGCTCTGGGTGAAGATATCCATGCGATCATGGTAGCGATGCAGCGAGAGACCGACGTCGCTCAGGGTAAAGAGCGTCGCGGCGTTGCTGTAGTTGTAATGCCCCGCCTGGTTCATCACCGCCAGATAGACGCCCGGCTGTTGCAACGGTTTGATGTCGCTTAACGGCAGCAGCAGTTTTTCGCGCGTGTTGCGCGCCGGGTTGAGGTCAAAGCGACCGGTATAGACCAGATCCGCCATTTTCAGCAGTTGGTCAGATTCCCAGTTGCTGAGCGAGTTGCGGTACTCCCACTGGCTGACCATCGCCGCCAGCGATTCCGGCTTCACGCGGTAGAAGTTAACGTCGACGCTTGAGATATTGAGCGCCATCACCGGCAGCCCCTGCACGACTTTGGTCGGCAGCAGCGAGCCGCGGCTCGCGAAACCGACGCTCGGCGCGATATCGCGCGTGGTCAGGGTTTTCTCGTAAGCCATGCCGAACGTCACTTTATTGAGCGCCAGCAGTTCGCGATCGACGCTCAGCACCAGTTCACGGTTAGGCTCAAGGTGGCGCAGACGCAGCTCTTTTAAGTTCGGAGCAAGCTCCCAGGCGCCGTCTACCTTGCCGTCTTTTTTATCGACAAGATGCACAACGCGGCCAAAATCCTGGTTGGGATCGAGCGGGACGGAGAAGGTCAGCACCATCGTGCTGGCGCCGTCGAGCTGGACCTCGGAGGCATCAAGCAGCTTAAGGGGCTTGCCAGCGCTTTGCTGCGCCAGTTTTTGCAGGTCCGCCGCCTGTGGCTTAGCCGCAGGCGCGGCGCTGCTTTGAGCCGCAGGCGCGGATGAATCGGCGGAAGCACTTTCCTTGTCGTCGCACCCGCCGAGAGTGAAAGACGCCAGTAATGCTGTCGCAATGACAGCCAGACGCAATTGTTTCATAGTTTTCCCTGGCCATCGCGGCCGTCGGTTCCGGTAACGGCGGCTATTATGCTTAAAAGTGATGACAACAAAAACCACCAAAAATAAATAGCGCATAATGCTTTGCAAATTCTCTGCAACGACCTGCAAAACGCTGTCCATGCCCGCCCTTCCCCCTCAGATGTTACCGCGATCACAGCGCGTAACGTTACATGTTACCTTTTGAGTTATTTGTTTTTAAAACAATCAGATAACTGGATTAGCAACGCGCCGGATTGCTACCTTTGAGCGGTACCCCTGCGCATCAGGTGATTTCGCCAGACGACGTTTAAACAGACGATAACGATGTTTAGCCAGACGATAACAAGAGAGAGCTAAATGAAATACGCCGTGAACGCCCTACAACATTTTGGAAAGTCCCTTTACGGACCCGTATTAATATTGCCGATCGTCGGCCTGTTTATCGCGTTCGGCAACGTGCTGGGGAATGGCAGTCTTGCTGACTATCTGCCGTTTCTCGGTCATCCAGCGCTGCAACATACCGGGCAGCTCATCGCTAAATCGGCGGTGTCGGTGCTCGCGAACCTGGCGCTGGTGTTCGCCGTCGGTATTCCCATCGGCCTTGCGGCGCGCGACAAAGGCTACGCGGCGCTGATTGGCCTGGTGACGTTTATCGTTTTTATCAACGCGATGAGCGTGACGCTACAGTTGCAGGGCGAACTCGCGCCTGCCGACCAGATGCGCGCGGCCGGGCAAAGCATGGTGCTCGGCGTGCAGGTGCTGGAAATGGGCGTGTTCGCGGGCATCCTTACCGGCGCGCTCTCCGGCTGGCTTTATAACCGCTATTCTGGCGTGCAGTTTTCCGGCGCGATGGCGATTTACTCCGGCCACTGTTTCGTCGCCATCATTATGCTGCCGGTGTCGATGGTGCTGGGCGTCGTGATGAGCGAGCTGTGGCCCTTCGCCCAGCACGGCATCAGCGCGATGGCGCTGGCTATCAAAGGCGCGGGCCCGTTTGGCGTGGCGGTGTATGGCTTCCTTGAGCGCATTCTGGTGCCGACCGGCCTGCATCACCTGGTCTATACGCCGTTTCTTTATACCGAGCTTGGCGGCACGCAGGAGGTATGCGGCACCGTCTATCAGGGCGCGCGCAATATTTACTTTGCCGAGATGGCCTGCCCTTCCGTCACGCAATTAAGTTCTACAGCCGTGTGGGACGCCCGCGGCATCAGCAAAATGTTCGGCCTGCCCGCCGCCGCGCTCGCGATGTACATGACGGCGAAGCCGGAGCGGAAAGCCGCCGCCAAAGCCATTCTCATCCCGGCCGCGCTGACGTCGCTGCTGGTCGGCGTCACCGAACCTATCGAATTTTCATTCCTGTTTATCGCGCCGCTGCTGTTCGTGGTGCACGCCGTACTGACCGGCATCGGCATGATGCTCTTTTATCTGCTGGACGTTCACGCCATCGGCGCTAACGGCATTATCGATTTCATTCTTTATAACCTGCCGCTAGGCACCGAAAAATCGAACTGGCCGATGTACCTGCTGGTGGGGCTCATCATGGCGGCGCTCTATTTCACCGTGTTTCGCTTCCTTATCCTGCGCTTCAACATGAAAACGCCGGGGCGCGAAGATGATGACCAGGAGACGCGGCTTTACAGCAAGCAGGAGTACCAGGCGAAAGGCGCTAACGACGGCCTTGGCGAAGCGATTATCGAAGGTCTGGGTGGCCGGACCAATATCGAAGTGGTGGATAACTGTTACACCCGTCTGCGCGTCACGGTGCGCGACATCGCCGCTATCGATGAACCCCGCCTGAAAGCCACGGGCGCGAAAGGGGTGATTAAACAGGGTAATAACGTTCAGGTGGTCTACGGACTACATGTGAAAAAAATGCGTGAAGCAGTCGAAATGTTTCTCTGACAGGAGCTGATGATGTTGAAACCTCCCTTTATTTTATCTATCGCCGGCGGCGGCAGCACCTATACGCCAGGCATTGTGAAAAGCCTGATGGTGCGCTTAAGCGATTTCCCGCTCGCCGAAATTCGTCTTTACGATATCGACAGCGCGCGCCAGGCGACGATCGCGCCGGTGGTGGAGAAAGTGATCCGCGACCATAGCCAGACCATCAAATTCACCACCACCAGCGACCCGGAAGTGGCGTTCAGCGGCGCGCATTTTGTCTTCGCCCAGATGCGCGTCGGTCAGTACAAAATGCGCGAGCAGGATGAAAAAATTCCGCTGCGCCACGGTGTGGTGGGCCAGGAAACCTGCGGCCCCGGCGGGCTGGCTTATGGCCTGCGCACCATTCTGCCGATGGTCGAACTTATCGATATGGTCGAGCGTTACGCCGATGAAAAAGCCTGGATTGTGAATTACTCCAACCCGGCGGCGATTGTGGCCGAAGGCGTGCGTCGTCTGCGCCCGACCGCGCGCGTACTCAATATCTGCGATATGCCGGTGGCGGCGATGCGTAATATGGGCGCTATCCTGGGTGTGGATCGCCATAAGCTGGAGGTAGATTACTTTGGGCTGAACCACTTCGGTTGGTTTACCCGCGTGCTGGTGGATGGCGAGGATCAACTCCCGGCGCTGCGCCGTCATATCGCGAAGTTCGGCCTGCTGACGGAAGACGCGGCGCAGACTGATCCGCAGCATTCCGATCCTTCTTGGGTGAAAACCTGGCGCAACATTAAGCCAATCATGGATAACTTCCCGGATTATCTGCCGAACCCTTATTTGCAGTATTACCTGATGCCGAACGCTATCGTGGAGCACCAGGATCCGAACTACACGCGCGCCAACGAAGTGATGGACGGGCGTGAGAAAAAGCTGTTCGCGGCAGCGGAAGAATATAAACGTACCGGTATACTCCCGGATGCCTTCCACGTAGGCGTACACGGCGCGTTTATTGTGGATGTCGCCTGCTCGCTGGCGTTCGATTTACGACAGCGTCATCTGGTGATCGTCGAGAACAAAGGCGCTATCGCCAACCTGCCGTACGACGCGATGGTTGAAGTGCCCGCTTACATCACCGCCGCAGGCCCGGAGCCGGTGCGCATGGGCGCAGTGCCGCTCTTCCACCAGACGCTGCTGATGCAACAGCTTGCCTCCGAACAGCTGCTGGTTGAGGCGACGCTTGAAGGAAGTTACGAAAAAGCGCTGCAGGCGTTTACACTTAACCGTACGGTACCCACGATGCAGCACGCCAAAGCGATCCTCGATGACATGATCGAGGCGAACCGCGACTACTGGCCGGCGCTGCAAAAAGCCTGGGTGAACGGAGAAGCAGCGTCATAACCGGAGCCCGCTCGCGGCATCAATAATGATGGCTTGTGGTGAGGTGAAAAAGCGCTGACAATCCGTTTCTCAGCGATGACACGGAGAACGCCATGTCCACCTCTTTTTTTGTCGCGAGCCACTGGCTTGCAGAGCATATCGACGACCCGGAAATTCAGATCCTCGACGCCCGCATGGCCCCTGCCGGACAGGAACATTTGCGCGATATGGCGCAAGAGTACCGGGCGGGCCATCTGCCCGGCGCGCTTTTTTTTGACATCGAAGCGCTGTCCGATCACGCCTCTCCCCTGCCCCATATGATGCCGCGCCCGGAGACCTTCGCGGTCGCCATGCGCGAGCTTGGGGTCAATGATGATAAACACCTGATTATTTACGACGAAGGCAATCTCTTCTCGGCGCCGCGCGCCTGGTGGATGCTGCGCGCGTTCGGCGTGCAGAACGTCTCGATTCTGGCAGGCGGCCTCGCCGAATGGCAGCGCGACGGTTTTCCCTTACAGGAAGGCGCGGTCGAGGCGCCGGAAGGCGAATTCGAGGCGAAACTCGACGAACTGCAGATTAAGCGCCTGACCGACGTGCTGCTGGCGAGCCATGAGAAAACCGCGCAGATTGTCGATGCCCGCCCGGCGGCGCGCTTTAACGCCGAAGCCGACGAGCCGCGCCCCGGCCTCAGACGCGGCCATATGCCCGGCGCGCTGAACGTGCCGTGGACCGAACTGGTGGTTAAAGGCCAGCTGAAAACGACTGACGAACTGCACGCGATTTTCGCACGCCAGGGCGTGAATCTGCATCGCCCGATTATCACCAGCTGCGGCTCAGGCGTGACGGCGGCGGTCGTCACCCTCGCCCTCGCCACGCTTGGTGCGAGCGACGTGACGCTCTATGACGGCTCGTGGAGCGAATGGGGCGGCCGTCAGGATCTGCCTGTCGAGCCCGCGTAAGCAATGGACAGCCGCCTCGCGCCGCTATTAACCCGCGGGGAATCGCTCACCCGCGCCGAATATCGCGTGCTTTCCCACCTGACGACGCATCCGCTACGGGTGGGAAATATCACGGTACGCGAGCTGGCGCAGGAGACGTTTGTTTCCACCGCCACCATTATGCGGCTGTGCCATAAGCTTGGCTTCAGCGGCTACAGCGAGCTTATCTGGCATTGTAAGCAACTGCTTACTGACACGCCGCATATTGCCATTGAGGCGCAGGCCGAGCCGGACTCGCTGCCTGTGCTGTTTGAGCGCTTTATCGATAACTATCAGCAGAGCTTTCGCTGGGTAACGCCTGAAAAGATCGCCGCCTTCAGCCAGTTGTTGCGCGAAAAAGAGCGGTTCTTTCTCTATGGTGCCGGGTTTTCGTATCTGTTTGCCGAGTACCTGACTAAAAAATTACAGGTGCTGGGTAAGACGGCGTTTATCTCCGGCCCCGGCGACAGCCGTAATATTTTCCTCAGCAACGCGGCGCGTTATGAAGTGTTTATCGCGGTCTCACGCAGCGGCGAAACGGAGCAGGTGCTCGATAAAGCGCGCATCGCCCGCAATGTCGGCATGGAGGTGGTGGCGTTTACCCGCGCGTCGCCTAATCCGCTGGCGGCGCTGTCCGGGCTGCATTTTGCGCTCTATGACGAAGCTATCCATTACGCCGCTGAGGCGGCGGGGATCACCTCGTTTGAATCCAACCTGGTGATGCTTATCGATCTGCTGCTGTTGCAGGCGCTGGAATAAAAAAACCACTTCCGAAGAAGTGGTTCTGCGTTGAACATCCACCGCGCGGCACACAGGCCGCGCTTTTTACGCGTCAGAAACGCGCCAGCGCGTCGCGCGCATGGATGGCGTTAAGGTTACGCACCAGCAGCTCCACCAGCATCTCAGCGGAGTACGTTTTACGGCCATCCCCTTCGCGCAGCCCGCCGATAAACACAAACGCCAGCTTACGCTTGCTGCGCTTCACGCGGGTGTAGTTTTTCCAGCGACCACCGACCGCGCGCGGCGGTTCAAACCCTTCGCGGTAAAACAGCGTCACGGTGGTGGTGTGGTTGGCGGTTTGCACCGAGAAATCCTCAATGGCGCTAAGCGGAATGCCTGCGGTGAACTGACGGCACTGCAGCGCGTCCGGCGTCATTGTCAGGAACGGAATGTCACGCTTCTGCCACTGCTGCCAGAGCACGAAGCAGGTCAGCAAGCCCAGGAGGCCCGTGCCCAGCCCGGTGGCAATCATTTTGACACCGTCAGCACCCGCCATAGTAAACGGATTAACGACCACCAGCAGGGCAAACGTGGCGATAAACAGCACCACCGCCAGAATACCGCCGACGAAAAAGACTTTTTTGCCGGAATAAAGGGTGACGGCCTCGCCAGACTGCTGCACCACTTCTTCCAGCTCGCGGCGGAACTCTTCGCGGTGCTCCGCCACTTTCCCGGCAAGTTCGCCAGTCATCTTACCGGTAAGCGCTTCAGGCTGTGCGAACCACAGACGCAGGTTTTCCCACGCATCCTGCGGTGCCGGGCGCGTGGCGTGGCCGATCAGCGTATCGTCGATAGCGCAGCCGAGCGCTTCAATACGCGAGCGTGACGGCGGGTGGCTGTCGGTCGGGTGCGCGGCTTTATGCTCAAGGTAACGCTGAATATCGCCAAAGCCCTCTTCGCCAATGCGGGCTGCCAGCGCGGCCACGAGATCGTCAAAGCCCGGTTTGCCGTTGAAGAAATCTTCCAGCGTGTTGTCCAGCGGCTCGCTGATGGCGGAAATACGCAGCAGCGACGAGGCCAGCGCCTGCGCCGAGCTGGCGCGCGCGCCCATTTCGTCAGCGGCGTGTTCGCGAATACGGCTCCAGTGGCTCACCGTTTCATGCAGTTGCTCGATAAAATAGACGCCCATATAGAGCGACGGATACAGCACCACGTGATCGATAAACGGCGCGTTTTGCTGGCTCTCCGCCATCGTGTGGATACTGTTGGTAATGCCCGCGTAAAGCGGCGCGAAGCGCAGGCTGTACTGGGTATCCTGACCTGCAAAGTGACCCAGCTCATGGCCTATCACCGCGCTGGTTTCGTCTTTATCGAGCATCGCCGCCCAGGTGAGCGGGAAGTACAGCGTCTGGCCGGTCAGCAGCGGACCGTCTTCAAGCTGCACATTGTTGGCGGTGACGTAAAAGCCTTCCAGCATCCCGACTACGATATTATCCGGCACCATCGCCCCGGTTTTCTGCGCGAGCGACTCCACCAGGCTCCAGAGCGCAGGCGCCTGCTCGCGCGTCAGGTTATGGCCCACAACGTGGTTCGGCTCCGGCTGGAACAGCGCGAAGCAGCGACGGATGCTGCCGAGGCTTTTATAGAGCACCCACAAAATACCGAACAGCACCAGCAGCGCCAGGAACATCACCTTGATGCCGCCCGCGTTCATTTTGAAGTGGGTGGCGAACCAGAGCGTCTCATACCCGACGACCGCGAACAGCGCCAGCCCACAGCAGACGATTTGCGTCACCATCAGCCACGGCAGCAGCTTGCGGCATCTGTCAAACGCCTGCACCAGCGCGTCCTGCGACTGTTTCGCTATCGTCACGCTACGACGACACAGCGCGATAGCGCCCGCGTTGATAGCGATACAGAGCAGCGCAAGGCCGATGGCGAATGACGTCATCCCGCCCTGGGCGCGCGCCAGCATGATCTGCCCGGCGTATTCGTTCTGCACGCTCCGCTCGCTCTCAATCACTTCAGCGGCCGGAACGCGATAGTTTTTCCCGTCGCTCTCGAATTCAATGATCGCTTTCGGGTCCTTTTTCATCGCGTCGCTCGCGACCTGAATCAGGTGGTTTGAGCTGTCGACGCTCTCCAGAATGTCGCTAACGCGCCAGTGCTGCCAGACGGCATAGCAGGCCACCAGCAGCGGCACCAGAAAAAGATAAGCGAGATGCTTCCTGTTCATCGTTACGTCGTTTCCTTGTTCATCCATAGACTGCGGGGGCCTTCCCCCGCGGTGAAACGCGCCTGTTCACCGACAGGCGCCTTAACCACAGCCCTCTGACGGGGCCGGTGGGTTATTGCATCGTATGGAGTTCCGCCTGGGCGGCGGGCGCATGGAAATACATTTCCACCAGCTCCATCAGTTGTTCTTGCGAAACCGGTTTATTGTCGGCATCACGCAGTTTGCCGCTCACATCCAGCAGCATCTGGCGCGCTTTTTTATCCACATGGCGATACGCCCGAAAGCGCGAGCCAGCCAACGGCGGAGGCTGGTAGCCTTCTTTGTATTCAAGTTCTATCAGCATATCGTTTTTCGTGAGGAAGAACTGATAGCCGGTCAGCGCGGAAAGCGGCACCGGTTCGGTGAGCTCGCTGAAAATCAGGCTTTGCGGCGTCAGGATCATGATGGGCTCTTTGCTGGCGCGCCAGTAACGCAGCACGCTGCGAACGCCAAGCCAGCAGAAATAGACAAACACCAGCGTGAGGATAAGCGCAGTAAACTCACGCTTGCCGGGCGGGTAATCCCACTCACGACCGGTATGAAAGGCCACTATCAGCGAGACAAACGTGACGATAGTCAGAATTCCGCCGCGCGAAATACGGCTGCGGCTGTAGATCGCTTTTTCGCCTGAAGCGGCCTGCACCACGGTATTGAGCTCTTCGCGCCAGACATTGCGCTGTTCGGCGACTTCACCTACGAGGTGCGCGGTAAGCGCGCGCGCCAGCCCGTCGACATCGGCAAACAGCGTCTGCAGGTGCGCGTAACTTTGCATCGTGACCGGGCGTGAAGCCTGGATCGCCGACAGCTCGACGGAGCAGCCCAGCGCCTCGATACGCGAACGGGACGACGGGTGGGAGTCATAAGGGTGCGAAATCTCTTGTTCGAGATAATCGCGCGGGTCTGGCAGCGGGCGACCGCTGAGATGGGCCAGCAGCGACGTCACAACGTTATCGGTCTGGACTTTCGCCTGGTAAACCTCGCTCAGATACTCATCCACCGGGCCACTCAGCGCAACAATACGCAACAGCGCCGAGGCGAGTGCCTGCGGCGAGCTCGCTTTTGCGCCCGCTTCATCGGCGGCGTGTTCACGCTGCTGACGCCAGTACATCACCATGCCGTGGAATTGCTCGAGAAAATAATGCGCACTGTATAACGCGGTGCGAAGCTCCAGCACGCTCGCGAAAGGCTTTTTCCCCTCCTGGGGTTCCAGCGCCTCAAGGCTGCGGCTAAACCCGGCGTAAAGCGGTAAAAAGCGGCGACTAAATTCCGTATCTTTTCCACTGAAGTGCCCAAGCTCATGCCCCACCACGGCCGTTATTTCTTCCGGACTCAGCAGTGCCGCCCAGGTGAGCGGGAAATAAAGCGTCTGGCCAGTTACCATCTCGCCGTTATCAAGCTGCACCGGGCTTGCGGTAACGTAGAAATTTTCCGTAAGCCCCACCACGATGTTATCTGGCGCGTCAGCGCCCTTTGACAGCGCGTCCACCGCCTGCCAGAGCGCGGGGGCCTCAGTGCGGCTGACACGCAGCCCGAGCACCGGCTTCGCCACCGGGCGGAACAGGCCGTAGCATTTCACGACCGTCACCAGCACGCGCCCGAAAAACCACAGCAAAGCGGCTGCCATGATGAAAAGAAATAAAAAGACTTTACCTGCCTTGAGACTGAGCTCGAAGTGTATCGCAGCCCAGATCATTTCATAAAACAGCAGGCTTAGCTGATAGGTCGGGCCTATCAGCAACTGCGCGCCCATAAAAAGGGGTAGCAAAAAGCGAGACAGGTAAAACGCGTTTAACAGCGCCCGCTGCGAACGCTTGCCTTGCAGCACGCAGAAACGGCACAGCGCCACCACGCCCGCATTAATCAGTAAACTGAGGGCCGTGAACCACATACTCCAGTGTGCCAGAAAGCGCTCAATGTCAGCCGCGCTAATCCAGTCTCTGTTTTCATCCAGATAACGCCTGGCTGCCTCCTGTGCCTCGGCGGCAGGCAGGTCAACCTCCTGCCCATCGCGACGATACGTGAGGGTCGCCTGCGGCGACTGGCTGGCGGTCTCAATAATCTGCGTTTCATACGCAGCGCGCTCAACCACCGTGTTAACGCGCCCGTTTTGCCAGGCGGCATAAAAGAACAGAATAAGCGGTATTAAAAAGAGGTAAGTGACGCTCTTTTTATTCATGATGTGGCCCCGGGTCGATAAAACAGGAACGGCGCCCGCCCACATTCAGGCAGCGTAACAGCAAAGAAACGTAACGGGGGACGCAGAAGGCGGCAAGCTTAGCAAAGCGCGTGCGCGGGCGGGCCTACCAGATTTTGACTTGCTACAGAAAACAACGGGTTAACGAGGAAGAAAAACGCGGCGTGGTGCGCCGCGTGGGAAGGTCTGACGTTAAATAATGCGGTTTTGTTTGAAGTCGCGCAGGAAGCTGCCCCAGCGGCGCTCATAGAACGGCGTCAGGTGCGCCATCATAAAGTGGCTGATGCCCTTCTCGCCTTCCACGACCTGGCAGATATCGACAGGTTCATCGCCCGGCAGCGTATCGGTCGCCACGCTGCCGGCGGCGTTGATAATCGGCTCAATATCGCCCTCCGCCTCAATGCCAATAAGATAGTTCGCAGGCTCGTCGGCCCGCTCTTTCAGGAGGCACAGCCAGGCGCGCTTGACCGTTTTCATCTCTTTAAACAGCAGGGTCAGAGATTCAATCATCTGCGCGGGCGGTTCAGCCGCTTCGGACAGCAGCAGCGAAGCGCCGCCTTCCAGCACTTCCTGCTGGCTGAGCGCCGAGCCTTCCGGGCTGATGAGATGGCGAATTTCATTGGGCGTGAACTCTTTGCCGGTCGGCAGTTTGGCGTTGAGGAACAGCGTTTCGCCGAGCGTCATTTCAAAGAGCGTTCGCACCGGCATGGCCACGAATGCCTGTTCGCCCTCGACCGCCTGCTCAAGAGCGGCCGGTGAGCTGAAGAACGGAATCACCGACGTGCCGTCATCTTTTTCCCAGTGCTGAAGATCTACCGCGCTCTCGGCCACGACCGCTTCGCCGTCTGCGGCTTCGCCCGGCACCCATACCGTTGATTCCAGCAGCGTGCGGAAAAAGGCCGGGCGGAACGCCGGCTCCGCCGCCGCTTTTTCAAGCAGGGTTTCGAGTTCGTTTTTTTCTGCGTTGTTTTCGTTTTTCGTTTCGGACATAGCGTTTGTATTTGTCAGTAATGAGTAAGAGAAACGTCTCTTACTCCGGCCCTCTCCTGCCGGAGAGGGGGAAACCTGCGGCATCGCGTTAATGGTGATGTAAGGCGGATAAAGGCGGTGCAATCGCCGCTTACATTATTATCGCGTTGGTGGGTGCGCTTCGCTTATCCACCCTACAGGGATAAGACGTTGTTTGTATGCACCCGCCGTTAACGCCATCAACCGCCCTTCACGCGGCGAAGATTATTCGCCGGTCAACAGGTTCGCCAGGGTACGCACGCCGATACCGGTCGCGCCCGCCGCCCACTGCTCGACGGCTGCTTTGCGGTAGGTCGCGGAGCAGTCGATATGCAGCCAGCCCTGCTGATAATTTTCCACAAAGTGCGACAGGAAACCTGCCGCGGTGCTGGCGCCCGCCGGGTACGCGCCGCCTGCGGTGTTGTTCAGTTCGGCAAAGTTAGACGGCAGCTGGTTGCGGTGAAACTCCGCCAGCGGCAGACGCCAGAAGGCTTCGTTTTCCGCCTGCGCGCTTTGCAGCAGACGGTTCGCGAGCGCGTCGTCAAAGCTGAACAGCGCATGGTAATCGTTGCCGAGCGCGGTTTTGGCCGCGCCGGTCAGCGTCGCGGCGTCGATAATCAGCTCAGGCTTCTGGGCGCTGGCGTCAATCAGCCCGTCCGCCAGCACCAGGCGGCCCTCGGCGTCAGTGTTCATCACTTCAACGGTCTTGCCGTTGCGATAGCGAATGATATCGCCGAGGCGGAACGCGTTGCCGCTTATCATGTTATCCGCGCAGCAGAGAATGAGCTTCACGCGCTTGTTCAGGCCGCGGGTAATGGCAAAGGCGAGCGAGCCGGTCACCAGCGCCGCGCCGCCCATGTCGGATTTCATCGAATCCATAAACGCGGTCTGTTTAATGCTGTAGCCGCCGGAATCGAACGTAATGCCTTTACCGACCAGGCAGGCGTAAACCGGCGCGTTAGCGTCGCCCGTCGGGTTGAAGTCGAGCGCCAGCAGCACCGGCGGGCGTTCTGAGCCTCGGCCTACGGTGTGCAGCCCGAGGTAGTTCTGCTCGCGCAGATCTTCGCCCTTGGTGATGCGGTAGCTCACGCGCTCGCCGCCGACGTCCGCCAGCAGATCCACCGCGCGCTGCGCGAGGTGCTCCGGCCCCATCTCTTCCGCCGGGGCGTTAATCACATCGCGCACCCAGTCGATGACTTTCAGGCGGCTGTTGAGCTCTTTCTGCTGCGCGTCGTCAAGCGGTGCCCAGGTGACGGTGCGTTTGCCTTTCGGGCCGCGATAGCCCATCCAGAACGCCCAGCTTTTCTCGACATCCCAGCCGTCGCCCGCGAGTTCAACGTGTTTGAGCCCCTGGCCGTCAATTTTACGCCCGGCGCGCTGGATAAGATGCAAATCGTCTTTGCCCGTCAGATGCAGCACGATACCGTCCTGCGTAAAACTGTAGAACGCTTTTTCACCCCAGCGAGCGTCGGCAGGCTCGTGGGAAAGGGTAATCTTCATGGCTTCGGTCATTTTATTTTCCTTATATCGCCTTATACGCAACGAAAACGGGCCGCCTTCTGGCAGCCCGTTGCGTTATTCTGCTTCGTCTAACCAGACCAGCAGTATAGCCTCTAAAACCTTTTCGTTAGAGGCCTGTGGATCGTCATCGAAATCCTCGAGGTCGCAGATCCACTGGTGCATATCGGTAAAGCGCACGGTTTTCGGGTCCACGTCCGGGCGGCTGTCATACAGCGCCTCGCCGATTTCGCGGCTGTCGGTCCATTTCAGTCCCATATCAATGCTCCCTAGCGTGGTTGATGGTGTAACGCGGCATCTCAACGACCAGATCTTCATCGGTCACGCGCGCCTGGCAGCTCAGACGGCTTTCCGGCTCCAGCCCCCAGGCTTTGTCCAGCATGTCGTCTTCATCTTCGGTGCTTTCCGGCAGCGAATCGAAGCCTTCACGCACGATGCAGTGACAGGTGGTGCAGGCGCACGATTTTTCACACGCATGTTCAATTTCAATGCCGTTGCGCAGCGCAACGTCAAGAATGGTTTCACCGCGTTGCGCTTCCAGTACTGCGCCATCCGGACAAAGATCCTGATGAGGCAAAAAAACAATCTTAGGCATATTAAACCTCGTCGACGGAGTGGCCTTTCAGCGCCTGACGGATGGACTCATCCATACGGCGCGCGGCGAACTCCTGGGTCTGTTTATCTGTATTTTTTATCGCGTCTTCAATGGCGCTGGCGTCATCGCCACCGGCGGCGGCGCGCAGTTGCGTCATCGCGTCGTCGATAGCGGCGCGCTCGGTGGCGCTTAGCAGCGCGCCGTCGCTTTTCAGCGCGCCCTCAAGGCTTTCCAGCACGCGGGCGGCTTCCACTTTCTGCTCGGCGAGCATACGCGCTTTCACGTCGTGCTCGGCAAAGCTCATGGAATCCTGAATCATGCTCGCGATTTCGCCATCGGTCAGACCGTAGGACGGTTTTACCTGGATGGAGGCTTCCACGCCGGTGGATTTCTCCATCGCGGTGACGCTCAGCAGGCCGTCGGCGTCCACCTGGAAGGTGACGCGGATATGCGCGCCGCCCGCCGGCATCGCCGGAATGCCGCGCAGCGTAAAGCGCGCCAGCGACCGGCAATCCTGCACCAGCTCACGCTCGCCCTGCATAACGTGGATAGCCATCGCGGTCTGGCCATCTTTGAAGGTGGTGAACTCCTGCGCGCGCGCCACGGGAATGGTGGTGTTGCGCGGGATCACTTTCTCCACGAGGCCGCCCATGGTTTCAAGACCAAGCGAGAGCGGGATAACGTCCAGCAGCAGCATTTCGCTGTCTGGCTTGTTGCCGACCAGGATATCGGCCTGGATCGCAGCGCCGATAGCTACCACGCGGTCCGGGTCGATGGAGGTGAGCGGCGTGCGGCCAAAGAATTCGCCGACGCGCTCGCGCACCAGCGGCACGCGGGTCGAGCCGCCGACCATGACTACTTCCAGCACGTCGTTCGCGTCCACGCCCGCATCTTTCAGCGCGCGACGGCACGAAAGCAAGGTGCGTTTAACGAGCGGCGCGATGAGTTCATTGAACTGCTCGCGGGTAATACTGCCCTGCCAGCCCGCCACGTTGACCTGCGCGACATCGGCGTCACTGAGCGCGATTTTCGCCTGGGTCGCGGCGTCAAGCAGCTGGCGCTGAAGGCGGTTATCGCTGCGATCGGCAATGTCCGCCTGCTCGCGAATATAATCCGCCAGCAGGTGATCGAAATCGTCCCCGCCGAGCGCGGAATCGCCGCCGGTCGCCAGCACTTCAAACACGCCGCGGCTTAAGCGCAGCACGGAGATATCAAAGGTGCCGCCGCCCAAATCGTAAACGGCGATAACACCTTCCTGGCCGGAATCGAGGCCGTAGGCGATCGCCGCCGCGGTCGGTTCGTTCAGCAGACGCAGGACGTGCAGCCCGGCAAGACGCGCCGCGTCTTTGGTGCCCTGGCGCTGCGCATCGTCAAAATAGGCCGGAACGGTGATCACCACGCCGTCGAGCTCGCCTGCCAGCGCTTCACGCGCGCGTTCAGCGAGCGTTTTGAGGATATCGGCGGAGACGCGCACCGGGTTCAACAGCCCTGCCGGGGTGTCGATCATCGGCAGGCCGTTTTCGCTTGCGCGCAGCTGATACGGCAGGTGCGGGTAGCGCGTCTGGATGTCGGCGAGAGAGCGGCCCATCAGGCGCTTCACGGAGCTGATGGTGTTAACCGGATCGTCCGCCGCCTGGGCGCGGGCGTCATAACCAACGGTATAGCCCTGCGCCTGGTAGTGCACCACGGACGGCAGCAGAGCGCGGCCCTGATGATCCGCCAGCGTTTCCGGCTGACCGCTGCGCACGGTCGCGACCAGCGAGTGCGTGGTGCCGAGATCGATGCCCGCCGCCAGTCTGCGCTGGTGCGGCGCGCTACTCATGCCGGGTTCACTGATTTGTAATAAGGCCATGTTGAGCTTCCAGAATTAAAAATCGAGCCACTTTTCTTCGAGTTGTTCTGACTGGCTTAAAAGCTTGTCGAGAAAACGCAGCTTGCGCACCGTGTCAGCCGCCTGCGCCCACGCCTCGTTGTCCAGCTCCGTCACCATATGCTGATGGCGTTCCTGGTACATGGCTTTGACGTTACGGATGAACGCCTCAAGGCGGTCGCTGTCTTTAGCCTGCTCAATCTCGTCCAGCGCTTCACGCAGTTCTAATTGTTCCATCAGAAACGCGGTGTCGCGCACGGTGTGCTGTTCATTAGCCAGATCGAAACCGTGCAGAGAGAGCAGATATTCGGCGCGCGTCAGCGGGTGGCGCAGCGTTTGCCATGCCTGATTGATGGTGGCGGATTGGGAGAGCGCCGCCAGCTGTTCGGCCTGGGAGTGGCTTGCGAATTTATCGGGATGATACTGACGTTGCAGATCCTGGTAACGCGCCGCCAGTTGGGCACTGTCCAGCGCATAATGGGCCTGCAGCCCAAAGAGGGTGAAGTAATCCATAACAGTCTCGGGGTCAGTCAACGTGATAAAGCGAATACCCCGCCTGCGGCGGGCGCAGACGGGGAGAGGCGGGAAAGATTATCAGACGTTAAAGCTTTCGCCGCAGCCGCACTCATCTTTTACGTTCGGGTTGGTGAATTTAAACCCTTCGTTCAGACCTTCTTTGACGAAGTCCAGCTGAGTGCCATCAAGGAATTGCAGGCTTTTACCATCGACCACCACCTTCACGCCCTTGTCTTCGAACACCGTATCTTCTGGCTGCGGTGCGTCAACAAATTCCAGCACGTAGGCCATGCCGGAACAGCCGGACGTGCGAACGCCAAGACGCAGGCCAAAACCTTTACCGCGGTTGGCCAGGAAAGCGTTGACGCGCGCGGCGGCGGTGTCGCTAAGGGTAATCGACATACTACAACCTCAACTCATCAATGATTATTTTGCTTCACGTTTGCTTTTATAGTCCGCAATAGCGGCTTTGATGGCGTCTTCCGCCAGGATAGAGCAGTGAATTTTAACCGGCGGCAGTTCGAGCTCGTCTGCGATGTCGGTGTTTTTAATTGCCTGCGCTTCATCCAGGGATTTGCCTTTTACCCACTCGGTGACCAGCGAGCTGGACGCGATAGCGGAGCCGCAGCCGTAGGTTTTAAAGCGTGCGTCTTCAATGATACCTTCATTGTTGACTTTGATCTGCAACTTCATCACGTCGCCGCAGGCCGGCGCGCCGACCATGCCGCTGCCGACGTTGTCGTCGTTGTTGTCAAAAGAGCCGACGTTGCGCGGGTTTTCGTAATGATCGATGACTTTTTCGCTGTATGCCATGTGTTATTTCTCCTGAATCCGATACCGATTAATGATGAGCCCATTCGATGGTGGTTAAATCCACGCCCTGCTTAAACATCTCCCACAGCGGAGAGAGGTCGCGCAGGCGGCCGATGGATTTGCGTACCAGTTCGATGGTGTAGTCGATCTCTTCTTCAGTCGTGAAACGGCCCAGAGAGAAACGGATAGAGCTGTGCGCCAGCTCGTCATTCATACCCAGCGCGCGCAGCACGTAAGACGGCTCAAGGCTCGCAGACGTACAGGCGGAACCGGAAGAAACGGCCAGGTCTTTCAGCGCCATGATCAGCGACTCGCCTTCCACGTAGTTGAAGCTCACGTTCAGGATGGTCGGAACGCCCTGCTCCAGGTCGCCGTTCAGGTAAACTTCTTCGATATCTTTGATGCCGTTCCACAGGCGGTTGCGCAGGCCGCGCAGGCGCTCCATCTCGGTCGCCATCTCTTCTTTGGCGATACGATAGGCTTCGCCCATGCCGACAATCTGGTGAACAGGCAGCGTACCGGAACGCATGCCGCGCTCGTGACCGCCGCCGTGCATCTGCGCTTCGATGCGAATACGCGGTTTGCGACGCACGTAGAGCGCGCCGATGCCTTTCGGACCATAGATTTTGTGGCCGGTGAAGGACATCAGATCCACTTTCAGCTGGGACAGATCGATAGGCAGTTTGCCCACGCTCTGGGTGGCGTCAACGTGGTAGATGATGCCACGCGCGCGGCACATTTCGCCGATGGTGGCGATATCCTGCACCACACCGATTTCGTTGTTCACGTGCATGATGGAGACCAGAATGGTGTCGTCACGCATCGCGGCTTCGAGTTCTTTAAGATCGATAATGCCGTTGCTCTGCGGGGCAAGGTAGGTCACCTCAAAGCCTTCGCGCTCCAGCTGACGGCAGGTATCGAGCACCGCTTTATGCTCGGTTTTGCAGGTGATGATGTGCTTGCCTTTTTTCTGATAGAAATTGGCCGCACCTTTAATAGCGAGGTTGTCGGATTCGGTCGCGCCAGAGGTAAAGACGATTTCGCGCGGGTCCGCGCCGATGAGATCGGCTACCTGGTTACGGGCGATATCCACTGCCTCTTCCGCCTGCCAGCCAAAACGGTGGGAGCGGGAGGCCGGGTTACCGAAGGTTCCGTCCATCGTTAAAAACTGCATCATTTTCTCGGCGACGCGCGGGTCCACCGGCGTGGTCGCGGAGTAATCGAGGTAAATCGGTAATTTCATTGCTCTTAAGCTCCGTACATCTCAAAGCGGTGAATCAGGCAGCCGGCTGGATGTACGCCGCAGTCTACAGGATGCCGGAGCATCCTGGCCTGATTCGGGAAAAGCGTATTATTTTTTTA
The DNA here is from genome assembly GCF_001277235.1 of Cronobacter dublinensis subsp. dublinensis LMG 23823. Taxonomy (NCBI): domain Bacteria; kingdom Pseudomonadati; phylum Pseudomonadota; class Gammaproteobacteria; order Enterobacterales; family Enterobacteriaceae; genus Cronobacter; species Cronobacter dublinensis. The sequence goes on from NZ_CP012266.1 coordinate 3,315,819, forward strand.
AGCGCGCAGTTTAACGTCGATAGCGTCCTGAGCGCGGGTCGGGCGATGTGCTTCATTGTGCTGACGGTCAGCGACGTCCAGCACTTCCTGGTTGTTCACCAGTTCACCTAAAGTGATGTTGTTCAAAAAACCGGTCAGACGATCGCTTAAATCGCGCCACAGCGCGTGGGTCAGGCATTTATCACCGCCCTGGCAGCCGCCTTTGCCCTGACAACGCGTCGCGTCGACAGACTCATCCACGGCGCTTATCACGGCACCCACCGCAATCTGGCCCGCGTCTTTACCCAGCAGGTAACCGCCGCCCGGACCGCGTACGCTGGCCACCAGGCCATTTTTACGCAGGCGAGAGAATAACTGCTCCAGATAAGAAAGGGAGATCCCCTGACGTTCAGAAATATCTGCCAACGGCACCGGACCTGCTTCGGAGTTGAGCGCAACGTCCAGCATTGCGGTCACGGCATAGCGCCCTTTAGATGTCAGTCTCATGTCTTACTTAACCTCAAGCTCGCCCCTCGACGCGGGGGTTTTTATGAAAATGGGGGTATTGCATAGCAGGCGCAAGTCTGACATTCCCGAGTAATTTGGTCAACTATTTACCCGAGTATTTTACTCAAGTATTAGGCTCGTCTTTCCGGGTGCTTTCAATCGACGCCAGCATGCCGCGCAGGATGTTAAGTTCCTGACTTTCCGGGCGCGCGCGGGTAAACAGGCGGCGTAATTTGTTCATCACCTGGCCTGGATGATTCGCACGGATAAAGCCGGTGGAGAGCAAAACCTGCTCAAGATGACCGTAGAAACGCTCCAGGTCGTCCACTAAAGGATACGGGGTTTCTTCTTCATGATGCGCCGCGGCGTCGGTCTCCTGCGTGGCAAGCCAGGCCATGCGCACTTCATAGGCGATAACCTGCACGGCCATCGCGAGATTCAGCGAGCTATATTCCGGGTTCGCGGCAATCGCGACATGGTAGTGGCACTTTTGCAGCTCGTCGTTGGTCAGCCCAACGCGCTCGCGGCCAAACACAATCGCGACCGGCGCGTGCGCGCCTTCCGCCACGCTCTTGAGTCCGCATTCGCGCGGGTCGAGCATCGGCCAGGGCAGCGTGCGCGAACGCGCGCTGGTGCCGACCACCAGGCTACAGCCCGCCAGCGCTTCATCAAGCGTATCGACGATCTGCGCGTTGCCGATCACATCGCTGGCGCCTGCGGCGAGCGCGATGGCCTGCGAATCCGGTTTCACCAGCGGATTCACCAGCCACAGATTGGTGAGCCCCATGGTTTTCATGGCGCGGGCGACGGAACCCATGTTGCCGGTGTGAGAGGTTTCTACCAGCACGATACGAATGTTTTGCAGCATAGCGACTCAGTATGAATAAAGAATATCGGGACATCCTATCATAAACCTGAGACATATTCCGAACCCTCTGCTATACTCCGCGCCGTTTTCCCGTTCTTTAACATCCAGTGAGAGAAACCTGATGCATCCGATGCTCAACATCGCCGTGCGTGCTGCGCGCAAGGCCGGAAATTTTATCGCCAAAAACTACGAAACCCCGGACGCCGTTGAGACCAGCCAGAAAGGCAGCAACGATTTTGTGACTAACGTGGATAAAGGCGCAGAGCGCATTATTATCGACACCATTCGTCAGTCCTACCCGCAACACACCATCATCACCGAAGAAAGCGGTGAACACGCCGGCACCGAGCAAGATATTCAATGGGTTATCGATCCGCTGGATGGCACCACCAACTTCGTTAAACGTCTTCCGCACTTCGCGGTTTCTATCGCTGTACGCATCAAAGGCCGCGCGGAAGTCGCCGTGGTTTACGATCCTATGCGTAACGAACTCTTCACCGCCGTTCGCGGCCAGGGCGCGCAGCTGAACGGCTACCGCCTGCGCGGCAGCACCGCTCGCGATCTGGACGGCACCATTCTGGCGACCGGCTTCCCGTTTAAAGCCAAACAGCACGCCACCCCGTACATGAACATCGTGACCAAACTCTTTACCCAGTGCGCCGATTTCCGCCGCACCGGCTCCGCCGCGCTGGACCTGGCCTATGTAGCCGCTGGCCGTGTGGACGGTTACTTTGAAATCGGCCTGAAACCGTGGGATTTCGCCGCAGGCGAGCTGCTGGTGCGTGAAGCGGGCGGTCTGGTATGCGATTTCGTGGGCGGCCACAATTACATGATGACCGGCAACATCGTCGCCGGTAACCCGCGCATGGTGAAAGCGATGCTGGGCAACATGCGTGATGAGCTGAGCGAAGCGCTGAAGCGTTAATCCGCTCTTCAGTACGAGAAAGGCAGGCCGCGAAAGCGCCCTGCCTTTTTTATTGTTTGTTTGGGATGGCGGGTGGATTCGATTTGTAAGATGGCGGGTGCGCTTTGCTTACCCGCCCTATTCCTGATACCTGCCCGCAAACCAGGTAGGGTGGGTAAGCGCAGCGTACCCACCAACGCCCAAACGCCTCGCCCCACCTTTAAAACGGTCGCAACCCCTGCGCGACAGGCGCGGCGCTTAACCACATCACCAGCGCGGCGACCACTAACACCACGCCGCCGGCAAGCGCGAGCGTCGCCCCGCCCGTCCTGCGCCACAAGGGCGGGGTTGTCTGTCCGCCGAGCCGGGCGGCCAGGCGGCGGAAACTATGCACAAATAGCGCGATGCCCGAGAGGGTCAGGGACGTTCCCGCCGCCATCGCCAGCGCCGAAGCCACACCCCAGCCAAAGACGCCGATCACCTTGCTGAACAGCAGCACCATCAGCGCGCCGGAGCACGGGCGCATTCCCATGGAGAGCACCACCATAAGCCGCGCGCGCCAGTCTTCGCCGCGCTCCAGCTGCGCCTGCGTCGGCAGATGCTGATGTCCGCAGCCGCAGGTCTCGCTGTGTGTATGGTGCGGGGTAAACGCGGTGAACACCGGGCGGCGCAACAACCTGCGCAGCGCGCTGCCCGCGCGCCAGCAGAGCAGCAGCCCCAGCGCGCCCACCAGCAGATAACTGCCCTTTTCGAGCCAGTAGCCGCTCAGATGCAGCTGCCGCGCCGGCAGCGCGAGCACCGTCAGCACCACGGTCACCAGCGTAATCGCCACCAGCCCCTGCAACAGCGATGACGCGAACGTCAGCGTCAGGCTCGTTTTCAGGCGCGACGGATGCGTGGCAAGCCAGGTCGCGATCACGACTTTACCGTGCCCCGGCCCGAGCGCGTGCAGCACGCCATAGACAAAGCTGAACAGCAGCAGCGAGCCGCCGGCGCGCGTCGGGTTCTGCGCCACCTGTTGCAGCAGCGCGCTCATCTCGCGGTTGATATCGCGCTGCCAGACGGCGCTTTTCATCAGCACCTGCGGCCACGCCAGCCACAGCCATACGCCGCCCGCCAGCGCCAGCACCGCAAACAGCGCCAGCGGCCAGAAATGCACCAGACGGCGTGCGGCAAACGGGGTTGAAATCACTGACATTGCAACGTCACCTGTTGAGCAAATTGCTTACCTAAATCCATATCCTCTGGCGGCGCGTCGGCTTTATCGAGCGACAGCGCGAAGCGCTGCACCGCCACATCCGGCTGCGGCGTCTTCACCGCCACTTTGCAGCGCTCGCGAAGCCCCTGCCCCAGGGTCACGTCGCGCGGCGCGTCATAACTCATCGCCACGTAGTACGTCGGATCGAACGTCGCGAAGGTATAGCGCTCGCCCTGCGCTTTTTGCGGATGCGCAAGCGGCAGCGTAAAGGTCAACACCGCCTGATGCCCTTCGCGCGCCAGCGCATAGTCCTGCGGCGTGGCGGCGAACTTCACCTTCTGCCCGTTATGCCAGAACTCGGTGAAATAGTGCTGGCCGATAACGTTCGCCATCACTTCCGCCGCCAGCTTTTTCCACACCGGCGAGCCGGGCGCGGCGCTGCCCGCGTCATACAGTAGATCTGCTGAAGTGATTTCGTCCATTTTCCAGCGCATTTTAAGCGCGGTTATCTGCCCCGCTTCGCTGACAATCTCGGTTTTCAATGAGATAAAGCTATGCGGATGCGCCGCGGCCTGCTGCGCCGGAACCAGCATCACTACAGCCGCAGCAACCATTACCGGGTAAAGACGTGCGCTCATTATCTTCCTCTGACGAAAAATTCTGTGAGCCAGCCAGAATTCCGCGATCAAACTGCGCACCCTGAACGGCATTCAACGATCCTTTAGCTATTCTTAGCATTAATCTCACTCACTGGACAAAACGGATGATGACTCTGCTCTGCCCTCCACCATCTGTGCTTTCCAGTCCGCAGCGCCGCTGCCAGGTACTTTTAATGCTCTACCTGCCGGGCCAGACCATCACGCCAGAAAGCCTGGGCAGGCTCAATGGCGTCGACGGCGCCATCGCCCGTCAGGACATTGCCGAAACCGGCGACGAAATTCAGCGATACCACCGGTTGAGTATTATCACCCAGCAGGACGGCAGCTACCGGATTGAAGGCACCGCGTTAGACAGACGTCTGTGCCTGCTGCACTGGCTGCGCCGGGCGCTGCGCCTGTGCCCGCAGTTTATCCAGCAGCATTTCACGCCTGCGCTGAAAAGCGAACTGCGCCAGCACGGCATTGCAACGGCGCTGTATGACGATACGAATTTACACGCGCTGGTCAACCTCTGCGCGCGCCGTCTGAACCGTCAGTTCGAAGCGCGCGACGTACAGTTCCTGCGCCTCTACCTGCAATATTGCCTGGTGCAGCACCATTACGGCCTGACGCCGGAGTTCACCGAGCCGCAGCAGCTCTGGATGCGCGCCCGCGCGGAGTTTCTCGCCGCCCAGGAGATCGTGCGCCACTGGCAGCGCCGCGTCGCCCAGTCGCCACACGTCAACGAACACTGCTTCCTGGCGCTGCTGTTTATGATGCTGCGCACGCCCGACCCGCTGCGCGACGCGCATCCGGAAGATCACCGGCTGCGCCAGGCGGTCGGCTCGCTTATCGCCCGCTTTCGCGAGCTTTCCGGCATGGCCTTCAGCGATGAACAAGGGCTTGCCGATCAGCTCTATATCCATTTATGTCAGGCGCTTGACCGCAGCCTGTTCGGCATCGGCATCGACAATGCGCTGCCGGAAGAGATTAACCGCCTCTACCCTCGCCTGATGCGCACCACCCGCAAAGCGTTTGACCGCTTTGAAGAGGAATACCAGGTGGCGTTTTCCGATGAAGAGGTGGGTCTGGTGGCGGTGATTTTCGGCGCGTGGCTGATGCAGGAGGCGGATCTGCATGAGAAACAGGTGCTGCTGCTGACGGGCAACGACGCGCAGCTTGAGGCGGACATTGAGCAGCAGCTACGAGAACTTACCCTGCTGCCGCTTAATATTAAACATCTGACGCTGCATACCTTCCAGCAGGAAGGCGCGCCAAAAGAGGTGGCGCTGATTGTGACGCCGTACACCACCTCGTTGCCGCTTTTCTCGCCGCCGCTGATCCACGCCACGCTGCCGCTTGGCGAACAGCAGCAGCAGCGCATACGGGAGATTCTGGAGGCTTAAGCGCGCGCCGCCACTTTCGGGCGCAGGAACAGCGCGGGAAGCGCGACCAGCGCCATCACCCAGAACACGCCGCCCGCGAGGTGCTGGTAAAGGAAGCCCGCGAACACGGTCATTACGGCGATGCCGCCGCCCATCGCCACGGCGGAGTACACCGACTGCAGGCGGATAACTTCTGAGCCTTCGCGCGCGGCGATATAGCGCATCGCCGCCAGGTGGCAAATGGAGAAGCTGCCGCAGTGCAGGATCTGCGCCACGATGAGCCACGGCAGCGCGGTCGTCCACCCCATCAGTCCCCAGCGGATAATCCCCAGCACGCCGGAGAGCAGCAGCAGATCGCGCGCGCCAAACCGGCTGAAGAGTTTTTTACTGAGCGCGAAGATGACAATTTCCGCCACCACGCCGAGCGACCAGAGATACCCCACCACCGAGGCGGAATAGCCCTGCCCCTGCCAGTAAATCGCGCTGAAGCCGTAATAGGCGGCGTGCGCGCCCTGCAACAGGCTGACGCAGGCGAGAAAGCGCCAGTTTTCGCTAACCAGCTTGCGCCACACCGGCCAGCCCGCGGCCTCATTGTGGCGCGCTTCGCCCTGCGGCATCACGGACGGCTTCAGCATCATCCCGATAAGCATCGAGGCCACACCAAGCGACAGCAACGCCAGAATCGCCCGGTAGTCGTAGCTGCTGACGAGCTTGCCGGTGAGCGCGGAGCCAATCACAAACGCCAGCGATCCCCACAGGCGCACGCGCCCGTAGTCCATCGTTATCTGGCGCTGCCAGGTGGCGGCGAGCGCGTCGGTGAGCGGCACCAGCGGCGAGAAAAAGAGGTTAAAACCGACCAGAATGACAAACAGCCAGGCGGTCTGATGCCCGAACCAGAAGCCGAGCGCGAAAACCAGCGTCAGTGTGGCCAGCAGGCGCAGTGCGAAGACTAAGCGGGAGGGATCTTTCACGCGCGGCGCCAGCAGCAGGCTACCGAGAAAGCGCGCGACGAGGCCTGAGCCGAGCAGCAGACCGATGGTTTCCGGCGCGACGCCGACGCCCGCGAGCCAGACGCTCCAGAAGGGCAGAAAAATACCGTAGCTAAAGAAGTAGGTGAAATAGCTGAGCGCCAGCCAGCGCGTGGAATGCAAAACCATGATTCCCTCCCGTTTTGGAGGCGTTAGTCTGGCGGGAAAGGCGGGGGGTTGCAAGCGATGCATAACAACGCCATAACATTGCGCATCCGGTTTGCAGACAGGCCGCTGAAGCGGCCTTTCGGGTGTTACACGCCCGCTTCAGCAAACACCGCTTTGGCGGTAAACATGGCGTTCAGCGCCGCCGGGAAGCCAGCGTACAGCGACATCTGGATAATCACTTCGATTATTTCTTCGCGCGTGCAGCCGACGTTCAGCGCGGCATGCAGATGGACCGCCAGCTGCGGCTGCGCGTGGCCAAGCGCGGTGAGCGCAGCGACCGTCGCTAGTTCCCGACTTTTCAGCGACAGCCCGGGGCGGCTGTAGACATCGCCGAAGCCGAACTCGATAACGTAGCGCCCCAGATCGGGGGCGATATCGGCCAGCGCTTTAATCACCTTCTGCCCTGCCGCGCCGTCGATTTCCGCCAGTCGCGCAAGTCCTGTGTCATAACGTGATGAAGTCATACCGTTCTCCTTTTGTGTGATGCGCATAACGGTAAAGCTTCGAGTTAACTCCAGGTCAAGCGCTGTTTTTTAACAGCGTCTGATCGTAATACGCCATCTTCTCTTTCAGGCGCGCCAGATGCTCGGCCTGTTGCGCGAGCCGCGCCTCCAGATGCTGAGCGTGTTGCGCCAGCAGTTCACGCCGTTCGGCCGCGGTCGCGTCTCCCTGCGCGCGCAGATGCGCGTAACGCTGGATAGCCTCAAGCGGCATATCCGTTTCCTTCAGGCGTTTAATAAACGCGACCCAGTCGAGATCGGCACGCCGATAGTCCCGGTGCCCGCTCGCGTTGCGCGCAGGCACCAGCAGCCCCAGCTTTTCGTAATAGCGCAGCGTATGCACGCTAAGGCCGGTCAGCGTTGAGAATTCCTGTATGCGCATAGCGGTGCCTGTGTAGTAAGACCATAAAAAAAGGCCGCGCGAGGCGGCCTTCATCCGTAGGTGTTCGCTTACGCGTAAACCGGGAAACGTGCGCAGATATCCAGCACTTTACCTTTGACGCGCTCAATGACCGCTTCGTCATTGATGTTGTCCAGGATGTCGCACATCCAGCCAGCCAGCTCTTTAACTTCCGCTTCTTTGAAGCCGCGGCGAGTCACTGACGGAGAACCGATACGGATACCGGAAGTGACGAACGGGCTCTTCGGATCGTTCGGCACGCTGTTTTTGTTGACGGTGATGTTGGCGCGGCCGAGGGCTGCGTCAGCGTCTTTACCGGTCAGGTTTTTATCCACCAGATCCAGCAGGAACAGGTGGTTTTCCGTACCGCCGGAGACCACTTTGTAGCCACGATTCAGGAACACTTCCACCATCGCTTTGGCGTTTTTCGCGACCTGCTGCTGGTAGGTTTTGAACTCCGGCTCCATCGCTTCTTTCAGCGCGACCGCTTTCGCTGCGATAACGTGCATCAGCGGGCCGCCCTGCGCGCTCGGGAACACCGCGGAGTTGAGTTTTTTGTACAGCTCTTCGCTGCCGCCTTTGGCGAGGATCAGACCGCCGCGCGGGCCCGCCAGGGTTTTATGGGTGGTGGTGGTCACGACATGCGCATGCGGAACCGGGTTCGGGTAAACGCCTGCGGCGATAAGGCCCGCCACGTGCGCCATATCAACGAACAGGTACGCGCCGATGCTGTCGGCGATTTCACGCATTTTCGCCCAGTCAACGATGCCGGAGTAAGCAGAGAAGCCGCCGATGATCATTTTCGGTTTGTGGGTCTGCGCCTGCTTCGCCATGTCTTCGTAATCAATTTTGCCGGACTCATCAATACCGTAAGGGATGATGTTGTAGAGCTTACCGGAGAAGTTAACCGGGGAGCCGTGCGTCAGGTGGCCGCCCTGCGCCAGGTTCATACCCAGCACGGTGTCACCCGGCTGCAGCAGCGCGGTGTAGACCGCGAAGTTCGCCTGGGAGCCGGAGTGCGGCTGGACGTTGGCGTAGTCTGCGCCAAAGAGTTCTTTTGCGCGATCAATCGCCAGCTGCTCAACGATATCCACATATTCGCAGCCGCCGTAGTAGCGTTTGCCCGGATAACCTTCGGCATATTTGTTGGTCAGCTGAGAGCCCTGAGCCTGCATGACGCGCGGGCTGGTGTAGTTTTCGGAGGCGATCAGTTCGATGTGTTCTTCCTGACGAACTTTCTCCTGCTCCATAGCCTGCCACAGTTCGGCATCATAATCGGCAATGTTCATTTCACGCTTTAACATCCGCATCTCCTGACTCAGCTGACAATAAAAAAGTACTGCAATGAGGTGCCCTTTTGGGCGACGGGCAACAGTGTAAACCGATTGGCAGTGTGAAGATAGGTCTTGACACAGCTTTTTACGCAAACGTTTGGCATGGCGTGGCGCAAGGGTTTGAACGATTAAGCATCGAGGGGAGGCGCGCGATATATTTTCATCATCAACCTGTGCTTTTTTCATCCAGTGTGAGCGGTGTCGAAGGTGCAGGTAAAACCCTTTGCAACGTGCAGTTATTTTTCATAAGATGCATTTAAAATACACTTTATAAAAACCTGGAAGGAAGCAATTATGCTGGATAGTCAAACCATCGCCGTCGTGAAATCCACCATTCCGCTGCTGGCGCAGACCGGCCCGAAACTGACCGCGCATTTCTATGACCGGATGTTTACCCATAACCCGGAGCTGAAAGAGATCTTCAATATGAGCAACCAGCGCAACGGCGATCAGCGTGAAGCGCTGTTTAACGCCATTTGCGCCTATGCGACCAACATTGAAAATCTCGCGGCCCTGCTGCCTGCGGTGGAGAAAATCGCCCAGAAGCACACCAGCTTTAACATTAAACCCGAGCAGTACAACATCGTCGGCGAGCACCTGCTGGCGACGCTGGATGAGATGTTCAGTCCGGGCCAGGAAGTGCTGGACGCCTGGGGCAAAGCGTATGGGGTGTTAGCGGGCGTGTTTATTAACCGCGAAGCGGAGATTTACCAGAGCAACGCGCAAAAAACCGGCGGCTGGGAAGGCACTCGTCCGTTCCGTATCGTTAGCAAAACGCCGCAGAGCGCGATGGTGACGAGTTTCGAGCTGGAGCCGGTCGATGACGGCCCGGTGGCCGATTATCTGCCCGGCCAGTACACCGCCGTGTGGATCAAACCCGAAGGGTTCGCGCATCAGGAGATTCGTCAGTATTCGCTGACCCGCAAACCGAACGGCAAAAGCTATCGCATTGCGGTGAAACGCGAGGGCGAAGGCCAGGTGTCGAACTGGCTGCATCAGCATGCGCAGCCGGGCGATGTGATTGCGCTTGCCGCGCCCGCCGGCGATTTCTTTATGCAGGTCGACCCGCAAACCCCGGTGACGCTGATTTCCGCAGGCGTCGGACAGACGCCGATGCTGGCGATGCTCGATACGCTCGCGAGCGCGCAGCACCCGGCGCAGGTGAACTGGTATCACGCGGCGGAAAGCGGCGATGTGCATGCCTTTACCGATGAAGTCATAGCGCTTGGCGCAAAACTCCCGCACTTTATCAGCCATATCTGGTATCGCGTGCCGAGCGACGCCGATCGCAGCGCGGGGCGCTATAACAGCGAAGGGTTGATGGCCCTGCACGACCATAAAGCGCATGTGACCACGCCCGGCATGCAGTTTTACGTCTGTGGTCCGGTGAAATTTATGCAGTTCGCCGCCGAACAGCTGGTTAGCCTTGGCGTGAACAAAGAGAATATCCATTACGAATGCTTCGGCCCGCATAAGGTGTTGTAAGCGGCGGAATTTGCCACGGCGGGTGCGCGTCGCTTACCCGCCCTACGAACGCGGCAGTTTGCATACATTGTAGGGTGGTAAGCGCAGCACCCCCGCCCTTTACTGCTACACCGACATAAAAAAAGCAGGTCATCGCGACCTGCTTTTTGTTTATCACGCGCAACCCCGCGGTTAAATCGCGGCGTCGTCTTCCTCGCCGGTACGGATACGCACCACGCGCGCCACGTCGAAAACGAAAATCTTGCCGTCGCCGATTTTACCGGTCTGGGCGGTGCGGATAATGGTATCCACACAGGTGTCGACGATATCGTCGGTCACCACGATTTCAATTTTCACTTTCGGCAGGAAATCCACCATATACTCCGCGCCGCGATAGAGCTCGGTATGGCCTTTCTGACGACCAAATCCCTTCACCTCAGTCACCGTCATCCCGGTGATCCCGACTTCCGCCAGCGCTTCACGCACGTCATCGAGTTTGAAGGGTTTAATAATCGCATCAATCTTTTTCATGGTGGATCCTTAATTCCTGCCAGCGCCTGCACGGCGATTCAATTCGCGTAATCGGTTGCTCAAATTACCATACCTTGCGGCGGTTTGGGCATCAAAAACTACTCTTTAAAATCATTCGCCTCAAGCTCATGGCGGGCCAGCAGCTTGTAAAACTCGGTGCGGTTGCGCCCTGCCATGCGCGCGGCGTGGGTGACGTTCCCTTTGGTGATTTGCAGCAGCTTGCGCAGATAGTTCAGCTCGAACTGATTGCGCGCCTCAACAAACGTCGGCAGCACCGTATTTTCGCCTTCCAGCGCCTGCTCCACCAGCGCGTCGCTGATAACTGGCGCGGAGGTCAGCGCCACGCACTGCTCAATCACGTTCACCAACTGGCGCACGTTGCCCGGCCAGCTCGCGGTCATCAGGCGTTTCATGGCGTCGGTCGAGAAACTGCGCACGAACGGCTTATGCCGGTCCGCCGCCTGACGCAGCAGATGGTTTGCCAGCAGCGGAATATCTTCCGCGCGCTCCTGCAACGCCGGAATTTTCAGGTTCACGACGTTAAGGCGATAAAAGAGATCTTCGCGAAACTCGCCGCGCGCCATTGCTTTCGGCAGGTCGCGGTGGGTAGCGGAGATAATCCGCACGTTGATATCGATATCGCGGTTGCTGCCAAGCGGGCGCACCTTGCGCTCCTGTAACACACGCAGCAGCTTCACCTGCAACGGCACGGGCATGTCGCCAATCTCGTCGAGAAACAGCGTGCCGCCCTCCGCCGCCTGGAACAGCCCTTCACGGCTGCTTACCGCGCCGGTAAACGCGCCGCGCGCGTGGCCGAAGAGTTCCGACTCCAGCAGCTGCTCCGGGAGCGCGCCGCAGTTGATGGCGATAAAGGCATTTTTGGCGCGCGGGCTGGCATTATGGATAGCCTGCGCCAGGATCTCCTTGCCGGTGCCGCTCTGGCCGTTAATCAGCACGCTGACATCGGACTGCGCCACCATGTGCGCCTGCTCCAGCAGACGCAGCATCGCCGGGCTGCGGGTAACAATGCTCTCGCGCCACTGTTCGTCGCCCGCAGGCGCGGCGTGCGCCAGCGCGTCGTCGATGGCCTTATAGAGCGCGTCTTTATCCACCGGCTTGGTGAGAAAACTGAATACGCCCTGCTGGGTCGCGGCCACCGCATCGGGGATCGAACCGTGGGCGGTGAGAATAATCACCGGCATCCCCGGCTGGAGTTTCTGGATCTCGGCGAACAGCTGCATGCCATCCATCTCATCCATACGCAGATCGCTAATCACCAGATCGATTTTCTCGCGCCCTAAAATGCGCAGCCCGTCATGGCCGCTCTCGGCGGTCTCAACCGTAAATCCTTCGCTCGCAAGGCGCAGGCCCAGCAGTTTCAGCAGGCCCGGATCGTCATCGACGAGCAACAGGCGCGCGGGTTTATGCTGTGTCATGGTTTGGTCTCCTCCTGCGCAGGCGCGCCGTCTTTCCCGGCCGGGGCAGCGTTCTCTTTCTGTGCGTCGCCCGCGCTGTGGCTGTTGTCCTGAATATAGCCGCCCGCGCTTTTGCGGGTGGAGAGCTGGCGTTCGATATCCGTCAGGTTTTCAAGCTTGCGGGTGGTGAGCTCAAGCTCAGTGCGCAGGTGGCGCTGCTGCTCGCGCAGGGCGTCCAGCTCGCTGTCGGCGCTTTGCTGAAGCTTGCTGTAACGCCCGCGCTCATCAGACAGCGCCAGCTGCGCGGCCTGGCCGTCGCGCCAGGCTTCATACAGCGGACGCACATGCGCCGGAATGTTGCCTGCGGTAGCGCCAAGCGTGGTGAGATAGCTGCGACGCTCGGCGGGCGTAATGCGCGCGTTCGCCAGTAAAATGCCGCGCCGAAAGGCGTGCTGCCAGGTTTCATCGGGGAAGCGGCGCGCCTGAGCGCGCGCCTCGGCGGGCGCCAGACGCTCGGCGCAGTCCATGCCGCGCAGCCAGAACAGCGGGTTGCTCTCGACATTCTGCCCGGAGAGCTGCCAGATGCCTGAACAGTCAGTGAACAGAAAATCCGCCAGCTGCTGCTCCGGCAGTTTCGGGTCGTGTTGTTTGATGTTAGTGGAGACCGGGCTCTGCACGCAGCCCGCTAACAGGCAGGGCAACAGCGCTGAGCCTGCCAGCCTGCGAAGAGAGAAAAAGGTTGTGCCGCGCGCGCGCAGGTTGCGCCATGCGTTTACCAGACGTAAATTCATTTTTTTAATCGTTCCGGGTCAAAGAGCGGTAATTCAATGCGAAAACAGACGTCGGTCGTGTCATCCTCGACCAGCCGCAGTTCGCCGTGCATACGTCGGATGCAATCCTGAGCGATGCTTAAGCCCAGGCCGCTGCCTTTCACCGCCCCTTTACGTTGATGGCTTCCCTGATAAAAGGGCTCGAAAATCATCTCCCGCTCCGCCTCAGGAATAGGCGTGCCGGTATTCGCCACCTCAATACATAGCGTATTGCCCTGACGGCGGCTTCGCAGATAAATGGTACCGGATTCGCGTCCGTAGTGCACCGCATTGGAATAGAGATTATCCAGCACGCTCATTAGCAGCATCGGCTCCGCCAGACAGGCGTCTGCGACAAGCGACACCTCGGTATGCATCATTTTAGCCCGCGCCGGGAGACTGTGTGAGGTCATCACGATGTCCACCAGCGGGGCGAGCTCGACTTTCTCAAGCTCCACCGCCCCGCCCGCCAGTTTACGGTTGTAATCAAGGAGTTGTTCTATCAGCGTTTGCAGATTACGGCTGCTGGTATCGAGGATCTCCACTACTTCGCGCTGCTCCGCGGTGAGCGGCCCGACGACCTGATCGGCCAGCAGCTCGGTGCCTTCGCGCATGCTGGCGAGCGGCGTTTTTAATTCATGAGAGATATGGCGCAGGAACTGGTGCCGCTGCGACTCAAGCCACGCGAGGCGCTCGCTCAACCAGATAATACGCTGGCCTACCGAGCGTAGTTCGCGCGGGCCTTTGAACATCATCGTGGCGCCGAGCGATTTCCCCTCGCCCAGCCGGTTGATCATCCGCTCAATCCCCTTCACCGGGCCGATAATCATGCGAGTAAAGAGCAATACCAGCGCGAGGCTCGCCAGAAAGAGCGCCAGCGCCTGCCAGCCGAACAGCTGACCGCGCGCGGCGATCTCCTGCTGGAGCTGCTGCCCGCGGGCGTAAATCACGGCGCGGGTCGCCTGCACCAGCCGGGTATTGGTATCGGCGAACGCTTCAAGGCGCGCCGCGGCGTCCGGCTTCGGGCCGCTATTGTGGCACTGGAGTTGCGCCAGCTCCACGAGGCTCTGGCGCAACGCCTTATAAAGCCGGGCGTCCGGCAATACGCTCGCCTGCGCCTCCAGCATGCGCGAGTAACGCTGGCGCTGGCTTTCATAGACTTTGGCAAGCGTGAGGTCGTCCAGCACACAGTACTGGCGATAGCTGCGCTCCATTTCGAGCGCGATATTGGTCATCGCCTCGCTGCGCCGGGCGTCCATCTGGGTGAGCGTGTTGGTTTGCGCCGCCTGGGCGCTTAACGTGTTGAGGCTCTGCCACGCCTGCCAGGCGAGAAACAGCAGCGGCACCATCACCAGTAAAAAGGCCATCATGACCAGTTGGCGAAGCGAGCGGGGAAAAGCGGGCCAGCGTTTCACGGCGTTATCCCGGGGTGATTGCAAAAGCCTGATGCTAACCGAGAGGAGCGGTTGTGCAAAGCCAAACGCAAAAAACAGCAAAGGCAGGGGATGAACCCTGCCTTTGTGATGGAATCAGGCGGTGCCTTACTCAACGTGTCGCCCGGGTTCTGAAATAGCATCGCTATGATCAGCAGTTGGACGGCAGGCACCTTTGAGTGCGTCATTCGAGGTTTATGTAGCGCTCGCTAAGGGGCTGACATAAGAAGGTGAATGAGCCACTGGTTAATATTATGCAGTAACCGTGCCAGCTTTACCACATAAATCATAAGTTGCTGTTATGAAAGCATTTTAAATATATGAAGTCGATCAAGATCTTGTATTCTTTTTCGCCGGAGTGTCGCTAAAAGCCAACACTTCCCCCGCTGCTTTTTATGCGTCATATAAATCAATAACTTAAATGTCGCAAATCAGAGACACCCCGATCCGGCCGCTGTCGCAATTTACCGACACTGACCGTAATCAAACAGAATTGGGGTGGCCGCCAAAAGAAAAAGGCCTCTTGCGAGGCCTTTACAGAAGTTAAACGGGTACAGAGGTTAACCGAGCTGCTTACGCGCGTTGCGGAAGATGCGCATCCACGGGCTGTCCTCGCCCCAGTTCGCCGGGTGCCAGGAGTTCGCCACCGTGCGGAACACGCGCTCCGGGTGCGGCATCATAATCGTGACGCGCCCGCTTTCGGTGGTCACGGCGGTAATACCATTCGGCGAGCCGTTCGGGTTCGCCGGGTAGGTCTCCGTCACCGCGCCGAAGTTATCGATGTAGCGCAGCGCCACCAGGCCTTTGCTCTCAAGCGCCGCCAGATGCGCCGCGTCGCGCACTTCCACGCGGCCTTCGCCGTGGGAAACTGCGATCGGCATATGGGAGCCGGTCATGCCATCAAGCAGCAGCGACGGGCTGGCGGTCACTTCCACCAGGCTGAAGCGCGCTTCGAAGCGATCAGACTGGTTACGCACAAAGCGCGGCCACAGTTCGCTGCCGGGAATAAGCTCGCGCAGATTGGACATCATCTGACAGCCGTTACAGACGCCGAGCGCCAGGGTCTGCGGACGGTGGAAGAACTCGATGAACTCGTCGCGCACGCGGTCGTTGAACAGGATGGATTTCGCCCAGCCTTCGCCCGCGCCCAGCACGTCGCCGTAGGAGAAGCCGCCGCACGCCACCAGCGTGTGGAAATCGCCGAGGCCGCGACGCCCCGCGAGCAGATCGCTCATATGCACGTCGATGGCGTCAAAGCCCGCGCGGTGGAATGCCGCCGCCATCTCCACGTGAGAGTTCACGCCCTGCTCGCGCAGCACGGCCACTTTCGGGCGCGCGCCGGTCGCGATAAACGGCGCCGCGATATCGTCTTTAAGATCGAAGGTCAGTTTGACGTTCAGGCCCGGATCGTTGTCATTGGCTTTCGCCTGATGCTCCTGATCGGCGCACTCCGGGTTGTCGCGCAGGCGCTGCATCTGCCAGGTCGTTTCCGCCCACCACATGCGAAGCTGAGTGCGGCTTTCGCTGTACACCACGTTATCGCCTGCGGTCAGGGTGAAACGATCCCCCGCCACCGCTTTGCCGAGGTAGTGCGTGCACTCGCCAAGACCGTGGTCTTTAAGCACGCGCTCGACCTGCTCGCGCTCGGCGGCGGCAATCTGGATAACCGCGCCAAGCTCTTCGTTAAAGAGCGCGGCCAGCGCATCGTCCCCCAGCGCCGCGATATCCGCCTCGATACCGCAGTGGCCCGCGAACGCCATTTCGGCAAGCGTCACCAGCAGGCCGCCGTCGCCGCGGTCGTGGTAGGCCAGCAGTTTACGCTGCGCCACCAGCGCCTGAATGGCGTCGTAGAAGCATTTCAGCTGACCTGCGTCGCGCACGTCGGCCGGTTTGTCGCCAAGCTGGCGATAAACCTGCGCCAGCGCCGTCGCGCCGAGCGCGTTATGGCCGTTGCCGAGATCGATAAACAGCAGCGCGTTATCTTCGGTCGTCAGTTCCGGCGTTACGGTGCGGCGCACGTCTTCCACGCGGGCGAACGCAGAGATAACCAGCGACAGCGGCGAGGTCATCTCGCGCTGCTCGCCATCCTGCTGCCAGCGGGTTTTCATCGACATCGAATCTTTGCCGACCGGAATGGTCAGGCCGAGTTGCGGACAAAGCTCTTCGCCGACCGCTTTCACCGCCTCGTAGAGACCGGCGTCTTCCCCAGGATGCCCCGCCGCCACCATCCAGTTGGCGGAGAGCTTCAGGCGTTTGATATCGCCAATCTGCGTCGCGGCGATGTTAGTCAGCGCTTCGCCCACCGCCAGACGGGCAGAGGCGGCGAAGTCCAGCAGCGCCACCGGCGCGCGTTCGCCTATCGCCATCGCTTCGCCGTAGTAGCTGTCGAGGCTCGCGGTTGTGACCGCGCAGTTGGCCACCGGGACCTGCCACGGGCCGACCATCTGATCGCGCGCCACCATGCCGGTCACGGTGCGGTCACCGATGGTGACAAGGAAGGTTTTCTCCGCCACGGTCGGCAGATGCAGCACGCGTTTCACCGCGTCGGCAAGCGTAATGCCGGTGCGGTCGAACGGCTGACCGGCGGCCTGCAGGCGGGTGACGTCGCGGGTCATTTTCGGCGTTTTGCCGAGCAGAACGTCGAGCGGCATATCCACCGGCTGGTTGTCGAAATGGCGGTCGTTGAGGGTCAGGTGCAGTTCCTCGGTCGCCTCGCCGATAACGGCGTAAGGCGCGCGCTCGCGGCGGCAGAGCTCGTCAAACAGCGCCAGCTGCTCCGGGGCGACCGCCAGCACGTAGCGCTCCTGGGATTCGTTACACCAGACTTCCAGCGGGCTCATGCCCGGCTCGTCGCTTAAAATATCGCGCAGCTCGAAGCGTCCGCCGCGCCCGCCATCGCTCACCAGCTCCGGCATGGCGTTAGAGAGACCGCCCGCGCCGACGTCATGAATAAACACGATAGGGTTGGCGTCGCCCAGCTGCCAGCAGCGGTCGATCACTTCCTGACAGCGGCGCTCCATTTCCGGGTTGTCGCGCTGTACCGAGGCGAAATCGAGATCGGCATCCGACTGGCCGGACGCCATTGAGGACGCCGCGCCGCCGCCGAGGCCGATATTCATCGCCGGGCCGCCGAGCACAATGAGCTTCGCGCCTGGCGGAATGTCGCCTTTCTGCACGTGGTCAGCGCGAATGTTGCCGATGCCGCCTGCGAGCATGATCGGCTTGTGATAACCGCGCAGCTCTTCGCCGTTGTGGCTCGCGACTTTCTCTTCATAAGTACGGAAGTAACCGTTCAGCGCCGGGCGGCCAAATTCGTTGTTAAACGCCGCGCCGCCGAGCGGGCCGTCGGTCATGATGTCGAGCGCGGTGACAATGCGATCCGGCTTGCCGAAATCTTCTTCCCAGGGCTGCTCAAAGCCCGGAATACGCAGGTTCGAGACGGAAAAACCCACCAGCCCCGCTTTTGGCTTCGCGCCGCGGCCCGTCGCGCCTTCGTCGCGGATTTCGCCGCCGGAGCCCGTCGCCGCACCCGGCCACGGTGAAATGGCGGTCGGGTGGTTATGCGTTTCCACTTTCATCAG
Organism: Cronobacter dublinensis subsp. dublinensis LMG 23823; assembly: GCF_001277235.1. Lineage (NCBI taxonomy): Bacteria > Pseudomonadati > Pseudomonadota > Gammaproteobacteria > Enterobacterales > Enterobacteriaceae > Cronobacter > Cronobacter dublinensis. Next base: position 3,333,961 of record NZ_CP012266.1, read on the forward strand.
GATATGCGCCGGCTCCTGATGGAAGCTGTAGCGGCCCGCCTCGTGGTCAGCATAGAAACGACCCACCGATGAGCCTTCCATGACCGCCGCGTTGTCTTTATAAGCGGAGAGCACGAAGTTCGGCGTCCTCTCGAAGGTGTTTTTAATCATTTTAAACAGCGATTTCGGCTGTTTTTCGCCGTCGATAACCCAGTCGGCGTTAAAGATTTTATGGCGGCAGTGCTCGGAGTTGGCCTGCGCGAACATATAGAGCTCGATATCGTTCGGGTTGCGCCCCAGGCGGGTGAAGGCGTCATGCAGGTAGTCGATTTCATCTTCCGCGAGCGCCAGCCCCAGACGCACGTTGGCTTCAGCCAGCGCCTGGCGGCCCTGCCCCAGAAGATCCACGCTCTGCACCGGCGCGGGCTCGTGGTGTGAGAACAGCTGGGCGGCGTCTTCCAGCGCGCCGAAGACGGTCTCCATCATGCGGTCGTGCAGCACAGCGGCAATCTGCTGCCAGGCGTCATTGCCTGCGGTCGCGTCGGCGTCAATGTAATACGCCACGCCGCGCTCCAGGCGTTTGATCTGGCCGAGCCCGCAGTTGTGGGCGATATCCGTCGCTTTAGAGGACCAGGGAGAGATGGTGCCGGGACGCGGCGTGACCAGCAGCAGGCGGCCAGTCGGGGCGTGGCCCGCAAGGCTCGGGCCATATTTCAGCAGGCGCTCAAGGCGCGCGTGCGCTTCGGCATTCAGCGGTGCGGCGAGGTCAGCAAAATGAACATACTCGGCATAAATGGTTTTCACCGGGAGGTGAGCGTCTTTAAAACGAGCCAGCAGTTTGTTAATACGAAATGCCGACAGAGCGGGCGAACCACGCAGAATTTCCATCATCAAGTCTCTCGTCTTCGAAGCGCCGGAGGGCACCTCATTGGGCGCAAGGGGGAAAACGGGCGTCATTATAGAGAATCCGGCGCGCTGACGAAACCGTTTGCGTAGAAATAAAATCCTGCCGTCGCGTTAACGTTTGGTGTGACCAATTCCTGTAATTAGTTGCCAAGTGTCGCTTTGTTGCGCAAAATGCCGCTCCATGCCATTCAAACGAAACGGTTTATTAACGATTGTTCGCTGAGCCACGAGGCAACGCAGAGAATTAACTAATTGAAAAAATTAAAGCTTAATTATCTGCTCATCGGCGTCGTTACCCTGCTGCTGGCAGTGGCCTTATGGCCGGCCATTCCCTGGTCCGGTAAAGCCGATAACCGTATCGCCGCAATTCAGGCGCGGGGGGTTTTGCGCGTCAGCACTATCGCCACGCCGCTGACCATGTACCGCGTCAATGAGTCTATCTCCGGGCTCGACTACGAGCTAAGCCAGGCGTTTGCCGACTATCTGGGCGTTAAGCTCGAAGTCACCGTACGCCAGAATATCAACCAGCTGTTTGACGACCTCGACAATAACGACGCCGATCTGCTCGCCGCCGGGCTGGTCTATAACGAAGACCGCAGCCAGCACTATCAGGCGGGGCCCATTTATTACTCGGTGTCGCAGCAGATGGTTTACCGCGTCGGCAGCCTGCGCCCGCGAAGCCTCGCCAGCATTAAAGACGATCAGCTCACCATCGCGCCGGGCCATGTGGCGCTCAGCGAGCTGCAACACCTGAAAGAGACCCGCTACCCGGATTTAAGCTGGCGCGTCGACCCGAAGCTCAGCAGTAACGATCTGATGCTGCTGGTGGCGCAGGGCAAACTCGATTACACCATCGCCGACTCGGTGGCCATCGGCCTCTTCCAGCGCGTACACCCGCAGCTGGCAGTGGCGCTGGATCTGAGCGACGAACAGCCGGTGACCTGGTTTAGCCGCCGCAGCAGCGATAACTCGCTCTCCGCCGCCCTGCTCGACTTCTTTAACCAGATTAACGAAGACGGCACGCTGGCGCGCCTTGAAGAGAAATACCTCGGCCACGGCAACGACTTCGATTACGTCGATACCCGCAGTTTCCTGCGCGCCGTCGATAACGTGCTGCCGGATCTCCGCCCGTTGTTTGAGAAGTACGCCACCGATATTGACTGGCGGCTGCTGGCGGCGATTTCGTATCAGGAATCCCACTGGGACAGCCAGGCGACGTCGCCGACCGGCGTGCGCGGTCTGATGATGCTGACCCGCAATACGGCGCAAAGCCTGGGCCTGACCGACCGTTTAGACGCCGAGCAGAGCATCAGCGGCGGCGCGCGCTATCTGAAAGATATGATGGGCAAAGTGCCGGAAAGCGTGCCGGAAGAGGAGCGGATCTGGTTTGCGCTGGCGGCGTATAACATGGGCTACGCGCATATGCTGGACGCCCGCGCGTTAACGGCGAAGCAGAAAGGCAACCCGGACAGTTGGGCAGATGTGAAGCAACGGCTGCCGCTACTGAGCCAGCGGCCTTATTACAGCAAGCTGACCTACGGCTACGCGCGCGGCCATGAAGCTTACGCCTATGTGGAGAATATTCGTAAATACCAGATAAGCCTGGTGGGGTATCTGCTGGAGAAAGAAAAACAGGCCGCCGCCGCGGCGCAGCCTAAGCTTGTGCAGCGCTACCCGACGGGCATCACGCCACAGGGTCTGTTCCCGTCGCCGTTTTCGCCGCTGCCTTTAGGGCCTTTTTCTCAAGCCGGCGCTGTCGGAAAAACGCACTCAGCATCGCCGAACACTCTGGTGCCATTATCCCCTCGATAACCTGCACCTGATGATTCATGCCGGGGTGACCGGTGATATCCATCAGCGAACCGACCGCGCCGGTTTTGGCGTCGCGCGCGCCGAACACCAGCGTGCCGATGCGCCCGTGTACCATCGCGCCCGCGCACATCACGCAGGGTTCGAGCGTTACATAGAGCGTGGTTTCCAGCAGGCGGTAGTTTTGCAGCACCAGCCCGCCCTGGCGCAGCGCCATGATCTCCGCGTGCGCGGTCGGATCGTGGCGGCCAATCGGCCGGTTCCAGCCTTCGCCAATCACCTGATTATCGTGCACCAGCACCGCCCCCACCGGCACCTCGCCCTCGTCCCAGGCGCGCTGCGCGAGCGTCAGCGCATGGCGCATCCAGTATTCATGGGTGAGTTCAGTCTGTGACACGGTGTTCTCCGGGAGTATAAGGCGGGCGGCATTATACACACCGTTTATGGGTTGCGAAACGCGCGCCTTACTCGAGCTGCTGAAGCTGCCCTTGCGGCGTCACACGCCAGCGGTGCTGGCAGAAGTAAAGCAGCGGGTTGTCCTGCTTACTGTCGCTGTAGCCACTGTAAAGACGCAGCGGCGTGCCAATCTGGCGCTCCAGCTGTGCCACTTTTTCGTGGCCGAGGCAGCGCAGGGTCAGGATCCAGCCGCCGAAGCGGCGCTCCATCTGGCTGGCAATCACATTAACGCGCGGCAGCCAGGGGGTGTCGTAGTAGACCAGCTCCACCAGCGACTGCGGAGAGCCGGTGATTAGCCAGACGTCAGCGTCGGTGCTGGTGAGATAGCCGGTCAGGCGTTCATGCACCACCGGGAAGGCGGTCACATGCTGGCGAAACCAGGCGGAGAAGTCTTTTTCGAGCGCTTTGAGACGCGCTTCGCTGTGGCCGAAGGTACAGCCCCAGAGCAGCAGGCTCATCGGCCAGCGGGCCGCGCGTCCTTTAATTAACAGCCCTGCGCCCACCACGAGCAGCAGAGGAATAACCAGCAGCAGGTTGAGCGGCTGACGTCGCAGCAGATAGCGCATAAAGGTGCCAAACATATCTTGTTGATGCAGCGTGCCATCCAGATCGAAAAATACTACCCGACGCTCGTTATTGGCCAAACCTTACTCCTCTGGATCGTTAAAGCCCAGGAACCACGTAAACAGAAAACCGGCGATCACCGCTACCAGATAGCCTAACAGATAGAGCATCACTTTTCCGGTCACGATGGTTAACGCCAGCGGCAAGCCGGAGATGCCGAAAGTGATAACCGTCGCCACTTTAAAGTAGCTGATAATCGCGCCGCCTGCCGCCCCGCCGAGGCACGCGCCGATAAACGGTTTGCCAAGCGGCAGCGTCACGCCGAAGATAAGCGGCTCGCCGATGCCGAGCAGCCCGACCGGCAGTGCGCCTTTAATGACCTTTTTCAGCCGCGCGTTGCGGGTTTTCATCAGTACCGCAAGCGACGCGCCTATCTGGCCGACGCCCGCCATCGCGAGGATCGGAAACAGCGCGTTGTAGCCGTGCGTCTGCACCAGTTCGACGTGGATTGGCACCAGCCCCTGATGCAGCCCGGTCAGCACCAGCGGTAAGAACGTGCCCGCCAGCACCGCGCCCACCAGCAGCCCGCCCTTATCGATAGCGAGCGACGCGCCATGGGCGATGCTCTCTGAAATGACGCCGCCCAGCGGTTGCAGCGCCACGATGGCGACCGCGCCGGTAATCAGCGTCGTCAGCAGCGGATTGAGGATAAGCTCGACGGAAACCGGCAGCAGACGGCGCAGCGTTTTCTCAAGCCAGCACATCAGCATCACCACCAGCAGCACGGCGATCACGCCGCCGCGGCCTGGCTGTAACGGCTCGCCGAAGAGGGTTATCTGCGCGAGCTGCGGGCTGGAGAGAATACCCGCCATCACGCCGCCCATCGCCACCGAGCCGCCGAACACCCGCGCGGCGTTAACGCCCACCAGGATATTCATAATCGCGAACACGGCGCTGCCGAAAATACCGAGCAGGCCCAGCAGATTAGGGTAGCTGGTGGCGAAACCGCCAACGATATCCGGGCGTTTGAGGATATTAATAATGCCGGTAATCAACCCGGAGGCGATAAACGCCGGGATCAGCGGAATAAACACGTTGGCGAGCTGGCGCAGCGCGTCGCTCATCGGTGCCTTGTAACGGGCTTTCGCCTGCGCTTTAACGCGCGCCGCGTCGTCAGGCGTCGATCCTGCCTGCGAGCCGCCCTGCATCTGCGCGCGCATCGCCTCGACAACCTGGCCCGCGCGTCCGGGGCCTGCGATCAGCTGATGCTGCGCGCCCTGCTTCACATAACCGCTGATGCCGGGCAGCGCTTTCAACGCCGGGAGATCCAGCAGGCTGTCGTCGCGCAGCTCCATGCGTACCCGCGTCATGCAGTTTTCCAGCCGCTGGATATTGCCTTCGCCGCCCACGCCCTTGAGGATTTGCGTGGCGAGTGTCACCGATTTTTCCATACGCTCTGCCCTCTTACGGCTGCAACGCCGCCCTTAAAAAGCCGTGATGCGCGGCAAGGCGCGCGTGCGCGGCGTCCGCATCCAGTCCGGTCAATACCATTAAAATGGCGGGTTTCACTTCATAATCCGTTTGCGAAAGCACCGCTTCGGCTTCGTCGCGCGTCACGCCTGTCGCCTCCATCACCATGCGGCAGGCGCGATCCACCAGTTTGACGTTGGTCGCTTTCATATCCACCATCAGGTTCTGATACACCTTGCCGCATTTGACCATCGCGCCGGTGGAGATCATGTTGAGCACCAGTTTCTGCGCGGTGCCCGATTTCAGGCGGGTGGAGCCGGTGAGCGCCTCCGGGCCGACCACTGGCGAGATGGCGATGCCCGCGGCTTCAGCGATGGGCGAGCCGGGGTTGCAGGAGACCGCCGCCGTCGCGCAGCCCAGCGCGCGGGCGTATTGCAGGCCGCCGATGACGTACGGCGTGCGCCCGGATGCCGCGAGCCCGACCACCATATCGCGCGGCTCAAGCTCGATGGCCCTGAGGTCGTCTTCGCCAAGCTGCGCGTTATCTTCCGCGCCCTCGACGGCTTTCAGCAGCGCGCCGGGGCCGCCCGCGATAAGCCCGACCACCACGCCGTGCGGCACGCCGAAGGTGGGCGGGCATTCTGAGGCGTCCAGCACGCCGAGCCGTCCGCTGGTGCCCGCGCCCATATAGATGAGCCTGCCGCCGTTTTGCAGCGCCTGCGCCGCCGCGTCCACCGCTTTCGCCACTTCCGGCAGCGTTTCACGCACGGCGAGCGCCACGCGCTTGTCTTCTTCATTAAAACGCTTCAGCATCTCAAGGGTGGGGAGCGCGTCGAGATCCCGCGTGTCGGGGTTACGGGTTTCGGAGACCAGCGAGCCAAGATTCATATTGCACCTCTGAATTTTTAATTCATAATGATGACGCTATAATGGAATATAAAATTCAAAGTGGCGAGCAAATTTCCCGGCATTTAAAAGCCGATCACACTTAATCGAGCCGGAGACGTTAATGAACACCCTGATCCTTATCCGTCAGCGTTACCCGACGCTGGCGCAAAGCGACCGAAAGCTTGCCGATTTCCTGCTGCAATTCCCCGACTACGCTCGCCATCTCAGCTCGCAGCAACTGGCGGCGGAAGCCGGCGTGAGCCAGTCGAGCGTGGTGAAGTTTTCCCAGAAGCTCGGCTATAAGGGGTTTCCGGCGCTGAAGCTCGCCATCAGTGAAGCGCTGGCCAGCCAGAGCAATATTCACTCCATTGCGGTGCATAATGAGATTCTGGGCGACGATCCGCTGCGGCTGGTGGGAGAAAAGCTCATCAAAGAAAATCTCGCGGCGATGCATGCGTCGCTGGATATCAACCCGGAAGAAAAACTGCTGGCAAGCGTCGGCCTGCTGCGCAACGCGCGGCGCATCGTGCTGACCGGCATCGGCGCCTCGGGGCTGGTCGCGAAAAACTTCTCCTGGAAGCTAATGAAAATTGGCCTCAATGCCGTGGCCGAACAGGATATGCACGCGCTGCTGGCGACCGTGCAGGCGATGGAGCCGGAAGATTTACTGGTCGCGCTCTCTTACTCCGGCGAACGCCGTGAGATCAATCTGGCCGCCGACGAGGCGCTGCGCGTGGGCGCGCGGATCCTGGCGATCACCGGCTTTACGCCGAACGCGTTGCAGCAGCGCGCGACGCAGTGCCTCTATACCATCGCGGAGGAGCAGGCGACGCGCAGCGCGGCTATCTCGTCCACGTCCGCCCAGATGATGCTGGCGGATCTGCTTTTTATGGCGCTGGTGCAGCAGGATCTGGAGAAAGCGCCGGAGCGCATTCGCCACAGCGAGGCGCTGGTAAAAAAACTGGTCTGAGCATCGAATGGGCGTATAATGCCCGCCCTGTTTGTGTTGTTTCTGAGATTTTCCTGATGGCACTGCTTATCACTAAAAAATGTATCAACTGTGACATGTGCGAGCCGGAGTGCCCGAACGAGGCTATCTCAATGGGAGACAACATCTATCAGATCGATACCGATCGCTGTACCGAATGCGTGGGGCACTACGAGACACCGACCTGTCAGAAAGTGTGCCCGATCCCGAACACGATTATTAAGGATCCGGCGCACCTCGAAAATGAAGAGCAGCTGTGGGATAAGTTCGTGCTGCTCCACCATGCTGATAAACTCTAGCTTTCGATAATCACCGTCGCGCAGGCGTAATGCCGCTCGTCAGCGAGCGTGACATGCACGGCCGTCACGCCCATGCGCTCCGCCAGCCGCTGCGCCTCGTCCCAGAGCCGCAATTTAGGTTTTCCCAGCTCGTCGTTAAAGACTTCAAACTGATTAAACGCCAGCCCGTTGCGGATGCCGGTGCCGAAGGCTTTCGCCGCCGCCTCTTTGACCGCGAAGCGCTTCGCCAGAAACCGCACCGGCTGCTGGTGCGTCTGGTATTGCGCCCACTCGTTGGCGCTCAGTACGCGCTTCGCCAGACGATCGCCGGAGCGGGAGATGACCGCCTCGATGCGGTCAATCTCCACGATATCGGTGCCAAGGCCCAGGATCGCCATTAGCGACGCGCTTCCAGCATCAGACGTTTCATCTCAGAAACCGCCTCTTTCAGCCCGCTCATCACGGCGCGCCCGATAATCGCGTGGCCGATATTAAGCTCATGCATCTCCGGCAGCGCAGCGATGGCCTGGACGTTGTGGTAGGTGAGCCCGTGACCGGCGTTCACTTTCAGCCCTTTGCTGGCGGCGTAGGTCGCGGCCTTCGCGATACGTTCCAGTTCACGCGCGCGGGTAGCGTCATCTTCAGCATCGGCGTAGCAGCCGGTGTGGATTTCAATATACGGCGCGCCGACGGCGACAGCGGCGTCAATCTGAGCGTGGTCGGCGTCGATAAACAGCGACACCAGAATGCCCGCCTGCGCCAGACGCTCGCAGGCGTCGCGCATTTTATCGAGCTGACCTGCGACATCGAGCCCGCCTTCGGTCGTCACTTCCTGACGTTTTTCCGGCACCAGGCAGCAAAAATGCGGTTTTGTCTCGCAGGCAATAGCCAGCATTTCGTCGGTGACGGCCATTTCGAGATTCATTCGGGTGTGGAGTGTCTGGCGCAGAATACGCACGTCACGGTCGGTAATATGGCGGCGGTCTTCACGCAGATGAACCGTGATGCCGTCCGCGCCAGCCTGTTCGGCGATGAACGCCGCCTGTACCGGATCAGGATAAGCGGTGCCGCGGGCGTTACGCAGCGTGGCGATGTGGTCGATGTTAACCCCTAACAGCAAATCAGCCATGACAATCCTCGTAAATCGACAAATAGTGCGGGCAGTTTACACCTGGTCGGGAAAGGCTGGCTATGGCTGCGCGGTCAGGCGTTTTCGTCTTGCGGCGGGAGCGGACGTTTTTTCGGCACAAACTGACGAAACAGCTCGCGGCTTTTTAACGGCTTGCCGCCGAGATAGGGCTTGAGCGCCATCCGGGTAAAGCGCTTGGCTGCGCGCAGCGTGTCGGCATCGGGGAATTCGCGCGTGGCGAGCGCTTTCAGCTGGCGGCCGGTAAACGAGGTGTTGTCGATAACCAGGCTTGCGATAAAGCCTTTCTCTTCGCGGTAGCGATAGGTCATTACGTCATCTACTTCATCGCCCGTCCCGGCGCAGTGAAGGAAATCAACGCCGTAACCCAGGTGCCCCAGCAGCGCGAGCTCAAAACGCCGCAGCGCGGGCTCCGGCGAGCCGGTAGCGCCCGCGAGCGCCTGGATGCAGTGGAGGTAATCGAAGAAAAGCTCGGAGAAACGGGTTTCCGGCTCCAGCACGCGTGCGACGAGTTCGTTGACGTACAGGCCGCTGTAGAGCGTGATACCGGAAAGCGGAAGCGCAAGAGAGACGGCTTCAGCGCTGGTGAGGTTTTTCACCTCGCCGCGCCCGCTCCAGCGCACCAGCAGCGGCGTAAACGGCTGCAGCGAGCCTTTGAGGTTAGAGCGTTTGCGGCGCGCGCCTTTGGCGACGACGCGCACGCGGCCTGCCTCTTCGCTGAACAGATCGATAATCAGGCTGGTTTCGCTCCACGGACGCGCGTGGAGCACAAAGGCGCGTTGCCAGCCTTCCATCAGGGTGCCTTAGAGATCGTCTACATAACCGAGACTGCGCAGCGCGCGCTCGTCATCAGCCCAGCCCGATTTCACTTTGACCCACAGCTCAAGATGCACAGGCGCTTCAAACATATCCTGCATGTCTTTACGCGCTTCGATGCCGATGGTTTTGATTTTGGCGCCTTTATTGCCAATCACCATTTTCTTCTGGCCTTCGCGCTCGACGAGGATCAGACCGTTGATGTCGTAACCGCCGCGCTCGTTGGTGATGAAACGCTCGATCTCCACCGTCACGGAATACGGCAGTTCAGCGCCGAGGAAACGCATCAGTTTTTCACGGATGATCTCGGATGCCATAAAGCGCTGCGAACGGTCGGTGATGTAATCTTCCGGGAAGTGATGAGTCGCTTCCGGAAGATGCTTGCGCACAATCGCCGCGATAGTATCGACATTCATACCGGTTTCAGCCGAGATCGGCACGATATCGAGGAAGTTCATCTGGCTGCCCAGGAACTGCAGGTGCGGAAGCAGATCCGCTTTTTCCTGCACGTTATCCACTTTATTGATAGCCAGGATAACCGGCGCTTTGCCTTCGCGCAGTTTGTTCAGGACCATTTCGTCGTCCGGCGTCCAGCGGGTGCCTTCGACCACGAAAATCACCAGCTCAACGTCGCCGATGGAGCTGCTGGCCGCTTTGTTCATCAGACGGTTGATGGCGCGTTTTTCTTCCATATGCAGGCCGGGAGTATCGACGTAAATTGCCTGATATTCACCCTCGGTATGGATGCCCACGATACGGTGGCGCGTGGTTTGCGCCTTACGGGAAGTAATAGAAATTTTCTGCCCGAGCAGTTTATTCAGCAGCGTGGATTTTCCGACGTTCGGGCGACCCACGATGGCGATAAATCCGCAGTAAGTTTTGGCTTCGCTCATTCCAGCTCCAGTTTTTTCAGCGCCTGCTCAGCGGCTGCCTGCTCCGCTTTGCGGCGGCTGGAACCCGTGCCGACCACCGGTTCACTCAGGCCACTTACCTGGCAATGGATAGTAAATTCCTGATCGTGGGCTTCCCCACGCACCTGCACCACCAGGTAAGACGGCAGCGGCAGATGGCGCCCCTGCAGATACTCCTGCAGACGCGTTTTCGGATCTTTTTGTTTATCGCCCGGACTAATTTCATCCAGACGGGTTTGATACCAGGTGAGAATTAAGCGCTCGACGGTCTGAATATCGCTGTCGAGGAACACGCCGCCAATTAAGGCTTCAACGGTATCGGCAAGAATCGATTCGCGACGAAAGCCGCCGCTTTTCAGCTCGCCCGGCCCGAGGCGCAGGCACTCGCCAAGCTCAAATTCGCGGGCGATTTCAGCGAGCGTATTGCCGCGAACCAGCGTCGCGCGCATGCGGCTCATGTCGCCTTCGTCCACGCGCGGAAAACGGTGATACAGCGCGTTCGCAATCACGAAACTTAAAATGGAGTCACCCAGAAACTCCAGACGCTCATTATGTTTGCTGCTGGCACTGCGATGCGTTAATGCCTGCTGCAACAGCTCCTGATGATGAAAAGTGTAGCCCAGCTTTCGCTGAAGCCGATTAATTACGATGGGGTTCATGCGATACCAATTAATGAATGCGTCAAAAATTCAGCACACGGAACAGGGCTGAAGGGGTTCAAAGCTGTTTCGTGTGCCGTGGCTCCCTTACGGGAGCCAGCCGGAAATCGTCGGGGGAATATTCTATACACAACGACAGGGGATGTCGTTAGTTCCAACAGATTTAATTCGTTAATGAATGCCGCCGATTCTATTCAGGCGCACGCCTGTCGGCCATTCGCCTTCCTGCTTCTCGAAGCTCATCCAGATAGCGGTCGCTTTACCCACCAGATTCGCTTCCGGAACGAAGCCCCAGTAGCGGCTGTCGGCGCTGTTATCACGGTTGTCGCCCATCATGAAGTAGTGTCCTGGCGGAACGATCCAGGTGCCGGTCTGCTGGCCCTGCTGGCGGTAGTAAATGCCCACCTGATCCTGCGCGACCGGCACGGTCAGGATGCGGTGCGTGACGTCGCCTAAGGTTTCCTTACGCTCGGTCAGGCGAATACCGCCATCTTTGCTTTCGTTCTTCGGCACCTGGAAGAAACCGCTGCTCGCCTCGCCGCCATTCTGACGGCCAAAGGTCTGCACGAAATCGCTCGGCTCAACGCCGGAATAGGTGATGGGCAGCGCACTGGCGCACGCCTGACCTGAACTGCAACCTGGCTGAACGGTAACTTCTTTCGCCACCGGATCGTAGCTTACTTTGTCGCCCGGCAGACCCACCACGCGCTTGATGTAGTCAAGGCGCGGATCGCCTGGATATTTAAACACGGCGATGTCACCGCGCTTCGGATGACCGGTTTCGATAAGCGTCTTCTGGTAAATCGGATCTTTAATCCCGTAAGCGAATTTCTCCACCAGGATGAAATCGCCGATAAGGAGCGTCGGCATCATCGAGCCTGAGGGGATCTGGAAGGGTTCGTAGATAAACGACCGCACCACCAGCACCACAGCCAGAACCGGAAACACCGATGCGCCGGTCTCCAGCCAGCCAGGCTTCTGGCTCGCTTTCTTCGACGCGACCGTCTCCTGCGCATCGGCGGCGGCAAGCGCCGCGCGCTCGCGGCGCTTCGGTGCGAAGATAAATTTATCCACGCACCACAAGATGCCCGTCACCAGCGTTGCGATGACCAGGATCAGGGCAAACATATTCGCCATGCCAACTCCTTAGGTTATTTACCGTCTTTCCCAACGTGCAGAATGGCGAGGAACGCTTCCTGCGGCAGCTCGACGTTACCGACCTGCTTCATGCGTTTTTTACCCTCTTTCTGTTTCTGCAACAGCTTTTTCTTACGGCTGACGTCGCCGCCGTAGCATTTTGCCAGCACGTTTTTACGCAGCTGTTTCACTGTGGAGCGGGCAATAATGTGGTTGCCGATAGCCGCCTGAATGGCGATATCGAACTGCTGGCGCGGGATCAGCTCTTTCATCTTCTCCACCAGCTCGCGACCGCGATACGGCGCGTTGTCGTTGTGGGTGATGAGCGCCAGCGCATCGACGCGCTCGCCGTTAATTAGTACGTCGACACGCACCATGTTAGAGGCCTGGAAGCGCTTGAAGTTGTAATCGAGCGACGCGTAGCCGCGCGAGGTGGACTTCAGGCGGTCGAAGAAGTCGAGCACCACTTCCGCCATCGGGATTTCATAGGTCAGCGCGACCTGGTTGCCGTGATAGACCATGTTGGTCTGCACGCCGCGTTTTTCCACGCACAGCGTAATCACGTTGCCCAGATATTCCTGCGGCAGCAGCATATGACACTCGGCGATAGGCTCGCGCAGTTCCTGAATGTTGTTCAGCGGCGGCAGCTTGGACGGGCTGTCGACGTAAACCACTTCATTGTTGGTCATCTGCACTTCATACACTACGGTCGGCGCGGTGGTGATGAGGTCAAGATCGTATTCACGCTCCAGACGCTCCTGGATTATCTCCATGTGCAGCAGGCCGAGGAAGCCGCAGCGGAAGCCGAAGCCCAGCGCCGTTGAGCTTTCCGGCTCGTAGAACAGAGAGGCGTCGTTCAGGCTTAGTTTGCCGAGCGCATCGCGGAAGGACTCATAATCGTCGGAGCTGACCGGGAACAGACCGGCGTAAACCTGCGGCTTCACTTTCTTAAAGCCTGGCAGCGCTTTGTCCGCCGGGTTACGCGCAAGGGTCAGGGTATCGCCGACCGGCGCACCCAGGATGTCTTTAATCGCGCAGACCAGCCAGCCTACTTCGCCGCATTTCAGTTCGGTACGGTCGATTTGTTTCGGCGTGAAAATTCCGAGACGGTCAGCATTGTAGGTCTGGCCGGTGCTCATGACTTTCACTTTGTCGCCCTTGCGCAGGGTGCCGTTTTTCACACGGATAAGCGAGACGACGCCCAGATAGTTATCGAACCAGGAGTCAATAATCAGCGCCTGCAGCGGGGCGTCCGGATCGCCTTCCGGCGCAGGGATATCGCGCACCAGACGTTCCAGCACATCCTGCACGCCAACGCCGGTTTTCGCCGAGCAGCGCACCGCGTCGGTGGCGTCGATGCCGACGATGTCTTCGATCTCTTCCGCCACACGCTCAGGGTCGGCGGCGGGCAGGTCGATTTTGTTCAGTACCGGCACCACTTCGAGATCCATTTCTATCGCGGTATAGCAGTTCGCGAGGGTCTGCGCTTCCACGCCCTGCCCTGCGTCCACCACCAGCAGCGCGCCTTCGCACGCGGCGAGGGAGCGGGAAACTTCATAGGAGAAGTCGACGTGGCCGGGGGTGTCGATAAAGTTAAGCTGATAGGTTTCGCCGTCGGAGGCTTTGTAGTCCAGCGTTACGCTCTGGGCTTTAATGGTAATGCCGCGCTCGCGCTCCAGATCCATGGAGTCCAGCACCTGCGCTTCCATTTCGCGATCGGAAAGGCCGCCGCAAATCTGGATAATACGGTCAGACAGCGTCGATTTGCCGTGGTCGATGTGTGCGATGATCGAAAAGTTGCGTATGTTCTTCATATAGCGAGATTTTTATGCCTTATAAATCCTGAGAGGCTCGGCGCAACGCGCGGTACTGAGCATGATGTCTCTGGCTGTCTTATGCCTGAAACGCTGCATTCTACACTACAACCAGAAAGCGGGGAAACTGCGTCTCAGGTAAGCATAGACGGCGAATGAAAATCACAAAGAAAGGAAGCGTAAAAGCACGCAGCCGGCGGTTACCGGCTGTCTGAGGAGGACGTGGTTTCAACGCGCAGCGCATCCGGCGGCAGGCCGACGCTGAGAATAACCGGCTGCCAGCTTTCGCGCGCCGCAAACTTCGGCGACAGGCCGCGCGCCAGCAGAAAACCGCCGACGCCGCCAAGCGCCGCGCCGCACAGCGCGGCGATATCGGTGCCAAACAGCGCCTGAAACACCCCGGCCATAATGAACAGGCCCACCAGCGGCGACATATACACCAGCATGGCGGAGCCCAGCAGACTGCCCTCGGCGATGCCCAGCTCTACTTTCTGCCCGGCCACCAGCGGTTGTTCGCTTGGCACGTTAATAAAGTGCGTGTTTTGCGGCCCAAGCTTATTAAGCACGCGCGTACCGCAACCTGCGCGCGATGCGCAACTGCTGCACGACGCTTTGACGTCGCAGCTGAGTACCGCTTCGCCGTTTTGCCACGACACGACCGTGGCCCACTCTTTAATCATTGGGGTGCCCTGAATTTAATGCTGCTCGCGATCCGCTTGGCGGTCGGGGGCGGTAATTCGCCGACCACCGTTATCTCGGCGTTATCGCGAACTTCGGTACTGACGGTGCGCCGACCGGTGCGCAGCATCTGCTCGCTGCTGTTGGCGCTGGCGCGGCTCACATTAATGGAAAAGCTAAACAGACCGTCGGAATAGAGCCGTGACTCGACCGGCGAGTCGATGCCCGGCAAGGGACGACGGCTGCTGGAAATCTCAGTGAAGCCCTGCGGCAGCCAGGAGGCCGACCAGCCAAACTGCGCGTTATCGCCAGCCGGTACGGACAGCAGCGGCGGCAGCGATGCTTTCGCGAGGTTCTGCATCATTGTGCCCGGCTTGTCGTTAACCGTGAATGAGACCACGCGGAACTGCTCCAGCGTTTCGCCGTCGCGATCCAGCAGATCGACGCGCATCGGCAGGCGGGTATCGCTGTCGAGCCATGCGATATAGCCATAACGGGTGCCATCGCGCGCGACCACGCGGATCACTTCGCAGAGGCGATCGGCGATGCGGGTACGCCCGACGGAGATAAAATCATAATAAGGCGCGAGGCGGCGGAAATCGGTGTAGACCAGCGACGGCAGGGAATCGACGATGTAATCGCCGTTCAGCGTAAAGGGCTCAAGCCCCGGCTCGAAGTAGCTGATTTCGGTGCCGCGCTGTACGACTTCGCGACGCGGGCCGTCCAGCTGCAATAACTGTGCGAGGGGCTTATTGTCGAGCCTGGCGTGCCGATAGCGCAGCGATTCCACACCCTGCTTATTGATGCTGACAAATGAGAGCTCGTAATTGAGTGACTGGCTCGCCAGGTTCATCTGCTGCAACAACGCCTCGGACGATGCATCCGCCGAGGCGTTGAAGGAAACGAACAGGCTGCCCGCCATAAGAGAGACGGCGCACCAAAGTTGCTTCATTACTGCGATTGAGTTCCTAAAGTCTGATTACCAGGCACTTGTACGGCGGCCTGCTGCGTCTGCGACTGCTCCAGCTGAAGCTGTTCAGCATGCAGGCGGCGTTGCAGTTCGTAATCCTGCAGCATCGCGTTAATGCGGCGACGCTGTTCCTGAACCTGCGGCTGACCGCCGGTGGTGTTGGCATCCGCCGTCGGTACGCCGAGGCTGACCGGACTGGCTTTGCCCATCATCGGCAGCGTATTGAAAACAGGCGCTTCCGGCTGTGCGGCAGCGTCCGGCTGACCATTATAGTGCTGAACGCCGACGATCACCGCCAGCGACACGCACGCGGCCATGCCAACCTGCGTCAGCTGGCTCGCCCAGGGGCGGACTTTATGCCAGAACGGCATTTTCGCCCACTGTTGCGGCGCGGGCTGCGATTCAGGAATGAGCGGCGCGACCTGACGGGCCGGCTCGTTTTCGATAGCCGCCATAACACGCGCGGAGATATCGAAATGAAGCGTTTCGCCGGTATCGCCGCGCAGGGTATCACGAATGAGGTGATAGCTTTCCCAGGTTTGCTGGAGCGCTTTGTCGTTTTCGACGGCGCTCAGCAACTCGCTGTCCAGAGCTTCCCCATCCATTAAAGCGGAAAGTTTTTCTTTCTGCATGCTTAATACCTTTTCCAGTATCCCGCTATCGTCAACGCCTGATAAGCGGTTGAACTTTATTATCAATGGCTTCCCGCGCGCGAAAAATGCGGGAGCGAACCGTACCGACCGGGCAATCCATAATAGCCGCTATCTCTTCATAGCTCATGCCATCCAGCTCCCGCAACGTAATTGCCATGCGTAAATCTTCCGGGAGTGACTCGATAGTACGGAATACGATCTGTCTCAGTTCCTCAGACAACATTAAGTTCTCTGGGTTCGAAATTTCTTTCAGCGCGCCGCCGCTTTCGAAGTTTTCCGCCTCGTTGGCGTCAACGTCACTGGAAGGCGGCCGACGGCCCTGAGCGACTAAATAGTTTTTTGCCGTATTAACGGCGATACGGTAGAGCCAGGTATAAAAGGCGCTGTCGCCGCGAAAAGAATCAAACGCGCGCCAGGCTTTAACAAAAGATTCCTGAACAACATCAGAGACGTCGCCGGAGGGGACATAGCGGGACACCAGATTCGCGACCTTATGCTGGTAACGAATGACCAGTAAATTAAAGGCTTTCTGATCTCCCTTCTGGACCCGTTCGACAAGGACCTGATCCGTTAACTGCTCGCTCATCCGAGGTAATGTCTCCCCAAACCTGAATTTCCACGCGTAATCGAAATGCCACCCGAACTCTGCACTGTGAGCAAGCAGAAGCTTAGAGCGCCGGTCACCCGGAAAGTTCCGTTACGCCTTTGTTTTTGTGCAGCAATTGCGAACGCCGGTTCTACTCATTATATGTTCACAATCCGAATGAAGCCTGTAATAACAGTATTTTGTTACACAGGCCGCTTGCAGGGTAACGCAAGCCCGCCCTTTTTTCATCTTTAAATCTCCGGGATGCGCGGCATTACGCAGCGTTTTCTTTATGCCCGCAGGCGATAAGGCAGAATGTCGCTCGCGTGTTTAGTCGTTACAACGCAGATTAAAAAAAGCGTGTTTGATTTCGCATTCTGGTGCTATGCTGGCCAAACATTGTTTAGTAAATTAAACACCCGCGATGAAAACGACAACTGAGCTTCACTGTGATGTGCTGATTGTAGGTAGCGGCGCCGCTGGCCTTTCTCTGGCGCTGCGTCTGGCGGAACACAGCCAGGTGATGGTATTGAGTAAAGGCCCGCTGAGCGAAGGCTCTACCTTTTATGCGCAGGGCGGCATCGCCGCGGTTTTCGACGAAACCGACAGCATCGCCTCGCACGTTGAGGACACGCTAATCGCGGGGGCCGGGATTTGCGATCGCGACGCCGTAGAGTTTGTCGCGGGCAACGCGCGCCACTGCGTGCAGTGGCTTATCGATCAGGGCGTGCTCTTTGACACTGAAGTACAGTCCAATGGCGAGGAGAGCTATCACCTCACCCGTGAAGGCGGCCACAGCCACCGCCGCATTCTTCACGCCGCGGACGCCACCGGCAAGGCCGTCGCCACGACGCTGATGGACAAAGCGCTGAGCCACCCTAACATCCGCATTCTTGAGCGTCACAACGCCGTCGATTTAATTATCTCGGACAAAATCGGGCTGCCGGGCACCCGTCGCGTGGTCGGCGCATGGGTCTGGAACCGTAATAAAGAAGCCGTCGAAACCTGCCGCGCGAAAGCTGTCGTGCTGGCGACCGGCGGCGCGTCGAAGGTGTATCAGTACACCACCAACCCGGATATCGCCTCGGGCGACGGCATCGCGATGGCCTGGCGCGCGGGGTGTCGCGTCGCCAACCTCGAATTTAACCAGTTTCACCCGACAGCCCTGTTTCATCCCCAGGCGCGCAATTTCCTCCTGACGGAAGCGCTGCGCGGCGAAGGCGCGTATTTAAAACGCCCTGACGGCAGCCGCTTTATGCCGGAGTTTGACGAACGCGCAGAGCTCGCGCCGCGCGATATCGTGGCGCGCGCTATCGATCATGAAATGAAACGTCTCGGCGCCGACTGCATGTATCTGGACATCAGCCACAAGCCGGAAGCGTTCGTCCGCCAGCATTTCCCGACCATCTATGAAAAGTTGCTGGGGCTTGGCATTGATCTGACAAAAGAGCCGGTGCCGATAGTTCCTGCCGCGCACTACACCTGCGGCGGCGTCATGGTGGATGAGCACGGGCGCACCGATGTTGACGGTCTCTACGCCATTGGCGAGGTGACTTACACCGGTCTGCACGGCGCGAACCGCATGGCCTCGAACTCTCTGCTGGAGTGCCTGGTTTACGGCTGGTCGGCGGCCGAAGATATCCGGCTGCGTCTGCCCTACGCGCGCGACGTGAAAACCTTGCCCGACTGGGACGAAAGCCGCGTCGAACATCCCGACGAACTGGTGGTGCTACAGCATAACTGGCACGAGCTGCGGCTCTTTATGTGGGATTACGTGGGTATCGTGCGCACCACCAAGCGGCTTGAGCGCGCGCTGCGGCGCATCACGATGTTGCAGCAGGAGATTGAAGAGTATTACGCCAACTTCCGCGTCTCCAACAATCTGCTGGAACTGCGTAACCTGGTGCAAGTAGCGGAGCTTATCGTGCGCTGCGCCATGATGCGTAAAGAGAGCCGCGGTCTGCACTACACGCTTGATTACCCGCAAGCGCTGCCGGATTCCGGCCCTTCCGTGCTCTCGCCGCTGGTTCACATAAATAAATAGAAGGCTTGCGTCAGCGCGCAGTAGGCCTGCGAATAGTGCTGATCCGGCCCGCGGATCAGCACATCATCGCTAAAGCACTCACCGGGCGCGGGCGAAAACGCCAGCAGAACCCGGTGCGGCAGTTTTCCTTCGTTCTCCGCGACATCCGTGCGCAAACGCAAATGCCACCCTTGCTCCGTCGCCTGACGGCTGAACGCCTCGCCGCTGCTTTCCGGTAACACCACGCAGAAAAATCCCTCTTCGGTAATAAGCTGCGCCGCGCAGGCGAGCAGCGCGCCGTGGTCGAGCGTCGTGGTGTAGCGTGCCTGTTCACGGGCAGGCGTCGCACAGGCGACGCCTTTGTCATAATAAGGCGGGTTGCTGACGATAAGGTCATAACGCTGCGTCTGCTGCTGCGTCCAGGTCTGAATATCGGCGCTATGTACCTTAATACGCGTGGCCCACGGCGACGCATCGGCGTTTTCGCGCGCCTGCGCCGCCGCTTCCGGGTCGAGCTCCACCGCATCGAGCGTCACCGCATCGGGCGTGCGCTGCGCCAGCATCAGCGTCAGTAAACCGCTGCCGGTGCCGATATCCAGCACCCGCTGCGCTTTCGCGACCGGCGCCCACGCGCCCAGAAGAATGCCGTCAGTGCCCACTTTCATGGCGCAGCGGTCGTGGGCGACAAAAAATTGCTTGAAGGTAAAGCCGTTGCGGCGTAGCGGTGTTTTTGGCTGAGACATCATGAGGACCTGATAACAAAACCGCTGTAGCATAGGCGAAAGCGCCGCCGGGGAAAAGGAGAAGCCGGGAAAGGGATGAACATTGGGCGCTGAACGTCTATAATCTGCGCCCCACACTGAGGTAGAAAATGACTGTAACCACTTTTTCCGAACTTGAACTTGATGAAAGCCTTCTGGATGCGCTCCAGGATAAAGGCTTCACCCGCCCGACCGCTATCCAGGCGGCCGCCATTCCGCCTGCGCTCGACGGGCGTGATGTGCTCGGTTCTGCGCCGACAGGCACCGGTAAAACGGCAGCTTATCTGTTGCCGGCGTTGCAGCATCTGCTCGACTTCCCTCGCAAAAAATCGGGGCCGCCGCGTATTCTCATCCTGACGCCGACCCGCGAGCTTGCGATGCAGGTTGCCGAGCAGGCGCGTGAACTGGCAAAACACACGCATCTGGATATCGCCACTATTACCGGCGGTGTGGCGTATATGAACCACGCGGAAGTCTTCAGCGAAAACCAGGATATCGTAGTCGCGACCACCGGCCGCCTGCTGCAGTATATTAAAGAAGAAAACTTCGACTGCCGCGCCGTGGAAACGCTGATCCTTGACGAAGCCGACCGCATGCTGGATATGGGCTTTGCGCAGGATATCGAAACCATTGCGGGGGAAACCCGCTGGCGCAAGCAGACCATGCTGTTCTCCGCCACGCTTGAAGGCGACGCGATTAAAGACTTCGCCGAACGCCTGCTGGAAGAGCCGGTGGAAGTGTCCGCCACGCCGTCCACCCGCGAGCGTAAAAAAATCCACCAGTGGTACTACCGCGCCGATAACATCGAACATAAAACCGCGCTGCTGGTGCATCTGCTGAAACAACCGGAAGCCACCCGTTCTATCGTGTTTGTGCGTAAGCGCGATCGCGTGCATGAGCTGGCGAACTGGCTGCGCGAAGCGGGCATCAACAACTGCTATCTCGAAGGCGAAATGGTGCAGGTGAAGCGTAACGAAGCGATCAAACGCCTGACCGACGGCCGCGTTAACGTGCTTATCGCGACCGACGTCGCCGCGCGCGGTATTGATATCCCGGATGTCAGCCACGTGATTAACTTCGACATGCCGCGCACCGCCGATACCTATCTGCACCGCATTGGCCGTACCGCCCGCGCCGGACGTAAAGGCACCGCGATTTCGCTGGTCGAAGCGCATGACCACCTGCTGCTGGGCAAAGTGGGCCGCTACCTGAACGAGCCGCTGAAAGCCCGCGTGATTGACGAGCTGCGCCCGACCACGCGCGCGCCGAGTGAAAAACTCACCGGCAAGCCGTCGAAAAAAGCGCTCGCCAAACGCGAAGAGAAAAAGAAAGAGAAAGAAAAAGAGAAGCCGCGCGTGAAAAAACGTCACCGCGACACGAAAAATATCGGCAAGCGCCGCAAGCCGAGCAGCAACGCGGCACCGTCTTCCGACAGCGCCGAGTCATAAAAAAACCGCCAGCATCTGCTGGCGGTTTTTATTTGAACCGGCGGCACGCCGCCGGCCCTGCGTCTGAAATTACAGGCTTTCGGTAAAGGTACGGGCGATAACGTCGCGCTGCTGCTCAGGCGTCAGCGAGTTAAAGCGCACCGCATAGCCAGAAACACGGATGGTCAGCTGCGGATATTTTTCCGGATGTTTAACGGCATCTTCCAGCGTTTCGCGACGCAGCACGTTCACGTTCAGATGCTGACCGCCTTCCACGCGGACTTCCGGTTTGATTTCCATCGGAATTTCACGGTATTCGAACTGGCCGAGCTGGCTTACCGGCACGATGTCATCTTCATTAAAACCCGCTTTGGCGCAAACGCAGCGCGCTTCGCCTTTTTCGTTATCGAGCAGCCAGAAAGAATTCAGCAGTTCGTCATTAGCAGCTTTAGTAATCTGGATACCAGTAATCATAGGTTGCCTCCCTGTGGGCTTGTTTGATGCAGTAAGCCAGCGGGTGAGTGGTCAGGCGGCTGGCTAATTGGTAAAACCATTGTTGTCTTATTGTTTTATATACCACCAAAGGGCGGTGATTCTTTGATTTAAATCAAAATAAACCACTCGCCGAGTAAGGGTATATCACAAAGGAATTGTTTTACATCAACTTACGCGCCCGACTGCCGCCGAGAAGTTTTGAAAATCCGCACGTGGTGCCACACGGTTTTGTTCTTCGGATATAAGGCGTTAAGCTTAGGACACAGAAAATCGCAGGAGAGCGAGATGACAGATAAACTCACCTGGCACGACGTGCTGGCCGACGAAAAAGAAAAGCCGTACTTCCAGAAGATCCTGACCACCGTCGCCGCCGAGCGCGACGCGGGCGTCACCATTTACCCGCCGCAGAAGGATGTGTTCAACGCCTTTCGCTTTACCGAACTCGGCGATGTGAAAGTGGTGATCCTGGGGCAGGACCCTTACCACGGGCCAGGCCAGGCGCATGGCCTCGCGTTTTCGGTGCGTCCGGGCATCGCGCCGCCGCCTTCGCTGGTCAATATGTATAAAGAGCTGGAGCAGTCGATTCCTGGCTTTACCCGCCCTGCCCACGGATATCTGGAGAGCTGGGCGCGCCAGGGCGTCATGCTGCTCAATACCGTGCTGACCGTGCAGGCGGGCAAAGCGCATTCGCATGCGAATCTCGGCTGGGAGACGTTCACCGACAAAGTCATTTCGCTGATTAACGAACATCGTGAAGGCGTGGTGTTTCTGCTGTGGGGCTCTCACGCGCAGAAAAAAGGCGCGATTATCGACCGCGACCGCCATCATGTGTTGCAGGCGCCGCACCCGTCGCCGCTCTCGGCGCACCGCGGCTTTTTCGGCTGCGGCCATTTCGTAAAAACCAATCAGTATCTGGAAAGCCGCGGCGAGGCCCCCATCAACTGGACGCCGGTCGTGCCGGAAAACGCCCAA
Organism: Cronobacter dublinensis subsp. dublinensis LMG 23823; assembly: GCF_001277235.1. Taxonomy (NCBI): domain Bacteria; kingdom Pseudomonadati; phylum Pseudomonadota; class Gammaproteobacteria; order Enterobacterales; family Enterobacteriaceae; genus Cronobacter; species Cronobacter dublinensis. The sequence continues at coordinate 3,356,348 of NZ_CP012266.1, forward strand.
TAAAAAACCTCCCGCAGGAGGTTTTCGCTGTTCATCACGCCAGCCTCACGCTGGCGTTTTTATTACGCTTTATTCTGACGCCACCACTCGGCGAGCAGCACGCCGGTCGCCACGGAGACGTTCAGGCTTTCCACGTTGCCGGTGCCGTCGATAGACAGGCTTAAATCCGCGTTCGCAAGCGTCGCTTCAGAAATCCCTTCGCGCTCCTGGCCCAGCACCAGCACCATTTTCTTCGGCAGCGTCGCTTTAAAGAGCGGCGTGCCTTTATGGCTGGAGGTGGTCACGATGGCGTAACCGGCCGCGCGGAACTGCGCCAGTGCGTCGCCGAAGCTGTCGCCGGTAATCGGCTCGACATGCTCTGCGCCGCCTTCTGCGGTACGTACCGCCGCGCCGGACTCCAGCAGCGAGGCATCCTGCACCACCACGCCTTTCACGCCGAAATGCGCGCAACTGCGCACGATGGCGCCGAGGTTATGCGGGTTGCCCACGTCTTCCAGCGCCAGCACGCAATCTTCTTCGCCAGCTTTACTCAGCCACTGCTCAACGCTCGCGCCGTTGCGTTTTTTGATAAGGAAGCAGACGCCGCCGTGGTGCTCGGTGCCGGACGCTTTGGTCAGCTCCGCGTCGTCCACAACGTGATACGCTTTGCGGTTGGCCGCCATCCAGCGCAGCGCTTCTTTAAAGCGCGGGGTCACGCTCTGGATAAACCAGGCGCGAACGATGGACTCAGGGCGGCTCTGGAACAGCGCCTGACAGGCGTTTTCGCCATAGACGCGGGTCTCTTCGGCGCGCTGACGGCGCAGCACTTCCGGGTCGATAAAGCTTTTACCGCTGATACCGCCGTGATCCGGCTTCTCAGGCGCTTCGGCGCCCGGCGCCCGGGATACGGTGCGCCACGGCGAGGCATCACGGTCGCGGTCACGGTCACGGCTGCGTTCACGGTCGGCCGGTCGGTCATTGCGCGCAGCACGACGACCGCCTTCCGGTTTACCGGCACCAGCGGGACGACCGCCGCCTTTACCGGTACGCGGGTTTGAGCTGCGTTTGTCCGTATTATCATCACTGCGGACATACATCACTTTGACCTTGCCGCTCTTGCCTTTAAATTCGTCGTTGTCGTTCATGCTTTTCTCCACCTGCGCTGCGCGAAGCGCGCAGATTACCCGATGTATCCACGCTTAGCCATTCTTTCGCGCAAAAGCTAATAACTATTGTACTCATTGGATAAAACGGTTTGAGCTACGAAACATTGTTGCAGATACTACGTAACATTATCGAAACATAGCCGGCGTTTCCGCGTCGGTTTCTGTCACCTGCAACCCAGAGGTTAGCTATGAATACCGTTTGTGCCGCCTGCCAGACTGTCAATCGCGTGGATGAAGAGCGTATTGAAGACGGCGCGAAGTGCGGCCGCTGTGGCCACGCGCTGTTTGACGGCGATGTGATTAACGCCACCAGCGAAACGCTGGATCAGCTGCTTAAAGATGACCTGCCGGTCGTTGTCGATTTCTGGGCACCGTGGTGCGGCCCGTGCCGCAGCTTTGCGCCCATCTTTGAAGATGTCGCCGAAGAGCGCAGCGGCAAAATCCGTTTTGTGAAAATTAACACCGAAGCGGAGCCTGAACTGAGCGCGCGTTTCCGCATTCGCAGTATCCCGACCATTATGATGTTCAAAAAGGGCCAGATGGTGGATATGCTCAACGGCGCCGTGCCTAAAGCCCCGTTCGACAGCTGGCTGAATGACGCCGTCAACGGCGCTGTATAACGCTTGCGGGGCGCATCTTGTGCCCCGTCTCTCCCTCTGCGACAATGGCGTTTTTGTCGACGCTAATGACTGAAAACGCCGTTCTTCGCCTGCGCGCCGAGCGCCTCGCGCGCGCCACCCGCCCTTTTCTCGCCCGCGGCAACCGCATTACGCGCTGTCAGCGCTGCCTGCTGCCCTTACGCCACTGCTTATGCGACACGCTGCAACCGCAGCAGGCCCGCAGCCGTTTCTGTCTGGTGATGTTTGACACCGAACCGATGAAGCCCAGCAATACCGGCAGGCTTATCGCCGATATTCTCCCGGATACTGAGGCGTTTCAGTGGTCGCGCACCGAGCCGCCTGCCGCGCTGCTTGAGCTGGTCGCGAACCCCGATTATCAGCCGCTGGTGGTTTTTCCGGCCTCCTATGCCGATCCGGGCCGTGACGTGCTGGGCGCCCCGCCGCGTACCGGCAAACCGCCGCTCTTTATTATGCTCGACGGCACCTGGACTGAAGCGCGCAAGATGTTTCGCAAAAGCCCTTATCTGGACGCGCTGCCGGTGATTTCGGTGGATTTAACGCGCGTGTCGGCGTATCAGCTGCGCGAGGCGCACGCCGACGGTCAGTACTGCACGGCGGAAGTGGCGATTGCTCTGCTGGACGGCGCGGGCGATACCGCTGCGGCGCAGGGCCTGAGCGATCACTTCGCGCTGTTTCGCGAGCGTTATCTCGCCGGTAAACCTCATCATCAGGGCAGCATCACAGCAGCGCAGGCAGAAAGCGTTTAAAATCATCAGGTCACTTCGACGCCGGAGGAAATGATGAGCCAACGTGGCCTGGAAGCGCTGTTACGTCCCAAATCCATCGCCGTGATAGGCGCCTCGATGAAACCTGACAGAGCCGGTTTTCTGATGATGCGCAATCTGCTGGCGGGCGGTTTCAGCGGGCCGATTCTGCCGGTGACGCCCGCCTGGAAGGCGGTGTGCGGCGTGCTGGCCTGGCCGGATGTCGCAAGCCTGCCGTTTACGCCCGATCTCGCCGTGCTCTGCACCCACGCAAAGCGCAACCTGGCGCTGCTGGAGGCGCTCGGCGAAAAAGGCTGCAAAACCTGCCTGGTGCTCTCATCGCCGCCGGAACAACATGCCGGGCTGCTCGCCTGCGCGGCGCGCTTTCAGATGCGGCTGCTTGGCCCGAACAGCTTAGGCCTGCTGGCGCCGTGGCAGGGCCTTAACGCGAGCTTTTCGCCGGTGCCGATCCGCAAAGGCAAGCTCGCGTTTATTTCGCAGTCCGCCGCCGTCTCCAATACCATTCTCGACTGGGCGCAGCAGCGCCAGCTCGGGTTTTCGTGGTTTATCGCGCTCGGCGACAGCCTCGATATCGATGTCGACGAACTGCTTGATTACCTGGCGCGCGACAGCAAAACCAGCGCCATTCTTCTCTATCTTGAACACCTGAGCGACGCCCGACGCTTTGTCTCCGCCGCGCGCAGCGCCTCGCGTAATAAGCCGATTCTGGTCATCAAGAGCGGCCGCAGCCCGAGCGCGCGCCGCCTGCTGAATACGCATGCGGGGCTCGACGCCGCCTGGGACGCCGCTATCCAGCGCGCCGGTCTGCTGCGCGTGCAGGACACCCATGAACTCTTCTCGGCGGTGGAAACGCTAAGCCATATGCGCCCGCTGCGCGGCGAGCGGCTGATGATTGTCAGCAACGGCGCGGCACCTGCCGCACTGGCGCTGGATGAACTCTGGCTGCGTCAGGGCAAACTCGCCACGCTGGACGACGCCCTGCTGGCCCGCCTGCAACAGGCGCTGCCGGAGGGCATTCAGGCCGACAACCCGCTCGATCTGCGCGACGACGCGACGCCCGCCCGTTATCTGCAAGCCATCGAAGCGCTGCTGGAAAGTCACGATGTTGACGCCCTGATGGTTATCCACTCCCCCAGCGCCGCCGCGCCCGGCAGCGAATGCGCGCGCGCGTTAATCGAGCTTTTCAACCGTCACCCGCGCGGAAAATATGTCACGCTCATCACCAACTGGGGCGGCGAGTTCTCTTCTCAGGAGGCGCGGCATCTCTTCAGCGAAGCGGGCATTCCGACCTACCGCACGCCGGAAGGCGCGGTCACCGCGTTTATGCATATGGTCGAGTATCGCCGTAACCAGAAACAACTGCGCGAAACCCCGGCGTTACCCGCCACACTGACGGCGGATACCGCCCAGGCGCACCGGCTGTTACAACAGGCGTGTGCCGAGGGCGTCACGCAGCTTGACACCCATGAAGTGCGCCCGATCCTTGAAGCCTACGGCCTGCAAACGCTGCCGACCTGGATTGCAGGCGACAGCGCCGAGGCAGTGCATATCGCGGGGCAGATTGGCTACCCGGTGGCGCTGAAGCTGCGCTCGCCGGATATTCCCCATAAATCCGAGGTGCAGGGCGTGATGCTCTATCTGCGCACCGCCCACGAGGTCCAGCGCGCGGCGGACGCGATGCTCGACCGGGTGAAAATGACCTGGCCGCAGGCGCGTATTCATGGCCTGCTGGTACAGAGCATGGCGAACCGCGCAGGCGCTCAGGAGTTACGGGTGGTGGTGGAGCATGATCCGGTCTTCGGCCCGTTGATTATGCTTGGCGAAGGCGGCGTGGAGTGGCGCCCCGAAGAACAAGCGGCGGTGGCGCTGCCCCCGCTGAACATGAATCTGGCGCGCTATCTGGTGATTCAGGCGATTAAGAGCGGCAAGATCCGTGGGCGCAGCGCGCTGCGTCCGCTGGATATTCCCGGCTTAAGCCAACTGCTGGTGCGGGTGTCCAACCTGGTGGTGGATTGCCCGGAGATAACGCGGCTGGATATTCATCCGCTGCTGGCCGCAGGCGGCGATTTCACCGCGCTCGACGTGACGCTGCAGCTGGCGCCCTTTAGCGGCGACGCGGACGCGCGTCTGGCGGTGCGCCCCTATCCGCACCGTTTAGAAGAGTGGGTGGTGCTGAAAAATGGCGAGCGCTGCCTGTTCCGCCCGATCCTTCCTGAAGATGAGCCGCAGCTACAGCGCTTTATCTCGCAGGTGACGAAAGAAGATCTTTATTACCGTTACTTTAGCGAGATCAATGAATTTACCCATGATGATTTAGCCAACATGACCCAGATCGACTACGATCGAGAAATGGCCTTTGTGGCGGTCCGTCAGCAGGCGGACGGCGAGGAGATCATCGGCGTGACGCGCGCGATTTCCGATCCGGATAATATCGACGCTGAGTTCGCGGTGCTGGTGCGCTCCGATTTAAAAGGGCTGGGACTGGGGCGTCGGCTGCTGGAAAAACTGATCGCCTACACCCGCGATCACGGGCTTTCACGGCTCAACGGCATCACGATGCCGCATAATCAGGGGATGGTGGCGCTGGCCCGCAAGCTTGGGTTTAGCGTCGATATTCAGCTGGATGAAGGCATCGTCGGGCTGAGTCTTGCGCTGACCAACCCCGCCGGTTCGTGAGTAAGGTACTGGAAATGTTGACCACATTTTTGGACAGTAATGATATTATCGTCCGCTTCCGTCGTCTGCATTGCACAGAAGACCATCCACTTCAGAGAAGATATGCACTGTGATGTTGTCAAAATTTAAACGCAATAAACATCAACAACACCTTGCCCAACTACCGAAGCTTTCTCAGTCAGTTGATGATGTCGCGTTCTATTTCTCCCCTGCCGATTTCCGCAAAACGCTGCTGGAAAAGATAGCCACGGCGACCACGCGTATTTGCATTATCGCGCTCTACCTTGAGCAGGACGATGGCGGCAAAGGCGTGATGTCGGCGCTCTATGACGCCAAACGTCAGCGTCCTGAGCTGGACATTAGCGTGCTGGTGGACTGGCATCGCGCGCAGCGCGGACGCATCGGGGTTGAAGCCTCGAACACCAATGCCGACTGGTACTGCCGCATGGCGCAGGAAAATCCTGGTGTCAGCGTGCCGGTGTACGGCGTGCCGGTGAATACCCGCGAAGCGCTGGGCGTGCTGCATTTCAAAGGCTTTATCATTGATGACAGCGTGCTGTACAGCGGCGCCAGCCTGAACGACGTTTATCTGCACCAGCACGATAAATACCGCTATGACCGCTACCACTGCATCCGTAACGCGAAGCTTGCCGACGTGATGCATGACTGGGTGCGCAATCAGCTGATGAACGGCCTCGCGGTGAACCGCCTGGATAATCCGGATCGTCCGAAAAGCCCGGAAATCAAAAACGACATTCGCCAGTTCCGCCATGCGCTGCGCGACGCCGCCTATCAATTTCAGGGCGATGCCGATAACGAACAGCTGGCCGTCACGCCGCTGGTGGGTCTTGGCAAATCGAGTCCGCTGAATAAAGCGATTTTCCACCTGATGCCCTGCGCCGAAGAGAAGCTGGTCATCTGCACGCCGTACTTTAACCTGCCGGCGGTGCTGGTGCGCAATATCATCGCGCTTCTGCGCGACGGCAAGAAAGTGGAAATCATCGTCGGCGACAAAACCGCGAACGACTTTTACATTCCGGAAGATCAGCCGTTTAAGATTATCGGCGCGCTGCCGTATCTCTATGAGATCAACCTGCGCCGCTTCTTAAGCCGCCTGCAATATTACGTCAACACCGATCAACTGGTAGTGCGCCTGTGGAAAGAAGGCGATAACAGCTACCATCTGAAAGGTATGTGGGTGGATGACGAGTGGATGCTGCTGACCGGCAATAACCTGAATCCGCGCGCCTGGCGTCTCGATCTGGAAAACGCGATCCTTATCCACGATCCGAAGCAGGAACTCGCCGCGCAGCGCGAGCATGAGCTGGAGACGATTCGCACGCACACGACGATCGTCAAACACTACCGCGACCTGCAAAGCATTGCCGATTATCCGGTGAAAGTGCGCAAACTTATCCGCCGCCTGCGCCGAATCCGTATCGATCGTCTGATTAGCCGTATTCTCTGACGTTTGTCGCTTAACGAAGCCCTGCCACGCAGGGCTTTTTTATGGAGAACGCTATGCGCGCCCTGCTGTTTGCCCTCGTTTTAACGCTTTGCGGCTGTAGCCATATGGCGCAGGACCGCTGGTCCGGTCAGGATAAAGCCCAGCATTTTTTAGGTTCGGCGCTGCTCTCGGCCGCCGGTAATGAGTATGCGCAGCGCCAGGGCCATTTGCCAGACAGGGCCGCCGCGTTCGGGCTGCTGTTTTCCGTCTCGCTCGGCATGGGGAAAGAGCTGTGGGACAGCCGCCCGGCAGGGAGCGGCTGGAGCTGGAAAGATCTGGCGTGGGACGTGGCGGGTGCAAGCGCGGGTTACGCCGTCTGGCAGATGGCAGGGCATTAAAGCCGCATGCCTTTTCCTTTACGATGCAGTTTCAGTGAAACCACAAACGCGACGGCCCCCATCGCCGAAACGTACCAGAAAAACGCGGTTTCTGAACCGAGCGATTTAAGCGAAAGCGCCACATACTCCGCCGAACCGCCAAACAGCGCGTTGGCGACGGCATACGAAAGCCCGACGCCGAGCGCGCGCACCTGCGCCGGGAACATCTCCGCCTTAACGATGCCGCTGATGGACGTATAAAAACTTACAATCAGCAGCGCCAGCATTACCAGCCCGAACGCGGCCAGCGGTGAAGTGACATTTTGCAGGGCCATCAGAATGGGCACGGTGCAGAGCGTGGCGAGCGCGCTGAAGCAGAGCATTGAGCTGCGCCGGCCAATGCGGTCAGAAAGCGCGCCGAAGAGCGGCTGTAACAGCATGAACAGGAACAGCGCGCCGGTCATCACCATACTCGCCGTGTTCGCATGCATCCCCGCCGTGTTGACGAGGTATTTCTGCATGTAAGTGGTGAAGGTGTAAAAACTCAGCGAACCGGCGGCGGTAAACCCGAGCACCATGATAAATGCCCGACGGTTGCGCCAGAGCCCTTTCATCGAACCGGCTTCTTTCAGCGCGCGCGTTTCCTGCTGTGAGGTTTCATCCAGCGAGCGGCGCAGCCACAGCGCCACGATCGCCAGCACCGCGCCAAGCGCGAACGGAATACGCCAGCCCCAGGCGTGCAGGTCGGCATCAGGAAGGATCTGTTGCAGCAGCACCACGACCAGCAGCGCCATTAACTGCCCGCCGATGAGCGTGACGTACTGAAAGGAGGCATAAAACCCCTTCCGCCCTTCGATGGCCACTTCGCTCATATAGGTCGCGCTGGTGCCATACTCGCCGCCGACCGACAGCCCCTGAAACAGGCGCGCCAGTAACAAAAGAAGCGGCGCCCAGGTGCCGATCACCGCATAGCCCGGCAGACAGGCGATAACGAGCGAGCCGAAACACATCATACAGACCGAAATCAGCATGGAGGTTTTACGCCCGTGCTTGTCGGCGATATAGCCAAACAGCCAGCCGCCGATCGGGCGCATCAGAAAGCCCGCCGCAAAGATGCCCGCCGTTTGTAGCAGCTGCGTTGTACTGTTGTCGGAGGGGAAGAAGATATGCGCGAAATAGAGCGAGCAGAACGAGTAGACGTAGAAATCGAACCATTCCACCAGATTGCCTGATGACGCGCCAACAATCGCCCAGACCCGACGGCGGGTATCGCTGGAAGTCAAAGACGGTTTCTCCGTCCGGGCCGCAGTTTCAGTCATGTGTCTCTCCTTGTTCCAGCCCGACGCACGAAGAGTGTCAGGGCAAGCAGCGGGCAATACGTTTATCTTGTTAATTCTATGTTAACAAATCGGGATGAGGGAGCGGCTGTTTTATGGCGCTCTACCCCCATTTTTCCTGGTGCGCTTTTTTACGCCGCAGATAGTCCTCATCTGCCCGAATACGATCCCACCAGCCTTTAAACACGGTCGCCGCCGCGGCTTTCACCGGATCGTTGCCGCGCGGGTTGAGGTTACGATCTTCATCATACTTTTTACCGCCTTTGTAGTTGGCGTAGCGCCGGGCGCGGGTGTAGCCCATCTGAATAAATTTGCGCGCCATGTCCATTCCGACAAAGTCGTCTTTTTTCCGATACTCCTCGAACAACTGATAGATTTTTTCCGCCGAGGCGTTGGCGCTCTCCTCATCTTTGTAGCGCCAGTACGGGAGGATTTCACTTTTGTAAGGTTCAACCAGCAGTACGCCCTGCTCCCCACGTCCGACCTGATAACGTTCCGGGTGCGCGCGAAAGTCGATACTGGCGAAGTCCTGCTCGTAATCAAACGTTTTGCTGCTCACGGGAAAACCTCATTCTTTTGCGACTCGTATAACCATAGCAGGCTTCAGAGAACTCCCGCTTTTCGCGGACCGACGGGAAGTGGGCTACCCTTCAACAGGTTACCTTTCGAGCGCAGCTCAGGCTTATGCGCACACTCACCTGACGCGAGGCACGATAATGACCAAAAAAACCAGCGACTTCTTTGTAGAACGACTCAAAGCGTGGGGCGTCACCCGCATTTATGGCTACCCGGGCGACGGGATTAACGGCGTGCTTGGGGCCCTCCAGCGCGCCGACAAGGCGGGCGACGGCATTGAATTTATCCAGGTACGCCATGAAGAGATGGCGGCGTTTATGGCCTGCGCCCATGCGAAGTTCACCGGCGAGCCGGGCGTTTGCCTGTCGACCGGCGGACCGGGCGCCACGCATTTACTGACCGGCCTGTATGACGCGCGCATGGACCATGTACCGGTCATCGCCATCGCGGGCCAGGCGGAGGTGACCGCACGCGGCGCGAACTATCAGCAGGAGCTGAATCTCGATCGCGTATTTAGCGATGTGGCGAGCTTTATTCAGGAGGCGGCCACGCCCGCGCAGCTGCGCCATCTGGTGGACAGGGGCGTGCGGATCGCGAAAGCGAATAATGGCGTGACGGTGCTGATACTGCCGAAAGATGTGCAGGATGAACCGTGGCAGGAGCCGCAGCACGCGCACGGCTTTACGCATTCCGGGCCGGGCTATCAGCGCCCCCATGTTATTCCTCATCAGTACGATCTCCAGCGCGCCGCGGATATCCTTAACGACGGTAAAAAAGTCGCGATCCTGATTGGCGCCGGGGCCCGTGAAGCCGCAGTAGAGGTGGTACAGGCGGCGAATCTGCTTGGCGCGGGCGTGGCCAAAGCCCTGCTCGGCAAAGATGTGCTGCCGGATGACGCGCCCTTTGTCACCGGGTGTATCGGCCTGCTCGGCACCGAGCCGTCGTGGGATCTGATGCAGGGGTGCGATACGCTCCTGATGATTGGCACCGGCTTCCCGTGGACGGAATTCCTGCCCAAAGAAGGCCAGGCGCGGGCGGTGCAAATCGATGTGGATGCCTCGATGCTTGGCCTGCGTTACCCGACCGAAGTGAACCTGCACGGCGACGCGGCGAGTACCTTACAGGCGCTGCTGCCGCTGCTCAGGCGTAAAGAAGACCGCCACTGGCAGGAGAAGATTGCGGTTTCCGTGCAGGCGTGGTGGGAGAAAATGGAAGAGCGGGCGATGGCGAAAGCAAACCCGGTCAACCCGCAGCGCGTGGTGTGGGAGATGTCGCCGCTGCTGCCCGATAACGCCATCGTGACATCAGACTCCGGCTCCTGCGCTAACTGGTTCGCGCGCGATTTCCGTATCAAACAGGGGCAACGGGCGTCACTTTCCGGTGGTCTCGCCTGTATGGGCGCCGCCGTGCCGTATGCGATTGCCGCGAAATTCGCGTTCCCGGAAAAACCCGTGGTGGCCCTGGTCGGCGACGGCGCGATGCAGATGAATAATATGGCGGAGCTGATTACTATTCAGAAATACTGGCAGCAGTGGTCCGATCCGCGATTGATCGTCTGTGTGTTTAACAATCAGGATCTGAATCAGGTCACCTGGGAGCAGCGGATCATGGAAGGCAACCCGCGCTTCGCCGCGACGCAGGATGTTCCGGATGTGCCTTACGCGCAGTTTGCCGAGTCTCTTGGGTTAAAAGGCATTTATGTGGACGATCCGCAACGGCTACAGACCGCGTGGCAGGAAGCGCTGACTGCTGACCGCCCGGTGGTGCTGGAGGTGAAAACCGATCCGGAAGTGGCACCGCTGCCACCGCACATCCGTTTCGCGCAGGCCAAAGGGTTTATGTCATCCATGGCGAAAGGCGATGGCGGAGCAGGCAAAGTACTCGCTGATACTGCTCATCAGGTGCTAAGCACCGTCCTGCCCGGCAAGAAAGCGTAACGAGACGGCTCCTCAGCTCGCTGGGGAGCCTTCTGTCATTACTTACGCAGTAACTTTTGCAGCCGACGCTGCTGCCATTGCGCAATCCACTCACGCAGTAAAAACAAGCGAATCCCTTTCATCAGTAATAACGCACCCCAGATAGCAATGACCCACAGTGACCAGTGGCTTTGCGGCGCGGTATAACGGTTCAACAGGAAAAGCGCCCCGCAAACGATAAGCGCAGTGGTAAGGCTGCGGTAAAAAAGGCGTTCTTCATCAAGCCGCTGGCGTGCAAGCGTAATGGCGTCATCCAGTGGGCCTGCAGCATTAAGCGGCTCGCCAGTCAGCGCTTCAATACGCGTTTCAAAAACGGCGGCGAGCGCGCTTAAGGTTTCGAGCGACGGCGGCTCGCCTTTCTCAATGCGCTGAATGGTGCGGACGCTGACCGAGGCGAGTTCGGCCAGTTGCTCCTGTGACCAGGCGCGGGCGAGCCGAAGCGAGCGAATACGATTTTCCATCTGCATATCTGTAACCTTCTGTCTGAGGAAATGTGATGAACAGTATTGCGCGCTGAACGCTGTGGCCGCCACGACACGGCCCCGACAGCGACCTGACAGCGACCTGACAGCGTGGCGACAGGCGGCTGACGCGGCCTCAGGGCTTACTAATGAGTAAGAGCAGGATAGGCGGTGATAAAGTGTGGGGCAAGTGTGGCTAAGCCTGGTGGTATGAAGAAGAGGGAAAGCGTGCAGGGTGTACGAAAGAAAATGCAATATAAAACGTAGTCTCGCGCGTAAGCCGGGGAGACAAAAGCGGGGATGGTGATCCTTACGTCGGGTAGATGGAATATGCAGTGCGGGCATAGTGCGGTGGGTTGTTGAGGGGGGAAAAGGCGGGGCTGATGCTGTTGTCTGGTACGCTTAAAAGCAAAAACCCCTCAGCATCGCTGAGGGGTTCTTTATTTGATGCCTGGCAGTTCCCTACTCTCGCATGGGGAGACCCCACACTACCATCGGCGCTACGGCGTTTCACTTCTGAGTTCGGCATGGGGTCAGGTGGGACCACCGCGCTACAGCCGCCAGGCAAATTCTGTCCGTCCACCGCTTACGCCATGAACGTTTATCCGTCACAAGCTGAATTGTCTCTCAACACGCCAGACTTCTTTGGCGTTGTAAGGTTAAGCCTCACGGTTCATTAGTACCGGTTAGCTCAACGCATCGCTGCGCTTACACACCCGGCCTATCAACGTCGTCGTCTTCAACGTTCCTTCAGGAGACTTATAGTCTCAGGGAGAACTCATCTCGGGGCAAGTTTCGTGCTTAGATGCTTTCAGCACTTATCTCTTCCGCATTTAGCTACCGGGCAGTGCCATTGGCATGACAACCCGAACACCAGTGATGCGTCCACTCCGGTCCTCTCGTACTGGGAGCAGCCCCCCTCAATTCTCCAGCGCCCACGGCAGATAGGGACCGAACTGTCTCACGACGTTCTAAACCCAGCTCGCGTACCACTTTAAATGGCGAACAGCCATACCCTTGGGACCTACTTCAGCCCCAGGATGTGATGAGCCGACATCGAGGTGCCAAACACCGCCGTCGATATGAACTCTTGGGCGGTATCAGCCTGTTATCCCCGGAGTACCTTTTATCCGTTGAGCGATGGCCCTTCCATACAGAACCACCGGATCACTATGACCTGCTTTCGCACCTGCTCGAGCCGTCACTCTCGCAGTCAAGCCAGCTTATGCCATTGCACTAACCTCCTGATGTCCGACCAGGATTAGCTGACCTTCGTGCTCCTCCGTTACACTTTGGGAGGAGACCGCCCCAGTCAAACTACCCACCAGACACTGTCCCCACGCCAGATTATGGCGCCAGGTTAGAACATCAAACATTAAAGGGTGGTATTTCAAGGTTGGCTCCACGCAGACTGGCGTCCACGCTTCAAAGCCTCCCACCTATCCTACACATCAAGGCTCAATGTTCAGTGTCAAGCTGTAGTAAAGGTTCACGGGGTCTTTCCGTCTTGCCGCGGGTACACTGCATCTTCACAGCGAGTTCAATTTCACTGAGTCTCGGGTGGAGACAGCCTGGCCATCATTACGCCATTCGTGCAGGTCGGAACTTACCCGACAAGGAATTTCGCTACCTTAGGACCGTTATAGTTACGGCCGCCGTTTACCGGGGCTTCGATCAGGAGCTTCTCTTGCGATAACCCCATCAATTAACCTTCCGGCACCGGGCAGGCGTCACACCGTATACGTCCACTTTCGTGTTTGCACAGTGCTGTGTTTTTAATAAACAGTTGCAGCCAGCTGGTATCTTCGACTGACTTCAGCTCCACCCGCAGGGGCTTCACCTACATGTCAGCGTGCCTTCTCCCGAAGTTACGGCACCATTTTGCCTAGTTCCTTCACCCGAGTTCTCTCAAGCGCCTTGGTATTCTCTACCTGACCACCTGTGTCGGTTTGGGGTACGATTTGATGTTACCTGATGCTTAGAGGCTTTTCCTGGAAGCAGGGCATTTGTTACTTCAGCACCGTAGTGCCTCGTCATCACGCCTCAGTGTTAAAGTGAACCGGATTTACCTGGAACACACACCTACACGCTTAAACCGGGACAACCGTCGCCCGGCCAACATAGCCTTCTCCGTCCCCCCTTCGCAGTAACACCAAGTACAGGAATATTAACCTGTTTCCCATCGACTACGCCTTTCGGCCTCGCCTTAGGGGTCGACTCACCCTGCCCCGATTAACGTTGGACAGGAACCCTTGGTCTTCCGGCGAGCGGGCTTTTCACCCGCTTTATCGTTACTTATGTCAGCATTCGCACTTCTGATACCTCCAGCATGCCTCACAGCACACCTTCACAGGCTTACAGAACGCTCCCCTACCCAACAACACATAGTGTCGCTGCCGCAGCTTCGGTGCATGGTTTAGCCCCGTTACATCTTCCGCGCAGGCCGACTCGACCAGTGAGCTATTACGCTTTCTTTAAATGATGGCTGCTTCTAAGCCAACATCCTGGCTGTCTGTGCCTTCCCACATCGTTTCCCACTTAACCATGACTTTGGGACCTTAGCTGGCGGTCTGGGTTGTTTCCCTCTTCACGACGGACGTTAGCACCCGCCGTGTGTCTCCCGTGATAACATTCTTCGGTATTCGTAGTTTGCATCGGGTTGGTAAGCCGGGATGGCCCCCTAGCCGAAACAGTGCTCTACCCCCGAAGATGAGTTCACGAGGCGCTACCTAAATAGCTTTCGGGGAGAACCAGCTATCTCCCGGTTTGATTGGCCTTTCACCCCCAGCCACAGGTCATCCGCTAATTTTTCAACATTAGTCGGTTCGGTCCTCCAGTTAGTGTTACCCAACCTTCAACCTGCCCATGGCTAGATCACCGGGTTTCGGGTCTATACCCTGCAACTTAACGCCCAATTAAGACTCGGTTTCCCTTCGGCTCCCCTATACGGTTAACCTTGCTACAGAATATAAGTCGCTGACCCATTATACAAAAGGTACGCAGTCACCCTCTTACGAAGGCTCCCACTGCTTGTACGTACACGGTTTCAGGTTCTGTTTCACTCCCCTCGCCGGGGTTCTTTTCGCCTTTCCCTCACGGTACTGGTTCACTATCGGTCAGTCAGGAGTATTTAGCCTTGGAGGATGGTCCCCCCATCTTCAGACAGGATATCACGTGTCCCGCCCTACTCATCGAGCTCACAGCCTGTGTGCCTTCGTGTACGGGGCTGTCACCCTGTATCGCCGGCCTTTCCAGACCGTTCCACTGACATACAAACTGATTCAGGCTCTGGGCTGTTCCCCGTTCGCTCGCCGCTACTGGGGGAATCTCGGTTGATTTCTTTTCCTCGGGGTACTTAGATGTTTCAGTTCCCCCGGTTCGCCTCACAGCACTATGTATTCATGCTGAGATAGTGTGACGAATCACACTGGGTTTCCCCATTCGGACATCGCCGGCTATAACGGTTCATATCACCTTACCGGCGCTTTTCGCAGATTAGCACGTCCTTCATCGCCTCTGACTGCCAGGGCATCCACCGTGTACGCTTGTTCGCTTAACCTCACAACCCGAAGAAGTCTTCGTGCTGCGAGTTTGAGAGACTCTGACACACCGCGCATTCCTTATTTACGGAAGAATGCAACAGCGTGTCTGTTTCAATTTTCAGCTTGTTCCGGATTGTTAAAGAGCAAATACTTCGCAGTATACTCAGGGAGTACACTCTGAAGTGATGGTGGAGCTATGCGGGATCGAACCGCAGACCTCCTGCGTGCAAAGCAGGCGCTCTCCCAGCTGAGCTATAGCCCCATCGTAGTTAAACCTCTGCAACTCCGTGCGGAGTTGGTAGGCCTGAGTGGACTTGAACCACCGACCTCACCCTTATCAGGGGTGCGCTCTAACCACCTGAGCTACAAGCCTGTAGAGGTTTTGCTTCTTTACTTTCTATCAGACAATCTGTGTGAGCACTACGAGGTTGTATCTTGCAGGTAAGGAGGTGATCCAACCGCAGGTTCCCCTACGGTTACCTTGTTACGACTTCACCCCAGTCATGAATCACAAAGTGGTAAGCGCCCTCCCGAAGGTTAAGCTACCTACTTCTTTTGCAACCCACTCCCATGGTGTGACGGGCGGTGTGTACAAGGCCCGGGAACGTATTCACCGTGGCATTCTGATCCACGATTACTAGCGATTCCGACTTCATGGAGTCGAGTTGCAGACTCCAATCCGGACTACGACGCACTTTATGAGGTCCGCTTGCTCTCGCGAGGTCGCTTCTCTTTGTATGCGCCATTGTAGCACGTGTGTAGCCCTGGTCGTAAGGGCCATGATGACTTGACGTCATCCCCACCTTCCTCCGGTTTATCACCGGCAGTCTCCTTTGAGTTCCCACCATTACGTGCTGGCAACAAAGGATAAGGGTTGCGCTCGTTGCGGGACTTAACCCAACATTTCACAACACGAGCTGACGACAGCCATGCAGCACCTGTCTCAGAGTTCCCGAAGGCACTCCCGCATCTCTGCAGGATTCTCTGGATGTCAAGACCAGGTAAGGTTCTTCGCGTTGCATCGAATTAAACCACATGCTCCACCGCTTGTGCGGGCCCCCGTCAATTCATTTGAGTTTTAACCTTGCGGCCGTACTCCCCAGGCGGTCGACTTAACGCGTTAGCTCCGGAAGCCACGCCTCAAGGGCACAACCTCCAAGTCGACATCGTTTACGGCGTGGACTACCAGGGTATCTAATCCTGTTTGCTCCCCACGCTTTCGCACCTGAGCGTCAGTCTTCGTCCAGGGGGCCGCCTTCGCCACCGGTATTCCTCCAGATCTCTACGCATTTCACCGCTACACCTGGAATTCTACCCCCCTCTACGAGACTCAAGCTTGCCAGTTTCAAATGCAGTTCCCAGGTTGAGCCCGGGGATTTCACATCTGACTTAACAAACCGCCTGCGTGCGCTTTACGCCCAGTAATTCCGATTAACGCTTGCACCCTCCGTATTACCGCGGCTGCTGGCACGGAGTTAGCCGGTGCTTCTTCTGCGAGTAACGTCAATTGCTGTGGTTATTAACCACAACACCTTCCTCCTCGCTGAAAGTACTTTACAACCCGAAGGCCTTCTTCATACACGCGGCATGGCTGCATCAGGCTTGCGCCCATTGTGCAATATTCCCCACTGCTGCCTCCCGTAGGAGTCTGGACCGTGTCTCAGTTCCAGTGTGGCTGGTCATCCTCTCAGACCAGCTAGGGATCGTCGCCTAGGTGAGCCTTTACCCCACCTACTAGCTAATCCCATCTGGGCACATCTGATGGCATGAGGCCCGAAGGTCCCCCACTTTGGTCCGAAGACGTTATGCGGTATTAGCTACCGTTTCCAGTAGTTATCCCCCTCCATCAGGCAGTTTCCCAGACATTACTCACCCGTCCGCCGCTCGTCAGCAAATCAGCAAGCTGATTCCTGTTACCGCCCGACTTGCATGTGTTAGGCCTGCCGCCAGCGTTCAATCTGAGCCATGATCAAACTCTTCAATTAAAGTTTGATGCTCAAAGAATTAAACTGTTAGTTCGTAATGAATTAACTGTTGTTCACTTGAGACTTGATAATCATTTATCGTCCGAAGACGTTAAGATATCAGTGCCCCGAGTGCCCACACAGATTGTCTGATAAATTGTTAAAGAGCGGTGCGACAAGGCCTTCAGCCTGCTGTCGCGAGGTGGCGTATATTACGCTTTCCTCTTTCAGAGTCAAGCGTTTATTTTCGCTTTCGTCTGCCTGACGGGCCGGTTTGTTTGACGTTGTGCCGTGTCAGTGGAGGCGCATTATAGGGAGTTCTTCGCGCCTGACAACCCCTAATTTGAAAAAAGTTTCTAAGCGTTCATTTTCCAGGCAATGCGCCTGAAGAACGACCATCGTCGCCTGGTTTATAAACAAAAACGAGCCCCACAGGGCCCGTTTTTTAGTTTTTGCGAGTTACTGCACAGCAACGATGCGGTTATCACGCACAACCAGCTCGATAGTTTTACCGGGCACCAGCTCTCCGGAAAGGATTTGCTGTGCCAGCGGGTTCTCAATCTGCTGTTGAATAGCGCGTTTCAGCGGACGCGCGCCATATACCGGGTCGTAGCCGTTCTCGCCAAGCAGTTGCAACGCCTCATCCGAGATACGCACCGCATAGCCGCGATCTTCCAGACGCTGGTATAGCCGCTGCAGCTGGATCTGCGCAATAGAAGCAATATGCTGCTGCCCCAGCGGGTGGAATACCACGACTTCATCAATACGGTTAATGAATTCCGGACGGAAGCTCTGCCCCACCACGCCCATCACCAGCTCTTTCATGCTGGCATAATCCAGCGCGCCGAAACGCTCCTGAATCAGGTCGGAGCCAAGGTTAGACGTCATGATCACCACCGTATTGCGGAAATCGACGGTTCTCCCCTGCCCGTCCGTCAGGCGTCCGTCGTCGAGCACCTGCAGCAGAATGTTGAACACATCCGGATGCGCTTTCTCGACTTCATCAAGCAGGATCACCGAGTAGGGACGACGGCGAACCGCTTCGGTCAAATAACCGCCCTCTTCATAACCGACATATCCCGGAGGCGCGCCCACCAGGCGAGACACCGAGTGTTTTTCCATAAACTCGGACATATCGATACGCACCATCGCATCGTCGCTGTCGAACATAAAATTAGCCAGCGCTTTACAGAGCTCCGTTTTACCGACACCAGTCGGCCCGAGGAACAGGAACGAACCGATAGGCCGGTTAGGATCAGAAAGCCCGGCGCGGCTGCGGCGAATCGCGTTCGACACCGCCTCGACCGCTTCATCCTGGCCAATGACGCGCTGATGTAAATCCTGCTCCATACGCAGCAGCTTATCGCGCTCGCTTTCCATCATGCGAGAGACCGGAATACCGGTCCAGCGCGCCAGCACTTCGGCGATTTCCGCATCGGTGACTTTATTACGCAGCAGACGCATCGTTTTGCCTTCCGACTGCGTGGCGGCGGCGAGCTGTTTCTCAAGCTCCGGGATTTTCCCGTACTGAAGTTCCGACATCCGGGCCAGATCGCCTACGCGTCGCGCCTGCTCAATAGCGATTTTCGCCTGCTCAAGCTCGGCTTTAATGGTCTGCGTTCCGGAGAGCGACGCTTTCTCCGCTTTCCACTCTTCTTCAAGCGTAGAATACTGGCGCTCTTTATCGTTCAGCTCATCATTCAACATATCGAGGCGCTTTTTACTGGCCTCGTCCGACTCTTTCATCAGCGCCTGCTGTTCCAGCTTAAGCTGGATGATGCGGCGTTCGAGACGGTCGAGCTCTTCCGGCTTCGAGTCGATTTGCATACGAATACTCGACGCGGCCTCATCAATCAGGTCGATGGCTTTGTCCGGCAACTGGCGGTCGGCAATATAACGGTGCGAGAGCGTAGCCGCCGCGACAATCGCCGGGTCAGTAATCTGCACATGGTGATGCAGCTCGTAACGCTCTTTCAGGCCACGCAGGATGGCGATGGTATCTTCCACCGACGGCTGGGCCACAAACACTTTCTGGAAACGGCGTTCCAGCGCCGCGTCTTTTTCAATGTACTGACGATATTCATCCAGCGTCGTGGCGCCCACGCAGTGCAGTTCACCGCGCGCCAGCGCAGGCTTCAGCATGTTGCCTGCATCCATTGCGCCATCCGCCTTACCGGCACCCACCATGGTGTGCAGTTCATCGATAAACAGAATGACGTTGCCTTCCTGTTTCGAGAGATCGTTCAGCACGCCTTTCAGACGCTCTTCAAATTCGCCGCGGTATTTCGCGCCTGCCACCAG
The DNA here is from genome assembly GCF_001277235.1 of Cronobacter dublinensis subsp. dublinensis LMG 23823. NCBI lineage: Bacteria > Pseudomonadati > Pseudomonadota > Gammaproteobacteria > Enterobacterales > Enterobacteriaceae > Cronobacter > Cronobacter dublinensis. The sequence goes on from NZ_CP012266.1 coordinate 3,375,555, forward strand.
CGCGCCCATGTCCAGCGCCAGTACGCGGCGCCCTTTCAGCCCTTCCGGCACTTCGCCGTTAACGATGCGCTGGGCGAGCCCTTCAACAATGGCGGTTTTACCGACGCCAGGCTCACCAATCAGTACCGGGTTATTTTTGGTACGACGCTGCAGCACCTGAATGGTGCGGCGGATTTCTTCATCACGGCCTATTACCGGATCCAGCTTGCCCTGTTCGGCACGCTCGGTCAGATCGACGGTATATTTTTTCAGTGCCTGCCGCTGATCTTCGGCGCCCTGATCGTTCACGCTTTCGCCTCCGCGCATATTGTCAATTGCCTGTGTGACGTTCGCCGTCGTGGCGCCCGCGGCTTTGAGGAGATCCGCAAGCGTACCGCGCGACTCCAGCGCCGCCAGCACAAACAGCTCTGAGGAAATAAAGTTGTCGCCCCGTTTCTGCGCCAGCTTGTCGCAGAGGTTGAGCGCGCGCACCAGATCCTGCGATGGCTGAACATCGCCGCCGGTGCCTTCCACCTGCGGCAGACGGCTCAGGGCCTGATCGAGGTCAGTGCGTAACTTCCCGGCATTAACGCCCGCAGACGTCAGCAACGGGCGAACGGAGCCGCCTTCCTGATTTAACAGAGCGCTCATGAGGTGCAGGGGTTCGATAAACTGATTGTCGTGCCCCAGTGCGAGAGACTGGGCATCGGCGAGAGCAAGCTGGAATTTATTGGTAAGACGATCCAGACGCATAACTCCTCCCATAACAGGTCAAAATTGCTACTGGAGATTAAATGAGGTCATCCCTCAATTATTCAAGGTGAATGACCTGAATAATGTGGAGCGTCCGTTACGCGTACTGGATCGTCTTGATTCAGTAGGTTATATCAGCCAAATGAAACTTGCCATACGACCTGTGGTTCCGTCGCGGCGATAAGAGAAGAAATCGTGGCTTTCACTGTGCGTGCAGCGCTCTGCGCCATAAACAGCGGTGACGCCAACGCTCGCCAGACGCTGGCGCGCAAGAAGGTAAATATCGGCGAGATATTTCTCACCGTGCGGGCGAAAGGCCTCCGCGGCCGCGGCATCTTTGGCGATAAAAGCGTCGCGCACTTCGGGGCCGACTTCAAAGGCCTGCGGGCCGATGGCCGGGCCAAGCCAGGCCTGAATGGTCGCAGGCGCCGCCTCAAAACAACTGACCGTCTCTTCAAGCACGCCTTCACAAAGGCCGCGCCATCCCGCATGCGCCGCCGCCACTTCGCGGCCAGCCGTATCGCAAAACAGCACCGGCAGGCAGTCGGCAGTCATCACCGCGCACACCGTGCCGCGCTCGCGGGTATAGGAGGCATCGGCACGCTTCGAGGCATAAGGGCCGCCGGTAAGATGCAGCACCTCTTTACCGTGAACCTGCTCAAGCCAGACGGGCGCTCCAGGGAAATTCGCCGCCTGGTAAAAACGGCGACGGTTTTCTTCCACATGTTCCGGATTATCCCCGCAGTGCGCGCCCAGGTTTAAGGCATCGTAAGGCGGCAGGCTGACGCCGCCGTGGCGGGTAGAGCTACAGGCCGCGACGCCCGGAGGCAACGGCCACTGCGGAGTAATCAGTTTCATAACCAGTCCACGTCGTCTTTATGGGCTTCGAAATCGGCGCGCAGCGCATCGATTAAGTCGATCATATCCTGCGGGATAGGCGCGTGCCATTCCATCATCACGCCGCTAATGGGGTGATAGAGGCGCAGCATCGTTGCGTGCAGCGCCTGACGGTCGAATTGACGCAGCGCCTGGATAAACGCCTCGCTTGCGCCTTTCGGCGGGCGCGGGCGTCCGCCATAGAGCTGATCGCCCACCAGCGGATGGGTAATATGCGCCATGTGTACGCGGATCTGGTGGGTACGGCCAGTTTCCAGACGCAGACGCAGGCGGGTGTGAATCCGAAAATGCTCCATGATGCGGTAATGCGTCACCGCCGGTTTACCCATCGGGTGAACCGACATATGGGTGCGCTTGGTCGGGTGGCGGCTGATAGGCTCGCTGACCGTACCGCCCGCCGTCATATGACCGATAGCGACCGCCTCATATTCACGGGTGATTTCACGCAGCTGCAACGCCTCGACCAGACGCGTCTGCGCCGGAACGGTTTTCGCCACGACCATCAGACCCGTGGTGTCTTTATCCAGACGATGCACGATACCCGCGCGCGGCACGTCGGCAATCGGCGGATAATAGTGCAGCAGCGCGTTCAGCACGGTGCCGTCCGGGTTACCGGCACCAGGATGTACGACGAAATCGCGCGGCTTATTAATGACGAGGATATCGTCATCTTCGTAGACGATATCCAGCGGGATATCCTGCGGTTCAAAGCGCGCTTCTTCTTCAATTTCAGCATTGATGGCGACACGTTCTCCACCCAACACTTTCTCTTTCGGCGTATCACACATCTGGCCGTTAACCAGTACGCGCTGGTCAAGGATCCATTCTTTTATGCGTGAACGTGAATAATCCGGGAACAATTCGGCCAAAGCCTGATCTAAGCGTTGACCGAGCTGTGACTCGGACACCGTTGCGGTGAGTTGTACTCGTTGTGCCATATACAGCTTCTTCGTTAACGTTGGGTTTTACGGCTTTGCCGTTTAATATAGTGTGCTATTGTAGCTGGTCTTAATCGGGAGCTGGAACTGTGAAACTCCCGCATAACATCTGAGGAAAGTCAAAACGTCATGACGCGCATGAAATATCTGGTGGCAGCCGCCACGTTGAGCCTGGCTTTGGCGGGCTGCTCCGGTTCTAAGGAAGAGGTGCCCGATAATCCGCCTTCAGAGATCTACGCGACTGCGCAGCAAAAGCTGCAGGACGGTAACTGGAAAGCGGCAATAACGCAACTGGAAGCGTTAGATAACCGTTATCCGTTTGGCCCATATTCTCAGCAGGTACAGCTGGATCTGATCTACGCCTATTATAAAAATGCCGATCTGCCGCTGGCCCAGGCCGCTATTGACCGTTTCCTTCGCCTTAACCCGACGCATCCGAATATCGACTACGTCATTTACATGCGCGGCCTGACCAATATGGCGCTCGACGACAGCGCGCTGCAGGGCTTCTTCGGCGTCGATCGTAGTGACCGCGACCCGCAACATGCGCGCGACGCGTTCCGCGACTTCTCGAAACTGGTGCGTGGCTACCCGCAGAGCCAGTATTCAACCGATGCGACCAAACGTCTGGTCTACCTGAAAGACCGTCTGTCCAAATATGAGCTTTCCGTTGCGCAATATTACACCAAACGCGGCGCGTGGGTGGCGGTGGTTAACCGTGTGGAAGGCATGCTGCGTGATTACCCGGATACCAAAGCAACCCGCGAAGGGCTGGGCCTGATGGAAAACGCTTATCGCGAGCTGCAGCTTAACGCGCAGGCCGATAAAGTAGCGAAAATCATCGCAGCTAATAACACCGGCGCCTGATTGTCACTTCAGCGTAAAAAGCCAGCCCGGTGGGCTGGCTTTTTTTATGGCGTTTACTCGCCCGTCCAGCCTGACCCGTCGATAAAAATCACCCGGTCATCCAGCCACTGACGCACAATGTTGTCAGCGCCTTTGCGGGCATTCTCCGCAGTCCAGCCGCGATCGTTTTGCAGCCACGCTTGTGTCGCTTTTCGCGCAGGCTCAATCGCCGCCAGCGCTTTCTCACGCTGCGCTTTCGGCCATGCCGCGTCGTCTTTCCACTCGCGGATCTCCTGCTCGGGATCCTGCTGTTTTTTATCCTGAGCGGCAACGTTAAGGTAGTCTTCCGGTTTTACCGTCACATGCAGTTCGAATATTTCCCAGTCCGCATAGCTGGAGTACTTGATGGTGCCGGCGCCATCGCTGGCTTTCTCTAACGGCTCGCTGAATGCCTCGTTCAATGCAGTCCAGGCAGGCGAGTCGAAAATCACATCCTGCGGCTTACAGATGGGCGCAAAACCGTCACGCGTCGAGCCATACAGCGAACCGAACGCCTCGTAGGCCGCCTGCCCCTGAGCTTCAAAAATAAAGCAGTGCACGTAAGGACGGTCATCGTCGTTATCACGCTGATAGTCCATTTTTTCGATATTCATACGCAGAAGCGTCAGCACCGCCTTGTCTTTACTCTCTTTCGGATCCTTTTCGATATCCTTCATGATGGAGTAAGCAAAGTCATCGTCGCGCAGCCCGTCCAGCGCCATCTGATGACGTTTACTGGCTTCCTGGGCCGTCACGCCGCTGGCTGGCACGAAATGATTCAGGTAAACCAGCCACGCCGAAGCAAGCGGCGTCTGGTAGGCGCGCAGTTTATCAGCGGCGTTAACCGGCGAATCCGGGATCAGGCTGACTGCCGTATCGAAGTCATGCGTGGCGCGGCGCGCCATATCGTTGAGCGTCCCGGCGCGCGTTTTCATCGTGTCGGTCAGGCAGGCCTGAATCTCATTAGCGCTACCTGCGCAGGCGTTACGGGTTTTCAGCCAGGCGCGCTGTTCGATACGTAACGCCGCGGCTTCCTGCGCGGGCAGGCTGCCCATCGCACGCAGGTAATCATCGTTAATTTTGCTGTCGAGTTCGCCGAGCGTCTGCTGCTGGCAAATGGCGTGTTCGACGGGCGTGCCTGCTTTATCGCAATCAAAAGACGCGGCAACAGCGGGGCTTGCGCCGCAGGCGAGCGTAACGCACAAAGCGAGACGACGAAGCGTCGTCAGCCGGAAGGTGGCTTTCATAACAATCCTTTTCAAGTAAAGACCTGCGAGTCGGGCAGAAGTCGCGCGCTATTATTGCTTAAGGCAGGAATTTCGAGGAGCTCTTAAAAAAGGTATACGCGAAAATTGCTAAAAAACAGCCAGAGAGGTGGTAGTGCTGAAAGTGTGTGCAAAGAAGCCTGGCGAGTTAACTCATCGACTATGACCGCTTTTCATGAGGGCGACAAGCGAAATCTGCCCTCTTCCTGTCCTGTCTCACAAAAGCGTTTCATTGACAAAAAGTGACAAAATTAAGTGATCTTAATCACACAAATTGACGCTGTGGCGGTTATGCTAAAATTACCAAGACGGGAAAGACAAGAGGTAACATTTATGACAATGAACATTACCAGCAAACAGATGGAAATCACCCCCGCTATCCGCCAGCACGTCGCCGACCGTCTCGCCAAACTTGAAAAATGGCAAACTCATCTGATTAATCCGCATATCATTTTATCTAAAGAACCCCAGGGGTTCGTCGCTGACGCCACCATCAATACGCCCAACGGCCATCTGGTCGCCAGCGCTAAACATGAAGATATGTACACGGCCATCAACGAATTAATTAACAAGCTGGAAAGGCAACTGAATAAAGTCCAGCACAAAGGTGAAGCCCGCCGTACCACCGGCTCGGTGAAAGACGCCAACTTCGCTGAAGTCGAAGAAGAAGAGTAATACCCCCTGCGTCATCCTTTACCACGCGCCTTCGGGCGCGTTTTTTATTGACAGAACAAAAAGGGAGCGGGTACTTTACCGGTATGCTTTTTAAGGAAACACTCATGAAACAACACCCGTTTTTCTTCGCTTTCTTTTTTACCTTCCCCTGAACGGGAGGCGTGTCGTCGTATCAGAAAGCAAGCGAAGACGAACTAACAGGCCTCCCACTCCGGGGGGCCTTTTTTATGGCTATACACAAGGTGGCGTTATGACTGCGGAAAACCCGTTGCTGGCCCTGCGCGATAAAATTAGCGCGCTGGATGAACAATTACTCGCCCTGCTGGCGCAACGCCGGGCGCTGGCAGTTGACGTGGGTAAAGCGAAACTCGCCACCCATCGGCCAGTGAGGGATATCGATCGCGAGCGCGATCTGCTGGAGCGGCTGATTGACATCGGCAAAGCCCATCATCTCGACGCACATTACATCACCCGGCTCTTTCAGCTCATTATCGAAGACTCCGTGCTCACACAGCAGGCGCTCCTTCAGCAGCATCTTAACCAGACTAACCCGCACTCTGCCCGCGTCGCGTTTCTCGGCCCGAAAGGCTCCTACTCGCACCTTGCCGCCCGTCAATATGCCGCCCGCCATTTCGATCAGTTTATTGAAAGCGGCTGCGCGAAATTCCACGACATTTTCAACCAGGTCGAAACGGGTCAGGCCGATTACGCTGTAGTGCCTATTGAAAACACCAGCTCCGGCGCGATCAACGACGTCTACGACCTGCTGCAACACACTAGCCTGTCGATTGTCGGCGAGCTGACGCTGCCTATCGACCACTGCGTGCTGGTCTCCACCTCCACCACGCTTGAGAAAATTGAAACCGTCTACAGCCATCCGCAGCCTTTCCAGCAGTGCAGCCAGTTCCTCAAGCGCTACCCGAACTGGAAAATCGAGTATTGCGAAAGCACCGCGGCGGCAATGGAGAAAGTAGCGCATGCGAATTCGCCGTATGTCGCCGCCCTCGGCAGCGAGGCGGGCGGCGCGCTGTACGGCTTGCAGGTGCTGGAGCGCAATCTCGCCAACCAGACCCAAAACATTACCCGTTTTGTGGTGCTGGCCCGTAAGGCGATTAATGTTTCCGATCAGGTCCCGGCGAAAACCACGCTGCTGATGGCGACAGGACAACAGGCTGGCGCGCTGGTCGAAGCGCTGCTGGTGCTGCGTAATCACAACCTGATGATGACGAAGCTGGAATCGCGCCCGATTAACGGCAACCCGTGGGAAGAGATGTTCTATCTGGATATCCAGGCGAATCTTCAGGACGCGCCGATGCAGCTGGCGCTGAAAGAGCTGACGGAGATTACGCGCTCAATGAAAGTGCTGGGCTGCTACCCCAGCGAAAATGTCGTGCCGGTAGACCCGGCATAAGGTAACGCGGCCGGACGCCCCGGCCGCTTTTTTCACCCTTTAAATTTCGGCTTCGGCACACCGGCGACCAGCGTTTCCAGCGTGAAAATCGCGCCTGAGAGCGGACGCTGCGCCAGTTCTTCCTGCTCCATATTTTCCCGCGTGGTGGTGATATAGAGCGTTTTCATATCCGCCCCGCCAAAACAGACCATCGTCGGGCAGCGCACCGGCAGCCTGTGCTCTTCAAGTTGTTCGCCCTGCGGGGAGAACCGCGCGATGCGGTGGCCATCAAACAGCGCCGTCCAGTAACAGCCTTCGACATCCAGCGCCGCGCCGTCCGGGATGCCCTCGCCTTCGCCGAAGGTTCTGAATACCTCGCGCTTGCCCGGCTCGCCCTGCTCATCCAACGGCGTGCGATAAATCACGCCTTTCGGCGTATCTGAGGTATACATCCAGCGCTTGTCCGGGCTGAACGCCAGGCCATTGGCACCGTGAATATCGCTCTGAATGACATGCGCGCTCAGATCGTTATCGACGCGCACCAGCAGCGCGCCTTTGTAATCGCCCGGTGCCCAGAAAGTACCGGCGTAAAAACGTCCGTCGCTATCGGTACCGCCGTCGTTAAAACGCGCCAGCGCCGGATTATTGGGGTTGTCGCAAATTTTGCGCCCCAGAATGCCGCGCTCGTCGGCAAGCCAGATGCCGCTTCGCAGCGCGACGATAAAACCGCCTTTTTCACGCAGCGCGAAACAGCCCACCTCTTCCGGAAACTGCCAGACCCGGTGTTCGCCGCTGTGCGGGTGGTAGCGATGGATCTCCTGCTCCAGGATATCGGCCCAGTAGAGCGCCTGCTCCTGCGCGTCCCAGGTCGGGCATTCCGGCAGGTGACCGGTATAATCAAACAACAGCTGCGGTTGCGCCATTTCGTTCATCCTTTTTCGCCATAAAAAAAGCCAGCGGACTGGCCCACTGGCTTTTGAGTATAAGCGGCTTTTGCGTTACTGGCGGCTGTCGTTTGCCTGACGCAGCAGCGTGCGGCTCTCCTGCTGGAACCGCTTCGCATAATCGCCGAACCAGTGCTCGACTTTGCGGAAGCTGTCGATAAAGGCGCGTTTGTCGCCCTGCTCCAGCAGTCCAATCGCCTCGCCGAACCGCTGGTAGTAACGCTTGATAAGCGACAGGTTACCCGGCGACGACATAATAATATCCGCGTAAAGCTGCGGGTCCTGCGCAAAGAGGCGGCCCACCATCGCAAGCTCCAGCCGGTAAATCGGCGAGGAGAGCGCCAGCAGCTGCTCCAGCTGCACATTTTCTTCGGCCAGATGCAGACCGTAGGCAAATGTCGCGAAGTGGCGCAGCGCCTGGATAAACGCCATGTTCTGATCGTGCTCTACCGCGCTGATGCGGTGCAGCCGCGCGCCCCAGACCTGGATTTGCTCAAGGAACCACTGATACGCCTCTGGCTTGCGCCCGTCGCAGTAGACCACCACCTGTTTGGCAAGGCTGCCGCTGTCCGGCCCGAACATGGGGTGCAGGCCAAGCACCGGGCCGTGATGCACTTCCAGCATCGCCTGCAGCGGCACGTTTTTCACCGACGTTAAATCCACCAGCACGCAATCTTCCGGTAGCGGCGGTAGTTTGCGGATAACCGCTTCCGTCAGGTGCACCGGCACGCTGACGATAACCATACCGGCGTCGGCGCACAGCGTCGCGGCCTGCGGCCAGTCCTGCTGCTCCAGAATTCGCACCTGATAACCGGAGAGCGTCAGCATTTTTTCAAACAGCTGGCCCATCTGCCCGCCGCCGCCGACAATTACCACGGGGCGCAGCGCCGGGTTAAGCGTTTTAAAACCTTTATCGTTTTCGCTGGAATACGACTCGCGCATTACGCGCCGCAACACATCTTCGATAAGATCCGGCGGCACGCCGAGCGACTCGGCCTCTTCACGGCGCGACGCCAGCATAGAGGCTTCGCGCTCCGGCACATAAATCGGCAGGCCGTAACAGCTTTTTACTTCACCGACTTCCGCCACCAGCTCCAGACGGCGCGCCAGCAGCCCCAGCAGCGCCTTATCCACTTCATCGATTTGATCGCGCAGCGCGGTCAGTTCAGCCACCATCGTTAACCCCTTACGCCAGACGCTCAGCAAGCGCCCCTTGCAGATCCTGATGAAGCTCGCGCAGCAGCGCTTCCGTGGTTTCCCAGCTGATGCAGGCATCCGTCACGGAAACGCCGTATTTCATGGCGCTGCGTGGCTGTTCGGAAGACTGATTGCCTTCGTGAATATGGCTTTCAATCATCAGGCCGATAATCGACCGGTTGCCGTCTTTGATCTGCGCAACGGCGGATTCCGCGACGCCCGGCTGGCGACGGTAATCTTTATTCGAGTTGCCGTGGCTGCAGTCGATCATCAGCGCCGGGCGCAGGCCCGCCTGCTCCATCTCTTTTTCGCACTGCGCCACATCCGCCGGGCTGTAGTTCGGCGCTTTGCCGCCGCGCAGGATCACATGACCATCCGGGTTGCCCTGGGTTTGCAGCAGACAAACCTGGCCTGCCTGGTTGATGCCGACGAAACGGTGCGGCATAGCGGCGGCGCGCATTGCGTTAATGGCGGTCGCGAGGCTGCCGTCGGTGCCGTTTTTAAAACCGACCGGCATTGAGAGGCCAGACGCCATTTCGCGGTGCGTCTGCGATTCCGTGGTACGCGCGCCAATCGCGGACCAGCTAAAAAGATCGCCCAGGTATTGCGGGCTGTTCGGGTCGAGCGCTTCGGTCGCGAGCGGCAACCCGAGGCTCACCAGCTCCACCAGCAGGCTACGGGCGATTTTCAGACCTGCTTCCACATCAAACGAGCCATCCATATGAGGATCGTTAATCAGCCCTTTCCAGCCCACCGTGGTGCGGGGCTTTTCAAAATAGACGCGCATAACCAGATAGAGACTATCGCTGACCTGTTCGGACAGGGCTTTAAAACGACGAGCATAATCAATCGCGGCTTCAGGATCGTGGATCGAGCAAGGTCCACACACCACAAGCAAACGCGGATCGCGACCGGCGATAATATCGGAGATGGTCTGGCGAGAGCGCGCCACCTGCGCCTCCTGTTCTACAGTCAGCGGAAACTCGGCTTTCAGTTGGTCAGGAGTGATTAATACCTGTTCATCGGCGATATGAACATTATTCAGCGCGTCTTTTTGCATGATAGCGATCCTGTAAGTTTGCTCGTTGCGATAGTTTTCCTCTGCGAGGAGGGTTTAACAATACCATACGCGGTAAAGATTTCAATCCACAATACGTACCGATAACTTTACATTAATAAAATAAATGGCGCTAAACAGGCATAAATATGTAATATTTATTTTACAGTTAATGAAAAGGCGGGCTTCCCCGCCTCGTTTTCACTGTGCCTTATGCGTGAGGGTTTTAGTGCCCCCCTGCCGCCAGCGCCAGTAATCCATTATCAGCAGTATAGCGAGGCTGACGCCCATGACCGGCAGCGCCAGGCCCAGCAGCACGGCAACGGCCAGGGTAATAACGCGCCAGACGGGCGGCAGATTTAGCCAGCCCTGGCTTAGCGTCGCGGCAGGGCTCACCAGCGGCCCCGGCGGACGACGCAGCCACCAGAGACGGTAACCAAGCACAATCGCGACGCACAGCGCCAAACCAAACGCGACCAGCAACAGCTGGTTCGCCAACCCGAACAGCACGCCCATATGGAAATCAACGCCCCAGCGCGTCAGCTTTGCCATCAGCGGGTAATCGGCAAAGCGGGTGGCGTCGATAACGCGCAGCGTGACGCCATCCACCGCGACGGCATCCACCTGCGTGGGCCAGGCGCGATCGATCTCCGTGACGGTCCAGGCCCGTCCCGCCTCGCGCGGCGGGCGAATCTCAAGTTTGCCAGCGTCGATGCCCGCGCCTCTCGCCGCCGCCAGCACGCGGTCATACAGGCTCGCATCGATGGACGGCGCAGGCATGTTCATCACGCCGTGATGCATATGATGCTCCGCGTGCGGGTCGTGCGGCGGCGCGTCGCCCTGCAGCTGCGTGTTAACCTGCGGCGTCAGCCAGCCGAACGCGGCGCGCATTTTATCGACGTTCGCACCCGCCCACTGCGACCAGGTGAGCCCGGTCGCCGAAAACAGCAGCATGCCCGCGAGCAATACCCAGCCGAGGCCTGCGTGCAGGCGGCGCGTATTCTGAAACGTGTTACTCATACGCCGCTTCGGGCGGGTTAAGTACCAGAGCGCGATGCCGCCGAGCGCCGTCACCCACATCCATGACGCCGCCAGTTCGCTGTAAACGCGGCCCACATTACCGAGCAGCAGCGAGCGGTGCGCGTAATCTATCCACTGACGCAGCGGCAAGATGCCGCTGGTGCCGTACACGGTCATATCGCCTTTCACCGCGAGCGACACCGGGTCGATAAATACCGCCCGCGATTCTGACTCGCCAAGCGCCGGATCGGCGAACATCACGCGCGTTGTCTCGCCAGGCGTCAACGCCGGGCGCACCGCCGAGAGGCGCAGCTCGCCGCCGGTGCGGTGTTCCGCCGCCGCGACCTGTAGCGCCAGCGGCTGACGCTCGCCGGACGTTGCGCCAGAAAGCGCGTCGCGATAGATCCAGTTTTCAAGCTGCGGCGTGGCGACATACAGCGTGCCGGTCAGCGCGGCCACGAAGATAAACGGCCCGATAAACAGACCAATATAAAAATGAAGGCGTCGCAGCAGGTTTACCCATGCCGCGCGCGGGGTGCAGGAAGTCATACTTTTCCTTTTTTAAAAGCAGAAGGTAGCGCTGCGCCTTAGCGCAGAGAGTTTTTCAGCAGGAAAAAGCAGACACGCGCGGCGGCGCGCGGGTATCGGGCCAGAGTCGGGGATAAAAGCGCCAGTGCCTGGCCACCGGACGCGGAACCGGCAGCCGGACGCGTTGCAGAATAAACGAGACCAGCAGCGACAGTGCCAGCAGCAGCCCCGGGACATGCGCCAGCAGCACGCAGTAGCCGCACGCTTCGGCATGATCGACAGGCACAGAGGCAGGCGCAGGAGAAGGCATCTCGTGGGGCATTCCTGGATGCATGTCAGACATGTCATCCATCGGCATCGCGTGGTGCATGCCGGGCATTGCGCTCATGGGGTCTTTTTGCAGGCTGACAGAGATAAGCGGCGCCACCACAATCAGCAGGATCGCGAATAGCGCAAGCATAGCCGCGCGATAACGAAACACTGACTGATAAAAGACGTTGCTGCCCACTGCACCTCCAGAAATGGAGGTTTATTGTAAATGATTCAGATATGGAAAGTTAACGTAAAGGAAAGGAAACCAGCGGTTTTTACACGGGGCCGGGTGCCCCGGACAAAAAAAGGGCCAGCCCGCAGGCCAGCCCTTTTTATATCGGATGTCGCTTAAGCGAATCTTAGTTAAGACGCTCTTTGATACGAGCAGACTTACCAGTGCGCTCACGCAGGTAGTACAGTTTAGCTTTACGTACAGCACCACGACGTTTAACAGCAATGCTGTCAACTACCGGAGAGTGAGTCTGGAAGACACGCTCAACGCCTTCGCCGTTGGAGATTTTGCGAACAGTGAATGCAGAGTGCAGACCGCGGTTACGAATAGCGATAACCACGCCCTCGAATGCCTGCAGACGTTTTTTGGAACCTTCAACAACCCATACTTTCACTTCCACGGTATCACCCGGACGGAAGGAAGGTACGTCCTGCTTCATCTGCTCTTGTTCAATTTGCTTGATAATGTTGCTCATAATTTAATCTCTTATCCTGGGTAAACTGATGTTTCGGGTAGCGGCTTACGCGTCGCCAGTCCCATCATGTCTATGTTGCTGTTGCGCGTGTTCAGTTTTGAACTCCGCCAGCAACTTTGCTTGCTCTTCAGTCAGAGCCAGGTTTTCCAGAAGTTCAGGTCTTCTAAGCCAGGTACGGCCCAGCGACTGCTTCAGGCGCCAGCGTCTGATTTCGGCATGGTTGCCCGACAGTAAAACTGGCGGTACTTCCATCCCCTCTAACACTTCAGGCCGGGTATAGTGCGGACAATCCAGCAACCCTTCGGCAAAGGAATCTTCCGTTGCCGACGCTTCGTGACCCAGTACGCCTGGAATAAACCGGGCAACCGAATCGATAAGCGTCATGGCGGGTAGCTCGCCGCCGCTGAGCACGTAATCCCCGATTGACCATTCTTCGTCAATTTCGGTCTGGATAACGCGCTCGTCTATCCCTTCGTAGCGGCCACAAACCAGAATTAACTTCTCGTTCGTCGCCAGCTCGCTGACGCCCGCTTGATCAAGCTTGCGTCCCTGAGGTGAAAGGTAAATCACCTTTGCGCCCTCGCCTGCCGCGGCTTTCGCTGCGTGAATGGCGTCCCGCAAGGGTTGCACCATCATTAGCATCCCCGGTCCGCCGCCGTAGGGCCTGTCGTCCACGGTACGGTGCCGGTCGTGCGTGAAGTCGCGAGGACTCCAGCTGTCGATGCTCAGCAGGCCATTTTTTACTGCCCGGCCAGTTACCCCGTAATCGGTAATCGCGCGGAACATCTCAGGAAACAGGCTGATTATGCCAATCCACATAGCGCCGTTTATTACCGTTTGTCCGGAGGTTTAAAAACCAGGATCCCAATCTACTTCAATCTTTTGAGTAGCGAGATCGACTTTCTTGATAACCTGCCCATCGAGGAACGGAAGTAGCCGCTCCTTGATACCGAACGCATCTTTCAGGTTTGCCTTCACGACGAGAACGTCGTTCGACCCGGTTTCCATCATATCGACGACTTTACCGAGGTCGTAGCCTTCCGTGGTGATAACCTGGCAACCCATAAGGTCTTTCCAGTAGTAATCACCCTCTTCAAGCTCCGGCAACTGCGAGGAATCCACGACAATTTCGCAATTGGTCAACAGATTCGCGGCATCACGATCTTCCACGCCTTTCAGCTTGATGATCATGTCCTGATTGTGGTGCTTCCAGCTTTCCAGCTGTACTTGCTGCCACTGACCCGCCTGCTGGATAAACCAGGGCTGGTAGTCAAAAATGCTTTCGGCGTCTTCGGTGGAGGAAAACACTCTGAGCCAACCACGAATGCCGTATGAAGAACCCATTTTCCCGAGAACAATCGGGTTAACAGGGGCTTTAGCGGCGTCTTGCTTGCTCATCATGACCACCGTGACAGATTAAGCTGCTTTTTTTGCTGCTTTGATCAGCGCGGAAACGCGATCGGAAACGGTAGCGCCCTGGCCAACCCAGTGTTCGATACGATCCAGATCCAGGCGGGTGCCTTCTTCTTTTTCGTTTGCGATCGGGTTGAAGAAACCAACGCGCTCAATGAAGCGACCGTTGCGTGCATTGCGGCTATCAGTAACGACAACCTGGTAGAACGGACGCTTTTTAGCGCCGTGACGTGCTAAACGAATAGTTACCATAACATCCTCTTGTGTGAATAAAACACCGGGCCCCATCGAGGAACGGAGCCCGGCGTCATATTAAAAGCCCGAAAATTTTACTGATTTCTGGGGAAAAAGCAATCTGCAGTTAATACACCCACCGTAAAAGGCCGTCGGCGGTGCGGTCAGTTCGGTGCCGACGTGCGCACAGCCACCGGAGCGTACACGCAGTACGTGAGGATGGCGAGCACACCCCGGTGCCGAAATGGCAAACAAGCCAGGCCGATCAGCGGCCAGGGAAGCCTGGCCGATCAGCGGCCAGGGAAGCCTGGCGGCATCATCCCTTTCATCCCACGCATCATCTTCGCCATACCGCCTTTCTTCATCTTCTTCATCATGCGTTGCATGTCGTCGAACTGTTTCAGAAGGCGGTTAACGTCCTGCACCTGCATTCCGCAGCCTGCCGCGATACGACGTTTGCGCGAGCCTTTGATGATTTCCGGCTTCGCGCGCTCTTTCATGGTCATGGAGTTAATGATGGCTTCCATGCGCACCAGGATTTTGTCATCCATCTGCGATTTCACGTTGTCAGGCAGTTGCCCCATGCCCGGCAGCTTGCCCATCAGGCTCGCCATGCCGCCCATGTTTTTCATCTGCTTGAGCTGCTCAAGGAAATCGTTGAGGTCAAAGCCGTCGCCTTTTTTAAGCTTGGTGGCGAGCTTCTCCGCCTGCGCGCGGTCGACTTTGCTTTCGATATCTTCAATCAGCGACAGCACGTCGCCCATGCCGAGAATACGCGAGGCGATACGGTCCGGGTGGAACGGCTCCAGCGCTTCGGTTTTCTCGCCGACGCCGAGGAACTTAATTGGTTTGCCGGTAATGTGGCGAATCGAGAGCGCCGCACCGCCGCGGGCGTCGCCGTCCACTTTGGTCAGCACCACGCCGGTCAGCGGCAGCGCTTCATTAAAGGCTTTCGCGGTGTTGGCGGCATCCTGGCCGGTCATGGCATCGACCACAAACAGCGTTTCCACCGGCTTGATAGACGCGTGAACCTGCTTGATCTCGTCCATCATCGCTTCGTCGACGTGTAAACGACCGGCGGTATCCACCAGCAGCACGTCGTAGAATTTCAGCTTCGCTTCTTTCAGCGCCGCGTTCACGATGTCGACCGGCTTTTGCGCAACGTCGGACGGGAAGAAATCCACGCCGACCTGCTGTGCCAGCGTTTCGAGCTGTTTAATCGCCGCCGGGCGATAGACGTCCGCGGAAACCACCAGCACTTTTTTCTTGTGCTTTTCACGCAGGAACTTACCGAGCTTACCGACGCTGGTCGTTTTACCGGCGCCCTGCAGGCCCGCCATCAGCACCACGGCGGGCGGCTGCGCGGCCAGGTTCAGGCTTTGGTTCTCTTCGCCCATCGCCGCCACCAGTTCGTTACGAACAATCTTCACGAACTCCTGGCCCGGCGTCAGGCTTTTATTAACTTCATGCCCTACCGCTTTCTCTTTTACGCGGTTGATGAAATCGCGCACCACCGGCAGCGCGACATCCGCCTCCAGCAGCGCCATGCGCACTTCGCGCAGCGTTTCTTTAATGTTGTCTTCAGTCAGGCGCCCACGGCCGCTGATATTGCGCAGCGTGCGCGACAAACGGTCAGTTAAATTATCAAACATGATCTCTTGCCCAAGGGTAACTTTAGGCCGCCGCAGCGACACCGAGTACGAATGAGGCGCAGTATAACATGAAGCCGCCCTGGTTGTGATGCAACGGTTGGAGCAGGCGGCGCGTAACGCTATACTGCTTCTCTTTCTCTTCTGGCTAAACCGACATCCTATATGCCTGTTTTTTCACTGCTGGCGCTTGTCGCCTACTCGGTAAGCCTGGCGCTTATCATTCCCGGCCTGCTTCGCAAGAACAGCGCGTGGCGCCGCCTTGCGATACTTTCGGCGGTGATAGCGCTCGTCTGCCACGCCGTCGCGCTCGAAAGCCGCATATTCCCGGACGGCAGCGGCGGGCAGAATCTCAGCCTGCTGAACGTCGGCTCGCTGGTGAGTCTGATGATCTGCACCGTGATGACCATTGTCGCCTCGAAAAATCGCGGCTGGCTGCTGCTGCCGATTGTCTACGCGTTCGCGCTTATCAATCTGGCGTTCGCGACGTTCGTGCCGAATGAATACATTACGCACCTTGAGGCTACGCCGGGCATGATGGTGCACATCGGCCTGTCGCTCTTCTCATACGCGACGCTGATCATCGCCGCGCTCTACGCGCTGCAACTGGCGTGGATTGACTATCTGCTGAAAAACAAAAAGCTGGTCTTCAGCGCCGAGATGCCGCCGCTGATGGGCATCGAGCGCAAAATGTTCCATATCACCCAGGTCGGCGTCGTGCTGCTGACCCTGACGCTCTGCACTGGCCTGTTCTATCTTCACAACATGTTCAGCATGGAGAATATCGACAAGGCGGTGCTGTCCATCGTCGCATGGTTTGTCTATATCATCCTGCTGTGGGGACACTATCATGAAGGCTGGCGCGGGCGCCGCGTGGTGTGGTTTAACGTCGCGGGCGCCGCATTGCTGACCCTGGCCTATTTCGGCAGCCGGGTTATTCAGCAGTTCGCCGGTTAACGAATCACACATCTAAGGACAACGCGTTTGGAACATATCTCAACCACCACGCTCATCGTAACGCTTATCGTGATGGTGGTGGTCTCCGCTTACTTCTCCGGCTCCGAAACCGGGATGATGACCCTCAACCGCTACCGTCTGCGGCACCTGTCAAAGCAGGGCAACCGCGCGGCAAAACGCGTCGAGCGCCTGCTGCGCAAGCCCGATCGCCTGATAAGCCTGGTGTTAATCGGTAACAACCTCGTCAATATTCTCGCCTCGTCGCTGGCGACCATCGTCGGTATGCGCCTCTATGGCGACGCCGGTGTCGCCATCGCCACAGGCGTCCTCACCTTTGTGGTGCTGATTTTCGCCGAAGTCCTGCCGAAAACCGTCGCGGCGCTCTACCCGGAGAAAGTCGCGTTTCCGAGCAGCTTTCTGCTGGGGCCGCTGCAAATCGTCATGATGCCGCTGGTCTGGTTGCTGAACACCATTACGCGCCTTTTGATGCGTATGGTCGGCATCAAGGCCGATAACGTCGTCAGCGCCGCGCTCAGTAAAGATGAACTACGCACCATTGTGCATGAGTCGCGCTCGCAGATTTCGCGCCGCAATCAGGACATGCTGCTGTCAGTGCTGGACCTGGAAAAGGTCAGCGTCAGCGACATCATGGTGCCGCGCAACGATATCGTCGGCATTGATATCAACGACGACTGGAAATCCATCGTGCGCCAGCTCACGCACTCGCCTCACGGGCGCATCGTGCTCTATCGCGAGTCGCTCGATGACGCCATCGGCATGCTACGCATCCGCGAAGCATGGCGGCAGATGAATGAGAAAAAAGAGTTCACCAAAGAGGTCATGCTGCGCGCCGCCGATGAAATCTATTACGTGCCGGAAGGTACGCCGCTCAGCGTCCAGCTGGTGAAATTCCAGCGTAATAAAAAGAAAGTAGGCCTGGTGGTCAACGAATATGGCGACATCCAGGGGCTGGTGACAGTTGAGGATATTCTCGAAGAGATTGTCGGTGATTTCACTACATCAATGTCGCCGACGCTTGCTGAAGAGGTCACGCCGCAGAATGACGGCTCGGTGATTATCGAAGGCGGCGCCAACGTGCGGGAAATCAACAAAGCCTTTAACTGGCGTCTGCCGGAGGACGAAGCCCGTACCATCAACGGCATGATCCTCGAAGCCCTGGAAGATATCCCTTCAAGCGGTATTCGTCTGCGCCTCAATCAGTACGACATTGATATTCTCGATGTGCAGGAGAACATGATTAAGCAGGTGCGGGTTACGCCGGTGAAACCGCTGCGCGAGAGCGTGGAAGGCAGCTAGCCGTTGCGCCCATAAAAAAAAGGCCAGTCGCGATGACTGGCCTTTTTTATTACTGCGCGGCTTACGCCTTCGCTTTCGCGACGGTTACCATCGCGGCGCGAATAGTACGACCGTTCAGGGTATAGCCTTTTTGCATCACGGCCAGCACGTGGTTCGGCGAAACCTCTTCCGATTCCACCATCGCAATAGCCTGATGCACGTTCGGATCCAGCGGCACGTTGGTGTCGGCAATCACTTCCACGCCGAACTTGCGTACCACGTCCAGCATTGATTTCAGGGTCAGTTCGATCCCTTCCACCATCGCGGCCATATCCTGGTTTTCTTTGTTCGCCACTTCGAGCGCGCGATCGAGGCTGTCGATAACCGGCAGCAGCTCGTTGATGAATTTTTCCAGCGCGAACTTATGCGCTTTCTCGATATCCAGCTCAGTACGACGGCGCAGGTTCTCCATCTCCGCTTTCATGCGCAGCACATTGTCGCGCTCGCGGGTCTGAGATTCCGCTAACTCCGACTGCAGCCGGGCAATCTCTTCATCGCGCGGATCCACCTGCTCAGCAGATTCGGCAGACTCCACAGCCTCAACCTCTTCATGCTGCTCCGTGACGATCTCTTCCGGGGCTTGCCCGTCAGGCGTTTTCTGTTCTTTACTACTCATGAAATTCTCCGCGTTTATGCATTCGTATCGCTAACCTGGATTATTATGGGGATCAGTTTGCGGGTTTCAAGGGAAGCAGACAGATTGTCCCCCTTTCCACGCCTATAAGGACGACCAGGAAAATGAATAACCATTTCAACTGCATCGGTATTGTCGGACATCCGCGCCACCCTACCGCGCTGACGACCCACGAAATGCTCTGGCGCTGGCTTTTAGATCGCGGCTATGACGTCATTATCGAAGAGCAGATTGCCGAGGAGTTAAAACTCAGGGATGCCCGCACCGGGACGCTGGCACAGATAGGCCAGCAGGCGGATCTGGCGGTGGTGGTCGGCGGGGATGGCAACATGCTGGGGGCCGCGCGCGTGCTGGCGCGTTACGACATCAGCGTCATCGGCATTAACCGCGGCAATCTCGGGTTTCTCACCGATCTCGACCCGGATAACGCCCAGCAACAATTAGCGGACGTGCTCGAAGGCCATTACATCCGCGAGCAGCGCTTTTTGCTGGAGGCGCAGGTCTGCCAGAAAAATTGCCAGAAGCGCATCAGTACCGCCATCAACGAAGTCGTACTGCACCCCGGCAAAGTGGCGCACATGATTGAATTTGAAGTCTATATCGACGAAAAATTCGCTTTCTCCCAGCGCTCTGACGGGCTGATAATCTCCACGCCCACCGGCTCGACCGCCTACTCGCTCTCCGCGGGCGGCCCGATACTCACGCCGTCGCTCGACGCCATCACGCTGGTGCCCATGTTCCCGCATACGCTCTCGGCGCGCCCGCTCGTCATTAACAGCAGCAGCACCATCCGCCTGCGCTTTTCCAACATGCGCAGCGATCTGGAAATCAGCTGCGACAGCCAGATTGCGCTGCCGATTCAGGAGGGCGAAGATGTCTTTATCCGCCGCTGCGATTACCCGCTGAATCTTATTCATCCAAAAGACTATAGCTATTTCAATACGTTAAGTTCAAAACTCGGCTGGTCAAAAAAATTATTCTGAAACCCGCGCTAGCCACTTTACTGTATATAAAACCAGTTTATACTGTATGCAATTACAGCTCTGTGAGTTTATACAGGAAGGCGGCTATGCTGGCACAATTAACCATCAGTAACTTCGCTATCGTTCGTGAACTGGAAATCGACTTTAACGCCGGGATGACCGCCATCACTGGTGAAACCGGCGCCGGTAAATCCATCGCGATCGATGCGCTGGGGTTGTGCCTCGGCGGCCGCGCTGAGGGCGACATGGTCCGCGCAGGCGCCAGCCGCGCCGATCTCTGCGCGCGCTTCGCGCTGAAAGATACCCCCGCCGCGCTGCGCTGGCTCGAAGAGAACCAGCTTGAAGACGGTAGCGAGTGTCTGCTGCGTCGCGTTATCAGCAGCGATGGCCGTTCGCGCGGGTTTATCAACGGCACCGCCGTGCCGCTTTCGCAACTGCGCGAGCTCGGCCAGTTGCTGATTCAGATTCACGGCCAGCACGCCCACCAGCTTCTGCTGAAGCCTGAACACCAGAAGCGCCTGCTGGACGGTTACGCTGGCGAAGGTTCGCTGATGGCGCAAATGGCCCAAAGCTATCGTCAGTGGCACCAGAGCTGCCGCGATTTAGCCCTGCATCAGCAGCAGAGCCAGGAGCGCGTCGCCCGCGCCGAGCTGCTGCACTATCAGTTAAAAGAGCTCAACGAATTCAACCCGCAGCCGGGCGAGTTTGAGCAAATTGATGAAGAGTACAAACGGTTAGCCAACAGCGGGCAGCTGCTTTCTACCAGCCAGCAGGCGTTAAACCTGCTGGCCGACGCGGAAGATGCCAACCTGCAAAGCCAGCTTTACAGCGCACGCAACCTGGTGACCGATCTGGTCGGTATGGATGACAAACTTTCCGGCGTGCTGAATATGCTTGAAGAGGCCGCCATCCAGCTGAGCGAAGCCAGTGACGAACTGCGCCACTACTGCGAGCGTCTGGATCTCGACCCGAACCGCCTGTATGAGCTGGAGCAGCGTCTCTCCCGTCAGATTACGCTTGCGCGTAAGCACCATATCGCCCCGGAAGAGCTGCCCGCGTTCCACCAGAAGCTGCTTGACGAACAGCAGCAGTTGGACGACCAGGCCGACTGCCTGGAAACCCTGACCCTTGCGGTCAACAAGCATCACCAGCAGGCGCTGGCGGTGGCCCGCGAGCTTCACGAAAGCCGCGTGGGTTATGCGCGCGAACTGACGCAGCTCATCACCGACAGCATGCATTCGCTGTCGATGCCGCACGGTCAGTTCACCATTGACGTGGTGTTTGAAGAGCACCATCTGACGGCGGAAGGCGCAGACCGCATCGATTTCCGTGTCTCCACGAACCCCGGTCAGCCGCTGCAACCGCTCGCCAAAGTGGCCTCTGGCGGCGAGCTCTCCCGTATCGCACTTGCGATTCAGGTGATCACGGCCCGTAAGATGGAAACCCCGGCGCTGATTTTCGATGAAGTGGATGTCGGTATCAGCGGCCCGACCGCCGCCGTGGTTGGTAAGCTGCTGCGCCAGCTCGGCGAGTCAACGCAGGTGATGTGCGTCACCCACCTGCCGCAGGTAGCCGGTTGCGGACACCATCACTTCTTTGTCAGCAAGGAAACGGACGGCGCGATGACCGAAACCCATATGCAGCCGCTCGATAAAAAAGCGCGCCTGCAGGAGCTGGCCCGTCTGCTCGGCGGCAGCGAAGTCACACGCAACACGCTCGCGAACGCCAAAGAGCTGCTGGCGGCGTAACATCACAGCAGGCGGGGCCAGCGCCCCGCCCTTTCGCTCAGAAAACCAGCAACCAAAGCGCACCGCGTGCTTTAATCGCGTTTTGCGCTAACTTTTTTCATCCGCTACGGTCATAGTGAAGCGCCTTAAGGTTTTAAACTGACTGAAGGTTTATTATCATCGGCTAATTATGTATGAGCCGCGTGTTGCTCGGGCCCGAAAAGGAATCTAATCACTATGCGCTGTAAAACGCTGACTGCTGCCGCAGCGGTCCTTCTGATGTTGACCGCAGGCTGTTCTACTCTGGAGCGAGTGGTTTACCGCCCCGACATTAATCAGGGTAACTACCTGACGCCTACCGACATTGCTAAAATCCGCATCGGCATGACGCAACAGCAGGTTGCCTACGCGCTGGGTACGCCGATGATGTCGGATCCGTTCGGCAGCAATACGTGGTTCTACATTTTTCGCCAGCAGCCGGGCCACGAAGATGTCACACAGCAGACGCTGACCCTGACCTTCAACAGCAACGGCGTGCTGACCAACATGGATAACAAACCGAAGCTCGACGCGCAGCGCTAATCGCCGTGCGTGAACGCGATAAAACAAAAAAGGTGCCTGAGGCACCTTTTTTATTGCGCG
Organism: Cronobacter dublinensis subsp. dublinensis LMG 23823; assembly: GCF_001277235.1. NCBI lineage: Bacteria > Pseudomonadati > Pseudomonadota > Gammaproteobacteria > Enterobacterales > Enterobacteriaceae > Cronobacter > Cronobacter dublinensis. The sequence goes on from NZ_CP012266.1 coordinate 3,397,697, forward strand.
CAATAGCGAGCTGAAATGTAGCCCGCGACGCGTTACTTTTTCGCGGCTCGCTCGGCGCGCTGACGGCGCAGCTCTTTAGGGTCAGCAATCAGCGGCCGGTAGATTTCGACGCGGTCGCCATCGTTAAGCGTATCGGCAAGTTTAACCGGGCGGCTGTAAATCCCGACCTTGTTCTTTTTAAGGTCGATATCTCTGCGCAGCTCAAGCAGCCCGGAGGCGATAATCGCGTCTTCCACCGACGCGCCTTCGGCCAGCTTCACTTTACGCAGGTACTGTTTTTCAGGGAGGGCATACGCCACCTCCACCTGGATTTCACCCGGCACTGTAAACCTCTTTGGCGCGCTGCGAGAACGCCTGCACCATGCTGGAGGCCAGCTCTTTAAAGACCCGACCAAACGCGAGTTCGATGAGCTTGTTGGTGAATTCAAAATCGAGATTAAATTCAATCTGGCAGGCGTCTTCGGTCAGCGGCGTGAATTTCCAGCCGCCCATCAGCGACTTGAAGGGGCCATCGACCAGATGCATCAAAATGCTCTGATTGCTGATCAGCGTATTGCGGGTGGTGAACGTCTTGCTGATCCCGGCTTTCGAGACTTCGACCGCCGCCGTCATCTGGCCCGGAGAAGACTCCAGCACGCGGCTTCCCACGCAGCCGGGCAAAAATTCCGGATAGGATTTCACATCGTTCACTAACTGATACATCTGCTCAGCGCTGTAAGGCACCAGGGCAGTACGACTAATCTGGGGCATAGTATTTCCTGTGAGTCATACGACTTAGAAATAATAACATTTATCATCCATTAAACAAAAACTCGCCGGCAGACATGCTAAGATAACCCTTTTCCACCCCGGGGAAGGGGTGCGTTTTACGACTGGATTACCTATACTGAGCGGCACTATGACCAAGAAAAAAGCACACAAACCTGGCTCAGCCACTATTGCGCTCAACAAGCGCGCCCGTCACGAATACTTCATCGAAGATGAGTTTGAAGCAGGCCTGGCCCTCCAGGGCTGGGAAGTAAAATCCCTGCGCGCGGGTAAAGCCAATATCGGCGACAGCTATGTGATCCTCAAAGAAGGCGAAGCGTACCTGTTCGGCGCTAACTTCCAGCCGCTGAATGTGGCATCCACCCACGTGGTCTGCGATCCGACCCGTACCCGTAAGCTTCTGCTGAACCAGCGCGAACTGGACACGCTGTATGGCCGCGTGAACCGCGAAGGTTATACCGTGGTGGCGCTGTCGCTGTACTGGAAGAACGCGTGGTGCAAAGTCAAAATCGGCGTGGCGAAAGGTAAGAAGCAGCATGACAAGCGCTCCGACCTGAAAGATCGCGAATGGCAGCTCGACAAAGCGCGCATTATGAAACATGCCGGACGCTAAACGCACCAGCAAAAAAAACCGGCAAAAGCCGGTTTTTTTATGGCACAAAGATGGGCTGGGGTTAAATGGTGGGTGGGCTACGCTTACCCACCCTACATCGTCAACACGACTATTGCTGTGCGTCGGGCGGGTAAGCGCAGCGCACCCGCCATATCAACATCACTATCAACCTAACCCCAACGTCCCCCCGCCTACCGCTCCCGGAGCGCCTCTTTCACTTTGTTGAGCGGTTTAATCAAATAATCGAGCACCGTTTTCTGGCCGGTTTTAATCTCCACGTTCGCCACCATGCCTGGCAGGATCGGGAAGCGCTTGCCGTTGCGGTTTTTCAGCTCCGCGCTCCGGGTGCGCACATACACCCGGTAATAAAACTGATCGCGCTTCACCTCATCCTGCAGCGTATCCGGCGACACCATCTCCACCTCGCCTTTCAGATCCCCGTAAATCGACGAATCGTAGGCGGTTATCTTCACCGTCGCCGGCAGGCCGGGGCGGATATAGGCGATGTCGCGCGGGTTAATGCGCGTCTCCACCAGCAGTTGATCTTCCAGCGGCACGATCTCCATCAGCTTGCCGCCAGGCTGGAGCACGCCGCCCACGGTTGTCACCTGAATATCCTTCACCACCCCGCGCACAGGCGAAAACAACGTGGCGCGATCGAGCTGATCTGCCTTGCCTGCCATTGCCTGCAACTGGGCGTCGAGATCGGCGTTATTTTTCACCTGCTCTTCGCGGGCGCGTACCGCAAACTGGTTGCGCGCGTCGTCCATTTTGCCTTTCAGCTCTGCGGCCTGGCGTTGCAGGCGGATCACTTCTACTTCGCTCGCGGCCCCTTTCGCCACCAGCGGCTGGGTCATGCGTAGCTCCGCCATCACCAGATTGTAGGTTTTTTGCAGGTTCTCTAACGTTTCGTTCAGATTACGGCGGCGCGACTCATATAACTGACGCTCGCGAGCGACCAGCGCCGGTTCGCGCAGCGACTCCTCGCTAAACTTAAGCGGTTCGCCGGTCAGCTCCGAACGCAGCCGTTCGCTGGAGGCGCGCAGCGCCCTCGCGCGCGCCGCCGCTTCGCCGTAATTTGACTGAAATCGCGTCGGGTCGAGCCGCGCCAGCATCTGCCCACGTTCCACCACATCGCCCTCATGCACCAGCAGCGCGTTGACTATCCCGCCGTCCAGGCTCTCTATCACCTGCGCACGGCTTGACGGTGTGATTTTCCCGGTGCCCACCGTCACTTCATCCAGCGTTGCGAACCACGCCCAGACGAAAAACAGTACCAGCGCCGCCAGCGTCAACCAGATAACCGAGGAGTAAAACCGCCCCTGGCGCGCCAGTTCTTCCTGCATCGTCAGTTGACTCATTAATGCTCCTTACGCCACCGAGGCCACGTTGCTGTTGCGCTGCGCCTTTTGCAAAACGGCGTCGCGCGGGCCGTCCGCCACCACTTTGCCGTTCTCCATCACCACCACGCGATCGACCAGCGACAGCAGCGCCGGGCGGTGGGTCACCAGCACCAGCGTGCGACCGGTGAGCCACTGGTGAAGCTGGCGAATCACATGCGCCTCAAGCTGTTCATCCATCGACGCGGTAGGTTCGTCCAGCAGCACAATTTGCGGGTTACGCACCAGCAGACGGCTCAGCAGTACCATCTGGCGCTGGCCGCCGGAGAGCCCACGCCCGCCTTCGTTAATCAGCCGGTCGAGGCTCGCCGCGTCATGCTGAACCATCGAGAGCGCGCCGCTGATACGCAGCGCCTGCAACAGCTCGGCATCGGTGGCGTTGGGGTGGCCGAGCATCAGGTTCTGGCGCAGCGTGCCGAAGAACAGCCGCGACTCCTGCGACAAATACCCCACCTGACGACGTACATCCATCGGGTCGATGTGCGCCAGATCGACGCCGTCGATAATCACCTTGCCCTTGCTGGCCTGCGCCTGACCCGAAAGCAGTTTCAGCAGCGTCGATTTCCCGGCGCCCACTTTGCCGAGAATAGCCACGCGCTCGCCGGGCTTTATCTCCAGCGACGGGACCAGCAGCGCCTGATCGCCCTTTTCTTTGTCGTAGCTGTACTGCACATCCTGAAACTGATAGTGGCCCGCCAGCACCGGACAGTGCGCCATCTTGCTGCCCGCCTCTTTATCAAGCGGTTTTTTCAGCAGCTCGTTCAGTCCGCTCATGGCGGTTTTGGCGTGCTGCCAGCGGGAGAACACCATCGTCAGCTGCATCAGCGGCGCCAGCGTGCGCGAAGAAAGCAGGCTACACGCCACCAGCGTGCCGGTCGTGATTTGTCCATCAAGGACCAGATAGCTGCCGAACACCAGCATGCCCGCGTAGGTTATCTGCTGCACCGTGGACGCCCAGCCGCTTAAGCGCGCGCCCCAGACGCGCTGCTTCATACCGATGCCCGCCCCGACGCTATGGGTATGCTCCCACTGGCGCTGAAAATAGGGCTCCGCCTGCAACGCTTTGATATCTTCCACGCCCTCGATCGACTCCACCAGCACCGCGTTGCGGATCGCGCTCTCGCGCATCCCCTCTTTGGCGAGTTTCGCCATCGGCCACTGGATCAGAAGACCTGGGATCACAATCAGCGGGATCGCGATAAGCGGGATCGCCACCAGCTGTCCGCCCACCAGCGCCATGATCCCTAAAAAGAGCAATACAAACGGGATATCCATCGCCGCGCCAACGGTAGTGGAGGTCAGCAGCTCGCGCACCTGATCGATTTCGCGCAGCTGCGAGATAAACGATCCGGTGGATTTCGGCCGCTCGTCGTTTTTAATCGCCATCGCGCGGGCGTAAAACAGCGACGAGACGTTGAGATCGATATGCTTGCCCATAATGTCCGAGACATGGGTGCGGGCGAGACGAATAAAAAACTCAAACAGCGCCGCCAGCAGCACGCCGAAAAACAGCACCCACAGCGTCGGGAAGGACTCCGCCGGGATGACGCGGTCATAGACCTGCATCGAAAAGAGAATGCCCCCCAGCGCCAGCACGTTGCCGAGCACCGAGGCGAGCGAGATCTCGGCAAGCTTGCGTCCGGCGTGGCGGAAGTGTCGCCAGAACCAATGCTGTTCATAAGGCCGGGTAAAATCGTCAATGCGCGCGTCGCGCCCGCGGGCGGCGATGCCGAGCAGCGCCACCTCCGGTTTGACGCGCTCAAGCAGCGCGTCCAGCGGCTCTTCGCGCACCAGGTCGCCGCCTTCGCTCAGCCAGTAGGTCACCACGCCGTCGGCGTCGATGGCCTCCAGCAGCATCAGGCCGCCCTCTTCCAGCTGAACAATCACCGGCAGGGTCTGGCTGTTCCAGCGCATACTTTTCAGCGGCGTCAGGCGCACCTGTAAGCCCATCAGCGCCGCGAGCCGGTCGAGCCGCGGCGCCAGCGGCAGATTTTCAAACCAGCGCATCTGCTGGCGCACCGCCGGAGCGTCGGCGGGGAGCCCGAAACGCCCCGCCGCGCGGGTCATGGCGCGGATCCAGCTTTCGGTATCAGGGATCTGGGACATCACTACTCCTCAAAATGCCGCGCTCAGAGCGACGGCAGGGTATCGCCGGTCATCCGGGCGCGTTCAATGCCGAGCATATCGAGCAAATTATCCACTGCCGCCGCGTAGCGGACCGCCGCATCCCAGGCGTCGTAGCGGGCGGTAATGGCGAGCGTGTCGGCCTGAAACACATCCTGTTCGATGCTGAGCAGGTCGTTGAGGCTGCGCTTGCTGAGCCGGTATTCATCGCGGTAGACCTCGCGGGCATGTCCGGCGCTGGCTATCTGCTGTTCACCGGCCCGCTGGCGCTGCTGGGCGCCGGTGAGGTCGGCCCAGGCGGTAGCGGCTTTCTGGTTGATCTCAAGCTTGCTCGCCTCGACATCCGCACGGGCGCTGGCGCGATCGCCTTCGGCGGCGTCCACGCGGGCGCTGACCGCCCCGCCCTGATAGACCGGCGCGTCCACCACCAGTTGCACCTGGTCGTCCCAGTAATTCGCGTTGTCGTTCTGGTAGCGCGTGCGTCCGGCCTGCACCGAGACCGTCGGCCAGTGCTGCGCCTGCGCCTGACGAATGCGCTGTTCGGCGGCGAGCTGTTTGGCCTGCGCGGCGCGCACCGCGTTGGTCTGCTCGTACGGCAGCGATTTCAGCGTAATGGGCTGGCGCAATAAATCTTCCGGGAGATCGGGCAGCGTGTCGGCCACCACGCCGGTCAGCACGCTTAACGCCGCCTGCGCCGAACGCGCCTGGGCGCGATACTGCTCAAGCGTCGCGTTCATCCCGGCGATACGGCTCTGCGCCTGCAACACGTCCGACTGGGTACTGAGCCCGGCCTCTGAGCGTAAATCCGCCATATTCTGCACGGCGCGCAACGACGCAAGATTACGCACCGCGGCCTCGGCGAGGCTCTGATAACGGCGCACCTGCAAATACGCCTGTAGCGTCTGCATCCCGACCTGATTCAGCGTGTCGTAAAGCTGAAACCGGTAGGCTTCGGAGAGATTCTCCTGCTCGTCGATGCTGCCGCCGGTTTTGCCGAAGTCGTAAATCAGCTGTTTGAGGTTCACGCCGCCTGCGGCGTTACTGTTGAGTGAGCCTGAGGAGTCGGTGCGATGGTTACGCCCGACGTTGCCCTGAAGGGAGATTTGCGGAAACCAGGCGCTTTGCGCCTCTTCCAGATTGGCTTTGCCCACCCGGATCTGCGCCGCCGCCTGGGCGATTTTCGGGTTACGCGCGAAGGCGCGCAGAATGGCTTCTTTAATAGTGAGCTGCGCCTGCAACTGCTCGCTCGGGGCGGTCTGCCAGGTAAATTCCTCCTGGGAAACAGCGGGAAAACTCATCAGGACGGTCGCCAGCATCAATGCCAGCCGCCTGTAGCGCATTGTATTGTTGTGCATCCTGTTTCCACCTTAATAACGCCGTCTTTGCGGCCGGTGATATTGTTAAAATGACGCTGGCACCTCTTCCCTGAGGCGCCGTGGCGTTGTCAGACCATATTGACGTGCAAGCCGTGCTGGATAAGCACATCTCCCAGCGTGTTGGTCTGTGAACTGTTATGCCAGACGTCGAACTGCACGCCGTCCACTTCCCGCTGCCCGCTCACTTCCCAGATGTCGCTGCCGCCTTTCACCAGATTGACCCGGTCCCCGTCGACGCCCTTGACGATCAGATCGTCTTCCGGCTTGTCGGTTAAGGTCAGGGCCTGATGAAGATCCAGCGTCAGGCTGTTAGTGCCGGACTTACCGAGATCGAAAATCTCGATGTGCTTGATCTGGCCGTCGAGCGCCGTGAGATCGAGCTTCATATTGACGCCGTCAATCACCAGCGTATCGGTGCCCGCGCCGCCATCCAGTGATGCGAAACCGAGCGTCGCGAGGTGAATGGTGTCGCTGCCACTACTGCCCTGCAGTGACTCGCCACTCTGGCTGGTGCCATCGGCGAGATCGATGCTGACCCCGCCGATGGTGTAACCGCCTGTCGCGCTTGCCGTATCCTCCGCCGTGGCGCTGTTCTCCTCCGCCGTGACCGCCACTGTCGCGGTTTTCGCTGTCGCTGTGGTCTGCTGAGTGTCGCTCTGCGTGGCGGTCTGGCTGTTTTCATCAGAGAGCGCGAACAGCGCCGCCTCATGCTCAACGCTCGCGGCGGCGAAGGTGGCAGGCGGCGTGGTGGAGATAATCTGCCCGCCGAGGCCGACGTTCAGGTAGCCGGTGTTGCCCGCCGCATCCGTGGCGTAAATATTCAGCACGCTGGAGAGCGACAGCAGTTGCAGAATATTGAGCCCCAGCCCGAGGTTGGCCGACCAGTTACCGTTGCTGTCGGTAATGGCCGTGGTGTTCACCGTCCCGTTCAGCAACGAAAGATGCACGACCGAGCCCGGCGCCAGGTTGGTCGAGCCACCGCGCAGCGTCAGGCCCGTAGAGAGCAGCGCGAGCGGGTTAAGGCTTGCCAGCGGCGTAAAGGAGAGCGTCGGGGTGGTGAGTTTCACCGTCACGTCGCTGCTGGTGCTGTTGACGTTGCCGACTTTATCCGTCACCGAGACGCCGACTTTCAGCGCGCCGTTACTCAGGCCCTGCAGAATGGTGTTGGTCACCGGCAGCGTCCAGGTGCCGTCGCTGGCCACGGCCGCGTTATAGGTGTTGGCGCCGAGCGTCACCTTCACCGTCGCGCCATCGGTCACGCCGCTGATCTTGCCGCTCAGCGTCTGGCCGCTGCCCGCTTCGCTGACGTTCAGATAACCGTCGTTGCCGAACAGCGAGGTGAGCGACACGGTCGGCAGCGAATGGGTTACCACATTCAGCAAACCGCTGGTGCTGGTGCTGTTGCCCGCCGGGTTGGTGACGCTGGCGTTGACCGTCAGCGTGCCGTCCAGCAGACCGCTGAGATCGGTCTTCGGCACCGAGAGCTGCCAGGTGCCGTCGTTGCCGACGGTCGTGACGTAGCTTTTACCGCCAAGCGACACCCTGACCTGCGACCCTACGGCATTGGTGCTGGTGCCGGTGATGGTCTGGGCGCTCAGAATGTCGGTAGCGTTGAGGCCGTTATCGCCAAACAGCGAGGTGATGGCGAGCGTCGGCAGCGCGCCGATGCTGACATTCAGCCCGCCATTGGCGCTGGCGGTGTTGCCCGCCGTATCGCGCGCCGTCACGGTCACATTCAGCGGGCCGTCGGCGAGCCCTTGCAGCGAGGTCGTCGGTACCGATACCTGCCAGGTGCCGTCGGCGCGTACTGTGGTGTTAAACGTCAGCGCGCCGAGCGTCACGGTTAGCGCGCTGCCCGCCGCCAGGTTAGTGGCGGTGCCGCTGATAAGCTGCGGACTCAGCAGATCGCTTAAGCTCAGAAGGCCGTCGCCAAAGACAGGGTTCACCACCACCTGCGGCAGCGCCTGAACAATCGCGCTCACCACCTGCGAGCCGGTCGCCACATTGCCGACCGGGTCCGTCACGCTGGCGCTCACCGTCAGCGTGCCGTCCTGGATACCTTTGAGCGTCGTGGCTGGGACATTCACCGACCAGGCGCCGTTATTGATGGTCGCCGTAAAGGCACTGCCGCCGACATTCACCGTGACGGTGCCGTTCGCAAGGTTACTGGTGCCGCTAATGACCTGCCCGGCGTTCGCCTCCGCCGCGTTCAGCCAGCCGTCGCCGCCAAAGAGCGTAGTAATAGCGACCGTCGGCAGTGAGGTGATCCCAACGACCACCGGCGCGCCATTCACCGTCGTGGTGTTGCCGTCAGGCGTTGTGATGGTCACGCGCGGGGTCAGCGAGCCTTCGGCCAGCGAGGCGAGATCGGTCGGGTTCAGCTGAATACTGAAGCGCCCGTCGCTGCCCACCGTGCCGTTAAAGGTGCGCGCGCCAAGCGCCACGCTCACCGTCGAGCCCGCCGTCGCGTTGGTCACAACGCCGGAAATCGTCTGGCTCGTCAGCGCCTCGGTAGCGTTCAGCAGGCCGTCGCCGAAGACCGACAGCGAGCTGAGCGTCGGGGCCAGCAGATCCAGCCTCAGCGAGCCGCTGGTGGAGGCGGTATTGCCGTTGGTATCCGTGGCCGTAACGGTCACGGTCTGGTTGCCGGTGGCGATCCCGGTGAGCGCGCTCTGTACCGCGCCCGGCAGGTTCACGCTCCAGACGCCGTTCGGGCCGACCGTGGCCGTAAAGGCGGGCGTGCTGCCAATCTGGATCGTCAGCGTCTGCCCCGCAAGCCCGGTGGCGGTGCCGCTGAGCGCGCCCTGCAACAGCTCAGGGATACTCAGCGTGCCGTCGCCGAACAGCGAGCCGATGTTAATCGTCGGCAGGTTGTTGATAGCGACGTTGAAACTTGCGCCCGTAGTGTTGACGTTGCCTGCGTTATCGGTGACCACGACCTGCAACGCGACCTGACCGTCAGGCAGCCCTGCGAGTAGCGTGGAGGGCAGCGTCGCGGTCCAGCGACCGGCGTCGTCCACCACCGCCGTCAGGCGCTGACCGGCGATATTAACGATAACCGACGAGACATTTTCCGCATTGCTGACCACGCCGCTGATGGTCTGGTTAACCGTGCTGTCCGCGACGTTAATCAGGTTGTCGCCGCCCACCAGCACCTGGCTGATGACCGGTACGTCCGTCAGCGCCAGGTTAATGTCGATGATTTCATTACGCACGTTGCCGAAAGCGTCGGTGACGTTGAGCTGTACCGCAAGCGTGTTATCGACGATGCCCTGCCAGAGGCTCGGCGGGAAATCAACGGAGATGCGCCCGTCGCCGCCTACCAGCACGTCCAGCGGCACGTTGATATCGGTGCCCACCAGCGTCGCGGTCACTGTCGCGCCGCGATAGTCGCCGCTCAGTTGACCGGTCAATGTCTGGGTCACCAGCGATTCCGCCACGTTCAGGATGCCGTCCCCGCCGAACAGGTCATCCACCAGCACGCCCAGTCCTTTGTTGAGCGCGACATTGAGCGCCACGTTGTTGGTGGAGGTGTTGCCCTGCGCGTCAGTAGAAGTGATGTTTATCACCTGTGCGCCGTCGGTGAGCGTGTTGAGATCGACCTGCGGGAAGGTGTAATTCCAGTTGCCGTCCTGATCCACCACTGCTGTTTGCGTCAATGGCCCGATCCGCAGCGTGACCGTCTGGCCCGGCTCGCCGGTCCCCTGTAACAGCAGCCCGCCCGCCGCGTTAACGGTGTTGAGCACCGCAGGCACGCCCGCGGCGTCTACCGTCAGCAGCGGCCCGTCGGCGTTCAGAGTAACGGTGCGGCTGTCGGTATCCGTGTTCCCCGCCGCGTCGGTAAGCGTGGCGGTGACGGTATAGTCGCCGTCCGCCAGCCCGGAGACCGCGCTTTGCGGCACGCTGACGCTCCACGCGCCGTCCGCGCCGACCACGGCGTAGTAAGTTTCGCCGTTAAAGGTAACCGTGACCTGACGACCCGCCTCCGAAGTGCTGGCGGTGCCGCTCAGCACCAGTGGCTGGCTGGCTTCGGTCGCGTCGATAATGTCATCGCCCGCAATCGCGCCCACGGTCACGACCGGCGGCACTGTATCGAGCGCGACGGTCACGGTTGTGGTGGCTGGCGTACCGCCATCGGTCGTCGCCACCACGGTGTAGTTGCCTTGATCCGGGAACTGCGTGGCAGGAACATCCAGCGACCAGCTGCCGTCCGGCTGTACCGTCGCCGTACCGACCGTCGCGCCGTTAATGGTCACGGTCACGGTGGAGACATCGCCAAGCGTGGTGCCGCTCAGCGCCACCGTATCGCCCAGTTCGCCCGCGTTAATGATGTTATCGCCCGTGACCGGGTTAATGCTGACCGCCACCGGCGGCGGCGTGGTGTCCACCGATACCGGCGTCGCAGGCGCGGTCGCTACGTTGCCTGCCCGGTCGGTGACCGTAGCGCTAATCTCCTGAGCGCCGTTGGCGAGCGTCGCCAGTTGCGCCGGGGAGAGCTGAAGCGACCAGGTGTTACCGTTCAGTACCGTGGTGGTAAAGCTCTGGCCCGCCAGGGTGACAGTAATGGTCTGCCCCGGCTCGACGTTAGTCACGGTACCGGTAATGGTCTGCGCCTGCTGGCTCTCCGCCCCGCTCAGCCCGTCGCCGCCAAACGGCGCGTCGATGGTGAGCGTAGGCGCGGCGAGCGACACGTAGAGCGGCGCGGTGGTCACGGCGGTGTTGCCCGCGCCATCCACCAGGCTCACGCTCACCGCCTGCAGGCCGTTCGGCACGTTTGCCCAGTCCGCCGCGCTCAGGTTCAGCGTCCAGGTATTGCCGGTGATGGTCACGCGATCGGGCCCGAAGGTCTGGTTACCGATGGTGACGGTAATCTCACTGCCCGCCGGGATATCGCTGGTCAGCGTGCCGCTGATAGCGCCCGCCGCGCCCGCTTCGTTGATATTCACATAACCGTCGCCGAACAGCGGCTGGGTGACCGCCACCGCAGGCGGCGTCAGCGCCGCCTGGAACGGTACCTCGATGGGCTGGGTGTTGCCGAAGTTATCCTGCGCGATGATGGTCAGCGTATGGTCGCCAGGCGACAGCCCCGCCAGCGCGCCCGCGGGCAGAGGCAGCGTCCAGTTGCCCGCGTTGTCGACATTGGCCACATAGGTCGTGCCGTTCACGTCGATCGTGACTGAAACATACTGGTTAGAGCCGGTAATACCGGTGGTGCCGGTAAGCGTCAGCGGCGCACTGGCCTCGCTGATGTTCAGGATGGTGTCATCGCCAAACAGCGTGGTCACCGTCGGCGCAGGCAGTTGGGTTTGCACCGCGAACGACCCCGGCTGGCTGTCGGTATTGCCGAAGGCGTCACGCACGTTGACCGTGAAATCCTGCGTGCTGCCCGGCGTCAGATCGGTGAACGCGGCAGGCGGCAGCGAGACTGACCAGTCGCCGTTCTCCAGCACCGTGCCGGTGTAGGTGTTGCCGTTCAGCACAATCGCTACCGTCTGGCCCGCCCCGCTCACGCCGGTGGAGCCAGTGATCGTCTGGGCGGCGCCCGCCTCGGCGTTGTTCAGCGCGCCATCGATAAACGGCGTGTTGATAGTCGCGTCCGGAATGTTGTTAATGCGTGATTCGAAGCTGTCGGTGAGCGTGCTGGTATTGCCCGCCGTATCGGTGACCACGACGGTGACCGCAATGGTGCCGTCCGGCAGCGCGCCGAGCTGCGCAGGCGTCAACGGCAGCGACCAGTTGCCGTTCGCATCGACGGTCGCCTCCACCATCGTGCCGTTATTGACGCTCACCATCACGGTGTCGATACGCCCGGCAGGCAGGCCGGTAGCGCCGCTAAGCGCGCTACCCGCGCCGGCTTCGGCGGCGTTCAGGATGCCGTCGGTAAACGGCTCCGTCAGCGCTGGGGTCGGCAGCGGGTCGGCGTAAACGGTAAACGTCGCCTCCGGGCTGGTGACGGTATTGCCTGCGCGATCCGAAACGGTGACCGTCATAGTGTGATTGCCATCGGCCAGCGCGCCCAACTGCGCCGGCGTCAGCGCCACCGTCCAGTTGCCGTTGTTATCGACCGTGCCGGTAAGTGCCGCGCCGCCATCGATGCTTATCTGCACCGTCTGGCCCGCGCCGGTCAGGCCGGTATTGCCGGTAACCTGCTGGCCGAGCGCCGCCTCACTCTGGTTGATAATGCCATCGCCAAAGAGCAGATCCGGCACGGCGGCGGTCGGCGGCGTGCGCAACACCTCCACCGACGCGCCCGCGCTCGCCGGGTTGCCGAACTGATCCTGCGCGCTGACGGAGAGCGTGTACTGGCCGTTTTGCAGCGCCGTCAGCTGGTCGGGGCCGACATTAATCTGCCATGCGCCGCCCGCGCCGATGACGCCATTCAGCGTCACGCCGCCCACGGTGACCACAATCGGCGTATTGACGGCAAGCCCCGTCGAGGTGCCGCTGATAACGCCGCCGTTCTGGATTTCGCTCAGGTTAATCAGGCCGTCGGTGAAAATCGTGCCGAGCGCGACGGTCGGCGTGGTGTCATTACCAACGGTAACCGGCAGCGGCTGGCTGTCGCGGTTGCCGGTCGGGTCGGTCACCGTGAGCGTCAGTTCCTGCGGGCCATTCTCCAGCGCCTGCAGTTGCGCAGCCGGAATAGTAATACTCCAGTTGCCGTCGTTACCCGCCACCGTCTGATAGGTCTGGTCGCCGACCGTTAATTCCACCGTCGATCCTGCCGTCGTGGTGCCGCCGAGCGTCTGCTCGGTCAGTGATTCACTGACGTTCAGGATCCCGTCATCCAGGAAGCTGCCGGGGTTGATGCCGGTTGCGGGCAGTGAGGTATCCACCGTCACCGTGCTGGTGTCGGTCGCCGTGTTTTGCGCCGCGTCGCTGGCGGTGACCGTGACGGTATAACCGTCATCGGCAAGCCCGGCGAGCGCCGACGCCGGCACCGTCACGCTCCACAGGCCGTTGGCATCAGTGGTGCCGGTGTAGGTGACGTTATTAAAGACCACGCTGACGATAGTGCCCGGCGCGAGATTCGACGAGGTGCCGGTGATATCCAGCGGCTGGCCGCTCTCCTGGCTATTGATGATGTCATCGCCCGCGATCGGGTTCAGCGCCACCTGTGGCTGTGAGCCAGGCTGGGCGGCGAAGTTCACCGGATACTGAACAAACGCCTGGTTGCCCGACTGGTCAGTAACGGTAACGCCCACGATCTGCTGACCATCCGCGACCTGCGCCAGCGCGGTGGTCGGGACCGTCACGGTCCAGGTGCCGTTCGCCTGAACCTCGCCGGTATACGTCTGCCCGTTGAGGGTGACGGTCACGGTCTGGCCCGACTCGACGCGGGTGGTGGTGCCGGTGATTTGCAGCGGCGACTGCGCTTCGGCGGCGTTGATGAAATTATCCGTCGCCACGGTATTCACCGTCACCAGCGGCGCGTTAGCCGCCGAGGCATCGAGCGTCAGCGACACTCTTTCGCTGCTGGTGTTGCCCGCCGCGTCACTCACCGTGGCGATGACGCTGACCGGGCCGTCCGGCAGGCTCGCGAGCGCGCCCGCAGGCAGCGTCACGCTCCAGCTGCCGTCGCTTTGCACCAGCGCGCTGTAGCTTTGGCCGCCAATCTGCACCAGCACCGTTTGCGGGTTCTGCGGATCGTACGGCGTCGCGCTGCCGCTAATGGTCAGCGGCTGTGCGGCTTCGGTAGCGTTGATGATGTTATCGGCGGTGATGTCGTTAACGCTCAGCACCGGCGCGGTGAGATCGACCGTCACCGTGCTTGTCGAGGTGTTCTGGTTCCCGGCGGCGTCAGTCGCGGTCACGACCAGCGGCGTCTCGCCTTCGTTAAGGCCCTGCAGCGCGGCGGGCGGCAGCGTGACCGACCAGTTGCCGCTGCTGTCCACCACGGCGGTGTAGGTGTCGTCGCCAAGCTGAACGGTGACGGTTTGCCCCGCGCCATTAACGCCGGTAGCGCCGCTCAGCGTGCCGCCTGCGCTCACTTCCGCAGCGCTGATAATACCGTCGGTAAATGGCGTGTTGAGCGTCACTTCCGGCAGCGCGGTGGTGATAATGGTAAAGCTCTGGTTGCCGGAGACGACCGCGCCGTTTTCATCGGTGCCGGAGACCGTCAGCGTTGCGGTGCCGTCGCCGATGGCGATCGCATCCGCGCGCGGTACGGTGACGCTCCAGCCGCCGTCGGCGTCGGTGGCCGCGGTGTACTGTTTGCCGTTGAGCGTGATGGTTAGCGTCGTTTGCGGCGCGAAGTTCACGCTGGTGCCACTCAGCACCAGGCCATCGGCGATATCGTTCAGCGAGACGCGGTTATCACCGGTTACCGGCGTAACCGTCAGCGCGCTGATGTCGGTATCGACGCTAAAGCCGCGATCGAGGCTTACGCTGTTGCCCGCCGCGTCGCTCGCGCCAACCGTCAAAGTGTAATCGCCGTTAGTCAGGCCCGTTAAGGCGCTGGCGGGCAGATCCACCTGCCAGCGACCCGCTGAATCCACGACGCCGGTGAACGTATCGTCGCCAAGCGTCACCGTGACGGTCTGGCCGGCGGTGACGTTGGTAGCGGTGCCGCGAAGCGTTACCCCGGTGGCGCGTTCCCCGGCGTCGATAACGCCGTCGCCGCCCACCGGATCGATAGTCAGCAGCGGCGCGCGCGCCGGGTCGACCGCGACAGTTATCGGGCGCGAGGCGGTGGCGGTGTTGCCCGCCGCGTCGGTGACCGTGACGCTAAACTGCGCCTGGCCGTTCGGCAGCGCCTGCAGATCCGCCGCCGGAATATCCACCGTCCATTCGCCGTTCGCGCCGGTCACGGTGGTGTTGTAGGTTTTGCCGTTCAGCGTCACGACGATACTGTCGCCCTGCGCGGCCCCGGCGGCGACGCCCGAGAACGGCTGCGCCTGGCCCGCTTCGGTGATATTCAGCGCGTCATCCTGCGCGAACGGATTGAGCGTCAGCGTCGGCGCGTCGACATCGACGGTGAAATCGACCGTCGAGGTCTGGCTGTTGCCCGCCGCGTCGCGTACCACGATTTGCAGCGGCACAGGGGAGTCATTGCCGGTGAGCGAGTCCAGCGCGCCGGACGGCAGCGTCACCGACCAGTTTCCGTTGACGTCGACAGTGCCCTGATAGGCCTGGCCGTTCAGCGTGATGGTGATGGTCTGGCCCGCGCCGGTGCTGCCGGTGGTGCCGGTGAGCGTCTGGTTCACACCCGCTTCCGCCTGGCTCAGCGTGCCGTCGGTAAACAGCGGGTCCACCGTCACATCCGGCAGGTTGTTGATGATAACCGTGAGCGTATGGCTGTCGCTGACGCCGCCCGCCTGCGCGGTGGCGGTCACTTCATAGCTGCCATCGGGGAGCTGTTGCAGATCTGCGGCCGGAACGGTGGTTTGCCAGTTGCCGCTGGCGTCGACGGTTGCGGTGTAGGTGATGCCGTTGAGCGTGACGGTGATTTCGGTGTTGGCCGCCAGCCCGGCGCTGGTGCCGCGAATGGTTAACGGGGAATCCGCTTCGGCGCGGTTAATAAAATCGTCGTCGGCGATGATGCTGATGGCGACGCCGGACGCCGCGGTATCGACCGTAATCGGCGCCTGAATCGTCTGCGTCTGGTTCCAGGTATCCGTGACGCTCACCTGAATGGCGTTATCGCCGTTCGCCAGCCCCTGCAACACGACGGCAGGCACATCGACGCGCCAGTTGCCTGCCGCATCCACCGTCGCCGTGGCGCTCCACGCGCCGATGGTCACGGCGACCAGGCTGCCCGGCTCGGCGTTGGCCACGCTGCCCTGCAGGGGCTGCGCGGTTTTGATTTCCGCCGCGTCCAGCACATTGTCACCGGTAAACGGCGTGACGGTGACAGATGGCTGCGCGGTTTTCACATCGATGGCGTCGGTCACCGTCGTGGTATTGCCCGCGGCGTCGGTGGTCGTCACCACAACCGGGTTTGCACCGGGTGACAGCGCGCCAAGATCGGCCGCCGGTAGCGTTATCTGCCAGTTGCCGTCGCTGCCGGTCGTCGTGGTGTAAGTCTGGCCGTTGAGCGTAACCGTAACGGTTTGCCCTGCCTCCGAACTGTTGCCGGAGAGCACCTGATCGGTCGTCAGCTCCTGGGCGTTCAGCTTGCCGTCGTCGGTCAGGGTGTAGAGCGAGAGCGTGGGCGGCGTGGTGTCAACGGTAACGGTGGTATTGCTGCTGGCGCTGTTGCCCGCACCGTCCGTGACCGTGACCACAACCGGCGTCTGCCCGGTCGGCAGCGTTTGCAGCTGCGAGGCCGGTGCGGTGACGCTCCAGCCGCCGTCAGCGCCTGCTGTCGTGGTATAGGTCTGGTTGCCGAGCTGTACGGTGACCGTCTGGCCGCTACCGCTGACGCCGGTGTTGCCGGTGAGCGTCTGATTCTGCTGCAGGTCGGCGGCGTTCAGCGCGCCGTCGCCAAACGGCGTGGTGATGGTCGGCTCCGGCAGATCGTTAATCGCGACGTTAATCACGCGGTCGGCGGTGGCGCTGGTCTGCCCGGCGGTGACGGTCGCCGTCACGGTGCGCGGGCCATCCGGCAGCGAGGCCAGGTCGGCCGCCGGAATCAGCACGCTCCAGTTGCCCGCGCTGTCGAGCACGGCGGTGTAGGTTTTGTCGTTAAATGTGACCGTCACCTGCGCGCCTGGCCCGGTCACGGTGGTGATACCGCGAATTTCCAGCGGCTGCGTGGCTTCCGCCGCGTTGAGGTAGTCGTCTGTGGAGAGAATGGCAATCGAGACCGACGGCACGGTGCGATCGACCGGGATAGTGTCCGTCACGGTAAGCGGCGCGCCGGTGCCGTTCGGTACGCTGACACTGAGCGTGGCGTTGCCGTTGGCGAGCGCCTGGAGGTCACCACTCGGGAGGGTCACCTGCCAGGTGCCGTCGCCCCCGACCGTAGCATAATAGTTCTGGCCATTGAGCGTGACCGTCACTACCGTGCCCGCCGCGATATTCTGCGTCGAGCCGCTCAGCACCTGATCGATGCCGAGCTCAGCGCCATTCAGGGCGTTATCCGCCGTCAGCGGATCCACCGCCAGCGCCGGCTGGTCGAAATTAACGGTAAACCGGGTTTCGCTGGTGGTGGTGTTGCCCGCAAGATCGGTAATGCTGACGCCAAGCACGTACTGCTGCCCGTCCTGCAACGCCTGAAGATCTGCCGCCGGAATGGCCGCCTGCCAGCGGCCATCGGCTTCCACAACGGCGGTGTAGGTTTTCCCGTTCAGCGTGATGGTGACGATTTGCCCCTCTTCCGCGACTCCCGTGGAGCCGCGCAGGATCTGATCGGTTGCGGTCTGCTCGCCGCCGAGCACCCCGTCGGTAAACGGCGTCAGCTGTAACGTGGGAGCCACGGTGTCGACGTTAATATCGACCGTCTGGTTCACCGTGTTGCCGTTAACGTCCACCAGCGATACGGTGATTGTGTTCAGCCCCTGCGGCAGCGTTTGCAGTACGCTTGCAGGAAGCGTCACGCTCCAGGTGCCGTCGGCACCGATAACGCCAGTGTAGGTCTGGCCGCCCAGCGTGACGGTGATGGTGCGCCCCGCGTTAGCGACATCCACGACGCCGCTCAGCACCTGGTTTTGCAGCACTTCGCTGGCGTTAAGCACGTTATCCTCGGTGAACGGATCGAGGTCGATTGCCGCCGGATCTGGCGTTTCGCCACCGCCATTGTCACCACCGCCGTTATCCCCGCCCCCGTTGTCGCCGCCGCCGTTGTTGTTATCGTTGCCGCCGCCCCCACCGCCGCCGCTGTCGCTGGCTGCAATCGCGACGCCCGCGATAGCCCCGACTGCCGCGATCCCGCCCAGCACTTCCAGGGTGGTCAGCCCTTCCGCACCCGTCAGCGCGCCGAGGGAGGTTTCCGCCATCGTCGGCACAATCGCCTCGGCGACCGCCGGGCCGGGCTCGGAGGCAAAAGGAAACAGCGCGTGGTGCACGCCGTTGTCGTCTTCGAAAATGAGTTCGCTGTGCTGACCTTCAGCATCAAGCTGGAAGAAGTTCTGGTAGCGCACCGTTGTCCCGTCTTTCATATGGACAATCAGGTCGTTTCCCTGCCGTTCATAAAAATTAACCGTTTCGGGAGAAGCATTTATTCGCACAATGCTGGTCTGGGATAAATTCACCACCCGGTCCGCACTCTGTGAATAATGGTTAACGACATCTCCGGTATTCTGGTTGAGAATATCCACGGTAGGCGAAAGACTATTTTGAACGGCCATTCTTCATTTCCTCTGACTGGGGAAGCACGCTGCGCGGCACAAGCGTCCATTAATAGACACTTATGGGTTACCCCTTACCGAACAGGGCGGCGCTGGGGAGAGTCGATGTCCCGAAATGTGTTGAAATATTTGTTAAACCAATAAAAACAATAAGTTGATGTAAAACGAAGCGGTTTATGTGTACAAATACTTAACAAAATGTATAAGCAACGCGGTGCCGTTTGGCAAAAAAAACATAAAAAAAAGAGTGCTTGCACAATAATGCGGCGTGGTCTACCCGGCGTTATTTTGTCGTTAAGTCACGGAAATTTAAAATGCGACTCAGGCGTTATTAATGAATTTTAAAATCATCAAAAATGAATTAATCACCCGATTCTTAAAGAAGCGTAAAAATATATTCTATTTTTTGATTCGATTTATTTCCCAGGAATTCAGGGGGTATTTTCTGGGGATATAACGAAGCGAAACGGTAGAGTTGTGAAAGATGTCTCACTTTTCTGCAACTGCTTTGCTGGCAACCTAAAAGCACAAAAAACAAGCAGTCAGCAGGCGAAACGATATGGACTGGTCACGCGTGGGTAAACTCTGTTATACTTAGCGTTACACTTTTGGGGCTGATTCTGGATTCGACGGGATTCGCGAAACCCAAGGTGCATGCCGAGGGGCGGTTGGCCTCGTAAAAAGCCGCAAAAAAATAGTCGCAAACGACGAAAACTACGCTTTAGCAGCTTAATAACCTGCTTAGAGCCCTCTCTCCCTAGCCTCCGCTCTTAGGACGGGGATCAAGAGAGGTCAAACCCAAAAGAGATCGCGTGGATACCCTGCCTGGGGTTGAAGCGTTAAAACTAATCAGGCTAGTCTGGTAGTGGCGTGTCCGTCCGCAGCTGCCAGGCGAATGTAAAGACTGGACTAAGCATGTAGTACCGAGGATGTAGGAATTTCGGACGCGGGTTCAACTCCCGCCAGCTCCACCAAATAAAACAAGGGGTTACGCGCAAGCGTAGCCCCTTTTTCTTTGCCCAAGACCACTTTGCGTCCACCACTATCAACGAGCTATAGACATCGCCATTTGACCTAACTTATGTTGGAGATGCTCTAAGGCGTTTGTAATCCAACACAAGGGAACTTTGAAGGGTATGCGCACATTTTTGAATCAGTCCTTGCTCCTGCTTGCTTTATCGCCACTAAGTGTCTGCTCCCATGCTGTAACCTTTAAAATTTACAACAAACAAGGGGTTGAGTGTAATTATAGTATTAATGAACATGGATTCGCTGAAAGTGAAGATAGCGGCCCAAAAGGAACGGGAGTCTGCTGGGATATCGATATGATGAGAAAAGCTGACAAATTTATAAAAGATAAAGCACTCAAAAATGAGACTGCGCAAGACAAAGGCATCAGGCTTATCAAAGCAAGCTTTAATTCATGCTCTTTAGGCTCCTCTACACAATTAACACCTTATGAAAAAGTATTATCATACGCAAAGATCATAAGTGAGTTTAAAGGTGATGGGTACGCCATAAACCGCATATCTGATAGTTTCGAAAAAGGAAAAAATGCCATAGGGGTAGCAGACTTTGAGTTTTGCCAACGTGTAGCACTTTCCCCTTGAGTATCAACGATAATGGGTTTTTTATTGCCACTAAAATTAATCTTTACAAAACAGCAGCTTGTCAGATTGCTTTGCAATCAAAGGCGACAAAATGGCGACACAGAGTTAGTTTGCCTCCATCCAACGATATTCCAGTGCTATTCCGGGCGCTCTGTCTTCACCAGATCGACAAGCCAAGCGATTAGATAAGCCAACGCAAAAAAGCCGACGAACCCGGCCAGCTTCATCAGCCAACCATCTACTATAAACAGACAACCAAAAGCCGCGAAAGCGCAAAGGCAGGTTGTAACCGCCTCGACCATGTTTGCCGCATGATTCCTCACAGATTTAAAAACATTATTTCGCGAGGAGTTTGCACATTTCATTTTCAATACCTTTACACTGAACTGGGTGGCTTTCGATATATATCAGATAGGGTTCAAGTTCACTTTCGACCAGAAAATAAACCATATCTAAATTCATGTAGACAACTTTGTAATAGGTAATCGGATATTTGGTTTTCATCCTTCGGGATGCTCTGGCAGCCTCTTCAATCATGCCTTGTATCATAACAATGTTGAGCGTGAAGGCTGACGCTACGCGAGTGACACGCGTCATGACCTTTCCCATTTTCACCCTATTTATTATGCGTTTAGCAATGTATTGCGAGACAAATGCCTGAGCCCCCATACGGCTACCCAGCTTTGCATCTGAGTAATGCAGCTTATCGTTGATCGCTTTCTTACCTGCATCATCTAATTTCTGATAGAAATCAGTTATCACCATCGTAACCAGTCTTCTAACCGGCTCTTCATTTGATGCGAGGTCTTTGAATGCCCGCATAAATCGCTCGGTTTCATACTCATTGCGCACTTTCAACTCGCGCCCAAAGGCACCTGACCCTTCAACTGTCCTCACGGCGGTTAAATAAAGCCCTTCCGGAAAAGCTGCGAGCCCGTCAACAATTCCCTTCGCTATCAGTTTTGCATCCATAAAACCCATCTCACGAAATATGCGGTAGTGGAAGGTTATCAAAACAGCATATTCTTACCATCTGAACGGCTTAACCTTTCGGATGATTCCTGGAAAATGGAAATCAGCAGTGCAATGTTTAATGAACATTTTTTCAGTTCTGCCGGAGGTGGAAGTTACTGTACATGCCCTGCCGCGTCTGGCTTTTCTCTATATAACGTGCCGTCTGCCATTGCGGCCGAAGCTCCCTTCCTCTGACGTAAAATCAAAAAAATCCAATTAAAACATGCGCATGAATTTTCAGGCAGATCCATCAGCGATCCAAAAAAATGAAAAACACTGAAATTATTTTCAATCATTTCAGTTTCGCTTTTCTGGCAATGCGCCAGCGCTGGCGCGGTCTGACCATGTCGTTTGTAAAAAAACAAAACTGAAAAAATTTTGCGATCCAAAACTTGCAGGCGGGTGCGGTGTAGTGCCGTTTTTGTCTGCGAACGTTTTTTTTGTGGGGCTATGGCTGCGTCAGCGCAACGAGGCGGGCGGGATCTATTTCAGGGGTGGCGGTGCGTGGTTTACGCGCTGCGGGCGCTGTGCGGCGTTCTGGATCGGTTAATGTCGGGCATAAAAAAACCCGCACACTGGCGGGCCTGTAACTTATTGGGACTGTCTTGCATTAAGTATCTTAACCAACTCATCAAGATTAAGATTCCGGTCCGGATAGTTTTTAAGCCATGCCTCGAAAATTACATACATACGCTGATAAATGGGCATACGTGGCGACGGTGAGTAGAAGCTACGCCCAGCGAACCGTTCATATACACCTAACTCATTGGAAAGAAAACTCGCAATACTCTGTAACCGGGCCTCATTATTTCCATCAAATCCGCTAAAGACAGGGTTTCTACCATACGGGGCCGCTTTTTCCTCAAGTATCTGTCGTTCACTGGCGTCTAAAGCCGCTACGCCTTCCTCAATAAAGGACCACATTTCAAGTATATTGCTGACCTCTTTAACTTCGTCAGGTATTTCTCTGTCATTAAACCCAAGATAGCTTCCATATTTCCACGTAATAGCCCACTCGTTTCCGGTATCTATGGCATTACTTATCAGTGTTGAGTCAATACCCTCTTCATATAATTTTAATGAGCGATGTATCTCAGTCAGCAATGTCAAAGACACCTTTTCGGCATCGGTCAGTTTCATAGGGATCTCCTTAACGATACCTGAACGCATTAGATTTGCTTAAAACTTAGACTACTCAGTGTAGCACCGACGCTCTGTTACACCTCTTTGAGCAGGCAGATGTTCACAAATCAGGCAATTATATTTTCATACCGGCTGCGGGTCTGTGCCGCCTCCGCCGCCGTCTGGCTGAACGCGGCGGCAGTGGTCGGCCCGCCGGTGCCAGGGTGTGAATGGCTGGCGCACTGGCTGGCCAGCTGTGCCAGCAGGTCTATGGTATCCAGCATCATCTGCAGCGTGTTAACGCCTTCGCTGCCGATGTGTACCGTTGGCCCCATGATTTGCTGGCCGCCCGCGGCGATGCTTTTACGCAGCTGCGCGATTTTCTCGGTAAGTGCGCCATCGGTCTGCGTCTCGATGCCGCCCTTCACGTGCGTTTTCTGCTGGCCGTCAATTTCAGCTTCGGCATCGCCTTCCACGCGGGCCAGAAATTTGCCGCTGGCCGCGATGGCGTAATCGCCGGTGGCCACGTGCTGAACGGCTCCGGCCAACAGGCTGACGGTACCCAGTACCGTGGTTTTATCCGTGGCTTTTACCGTGGTTTCACGGCTGACCAGCTCGCGGCGCTCCCGGTCTGCGGTCACTTCGCGGCTCATTGATGTTTCACTGATGGTCTGGTCAGTTTTCCGCACCCAGTCACCGGCCTGCGTGACACGCTGGGAAACTTCCTCCCGCTGCTGTTGCAGCTGCTCACCCGGCTTTACGTCCGGCAGGCTTGTGCCATCCGGCACGGTCTGACGTACAAACGGCTTATCCGCGCGCCCGCCGGTAAAGCCCACCTCTACCAGCGTGCCTTCGGGCGGAAACTGGAACATCCCCGAATCATTACCGGCCATCGGCACCGGCAGCGGCACGGCGGAATACACCGGCGTGTTACCGTCCGGCTTACCGTCTGCGTCAAGCAGCTGCACGTCAACGGCGTAGCGCGGGCGGAACGGATCGGAAAAATTCCCGCTGCTCACCGGCTCGCTGTGCGCCACCACCCGCGCGAATTTCGGCAGATGCAGCCCGGATGCCAGCTCTGGATAATGCGCCTCAATCTGGCGCTGCGCCGGGGTTTTCTGTAGCGGCCTGCCGGTTTTCCTGTCGCGCGGCGTCCACGTGATGGTCATGCTGTCGCCGGACAGATTAACTTTCGTCACCCGCTGGCCGTTCACTTCCGCACCGGGGCGCAGGGTCTGCACCAGGGGAATGGTCATGCTGTTGCCACCGGCAGCGCCCTGGTTAAAGTCTGCCGGAATTTCAACGGGCCGCCCGGCAAACAGCGCCTTTTCCGCGCCGCCCAGATACAAAGAGCCATCCGGCAGTTGATACCAGACGTAATCATTCACGCCAAAAGCGCGGCCCAGATTATCCAGCAGCTGGAACCCGCTGCCGGAATGGGTGAAATGCGGGATCGGCGTGTCGCGGTAGGCGGCATCCGGCACCGTTACCGTAATGCCGCTGTGCTCCGTCATCCAGCTGGCGATTTCTTTCAGCGTGGGATGCTGGAACGAACAGGGCCAGCTGCGTTCGAACACGCCGACCAGCTCGCGCACAAAGAGGCGCTGGAAGCCCTTTTCGGCGGGCTGCGAGCGCTCCACGTAGCCGGTAAACCAGCGCAGCAATAAATCGCTGTAACCCACATCAAGCCGCACCAGTTTTCCGGTGTAGTCCGTGTCGGTTTCCGCTGTGATAAACCCCCGCCCGCAGCTGTTCAGCTCAAGCGTCATATTCACATCAACCAGATGCACCTCATCCGTGGACAGGTACAGACGTTTAACAGGCTTCATCGTTACCCCAGCGCATCATTGACAGGTTTAAGCACCTTACTTTCAAACCATGACAGCGTTTCCGCATCCTCTCCGGCGCTGGCCTGGCTGGCTGCGCCGCCACCGGCGCCAGCCTTCTGCGTTTTGCTGGCCGTTCTGGACGCCGCCCGCGCTTCACGTTTTTCCTGAACGCTAAGATGTTCGGTCAGAGTGAACGTGACCAGCCAGCTCATGCGGCCATCCTGCGGCGGCGCGTCCACTGTGCCGGTAAACGTGGCTTCTCGCAGATTAACGGCGCGAGCCACCTCATTGGCCACGCGGTAAACCTGCCGCTTGCCGCCCGCATCCGTGGCGTTCGCCAGGGCGAAAATGCGTGACAGCGTGCTGATTTGCTTAAACGGCACTTCGCCCACCACGCGCAGCTCTTTGCCTTTTGCGCCCTGCTCGGCTTTTGTGGTGGCGCTGGTCTGCCCGCTCTGGTCTTTGTCCTGAAACTGCTGGCTGACCGTCACGCGCATGTTTTTAAGCGGTATGGCTTCGCCGTTAAGCGCCAGCATGATCGTTGATGTCATGGATCATTCCCTTAATTCCGTCGAGATTGTCACCGGCCAGCATGATGGCCGCGCTGTGTACGGCAAAAGGCTGCGGTATATCCTGCATGAGCGTGCGCGTGCGCGTCGCCGCGTCACCCTTCGCCGTAAAAACCCAGGCGCGGGCGCTCTTGCCGGTTAACTGTTTGAGCCCGTCAGCCAGCTGTGAAAGCAGCCCGGCGCGCTCGGCGGCGAACCCGGCAAGCGCGGCTTTCATTCCGGCCATATCAACACCGGCGCTGGCCTGTGCCTGGGCGCTGGCCACGGCTCTGGCGTTCATTACCGCCCGGCTTGTTGGCACAGAAAGCGGCAGCGCAGCGGGAAGGCCGCCGCCACTGCGCGCAGGCAGCTGCATCCGTACCGTGGCAAGCTCCGCCGCCGAACGCGCCAGGCGGCTCACCTGCGTAAAAGCGGGCGCCGGAAAAACCTCTGTCAGCGCATCGAGACGCTGAATAAAATCATCCTGCGTCTGGCCGGTAATGAGAAAAATCACCACATCCTGCACATCCGCCGCACTCGCCAGCCTTCCGGCCAGATACGCCACGGCATTGGCCGGACTCAGATAAGCCCCGTTTTCGGTCTGCTGGCCAACCCCGTAAATCCACGGATGCGCCGGAACGATGGCGCAGTCCAGCGCGGAAAACGCATCAGAGAACGCCAGTTTTGCTTCACGCCACATCGCCAGGCGCCTCCGGCCATGTGATATCCGGCGCGGCGCTGGCATCAATGCGGTTAAGCAGCACGCGGTACTGTAGCCACTCAGTTAACCGCATCTTTTCTTCATCGGTTGCCAGGCCCAGAGTTACTGCATCCTGAAGCGGGGCAATCGCATCGCCTGCCGCTCTCATCAGCGCGGTCTTTTTACTGGCGGCCAGCGCGTTCAGCGTTTCCTGGTCGGGCGGTGGCGGATCGGCAAGTACCGGCTGGCCATATTCGTTTGACGTGATAACTTTGCCTCCGGTCTGGGATTCCAGAAGGTACTGATACCAGCTTATTGATACCTCCCGCGCATCATCAGGCCAGCACTGTTGTTGCTCATAATCGGCCCGCATCTGCTCAGGATAAAAGCCGTTAGTTGTGGCACTAAAATATACTTTCATCTCATCGTCCTATAGCCATCCAGCCCACGGTATTACGCTGCGAAGCGACAATCACAAACCCTGTGGTGGATGTGCTCGACGCCCCCACATCGCCATAACTGCCGCTGTTAACGTTCAGAGACAGCGACGGAACAATACTGAATGCCACCGGGAACGTGACGCCCTGCCCGCTGGTCATTACGGTGACCTTGCCATACTGGATAAGCATCCCCGTATTGGTATCCCTGAACCACCCGTTCGCCCCAAGTGAGGCGGTGTTGATTTTCTGAAAGCGCGCATCAGATTCCGCTTTCGTGTAAGCCTGCCCCGCCGGGGTGTAACTGCCTTTGGGCTGGTAGCGCGCGTCACCCTCTGCTTTGGTATATGCCCCCACGTTCGCGGCAGGGATGGCGATATCTGCCGTACCGTCAAACGCCACACCGGCAATTTTGCGCGCGGTGGCCAGCCTGCTGGCCGCAACGGCAGTACCACCCGCCGGCAGGGCACCCACATCCGCCGCCGTGGGCCTGTTGGCTTCGTCGTACTGCTGCGCCCAGGCTGACCAGGTACCGTTAAACGCCGTGCGGATGTACGCACGGGAATTGTTGTAAATACGGTAAATCTGCGTAATACCGGCGTGCTTATAGACCTCAAGCGAACCCGCGACCGGCTCCGGGTAATTCTTTCCGTTAGCCGCCTGCGAATTAGCAAGCTGGTAATACAGCCCCGGCACGGTGTATGCGTTCAGGTCTGCCGCACTGCCGATGCTTACCGACTGCCCGTTAAAAATATCCTGCGCGGTGATGCTGATATCTTCGCTCAGGGCGCGACCGTTAACCTTGCGTCCGGACGGCACGCGGCCACTGGCGTTGTCATTCGCGGCCTTAACCGCTTTCGGCGTGGCGGCTTTATCTTCCGCTTCACTGTCCAGCGCGCTACTCAGTTGCGTGAAGCCCTTCGCGTTTAACGTCGCATCAGGATGGTTACGCGACTGCTCATGTTTTTTCATGGCATCGCTGGCATCCTGCCCCGCAAGCGAACCTTTCGGGCGCAGGTCAGTAATCACGCCACTTGCATCAATACTGGCCAGCGCAAACACGTAATGCTGCACCCCGTTCTGCACGTAATCGGCAAGATTTGCCGCCACGGTCACTTTGCTTTTTACCTGCCAGGCACTGACCAGCGAACCTTCCCAGCTCACATCAAGCCAGACCTTAACCGGCTTCGTGGTCACTGTGATGTTCTGGCTGGCAGCCAGCTGCGCGCGCAGCCCCTGCACATAACCGGTGCCAGGCGTCACGAAATACTGTGTACCGGTTTTGCCGACAAGCCAGCCATCGCCCATAAACGCCGCCGCGCCGAATACGTCGATGTTTTCCAGGCGCTGGCGCTCATCCATCCCGGCCAGGCGCGCGGTAAAATCAATCTGCCAGGTTTCCGCCGGGGTGTTAATGCCCGTTTCGGCCTGCGCGCCGTTGTACTCCATCAGAAAAGAGCGCGTGAGCACGTTGCCCTGCTGGCCCGCTTTCGTTTTCAGCTTCTGCTGCACCGGCGCATGAACAATCATTGCCAGCGTGCCGCTGGCCTTGTTCATCAGGCCAATCCAGTTAAACGAGAAATCGCCCACATCCGCGCCCAGTACCACGGAATGCACCACGGCATTTTCATTCACCACACCCTTGCGGCTGACCGCCTGCCGGTGAACAATCTGCGCCGCCGGTGGCAGCGTTTCACTGCGGCTGATCGGCGCATCAGGGTTAAGCCCCGGCACGTTTGCAAACACAAATTCATCCAGCAGGATGGCTTCACCCGTCACGCCCTGCTTCGCTTTCCACTGCTCAAAGGCCAGTGTGATTACTGTCTGTGACATAAAACTCCCTATAACGTCGCGCTGAATGTTGCGCCTGCGGCCCCGGCGCCATTCAGCTGCGCCGGATAAACCACGTATTCGCCCTGATCCCATCCGGCCCGGATGGCCAGACTTTCCGAAGTAATGACTTCAAACTGATAGCGGCGGCAGGTGCGCCCGTACTGGCGGATAATCTGGATCATCAGTTGCGTGTTATCCGCAATCTGGCCATCCGTGACACGTACCAGAATCACATCCCAGTCGATGCCCGGCTGGCGCTCCTGTAGCTCCACATAACCGATGCCGAGCCGCTCAAAAATATTAATAAACCCCTCAACCGAACCGGCATCGCGGGCGTTCACGAAGGCATACGCCACGCGCTTGCGAAACAGCGCCAGCGGCTCACCATCAAAGCGCGTCACGTCGCGGTCATAAGCCAGCAGGTTTAACAGCGGTTCGGCGCAGGTCAGCGGATCAAACTGACTCACCGGCCACGTCACCCACCCATAAACCAGCGTCCAGAATCGCCGCGCAGCACGCAGCAGCGTGGCGGGTTCGCCCTCGCTCATCCAGAAAGGCAGGCGCAGCCCGGCCAGTTTTTTCATAAAGTCAGGCATTCATAAGCCTCACGGTCAGCGTATCGAGGCGCGGCACGTTCAGCCCGCTGACGATATCGGTCAGCGAAAAGGCCAGCGAATCAATCGCGGCAAACTGGCGATGCAGCTCGCGCCCCAGGTTGGAAAACGAGAAACGCGAAAATGGCCATGTTTTCTTCACGTCAAATTCATTGTTCTCCCGAAAAGCGCAGCGGATCAGGTTTTCGGCCCCGGTGCGCAGCACGCTCTGTTCCTCGTCGGTCAGGTTGGCCAGATTTCTGACATACAGCGTCACCGCCAGGACGTGCCGGGTTTCCGGCATGGCAAAACACTGCATATCGTCGCCGTGGCCGTGATAGCCCTGCGTGGTGATGTAGTCGTTGACCGCCTCGATAAACGGATCGGAGGTCACACCCGTATCCAGCAACAGATAGGCGTTTGCCGTTCCCGGCCCGCGCGGTGCCTCATGCTCAAAGAAAATACGGTCAATACTCAGCCCGGCCACGCTGGCAATCATGGAGCGGTAAACCGCATCCGTGTGGTAATTGCCCACCAGGTTAAACTGGTTACGGCAGCGCTCGCGCAGCTCGTCGTCGCTTTCCTCATCAGCGCCCGGCACTGTCAGCCAGTCGGCTTCGTTCACGGCATGGCTGATACCATCCACGGCAACCGGCAGGATGCGGTAATACCCCGGCGCGAGGTTATACGCGCCGCCGGTGGCCGTGGCCTGAACCGGGATCAGTGCGCTGGCCACACCGTTGGGGATGGTAAAATCTGCCGTGGTGGCCAGCTCGTACACGGTGCCGTTAATCCTTTCCGTCTGGATAAGCGTTCCTGCTTTTACCGTCACCACGGCCCCGGCGTCAGCCTTATAAAAGCGGATCACGCCCTGCGCCGCCGTGGCGGGTTTTGCCGTGACGTTCACCGCCCACGCCAGCAGGCGCAGCATCTGCCCGGACGCCGTGGCCACAAACATATTGGCCAGCACCGTGCCGACCAGCACATCCTTAAGCCACAGCACCGGCGTGGTCACAATCGCGGTGATAAGCCGCCAGAACGGTGACATGTTCGACGTGTTCGTGATCAGCCCTTCTTCCTGCACAATCCCGTTGAAACGCTCGCGCAGCGCCTCTTTTGTTACGGGCATTCCGCTGGCTTTCACCACTTCTTCAAAATCCACCTGCGGTTTTTCGGTCATAAGTCAGCCCTCACGGATACCGGCCCGAAATCCCATGTACCGGCAGTGATCCACAGCCGCGTCTGGTTTTCCTCGTTAACCAGCACCGTGCCGGGCTCAATACGCTCATCGCTTTCTATCAGCAGCTCAAGGCGGGTAAGGATATCGGCGCGCAATGTGGGGCTGCGCTCCGCAACCAGTTCCGTGGCCAGCCCGCTTTCAAGAATGGCGTGAACAATGTCCTGCCCGATGCTCTGGCTGTTATTACACAGCACCGGCTCATTACCGGGATTCAGGGTAAAATTGCGCCCCTCAATTAATAAATCGATATATAAATCACTCATCAGCCCAGTTCCTGCCATTCCATTAATTGCCCCGGCGAAAGCGTTTCTTTCGGATAAATATTTACCGTGTTAATTTTCCGGCTGTTATCCGTCACCGTTCTGCCGTTGTTATTTATCGTTTTGCTGATGCCGCCTTTATCCAGATTTTTAACCTGCCCGCCGGTTGAAAGCGTATTAGCCGTTAACGGTGCCGCATCAGTTTTCACCGGTGCCGCAGCAGCTCCCGAATAAATAAATGCGCTGTTTTTAGGCACCGCACCGGCACCGGTTAAAGCGTCCACCTGTTTAATTTCAGCGGTTACAGGAATATTCACGCCGGGAATGTTATTCAGCTTGTCAACAATCCACTTCCACGCTTTGGAAAAGCTCTCTGTAATCGTTGACCAGATATTGCTGAACACATTCACGATACCGCTGGCCATGTCAGCCAGCGCCGCCGCAGGCGAGAAACCGCTTAACAGTTTTGTGAACGCCTCCCATCCCTCAGCAATAAACTGCCAGGCTTTCCCGAACATATCCGCCACCCATTTAACGGCAGCAACCACCGTCTGAAAGGCTGCGGTGTCCATTACCGCCGCTTTGATGGCATCCCAGTGTTTGACCAGTAACCAGCAGCCCGCGACCAGCAGCGCGATGGCGCCGATAATGAGTAATACCGGCCAGCTCATGAAGTTAATACCCACACCGGCCAGCACCGCCGCGATGCGCACGGCCAGCAGTACGCCGCGCAGCACGCCAAGCATGGCGTTCCAGGCCACAATCGCGCTCCTGGCGAGCCACACCGCGCCGGTGAACAGACGCACCGGCAGCGTGACGGCATACCACAGCGCCTTTAATCCCGTCAGAATGAACGAGGACAGGCCCAGAATGATGTTTGCCGAGGCGCCCGCCGCCGCAAATCCCAGAATGGCCAGCGCGGCATAACCCACCACGCGCGCAATATTGGGGAAAATCTGCATCCAACGCGCAAAGGTCTGCCCCATATCCGCCAGGCGGTTCAGCACCGGATAGAGCACCGGCACAAGGGTTAACCCGATGACGGTCTGGATGGCCTTTAGGATTTGCACAAAGCGATCCCACGGCTTAACCATCTTCGCAGCCATTTCCTGCGTGCGCTTGAGCCCGTCCGCGCCGCCCAGCTCGTTAATATTGCGCTGCAACAGCGCGACGTTGCCGTAAAGCTGTTTGACCACTGCCGAACTGTCACCGAACGCCTCATCAAGCTCCGCCTGGGCTTTCAGGTTCCCTTCCAGGCTCTTGCCGTACTTGCCCTGCAACTTCATCAGCATTTCCGGCATGGACAGGATGTTGCCCTGCATATCCGTAAAGGACAGGCCCAGCTTTTTGGCCCCGTCGATCGCGCCGGTCATAAAGCCTTCATAAGCGCTGCTCGCCTCACTGCCCAGCGTGCGGTTAAGCTGGCCCAGCACGGCCAGCTGCTCATCGAGGCCAATGTTGAAGTTAGTGCCGACGCCGCGCGCGCCTTCCATCAGGTCTTTGATGGCCCCCATTTCCACGCCAAACGTCTGGCGTATGTAAGCCATTTTCCCGGCCAGCTGTTCGGCAAACTGCACGTTACCGAGGCGCTGCGCATCGCTGCGAAAGTTGGCGAACATCTGCCCCATAAATTCCGCCGTATCCGCAGACGTGGCTTTCAGCGCAAAAGCCAGCGTGTTAGCAACCTTCGTCACCTGCGGCAGATCCGTGCTGGTCAGCCCGTCAATCGCGCCGCTGATTTCAGCGGTGGAGTTGACAAACTCCACGGCGCTGGCCCCGTAGGTCATGGAAAAGCGCATCGCATCACGCTGAACGGTTTGCAGTGCCGTACTGTCCACACCGCGCGCCGAGGCTTCGTTGAGGGCGTCGTACATTTCGATAGCCGGGCCCAGCGCCCCTTTTACCGTTTCCGCCACCCCCCACATGGCCAGCGCGCCGCCGCCGATACGCTTAAAAGCCTCTTTTGATTTATCCGCAAAGCCCGTGACAGAATTCTGCGCCTGCTTTAACGGGCGCGTTAATTTGTCGATAAGGCTTAATGTAAAATCCAGCTGTTTCATTCAGAGCCTTTAAAAGCGATGCCCACGCCATTGGCTACCGCCACGGACATATTTTCCCAGTAGCGGTTATCCAGCCAGATAGCGGCGGCAATATCATCAATATTATCCTGCCCGGTCGGCAGATAATGGCGGCGTAAAATTAAATACTGGTCGAGTCCATTTTGCTCAATCGACTGGACTCGCTTTGTTAGTTTTTTACTTCAATTTCCAGTTCAGGCGCGTACAGCTCGTTAATTTTCCCGACCAGCTGCAAAGCCGCGCCCGGACGCTTAATAATTTCGGCCAGCGCCTCTTTGCTTTCTGCCGCAACAATACGGTTCAGATAGTTATTCGCCGGGGCGACTTTATTATCCATCGACATTTCGTTGATGAATTTGTTATAGGCGGTCTGGTTCGGTTCAAAAGTAATTTCAGTACCGGCCACGACAAGTTTAATTTTTTCCATTTAATAACGTCTCTCTTTGGTTAATTTCGTCAACAAGCTGGTTATGGCGTGCGGCGCACTGCCCGTACAGCTCCAGATAAAGGGTTAATAATTCCGCCGCATCCCTGCCGGTTATGCCGGTCAGGCGCGGCAGCTGCGTGCTGCATTTAGTTTTCAGGTTTTCCTGATAACGCACGCTCGGTACTGGCGGTGGCGTCGTTGTACATGCTGACAAACTCATCAGACAGACAGCGACTGGTAAACACCGGCTTAACCAGCTCCGTGCGGATTTCACGCGGTGGCGCATTGCGTAAAGCCTCCAGTTTTTCCTCCAGCGCCCGGCCCGAATTGCTGGCCGCATCCTGCACCTGTTTGCCGGTGGCCGCTGCGGTGCGCTGGATGGCCAGGTCGATGCTGTCACGCTGCCAGCCTGCGGCCTTCCAGCCCCCGGCAAACGCCAGCACCAGGGCAACCATCACCGCCAGCGCGGCGCGGCTCATCAGCGCACCCCGTTATGTTCAAGGCTGAAATGATTGCCGTCCGGGTTGGTTTTAAAACGCCCGCCCCAGCTGCCGCCCAGCGATTCCCAGTATTCACCCAGCGGCAGATAGTCCTCGGTGCGCGTGACGTATTGACCGTTAATGAACAGGTTAAAATCCACGGCCAGGCGCTGGGTATGCAGGCTGTTGCTGATGCCGCTGCCCTTCTTCGCATTCAGCGCCGCCTGCTCAGGCGTGCGGTACGCTTCGCCAAAAGTCAGGCGATAGCCCTTTTCTTCGGTCCAGTGGATGAGATTTGCCACCATCACGGTGAACAGCTGCTGCTTTTCGCTTAAGGTCACTTAATTGCCTCCCTTGCTGAATAAACCGCTGATACCCTTTTTTCGCAGCCAGGCTTCCACGCCGCTTAAGCCCAGGATACCCAGCGCCGAACCAAACCCAATCAGCGCCAGCGGGTGAATATCCGGCACCAGATAGAGCACCACGCCCGCCATCAGTGACAGCGCGCTGCCGACAATCACCCGGCCCAGCACCAGGCGAACCGTGATCGGCTCGTTACTGGTCAGCATCTTGCCGAGGGCGATAAGCCCGCCCATGATAAGCAGCGCCCAGAAGCCCTTTTCGTATTCCTGCATTCCCTTCCCTTACCCGATGAGGTTTTCAGTGGCTTCCGGTTCCAGATACGGAACGCCGTCAATATTAATAAAGCGCGGATCGGTGACCTGGTATTTCACCTTACGCGTGGACAGCGCGCCGCCCTTCGGATCGATGTCCAGAATGCTGCTCAGGTTCATCTTGCAGCCGAACGCCTCCACCTTTGATTCCTCATCGCCCGCTTTCGCGTAAAAGAGGTAATCCACCGGCGGGATACCGCGCCAGGAGCCATAACGCTGGGCCAGCCCCTTGAGCACGGCCAGCGCCTTGATGCTGAACTCAATTTCGCCTTCGGCAGACACATCGCCATCCACGAAACCATCCGGCACGCCCCGCGTCTGTACTGCCGTGGTGTTGTCGGTAATGTCGAGCGTGATTTTTTCGGCATGGACAAGCGTGCCGTCGATGTAAAAATCAAAAGACATACCGGAAATACGCTTACTCATGCGCTGGCCTCCAGACTCTGATCAAGCACCAGGCTAATCGAAATTTGCAGCGGCACTTCATACGTGCGCACCACGATATAAATTTCCACCTGCTTTTTGGTTTTCCAGACGATGGACACGTCGCCATCCTGCGGCGGCTTCACTTCACCGGGAAACGTCACGCCGTTGATTTCAGCGGCCTTTGACATTTCGCGCAGCGGCCTGGCAAACAGCGACTGATGCGCCGCAATACTGCCCGGCGTACTGTTCAGCGAGCGATCCGCAATCTTGCCGATGGCCAGCAGACGCACACGGCGGGCCGCTTTATCCGCGATGCGCAGCGTTTCGATAGACTGATAATCACCGCCTTCCACATCCAGCGTGCGCCCGTCTGCCCAGTAGATGCCGTCATAATCGGGATACCACATCGGCACGCTGTAGCGCTGCGACTCCAGCGCGCGCAGCGTCGCCAGCTCCAGCACCGCGCCGGTGCCGTCCACCGGCATTTCATCGCTGCCAGTATTCAGCAGCGCGCCGGTTTTCACGCGCGCCGGGCTGTCGGCAATGGTCACGGCACGGTTACACAGCCGCCCGGCCAGCACGCCCGGCTCGTTACCCCAGAGGCGGGGAACCAGCTGCACCGCCTTTTCGGCAATCCCGGCCTGTAGCTCAGAAAGGCGCTTGAGGTAATCCGCCTGCCCTTCGTCGGGCTGCATTCCCTGCACGGCCAGGGCAAACCATACCCAGCGGCCATATTTTGCAATCAGCGTCGATCGCAGCGTGGCGGCCTGGTTAATCACGGATTTGTCGGACACATCATCCGAAAGCACCACGCCTTCCACGGAACACGACACCTGCGCGGCCAGTACGGCATTTACCCACGCATCCGCCCCGGCATCCGCAGCCAGCGGATGCACAAACGCCCACCAGTTCTGGCCCGCGTTCGCCTGCGCCGCCTTCAAATCACGCTTAAGCGGGCTGTCGGCGGCACCCAGCAGCGCATCAAAATCCGTCTGCGCGGTGACGGCCAGCGTTTTGCCGGTATTGGTTTTAGCCGTGCCGGTAAACAAGACCACGCGCTCCACCTCACTGGTTTCGCCCTGTAGCTGGTTTACCTGGTTCACGTCCACACTTGGCCAGGTCATACTCTCCCCCTGATATCCTGCGCATTCACATCCCAGCCAAAGCCGATGGCTTGCAGCTGGCGCGCCAGCGCCTTGTTAAATTCTTCGTCGCTCATGCCGAGAAAGGCACGCGCGGGAAGGTCGATTGTCCAGCTTGTTTTTGCTGCCCTGCCGGTCAGTTTGCGGATCAGCAAACCGGCCTGCGCATAAGGCATCGTTTCGGTAATCTCGCGGTAGGTGGGCTTTTTCATCCGCTTCCCGCGCTTCACCTGATACCCCAGCGCCCGCAGCTTTTTGGCCTGGGCGATGGTGGCCATTTTTCCCGCCGTCGCCTCGCGCGGCTGCGCGCTGCGGTTGATGCGCATCTTCATGCCGTTCTGCTGGCTCCAGGCCACGGCACCGGCAGAAACCGGTGTTTTGCCGTTGCGGTAGCCGCCGCCCGCCAGATAAACCCTCACCGCGTCGATTTCCGGCATTTCCCGGATATGCAGCAGCTTCGGCATGTTGCGCAGCATCTTCCCTTTGCGCTTCGTCTGACGGCCCGGCCATGCCTGGCCATCCGGTGACTGCTGATTGCGCACGTTGCGTTTTGCCGCGGCGATCAGCCCGTATTTCGCAAGACGCCACAGCAGACGCTGACGCTTTCGGGGCGGCAGCTCCAGACTGGCCAGCGCCCCGCGCAAATCGGCCAGCTGCTTTTTGTTAAGCTCTCCGCCGACAAACATCATCCTTGCCCTACCGGTGCGCCGGTTTCATCCACCCCGTACACCTGCGCGCTTAACGCCGTCCAGATTTCCGGATCAACCAGTGACCAGCGCTCGCCGCGAAACGGGATAGCGCCTTTCTCATCCCTGCGGATCACCAGTTCTTCCACCAGTGGCACAGTCAGCACCACCGTGGCGGTTTCCGCATCCTCCACCGTGACATCCCACTGCGGATCGGCATCGGTAATCCCGATATGCTCCATCAGCTCGCTGCCGTACTCGTCCAGCCAGGCTTCCAGCAGCGAAACCAGCAGCTGCGGCGGGCAGAGGCGATACGGGAAACGCTCCCAGCTCAGT
Source organism: Cronobacter dublinensis subsp. dublinensis LMG 23823 (assembly GCF_001277235.1). Taxonomy (NCBI): domain Bacteria; kingdom Pseudomonadati; phylum Pseudomonadota; class Gammaproteobacteria; order Enterobacterales; family Enterobacteriaceae; genus Cronobacter; species Cronobacter dublinensis. The sequence goes on from NZ_CP012266.1 coordinate 3,433,642, forward strand.
AAAGCGTTGTAGCGGATCAGCGCCTGCCGGTACTGGTCAAGGCCCATCTCTTTGGCCGCCGGCACTACCTGCATCTCATCGATCACGCTGTCAAAGCCCTGCCGGGCGCGCTCAGGGATGTTTTCACTGAAAAAATCGGTCAGTGATTCCAGCTGCGTTTTCATACTTTTTTCACCGTGGCCCGTTTAAGCCCCTTCATGCGCCGGATGGCCACCGAGGCTTCGGCCAGCAGTCCGGCGCGGGTTTCGTCACTTTCCTGCCCCGGATGGGTTTCACGTCGCCCGATAGTGGCAAACTCGCCCAGCAAATCCGCTTTGGCGCGGGCAAATACGGCTTTCGTGTACTGCGCGCAGAGCCCGTTAATGCCTGCCATCATCACGCCCGGCACATCCGCTGCCGACGCATGGCCCTGCGCCCTGTGCATGGCCTCCACGCTGACCAGCTCCGCATTGACTTCCATCACGGCGGCAATCAGCGCCTGCGCGATGGTGTCCGCCTCGATATCCGGCGGTAGTGCGCGCTGTGCCTGAAAATCTTTCAGGTTCAGATCCGGCCAGAAGCCGTTATTGGTCAGCGGTGCATCCTGGTATTCCAGCGGCCTGCCGTTAAACATGAATCCCCCGAATAAAAAGGCGGGCTGACCGGCGTCCACGGCGCATTACACAGTGTGTTTTGCCCTCAGCCGCGCCCGCCTGGCTTGCGGTAGTCGTTACTTCGTCAGGCTGCGGATACGCGCGCCAATCTGCGCACGCATCGTTCCCACCCCGACGCGCTTATAAAGCTTTTCTGCTGACGCCAGCAGCGCATCGGCCTTTTCCAGCGTCTCCACATCATCCAGCGCCGTGGCGCGTGGCTGACCTTCGTCATCACGCAGCATCAACAGCCCGGCGAACTTGAACCATTTCGCCGTGATTTGCTCATGCAGACGCCAGCACTGCGTGACCTTCTCAAAGGTCTGCGAAAAATAGGGTTCGACACTTTCACCCGCTGCCGCCGTGGCTTCCGCCCAGCTCAGGACGGTATCCGCCACAAATGCCGGGAAGTGGCTGCGGATTTCCTCAGGCGTCGGCTGCTGCTGTTCAATGGCGATATCTGCCCAAGCCAGCGCCTTTTCGAAATCGCCCGCATCAAACAGCCACACCACGCACCACGCAAAAACCGGATTGGCATACACCTGGCCGCCGGACAGATACGATTCCACAGTCGGAACCCATTTCGGCAGCAGCACATCACGCTTGTACGCTTCACGGTCTGCGATGGTCGGCAGGCTGCGCACGTAGGCAACGTCGTTATTCAGCGCCTGAATCTGCAAATGCAGGCTTTCAGCGCGCTCCACGGCCTCGCGGCGCAGCAGCTGCTGTTCCATCGCAATGCGCTGGCTGTGTCGCTGTGCGGGTGAAAGTGCCATCGGTTAGCCCTCCGCTGGCTCAGTGACCTGGCCGATGGTCACGGCGTTTTCGTCAATGGCCGCGTACAGCTCCGGCACTTCAACGGCGTAACCTTCGTTGCGCAGGTATTTGTTTTCAAACTGCTTACGGTCATCCACAAACTCAGCCTTACGCTGGCGCGTGCCGCGCTGGGTGTAGATGTGCAGGTTACTCAGCGGCGTTACCACCATGCGCTTGCCCGGCATAAACGGCGGCACGATGGCCGGACGGCCCGCGATGGTACTGCCCAGCATCTGGGCGGCGATTTTCTCGCTGGGGCGGTCTGCGCTCTGGTACAGGCGGTACTGTTCAGCCGCCACCAGGTCAGCGCCGACCAGCACCACCAGACGCGGGTCATTGCGGTACTGCTGCGGTATTTTGGTGTTGATGAGGTCGGAGGCCATCGCATCCAGCGAGCGGTAATCCCCTTTGTCATCCAGCGTGACGGCATCGGTGATAATTTGCTTACCGGCCTCAAAGCCTTTCATGAGCTTGTGCCAGCCGATGTTCACATCCTCGCCGTTCGGGTTTTTCTCCGGATCGGTTGTTTTTTCCACGCGATCACCGTTAAAACCGATGCGCAGCATATCCAGCGCAAACGCCTGGTTAGAGAAGGTCTGAACGAGGTTGAAAAACTCGTTTTCCTCTTTACCGGCATTTGCCCAGACGGACAGCAAATCCCACTTAAGCGCGGCGCAGGAATCGGTTTCGACCAGCTTATAGTCGTTACCGTCCACACCGACGCTACGCATGAAGCGACCGCCTTCTTTACGCCCGGTATGCAGCGCCGAGGAACCCACGCTGACCACCTGGCCGGACAGCTGATCGACATCCGCGCAGGTAATCATGTTGAGAAATTCCACCGCTTCCAGCAGCGCCAGGCGCAGCGCGGTTTCTTTCGGGTCAGTCAGCGAGAAATAACGGTCGGTCTGCTGGACGTTATAGCCCTGGCAGAGTGCCGCCGAATATGCGCCAATGAGATCACGCGCACGTTGATTAAGTTGCATAATGTTCCCTCGCGTTAACGCGATATAAATTAATTCCCGGTTACAGGAACGAAGGCGAAATTAAAGCACGTTAAAACGCGGCTTCTTATCCTGCTGGCCGAAATTACGTTTCGGCAGCTTCGTGATTTTTTCGTCCAGCTTGCCAAAATTCGCCAGAATGGTGCCGAGGTTATCGCGCAGGCGCGCGAAATCTTCGGTATCCATGACTTCGGCCACCTTGTCCATATCGCCGGACAATTCTTTCAACTGGGTTTCGACCACACTCACACGGCCTTCCAGTTCATTGACGGCATTAGCCAGCACATTAAGCTGATCGTCGCCTGATGGGGTTTCCGTTTCATCGCCCTCAGCAAAGTTTTTCGTTTTCGGTTTAAGACCAAAATAAGACTGCCAGTTATTTTTCATTTCGTTTTCCTGAATAAATTTACCGTCGCGGGTAATTACACATCCGTAATAACCTGCTTTATTGACCTTGCGCCTGTTAAAGCGCAGCCGGGTTGTTCCCACGCTGGCCGGTCTGTCAGTCACCGCCAGCCCTTCCAGATAGGTACGGCCCGTATTGCGAAAGTTGCCGTCTGGCGTCAGTTCCACAGAGAAATAGATAAGCTGGTCATAGCGGTTCGCTTCGAGCAGGTAAGCATTGGGCCGTATCTGGGCATAAAGGCGATATAACCCGTCTTCCCCTTCCTCCCCCATTACATCCAGCACTTCACCAAAGTTTCCGCAGTTCTTTTCGTGTTCGGGCCAGATTAATGCACCGTACCACTGCCGGTTATAAGTTTCAGCAGCATCAACCAGCCACTGCCTTTTTAATTCCCGGCCATCAACCGTATCTCCTTCCGTTGCGATGCAAAGCCAGTCAGTGCGTAAATGCGATTGCGACATATCCCCCCTGATTGCCTGCCATCATGTTGCAGAATGAATTATTACGAAATAAACCCGACGCCGCACGCCGCTTTATTCTTATCAGTTCGGATATAACGCCTTTCCCGAATAAGTACGAACTGACGGCACCGTTTTATAAAAAAGGCGCAGGCATAATAAAGGCTATGGCTAAATACTCAGACGAATTAAAAGGCGTTGTACGCTCGCTTTACCTGCGCCGCTATACGCCAAAAGAAATAGCATCAGAATTAAATCTGCCGAATGCGCGGATCGTTTACTACTGGGCGGAAAAATACAGCTGGGCGGATTTACTCAGCATGGAAAGCACAGAGGATGCGATTGAGCGCCGCTATCAGCTGCTTGCCGGGCGGGATAACAAAACCGACCTGGATTTAAAAGAGATGGACATGCTGATCGCGCACGCCACTAAACTGCGGGCGCAGAGCAACAAGCATAAAGAGAAGCTGGCAACCAGCCAGGGCGTCGCGCGTGCAGCTGCGACCGCAGACGAGAGCGACGACGACCAGCCAAAGCGCAAACGCAAATACAAAAAGAATGACATTTCCGGGCTGTCAGAGGACGACTTTAACGCCTGGGCGGATGAACACCTTTTCGGGTATCAGAAACACCTGCGCGCCAACATTGGCCAGCAGGTGCGCAACATCCTTAAAAGCCGCCAGATTGGTGCCACCTGGTACTTTGCGTTTGAGGCGTTTGAAAACGCCGTGCTGACGGGCGATCCGCAGATTTTCCTTTCCGCGTCAAAAGCCCAGGCAGAGGTTTTCCGCTCCTATATCGTCAACATCGCGGAGCAGTATTTCGGCGTCACGCTCACCGGCAACCCGATCCGATTAAGCAACGGCGCCGAGCTGCGCTTTCTGTCCACCAACAAAAACACCGCACAGTCATACAGTGGTCATTTGTATTGTGACGAATATTTCTGGGTGCCTAACTTCGCGCGGCTTAATGAAGTCGCTTCTGCGATGGCCACCCATGACAAATGGCGCACCACCTACTTTTCCACGCCTTCCGCCAAAACACACCAGGCGTATCCGTTCTGGACGGGTGAGGAATGGAAACAGGGCAGCAAGAAACGCGCCGCCGTTCAGTTTCCATCATTTGATGAGATGCGCGATGGCGGCCGCCTTTGCCCAGATGGCCAGTGGCGTTACGTCATTACGATGGAAGATGCCATTGCGGGCGGCTTCAACCTGGCCAACATCGACAAGCTGCGTAACCGCTACAACCCGACCACGTTCAACATGCTCTACATGTGCGTTTTCGTGGACAGTAAGGATTCCGTTTTCAGCTATGGCGACCTGGAAGCCTGCGCGGTGGAAACCGAGACCTGGCAGGATCATAAACCCGACGCGATGCGCCCCTTTGGTGACAGGGAAGTATGGGGCGGCTTTGACCCGGCCCGCAGCGGTGATTTTTCCTGCTTTGTGATTGTCGCCCCGCCGCTGTTTGCAGGTGAGAAATTCCGCGTCCTGCGGGTGTTCAACTGGAAAGGAATGAATTTCCGCTGGCAGGCCAAGCAGATTGAGCAGCTTTTCAAAAAATACAACTTCACCTATCTGGGCGTTGATGTAACCGGCATTGGTCAGGGCGTGTTCGACAACATTCAGCATTTTGCGCTGCGCGTCGCCGTGCCAATCCGCTATGACCGCAACACCAAAAATCAGCTGGTACTCAAGGCCGCTGACGTGGTGGAAAGCCAGCGCATTGAGTGGGATAAGGAGCTGAAAGAAATTCCGGCCAGCTTTATGGCCATCCGCCGCACCACCACGCAGGCCGGTGGCGCCATGACCTTTGTCGCAGATCGCAGCACGGACACCGGACACGCCGAGGCGTTCTGGGCCATCGCGCACGCCCTGCATAACGAACCCCTTAACTATGAAAACCGACCAAAATCGCGTTGGAGGCTCAGACAATCCGCATGAGTAAGAAGAAATTCCGCGCCGCAAAGCGCCAGGACAGCAGCAAACCGGCGCGCAGCATGAGCATTCTGCGCTTCGGCAAACCCGAACCCGTACTGACCACCGGCACAGATTATCGCGATGTGTGGTATGACAATGACGCCGAACACTACACGCTGCCGATTGACCGGCTGGCGCTGGCGCAGCTTATTAACCTGAACGGCCAGCACGGCGGCATCATTCATGCACGCAAAAACATGGTTCTGGCTGATTATCAGGGCGGCGGTCTGTCGCGCGATGAGATGGAGGCTGGCGCCTTTGATTTTCTGACGTTCGGCGACGTGGCCATCCTGAAGGTGCGCAACGGCTGGGGTGACGTGATCGGCCTGGCACCGCTGCCGGGGCTCTACACCCGCCGCCGCAAAACCGGTGAATTTGTCGTGCTACAGGATGGCGAGCCAATTGTTTACCCGCGGGACGACATCATTTTCATCAAGATGTATGACCCGCAGCAGCACATCTATGGCCTGCCGGATTACATCGGCGGCATTCACTCCGCCCTCTTGAATAGTGAGGCGGTGATTTTTCGCCGCCGCTATTACCACAACGGCGCGCATACCGGCGGCATTCTCTACACGCGCGATCCGAGCCTGACCGATGAGATGGAAGAAGAAATCGAACGCCAGCTACGTGACAGCAAAGGCATTGGCAACTTTTCAACCATACTGGTGAACATTCCGGGCGGCGATAAAGAAGGCGTGCAGTTTATTCAGATGGGGGATATTTCCGCAAAGGACGAGTTTGCCAGCGTGAAAAACATCAGTGCGCAGGACGTGCTGAACGCCCACCGGTTCCCGGCAGGGCTCGCCGGTATCATCCCGGAAAATGCTGCCGGTCTGGGCGACGTTGAGAAAGCAGAGAGAACGTATAAAAAGAACGAGGTGGCCCCCATTCAGCGCCGGTTCATGCAGGCGGTAAATACCGATCCGGAGGTGCCGGAACGCCTTCAGCTAAATTTTGATTTAAGCTACCTGGAAGCGGGCCGGGAAGGTGCATGATGATGCAAAAAAGGTTAAAATCCAGGCATATTTTGGCAGCTGGAGCATGGAATATGCGCGTTTTAAAAATCGAATGCCCGGAGTGCGGCTCTAAGGCTGTTATTCGTAAAACTAACCGGAAGCACCGGCAGATATCAGATATTTACTGCGCCTGTGCTGACGTGGAGTGTGGCCATACTTTCGTAATGAATCTGACGTTCTCACACACCCTCAGCCCAAGCGCGAAAACCGGCGACGCGATGGTGCAAAAGATCTTAAGCGCTCTGTCGCCGGATCAAAAACAAATGGCGCTGGACTTACTGAAAGCCGCGCCTGCTGTGTGAGTTATAAGACCCCCTTTCCTGGGGGTTTTCTTTATCTAAACGGTACTTATCAAGGTTTCTTTCCAGCGAACCGGTCATTTCGCCCAGCCACTGTAACGCCAGCTCTTTCTCACTATGTGTACAATCACCGCTCGCTACTAACTTCGTAAACAAGATGATGCGCTGTAATTCCACAGTTTCTAACAACAGATCCCGCACGGCCCCTCCCTTCCATAAAACACTGTACATATAAACAGTATATTACCTTAAAAACACCTGTAAACAATGATTTCGTTTTGAAACTATCTCTGTATTTACAAGAGCTTTGGCCGACTAACTTCACCGCAGCTTGCTTAAGTCTTGAACCATCAGATGCACAAAAAAACCGCAAAATTGCGGCTTTTTGTATATTTATTACTGAAAAATACTCGTTACGAAAAATCGTTTACTACCTGAACGATAACCATGTTTTCGCCTGGGGGGCTGTTAACATATATGGTTTCTTGAGGATCGCTGCCATGCCAACAAGTCGCTTTGATATCGCACTTGTCTTGCTTCTCAAACCCTTTGTTTAACAGGTATTCATCAACCTTCGTAGTATCCATAGTGCCATAAAACTTAACCACATTTACATGAGCGGCGGGCCCGGTAACATTCATGAAAATGAATTCATATTTCTCGGAAATCCGTGGCATTTCCTGCAAAATTTCGGGCGTATAGAAGCTGTATTCGCGAGAGTCCTTTTCTGTGTAATGAGCACTCTCTGCGAACTCCATTTTTATAAACGGAATTGCGTAAATGATAAAGCCACATAACAGCACTACCAGGCTTAGAAGGATTTTGGTCTTTTTATGCATAAGGCAGACTGCCCCCTTTTGCTTTATCCATGTAATTACCGTTCATAGTATTGATTTTAACAATACCTGAGCGGAAATCATTCCACGGCATAATGGTACGCATGAAGCTGGGGAGATACCCTTTGTGGGGTTTAGCGTTACGAAACCTCTCTGGATCAGGGAAAAGCCACGGGGTGAAGCCTTTGTTTTTCCAGTCACCTATTTTTCCATAATAATCCCAACGCATTAACGCAGCCTCTTTGCTGACAGGCCGCAGCAAATCAAAAGGATTCTCTATGGATACCACGCGGTAAAACCCCAGCAAATCAGAAACCAAATCCTCGCCACTGAAACCGCTATCAGTAAAGAGACTGATAATGAAAGAATCCTGAAGCCCTTCAAACTTCTTCGCTAAAGCCATCATCATTGCAAGGGCGATACTCAACCGCTCGTTATATGTCCGACCGCTTTTTATAGTCCACTTAAGAAACTTCCCCATTTTCCTGGTCCTGGTGGGATCAACCATCGATTGGGAATAGGTTACGTCATATTCTTTTTGCCCTGAGGCTTCACCTGCCTCGAACTGCGCCAATAGCTTCCGTATATCATTTCCCTGAGCATGTCCTAAATCAATCCAGCCCAGAACTTCCGTATAGATAAGTCCATATTTCAGACTAGCGCTGAGCTTACCATCCACTATATCTTCACGCTTACTCATCCTTAATCTTCTCCTTTCGAGGCGGCACTAAACCAGATGATATCCGGCGGCAGATGCATTTTAAGAGCCTGCCACTGACAAAACAGACTATGACCATCCAGGCCAGGTTTCATTTTGGGGCTGTGGCATCCGTTCCTGCAACCGCCCTTTTCGGTAGATGAGTGATTTTCCGGACCCCAGCGCCAGACTGCTGCCCCTTAACAGCGCATCAATTTCCAAATCGCTGCCATCAAAACCGCGATTTTGTAGCTCTATCGTTAATCGTCGGCGGATCCCCCCCGTACAGTTATTGACAGAACTCCAAGGGGCGGCTGCGCCGCCAGAAAAACCAGCCTCCGCTGACGCTTCGGCCAACTTCGGCACAATCGCCCACTTCACCAGGCGCGTGGCGACTTCCGACCCCTGAACATGCGGGGAATAGATGCCCTGAACGCGCTGCACATCCTCGCCGTATTCGTTGCCCTGTTCGGTAATTTCATATGCGAGACGCACAACGAGATCGCGGCGCGCCACCAGTGGCCCACCCTGTAATTCCGTATACGATGCCCAGTCGCTGGCGATATCCGCCGCAGCTAAAACAGCATCCATATGCGGATCGGCCAGTTGCTGACCACGCAAACGGCGCAGCTCACGCCAGACCGTCACCGGCGCGCCGCCAATCTGCTGAAACTGGCGGATACGCCAGCGGGATGCCCAGGCACTTACAGCTTTAGCCATATCGCGCAGGCTCTCGCCGGTTTCGCTGTCTTTTTCACCGTCGAGGGCAAAGCCATCAATATTTTTTGAAATGTATTTGGCGATGTAGCCGGTGGCTGACCCTATTTCCGGATCGATAGGCTCAACAAAAAAACGCGCCTTAAGCGCTTCGGGTGTATTCAGTTCTTCTGAGTCGGTGATGCGGGCGTGATAGCAAATGATATCGCGCACCGCATCAACATCCTGCGGGCGCATGAAAAGCAGCATGTGCCAGTGTGGTGTGCCGTCATGGTGCGGCTCAACCACACGGAAGCCAAAAACGTGAATGCCAGCGCGGGAAAGCGCAGCGCGGGCCTTCGCCCATACGCCGCAGAGGTAACGCTGGGTGTCCTGCGGATTACAGCCATTCCATTGCGACACAAAGCCGCCCTTGCTGTGTACAGAGTGATAACGTGACGGTGCCGTGATGGTGTAGAAATCGCCCACCATGCCTTTTTCGCTTGCGATATCTTCAAAGCCGCGCATCCGCACCATCAGTTCGCAGCGACGAATCGCAGGATTGGCCACGCTGCCATAAACCTTATCAGCCAGCGAAACCCGATCGCCGTCCTCATTCATCAGGTCGAACTTCTTAAAAAACTCCGCGTTGCGTCGCTTTTGCTCCGTCCATTCATTGAGCGCACCGCGCGACACATAAGCACTGGCCGCCTTCTGCACCTGCCCCACGGCAATTGCCATGTGTTCGCGCTGCACGTCGCGGGCGCGCTTAATCTTCGCGTACCACCACGCCGGGGCCATCATGCGCAGCAGACCACATTCCGCCTGGCGAGTGGTCAGCTTGTCAGCCTTGAAAGTGGCCCAGTAGGGCGCTGTAAAACCAATGAATGTGGCAAGGTCAGAAAGCCGAATATATGCATCATACGTACGCTGGCGCATTTCTTTTTCGTCTTTGGGCTTGCCTTTGAGTGTGTCGGTGAACTCATAAAACGACTGCGCCATCCAGCTGGCCACCTTCGCAGAAAGCTCTTTGACCTCCCGGCGGTCAAGGGAAGGCAGACGCGCCAGCGCCTTACCGAAAGGCAGATCGTTTTCATCTGCGCGCATACGATAGCGCTCTGATACTTTGCGCAGACGTGGCAATACATTCTGGCCAATGGTCTGGCGCAAAAAAGTATTGGCACGGCGACGCCCGTCGCGGCCATTAAACAGGGCTTCATAACGCTGGCCGAAATACCCGGCTAACCAGTCGGGCATTTCGTGAAGATACTGCGCGCGGAAATCATGATCGGCGGGATTGGTCTGCCAAAGCTTACGCTCTGTCAGTGTTACATCACGCGGCACACCACGCGCGAAATGTTCACGCCGCCAGGTATCTACAGCATGATGGTTTCCTACCGACAAAACATTATCACTCACGATTAACCGCCTACAGTGATCAGTTCATGGGTAACACTGGCTGCTTTGCCATCGTGTATTTTCTGTATATTTTCTCTTTGATTACATGCCATTGGTTGTGTAGCCTCACGCAAAATTGAGAGTAAAAAGGTACTGCGATGCAACATAAATTATTCAAGATGAAAGACGGCTTAAAACTGCCCTCATACGATTCAGCCATCGCTGCATGGCTTGAAAAACAGCAGGAATCCCTTCCCGGAGTTCCATACAAAATCCTTATTTGCAACGAGAATGTTTTTTACAGAGCCCTCACGTGTGATGGACTGGGTGAATACGTTGCAGCACGTGAATTTCTCCTGTCTCTGGATCTTGTAGATGCATCGGACTACGGAATGGGTTTGAAGGATTACGACTCTGTATTTTTGAGTCAGGAGTATATTGACCGTGCATCTTCTCGTTAGAACCGACTCCCCATTTTAGTGGTGTCTTTACTGCCATGCTGCACCACCCTGGCTTGTAATGGCGGCAGCTTCTTCGCGGATAAGCTCCACAATTTCAGCAGCGCTTAAGCCTTCGTTAGCGGCAAAGGTCGCCAGTTTATCCAGACGGGTGGAACACAAATCGGCGGCGACGGCCTTACCTTCCTGCGTAGCTTTAGCCAGCATGGCCAGCATGTCGACAGCTGGCGTCGTGGTGTTTAAATCCTGACGAATCATTTTCATTTGGGTTTCCTCAAGGCAAAGGAATGCCCGGCCACGCCATGGGTGGCCTGTGCATTACCGGGTTAATTAATGAAAAATGGGAGGAGTTACGGCAGCTGAATGGTTCGGGGCTGGCACCAGGTGAACCGGATAAGCCGCGCGCCACCACGCCTGGATCATTGCGGTTATTTCGCCGACGCCCAGCGCGCCCGCCGTGTAAAATATGGCCCTTACGCCAGCAAGAGCCTCAATCTGCGCTTCCCGCCCTTCTGCCTCACGGTAAGCGCAACACCAGAACGCCGCCTGTATGGCCAGCCAGTGGCGAGGGCTGATCAGATGCTCCGTGTCGTTGAAGAAAAACAGGTCAAGGCCAATGAGGCCGCCTGTCTGGGTACTTTTAGCAGTAAAGGCACGCACATAATTCATCGGCACGCGCCATGCTTCCATTTCCTGCATCAAACACTCTTTTTCTACCGCGATAATCGTCATTGTTCAGTTTCCTGTGTTGTTATGCAGCTGCGCGCGCTGCTCCATTATCTGGAGTATCTGCGGCGCAATAACCATTTCCGGGCCGTTCTTAACCGGCACACACGGCTTTGCCTTGCGGTTAGCGGTACGGGGTACAAAATCATCACGACGCAGCGAGCCAAAGCCGCCGAACATGTTGCGCGCCTGCTGAATACCGGTGCGAATTTGCACCATCCCTCGAACGCCGACACGCGCATAAAGCTCACGCCAGTTGCACTTCGCCAGTGTGGCTTTAAGTTCACAGGTGCCGGAAATCGCCGCCGCATGAAGAACCACACCGCGCCATTCAGGCTGTAAGGAATCCCAAAAATCTGCCGCGGCGGAATGGCTGGGATTAATTTGCTTGCGCATACGCTCACACCACACCAGACCGTCAGCCACGCTTACCCCCTTTGATATTCAGTAAACGTCGCCACAGTGGGCGGCGCGGGCTTTTACCTGTGAATTTGTAACGGGTCGCCGGGTTCCAGCGCTGCCCGTTCGGCAGTTCAATCCAGCCGTGACTAAAGGCATTCAGCTGCGGGCTGGGTGACTGCTCGGTCAGATAAGAAACGAAAGGTCGCATAGCGTTCCCCTTACATCAGGCCGGTAGCGCTGCCGGTTACGATATCGACGGCAGCGGCCAGGACGGGCGCGGAATGGATACGGTTTTCAACCGTGTAAGCAAGCAGCGAAAGGCTGCGTATAGCATCGCGCGCTTTATCAAGGATGTGGTTACGGCGCGCGGCGCTCATGTGCTCAGTTGATACAGCCTCACCGGCTATCGCCCCCACGCTGGCCGCAGCGGTCAGCGCGCAAAGCTGCATGTTTCCCGGCGTCGCGTTATTGATGGGAACGGATGGCTGACAATTAATCTGACGCAGCAGGCCATCAAGAATCCGGGAATCCTCGGTGTAATCAGTGATCGCTATAAGCTCAGAAAGCGATAACTGGTGAGGCTGTTCCGGGTTAAGTTTGTGGCGCAATGTAGCCGGATGCATACCAACGGCCTTAGCAACCGCAGTGATGTTATGAGCCTGCACAAAATCACGACATGCGGCATCTAAGTAGTTGCGTACAGAAACTTTATAATCGTACATGAATCACTGTTTCCTAACTGTTAGCCTTCAAGGCACGTTAACCAAACGTGACAATTACTTGCCTTCTTGCCATGCGTACCAATCAACCCAAACATGATCCTTTGGCTTCACTTTTGGTCGAATTCTTATGCGTCCGATTTGGTACCAGTAACGGCCCGTGCGAACTCTAATGCCTACGCGGTCACAAAAAGTTTTGAGAGGAATCCATCGTGCATCGTTATCTTTGGTATGGCTTACACCCAGTACTGGGCGTTTAGCTTTGTCTGTTGCAGCGCTTACACGCATAAGGCAAAATCTCCTATTTGTTGTCACCTTTGTCATCCAGTGGCAACGATTGTTAACCAACCACATTCGACACATTCAATTGTCTACATACGAAACAATGCAAAGACTATTGCTCATGTTGTCGTTTGTCAACCATTGCGAACTACAAAAATGACAACTTACAACATCAAAACGGGTGCACGTGAAGCTGTTGAGCGCATCTGTGAGGCATACGGATTCACATCACGACTACAGCTTTCGAATTACTTAGGCATGTCAGCAAGTGCACTTAGCACGCGCATAATGAGAGACAATTTCCCGGCTGATTTAGTCTTGCTTTGTGCTTTAGAAACAGGGGCTTCTATTTACTGGTTGACTACTGGTGAAGGCGTCAAATTTGATCCAGTAGCGAGTGATATAAAGCGCGTTTCTGCTTATAAAATCGAAGGTGGGAATTTGCTTCGCCAGGCATCGTTCATCTGCGATAAGGCTATGCTTCCTGACTACAAAGGAGAACTACAAATCATTACAGATGTGAAAACAAATTACTTTGTTGATATTGCAGACTATCAAGTTACGGATGGACGATTCTTGATTGAATACTCTGGCGCAAAAAGCGTTAAGGATGTTTCGCTCTTACCTGGTAACAAGCTCAGAATTGACTGGGGCAAATACCCTATAGACTGTGAAGTCGCAGACGTGAATTTACTGGGTAAGGTAGTAGCGATTTATATGGTAAACGAGTAATGACTGTTAGAAAGCTTGATTCTGGCGAATGGCTATGCGACTTGCGCCCTAATGGCGTAAAAGGAAAGCGGATAAGAAAGAAATTTGTCACTAAAGGTGAAGCGCTGGCCTATGAAAAATTCATTAATGCTGAATTAGAGGATAAGCCTTGGCTAGGCGAAAAGCAGGATAATAGACGCTTATCAGATTTGATTAATTTGTGGTATGACCTTTACGGTAGAACACTGTCTGATTCAAACCGAATGATGTCAAAACTTAAAGCTATTTGTGCAGGTATGGGTGATCCCATCGCTTCTAACATCACGGCAGCAGATTTCAGTGAATATCGTGAGGGGCGACTTAAAGGCGAGATACCAGATATTACAGGTCGCTGCATGCCAATCCAACCACAAACAGTCAACCATGAACAGCGAAATTTATCTGCCGTATTTGGCACACTAAAAAAATTAGGGCACTGGCAACTCCCTAACCCGTTGGCTGGCATTCCTACTTTTAAAGTGGATGAAAAAATGGTTTCGTTTTTATATCCAGCCGAAATCAAGACATTGCTTGAATATCTCAATGAGTCTAATAGTTCAAGCGTGTTATTGGTTGCTAAAATATGTTTAGCAACTGGGGCGCGATGGAGCGAGGCTGAAAACCTCGAAGGCGCTCAGGTTACTCCATATAGAATTACATATCGTAATACGAAAAATAAAAAAGTTCGCTCCGTACCCATTTCTGAAAAGCTTTATAATGAAATACCAAAAAAGCGGGGGCGCTTATTTACTCCGTGCAGAAAAACTTTTGAGCGAGTCATACAAAAAGCTGGAATCGATTTACCGGAAGGCCAGTGTACACACGTGCTACGACATACCTTTGCCAGCCACTTTATGATGAATGGCGGCAATATATTAGTTTTAAAAGACATTCTCGGCCACTCTGACATCAAAATGACAATGATTTACGCTCACTTTGCGCCCACACATCTTGAGGACGCGGTAACCAAAAACCCCTTGTCAGCTTTGGACGTGTGATCCACATTTTGTCCACCGAATACTGTAACCGTTGGTTACGCTTGTTAACCATTGTCATATAAATAGCTGATTAATAAGATAAGTGGTTGTTTTTCTTTAGCGTCCAGAAGAATGTAGGAATTTCGGACGCGGGTTCAACTCCCGCCAGCTCCACCAAATATACATGGACAGTGGCAGGACAGAAGCTTAAAAAACAGCGCCTTAGCTACTTAACCCGGACGGTGACCGGACACCCAAGGGACAAAAAAGGATACGCACAGGAGCCGCGGCTCGTAGTGTTATGAAAGCCCGCTTTTGCGGGCTTTTTTGTCTTCTTATACTTGTTTTCTTCGCTAAAGTCAGAGGTACGTATGGCAGCAGACTACATCACCGAGCAAATGGAAGAAGAGTATCGTCAAGGCATGTACGATTTTATAGCTGAAAAAGCGGCAATACTTATCGTAACGTCCCAGTATTCCCGCGAATCTGCTGTCCAGCATGTTAAAAATGTTATTGAATTTCAACAGTCGCATTTGGGTGATCCGGGGTTATACATCGTAGATGAGCAAGGTTATCCAATTGAATGGCTTGTTCCTGAGGCTCAATTTCCTACAATGCCTTTTGGTGCACACCTGCAAAACCAGATAAAAGCGGTAGCGCAACAAATTCGCTATATGATTGATTAATCTCTTAATCACAGTGAGGCAGAGTCGGAACTCAACGGCTTGTCGGACACACTAACTTCGAAAAGCCGCGCATTGTGGTTGTTTTTTTGCCTGCATTCAATTTAGTATCTAATTGTTATTATTCACATAGATATAAATAGGATGGGTTACTCAGAAAGCTGATCATCCCCCAGAACCAACTTCTAAAGTTTGTGTTTCCGTTGCCGATTACAAAAGGTGACATTCGTCGACTATCATTTTTTATATGTGGGTTGAGCACGAAAACAATCACTTTCGGAGTGACAGTTTGTAGCAGAGTGGTACACTCTGCGCCTACATATAAAGGCTTACGCCAAGACATCCGAACAATTTATTTGTTCTTTTTTAATGAGTTACAAGGTCTAGCATGTCAGCTCAGGCACAGACGAAAGCAAACGAACTTCACAGTACTTTATGGTCATACATAAACCGTAAAGAGGTGATCGAACAGGAAGCTGTTGATAACTTTGAAAAGATTATCGCCGCGCTGCATGGCGAGGAAAAAGCTTATCTTAGCGCCCTCCTTTATGCCGCAAAAGGCGACTTTGATGCAGCCGTTCGATGGTTCAATGATGCGCTAAAGTTTGAAGACGGCACGATTGCACTTAACTACCTAGCTTACATTGGCTCAAGCGCTCATAACTATTTCCATAGAATGGAAATCTTCCGCTTGGAAGAACAATTCTGTTTACCTACCATGCGTCGCATTGCCAGGAACGCGGCTTACTGTATAGGCGATGTTAAGCTCATCCGTCGCTATACATTGAAGCTCGCTGCGCTCTGTGACGGAAAAGAAAAACAAGAATTGAAGGATCAAGGGGCATTTATGATTGCACAGGTTGAAAAATTCAAGCAGGCCACAACGCTTTCTTCGAATCAAATCCAAGTACTGTGTGATGCGGCAGAAGGTATTGCCAACAAACATGGGATCAACTGCATTGGTGTTCATTATTTTGTTAATGAAGATTTAGACAACGCTTTCGTTGTACGCGCAGAAACTGATGATCCCGAGATTCTAGCAGAGCTGAATCTCGAAATGCTCTGCTTATTGTCTTCCGAGGAGTATCGCTCTTTGCCTTTTACTTCTTGGTTCCGCAGCGATATGGATGGCATGGAGCAACGCCGTGACAGTTAACGGGCAAGACTTTTTTAACTTTGCTGTGAAATGCATAGCTCATGGCGATGAAATCGGGTACAGAAATGCTGTCGGAAGAGCATACTACGGCCTCTATCATGAGGTATGCTCGAAACTAGAGAAAGGCCCTGACCCAGCTACCCATAGATCCGTAAGAGACTATCTCATTGATAGTGCATGGCTTATGGGTAATGAGCCTTTTGATAAAATGAAACTCATCTCGTTAGGAACATTGCTTAAGCATCTGCACATCCAACGGAAATGGGCGGATTATAATCTTGATGATGACTACCCTAAGGCCGACGCCGAAGCAGTGCTGATTATGGCTCAAAAAGGTCTTGAAAAAGCAAAGGCTATGTATGAAGAAACCTACCCACCACAGCCTGCCAGCCCGTCCGCTAAAGCCCCTACACTTTAGTAAATCGCGAAAGATATAAAAAACGGCCTGATTAGGCCGTTTTTTATATGTACCGAGGTGTATTTACTCGAGGCAAGCTTTTTATTAACTTGCATTTACTACTGGCACATCATTCAACCTCGTCGTGTAACAGGGCGACAGTATCTCACGTTTCATCTGCCACGCCTGCTGGATGCCCTGCCCCGCAAAATACAGGGTTCCCCGCCCCTGCTGGTTGAGTTTGTCCATCAGTGACATCAGCGCCTCGCTGTTAGCGCGCGGCGCGTTCTCATCAAACAAGTTCAGCTGCGCCAGGCCCTGGCTGAAAAAGTCACCCAGCATCACACCTGCTTTCTGGTACCGGTTGCCGTCGCGCCAGACCGCATCGAGGCAGCGCGTCGCCGCGGCGATAATGTCGCGCGTGTCCTGTGTGGGCGTCAGCAATTTGGTCCCGGCGTGGTTGCCGTAATACGGCTCAGCAGAGAACGACGACGTTTTCACAAACACCGAAATGTACCGGCAGAACTGATGCTCGCCACGGAGCTTTTCCGCCGCGCGCGCCGCATAGCTGCAGATAGCCTGGCGCATCGCTTCATAATCGGTGATTCGCTCCCCAAATGACCGGCTGCAGACGATTTCCTGTTTCGCCGGGGCAAACTCTTCGATCTCCAGACAGGGCTCGCCGCGCAGCTCGCGCACGGTGCGCTCCAGCACGACGTTAAAGTGTTTGCGGATAAAGCGGATATCGGTATCACAGAGGTGCAAAGCATTTTTAATACCCATTGCCTCCAGCTTTCTGGCGATACGCCGACCGACGCCCCAGACCTCCTCCACCGGCATCAGCGCCATCAGCCGCCGCTGGCGCGCCTGGTTCGACAGGTCCACCACCCCGCCCGTCTGCGGCCACTCCTTCGCCGCGCGATTGGCGAGCTTCGCCAGCGTCTTCGTCTGGGCGATACCGACACCACAATGGATCCGGGTGTTACGCCGGACGGTGTCGCGTATCTCCCGGCCAAAATCAGCCAGGTCGCGGCAGTTCCGCACGCCCATCAGGTCGCAGAAAGCCTCATCGATGCTGTAGACCTCGACGCGCGGGCACATTTCCTCAAGCGTGGTCATCACCCGCTGGCTCATGTCACCGTAAAGCTCATAGTTGCTGGAAAAGGCAATGATCCGCTGCGGAAACTGCATCTCGCGCAGCTGGAACCAGGGCATGCCCATTTTTATGCCAAGCGCTGTTGCTTCGCGGCTGCGCGCTATCACACAGCCGTCGTTATTCGAGAGCGCCACGATGGGCTGACCGGCCAGATCCGGACGGAATGCCGTCTCGCAACTCGTGTAGAACGAGTTCATATCAACCAGCGCGAACATTGCGGTGCAGGGTATTAATCACGCAAATGACAACGCCGACGATTTCGAGGTCGTCGGCGTCATAAACAGCTATAGGCAGGTAAGCCGGGTTCTCGGCGCACAGCTGCGCCACCGGGTACGTCACCAGCCTTTTCACGGTGAACTCCCCGCCGATATTGGCGACGACGATATCGTTGTGCTTCGCGTGAAGGCTGAAGTCCACCAGCAGAAGGGAGCCATCGAGAATACCAGCGTCGCGCATCGAGTCTCCTGCGACCCGCAGAACATAGGTGGATGAGGGATGTGCAATAAGGTGGGAAACAAGATCAATACCGCTGTCGATATAATCAGCGGCAGGGCTCGGGAAACCAGCAGAAATCAGGTCTGCATAGAATGGGATGCTGACCGGCTTAACCGGCAAGACGAGGGGGTGTATTTTCATTATGTACCTCCTGTAAAAATTACTGTGTATTTATACAGTAGTTTCAGGAGGTAACGAAATCAAGACGAAGCGGCCTATTAATCGTAACGGCAGAGCAGTTTTAACAGCTGCTCTGCCAGGACAATGCGCCAGCTTATTATTCGCCGCTTACGGTGACCGGGGGCACCGGCCAGACAGTTTTTCGGAAAAGCTTTCTTGTTGTGGAACCTCACGTAATGCCTTTCGGTAAGCGCCTCATGCTTCTTTGTCGGTCGGCGCGTCAGGAATCATTGCCCAGTAAGAGTTGGAAAATGTACGTCGAGTTCGGGCGGACGTGCTTTCGAATAACGCAGCCTGATTGTCAGTATTTAAGCTAATTGAGCTGAATCTTATGTGAAAAGAAAAATAAACCTCAATATACGCTATATAATCCGCACGGACATGAAATTTAATACAATATGTAGTGTTTTGATATGAGAGAAACTATGGATACTACATTCATGCCAGTTCTACACCCCCTACAATCCCAGAGATATATTCTCTATATATACTAGCATGCTTTACTGAAAAGTCATAAGATCGGTTGCTCATTACTAACTATGCGGAGCGAACAATGTTAAATAGTGTTTTTTTTAAGAAAATATCGACATTCAATGCAAAACTCGATTCCTCACAAAAAGTAATTAGAAACCTAATTATATCCATGTTTATTCTATATTTGCTTTCTCTATCGGGAAGTGAGAAATTATGGAAAGGCTTTTTTATTATAACTTTAATGTATTGGTCTTATGCAGTAGTGAGTTTCTTAATTAAATTATATAAAAAAGCATACGAAACAACTTTAGGTAAAGGAATTTTAATCTTGGCAGGCTCTATCTGCGTAAATTTAGCCCTATGCTTTTCGGGAATAATAATAAATGACATCACATCTGTATCACCGTCAAACTTCCCTCACTCTTTGATATTCATTGCTACTGCAATGATCCCCTTGATTATCCCCATTGTTATGTCACTGCCATTTACTATCATCCTGATAACATTGCCTTTATGGGGTTGGTTTTTTGTATACGATGAAAAGCTTATTAAATTCTTATTCCCAGGTTACCAGCCAAACAACAAAACGTTCCTACATAAGGTGACTTTGTTAATACAAATGTTTTTAGTCGTTGTTTATTGGTCTTTCCTATTCCATCTTGCAACACTCAAGGGCAACGATTACATGTCTTACATAAGTTATAAATCTCAATGGTTAATTTACAATCTTGAGATGTTTGATAAAAGCAAATGTTCTAATTTCATTAAAGGGAAAGTTGCATTCATTGGAGATGATAAAATCCTCGTTGCTACAAACCAAAACGAAACCTATTCATTTAAGCTCATGGAATGTGAAGCAGAGTAAAGAAAAAACCTTCGCCAGCTCACCGTTAAATTTAAAATATTAATAATTTGAGAAATTTTATCATCTGCCCTTTAAATATGACAGTATAAATTTCACTCCGTTCACCCATACCCATTTCTTTCCAGAAGAGGATATGGGCTGACACTTCACTGTAAAAATATCATGTGAATGATTTAATAATGTCGTTGTTTTGACATGAGTCATATTTGGGGGCATGACAATGATAGTTATCTTCTCTACCAGAGAGTAATGCGATCAAATTATTCCCCGCTTACGGTGACCGGGGGCACCGGCCAGACAGTTTTTTCGGGAAAACCCTCTTGTTGTGGAACCTCACGTAATGCCTTCCGGTAAGCGCCCCATGCTTCTTTGTCGGTCGGCGCGTCAGGCATCATTGCCCAGTCAGAAGCGGCAATAAGTCGATCGCGTTCGGCGCGCACTTCTGCGGCCCTGATGGCCTCTAACTTCTCCTGATTAATTTTAATCATCGCGGGCAGCCTCATAGGTTCCGCCATACCCGTCCGGCGCAGGCATAGTGCTTTCGTTAATTTCCCACGCCTCCTGCGGAATATCGTCAGGCACCTCGGCAGAATCAACGATCCAGAATGGGACGCCGTCGGGAACATCTTTCTGCCCGATTTCCAGAACGGTCAGGCCGCATGGGAGATAAGGGATCATGAGCGACACACCAAACTCTGATTTATAGATAATTCGCTTTTCCATATCTATTTCCTGTGAACCGTAACCATCACGGAGGCGTCAATCCGGCCCGTGTTATTCCTTGTCGCAACAGCAAAAAAGGTTTTGCTGATCGAATAAACGCTGCCGCTGATCGCGTTAACATCATTAGAGCCCTGAATTGCCGTCACCATAATGGACTGATTGATTTCATCTGCCGGTGGGTTCTGGTAAACGAGCCGGTAAGCACCTGCCGCCTCCTTAGTGACAGAGGAAATGTTAAAAGCCGCGACTATCGTGTCACCACTGAAACGACACCACGCCACAGCGCCCTGGGGCGAATTGGTGGCAAGCAGCTCAACGTCAACATCAGAGGCCGGAATGCTGTATACCCTGGTTGTGGCCCCGTCGTTTACGGTGATGGCAGAGAACGGTCGCGCCCCAACCCGCTGTAGCGCAACCAGCGAGGCGGACGATTTAATCTGGCCTGCAACCTTCATCGTTGACTTAACATCACCACCACGCATCAGCACGCCGCTGCCCGGCTGCGTTGCGTATGAATTAACCACATCGAAGGATGTGCCGGCCGCCTGAAATGCGCCGGACGCGCGGATAATCCAGATCCCAAAAACCTCGTTCGGGTGGATCTCACCGCTTCCGTCACGACCATAATTTGCGCTTTGAGTGCTGGCATCAAGAACGTAACGTTCATATCGGGTTGAACTGGTGGTGGTACCGTCAAGCTGAAATACGTTATTCCCGCCGTTGGTCCAGCTGACAAACCCGTTTTTACCGCTGGTTGACTGATCGTAGTTGTAGGCGAACAACTGCCCGGAAATGTTAGGTGCGCTGTCCTGCAAAATTCGCCCGACCACGTCACCAGACGCCGCGCCGCGAAGGAACGGCGATTTGATACTGCCGTCCTGAATGCCGTTGAGATCCGGCACGCGGAACGTTGTCGTTCCGTTTCCAGGCGAGTACATGCCACGGTTCATGGCCGGTGCGCCAGCGTTGCTGGACGTCAGCCAGACCGCATCCGTCTGCGTCGCCGTCAGAATACCGGCGTTTACGGCGGCCCATAAATCGGCGGTTTTTGCATCGGTACGGCTCTCAAGCTGGCCGTCTGCCGCGATATAACCGGCAGGCAGCGCCGCCCGCAAGCCGTTGAACCACTGAACCGCGCCGATGAAGTCATTCATCACGCCGTTCATGCTTGCCCCACCGCCCCCACCAGACGACGCTTTGAGCTGACGCAGGGTCACCGCATCATAATCAGATACCGCTTCCGCAGGCAGCGGCAACGGCTTCCCGTTCAGCAGGTTTTGCAGCGAAGCCGCCCTGTCTGTGACGTCGGACAGGTTCGCGTCTTTCGTAAGGACTTTTTCGGCGTCAAATTTATCGGCAAGCGACTGCGCACGATCGGCATGAGTGCGTGCGTCAGTAGCGGCCTGGCTGGCAGTGCCCACGGCCTGCGCCGCCGTGCTTGCGCTGGCTGCGGCATTGCTGGCTCCTCTGCTGGCAACGGCCATAGCGTCCTCTGCCGCCTTTTTAGCCGCGGCGGCATTATCTGCGGAAGCCTTTGCCCCGCTGCTGGCCGTCTCGGCAGCCTGCCGATCCGCGCTGACGCTGGCCTGCGCCTGCTTAATACCCTCCACGATTTTCTGAAGGCTGCCCGGATCGAGGTCTTCGAGCAGGCTCACCAGTGACGGCCAGCTCGGCCCTTTAAACTGGCTGCCGTCAGGCAGCGTAACGGTGATATTTTCACCTGCGGAAAAAACCTGCTGCCAGTTGGCTTTGTCGAGGTTGAGCCCGCGTAAGGCTTCGGTAACCTGATTCACCACTTCCATCGTTACCTGGCTCATGGTACCGCGCGGCACCGCTGACCATGCCAGCCCCGCCGCATCGGGCCCGGTATACGTTCTGGTGAGCGTCAGCGCCGTGTCGCTGCTGACCGTTTTAACGGCCTGCGTGTAGACAACCTGACCCGCCGTGAAGACGACGTAATCCCCCGCGACCAGTTCGCTGGTAAATGTGGTGCCGTCGCCGTTGATGGTCGTTGCGCCGTTTTTGATGCTGATCGTGCCTTTAGCCATCAGGCCTGCTCCTTAAAATAAAAAACCCGCCGTAGCGGGTCATTCAGTCAATAAGCGGTCAGTACATACTGTCGAGTAACAGGATATTCATGCCGGTCGTTCTGTTTACGTCCAGCGAATAGTCAGACGTCCATACCGCAGCCACATAACCGCGCCCCACCCGGACGGCATTACCCGCCCGGACCAGCCCCTGATATTTTGCATAACACCAGCCGCCGGAGATGTCGGTTTGCGCGCCGTAACGACCGAGCATGATGTACCGGTTCCCGATATCAGTGGCAGCCCCTGACGGCCTGCAGAAGGCATTGCTGTAGAGGAACGGGCGCTTTGTTGTGGAAAAGGTGCACTGCCCTCTGCTGTTGAAGAAGTTCAGTCCGGGCCCCGGAACCGGCGCGGTGCCGGTCGCAAAAATCACCACGTCCATCGTTACGGTCGCGCTGACGTTCGCCCCGTTACGCTCGGCCACGGCCCGGACCACGTTACCGTCGTATTCCACCACCACCCCACTGGCGCTCCACCTGGCAAATACGGCGTAGGACTGCCGGGTATAGCCGGTCGGGGGCGGTGACCAGGAGCCGGTAAACGTTACCCGCCCCCGATACACACACTGACCGACCGCGGCCCCGTCTGTGATAACGGTGAAATCAGTACTGTCAGAAATATAAAGCCCGCGATTGCCCGACTGACTGGCGGGCAGGATCTGCCAGACCGTGCCGGGGTATATTTTCCCATTGCTCATTCTGTAGTTTGACCAGACGGAGAAGGTCAGCACATTTCCGCTCTGTGATACGCCGGTTAACACGTCCATATCCGGGATCAGGCTTGTGCTGCCGCCAAGATAAATCCCGGCGGTGACATGCGGTGCGAAGACGGCTGACGCACCCGCCACATAGCCCGGTATCGCGTACTGATTTCCGCTGCCGCTGGCATACCCGCAATAGGACGGGCACCGCAGCCCCGCGGTGATGGTCATCGCCGGACCGCCGTCATTGAGATCGATATACAGCCCACTCGGCATTAATTCCATTCCCCCAGAATAATACGCCCGCCATTCGCCAGATTTACCGTCACACCGTTACCGTTGATGACCACACCATTTCCGCTACCGGCCAGGGAGAATCTTCCCTCCGTTGCAATAATGGCCCCCCGCACCGTCACTTCATTAAACTCAGCGTTACCGGCTTTATTGATGATCCAGCCCGCGGAGCCCGCCACGTAGTTATTTGACTGAATGGACGCGCCGATTTTGGCGCTGGTAATCGTGCCGTTCTGGATAAAGGCCGAGTTCATAAACACCTGGCCGTTTACCACTGCAAACGGTGAGTAACGGTTGTTTCCGCTACCGCTCATCACCACAAACTGATTCGCATTCACCGCAAAGCGGGTATCGACAGCGGTGCCGTTAATGGTGACCGCCACCGACAGCCCGGCGTCATAATACTGCCCCTTATACTGCACGCCGGTTTTCATGGTGTAGATGGCAGAGCCGCCGTTTGCATCAACATACGCATCCATTTTGCCTTCTACCGCGGCCGCCACATCCTCAAACCGCGCCACCACCGTGTCGTTTATCTCACTGATGGCCGATGTGTTATCCGCCGTGGCTTTCTCGAGACGACTGGCGGTGGCGTTGAAATCGTCAAATTTCGCGTTCACCGTCGTCTCAAGCGCTGCGACGGACTTACCGGCATCGGCGGCCAGCGTCCGGGCCTCAATGATGCCCGCGCGGTTATTGCCATACATCTTCCACTGCTGGTTCACCGTGTCGTGGCCGCCCAGGGCATTCTGCAGAATGGCTTCGGGATCGAGGGTTATCTGGCTGAGCAGCGCCTCACCGTCTTCCTTCGTCATGAAGTCGCCCGCGATATCGCCCAGGTAATCCTCCGCGTTGTCGTTCGCCATGCCACGTACCCACGCCGTCCATGCCGACTGGTTCCCGATACGGTCAACCAGCCGCGCGCGGTACCAGAAGATTTGACCGGCGCGCAGACCGAGCTGCGTGTAGCGGCGCGCCGGATAGGGCACATCGGAGAGCAGCAGCGCGTCGCTGCCGTCGGGCGCAGCGGCATACTGAATTTCGGTCATCAGCGTGTCGTCCGCGCCGTCCGGGAAAGTCCAGTCGAGCTGGATGCCCCAGTTGATCGCCGTGGTGCGGAAGTTCAGCGGCACCGGCGGCTGCCCCACCTTGCCGGTCAGCGTCACCTCGTCGCTGGTCTGCCAGACCGAGGCAACATCGCTGGCGTTCACGGCGCTGACGCGCGCCATATACCGCCCGGCATAGATACCCTGCACCTCAAAGCCGAGCGAGCTCGTGCGCGGTACATTCACCCAGTCGCCGTTATCCTTGCGCCACTGGCATTCATACGCCACGGCACCGGGCGCGGCGGGCCAGGCGACACGCAGGGTTTCCACGCTGAGGCCCTGCACCACGCGGCTGTAACTGCTGAGGGTCACGGATGCGGGCGGCACCTGCGCGCCGGGTGGAATGGCCGATACCGGGCGTTCATCGAGCCTGGCGCCGGAATCGATGGCGGCATACTTATCCGGATTGTGCTGCACCGCGCTGATGGTCCAGGTGCCGTCGTTGTTGTCTTCGACAGACGTGACCCGGTACTGCTGGATCGCCACATCCTGCGCATCCACCGACCAGACCGCCTCGCGCTCCGGCGTTTCGCTGAATGCCGCAGACACCGTGACGTTGCGGCCGCTGACCGCCTGCAGGGTACGGGCCTGTGATTTACCGGACGGCAGGTTGACGATAAGCCTGTCGCCCGCTTTTGCATCCGGCGCCCGGTCGAGTGTCAGCGCGCGACCGTTCACCTGACTGATACGCCCGCCCATCACCCGCCCGGACAGATACTGATCCGCCACGCCGATGATATGGCCCGGCAGCGGGATAATGCCTTCGAGCCCGGTGGCGAAACTCACCATCCGGTCTTTAGCATTTGTCAGCAGCGCCCAGCGGCCGCGGCGGTTGGCCTCGGTGCGCCGCGTGCAGCCGATGGCGGAGATCTGCGTCTGGCGCACGCCGTAGCGGCGCACCAGGTCAGGCTCCATTACCGCTTCCACTTCATCGGTGTAATGGTTCTCCGGGTTTGACCAGCTCACCATCGCCGTTGAATAACGGTTCTTCTCGCTGCCGCTGGCGTAGGAGAATTTGCCGTCGATGACGTTGGCCCGGGTGTAGACATACGTCATGTCGCGCGGCATGTCCGCCAGCGCGGAGAGCTGGTTACCGGCCCAGTAGGTCATGCCACGAAAGATGCTCGCCAGGTCGCGCAGCACCGTAAACGCCTCGTTCTGACTCTGGATATACACGTCGCAGAGAAATCGCGGCTCGGTACCGCTGCCGCCGGTACCGTCGGGCACGGGCTGGTCGCAGTACTGCGCGATGCGGTAGAGCTCCCACTTGTCCACCTGGGTCGCATCCAGCCGGTCACCGGTTCCGAAACGGTCGCTCAGCACCAGGTCGTAAAAGACCCAGGCGGGGTTATTGCTCCAGGCCCATTTAAACGAGCCGTCCCAGGTGCCGGAATAGCTGCGGGTCACCGGATCGTAAGTGGTGGGCACGCGGATTTGCCGCCCGCGGGCGCGGAGGCTGATCTGCGGGATATTGCTGAACTGCTTCGCGTTGAACGACACAAAGAGCAGCGCGGTGTTCGGGTAGCGCAGCTTTGCATCGATGATTTCCGAATAGGCCTCGATATTGGTGGTGTCGACGATGCGGCTGGAGGTGCTGTCCACCGTCGTCCGCCGTACACGAAGCTGCCAGCCGGTCCGGGCGGGCGGGAGATCGATGCGGTGGCTGCGCTCATACAGCGAGGTGGTCTTACCGTCGAACGCGCCGTTCAGCACCGTGACATACCCGCCGCCGTCGGCGGACAGCTCAATTTTGTAGTCGACGCGGTAACCGACCACATCCCCGTTGTCCTTCATGCGCTGCAGCGAAGGTACGCCGAGGCGAACCCGGACGGCAGAGAGCTGCGTGTTACTGATGGCGCGCGTCCACGGCTGTGTCGCTTTAAGCTGAGTGTTAATGGTGATTTCATTTTCCACCGACGGCACGCCGGGGATGTAAGCCTGCGCCTGGGTGCCGGACCGGAACTCCCATTTCACACCCGGAAAGTTAAGCGTGCCGTCAGCGCTGCGGATCGGGGTGCCGTCGAGAAAGATATCTTTATCCGTGAGGCCGCCGGCGAACTCCCCCTCGCCCAGCGCAAGCAAGATTTTGGCGGTCGCAATGGACTGGAGTGAATCAGGGGATTCATGCGGCGTGCGGGGTTTATCACCGCCACCCTTTTTACCGGTTATTTTTTCCATACTGCGCCCATAAAAAAAGCGCCCGCAGGCGCTGTTATCAGACCGGTTTTCACTGGTCGTTGGTGTAGATGCCGGCGGAGACAATCGCGCCGCCGATTTCGCGCTCGCCATACAAGAGCCCGACGGGATTACCCATTGCCGTGGTATTCACGGGCCCGCCAAAGGCGTAGCTCGGCGCGTTATCGGGGTCCTGACGCGATGCCAGTCCTCCGGGCTGCGGTGACAGCATCTGCACCACGCCGCCGGCCATCAGCCCGATACCGGCCTGTAAGGCATACGGGCCCCACGTCGCCCCGCCCCAGGCCTGCCCAATGGTCATGCCAATGGCACCGACCACCACCAGCACCGCGCCCAGTATTGTCTGCAGCACGCCCGCCCGCTTGCTGCCGGCGATCACCGGCGCAATGCGGATATCCGCTTCGCCGCTGTTGTGCTTCAGCTCATCCTGGCCGATGTTCTTTTTCCCCCTGAACACGGCAAAGCGCAGGCCGCGCAGGTGCGCCGTCTGCATGTACTGCTCAAAGCCGGGGATAATGACTGACAGCGCGCGGCAGGCTTCCGCCGGGCTGGCTATCACCAGCCGGTGCTCGCGACCAAACCGCGCACCCAGCGCGCCGTACAGCCGCACCGTTTTCAGTTGGTTCATGGCAGATCCTTGTGTCTGACAATTTTGATGGTGCGCTCGCGCAGGTAGCCGCCATATGGCGTGGTGCAGGAGAGCTGGCCGTAGAGGTGATGCAGCAGTTGGTTACCCTCCAGCAGAATACCGGCGTGATTCACCACCGGCGCGGACACCTGCATCAGCACCATGTCGCCGGGCCGCGGCTCTGTGACTTCGCGAAACCCCTCGGCATACCAGTTATCCATATAGAGATTTTCGCCCCGCTCCCACCACGGGTAATCAACGCTGTAGTTGCGAAGCGTCACGCCTTGCTGCCGGTGCCAGTCCATCACCAGCGACCAGCAGTCCGCATAACCCAGCTCAAAAGCGCGCCCTCCCAGCGGCCGTTCGCCGCGGGGCGCGATGGTGCGCAGGTCACCTTCCGGCCACGAGACGATTACCCAGGGGATGCCGTGGGCGTCGCATTGAAGCTGGTCGAGCTCGCTCGGCTGGGTGGTGGCGCCGTCGCCCGGGTGGGAATGCACAATGGCGGTGACGGTGCCCCAGTCTTCCGCGGCAGCGTAATCCTCCGGCGACAGTTCAAACTGCTCCTCCGGCGCGCCGGTGATGTTCCGGCACGGGAAATACCGCTCGACGCGACTTTTCTGCGCCACCAGGCCGCAGCACTCGCGCGGGTATTCCGCCTCAGCATGGGCCAGGATATCGGCAATGGTTTTATCGCGCATGGTTACCTCCGGATCAGGCTGGCGCCGGGAAAGCCGCCGAAATCGAGCTGGGCATCCGCGCCAAAGCGTTTTTTACAGTCGGTCAGCAGGCCTGAGCATTTATCCTGTGCCGGGTCGGTCACCGGGTTACCTTTCAGATCAAACATGCGCGGGCCGTTGTAGGTACAGCCGTCACCGCTGCGGTATTTATTGCGGCAGGCCCAGGTGCAGACCGCCGTGATTTGGCGCGTCGGGATCAGCAGCCCCTGCAGGTCCATCGGGCTGGAGAGGCGAAACTCCACCACCTCGTTGTCCTCTGCCGCCTTGCTGTCGATGTAAAATACCTGGCGGAAATACTGCCCCGGATCCGCCGACGGGTTGCCGTCAGGAAAGGTACGCGCATCAAGATACTGCCCGAATGTATCCAGAATCGTGACCTTCGCCTGCACCATGTCATCAAAGCGCAGACAGAGCGCGGTCACCACGCCATCAAGGTTGGCGATGCGCAGCACCGGCTCCGCACTCTGGCCGTCACTCGACGACGCCAGCCCGGTAATTTCAAACGGCCAGGCACCGTATTCCTCGTCATCAAACCAGATGGATTTAGCGGCAAGCTTCGAAGTGTCACCGCCGCTTGCCGCGATTTCTTCCGGCGAGTGGGGAATGGTGCAGGCGTGAAAGCGCAGCACGCCCGCGCCGAACGCCGAGCCATCGACGGTCACCAGGCGGACACTGTCGCCGGGCTCAAGCTTCTGAACGTCATTACTGATTGCCATAAGTACCTACGGAGCGAATGCCTGTGTGAAGGTCGCTGAAAGCGAATATTTACCGGCGCCCAGCGCCGACGGGCGGTAGGCATCACAACGGTAAAGCCCCGCGCCTTTCAGCGGTGCCTGCCAGACGAATGAACGGCTGCCGCCATGTCTGTCGAGGAAGTCCATAATCGCGGTGATGTAGCTTTCATCCCCGACGAATTCCAGATCCCATTTCTGACCGCGGGCGTTAATGCCGTCTCCCGACGCCTGGGCGTACCCGTCGCCGAACTGCGCGCGGCGGACGCGGTGAGTCACCTCGCCCCCGGCATTAATGCGCGGGCACCAGGTAAAGGTTTCGGTTGCCATGTTTCACCCATAAAAAAACCCGCCGTAGCGGGTGGTAAATTGATTTTTAGCGCTTGCCCTGCGTAGCGTTCCACAAGGGGGTACCGGGCTTGCGCAGCTGCGAGTTGATGGTATCGAGGATGGCGCCGGTGAGCTGGTTAGCCACCGCGCCCGCGGCGTTAGCGTTACCCTGTGCACCACCTTTGTCGCCTGTGAAATTAATGGTCCCGATGCTGACGCTGACGCCCGCGCCGCCCTGCGCGCCGCTACCCAGCGCTTTTACGCCCAGCCTGCCGGTGGCGTCGCGGGTCAGCGGCATAATGGCTTCCGGCCCGGCCTCGCCCATCACGCCGGCCCCCTTCGCAAACGCAAAAAAGGTGGGGGTATCAACGACACTACCGCTATAGCTGCTAAGATCGGCTGACGAATAAACCCCACCCTTCGCGTTAAACTGAAACGACGCACCGTAGTTCTGAATGGCGGTGCCCGCACCGGCACTGCCGGTTGCGCTTCCGGCGACGCCTCCCGCAATTCCTCCGAGAAGGGAGCCGAAAAGTCCACTGCCAGACGAACCGCCACCCATCGCGTTAACCACGGCCATCTGCAGCGCAACCTTTGAGATAGTCTGCAGAACGGATAACCCCCAGTCCTTCCAGCTGGCCTTGTTACCCACCAGCATTGCGGAGACGTTATCAAGCGCACTGTCCATCGTGGAGGTAATGCCCTGCGATACCGTGCCGGCAATGTTGCTGACGTTATCCATCCAGTCAGCAAGCCCCGCACTTACGCCCGCGCGCCAGTCCAGTTCGCTGGCCTTCGCCTGCTGATATTTTTTATCAAGCGCATCCAGCGCTGACTGACGCGCTGCGATTGCTTCTGCCCCCTTATCGGTTTTATCAAAAACGCGCTCAACCTCCTGCCGCTCGCGGTACTGTTCACGCTGGCGGTTCCCCATTCCTGACGTAGTGGCGGTTAAGCCAGCATCATCCTGGTAGCGGCGTGCCGCGTCCTTCAGATCTTTCAGCGCGTCAGCCATTTCATGCTGCTTGCGGACAGCCTCATCGGCTTTCTGCGTCCACTGAGCCAGCGCCACGGCACCCGCCTCAATGGATTTTCGCTGCTCCTCGCTCCACTTCACGCCATTTTCATGAGAGGCAGCGTAGAGCTCAGCCGCTTTTTCTCCCTGCGTAGCGCGTACCTTCTGGACCTCTACAGCAACACTCAGATCGGCGATTTTTCGGCTGTATTGTTCAGCGGTCTGCGCCGCCTCTCTCGCCGCTTTATTCTGGGCATGGGTTGCAGCCGTCTCATCCTTTTTCACCTGGGCCAGCGCCTCATCTTTCCGGGCGGCCTGATCCTTATTGTAAATATACTGGGTATAGAGCGCCCCGGTCAGTTTCAGATCCTGCGCTTCATAAACATGCTGCTGATGAAGTTTCTGCAAGCCGGACAGACTCGCCAGCTCATTATCGCGACGGGCTTTTTCCAGTGCTGTTGTCTGCTGGGGCGTCGCGTTAGAGGCGGAAATTACCGGCCCGGCATACGATGCAGGTCGACTGGCGGGTGTTACCCCCATGCTGCGGTTCAGTAGATCATATGCCCCTTTCAGGGTGGCAATAGCCCCTGCCTCCTGAATGGCTTTCTGCGTAGCCTGTTCGCTGGCGTCGTTAAACAATCGTTGGGTCTGCTGAAGTTTTGAAACGGCCTGCTCCCGCTGATACTCCAGATTGTTCAGCTGATCCGTAAGAGAAATATTTTTCTCTGTAATATCCGCCTGGTCCATAAACGTGTTAATCCACGTCATGGTTGGGTTTTGGTTATAGTCCTGCTGAATTTGTGCGAGCCCCGTCAGACTGTCTTTAACCCTAGCTATCTGACTGTCAAGATCGGCTATATCCTTTTTCTGGGCATCAATGGATGAGCGGGCATTCGCTGCCGTAGAGCGCAGGCCGAGGGATGACATATCCTTAAGCCGGGCGTTGATCTCATCCAGGTTACTGGCAAAGCCTACAGCTTCTTTATGAACCTGCTCGGTATGCTGGTACAGGCCATACATCGCTGCACCAGATGCCAGGATGACGCCCGGCCAGCCGCCTAACAGGCTCAGTACGCCACCACCCAGGCGGGACATCACAGAGGCGGTTTCAGTTAACCGGCTGGCAGCGGAGGAGCGGGCG
Organism: Cronobacter dublinensis subsp. dublinensis LMG 23823; assembly: GCF_001277235.1. Classification (NCBI taxonomy): domain Bacteria; kingdom Pseudomonadati; phylum Pseudomonadota; class Gammaproteobacteria; order Enterobacterales; family Enterobacteriaceae; genus Cronobacter; species Cronobacter dublinensis. The sequence continues at coordinate 3,465,299 of NZ_CP012266.1, forward strand.
CTGATAGCGTTATGAAGCTGTGCCTGCGCCGCGGTTAGCTGCCGCTCTGCTGTGATTTGCGCCTCAATGCCAGCCGCGGCGGCACGGGCCTGCTGCGCACGGTAAACAGCCTGCCTTGCCGTTGCCACACTGACCTGGGTGCCGCGCAGCTGCGCTTCCGCAAGCCCCACCTCTGCTGCTGTATTCCCAACCAGAGAAGCTGTTGCAGTTGTGATGCTGCCGACCATATTGCCGAAGTATCGCGCCACGCCCAGCCCGACAAGCGCGCCCGCGACATTCGCTACGGTATCGATGTTTTCTGCCAGTCCATCAAGTGCGCCCGACAATGAGGAAGATGCACCCACGGCCTGGTTAGCGCCGCCCACCCAGGCCATAAAAGCGTTCTCTACCTTCTGAGCAGATCCGCTGATACTTGCCGGAAGGGTGTCGAATTCTTTACGAAGCTGCGCCACATTGGTCAGCAGCGGCACAATCTTATCGGTGGTCAGTTCCCCATTATTGGCCATGTTACGCAGTCCGCCGATCGTCGTGTGAAGACCGTCGGCAAGAAATTTGGCGAGACGTCCGCCACTTTCCATAATCGCGTTAAACTCCTCACCACGCAGCACGCCAGAACCAAGCGCCTGACTGAGCTGCGTAATGACAGAACTGGCTTCTTCCGTGCTGGCGCCGGATAACTTGAGGGAGGTCGCAACGGTTTCGGTGACGTTCGCCACGTCCGCAGATGCATAGCCAGCGTCACGCAGGGACTGAGCGATTCTGCTGTAGAGATTGGCGTTTGCTTCAAAAGAGGTTCCGGTCCGCTGACTGATAGACATCAGCGACTGTTGCGCCGTAGTAAAGTCCTGTGCCGAAGAAGAGGCGAGCCGCAGACGACCATTCAGTTGGTTCCAGGTATCGGCATAGTGAATCAGCTGTCCGGTAGCAAACGCTCCGGCAAACGCGCCAGCCATACCTGCTGCGGATGACTTAACCGATGCAAGCTGCGCATTGAGCTCGCCTAAAGAACGCTGCGTTTCTCGCGTAGCGGCAGCCGCACGGCGGCCCCCCTGTTCCATCGTTTTGTAATAATCAGAGCCCATCCGGGAGGCGCGGGAAATCTCAGACTGAAATGACTGAGAATTTGCAGAGATTTTGATTATTAATTCGCGCAGAGTGGCCATGTTAGTCCCATAAAAAAACCCGCCGAAGCGGGTTCACATTTAAAAATTCAACCGGAACTTGTTCTTACGTAAGTCGAAATGAATTTCGCACTTAATTATTGCTGTGTGCATTTCACTGCTTTAAGTGACTCGAGCTGATTCAGACGCTCATGTGCTTTTTTTCGCGCATCATTTTTGGCCATACCGTTTCCGATACCGAAGTCGCCGAGAAAACCAAGCACAGTACGTCCATCAAACTGGCCGGTGCTTTCAATCTCCTGCTGAACACTATGTGCTTTAGCAATCTCTACATTTAATGCCTTACAGTCGAATGCGCTGGCCTCCTCGCTCGTTACAGACGAAGCCTGTGGATACTGCTTGGTCGCACATCCAGTGAGCATCAATAATCCAACTCCTAAAACCATTAATTTTTTCATTTTATGTTTCCGTTAATTGCAATCGGAAACATCCTAACATTATAGCCTTATCCCTACCCTACTATTTTGCAGGGATCAGAATCATTAAGTGTGTGCCGCAGCTAAGGCGACAGCAGGCCATTACTTCATTGTGCCAGCGCAGCAAAAAAGCCTTCCAGCCCGGAGTTGTCCTCTTGCTGATCCAGCGCGCTCCACTGCAGGAGAACATCATCAATGCTTAACTTTGCGCCCTGTGAGTTAAGCACTGCAGCGGCAACCTGCGCAGCCTGGATATCGCCGCGCCGGTCGCTGATCGGGTTGAGGCGATCAAATTCGATCCACATACGCAACTCGCTGGCCGTCATTGTCTGCTTCAGTTCAAGAAGCGTACGCCCGAGACGCAGCGCCAGTGTCATCAGGAAGAAAGTGCCGGGCTGGCTTACGGCTTTTCCACTTCGGCAGCCGAAGTGGTCAGATCGAGTGCCTGCTTAAGAAGACGGGCGTGCACCGGGCCATAAAATAGCTCCACTTGCGGCTTGTCTTCTTCAGAAAATACCTGCGAGCCATCTTCTTCAAGTAGTACATCAATAAACAAAACGACGTCAGCGCTCTTGTTACGCAGCGCCCGCTCTGCAGCCGTCAGTTCTTCTGGTTCGCCATCTGTCTGCTTCGGGGTAAGCACCTGCTGCCATTCCAGCCAGGCCTGAGCGGAGGGCTCACGCAGTTTTACTGTGGCGTTTTCCCATTCAGGTACAGTCACGACTTTGGTACGGAAGCCCGCCATAGGTGCCAGCGCAAGCGCGCGGAGTGAACTCTGTGAAACCTGCTTTTCCATTTCATGACTCTCGTTTTAGCACTAAAAAAAGCGGCTTTCGCCGCTGTGATTAACCTGCTGCTGGGGCCGGTACGATCGGGACGGGTTTTCCTTTGATGCGCAGCGTAAACGACGCCGTCACCACCCCGGCCGTGCCCAGGCTCCAGCTGTTCTGGCGTACTTCTGCCAGGAACGCATAACCATTACCGGAGGGGAAAATCACCTGAAACGCATGCAGTGCATCGGTATCGTAGGCGGCGCGAAGCGTGTTCTGACCTTCTTCATCGGCTGACCAGTTACCGGAAACCGTCATCTCCCCGGGCGCAGCCAGGCCGTTCGTCATCTCCTGCTCGGTGGAGCAAAGGGTGGTGGTGTCGATATCCGATTTTTGCCCGCCGGTATAGCTGAGTTCTTTGGTCGAACAGTTAATGGACTGCCAGGTCGCACCGGTGGGATTAGGCACCGTTGCCGGATCGGCGGAAACGTTAATTTTCGTTCCCTGCGTTTTTTCGTACTTTGAGGACATAGAGAGCTCCGAATATAAAAAAACCGCCCGGAGGCGGCTGAGTGGATTATTGCCAGATCTGAACTTCCAGCGTGGCGCGGTACAGCGCAGTGTCAGGCTCGTATGCGTTAATCTCGTTCAGACCAACGGGATGCAGATCAGCAAGAGCTGATTTAACCTGCTCGCGCAGCGCGCGGGCGTCGTCAATCGAGCTGGCCCAGGCATCTACCTGAACCGCGCAGGCGGTTTCTGCCGGTCCGCATAAAACATCCTCGCTGGCAGATGCGGGCAGAAGGAAAACTACCCACGGTGCTGCTGTGCCCTGCGGGGCGACAAACGGGAAAACATTGCCGCCTGCCAGTGCACCGAGTCGCGCGTAGATATCAGCCTCCGTCATTTCGCCAGCACCTCATCGATCGCCTGATTCATCCGCCGAAGCGCCACCTGCGTGGCCTCTTCCTGACGGGTATCGAAGGCCGGACGCACAAAAGGGTGCGCCGGCATAGCTGATGTACCAAGCTCAACAAAGCGCCAGTAAAATGCGTTACGCGGATTGCTGGCCTTCATGGTGCTGTCACTGTTACCTGTGACCGGATTTACGCCGCGGATATGTACGCCTGATGAAATTTCGCCGCGGCGACGCGCTTTCTGCGTCACGACCACAACATTTTTCTTCAGCTTGCCGGTTTTAACTGGGGCCCTCTTTTCGACCTCATCCTTCAGAACTTCAGCACCCGCACGCGTCGCGTCACGTAATACCTTGTTATTTTCTGCCCGGCTGAGTGTTTCCAGATCCTTTGCAATGTCGACCAGTCCGGAAAAATCAAGATTCGTCGATATCACTGCTTCACCCCCTTCTGACAGAGTAGTTCAAGTCTGGTGCCGTTTTCCGCAGAGATAACCGAACTGATATCGTATATTTCACCGTTGCCGGTAGGCGGCAGGTGAACGGCGCGCCAGCCTGTCGTTACCGGAATACCCGGATACCGCCGCATCCAAATTCGGGTAGTGGTGCTGCTCAGCTCCGCGCCACCATCCATCATCTCCCGTCCCGATACATCTGCGACTTCTGCGCGTACCGAAGCAACATCAATCCATCCTGTTGCCGGTTGCCCGGACGGTAGCCGCCCGGTAGCGGGTTTTTGCAGGCTTACCCTGTGCCGTAGTCTTCCTGCTTTCATACGCCATACACCCGGTAAGGTTGAAGAAGTGCTTCGGTGGAGAGGGCCAGTGCAGAGGTGACGTTACCCACGTTGACCGCTTCACGGTTCGCGTACCAGTGCCCGATAAGCATCAGCATCGCCATTTCAATATCATCGCTGTAAAGCAGGTGCTCAGGGTCGGAAAGGTAGCCCGGATTTTCAGGTGAATCATAAAGCCGGCGGCGGGTCCACTTTTCCACATACCGCGAAGCCGCCTTTATGCTGTTTTCGATCCAGTTGTCGTCCTCCGTAAAATCCGGCTCGATATTGCAGTGATGCTTAACCTGCTCTCTGGTCAGCATGCGCGCCCCTTATTTCTGCTTCTTTTTTGCTGCTGTCTGCTCCGGCTGCTCCGGCTGCTCCGGCTGCTCCGCAGTATTTTTCTTCGACGGTGCGGCGGCGTAACCTTTTTTAAGCAATTCGCGACCGTGCTGCTCAAGCGTCTCGAACTCAGTGCCTTCAGTCAGTACATTGCCTTCAAAATAGATGGGCTTGATAGCGATCAGCTTCATGATGTTCTCCTTCAGGGAAAAGAAAAGCGGCCCGGGAGCCGCTGATAAGGGTTACGCACCGCCACCGGCGGCCGTCGCAGTAAACGCACCGTAGATGAACGCCTCCGGGCGTTTCACCGCCAGCGCCAGGCGTTCTTCACAACGAATCGAGATCATGTTTTTCTCGAAGTCATCCGCGTTCTCGGTGGAAATCACCACGTTGGCATCTTCGCGGTCGAAGAGCTGCGCAGCCGCGTTGAACGCGCCGGTCAGAAACTTACCCTGGAACGCTGCCGTTTCGGTCGCCACCACCGGCAGGCCCCAGAGGGTCGGCCCGCTCAGCGCAGCCGGGTTCGCCAGGACGTAGCGGCCCAGACTGTCTTTGGTGAGTTCAATCTTCGCCCAGTCGATGAAGTGCAGAACATGGCCGGACGCCGGGAAGCGCGCCAGCTGTGCCTGCAGCATCGCCAGGCGCAGCACGTCAATTCCGTTCTGTTTCTCGACTTCAAACGCAGCGCTGAAGGCGGACGCCTGCGGCACGATGCCTTTCAGATGCGCGCCGGTGCCGTCGCCAAACAGAATTTCCTGCTCTTCGACATACTTCAGGCCATATCGCATTTCCGCATCAATCGTGGACTGCAGCTGCGCGAAGTCGTCCAGGATCTGCTTGGACGCTTTGAACATGTGCGCAATGGTGGTTACCGGGGTGATCTGGGTGGCGAACTGAATATCGCTGTACGGTTTGGCGGTACCTTCCGGGACCACTTTTGCCGCATTGGTGAAGCCCGTCTGCTGCACCCAGAAGATAGCCGGTGCCGCCGTGCGGCCGGGGGCGATCAGGTCACGGATGAACAGACGCTGTCTCGGTGCGGTGTCGATACCCGGCAGGCGTTGCGGCTCTACCACACCGGTTGGCACGTCAGTAGAGATCAGTGCAGCATTAACCGGCACGCTCACGCGCTTGCCACCTTCAACGCTGGCGGCGAACGCTTTAAGTGCTTCGCTGCTGATAACGGTCTGGCCGACGGTTTCTACCACTTTTGCTGCATTCGCCAGGGGCATCTGAGCGACCTGCTGCTCCAGCTCGCCGAGCGCGGCCTTAAGCGTCTTTTCCGCCTCTTTCAGGGCGTTAAACTCGGAGGCCATTTTGTCGACGGTTTCTTTAGTTTCTGCCGACAACTTGCCGGTTTTCTGGGCTTCTTTCAGCGCCTCTTCTGCTTTCGCGTTGAATTTGCCGGTGGCCTCTTCAATGCTGGCGCTGACTTTTTTCAGGATCTCGTTTACTTCAGACATAACATCTCCGTATTTACTGGGCAGCCGCTTTCAGCCCGCTAATGGCGGCTTCCAGACGGTCAATGGTTTCTTTTTCGATGGTGGCAGCGCTCGGCGTACCGTCAGGGGTGGCAGCAGCGCCCGGCGTGCTGCCCGATAAGGCTTTAAGCAGTTTTCGGCGTTCAGACCGTGGCGTGTTTGCTTTCGCCAGTAACGCATCAAGCTTGCGCAGCGCGGCGACTGGGCTTTCATCATCGTCGGCGATTTCATCAGCAGACAGCAGGCTGTCAGCAAAGCCCTTTTCCACGGCTTCGCTGCCGCCAATATAGGTTTCACCGTCCATCATTTTATCGACGGTGGCGGCGTCGAGGCCGCTGCGCGCCTGGTAGATATCGCTCATGGCTTTATCAAACGGCGCCATGTCAGTGGCAATCTGCGCCAAGTCGTGACGGTTGCCCATCGCATAGACCCAGCAGTTGTGGATCATGAGGAACGCGCCGCGGCCTATCTGCACTTCATCGCCTGCCATTGCGATAATCGACGCAGCAGAAGCTGCCAGTCCCAGCACTTTCACGGTGACTTTGCCGTCGTACTCACGAAGCAGGTTGTAAATCGCCAGCCCTTCGAACATGTCGCCGCCGGGGCTGTTGATGTTGACCGTAACGTCTTCGCCATTAAGCGAACGAAGCGCACCGGCGATACGGCTCGCGGTCACGCCCTCGCCCCAGTAATCTGCGCCGATCACGTCAAAAATCGAGATACTGTTATCACCGTCGCGCGCCGCACGGATGCTACCGTTCCAGCGTTCCATCGCCGCAGCAGGCAGGTCTGGTTTTTCGCGCGCAAAAGGTCGCCCCTCCGGCGCCGCCGGAAGGCTTTTAATGGTCATGGATGCTCCTATGCCGCCTGCTTCAGCGGGGACTGTTCGAAGGGAATATCGGGGAAAACGTGACTGTGAAGCTGACGAAGCGCGGCAGCCTGCGCTGCCGGGCTGTTCTTTTTAAGGTCCTCAAGCGGCGTCAGGTTCAGCTGCACCGTGTAAATATCTCCACCTTCAATGGGAGGCAGATTTTCCAGCCGGCGCACATCATTGCGTGACATCCAGCCGTTCTGCAGCGCGCTGGTATAGTAGGCGGCGCGCCCTGCGCTGTCGGCACGCAGCAGCCCCTCAACAGAAAACTCGGCAAAAATGTCCTCTTCACCGTTCAGCAGGCAGCGGGAAATCTCCTGCTCAATATTGACCAGCAGTGGCCGCAGCGTATGGGTCAGAAACTGCAGGTTCATTCCCTCCAGGCTTGATGCCCAGCTGCTCTGCTTAGAGGTATGCCCGACCATAAACGGCGGCACGCGGAACCAGCGGCAGATTTCCTCAATGCCAAAAGAGCGCGTCTCCAGCATCTGAGCTGCTTCTGGATTCATCGTGACGTTCTGATATTTCAGACCGCCTTCAAGCACCATGATTTTCCCGGCATTCTTTGAACTGGTGAACTGTGCCATGTAGCTGCGCAGCCGTTCGCGTTGATCTTTATCCAGCGGCATTTCTGCTGAGAGAAAACCCGAGCTCTGCAGACCGTTCTCAAATATTTTGGCAGCCGACTCTTCGACCGCCATTGCGGCACCGATCACATCCCGCCCGGAACTCAGCGGCATCATGCCGCAGACCCCGTCGAGACCGAAGCCGCGAATGTGCATCAGGTTTCTTTCCGCAATGACACGCGCAGTACCGTTCTCGGTGTAGGTGTACTCAAGCCGGCCGGTATCGAGGCGTTTTACCACCATGTTCTGGGGAAGCAACGGCACCAGCGAGACCAGTTTGTTGCCGATAAACAGCTTCTCCACGAAGGCGTTTCCGCGAAGACAGATACTCGCCACCAGCATCAGCATAAACCGCGATGGTGTCATCTCCAGATTCGGCCTGCGACAAAGTACCTGGTAAACCTGATTCTGTTGGGCCAGCCTGCGCGAGCCGTCAGGCTGCCGCTCGTAAATCTTCAGCGGTAGCGTTGATATTGACTCGCTCAGCAGCCGGACGCAGGCCCAGACCGCTGACAGCTGGATGGCCTTATCCGCGGTGACCACCTTCCCGCTGCTGCTCGTACCGTACCATTCCTGCCAGAACGTCCCGTTGGTCAGGCTGATGGGGACGCCCAGCCAGTTAAGCAGGGCGCTTTTCACCCTGCCCGGCTGCTTATTTTTCTTCATCAGAAACCTACCATGATGGGATTATCAAAGAAGCCGCTCAGGTCCTGCTGGTCATTGCCACCGTTAACGAGCAGACGACTCATCGCGGTGAACAGCGCAGCCGGACCATCAATCTTGGCCTCAGGTGTCGATTTGTTGGGAAAGATGTTGTCGTTACGATCCGGCTTCACCGTGACGTTCGACATCATCCAGTTCATCACGGGGTGATTGCTGTGGTGGAACCGGCCGCCGTAAACCAGCGCCTCAACCTCTTTCATGGCTTCGGAGAAATTGCGCACCGTCTGCGGCACTTCAACCAGGGGTAAGCCCTCTTCAGCAAGCGCAAGGCTGAACTGGGTGGCGCTCCATGGATCGAAGCCAATCTCTTTGAGGCTCTCGCCGGTCACCCACTCCTGCAGTTCTTCTTTAATCTGGGCATGGTCGATCACATCACCATCAGTGAGGATGAGTTTGCCCAGCTCTGCCCACTTACGGTAAAGCTCAGCCATCTGCCGCGAGCATTTGTCCAGTCGTCCTTCGGGCAACCAGAACTTAAAGTCGGCGTGAACGTGACCATCAGGGGATCGCCAGGCTTTTACGGCGGCGCAAATGTCGATTTTGTTCGCCAGGTCGACGCCGACCCACAGCGGGTAGGTTTTCAGCTCATGCGCCGGCGCAATAAATTCGCATTTATCCCACTTCAGCATGTCCATCCAGGAAGACTCGGCGGTCACCCAGATATTCATATGCTTGGTGAAAAAGTTAACCCGGGCGGACACCTGCTCTTTTGCTTTCTTCGCCAGGCGGCGCAGATCATCCCAGCGCTTACAGATACCAAGTCCGGGGTTAGCCTTCTGCCATACCGTTTCGTCGAACGGGTCGTCGCCGTCGTCCAGGGTGTAGATGATGGCGAAGAAGGTGTCGTCTTTGACCGCCCCCTCCACTTCACTGTTGAAACCGCGCAGCACCTTGATGGCGTAATCGCGCAGCTCGTAGCAGATGCCTTCTTTGTTAAAACCCGCGGTGGTAATACCAAACAGCAGGGACTGCAGGCGTGCGCCGGTCGCCGTCTCCAGAACGTCCCATACGTCACGGGTTTTATGAGCGTGCAGCTCGTCAACAATGCCGCAGTGAATATTCAGGCCGTCCAGGTTATTTGCGTCACTGGAAAGCGGCTCGAATTTAGAGGCACTTTGCTCCTGATAGATAGCCAGCTTGTTGAACTCGAACAGGCGCCCAAGCGTCGATTTCGCTTTTTTCACCATATTTTTGGCATCTTCGAAAACGATGCGCGCCTGGTCGCGGGTTGTGGCCGCAGAGTAGACCTCGGCCCCACCCTCGCCATCCGCGCCCGTCATGTACAGGCCAACCCCGGAAGAAAGCGTGGATTTGGCGTTTTTACGCGCCACCTCGTTGTAAGCGGTACGGAACCGCCGCACCATTACCGGGCGGCCGCTGCCATCATTCCGCAACACAACCTTGTGGGTCTCCTCATCCATCAGCGGAATAACGAAACCGTAAATATTGATAAGGATGAAAACATGCCAGTCCATCAGGGCGATCGGCTGCCCGGCCTGAGCGCCTTTCACATGCGGAATGAACTTATAAAAATTCAGGATGTGCTGGGCGCGGGGCTCGCTGAAAAAAATACCCCGCGCCTCGCCGTTTTGCAGATCGTCCAGAAAACGCTGGCAGGCCAGCCGGACGTATTCACAGGCAATAATCTCCCCCGCCACGACGCGCTCGGCATAGCGGATACCATCGGCAACCTTAGCCATTAATCCCTCGCTTTCATGAACTCAGCCAGCGGGTCAACCGCGTCCGGCGTACTGGCGCTGACCTTCGACCGGCTGGCTGGCGTCATCCCAAATTCTGCCAGCATGGCGCGCAGCCGCTTCCAGGCATCTGACTTCATCATTGCTGCCGGATGCGCCTTAATCAGTACATCTCCCGTCTGCGTTTCAGTGCGGTATGTATAGCCCTCGATTTCCAGCGTATCGCAGTGGTGGCGGTACTCGGTATAAGCCTCAACCAGCAATTCGAGCGCGCGGGCGTCCAGCTGAGAAATGACGCCAACGGCATCCAGTTCTTCGGCCATTCGCTTAAACCAGTACTTCGCCTGTTTGTCGAAATGCTTTGGAGTTGGGGGTACCCCTGCAGGGGGTTGTGGCTCGTCTTTATTGATCGGGCGTTTTGATGGGTTACCCCTCACCAAACGCAGATGGGTCGGGGTTTTCGGTGGTCCGGACATAATCGAAAACTCCTATTAATCATCGAGTGGGGGACCCCATAAAAAAGTTTTCTAACCTGCGGCGGTGTGAAAAAGGGTTAGGCGGCGGTCCTTAACAGGCAGGGCCCTGAACTTTTGCCCCGCCCTACCCCGACTTACAGGGTTTCAGTAAGCGTATAGATGGTGACGATGACTGCGCCAGAACAACCTAATAAGGTAACTAAACCAATGATGGATACATGTAAGCCAGCCCAGAACCCCTCCTTATCAACTTTAAATTTTCTACATTCTTCTATGACATTTTTAATCCAATATCCAAGAAGAGCCATTGCGCAAAGTCCATAAATAATAGCCATGGGAACCCCAACTCCGGGATAGCCTTTCTTATCGGCCATAATGACAATGAATGTCATGGCGGCAATTAATGTGACGTAACTAGCCGTGTTGTTAACCAGCTGAGTCATAAAGGCTGCGGCTTCACCTCTTTGCAAAGACATGCTTTTCTCCTGTTTTAGTAAATTAAGGAGAATCGTTGTTCATTTACTAAAAAAAGAAAACTATCAATTTTTGGTATTTTCTCTGCCGGTTTTACGTTTATGGCAGGGCCAGCACAGCGCCTGAAGGTTGCTGTCGTTGTCTGTGCCGCCATGAGCTTTCGGGATGATATGGTCGACGGTTTCAGCCGGGCGCGGCCTGCCATTGCGCAGACATTCTTGGCAGATGTGCCTGTCACGGCTAAGGATACGAACACGAATGATATCCCACTTACTACCATAGCCACGCTGGTGCCTATTTAACCCGCGATGATATTGCAGCCATCCTTCGCTACTATGCGCTTCACAAAAACCTGAGCGATGAGTGGTTTTTCCTGGACAACCACGTTTACGACAAGCTCGATATATAGCAACAGGCATAACCCAACCTCAACATATTGAATTTTAAAGGATAATGTTTTTTGTATAAATAAAACACTATACTTACCTATACGAAATTTATAAAATCCTTGTCAACTAGCTCTATAGTTTAATCAGTCGCATACTTAAAGGATAAAAAGTGAACAAACAAATCAAAGATTTAATAGCAACAATTAAAAAGATAGATATTGTCAAAATTACTGATGAAGAAAGTCTCGACGATGATACTAAGGTAATGAGATTCGAAAATAAAGACGAACAATTTTTCATGATGATAAAAAACATATCTGAAGAATACATTGTAATCAACACTTCGAATCCAGTTTCTTTAGAGGAAATGCATTTTAATAAGCCAATAAAAGATCTTGTAAATGATTTTAATACTTTTGCTGTAGGAACAAAAGCAATAATTTCAGATGAAGAAAAAAGCCATTTTCTTTTTGTTCGTGAAGAGATAATAAGAGTTAAAGATGTACTTAACAAAGATCTTTTAAAAGCCAGAATTAGCTTGTCACTTGATCTGATAAAGTCTGCCATTAAAGTTTTCGAAACAATAAATGATGAGATTAAAGAAAATGGCAAATCCTAACAAAAAGAAAAAACAAAGTGACTTAGGTATATTTATTATTGGATGGTTTGCGTCGACGTTGGCTGTAGGTGTCCCCACAGCTTGCCTTATTTTAATTAAAAAGTATTATCCTAATGCATCTACAGACTATGGTGATAAGCTGTCTATTATTGCTTATCTTTTTGGTGCTTTTTTTAGCGGTCTCTTTACTACGTATAGAGTTGTATGTAAAGCCTCCGATAAGGACATAGAGATTGATGAAAAAAGTGAAGAAATAAAAAGGCTCGAAATAGCACTTGAGGATAATAAGAAAGCCTATCGATCACTATCACCCAAAAGCAAAATAATCTCGCTGTTACTTGAAGTGCATCAAGCTTGCTCATCATTATCAAAGCAAGACGCAACAGCTCTTATAATGAAGAAAATCAATGAAATAAATAGCGACAAAACCTTTGAGCCTCGTTTTGATGGTTTGCTAGAGCATGTAAATGATTCTGACTACAAAAGAGAAAGTAACCCAGCCAACCACAGTATGGCGCCTAAACGTGCTCAATATAAAAGAATAGCTGGACATTATGTCTTTTATAAGAGCAAAAACCAATAAGCCTTGCCTGTTATATCCAGATATAACAGGCAAATAACTTTAGCATATGCTCATTCGGCAACGAGGGGATCCTGCCGTATACATTTTGCCAATTACCACACACACTACTTACTTTAAAATGCGAATAACTACAACAACCATCAGATCAGCTCGAAAACCAGCATTGTGACAACCAAATGGCGGTTTAATAAATTTGCGACGTGACAGGTAATGTTAAATGGATATAGGAAACACATCTAAATACGATTTTGTTAACCAAATCATATTTACCTCTAGGTCAGTTCAAACACTGTTCACGTAAGTAGGTTTGCAGGCCATTCAATTGTTTTGTAGCAGTTTCGATTCGCTCTCTGAGTTTGAAATAATCCCGTTCAGCGGCGTCAGTAAGTCGGGGGCCGGGGCCATCATCCACGCGGGTGGTGCTGGGCGCTCCGTTCGCGGGGCAGGTGGCGTTAAGCTGCAACCGCTTACGGCCAGCAGCCACATCGCGCTCAAGCTGAGCAATATTTTTCTGAGCATCCGCTAAGTCCTTCGTATATTTCGCATCAAGAGCCGCTACGTCGCGCTGACGGCGCTGCATATCCTCAATGTCATCTTTAGCCAGTTTTAATTCACGATTAACTTTGGTTAAAGATGCCTCTGCTTTTGTGAGCGAGGCCCGGTAATAAAACGCGAATCCAACAACGGCCAGGAAGAGTAGCGGCTTCCACCATGCCCGGACAAAAGCCCATAGCGCAACCATCAGAGCACCCGGCGCGCTGCCGCATAGCGGGCCTGTCTGTCTTCCAGCCCGTTCTGCCCACCGTTAATAATCTGCGTGACTCGAAGCACATCGCCCGGATATTTCAGGCAGCCTTTGCTGGTATAGAACCATGCTGCAGAGCGCGCTGCGGTGGCGTCTTCGGAAAGCAGTTCCGGCGAGTTCACAAGGTCGAGTTTCAGCGCGGCGCCGCAATCGTGGAAATTCTCGAGCCCGGTGATCTGGATGAGGCCGCGTCCGCGATATTTCCAGCCATCACCCGGGGCGTAATTACCGAGGCGCTTGCTGTAAACCAGATTGGCGATCGCGCGCTGACGCTCAAGGGGCAGCACCTTTTCATACGTGCGGCGGCCCAGCATGTTGGCCTGATCCTGAGTTAACCGGCCAGCCCGGATAAAGCCATTCAGCCCTGCGATGCTGTAGTTGAAACTCTCCACCAGCGTGGTAAAGCCGGTGCTTTCATGGCCGACCTGCGCAATGAACATTGCCTGATCGACCGGCGCAGTGATGCCGTATTCGCGCATCGCCGCATCAATGTGCGGGAACCAGCGCGCAGCTAAGCCGGCGCTTAAACCAGCCGCGTGCTGAAATTGTTGTTGGTTCATTCGGGCCTCAGTACATGGAAAAGGCGCGCCACGTTGCCCCGGGCACGGAACACGGCGGCGCAGATGATTAAGTTGATGATGACCGACGCCCAGTGAGTGTGGACGTAAAAGTCGAAGGCGTAGCGGAACGGCACAGAGGCATACGCCAGAATAATCAGATATGCCAGCCACGATGCCCACCAGCGGTGACGAGCACCGGGCTTGCGGAACAGCATCAGCCTCAAAACAATGGCCGAGCACGTCGCCACGTTGGTCAGTACCAGCGGATCACTTATTACCATTGGCTCCCCCTCTCCACCGCTGGAACCACTGCGCGGGGTCTTGCTGGCTGGCGAACGTCAGGATTCTAATCGTCAGCGCAGAGAGGATAACGGCCCCCAGTGCATCAAGCGGCTTGTCGCTGTATTCCGTCCAGCTGGCAAGTTTGGAGCCCACCAGCCCGGCACCGTAAACGCCAGCGATGTACGAAACAACAAAATAGGCTGCGCGCCGGATCAGGGTCAGGTCTGCCGCGGTGGCAACATAAAAGACCGCACCGGCAAACGCGCCAAAAATTACGCCATAATCTGTGCCGGTCAGCAGTCCATAGATACTTGCACCAGTAAGCGCAGCTCCTGCCGCGACAGTTCCCGAAACCGGATCGGACATTTAGCCCCCTCTATTGCTGTGTATCCTCTCCAAAGAGGGGAAATAAAAAAGGCCCGCGTATGCGAGCCTCTGTTAATTCTTTGCCACTTCCCGGAGTAGCCACGCTCATGCCCTTGAGGTGCTGTCGCTTCATCGCCGCTAATGACCGGTGCGCGTCTGGCGGTTCGCGCTGCTTTACCGGAGCTTGTTTTAATCTATGAACCCTTACCCATCACTACACAGGCTCGCACAATGGCGACTCGGGGCAGGATCACGACTGCTGCACAGCCTTGCGGCTGCGGTCTATCCGTTTGGCTTTCACATTTTCTTTCCCTTCAGAAACACAAAAGCCCCAGCTATTGCCAGGGCTTGAATGATTCAATTTTAAGTTTCATATAGATTTCTTTTTAAATCTAACGCTTCCTGCTGCCGCCAATGAAGCCACTGTGGCTTTCCCATCTCAGCCTCTTCGGCTGTGTCATACGTCCTTAGATAGGAATATTCAGTCATTAGGATGCTTACGCCAGTATCAGGAAAAAGTCCATGGTAATAATTAATCCCATCACAGCTATAACTTGAGATGCGAATTTCTCGCACAACGGCTTTTATTCCATCATTAGAATTATGGAGAGCTAAAATATAACGTATTGTTTCTGAGTTGTGCATAGTTTCACCTTCATAGAGACGAACCGCACATCCTGCGCGCATCACCCGATGAGTGACGAACGCATTTTACCGCTTCCCCGCATTGCAGCCAATAAAAAGCCCGCTCATCGGCGGGTTCTGAACGGTGGATACACAATGCCCATCGTTAGAAAAATCCTACCCGATTTTTTTGGATTTAGCAAGCATCGTGTCGCTAAAATGTTTAATCAGGCTTCTAACGTGTTACTTCTCGCAGCATCTTTTCCGCGAATGCTTCTTCCTGCCAGCATTTCGTCACCAGCAGGTTAATCACGTCAGCAAAGCCGCTGTACCACTGATAATCCGTCATATCAGGCACCAGAACCTGCACCTGACGGCGCGCCAGAGTGGTGGGAAGACGTGCAAACCCTTTACCGCCGCATCGCTCACACAGCTTTTGCACCGGCACGCCGTGTAACTCGGTACGCTTACGGTCAAGCGCCGTTCCCCGTCCCGAGCAGTCCCGGCAGGCCGTACTGATAACCCCTTTCCCGCCGCATTGCTTACAGAGTTCTTCCATTTCCTCTTCGCGAATTGTCGCATCCACGCCTTTCACGCCAGGATGCTTCACCACTTCCCGACGCATACGCTTAACCCCTTTTCCTTCGCAGTGATGGCATTCGCAATTGCTGGCTGCCGAACGCGAATAGTCGCTGTAGGCGAACTGAGCCAGACAAAGGGCCATTTCCTCGCGCGCACTCTCACCGAGTTTTTTCATTACGCCGTTGTTTAGCGCGAGCGCATATTTAACCAGCCCATCAATAGCGGGCTGCGGATCCTGAACGCCCATTTTGGCGAGGAAAAGGTTGAACCCCAGCGCCGCCTTAGACTGGACGAGACCCTGTGCGGCCATAACATCCGAGATGGTCAGCGCGGCGCTGCCGGTGGCTGGTGTCTCATCATTGAGTTTAGGTGATTTTGGGGAATAGAACTTTGGTAAGGCTTCGAAGTTCATGTGTGGTCTCCACTCCACTTATGACAGCACGCCGATCGCGAGCGCGCAGTCTAAAAAACGAAAAATCAGCTCGAGCTGTGAGCCATATTTTTCTTCGAATACCACGGTGTCCCGATGAAGTTCATCGTGATGCCTTCTGCACAAAGGCAACACGAAAAGGTCATGGGCTTTGGTACCCATCCCGCCCTGCCCGTGGCCGATCAGGTGGTGGGGATCGTCTGCCCGCTGGTTGCAGCATGCGCAAGGCTGCTGCTTAACCCAGCGGGTGTATTTCTCGTTTTCCCAGCGGCGGCGCTTTGGCCGGAGCATGTAACTTTCAGGCGACTCAGGGTCGATTGTCAGCGCAACCACCCGCGGCTGTTGTCCCTGCGGCTTGTCGCAGTTTATTAGCGTCTTCAAGGCACCAGCACGCTGTGCTTTCGTCTGTACTATTTCAGCCGCCGACGGTCCCGGAACCATATCGCTTTCACGCGACACGCCCTGCACTGGCAAAGGCGGAAGGCGCAGCGCGCGGCGCGCCACACTGTCCGGCAGCGCATCAGTGATATCCATCCTGACAGCCCACCAGCATAACTCCGGCAGAGTCAGCTCGTGGGTAACGTCAAAGGCGAGGGCACCGCGCGCGACGCTGATAATCCAGGCTATCACATTGGAACGGGCAATTGCTGACAGGCGCTCAGTAAAATGTTCGGCCAGCTGATTATCACAGTGCCAGCACAGACGCAGCGCGCCGGGTTCATGCCGCATCGTGGTCATCTCATGGTGATGGTACTCACTATGCGGCCACTGGCAGCCGCCCTGCTGCTTCATCAGCCAGTGCTCCAGCGCATTGACGCCACCAGCAGCCCGGATTACTCGCTCATCAGTAAAGAAGATTTTCAGCCCCTCGTCGTCAACCAGCGGCTGGTGCGCTGGCGGCACCGCGCCGCTCGGGAACCGTGCCATGCTTTCTGGCTGCACCTCCACCAGCACGCGCCCGTTTGCAAATATGGGCATCAGTTCCGGGCCAGGGCGCAGCAAAACGATACCCATGCCGCGCGCGATTTCCGGTGTTAACAGCGCCCTCATACTGTACCTATCCCAAAGTTACTGATCGTGATTTCCACCTTCCCTTTGCTGGTTACCGGCCCCCACTCCACCAGCATCTTTTTCACCTGGCTGTCGTCCTCCCAGACATGGGCCAGCGTCAGCGCATCGAAAAGTGCCTTCAGGTAGTTATCCAGATCGCGGCGTTTCCGGTCAGGTGGGTAAAGCACCACCTCCACCGCCAGCAGGCTGGTGACAGGCCTGGGTATGCGCCGCAGTTGCTCAACAACGGCCGCTGCGGCATTGCTCTGATATTTGCGCCCGTCGGCGCTGACGAGATGACGGCCTTTTAGCGGCCCCTTAGTAGGGGCGCGCCAGTAGCTGTTAACGCTGGGAGGGAATGGCAAAACCAGTTTCATGTGCACAATTCCCCCTTGCTAAAAACACTTAAAAAGACTAAATTTACTAAATCAACTAATATTGAGTGGAATTTAACTAAAATGGACATTACCGAAAAAATCACAGAGGCTAAAAATTTTCTTGAGGCAGCAGCATTCCAGGTTTCCTCCGGCAGGGAATTACTGGAAGCGCACAGAAACATTGTTAAGGGTTTAGTATCTCTTGAGGAGTTAGAAAGAATGTTTGCTACAGGCACCGCCTCCGCGCAGGGCGAACTGCAGGAAGTCTCCAAAGTTTCACGTCGTCTTAAACTCTGGGCTAAGCGTCCTGAACAAATGAACACCAGGATCCTGAAAGCATTCCTTAAGCTTTCAGATGGGACGGATCGCAAAGTATCTGAAGCACAACTTAAACAAGAGGTTGGCGAAGACAACTTCGACATTAATTTCGTACAGATGAAAAACATCGCCGAAAAGAACCACGGAAAAGTCTTTGATGTTAATGGCAGTGAAGTTTCAATCTGGCCGCCTGTCGCTGCTGCTGTTGAAGAGTTTCGTCGCACTGTATTCAGTAAATGACATCTTTTTAAACACGCTTTTGTGCCTACGGGAATATGAGGGTTATTTCCCGGGAGCATAATGGCTTCGGTGTTACTGAGGCTGGACAGAAAGGTTATTTGCACTGCTCGCTCTCCATTTTATGCAGGAAAGAAATTGCCCGTTCACGTGCATCAGATTCACGTTCAACCATGGCGCGCAGCAGCGAAACGGCCTCATCCTCTTTGGCGATGCCGTTGATGATGATGCCGCGGGCGACGCCCCTTGATACCGATATAGCTCCCTTCTTCTCCAGCTTACGCAGCATATCGGTCGCAGCGTTGGGTGAAGCAGCCCCCATTAGCTGGGCCACTTCTTTTTGCGTTGGTGGGTAACCGTTTCGTCTCTGGAAATCCGCGAGCATATTCAGCACCTGCTGCTGACGGGCGGTCAAAGCAGAGGTGGAATTCATGCCGCTTTCTCCCGCGCGCCAGCCATTTCGCGAACGGAGGCTCTAAGCTGCCGAATGTTCCGCCAGTGCGTGGTGTCAATTGCCCCGACAACCAGCAGAACCTCATCCATCGCCAGGCCATGCTGATCTTCAGCTTCGCGAGCGACTGTCGCGAGCCGTTCGTACATGTCTTTCCGCTCCGCATCGTCCTGAAAGACAAAATCATTGAGGTCCATGAACGCCCGCAGTTTCACACCGTTGTGATGCTCTTTAATCAGCGACTGCGCGCGCGAAATGACGTCTGCGGTCACCGTCACCAGCATCGGGCTTTCCACAGAATCGGCGGCCCAGCTGTGAGCAAAGCGTGATTCATGGAAGGCATACACCTCTTTGCTGCCGAACGCCGCGGTGGCACAGGCCCATACTTCAACGCCGCTTCGTTCCAGGATGTCGGCTGCTGTCAGCGGTAATTCACTTTCATCAGCCTGCAGTTGCTGCTCAGTTTCTGAATGCGGATCTGTTGCATCCTCATCGGGTTCCAGGCGGTTACTCATCAGCAGGCGTTCAGCCTGACGGCGTATCTGTGCAAGGAACGCGTCGCCGTGCGCTTCCAGCTCGTTGCGGCTGATATAACTCATTGCCGGGCCACGCCAGGTCTTATCGAATACTGCAATGGCACCCGCAAAAAACGCGCCGGACGGGATCTGCTTTTCGTCTTTAGGGATGAACCATGACGGAAGATCGAAACCGATGCGGCCACGGATAAAGGCGACGTGATCCGCGTCTTCCGGCCACCAGACCTCGCTGGTGGCCGCCTTAATCAGAAATACGTACCGCCCGCCTTTTTCCCGCATCTCGCTGGCGCGCTGCATGATGTAACGCATGCCGGTGATGTACTCCCCGTCGTGCCTGGACGCGCGGCTGTACGGCGGGTTGCCGAACGCGGCTCCGTTGAGTTCGGTCAGACGCGCGGACCAGTCCTGCGTCAGTGCGTTATCTTCGGCGGTGTAATAAGCCTCACATTTGGCGTTCTCGCCATCAGAGAACAGGTCCAGTACGAGCGGGCCAAACATGGCGTTGATGCCCCAAAAAATATTGTCCGGCGTCCGCCACTGATCGCCGACTTCCTTAAGTTCGTGAGCCGGTTTGCTGCGCAGCGCCGCCAGCGCCTGGTTATAAGCATTCAACGCGTGCATCACAGTTCCCCCACATAGTTACCGGCCAGATAGCAACGACCTTCCACGTAACCAACGCGGTTGCTCATTTTCAGGCACTGGGTACGCTTCTTCGCCAGCCGTTCGCGGTCCCGGTTACTCTTCGAGGCATCGAATGCAGCCAGGTAAACATGCGCGGCGCGGCGCCACAGATTCTGTCTTTCCAGCTGGCAGGCCAGCTCTTCAAAAACTTCGTGTTTCAGCTTCTCGTTTGTCATGCTCTGAACCCCTCCGGAACCTGGCTGTAATCAACACCGGCATAACTGGCTTTAAATGCGCTGTCGTCACGCTGCACACTGCGCTGCTTCCACTGCTGGCGCGACGGGCGTCCGCGCTCTTTCCAGCGGGTAGCGCTCAGCAGGTAGCCTTCAAGCTTGCTCGGGACGAACAGCGTTTGCGGGCGCATGTAGTCGTACATCTCCGTGTCGTGCCAGTGCTCGTGCTTGTAGTCGACAACGAGCTGCAGGTCGTCCACCGAATGACCTTCGCGCAGCCGGGCCCGGATGTTCTCCAGTGAGGATTTCGAGTTCTGGTAACGCGCGCCGGTGACCAGATTCAGGTGCTTCAGCACAGTAATCGCTTTATCGG
This sequence comes from Cronobacter dublinensis subsp. dublinensis LMG 23823, assembly GCF_001277235.1. Taxonomy (NCBI): domain Bacteria; kingdom Pseudomonadati; phylum Pseudomonadota; class Gammaproteobacteria; order Enterobacterales; family Enterobacteriaceae; genus Cronobacter; species Cronobacter dublinensis. The sequence goes on from NZ_CP012266.1 coordinate 3,485,483, forward strand.
TGATCAGCTGCTCAGCGTCGGGTTGCCCGGCAACCTGACAAGAAGGTTGTTTATCTGATGGTTCTTGTTTTGAAGTTACTGACGGATCGTGTCCAGATTCTGGACCCTGAGAAGACCGGTTATTGCGGTTTTCCGGACGTTCAGATTCTGGACGTCCAGCTTCTGAACCTTCGGATTCTGAATGTTCAGAATCCGGACCCTGAGAATAAGCACCGGCAGCCGCCTGTCGCAGGCGCGGCACGTTCAGCGTGTAGATGTTGGTACCGCTGCGCTGGCCCTGACGGCGTTCTTTGCGGGTCAGCCATCCGTCACGCTCAAGCTCACCAACTGCGGTAATAACGGTGCTGCGACCGGCACCAATCTGGCGCGCGATAGTGTCGACGCTGGGCCAGCTGATACCTTCATCGCTGGAGAAATCAGCCAGGCGCGCCAGGATCAGCAGCTTCGTACCTTTAACACCGGCACTCGCGCAGCCATCCCACACGTATGCTGATAACTTAACGCTCATGCATCCACCCTTTTGAACTTCTCGCGGAACCGCTCAACAGGCTGCATGCAGTCGTGCGGGTAACCCGCGCGCCGGAAGATAACCTGTCGTTTTTCGGGGTCGTAACCGGTGACGTGGACTTCAGTTCCCCGCCAGTCGCGGTATCGTCTGTTGAGTTCCTGCACGCGAAAGCCCCCGCCTGACGGTTAAACTCCCCTACCATCTGCTGAACGAGCTGGTAGCTGACGGGCACACAGTGGCCTGATACTCTCACTGCATACCGGTACTGCACCGGACCGGCTCCGCCCGGTACCGGCAGCGCAATAAGTTGCGACCTGCGGTAACGTGTTGTTAAACTGTTCATGCGTAGTTTCTCCACTATTGAAAAGACGCGCCCGACGCCTCGAGCTGCACACTCGGGGCGTCACCTTTTCTGGTGCTCATAAACACTTCTACTGCCTGGTCTGAAACCCCATACAGCGCCATAAAACCCATGAATCCGTGGAACTGGTGGCGAATAGTCTTGCGAAACAGCTCAGAGAGCTTTTTTCGTTCATGACGGTCAATTACCCCATCCTCAGCCGCTTCAATCTGCGCCTGGGCCAGTTGGCCTTTCGCCGCGCTGGTCTTCATGTCGATCGCGAACAGGTCCACGTTGTCCATGCTTTCCGGCTTTGGAATGTCCACCAGCAATTTGCCGACGCGCGCCGCGGCATATTCCGCCAGCATTGATATGCCGGACAGGTCCTCCATGCGCTCAAGTTCGGCCAGCGTGAAGAAGCGGCTGCCGCATTTCTGGTACATGTGGTTATGAAAGGTGTCGATGTTCATGCCGAGATCGGCAGCCATCCCGAGGCGGCCGGCGGGGTGCGCCTTACACATCGCACTGATTGCTGCTTTGATGTTGTCTACCATTTGGCTTTTCCTGTGGTAGTTAGATTTTTCACGCCCTGCTGTTATCGTTGCTTGCAAGTAGTGAGTTTGGGTAAATGTCTGGGCGCAATTCGTTTTTCGAGATAGCACCAGCCGTTTCTTCTTCAAGCTTCTGGCACAGCTGAAAGCCAGCTTTTTTGTGCCCCTTAAAAACGAGCCTGAGATATCCAGTACTGCTTCCAACTTTTTTAGCCAGTTCGGCTTTTTGCGTGGCAGAAAGGGTGTTCCAGTATTCTTTCATAGTGTACCTCCGAGATACATTATGCACGAAAACGATGTACCCGCAAGAACCTTGTACCTTACGGGTACACACGGTTTAATATTGGGCATGAAAACCATTGATGAAATCAGGCGGGATAACGCGCGGACACTGCGTGATAGCGTTGGCGGCAATAAGTCATTCGCTACTATACTTGACCGAGAAGCGACCCAGATAAGTCGAATAATCGGCCGCAATCCTTCGAAACGGATTGGGGATGATCTCGCACGCCATATTGAAAAATGCTTCCAGCTACCTATGGGATGGCTTGACCAAGAGCATCAGACCACCAATGTTGCGCCCACGAAAGACGTTTTTAAAACAGAGGTTGAATTCCAATTAGTGCCCGTAATATCTTGGGTACAAGCTGGCGCATGGACTGAAATAGGATATTCAGAGGTTGATTTGAGCACAGCAGAGACGTTTCCTTGCCCCGTTCCCTGCGGGCCGATGACTTATATACTCCGTGTTATCGGTGACTCGATGATCGAAGAATACCGTCCTGGTGACATGATTTTTGTGGATCCTGAAGTCGTACCGGTTCACGGTGATGATGTCATTGCCTTAATGCACGAAAGTGGTGAAACCACCTTCAAGCGTCTTGTTGAAGATGGTTCGCAAAAATATCTGAAAGCGTTAAATAAGAGCTGGCCTGATCAATATCTAAAAATAGACGGTAACTGTTCAATAATTGGCACCGTTATTTTCTCTGGTAAACCAAGACGTTACTTCAAATAAATTATCTTCTGAATCAAAGCTCGCTTAGGCGGGCTTTTTTTTGCCTTGACAATGTACCATTTAGGTACATAATGTACCCACAAGGAACATGATAGCTTAGTTTGACGCTCCTTTTGGCGTCGCTGGACAGCTTCAATTTTACGCTACACACAAGAGCATCACTGGGTGACCGGCTCATAACCCAATCCACCCGGGGGTCACTCCTAACCGCAGGTGCTCTTATGTGTTGTATGGAGAAACTACCTGGCGGCCAGTGCAGATGGCCGCCCCCTTTCACGGGAGTGAATAAAACTGTTTAAACAGACTTACCCCATTTCACATGAGCAAGGTAGCTACAACCAAAGGACAGCGCGGCGGCAAGTAAGGCTACCGGGATATGGATGTCAGTAACGAGATGCGATGTATGCGTTTTTGACCAGAAATAGCCGGGTGCAGCCGGTACTAGTGGAGGAATTATGCTGAACCTCGATTGTGTTCCCATCTCAACTTATTGCAAAGAAACTGGCGAGACACCGGATGCCATCACCAAACGTGTGCAACGTGGCGTTTGGCGTGAAGGCGTTCAAGTGCTGAAGGTGGAAGGCGTTAAGGAAAGATGGATTGATCTTAATGAGGTTGCTAAATGGGCAAGACAGAGCTGCCAAAACTCCCGCGCGGCGTGACCGTAAGAAAGCACAGCCAGGGAGAGACAATTAATATTACTTTCACCTATAAAGGAGTTAAGTGCCGTGAGCCGCTCTCTAATCTTGAGGTGAACAGTAAGAACCTAAAATACGCCGAGCGTATCCTCGGCGAAATTTATAATAAAATTGAGCGCGGGACGTTCGTTTACGCTGAATACTTCCCGCGATCAGCGCGCCTGAAGATATTCGGAAATGCAGCTGCTGGTAAAACCGTCAAGATGTACCTGGACGAGTATATTGGCATTTGTGAAACACGAAAATTATCACCTTCAACTATCGGCGGTTATAAAAAATGCCGTAGCGCGCTGGCAGCCCTTCATTCATTGCCTGCAAGCGAGCTTACGCCGGCATCAATGAAAGCATGGATCCAAAGCCGCACCACCACTCTAAAAACAATTCGTAATCAACTTTCTTTCCTGCGCTCAGCGCTTGATGAGGCTGTAACAGATGGCGTGATCCAACTCAACCCAGTATCACTGGTAACTGCATCGCGGTATCAAAGCGATAAATCGACTGCTGACAGCGACTATATTGTCGATCCACTTTCACCAGCAGAAATAGATGCCCTCCTATCCTCTGCCGGTAATAAGCAGTGGGAAAATCTTTTCATGTTTGCTATCCAGACAGGCTTGCGCAGCTCTGAACTTTGCGCGTTGCGCTGGCGCGATATCGACTTTATCGGAAGAACGGCTCACGTACAGAACGCAAGCGTAGTGGGCGTAATAAAAGGGACAAAGACCAAAGCTGGTACACGTAAAGTGGAGCTCAACGAGCAGGCAATGGCGGTACTGGCGTCGCAGAAGGCATTCACCTTCATGAAAGACGCAACCATATTTGAGGATCCGAAAACAAACAAACCATGGGCCAGCGCAGACGCGATACGTAAAAAAGCTTGGGTTCCAACATTAAGAAAAGCGGGGATTCGTTACCGCAACCCTTATCAAACGCGGCACACCTTTGCTACTCGGCACATCAGCCAAGGAGCTAATCTTTTCTGGCTTGCTGGCCAGATGGGTCATAAGGGGCCAGAAATGCTCTTTAGACATTATGGATCGTACTTAAAAGAATACGACATAATGAATGAGCAAGTAGTAAATAAAAAAACCTAGTCTTTTTTCACTGCCAAGGCTTTTGTTACTGTATCAAGAGCCTTTTCATAAATTGATTCTGGTGCTGAACCCATCCTAATTTCATTAGCAGACAAAACCTCAATTAATTTTATAGTTTTATCTATATCGCCATTTGCAGCCATAAATGCTGTAGCCTGAGTATCATATCTTGCTGATAACTGCGCGTAATACCTTATAAACATAAGAGTGATTTTTATTGTATATAATCCCATGAAAATAATTGTTAAAGTAAGAACTCCAGAGGTAATAGCCCTTGCTATCTGGTTAGTAATTACACTACCTTTAAAAGCTTCTAAAGCGGAAGCAGCATTGTTAATAGCACTATCTAATTCTTTCATTGCTTCATCCCTGGTTTTTTCCTCACCTGTTTTGGAAGTCCTTTGAGGAGGAGTATTTTTACCGATTAAGATGTCAGTAATGTATCCCCCCAACAATCCAGCAGGTGTATCTTTTTCAGTTATCTTATATGCATTGTAGAAAAGAAAACTTATAACCACGATTAAAGTATATATAAGACCTATACTTGTATATTTTGCAATTCGGGCTTGATTCTTCAGACTCTTAACTACAGCATCTATTTCATATGTTTCCATGGAAATGAACCTCTTATCTTAGTTGGGCCTGAAAAGGATACGCAAAGGACACGCATTAAACCACAAAATACTTTTATCCTTTATAATCAATAAAATAACCAGCACCAGACGCGGGTTCAACTCCCGCCAGCTCCACCAAATAAAACAAGGGGTTACGCGCAAGCGTAGCCCCTTTTTCTTTGGCTTTGGCGGCAAAATGGCGACAGCGTTTTGGTTGTGGCGGCGATTTCAGCATCTGTCATGCCGTCACCTTCCCGGTTCAGCACCGTGAGCAATACCTCCGCTGGGGCAGGCCATGCGCCCGTTCGCGTTTTTACCATGAAACTCACAGGACGCTGCTGGGCCTAAATGCAGTAGGACACGCAGGTGCAGTGCCTTGTGACCTTCCACCACAGCTGTGCCCGGCGGCACCGCGTCATTATTGACCTGCGTAACTATTAGCCGCTTCGCGTTGACTCCGCCATTAATGAAGACTTCGCTGTAATGCGTGTATTATCAGCGCCCACCACAAACTCACTGGTTTGAGAGTGATATTGTCTGCCGCCTAGATCACCATGGACTTAATGCCTTTGACGTGCCAGGCCCGGTGCCAGGCTCATACTCAAACCAGCCCCGTCCGGGTATTCCGTTACGCAGCCGTCCAGGGAATCCGACGGCTGCGACAATTGATTGGAATAAATGGCAGGCAGCGCAAAGGCGGTTTCGAGGTTCTCGCCCATGCTCAGCACGACCACCTGTTCATCCGGTGATGGACACCACCAGGTGCGGCCACCTCCGGTCCGCAGTGTCAGCCAGTTAATCCAGTTGGTTTCAAGCTCGCCAATCCTTACCCGGCACAGCCAGGTTTCCCGGTCCACCGCGGTCACACTGTGCTGGTGCGGATCAAGTTAGTGATAAGGCGCATGATTTCGGTAAGTTGTGCGTTCATAAGCTCCTCTTTTTGATGATCTATATTTCAATTCGGTTTACATTCATCATCGAATGATTTGTATCAACTACCACACAAGAGGAAATATGCTTACAGCAATAAACGAAATTTCAATCCCTATCCCATACACAGCCAAAAAGGCCGAACTTAGCCTTAATGGAAAAAATCTTATAATTACAGGAGGTAATGGGAGTGGCAAAACCAGCTTTATAAGTTCTATCTACGAATTTTTAAAAGATGGACTAGATCAACCAAACAATAATAATAAAAAGCATCTTGAGCAACAGCTTAGAAATTATGAAGACAATCTAAAACAGGGAGGCCGTGATAGTACTCATTACTCATGGTATGAGCAAGAAGTTATAAAAATAAAAAAAAGACTGCATGCCCTAGATGACTTCCATATAACAACATCTACAAAAGATAGTGCTAACACTCGCTCGCTCCTTCGTTTCCACAAAGCTCTTAGAGAAGCAGCAATTACCGCCCCGCAGTTTGTGCCAAGACTTTCTGCTCTAGTCGAAGAGAATGCTCATTTTTCTAATGAAAAGGATGGGGACAACATTTTTGAAAACTATTTAATTAGTTTGAAAACATCACAAAGCTACGCAATTTCTTTCGATAAAGATGAAGAAAAGGCAACAAAAATTCAAAATTGGTTTAATAAAATAGAAAATGATCTACAAGGTCTATTTGAGGATACAGAACTTAAACTAAGGTTTGATAGTACTGAAGGGAAGTTTTATCTTCATCAAAACATGAAAGATAAATTTACCTTTCAGACGCTCTCGTCTGGATATTCTTCAATTTTAAGAATATACGCGGATTTGATTATGCGCATAGAAATGTGGGAACTGACCCCTGAGAGTATTGAAGGTATTGTTTTCATTGACGAGATAGATGCACATTTGCATGTTTCCTTACAAAAACAGATACTACGTTTTTTTAGCAATTCTTTCCCCAACATTCAATTTATTGTTACGACTCATTCACCCTTTGTTGTCTCTTCTGTGACTGATGCCGTAATCTATGATTTATCCAGCAATCAACAAATTGTTGATGTATCGTCTTATTCAAATAATGTCATCCTACAAGAGTTATTTGGCGTCAACCCAATATCAATTGTATTATCTGATAAGTTAGAAAAAATAGAAAATATCATAACGCGCTTAGATAATAATAATATTGAAACAGCCTTAAATATAATACACTCGCTCGCTTCGTCGGAAGAATCAATGGACACTGAAGCCAGCGCCTTTGTAGATTATGCAAAGCTTAAAATCATCAAGTTTAAAAAAGAGAATGCCCAGGAGAAATAATGTTTAGAGTTAACAGAACATACCCTGCTCCAGTTTCACTGTCTCGTAAATTACGTTATGACGGCCCTGACGTACATGAAGCCTTACAGGAATGTTTTTTTGGGAAATGTTACATTTGCGAAAACAAAGATCCTCTAGATATAAACATCGAGCATTTCGTCTCAAGAAAAATTGATGACGAAAAATCTTATGACTGGGATAATTTATATCTATCCTGCGGTAGGTGCAATAATATAAAACTAGCAAAGCATGATGAACTACTTGATTGCTGCAACGAAGCTGTATGGAATCGTATAAAGCTCCTACCTGGATTTTCAGCAAAAACTAAGAAAGTAACAGTAGAACCACTATTTCATGATAATAAAACTATAACTACTGCCGATCTACTTGAAAAAGTGTATAACAGCGATCATACAATAAATAAAAGGCTAACATCGGCCGCACTACGCTCACAAATAACAAAAACAACGCAAAAACTTATCAGAAATATCATTGAATATTACGAGGATGATACTCCAAACGATCGCAAACTATATCTCATCGAAAAAATTAAAGTTATGATTAGACGTGATGCTAAGTTTTCTGCATTTTGCAGATGGATTGTCCTCGACGATGCAGAGCTTTGTGAGATATTGGAACCCTTCATGGACTAATAATACCCTGATATGCATAAAATTAGTTATGTTAACCAGCGTAATAATGTATTCATTGTAGCGTCCATTAATTCATCATTCACGCCCATCAGGCGGCGCTGGGAGTAGTGGACCTCTGGCCCTTTAGGGCTGACGCTATTATGCAGGCCGTAATGGTGTACCCGGGCAATACGCTGGACTTTTCCATCAAAATGCACAGTGGCAGGGTCTGCGGTAGCGCCGGTTTTCAGGCATTTGGTGGTGCAAAGTTATGCACACATCTGCCGCTTGATACGCCCCTTTTTAGCTCGGGCTGTTACCCGGCGCGGCTTGTAGCCGCTCCCGTCCGAGTTTCGCTGCAGCCTGATATTCAGCTACTGACTGCGGCGCAGCTTCCGCGCCAGTTCCCGCATCTGCGGCTGCGCGGCAGGCTCCAGACTCGCCAGCAACACAGCCAGCCAGTCATCCCCCTCTGCAGATCACCAATGCTTCACAGTCCGCATTTCTTCCGGTACGTCAGGTTCCGGCACAGCTTTAACGCTCGACACGTCCCCGCCGATGCTGACCAGCACGCGCTCCGTCAGCTGCAGGTTCAGGCTGATATCGCACACATCATTTCGCAGAATATCCACGTCAAAGGTAAACAGCTTTTCGCGCAACTCAGGGATATTAATAGCATTCGGCTGATTGTCAGTGAACCAAAGCAGAACGGGAGCCATCAGCGAGCCTGTGCGCCACACTCTGGCTGAAAACATCACTCTGCAGCCCTCACTTTCTAGTACCGCTGGCCGTCGCGTCAGCCTTATTACTGATCTTCACTCTATACTGGCCCAATAAAAAAGCGTGCCAGCGCTGCAAGTACTACGATAAAAACACCCGCCCAAAGACAAGGCCAGCAAGTGACACCAAGCAAATTTGCAAAATACGCTTCATAGCATTTTCAGAACCAGATCTTACAAGAATTAAATAAATTGCGAGATAAGGTAATCCCCACTGAATACGACGATAACCAGACCGGGTTGTTACGCGCTCTCCATGCCACAGATCGCATGCCTCCGGTTTGATCAGTAAAGCTCTCGCCACCTCTGCATAAATCACCTTTAAAAAATAAACCAGGGCACACAGGCGCAGCGTAGTCGCTGTTACCGCTTGCCCCCTCACACCAAATCCCCCACCATACCCACACACCATTCTCACGCCGAGTAACCCTATGCACCTTACAGACGCTGAAATCGCGAGCCGGGTTCCTGTCTGGTATGCCCTGTCGGAGATTTTTACCGGACGAGAATTACAGGACTACGATTACCGGTGGATGGCGCAGGTATTAAAAGAAACCGGTAAAAGCCGTGAAGAGATTCTGACTATTCTCGATGAAGAAGTCGCGCCAGCCCTGCAGATCAACCTTCTGTATAGCCCAGCGCCCGTCATGCAAGGCTGGTCAGAGGAAAATGTAAAACTCATGGTGATGGAATATGTCGCGAGAAAGCCGACGCTGGTTGAGCGCATTGTCCCGGCACGCGTTCTGTTAAAGCGGCGTCGGAAATATATTCAGCATGAGGTCGACAGGCTTTGCGCGGAACTGGATGCGCTGACGAGCGGACATTATCTGTAACTGATAACTAACGCCAGCGTAGGTGCTCCAAGAGATGCCCTGCAATATTTCGTCCCGGGAAGCCCCGCGTAAATGGTAAATAATGCCCCAACCGTTTTAATGTTCTCCCAGCACCAGCGGGCGATCGTATAACACAATGCGCTCCGGGCGACGGGCGGCATATTTAATGGTCACGCCAGTGCCGGAGGCGAAGCGTTTATATTCTCTGACAGACATGACCTGAACCAGGCGCGACTGCACTTCCTGCCCGTCCTGGGTGTTAAATCTCACGACCATGACGCATTTTACGTTATACCGGTGCAGGTGATTATCGCGGTGGATCGAGAGGATATCGGCATTGGCGGCGATGCCGTTTTTCATAATATCGGCCTCGATAACGCACTGGCGGATCCATAAGCCTGCGCGGCAGACCACAAACCCCATCGCGATGGCCGCAATAAGATATAACGCATCGAAAAAGAGATATTCCATCCTGGGATCTCCTGATTGCGCCGCCGTACTGGCGTTGAGCGCAGATTCTTGTGTGCCATAAGAATAACCCGCACGGCAGCGTAAAGCTTCCGGTACCGGCGAATAAAAAAGGCGAGAGGGAATGACCCCATCTCGCCTTTAAATACACGCTGCCCTTTGCAGGACGCAGGAAAGATTACTTCGCCAGCTCCTGCAACGTACGCAGCTGGGCGACCGCCTCCTGCATCGCGTCCATCCCTTTCGCCACCACTTTCAGGCGGCCCAGGCTCTGGGCGACGTTTTCACGCTCTTCACTGGTCTGCTCGCTCATTGAGGCGATACGGTCCGCGGCTTCGATACTGCGGTCCGCCATGGTCTGGGTCGCGCTGACCGTTTCCGTAGTGACCTGACGAATGCGCGCGATCGTCTCAACAGACTCGTTGATGCTGTGCGCCGTCGCCTCCGCCTGCTCGCGGGAAAGATGCGCCAGGCGGCGCACTTCGCCCGCCACCACGGCGAAACCACGTCCGGACTCCCCGGCGCGGGCAGCTTCCACCGCGGCGTTGAGCGCCAGCAGGTTGGTCTGGTCGGCTATCGATCGAATACCGCTGGTGATCTTGGTTATCCCTTCAGAGATGGTCTCCAGATCGTTCAGCCCCTGTTCCAGCCTGTCCTGCGCGTCGCGGGTGTCGCGCGCGGCGTTGCTCATAGAGCGGATATTGCCCTGCGCGATATCCAGCGTTTCGGTCTGCTGCGACGTGGCGTGCTCCAGCAGCGGCAGCGTGGAGAGCAGCGGCGACAGCTCCTGCTGGTAGCTGATGACCTGCTCAATCACCTGCGACTGCATGCGATGCATCGCCTCCCAACGGCGCAGCGTGCGCTGGGCGTAGTGCGCGGCATAGGCGGCGTATTCCACCGGGAACTGGCTCATCGCCTGGTTGGGCTTATCGAAAAACACCAGCGCGGAGAGCGTCTGGTTGATAGGCACACCAAGGATCTCGCCGAAACTGGAGAAACCCGCCGCCGGGATCTGGCGGAAGAAATCCGCGCGCGGCAGCGTCGCCAGGTTGTTCATGCGGCGCAATACGCAGTCGTTGAGCAGCATGCCCGCCGGTTTGCCGTAGCGGCGCGTGAAGTTCTGCCAGTCATGGACGGTATGCGCGACAAAATCGGTCGCTTTCATCAGGTATAACCGATCGCCGAACTCCAGATCGCAGAAGAAGCGGATCTGTGAGGCCTCAATCTGCGCCACCGAACGAATAAAGAAATCATCACCCACTTTTACCGCGAAGGTATAACCTTCCAGCGCCTGCCCGAGCTGATCGGGTTTGCAGTTAAGCTGGCTTGCCAGATACGACGTAATGGGCTGCTGATGATCCTTCGCGTCGAACAGCGACGTAACGGTACGGGCGACCGGATCGGCCTGCGCCACCAGCCAGCTTTTATCGGTCGGCTGGAAGTTCTGGCTTTTAAACGGCGCGAAGGATTTCCCCGGCGCCATTTCACACAGTATGACGATCGCGCGGCCATCCATCATGCGTCCGTTGACGCTCATCCAGGTGCCGCTGAAATCGAGCTTGCCGCCCGCCGCACCGCCGACGGCGAGACACGGGAAGCGCCCGGATTTATACCAGGCCTGCATCAGGAACCCTTCCGAGGCGGCGAGGCCGTCACAGTAAATAAGCGCAAACGTGCGCTCGGCACTGAGCGGCAGACGCACGTCGAGCGCGCTAAGATCGCGCGAAATCGCCTCAACGCGCTGCGCCGCGCCAGGAATGCGGGTGTGCAGGTCGACGGAGTGAACTTCGTGGCGGCCGATAAGCGATTTCGGCAGCAGCAGCCAGCTCCCCAGGTCGCTCTCCATATCGCAGTAAACCGTCGCTTTATCCTGCTGGCACAGCGTGCCGGTCGAGGAGAGCACCAGTACGGTGCGTTCAGGCGTAGCGAAACGCTGCCAGACCTGGCTGACAGCCTGAAAATTCGCATTGGGCGGTACAAATACCATCAAGATGCCCGGCTTATCCGGCACGCCCGCGTCACGTAACGATGTAGGTAATTTCTGACAGCGATACACACCGCTACGGGGGCTTGATGCCGAAAATGTCCGTCCTGGACCCGTTATTAATGTTGACAGGATCCCCATGGTGGCCTCTTTTTATCTATATAATTCAAATTATTCAGAGAAATACTCCTCCCTGCGCCTCTGTTATCGGCAAAAATTTCGATTAAAAGAGCCTATTTACTAAAATATTGTTAAGCGTGAGTAAACCCGCACACTTCATAAGCAAATAATTGCAACAAAACGGCGAAAGAGTGAGCGGGTTCGCAGTCTGGCCTGAGCAGGTAAAAAGCGGAACGCCATAAAGCAAAAAACCCGCCGAAGCGGGTTTTCTTAAAACGGAGCGCGGGGTCAGTTTTTGGACTGTACCCAGAAGGCGTGGATGAGGCCAGGGATATAACCCAGCAGCGTCAGCAGGATGTTGAGGATGAACGCCCAGCCGAAACCTTTCCCCAGCAGTACGCCAAGCGGCGGCAGAATAATGGTAAAAACGATTCTCCAGAATCCCATAGTTACTCCTGTAGTGGTTTTTGCAGGTCATTGTAAGTTGCTTATTTTATTGAGTTTAGTCGCTGAACCGCAAAACGCCACCCTTCATACAGGACTTTACCTGGCCTAACGTGGCTATACAGAGCCGGTTTGTTTGCCGCTTTCCCGATAATGCGCCCGCGATCTGTTGTGAAGGTGCGCGCGGGTGACTACTGTTAATGAAACGATGTGAATAATCAGGAGGTCATGATGTTTGAAGCAGGCGATATCGTACAACCGCGTCTCGGCGGCCCGAAACTAAAAGTCATTGAAGTGCATGGCGACCAGATTGTCGCGGTGCGCCCGGATGACGAACAGGGCGAGAAAGTGACTCTCAAAGCCGCTGATGTGGCGCTGTATAAAGAAGACGGTGATTTCGGGGTGTGTTGAGTTTTTCCGGGATGAGGTGGCGGGTGCGTTTATGTGAGATGGCGGGTGCGCTTGCGCTTACCCGCCTGTCATATCAGCTTCTGCCGCTCTGACTGTCTGTAAACGCCTGTTCGCTGAGCCGGTGGTAAAACGCGAGGATCTGCCGGAGCAACGCCTGCATATCTTCCTCGCGCCAGGCTTGCAGCGGGCGGGCGTGCGGGCCACAAAAATGCGCGTGTAACGCCTGCAATTCGGGTTGGAGCGCCTCCGACAGCGCGGCGGGCGGAATATCGATCAGGCACTCAAACCAGAAGCGCAGAAGTTTTTTACGCAGCGTCTCTGCGCGGGTGAGCGCCAGCACGCCCCGTTCAAACTGATGTAAAATGTCGGTAATTGCAGTCATGTTTCCTGTTAAAACGCGTGAAAAAACAGGCGGTCATTATCCGTTAACGCCGCCTGCGTGGGCTGAATTCTGGTTAAAGCCGTCTTGCGGCGGGCTAATCATATTCATCTAACGGATACATTTGGCCGCCGGACGCAGGCGGGCTGAAACTCCCTGACGGCTGAAAACAGCATAAACCACTGCTTTTTTGCTTAACGCGCTATCTGAAACTCCACACAGCGCTAAAACATTCGCGGCGAAACATTCCGTGCCGCCGTAGAACCACCTCAATTTTGCCTTGAAAATAACCCATTGAAATAAAACAAAAAATAAACAGACTCCGCTAAAAATAGCGAGCCGACGCACGTTTTTGAATTTCCAGAGGATTTTATTGACAAAGCGGCGATAAATAAAAATTAATCACTAATTGAAAGCAACAAACCAGCCATATACTCTACCATCAGCGCAAAATGCCAGGCATATCGCCAGCATCTCCCTTGCCTTTCCCGTTTTCCCTGTTGAGGGTTCAGGAGCCTGATTCCATGTTTTCGCCACATTCTCGCCTGCGTCACGCCGTTGCGGACACCTTTGCCATGGTAGTGTATTGCTCCGTCGTGGGGATGATGATTGAAATATTTGTCTCCGGAATGAGCTTCGAACAATCCCTCTCGTCACGCCTCGTCGCGATACCGGTCAATATGGTGATCGCCTGGCCTTACGGGCTTTATCGCGATGCGTTCATGCGCATGGCGGCGCGCCTCGGTAAAGGCCGCCTCGTTAAAAACATCGCGGACGTGCTTGCCTATATCACCTTCCAGTCGCCGGTCTATGCCGCCATTCTGCTGTTCGTGGGCGCGGATATCCCGCAGATTATCGCCGCGGTGAGCTCCAATATTGTGGTGTCGATGATGATGGGGGCGGCCTACGGGTATTTCCTCGATTATTGCCGCCGTCTGTTCCGGGTAAGCGCCGCCGCGCCGGTGAGCGCGCAGGCCTGAGAAGGGTGTATTACTGCGGTTCGCCAAATAATCCGTTCAGGTAACGCTCCAGCGCCATGCGGGAGCTAAATCCCAGCGGGATGCCGTAGTGCTCCTGCGCGTCGCCGCCGAGCCACAGCGGAAACTGCTGATAATGATCGCAGGTTTTCATTTCTGAAGCCGGGTCCGCCAGCGACTGGCTGCGCTCCCTGAGCGTCGGGTGAATGACCAGCGCCGTACGCCCCATGCGCGCTTCGCGATTCACATAGACATAATTCTCGCCGCGACGATAACCATAAGTTTTTGGCGTCACCACATCCATGGTAAACCCTGCTTTCTCCAGGACGCGCGCCACCTCATCGGGTCGTAAATACATAAATTTTCCTCATCTGCTTCAGACTGCGGGGAAACCTTACATTAGGAGGATTACCAGGGCTTTCGGAAAAGTCCAGAAACGCCCCCTCACGGCCCCGCACGCCGAAGCGGCTCACATTTTGTTCTATACTTTGCTCAAGTAAACACAAAGGGAGAACGTTATGTTTAACAGAAACACCCGTAACGATGTGAACGATGGCGTAAGCGAAATTAACCACGATATTAACCGTCTGGCCGATACGCTGGAAGGCGTGCTGAAATCCTGGGGCAGCGATGCCAAAGGCGAAGCCGATGTGGCGCGCCGCAAAGCAGAATCGCTGCTGCGCGAAACCCGCGCCCGTATGCACGGCAGAAGTCAGGTCAACCAGGCTGCCCGCGATGCGGTGAGCTGCGCCAGCACATTTGTGCGCGAGCGTCCGCTGAGCAGTCTCGGCATCGGCGCGGCGGTGGGCATTTTCCTCGGCGCGCTGCTGATCACTCGTCGCTAAACCGCGACTCTGAAGCACGGTTCAATGCCTTTTCCCCGGCGCTGCCGGGGAACGGCTTTTAAGCTCCCCTCCCCTGAACTCTCCTTTAAAAATCCTCATTACGCCTTTTTCGCGTCCGGCCACTGGTATGCCTGCCTTTTCGCGCCTGTACCGCCGAACGGCCAGAAACCCTATATATTGCGTAGTTGAAAGTTAAGATAACTACATCTAGTATCTCTCTTATCAGATAGCCCCCATCAACCCTGCGTTGCGGTGGGGATTTTAATCTATTTATGAGAATACGAATCATGCGCATAACTATTTACACAAGAAATGATTGCGTCCAGTGTCACGCTACCAAACGCGCGCTGGAAAGCCGTGGGATTGCCTTTGACACCATCAATCTCGACGAGCACCCCGAGGCCATCGATACGCTGCGCGAACAGGGGTTTCGCCAGCTGCCGGTGGTCATGGCTGACGACCTGAGCTGGAGCGGTTTTCGCCCGGACATGATCAATCGTCTGCGCGCGGACTCGCTTGCGGCAAACGCATGAGCACGCTGATTTACTTCTCCAGCCGCTCGGAAAACACGCATCGTTTTATCGCGCGGCTGGGCCTGCCAGCGCAGCGTATTCCGCTGGAGGACGACGCGCGGCTGCGGGCGAGCGAGCCTTACATTTTGATTGTGCCGACCTACGGCGGCGGCGGAACGGCAGACGCCGTGCCGCGCCAGGTTATCCGGTTTCTGAACGATGAGCACAATCGCGCGCTGCTGCGCGGCGTCATTGCCGCAGGCAACCGTAACTTCGGCGAGGGGTTTTGCCGCGCTGGCGACATCATCGCCCGCAAATGTCAGGTGCCTTTTCTCTATCGCTTCGAGCTGATGGGCACCGGGCTGGATATCGACAACGTGCGTAAGGGAGTTAACGAATTTTGGCAACGACATCACTAACCGGCGAAGCCGCACTGCATACGCCGCCGGACTATCACGCGCTGAACGCGATGCTCAATCTCTACGATGCGTCGGGGCGCATCCAGTTTGCCAAAGACCGCGAGGCGGTGGAGGCGTTTATGGCCGCTCACGTGCAGCCGCGCACGGTCGCCTTCCCGGATACCCACGCGCGGCTCGCGTATCTGGTGAGCGAAGGCTATTACGATGACAACGTGCTTAAGCGCTACGACGCGGCCTTTGTCGCCGGGCTGTTTGACGAAGCGCACCGCTACGGCTTCACGTTTAAAACGTTTCTCGGCGCGTGGAAATTTTACACCAGCTACACGCTGAAAACCTTCGACGGTAAACGCTATCTGGAGCACTTCCCGGACCGCGCCTGCATGGTGGCGCTGACGCTCGCCTGCGGCGATGAAGCCCTCGCACGCCAGATCCTCATTGAGATCTTAAGCGGTCGTTTTCAGCCCGCGACGCCCACTTTCCTCAACTGCGGGAAACAGCAGCGCGGCGAGCTGGTCTCCTGCTTCCTGCTGCGCATCGAGGATAATATGGAGTCCATCGGGCGGGCGGTGAACGCTGCGCTCCAGCTCTCCAAACGCGGCGGCGGCGTGGCGTTTTCGCTATCGAATTTGCGGGAAGCGGGCGCGCCGATTAAGCGCATCGAGAATCAGTCTTCCGGCGTTATCCCGGTGATGAAAATGCTGGAGGACGCCTTTTCATACGCCAACCAGCTCGGCGCGCGCCAGGGCGCTGGCGCGGTCTACCTCAACGCGCATCACCCGGATATCCTGCGGTTCCTCGACACCAAACGCGAAAACGCCGATGAGAAAATCCGTATCAAAACGCTGTCGCTCGGCGTGGTGATCCCCGATATCACCTTTGAACTCGCCAAAGCCAACGCGCAGATGGCGCTGTTCTCGCCCTATGATGTGGAGCGCCTTTACGGCAAGCCGTTCGGCGATATCAGCGTCAGCGACATGTATTCGCAGCTGGTGGAAGATGACCGCGTTCGCAAGCGGTACATCAGCGCCCGCGAGCTGTTCCAGCGCCTGGCGGAGATCCAGTTTGAGTCCGGCTACCCGTACATCATGTTCGAGGACACGGTGAACCGCGCCAACCCGATTGCCGGGCGCATCAATATGAGCAATCTTTGCTCGGAGATTTTGCAGGTCAACAGCGCCTCCACGTTTGATGAAAACCTGGATTACGCGACGGTCGGCCAGGATATCTCCTGTAACCTCGGTTCGCTGAATATTGCCCATACGATGGATTCGCCAGACTTTGGCCGCACGGTAGAAGTGGCGGTGCGCGCGCTGACGGCGGTCTCTGACATGAGCCATATCCGCAGCGTGCCGTCCATTGAAGCAGGCAACGCCGCCTCGCACGCCATCGGGCTCGGGCAGATGAACCTGCATGGCTATCTGGCGCGCGAAGGCATCGCTTACGGCTCGCCGGAAGGGCTCGATTTCACCAATCTCTACTTTTACACCGTCACCTGGCACGCGCTGCACACGTCAATGAGGCTGGCACGCGAGCGCGGCGAGCGCTTCGACGGCTTTGCGCAGTCGCGCTACGCCAGCGGCGAGTATTTCGAGAAGTACCTGACGCAGACGTGGACGCCGAAAACCGCGCGGGTTGCGGAACTCTTCGCCCGCGCAGGCATTACGCTGCCGACGCCTGAGATGTGGCGCGCCCTTCGCGACGACGTGATGCGTCACGGGCTCTATAACCGCAACCTGCAGGCGGTGCCGCCGACCGGCTCTATCTCTTATATCAACCATGCGACGTCGAGCATTCATCCGATCGTCTCGAAAATCGAAATCCGCAAGGAAGGCAAAATCGGCCGCGTCTATTACCCCGCGCCGTTTATGACGAACGAGAACCTGGCGCTGTATCAGGATGCCTATGAAATCGGGCCGGAAAAAATCATCGACACCTATGCCGAGGCCACGCGCCATGTGGATCAGGGGCTGTCGCTGACGCTGTTCTTCCCGGATACCGCCACCACGCGCGATATCAACCGGGCGCAGATTTACGCCTGGAAAAAAGGCATCAAGACGCTCTATTACATTCGACTGCGCCAGCTGGCGCTGGAAGGCACCGAAATTGAGGGCTGCGTCTCCTGCGCCCTGTGAGGAATCACCATGACCCGTTTAAGCCGTATTAGCGCCATCAACTGGAACCATCTTCAGGACGAGAAAGATCTTGAGGTGTGGAACCGGCTCACCAGTAACTTCTGGCTACCGGAAAAGGTGCCGCTCTCCAACGATATTCCGGCCTGGCAGACGTTAACGCCGGGCGAGCAACAACTGACCATCCGCGTGTTCACCGGGCTAACGCTGCTCGATACCATCCAGAATACGGTTGGCGCGCCTGCGCTGATGGCCGACGCCATCACGCCGCATGAAGAAGCGGTGCTCTCGAACGTCAGCTTTATGGAGGCGGTTCACGCCCGCTCGTACAGCTCGATTTTCTCGACGCTCTGCCAGACCAAAGACGTGGACGCCGCCTACGCCTGGAGCGAAGAGAACGCGCCGCTTCAGCGCAAAGCGCAGATTATTCTTGCGCATTATCGCGAGCACGATCCGCTGAAGAAGAAAATCGCGAGCGTCTTTCTGGAGTCGTTTCTGTTCTATTCCGGCTTTTATCTGCCCATGTACTGGTCGAGCCGCGGCAAGCTCACCAATACGGCCGATCTCATTCGTCTGATCATTCGCGACGAAGCGGTGCACGGGTATTACATCGGCTACAAATACCAGCAAGGGCTTGCGAAGGTTGACGCGCAGCGTCGTGAATCGCTGAAAGGGTTCGCGCTGGATCTGATGATGGAGCTTTATGATAACGAGCTCGCCTACACCGAGGCGCTGTATCAGGATGTCGGCTGGGTGGAGGATGTGAGCGCCTTCCTCTGTTACAACGCCAATAAAGCGCTGATGAACCTGGGCTACGAGGCGCTGTTCCCGCCGGAAATGGCGCAGGTGAACCCCGCGATCCTCGCCGCCCTCTCTCCTGGCGCGGATGAAAATCACGACTTTTTCTCCGGCTCCGGCTCATCGTATGTCATGGGCAAAGCGGTGGAAACCGAAGACGAAGACTGGGATTTTTGATGGCTTTTCAGGCGTAAATAATCACAGAATATCTGTCAGAATTATTTGCTGCAAAATTGTAAAATCCACGCAAATATCTCTGTAACATTCCGACGCGCTATTTCCTTTCTCTGGCGGGCGAATCTCGCTGATTCGCCCGCCCTTTCACTCTACAACAGCAAAAATATCACGCTCTTTCCACTACCGACGAGCCCAGTGATACCGGGAAATATCGCCGTTTCACGGCGTCATTTCACCGGACGCGCCGGAAATTGAGGGTTGTCTCAGAATCTCAGTATGCTAGGGTATGCCCGGTAACTATTTCCTGCAGGAATCATCTTAACGGCAAAATATAATAGGACTCACGCTATTGCATGGCAATTAAATTAGAGATCAAAAATCTATACAAGATATTTGGAGAGCACCCACAGCGGGCCTTTAAATATATTGAAAAAGGGCTTTCAAAAGCGGAAATACTGGAAAAGACTGGGCTGTCTGTCGGCGTTAAAGACGCCACTCTGGCCATTGAAGAAGGCGAGATATTTGTCATCATGGGATTATCCGGCTCGGGTAAATCCACTATGGTTCGCCTTCTCAATCGCCTGATTGAACCCACCCGCGGTCAGGTACTGATTGATGGCGAGGATATCGCCAGAATATCGGACGCTGCGCTGCGCGAGGTGCGCAAGAAAAAGATAGCGATGGTATTCCAGTCATTCGCGCTCATGCCGCACATGACGGTATTAAATAATACCGCCTTCGGCATGGAATTAGCCGGCGTACCGCTGAAAGAGCGTCACGAAAAAGCGCTTGATGCCCTGCGTCAGGTCGGGCTTGAGAATTATGCGCACGCGTACCCGGATGAACTTTCCGGCGGAATGCGTCAGCGCGTGGGTCTTGCGCGCGCGCTGGCCATTAACCCGGATATTCTGTTAATGGACGAGGCATTCTCGGCGCTCGACCCGTTAATTCGCAGCGAAATGCAGGATGAATTAATTAAGCTGCAATCGCGCCATCAGCGCACCATTGTGTTTATTTCCCATGACCTCGACGAAGCCATGCGAATTGGCGACCGCATCGCCATTATGCAAAACGGTGAAGTAGTGCAGGTCGGCACGCCGGATGAAATTCTCAATAATCCGGCCAACGATTATGTGCGCACGTTTTTCCGCGGCGTCGATATCAGCCAGGTTTTCAGCGCGAAAGATATCGCGCGCCGCAGCCCGGCGGGTTTGCTGCGTAAAACGCCAGGCTTCGGCCCGCGCTCGGCTATCAAGCTGTTGCAGGATGAAGATCGCGAGTTTGGTTACGTGGTCGAGCGCGGCAACCGCTTTGTCGGCACCGTCTCGGTGGATTCTCTGAAAGCGGCGCTGGCGGCAGGCCAGGGGCTGGACAGCGCCTTGCTGGACGTGCCCGCGGCGGTCAACGCCGACACGCCGTTAAGCGAACTGCTCTCGCCGGTCGGGGTCGCGCCATGCGCCGTCCCGGTCGTGGGCGAGGAGCAACAGTATGTGGGCGTTATCTCGAAAGGGGTATTGCTGAAAGCGCTGGATCGCGAGGGGGCCACCAATGACTGATCAGACACAAAATCCGTGGGACACCGGCACCGCTGACGCCGCGGCTAACAACGCCGGCAGCGCCGACGCCTGGGGCAGCCCAACGCCCACGCCGGAAAGCGGCTCAACCGACTGGCTCACCAGCGCGCCGGCGCCCGCGCCAGAACATTTCAGTATCATGGATCCGTTCCATAAGACGCTGATCCCGCTTGACCGCTGGGTCACGGAAGGCATCGACTGGGTGGTAACGCACTTCCGCCCGCTGTTCCAGGGCATTCGCGTGCCGGTGGATTACATCCTGAACGCCTTCCAGCAGCTGCTGCTGGGGATGCCTGCGCCGGTGGCGATTGCGCTTTTCGCGCTGATCGCCTGGCAGATCTCCGGCGTCGGGATGGGGGTCGCGACGCTGGTATCGCTGATCGCCATCGGCGCGATCGGCGCCTGGTCGCAGGCGATGGTGACGCTGGCGCTGGTGCTGACCGCCCTGCTGTTCTGCGTGCTGATTGGCCTGCCGCTTGGGATCTGGCTTGCCAGAAGTCCGAGGGCCGCGAAGATCATTCGCCCCCTGCTGGATGCGATGCAGACCACGCCCGCGTTCGTCTATCTGGTGCCGATCGTTATGCTGTTTGGCATTGGCAACGTCCCAGGCGTGGTGGTGACGATTATCTTCGCCCTGCCGCCAGTGGTGCGCCTGACTGTCCTCGGGATAAACCAGGTGCCGGAAGATCTCATCGAGGCGGCGCGCTCATTTGGCTCAAGCCCGCGGCAGATGCTGTTTAAAGTGCAGCTGCCGCTCGCCATGCCGACCATTATGGCCGGGATCAACCAGACCCTGATGCTGGCGCTCTCGATGGTGGTGATTGCCTCGATGATCGCCGTCGGCGGCCTCGGCCAGATGGTGCTGCGCGGCATTGGCCGCCTCGACATGGGGCTTGCCACCGTGGGCGGCGTGGGCATTGTTATCCTCGCCATTATTCTCGACAGGCTGACGCAGGCGGTCGGGCGCGACGCCCGCAGCCGTGGCAACCGTCGCTGGTATGCCAGCGGCCCGCTCGGCCTTATCACTCGTCCATTCATGAAATAACGTGCGGGCGGCGCAAGCCGCCCCGTTCCCTCCCCCTTTATAAAAGGAATAACGATGCGACATTCTGTTCTTTTCGCCACAGCCTTTGCCACACTCGTTACCACCAGCACTTTTGCCGCCGATCTTCCGGGCAAAGGCATTACCGTCCAGCCGGTGCAGAGCACTATCGCGGAAGAGAGCTTTCAGACGCTGCTGGTGAGCCGCGCGCTGGAAAAGCTCGGCTACACCGTGAATAAAACCAGCGAAGTGGATTACAACGTCGGTTACACCTCGATTGCCTCCGGCGACGCTACCTTTACCGCCGTGAACTGGCAACCGCTGCATGACGACATGTACGCGGCGGCGGGCGGCGACAAGAAGTTTTACCGCGAAGGCACCTACGTGACCGGCGCGGCGCAGGGTTATCTGATAGACCGTAAAACCGCCGAGAAATATCACATTACCAATATCGCCCAGCTGAAAGATCCCAAACTCGCGAAGCTGTTCGACAGCAACGGCGACGGCAAAGCGGACATGATGGGCTGCACGCCGGGCTGGGGTTGCGAAGCGGTGATTAATCATCAGAACACGGCGTATCACCTGCAGGACACCGTGACCGTGAACCACGGCAATTATGCCGCGATGATGGCTGATACAATTGCGCGTTATAAAGAAGGCAAGCCGGTGCTCTATTACACCTGGACGCCGTACTGGGTAAGCGACGTGCTGAAGCCGGGTAAAGATGTGGTGTGGCTACAGGTGCCGTTCTCTTCCCTGCCGGGCGAGCAGAAAAACATCGACACCAAGCTTGCGAATGGCAACAACTTTGGCTTCCCGGTGAATACGATGCATATCGTGGCGAATAAAGCCTGGGCGCAGAAAAACCCGGCGGCGGCGAAGCTGTTCTCGGTGATGAAACTGCCGATTACCGATATCAATGCCCAGAACGCGATGATGCACAGCGGCAAAGCGTCAGAGGCGGATATTCAGGGTCACGTTGATGGGTGGATCAAGGCCCACCAGCAGCAGTTCGACGGATGGATCAACGACGCGCTGGCCGCGCAGAAACAGGCGCGTTAACACGCGCAGACAACACCCGCCGCCCGGCGGGTGTTTTTTTATATGGCTTTGATATGGCGGGTGCGCCTGGCTTACCCGCCCTGGAGTCTGTCATTGCACCCACCGTCGCCCTGAACCGCTGCCATTGCCTTACCCCTCCAAAACGCACAATCTGACACTTAACAATTCCTCAACAATCTGGCGCTGCGGAGCGGTTCCGTTATCATAATGGCTTTCGGCACGCGTTTTCCCGCCCTCTTAATGACATAAAAGAAGCCATGACTAAACACTCTCAAGGACTTAGCCCTTCGCTGACGGTATTGATGTCCGTCGCGACCGGCCTTGTGGTGGCGAGCAACTACTATGCTCAGCCGCTGCTCGACACCATCGCCAGAGCCTTCGCCATTACCGCCAATCAGGCGGGCTTTATCGTCACCGCCGCCCAGCTCGGCTACGCCTTCGGGCTGCTGTTCCTGGTGCCGCTGGGTGATATGTTCGAGCGCCGCAGCATGATTGTGGTGATGACGCTGCTGGCCGCCGCCGGGATGCTGATCACCGCCAGCAGCCACACGCTCACGATGATGATTTTGGGCACCGCGCTGACGGGCCTGTTCTCGGTGGTCGCGCAAATCCTGGTACCGCTCGCCGCCACGCTCGCCGCGCCGGAAAAACGCGGCAAGGTGGTCGGCACCATTATGAGCGGCCTGCTGCTCGGCATTCTGCTGGCGCGTACGGTATCCGGCGCGCTCGCGAGTCTCGGCGGCTGGCGCACCGTCTACTGGGTGGCGACAGTGCTGATGGTCATCATGGCGCTGGCGCTCTGGCGCGGCCTGCCTGCGGTGAAGCAGACCAGCACGCTTAACTATCCGCAGCTGCTCGGCTCCATCTTCAGCCTCTTTACCCGCGATAAGCTGCTGCGCACCCGCGCGCTGCTGGGCTGCCTGACCTTCGCCAACTTCAGCATTCTCTGGACCTCGATGGCATTTTTACTGGCGGGCGCGCCGTTTCACTTCTCGGACGGCGTGATTGGGCTGTTTGGTCTTGCGGGTGCCGCAGGCGCGCTGGCCGCGCGTCCGGCGGGCGGTTTTGTCGATAAAGGCAAAGCGCATCTCACCACGACCTGGGGGCTGGTGCTGCTGTTGCTGTCATGGATTGCCGTCGCGCTCGGCCAGTTCTCGGTTATCGCGCTGATTATCGGCATTCTTGTTCTCGACCTCACGGTGCAGGGCGTGCATATCACCAACCAGAGCGTTATCTACCGCATTCACCCGGACGCGCGTAACCGCCTGACCGCAGGTTATATGACCAGCTATTTTATCGGCGGCGCGGCCGGGTCGCTCATTTCCGCCTCCGCGTGGCAGCACGCCGGATGGAACGGCGTCTGTGCGGCGGGCGCATTTATCGCGCTACTAAATCTGGTAGTGTGGTGGCGCGGCTATCACCGCCACAGCGGGGCAGAGTGAGGTCTGCGTCGCACCTTTGCCGTCCTGAATGCCCGTGAAGGGTGTTAAGGGCGGTAACACTCTGTTAAGGTTGTGCTGAGTTATTTATTCGAGTGATTTTAACTTCGGCAATATATCAAAAACGTATATGGATATACCCACACCCTTAAGCCCCTCCCTGCCCCGTCGCATCCTCATACTGGCAGGGAGCATAAGCGAAATTTTGCCATCACTTTTCAGCGGCTTGTCCGTGGCGCTCGTCCCGCGTTTGTGTGCTGTATCGCCTGGTTTGCTATCACCAGAATCGACATCTTACATTTCCACTACTTATATAAATGACGGCCGGCTCGCCCCGTTTTCCGCCGATACGCGTCGTGTCAGCGCGTCGTTATTTTCTCATGCCCGCCTGGCCGCAGCGCCATCTGGCAAGGCGGCGGGCGCTCCGGGTTATGGAATAGTCCGGAAGCTCATGACGGTAACGTAGCCATTAGTGATTCACCTAAATAATAGATTTACATGATTTGTTACCGTCGTTATTATATCGGCTGCAATTAATGAGGTTATACCCAAATGGATAGTTCGTTTACGCCCATTGAACAGATGCTTAAATTTCGCGCCAGTCGCTACGAGGATTTTCCGTATCAGGAAATCCTGCTGACTCGCCTGTGCATGCACATGCAGGGCAAGCTGCTGGAAAACCGCAATAAAATGCTGAAGGCTCAGGGGATTAACGAGACGTTGTTTATGGCGCTGCTGACCCTGGAGTCTCAGGAGAATCACAGTATTCAGCCGAGCGAGCTGAGCTGCGCACTGGGATCGTCGCGCACGAACGCCACCCGCATTGCCGATGAGCTGGAAAAACGCGGCTGGATCGAGCGTCGCGAAAGCGATAACGATCGCCGCTGTCTGCATCTTCAGCTGACCGAAAAGGGTCAGGAATTTTTACGTCAGGTGCTGCCGCCGCAGCATAACTGCCTGCACCAGCTGTGGTCTTCCTTAAGCGGCCAGGAGAAAGAACAGCTGGAGCACATTACCCGTAAGTTACTTGACCGTCTCGACCAGATGGAAGAGGACAATACGATGCTTGAGGCCGTTCGCTAACGGGCCAATAAGCGCTCGTTTCGCAAACGTGCTGTTGCAAGGAAAACGCTACACTGACAGGCCAGCATCGAGCTGGCCTTTTTGACAACAGAGGTCGGCGAACGCCGACGACAACAATAAGAACGTGGAGATAAACATGAGCGCAAATGCGGAGAACACCACCCCGCAGCAACCGGTTAATAAGAAGAAGGGTAAGCGCAAAGGTGCCCTGCTGTTATTAACCTTGCTCTTTGTTGTTATTGCCGTGGCGTATGGCGTTTACTGGTTTTTAGTGGCGCGTCATTTCGAGGAAACCGATGACGCCTACGTGGCAGGGAATCAGGTTCAAATCATGGCGCAGGTCTCCGGCAGCGTCACGAAAGTGTGGGTTGAGAACACCGATTTTGTGAAAAAAGGCGACGTGCTGGTCACCCTCGACCCGACCGATGCCCAGCAGGCCTTTGAAAAAGCGCAGACGCAGCTCGCCTCAAGCGTGCGCCAGACCCGCCAGCTGATGATCAACAGCAAGCAGTATGCCGCGAATATCGACGTGCAAAAAACCGCGCTGGCCCAGGCCCAGAGCGATTTAAACCGTCGCGTGCCGCTCGGCAGCGCCAACCTGATTGGCCGTGAAGAGCTCCAGCACGCCCGTGACGCCGTCGCCAGCGCCCAGGCGCAGCTCGATGTCGCCATTCAGCAGTACAACGCCAACCAGGCGATGATCCTCGGCACGACCCTTGAAGATCAGCCTGCCGTGAAACAGGCCGCCACCGAAGTGCGCAACGCCTGGCTTGCCTTGCAGCGTACGAAAATTGTTAGCCCGATGACTGGCTATGTGTCACGCCGCTCGGTGCAGGTGGGCGCGCAGATCAGCTCCAGCACGCCGCTGATGGCGATTGTGCCGGCGAGCGGCTTGTGGGTGGACGCGAACTTTAAAGAAACGCAGCTGGCGCATATGCGCATCGGCCAGCAGGCGACGGTCATCAGCGATATCTACGGCGATGACGTCGAGTACACCGGCAAAGTGGTCGGCCTGGATATGGGCACCGGCAGCGCCTTCTCGCTGCTGCCCGCGCAGAACGCGACCGGCAACTGGATCAAAGTGGTTCAGCGTCTGCCAGTGCGTATCGAGCTGGATCCGAAACAGCTGGAACAGCATCCGCTGCGCATCGGTCTCTCTACGCTGGTTAAAGTGAACACCAGCGATCTCGATGGCGGCGTCCTCGCGACGCAGACCCGCTCGCAGCCCGCGTATGAAAGTAACGCGCGCGAAATCAGCCTGGAGCCGGTGAATAAGCTGATTAACGACATCGTGCAGGCGAACGCGGGTTAACAGGCGGAGGTTGTATGCAGCAACGTAAACCGCTGGAAGGGGCGCAACTGGTCATTATGACCATCGCCCTTTCGCTTGCCACGTTCATGCAGGTGCTGGACTCCACCATCGCGAACGTGGCTATCCCGACGATCGCCGGTAACCTGGGCGCCTCGCTGAGTCAGGGCACTTGGGTTATCACCTCGTTCGGGGTGGCGAACGCCATCTCTATCCCGATTACCGGCTGGCTCGCCAGACGCGTCGGCGAGGTGCGGCTGTTCGTCTGGTCCACTATCGCGTTCGCCATCGCCTCCTGGGCATGCGGCGTCTCCAACAGCCTGAACATGCTGATTTTCTTCCGCGTGATTCAGGGGATTGTGGCCGGGCCGCTGATCCCGCTCTCCCAGAGTCTGCTGCTGAGCAACTACCCGCCCGCCAAACGTTCCATCGCGCTGGCGCTGTGGTCGATGACGGTGATCGTCGCGCCTATCTGCGGCCCGATCCTCGGCGGCTGGATCAGCGATAACTACCACTGGGGCTGGATTTTCTTTATCAACGTGCCTATCGGCATCGCGGTCGTGCTGATGACGCTGCAATCGCTGCGCGGACGCGAAACCCGCACCGAGCAGCGGCGCATCGACGCCGTGGGGCTGGCGCTGCTGGTTATCGGTATCGGCAGCCTGCAGGTGATGCTCGATCAGGGCAAAGAGCTCGACTGGTTTAACTCCACTGAAATCGTGGTGCTGACGGTGGTGGCCGTGGTGGCGCTCTGCTTCCTGATCGTCTGGGAGCTGACCGACGAGCATCCGATTGTCGACCTCTCGCTGTTTAAGTCGCGTAACTTCACTATCGGCTGCCTGAGCATCAGTCTTGCCTACATGCTCTACTTCGGCTCGATTGTGCTGCTGCCGCAGCTGTTGCAGGAGGTCTACGGCTATACCGCTACCTGGGCGGGGCTCGCCTCGGCGCCGGTCGGGATCATTCCGGTTATTCTCTCGCCGATTATCGGGCGCTTCGCGCATAAGCTGGATATGCGCCGCCTGGTGACGTTCAGCTTTATTATGTACGCGGTGTGCTTCTACTGGCGCGCGTATACCTTCGAGCCCGGCATGGATTTCGGCGCGTCAGCGTGGCCGCAGTTTATCCAGGGCTTCGCGGTGGCCTGCTTCTTTATGCCGCTCACCACCATCACCCTCTCCGGCCTGCCGCCTGAGCGGCTGGCGGCGGCGTCGAGCCTGTCGAACTTCTTAAGGACGCTGGCGGGCTCAATCGGCACTTCCATTACCACGACGCTCTGGACCAACCGGGAATCAATGCACCACGCGCAGATGACCGAGTCGGTGACGCCGTTTAACCCCAACGCGCAGGAGATGTACAACCAGCTTCAGGGCATGGGAATGACGCAACAGCAGGCGTCCGGGTATATCGCTCAGCAGATAACCAACCAGGGGCTGATTATCTCGGCAAATGAGATTTTCTGGGCCTCCGCGGGCGTGTTCCTGATCCTGCTCGGGCTTATCTGGTTTGCCAGACCGCCCTTCGGAGCGGGCGGCGGCGGCGGCGGCGCCCACTGACGCCACGCGTTAAAAAGGCCCGCACTGGCGGGCCTTTTTTATTCACGACGTTGCGTCTTTCTCCGGCGCAATCCCCTGCTCGCGCAGTTGCGCTTTCAGGCGCTCCAGCGGCAGCGGCCTGCACATCAGATACCCCTGGGTTTCATCGCACTGGTACATTTTCAGCTGCGCCAGCTGCTCTGGCGTCTCCACCCCTTCGGCGGTGATGCTGAGCGAAAACGCTTTGCCGAGCCCGATAATATTCTCCACGATGCTGTTGGCGTTATCCGAGTGCGGCATGCCCGCCACAAACGATTTATCGAGCTTGATACCGTCAAACGGGAAGGTGCGCAGGTAGCTTAGCGAGGAGTAGCCGGTGCCGAAATCATCAATCAGCAGCCGCACGCCGAGCGCTTTCAGGTCATTCATCAGCTCAAGACTGACCTCCGGGTTGGAGAGCGTAGCGTTCTCCGTCACCTCAAGCTCCAGCCGTTCAGGCGCAAGCCCGCTCGTTTGCAGCGCCGCGTTCACCCGCTCCACCAGCCCTGGCGTGCGAAACTCGACCGCCGAAATATTGACGGAAATCGCAAGCCCCGGCATTTCGCGCTGCGCGTCGCGGCAGGCCGCGTTCAGCACCCAGTCGCTGATGGCGATAATCAGCCCGGTCTCCTCGGCAAGCGAAATAAACTGATCCGGCATCAGCAGCCCGAGCTCGGGGTGATGCCAGCGCAGCAGCGCTTCCACCGCCACTATCTTTTCCGCGCTGACGTCGTAACGCGGCTGGTAAACCAGCTGGAACTGCTGCTCGCGCAGCGCCTCGCGCAGGCTGTTTTCCATTTCGCGGCGCTGAACGATTTGCTCAGCCATATCGGCGTTATAAAACACCCAGCCGTTGCGCCCGCTGCTTTTGGCTTTATAAAGCGCGATATCGGAGAAGCGCAGCAGGTCGGTGGCGTTGACGGCGTCCTGCGGCGCGAGCGCGATGCCCATGCTGGCACCGATTAAAATCTCATGATCCTGCACGCTGAACGGGCGTTTTATTTCATCGAGAATACGCCCGCAGAGCTGCTCCAGCGCCTCTTTACGCTCGATATCGGGAATGATGAGGATAAATTCGTCACCGCCCTGGCGCGCCACCAGGTCGAAGTCGCGCAGGCAGGCGCGCAGGCGTTCGGACACCTGATGCAGCAGTTCATCGCCGACGCCGTGGCCGAAGAGGTCGTTCACCGGCTTAAAGTTATCAAGATCGAGACTTATCATCGCCAGCGGACGCTCGCGGGTCGGACGCGACTGGAGCTTGCCTTCCAGAAACTCCTTCATGCGCACCCGGTTGGGCAGGCCGGTGAGTTCGTCATGCAGCGAGAGATATTGCACGCGCGCCTGGGCCTCGACCTCCAGCGTGACGTCAGTCGCGGTGCCGCGAAAGCTCAGCACTCCATCGACGGTGGCAATGGGTTTCGCCACCAGGTTGCAGTAGCGCTGGTGGCCCTGCGCCGAGAGATAGCGGCAGTGGGTCATGTTGAGGTGCCCGCCGTGCCCTGGCTGATGCAGCCATTCCTCAAGCGTCGCCCTGTCTTCCTGGATAAACTCCGTCACCCGCCGTCCCAGCCAGTCGGCGATTCGATAACCGGTGATGACCGGAAAGCGCTCGGAAAGCCAGGTAAAGCGCAGCTCGTCATCGGTTTCCCAGATCCAGTCGGTCGTGGCTTCCGCCACGTCGCGAAAGCGCCGTTCGCTCGCGGCGAGCGCCAGCCGGTTCTGCTCCAGCAAAAAGGCGTTTTCATCGTTAATCCGCGCTTTGTTAAGCGCGTTACGCATCGACATGCCCGCCACCAGCGCCGTAAAGAGCGTCAGGAAAATCAGCAGCGGCAGGATGACGGCCTTTAAATCGTGGCCCGGATCTTCGCTGCGCCAGACCATCGTCACCTGCCCGTTACCGAGCGGCAGCGCCAGCGTGACCTGCCGGTAATCGGGGCGCGCCTCGCCCGGTTTACGCACGTGCAGCTCATCGATGCCGTATTCGCGCCCCATGCGCGCGAGCTCCGTCTCGGTGAGCACATCGACAAACACCATCAGCGACGGCACGCCAGGCTCAGCGTCAACGATGCTGTCACCGCCGCTGCGTATCCACGCCGCACTCACCAGCGCGGGCTTGCCGTTATACTCCATCGGCGTGACGATCGCCGCGCCGTCGGTGCCATCGAGCGCGATACGCAGGCTTTTCAGCATCGGCGCGCCGATCCAGTGTTCCACTTTCTGGTTACGCAGCCGGCCATTGACGACGCTGTAGCGGGTGGCGTCGCTGCCATCGGTCACAAAGACGCCGTCGTAGCCGAACATTTCATACAGCGACTGCCCGAGGTTTCCGCGATCCCACGCCCAGCGCACGTCCGTCGTCTTATGCAGTTTGAGATACGCCTCGCCCCAGTCGGAGTAGTCGTTAAGATTGGTTTTAAGCGCATCCTGTCGATTTTCAAGGGCTTTTAAAAACAGATGACGGCTGCGCGTATCGGCGCGGTCGTTAATATCGTTGGCGATATGTAGCAGGGAGAGGATCGCTATCAGGAAAAATAACCCGAGCAGCCCGCTCATAAAAATTAGCGTGCGTCGGATAAAACGGGTGGTATTACCGGTGCTGTGACCAGATAACTCAGGCGCGCCGCGTCGGAAAAAACGTCTCATTCTCGATCCCAGTCTGTTAATGCCTTGATAATTATTATGACGCTCGTGAAAAGATCCTGCGCGCCGTGGCGGTACGCCGTGACGACATATATTCTTGTTCACGGTTTTACGGCCTGTCAGGCCATAAAGCTGACGATACACACAGACAGGACGCGGCCCGCGACTGTTTCGGGTAAATCGTTCAGGGTGTGAATAGTAATAAACCGCTATTTTATTTCCGGGTTTATTTAGCGCCCCACATTAAAAATTTGTATTAAGTCGGCGAAACGCTGCTCTGGAAATAAATATAACCGCAGCGGGTATCATATAATAAAAAAGGAGCCTGTCAGGCTCCCTTTTCGTTATTTAACGCAGATTTTTACAGATGCAGTTCCTGTAATTTTTCTTTCGGCAGCGCCAGCGCATCGTTGCTGTTGACGCCCACGCCGCGCTCGATAATGTGACGAGCAATCTCCTGCGCTTCTTCCAGCGAGTGCATCTCGTAGGTGCCGCACTGGTAGACGTTCAGTTCAGGGATCTGGTTCTGCTCTTTGACTTTCAGCACATCCTGCATCGCCGCTTTCCAGGCGTCCGCCACGCGCTGCTCATCAGGCTGGCCGATAAGGCTCATGTAGAAACCGGTGCGACAGCCCATCGGGGAGATGTCGATGATCTCTACACCGTTGCCGTTCAGGTGATCGCGCATGAACCCCGCAAACAGGTGCTCCAGCGTATGGATGCCTTTTTCCGGCATCACTTCTTTGTTCGGCGCGCAGAAACGCAGGTCGAACACGGTGATGGTGTCGCCATGCGGCGTGTTCATGGTCTTCGCCACACGCACCGCAGGCGCTTCCATACGGGTATGGTCGACAGTGAAGCTATCAAGCAATGGCATCTGATCACCTCCGAGTAGTGATTTTTTAAAATTAAACTGAACTAATGTTCGCGGGCCGGGTCTGAATCTATGAAAGACGCGCATTTGTTATCATCATCACTGAGTTCAGAGATGACAATTTGGCCACAGCGATGTGGCCTTTTTCTTTTGTGTCACGCCTGCTTCGTCAGCCACTCGTCAAACGGCTCGGTATCCGCAGCCTCAATCTCACGCTGACGCGCCAGCGACGCCGCCTGCTCCTGACGGAAATCCTCTTCCTGCAACGCCTGTAACGGCTCGTCGCGCAGCATGGTGCGATAGCGATCCGCAAGCTCGCGTCCGGTGCCGCCGATCCCGTTCTCAATCATCGAGCGCAGAATGCGTGCGGAGTATGTGAGTTCCGGATCGTCAAAGCACGCCACCAGGCGATCGCAGACCTGCTGGTATTCCTGCCCGCCGTTGATACCGTCGAGCGTTTGCGCCACACGGCGTAAATCGCTGAACAGATCTTTGCCCACTTTCGCCAGCGGGAACTGCGCCGTTTCACAACCGATGCCGAGCGTCAGACCCGGCTTGCGGCCTTCCAGGATAACCCGATTCCAGTTGGTGCGGGTACACAGCAGCTCGTCGCTGCTCATCTCCGGCGCATCCGCCAGCGCGCACCAGACCATAAAGAGATCGAGGAAACGCACCTGGTTTTCATCCACGCCAATCGGCGAGAACGGGTTGATATCGAGCGAGCGCACTTCGATATACTCGATACCGCCGCGCAGCAGCGCGTCAGACGGCGATTCGCCATCGCGCGTCACGCGCTTCGGCCGGATCGGCGCGTAGAGCTCGTTCTCAATCTGCAGGATGTTGGTATTGATTTGCAGATACTCCCCATCCTTTTTCAGCCCCAGCTTCGCGTACTCTTCCGACGGGGTTTTGATGGCGCGCTTCAATCCTGCCACATAACTGTGCAGATCGTTAAACGTAATCCCGAGATTGCTTTGCGATTTATTGGTATAGCCGAGATCGCTTAAGCGCAATGAGGTGGCGTAAGGCAGGTAGTACATGCCGCAGTCGGTTTTCTCAAACGGCAGTTGGGTCGGCTTGCCCTGCAGGAAAGACGAACAGATGGCCGGCGAGGCGCCGAACAGATACGGGATCACCCAGCCGAAACGGTAGTAGTTACGGATGAGCCGGAAATAACCCGCTGAAATCGCCTCTTTACCGCTGTCGGCATCTTCTACCTGACACTTCGCCTGCCAGAATGCGAGCGGCAGCGAAAAGTTGTAGTGAACGCCCGAAATGGTCTGCATCAGCGCGCCGTAGCGGTTTTTCAGGCCCGAGCGATAGAGCGTTTTGAAGCGGCCAATATTTGAGGTGCCGTACTGCGCCAGCTCAATATCCTGCCCTTCTTTAATATAGCAAGGCATGCTGAGCGGCCACATGCGCTCATCGCCGAGCGCCCTGGCGGTATGGCGATGAATATCGCGCATAACGGTCAGCATGTGGTCGATATCGCCGTCTACCGGCGTGATAAATTCCAGAAGGGCTTCGGCAAAGTCCGTCGTGATCCACTTGTGGGTTAACGCGGCGCCCAGGCTTTCCGGATGCCCCGTGGTCGCCAGCTCGCCTTGCGGCGTGACGCGCAGCGTTTCGCGCTCCAGCCCACGGCGAATGCCTTTTAATGCCTCAGGATGCTCGGTTAACCAGGCCAGCGCCTGTGATACGTCCGGGATCAAATTGACCTCCCGCCTGTCATGTCGAAAATAGTTTTATTAAGCATAATTGTAATGGTAAAGGTTGACGATGAAAGGTCGCTCAAACAATCCAATTAGTGCCACCACGTCATACCCTGCAAAGTCGCCGCCGCGATAACGATATAGCGCAGCGCCTTGCCAAGGCACAGAAAAAAGATCACCCGCCCCCAGGGAAGTCGCAACCACCCTGCCAGCAGGCACAACAGATCGCCGACCAGAGGCAGCCAGCTTAATAGCAGCGCTGACGCCCCAAACCGTTGCAGCCAGCCCTGCGCGCGTTCCTGCCAGCGCGACGACTCGCGCAGGGGAAACAACCGCCCAAGAATAACGTTAGTTAACCCCCCAAGGCTATTACCTATTGTTGCGGTTAATACTAACCGCCAGGGGGTACTTTTCGCGCTCACCAGCAACGCCACCAGGACCGCTTCGGAACTGCCCGGCAGCAGCGTGGCGCTTAAAAAACTGCTGGTGAAGAGCGAGAAGAGCGACAGCGCGTCGCTCACAGCAGACGCACGTCCACAGCATCCATTCCCGCGAGACGCGCTGCTTCGAGACCGAAATCCGCGTCTTCAAACACCACGCATTTCTCCGGCGCGACGCCCATAAGCGTCGCACAGCGCAAAAACGTATCGGGAGCGGGTTTATGATGCTGTACATGATCGGCGGCGACAACCGCCGCGAAGTAATGACGCAGGCCGAGGTGCGTGAGCAGCGCCTCCGCCATCGCGCTTTCGCTGCCGGTGCCGACAGCCATAGGACGGCGGCCGTGCCAGGCTTTGACGACGTCAATCAGCGGTAACGGACGCACCGTATCCAGCAGCATCGCCTGTACCGCGGCGGTTTTTTCGCGCGCGAGTGCATGAGGGTCAAGGTTCGCCTGATTAAGCTCAATCACCGCCTGGGCGATACGCCAGGTCGGCGATCCGTTCAGCGCGACCATGGCCTGCTCGTCAAACTGCATGCCGTAGCGGCCCAGGACATTGCGCCAGGCTTGCCGGTGTGTGGGCTCGGTATCGAGGATAGTGCCATCCATGTCAAAAATCAGCCCGTCATAACGCTCGTACATCATGCCCTCATTACCTTGACCGCAAGGATTCTTACTTTAGCTTAAACCGTTAATTTTGTCGCTGTTAAGGGTGGCGGGCGCTGCAAAGGGACGCAGGGATAAAGCGCAAAAGGAGAGTGAAATCGTGTGTAAAGCACTGGCGCAGGCGAACGGTGAAGACAGGGAGAAAAGGCAGTCAAGAGAGGCTGATGGTGTGTTGGGGAGGATTATCAGGGAAAGTATGGTGCATCCGGGAGGATGATTCGGCTTCGCCTCACCCTGACGGGCCGCTGCACCGCAGCGTTATCCTCCCTGGATTTCGCGATAGTTATCGCTTACCAGGTGACGTTATCTTTGCTGATGTCGTTGAGAGATATGGTGCATCCGGGAGGATTCGAACCTCCGACCGCTCGGTTCGTAGCCGAGTACTCTATCCAGCTGAGCTACGGATGCATTGGGGATACTGCGTTACTGCGGGTTCACGTCATCATTGCTGATGTCGTTGAGAAATATGGTGCATCCGGGAGGATTCGAACCTCCGACCGCTCGGTTCGTAGCCGAGTACTCTATCCAGCTGAGCTACGGATGCATCGGGATACTGCTTTACTGCGGATTCAACGTCATGCTAATTGCAATCACGTTGAAGAAGATGGTGCATCCGGGAGGATTCGAACCTCCGACCGCTCGGTTCGTAGCCGAGTACTCTATCCAGCTGAGCTACGGATGCATCGGGATTTACTGCTTTACTACTGATATTAGTATCGCTGCGAAAGCCATACTAAGTAAGAGATGGTGCATCCGGGAGGATTCGAACCTCCGACCGCTCGGTTCGTAGCCGAGTACTCTATCCAGCTGAGCTACGGATGCAAAATGGCGGTGAGGCGGGGATTCGAACCCCGGATGCAGCTTTTGACCGCATACTCCCTTAGCAGGGGAGCGCCTTCAGCCTCTCGGCCACCTCACCACACGCCTCTTACGAGTGCTTCGAAGAGCTTGTTTCGTCTCATCGTCGCTGCGTGGCGCACATATTACTTTCTGGGACTTATAAGTCAAACAATTTTTCCCGACTCTGCATCGTTTGCACATTTACCGCCCAATCAGCCTGCTTTACCAACAAAAAGGCTGTTTTATCAACGTAAATGCACAGGCATGACGATAAACAGATCATGGTCAAAGAGAGGAAAAGCGCGTCGGGAAAAGCAGAAAAAAGCGTACGGAGGGAAGAAAATTCAAAAGGGGATGCGCCTCGCCTCAGTGAGCGAGACGCGACAACTCAGTAACTGGACTGTTGCGATTTTTCAGCCTGGATACGCTGGTAGATCTCTTCACGGTGTACAGAAACCTCTTTGGGGGCGTTAACGCCAATACGTACCTGGTTGCCTTTTACCCCAAGAACTGTCACGGTCACCTCATCCCCAATCATGAGGGTTTCACCAACTCGACGAGTCAGAATCAGCATTCTTTGCTCCTTGAAAGATTAAAAGAGTCGGGTCTCTCTGTATCCCGGCATTATCCATCATATAACGCCAAAAAGTAAGCGATGACAAACACCTGAGGTGTAAGCAGTCACGGCATTACATTCTGTTAAACCTAAGTTTAGCCGATCCAGAAAAAATCAACCCGACTTTATCGTTATAGTTCCGGCACAGATAAAGACGCCATAACATCAAAACGTTATGGCGTCTTTTGTACCGTTTCGGTTATTACAGCTTCGCGGCTACCCAGCTTTCAACGCCGCCAAGCGCTGCAGGCAGCGCCGCGGCATCGGTACCGCCAGCTTGCGCCATATCCGGGCGTCCGCCGCCTTTGCCGCCGACCTGCTGAGCAATCATGCCCACCAGTTCGCCAGCCTTGACGCGATCCGTCACATCTTTCGACACACCCGCGATCAGAGAGACTTTACCCTCCGCCACGGTGGCCAGCACGATCACCGCAGAGCCGAGCTGATTCTTCAGATCGTCAACCATGGTGCGCAGCATTTTCGGCTCAACGCCGGCAAGCTCGCTTACCAGCAGCTTAACGCCTTTAATCTCAACGGCTTTACTGCTAAGGCTCGCGCTCTCCTGTGCCGCCTGCTGTTCTTTCAGCTGTTGCAGCTCTTTCTCCAGCTGACGGGTACGCTCAACCATCGCGCGAACTTTATCGTTCAGCGTCTGGCTGTCGCTCTTCAGCAGATGAGAGAGTTCGTTCAGGCGGTCGTTCTGGGCATGAACCAGAGACAGCGCGCCTTCGCCGGTGACCGCTTCGATACGGCGCACGCCTGCGGCGGTGCCGGATTCAGAAACGATGCGGAACAGGCCGATATCGCCGGTGCGCGACGCGTGGATACCGCCACACAGCTCGGTGGAGAAATCGCCCATGCTCAGTACGCGCACGCGGTCTTCATATTTCTCGCCAAACAGCGCCATCGCGCCTTTCGCTTTCGCCGCTTCCAGGTCCATGACGTTCGTTTCAATCGGCAGGTTGCGACGGATCTGGGCATTCACCAGTTCTTCCACCTTGCGGATCTCTTCCGGCTTCATCGCTTCGAAGTGGGAGAAGTCAAAACGCAGGCCTTTGTCGTTCACCAGCGAGCCTTTCTGCGCAACGTGAGTGCCGAGCACCTGGCGCAGCGCGGCATGCATCAGGTGCGTCGCCGAGTGGTTGAGACGAATACGGTCGCGGCGCGCGTGGTCCACTTCCGCTTTAACGCCCTCGCCCACTTTCAGCACGCCGCTTGCAAGTTCGCCGATATGCCCAATCGCCTGGCCATATTTTTGGGTATCGTTCACAGAGAATGTGAAACCGTTACCCTTCAGCTCGCCTTTATCGCCCACCTGGCCGCCGGATTCCGCATAAAACGGCGTCTCGTCCAGCACAACGACGGCCTGCTGGCCCGCAGTGACCTGGTCAACGGCTTTGCCGTCGATAAACAACGCGGTGACTTTCGCGGTCAGTTCGGTCTGGTCATAGCCTTTAAATTCAGACGCGCCGTCAACGCGGATCATCGCGTTGTAATCTGCGCCAAAGCCGCTGGATTCGCGCGCGCGACGGCGCTGCTCTTCCATCGCCGCTTCGAAGCCCGCTTCGTCAACTTTGATATTGCGCTCGCGGCAGACATCCGCGGTCAGGTCGACCGGGAAGCCGTAAGTGTCGTACAGACGGAAGGCCGTTTCGCCATCGAGCGTATCGCCCTGAAGCTTCGCCAGCTCTTCATCGAGCAGCGCCAGGCCACGCTCCAGCGTGCGGGCGAACTGCTCTTCTTCGGTTTTCAGCACCTGCTCAACCTGCGCCTGCTGACGCTTCAGTTCTTCACCCGCAGAGCCCATGACGTCCACCAGCGGTCCTACCAGCTTGTAGAAGAAGGTGTCTTTGGCGCCCAGCATATTGCCGTGGCGGATAGCGCGACGAATGATGCGGCGCAGCACATAACCGCGGTTTTCGTTAGACGGGATGACGCCATCGGCAATCAGGAAGGCGCAGGAACGAATGTGATCCGCGATAACGCGCAGGGACTTGTTGCTCAGATCGGTCGCACCGGTCACGTTCGCGACCGCGTGGATCAGTTTCTGGAACAGATCGATTTCATAGTTGGAGTTAACGTGTTGCAGCACCGCGGCGATACGCTCAAGGCCCATACCGGTATCCACGGACGGCTTCGGCAGCGGTTCCATGGTGCCGTCAGCCTGACGGTTAAACTGCATAAACACGATATTCCAGATCTCAA
The DNA here is from genome assembly GCF_001277235.1 of Cronobacter dublinensis subsp. dublinensis LMG 23823. Lineage (NCBI taxonomy): Bacteria > Pseudomonadati > Pseudomonadota > Gammaproteobacteria > Enterobacterales > Enterobacteriaceae > Cronobacter > Cronobacter dublinensis. The sequence continues at coordinate 3,523,538 of NZ_CP012266.1, forward strand.
TATAGCGATCGCCGTCTTCTTCCGGGCTGCCCGGAGGGCCGCCCCAGATGTGATCGCCATGATCGTAGAAAATTTCGGTGCACGGGCCACACGGACCGGTATCGCCCATCTGCCAGAAGTTATCAGACGCGTAAGGCGCGCCCTTGTTATCGCCGATGCGAATAATGCGCTCGCGCGGGATACCGACTTCTTTTTCCCAGATTTCGTAAGCTTCGTCATCGGTTTCGTAGACGGTCACCCACAGGCGCTCTTTCGGCAGGTTAAACCACTGCGCGCCGGTCAACAGCTCCCAGGCGTACTGGATAGCGTCGTGTTTGAAGTAGTCACCGAAGCTGAAGTTGCCCAGCATTTCGAAGAAAGTGTGGTGGCGGGCGGTGTAACCGACGTTTTCCAGGTCGTTGTGCTTACCGCCGGCGCGCACGCAGCGCTGCGCGGTCGTCGCACGGGAATAATTACGCTTGTCGAGACCAAGGAACACGTCCTTGAACTGGTTCATCCCGGCGTTGGTAAACAGCAAAGTCGGGTCGTTGTTCGGGACCAGAGAGCTACTGGCGACTACCTGATGTCCCTTGCTATGGAAAAAGTCGAGAAACGCCTGACGGATCTCAGCGGTGCTCTTGCTCATAATTATCCTGAAATCAAGCTAACGAAATGTATCGCCCGGGTGGCGCAGCAGGCTGCCGCCAGACAAGGCTAAACGGAAAAAAGTGGGAATAAGATAAGTTTTCTTTACAGGGAAGTAAAACCCCGCATGGGGTCATCACTCAAAATTTCGGTAGATCGCCTGGATATCTTCCATGTAATAGCCGCGATACAGCAAAAAGCGCTGCACTTTCGCTTTTTCGGGGAAGGTGCGCGGCAGCGGCGCGCCAAATTTGCGCTCGGCCTGCTCGCGAGCCTGGGTTTCCCAGTCAACGTCACAGGCGGCAAAGGCCGCGTCGCACGACGGTCGCGAAATGCCCTTTTGCTGCAACTCCTGGCGGATACGCTGCGGACCGTAACCTTTGCGGCCCCGGCTCGCGATATAGCGTTCGGCAAAACGATCGTCATCCAGATAGCGCTGCTCATGGCACCAGACGATGACTTTTTCGATATCTTCGGGGGTGGCTTGCGTCTGCTCATCTTCGCTTTTGCCCGGCAGTACGGCGCCAAGCTTGCGTCTGAGCTCTTGTTCGCTGTGGTCACGCATGGCGAGAATTCGCATCGCGCGGTCAAGGAGTCGGGAATAGGCAGAACGGCGGGGAGTAGCGTCAGTCATAGGCGTGAACAGTGGGGGCGACAGAAAAAGTAAGGGCTGCATCAGCAGCCCTTGAGATTAAAACTCTTCGTTGTTTTCTGCAACGCCGTCGTCATTGTCGTCGACGGTGAAGTCAGGCGTAGAGTCCTGATTGTTGAGCAGCATTTCGCGCAGCTTCTTCTCAATTTCGTCAGCCATCGGCTTGTTCTCTTTGAGGAAGTTGGTCGCGTTTGCTTTACCCTGACCGATCTTCTCGCCGTTGTAGCTGTACCAGGCGCCCGCTTTTTCAATCAGCTTGTGCTTCACGCCCAGGTCAACCAGCTCGCCGTAGAAGTTGATGCCTTCACCGTAGAGGATCTGGAATTCAGCTTGTTTAAACGGCGCAGCGACTTTGTTTTTCACCACTTTCACGCGGGTTTCGCTACCCACCACCTCTTCGCCCTCTTTCACCGCGCCGATACGGCGGATGTCGAGACGCACGGAAGCGTAGAATTTCAGCGCGTTACCACCGGTGGTGGTTTCCGGGTTACCAAACATCACACCAATCTTCATACGGATCTGGTTGATGAAGATAAGCAGCGTGTTGGAGTTTTTCAGGTTACCGGCCAGCTTACGCATCGCCTGGCTCATCATACGCGCCGCGAGGCCCATGTGAGAGTCACCGATTTCGCCTTCGATTTCCGCTTTCGGCGTCAGGGCCGCTACGGAGTCGACAACCAGCACGTCTACCGCGCCAGAGCGCGCCAGCGCGTCACAGATTTCCAGCGCCTGCTCGCCGGTATCCGGCTGGGAGCAGAGCAGATTGTCGATGTCTACGCCAAGCTTACGGGCGTAAACCGGGTCGAGCGCGTGTTCTGCGTCGATAAACGCACAGGTTTTACCGGCGCGCTGCGCCGCGGCAATAACCTGCAGCGTCAGCGTGGTTTTACCTGAAGATTCCGGGCCGTAGATTTCCACGATACGCCCCATCGGCAGACCGCCCGCTCCCAGCGCGATGTCCAGGGAGAGAGAGCCGGTGGAGATCGTTTCCACATCCATGGTGCGATCTTCACCCAGACGCATGATGGAGCCTTTGCCGAATTGCTTCTCAATCTGGCCGAGTGCTGCCGCCAACGCCTTCTGCTTGTTTTCGTCGATAGCCATTTTTACTCCTGTCATGCAGGGTGAGCCCAATTGCGCCACGCTGCGAATATGTTTCGTTGGTGCAATTATACTGTATGAGCATACAGTATCAAGTCTTTTGTATAAAATGTTGCCACAGGGTTTGCAGTGCAAACGCGGTTGCCTGGCGGCGTACGGAATCGCGATTACCATCAAAGCGTTGCACTCGCGCCTCCACCCTTCCCTGGTTGTCGGCGAAGCCAAACCAGACGGTGCCGACGGGCTTATCTGCGCTGCCGCCGTCCGGCCCTGCGATGCCGCTGACGGAAACCGCGTAAGACGCCGCTGCTGCGTTCAGCGCGCCCTGCGCCATTTGCCTCACGACCGGTTCGCTGACCGCTCCGTGCGCGGCGAGCGTCGCGCCATCGACGCCGATAAGTTGTTCTTTGGCCTCATTACTGTAGGTCACGAAGCCGCGTTCAAACCAGGCGGAACTGCCGGCGATGTCGGTAATGACTTTCGCCACCCACCCGCCGGTGCAGGACTCCGCCGTCGTCACGGTCGCGCCCTGCGCCTTCAGCGCAGCGCCAAGCTGCTGACTTAACTGCATTAATTCGTTATCTGTCATGACGGCTCCGATTGTAAACGTAACCCCAGGCATCCCACAGCGATTTTTCAGCGTTGCAGGCAGTTACATCGGGTTATACGAGGCGAATTCAAGGTTTGCGGCACGGTTTATTTCCCCGCCCGTGCAGGCGGGGAAACGGTTTACTGAACCCTGGCGAGCGCGACCGCCTGGCCGAGCTGCCAGACTGCCATCGCGTAATGCGTGCTGTGGTTATAGCGCGTAATGGCGTAGAAGTTCGGCAGCCCGTACCAGTACTGGTAGCTGCTGCCGATATCGAGCCGCAGCAGGCTCGCTTCGGTGTGGTTGCCCAGCGGCTGCTGCGGCGTTAAGCCCGCCGCCGCCAGCTGGCCGACGCTGTATTTGGTTTTAAAACCGTTCTCCAGTTGCGGCGCCTGGCCGTTCGCCGGGACGGCCACGAGGTCGCCCTTCGTCCAGCCATGCTGCTGGAAGTAGTGCGCGACGCTGCCGATGGCGTCTTCCGGGTCCCACAGGTTGATATGCCCGTCGCCGTTGAAGTCCACCGCATATTCTTTATAGGAGGACGGCATAAACTGGCCGTAGCCCATCGCCCCTGCAAACGAGCCTTTCAGCGCCAGCGGATCGTCGCCTTCATCGCGCGACATCAGCAGGAACGTCTCCAGTTCGGCGGCGAAGTACTCCGCACGGCGCGGGTAGTTAAAGGCGAGCGTCGCCAGCGCGTCGATGATGCGGGTTTTGCCCATCACGCGGCCCCAGCGGGTCTCCACGCCGATAATCCCAACCACAATCTCCGGCGGCACGCCATAGACCTGCCAGGCGCGGTTTAGCGCGTCCTGATACTGATTCCAGAACGCCACGCCGTTTTGCACGTTGTCCGGGGTAATGAATTTACTGCGATAGCGCAGCCAGGCGCCGTTCGGCCCCGGCGCAGGCTGGGTGGTCGGCGCCTGCCGGTCCATCAGGCGCAGCACGTAATCGAGCCGTTTTGCCTGCGAGATAACTTCCTGCAGCTGCTGGCGGTTAAACCCGTGCTTGCTGACCATCATATTGATGAAGTTTTCCGCCGCCGGGTTACCGGTGAAATCACCCGCGGGCAGCAGCATGTCGTGCTGCGGCTGGAGCAGGAAACCGCCCTGGCTTGCGCCTGCGGTCTGGGTGGCGGTGGGTTGAGACTTGGGCTTGCTGCTGCAGGCGGCAAGCGCCATCATCAGCGGCAACACGGCGACATAGCGACGCTTTAACATGAGATATCCATATGGCTGTTCAGAACGAATGGCAGTAATGGTAGATCATCCTGTGCCGGGCGAGGAAGCGCGACCGAGCGGCGCAGGCGAGAAATCTCGTCGCCTGCGCGCGAGCTTAGAGGACTTTGCTGAGAAAAGCCGCGGTGCGCGGGTTTTGCGGGGCGGTAAAAAGCTGTGCGGGCGGGCCTTCTTCCTGGATAACGCCGCCGTCGATAAAAATTACGCGGTCGGCCACTTCGCGGGCGAAACCCATCTCATGCGTGACGATAACCATCGTCATGCCCTCTTCGGCGAGCGTTTTCATGACCGTCAGCACTTCGCCGACCAGTTCAGGATCCAGCGCCGAGGTTGGCTCATCAAAAAGCATGACGGAAGGATTCATCGCCAGCGCGCGGGCAATCGCCACGCGCTGCTGCTGGCCGCCGGAGAGGCTCGCAGGCCACGCGTCGCGTTTATCGCTCAGGCCCACTTTGGCGAGCAGCCCTTCAGCGAGCGTCACCGCCTGCGCGCGCGTCAGGCCCTTGAGGCTCATCGGCGCCATAATGAGGTTTTCCAGCACCGTCATATGCGGGAAGAGATTAAAGCGCTGGAACACCATGCCGACCCCTGCGCGCAGCAGGTTGACGTTGGCGTTCCGGTCATGGACGGCGAAACCGTTGACGGTTATCTCGCCCGCTTCTGCGGTTTCCAGCGCGTTAAGGCAGCGCAGGAACGTGCTTTTCCCGGAGCCGGATGGCCCAATCACACAGACCACTTCCTCTGGTTTTATGTCGCAACTGATGCCGCGCAGAACGTGGCTTGCGCCGAAATGCTTGTGCAGATTATTAACGTGAATCACTTTTACCGAACCTCTTTTCCAGCCGCGCCACCAGTTGCGATAGCAGGAACGTAATCACCCAGTAGACCAGCGAGATGGTCAGGTAGGGCTCCCAGTAAGTCGCATACGCCCCGGATACGGTACGCGCCGCGTAGGCCAGATCGGCAAGCCCGATGGCGGACGCGAGCGAGGAATCTTTGACGATGGCGATAGCATTGTTGCCAAGCGGCGGCAGAATGCGGCGAAACGCCTGCGGCAGAATAACGTTGCGCATGGTTTTCCACCACGGCATGCCGAGTGCCCGCGAGGCCTCCATCTGTCCACGGTCAATGGACTGAATGCCCGCGCGGAAAATCTCAGACACATACGCGCCCGCGTTAAGCGTAATCGCCACAATGCACGAGAGAAACGCGCCGTAGTCGGAGCGCAGCATCCGGGCGAACTCGCTGGTCATCAGTCCGCTCTCCACCAGCCAGCCGTCACGTGGGTTGATGAACAGCGGCACCAGCGCGAAATGCACCACCATTATCTGTACGAACAGCGGCGTACCGCGAAACGCGCTCACATAAAAGCGCACCGGAAACTGCACCAGATAGCGCAGCACATATTTCCAGGGCCCGTGTTCCGCGTGCGCCATGCGCCCGAGACCGAGCGTCAGGCCCCACAGCGTGCCGAGTATCACGCAGATGATGGTGCATTTGATGGTCATCCAGGCGCCCTGCATAAAGAGCGGGCCATACTCCTGGATTATCTCCCAATGAAATCCTGCCATGTCCATTTCCGAAAAAGAGGCGGCTGACGCACTGGGTCAGCCGCTAAAAGAACAAACCGAAAGGCGTGATTACTGCGCAGGCAGCGTCGGCACGTTGTCGTCAAACCACGCCTTGTAGATTTTCGCATAAGTGCCGTCAGCAACGATTTTCGCAAGCCCGGCGTTGATTTTATCGCGCAGTTCGTCATTGCCTTTGGCGACCGCGATGCCGAAATACTGGCGTTCAAATTTCGCGTCCGGCACCAGCTTAAACTGCTTTTCCGGGTGCTGTTTGATGTAGTACTTCACCACGCCCACGTCGCCCACGGCGGCGCTGACGCCATCTTCAAACAGCTCCTGCAACATCAGCGGCGTATTGTCGAAGCGCTTGATGGCCGTGTTATTTTTGCCGAGCGTGTCAGAGACCACGATATCGCCGGTGCTGGAGTTCACCACGCCGACTTTTTCATCTTTCAGCGCGGCAAGCGAGGTCACTTTCGAATCTGCCGGGACGACGATGGACTGCTCCGCCGGGAAATACGGTTTTGAGAAATCGACCATCTGCTTGCGTTTATCCGTGATGGTGATACCGGAGATAATAATGTCGCGATCGCCGGAGCCGAGCGTGGCGAAAATGCCTTCCCACGGCGTATTCACCAGCTTCACGTTAAAGTTTTCCGCTTTGGCGATGGCCTTGATAATGTCGATATCAAAGCCTTCCAGCTGCTTCTGGCTGTTTTCAAATTCAAAAGGACGATAGGTGCCGCCCGCGCCGACAACGTAGGTTTCCTGCGCCGCGAAAGCGCTGCCCGCAAGGGCTGCCATTAACACACCGGCTTTAAGCAAAGATTTGATCACGTCTGCAACCCTCATTTTTATGCACTCAATATGAATAAAAATACATAGATCAATCAGAGTGCGCAACAAGAATATATTCTCAGCATGCCGCGTCGCCCCGCCACTTCTGGTAGTCAAGCGCAGCGGTAAAGCCGCCGATAACAGCTCAATGGCTTTAAAAGCAAGGGGCTGAAATGAAAAGACATCCAGTACAGTCGAGAACGTTCAAAAGCGCAGGTTACGATCCCACCTGTTCAATAATGGAAATTGAGTATGCCAACGGGCGCGTGGAGCAGTTTCTCGGCGTACCGGCGAAAACCTGGCAAACCTTTCTGATGAGCAACGAGAAAGAGAGCTGGTTTAACAACAACATCAAGAGCAGTTTTTTTAAAGTCTCGATCAGTTGATGTGAAAATAAAGGCATAAAAAAAGCGTGGCGAGCCACGCTTTTTTATTGTCGGCAATGCCGCTAATCAGAAAGTTTCCCAGTTATCGCCGCCCGCAGGCGCGGCAAGCGCGGGTTTCGCTGTCTCAACGCGGGCAAGCGGCGCGGCGCCACTCGTCTTCGGCGCGCTGACCAGGCCGCGCGAGACCTTAAAGGCCGCCACAGCCTGACGCAGCTGCTCCGCCTGATCTTCGAGCGCCGCCGCCGCCGCCGCCGATTCCTGCACCAGCGCGGCGTTCTGCTGCGTGACGCTGTCCATCTGCGATACCGCAAGGCTCACCTGTTCAATGCCACGACTCTGTTCATCCGACGCCGAGGCGATTTCGCCCATGATATCGGTCACACGCGTAACCGCCTGGACAATCTCTTTCATCGTGTCGCCCGCTTCCTGCACCTGCCCGGAGCCGGTATCGACGCGATTAACGGAGTTTTCGATAAGCGCTTTGATCTCTTTCGCCGCGTTGGCGCTGCGGCTGGCGAGCGTGCGAACCTCACCCGCCACCACCGCGAAGCCGCGGCCCTGTTCGCCAGCCCGCGCCGCTTCCACGGCGGCGTTCAGCGCCAGGATGTTGGTCTGGAAGGCGATGCTGTCGATAACGCTGGTGATATGTGCAATCTGCTGCGAGCTTTCGGCGATGGACTTCATGGTCTGCACCACATTCTCCACCACGCGTCCGCCTTTATCGGCCGTTTCCGACGCGTTTTTCGCAAGCTGCGACGCCTGACGCGCGTTATCGCTGTTCTGTTTCACGGTTGCGGTCAGCTGCTCCATGCTGGCGGCGGTTTCTTCCAGCGAAGCGGCCTGCTGTTCGGTACGTGCGGAGAGATCGTTACTGCCAGCGGAGATTTCGCCCGCGCCGGTGTAGATCGATTCCGAACTGTCGCGCACGGCGGTCACGGTGCCTGCCAGCGCCTGCTGCATCTCCTGAAGCGAAGCGGCAAGCTGCCCCATTTCGTTGCGTCCTTCCGCCACGATCGGGCGCGTTAAATCGCCGCCTGCGATCGCGCGGATATGCTCCATCGCCTCACGCAGCGGCCCCAGCAGCAGATGGCGTAACCCCTGCCAGATGGTGGCAATGGCCAGCACAACGATGATGGCGATAACGCCGAGCGTCCAGAGCATGCCGGTAAAGCTCTGCTGGTTTTCCTGCGCGGCGGCCTGCAGCAGCGTGGTGTTCTGCGCACGCCACGTGGTGTAAACCTCTTCCATTTCGTCCTGCGCTTTCTGGGCGTCGAGATTGCCGTAAGCTTCGTAATTATTCGCGCCGAGATAGCCGATAGACGACTGCAGGATGTCGTGCAGCGCCTGATATTTATCCGCTATCTGGTTGGCCGTGGCGTCGTCCTGACCTGCCAGACGCGGCGAGGCGTTATAGAGCGCAAAATGCTTTTCCGCTTTGCCAAGCGAGGTGGACGCCGTCGCCAGCAGCTTGTTGATAGCAGCAAGCGACGCCGGATCGCGCTGGTTTTTCAGAAAGCGGATCGCCACCCGGTTTACCGTGACGCGGGTTTTTACCAGGGTCTGAAAACTGTCGCCGAGCTGTTCCTGCTGGAAGTTAAGTAAATTCGCATTCTGGAAATTATTACGGTCATTATTGACCGCCGAATAAAAAAGGCTGCCGGTAACCATCTGGAGCAGTGTAAAGGTCAGCAGGATAATAATAATCCCGCTAACCACTTTTATATTTTTAATCATCATTAACCATCCCGTAAACGAAGCGCTATTGTGAAAGGGTTATCGGAATGAAATGCGCAAACTTTATCCACCCCGCCGAAATATGCGAGCGCCGCCATGATTTAAAACAAAAAGATAAACGCTGGCGTTTTTTGGCCGATAGTAAAGGTAACCCTTTCACCATGCGATGCGCCCCTGAACGTCCCCCACCGGGTTTTAAGGAGGCAATATGAAAGAGCTCAACAGTTTCGGTCAGTATGTCGGCCAGCCCGTGGCGGACTGGAAACCGCGCGAACTGCCGCATAAAAAAATTTTCGCCGGCCACTTCTGCCATCTTGAGCCTGCCAGCGTGCGTCACGCGCTGGCGCTGTTCCATGCCTGGCACAGCATCGACGACACGCGCGACTGGACGTATCTCACCGACGAACGCCCCCGACGCTAAAAGCCTGCGAAGACTATTTGCGCCGTCTGGAAGCCTCGACCGACGCCTGGTATTTCACGGTACTGGAGAATATCAGCGGCCAGCCGACCGGCACGCTGTGCCTGATGAACGTCGATAAAACCCACGGCGTTATCGAAATCGGTAACGTGAACTGGTCGCCGTCGATGAAAAGAACCAATTATGGCACCGAGGCGATTTATTTATTACTGACGCATCTTTTTGATGAATTAAAATACCGGCGCTGCGAATGGAAAACTGACGAGCTGAATACGCCGGCGATTCAGGCCGCGCAACGTCTCGGGTTTATTTATGAAGGCACGTTCCGCGAATGTCAGGTACGTAAAGGGCGTAACAGTAATGTGAACTGGTATTCGATTGTCGAAGCCGAATGGCCGCATCACGCCAGAGCGCTGCGCGCCTGGCTGCGCCCTGAAAACTTTAATGAGCGCGGGCGACAGATTAAACATCTGGAGGAGTTTAAAGATAAATAACGTCAACCGGCGAGAACAGTAAATTCTCAGGCGTCTGCGCTATTGCTGTCAGATTAAACCGGCAGTGTTATTTTTATTCACGGATAACACTGCCTGTTAATACGCTTTATTCGCAGGCCGCAATCACCTTGCTGTGCTTGTCATAAGCGACAGAGCATTTTTTGGCGGTTGCCGGAACTACCAGCTCAACGGTCTGCTTCGTGTTCTTATAGCGGCATATAAAATAGAGCGAGGTTTTATGCTCTTTGGCCTCATCCTGATAATCAGGCAATGTCCACACCGTCTCCCGGTCGTTATCCGGCATCAGATCCACTAACTCTTTCGGCGGCCCGACGAACAGGCTGGCATCGTTTAAGGCATGGGTTTTATCCTGTGCGGTCGGGTAGGACGGGCACATCGTTGGCGTCGCCTGAGCGCCGCTCACGGATAAAAACAGCCCTGCGCTCAGCAGCAGCGTTTTACTCCACAACATAGTAGTTATCTCCGTTGTTTTCCGCGCGAGGCGCTTTGTGAAAACGGATGGTGCGTTTGCTGACCGTATGCGGCGTCGCGACACGTTCACCCGTAGGCAAGGTTTTGTGCGTCATCCACTGGTCCAGCACCTGGATCCCGGAGGCGTCCTGGCCAAGATAAATCGCCGCGTGGGAGCGCCCGTCGGTGTGGTTGCCATAGCGACCATCCGCATCAAAGGTGGCAATTGCCGTACCAGGCGCAATCTCCGTATTGCCTTTTACCAACGCGCCCCGTTTCCATGCAACGGTACGCGGCATATTCGCCGCTTTTTGCGTGAACGCCACACACTGACCATTACCTACTGACTTGCCCACATACGCTGACGGCGTGCTTGCGATATATGCCATGAATTAACATCCATCCATAAAGTTAAGTGGGGCCATTCTGCCTCTAATGTAAAGTTATGCAAATGGAGGATTAGCGCTGCGCTTAAATTAAGATAATTCCTGGCGATCGCCGTGATTTCTACCCGTTTATCAGCCGGTTAGCGGTAACGCGAGCGATGCTGACTGCGCTGCTTATCACCGAGGCGGCCAGGCTTACCGTGAGTGGCTCCGGCGTTCTTTTCTTCACTCGTCTCCTCCTTTCTTTCGCTTTCAACCACACGGGCGTTCCCTTTTGTTTTCCTGCCAAAAAGAGTCCGTTATCATGCTCCCTGCGTTTTCGAAAAACGAAATGACGTTGGCGCTGTAACTATCCCGTCTGACAGGCAACTGACTGACAAGTAATCCGTTAACCTGCGTTTTACGCAGGATTTCATCCGCCGCAATGAGACGACGTGACACTCGACGATAATAACTAACATCACTAACTCATTAAAATTTAAGCAAATGGACATCACAAAACGATGAGCACAAGCGAAACCTTTGACGCCCACACGCCAATGATGCAGCAGTATCTGAAGCTCAAGGCGCAGCACCCTGACATTCTGCTGTTCTACCGCATGGGCGATTTTTACGAACTCTTTTATGACGATGCGAAGCGCGCGTCCCAGCTGCTGGATATTTCTCTGACCAAACGCGGCGCCTCGGCGGGCGAGCCTATCCCGATGGCGGGCGTGCCGCATCACGCCGTGGAAAACTATCTGGCGAAGCTGGTGAATCTTGGCGAATCGGTCGCGATTTGCGAACAGATTGGCGACCCGGCCACGTCAAAAGGCCCGGTCGAGCGCAAAGTAGTGCGCATCGTAACGCCCGGCACCATCAGCGACGAAGCGCTGTTACAGGAGCGTCAGGACAACCTGCTGGCGGCTATCTGGCAGGACGCCAAAGGCTTCGGCTACGCGACGCTTGATATTAGCTCCGGGCGCTTTCGCTTAACCGAGCCGCAGGACAGAGAAACGATGGCCGCGGAGCTGCAGCGCACCAACCCGGCGGAGCTGCTGTATGCGGAAGATTTCGCTGAGATGTCGCTGATTGAGGGCCGTCGCGGCCTGCGCCGTCGCCCGCTCTGGGAGTATGAGCTCGATACCGCGCGCCAGCAGCTTAACCTGCAATTCGGCACGCGCGATCTCGTGGGCTTCGGCGTCGAAAACGCGCCGCGCGGCCTGTGCGCCGCCGGTTGCCTGTTGCAGTACGTGAAAGACACGCAGCGCACCAGCCTGCCGCATATCCGCTCGATTACGATGGAGCGCCAGCAGGACGGCATCATTATGGATGCCGCCACGCGCCGCAATCTGGAAATTACCCAGAATCTGGCAGGCGGTGTGGATAACACGCTGGCGTCAGTGCTGGACTGCACCGTCACGCCGATGGGCAGCCGCATGTTAAAACGCTGGCTGCATATGCCGGTGCGCGATACGAACGTGCTGCGTAACCGCCAGCAGGCTATCGCGGCGCTGATGGAATACAGCGCCGACATTCAGCCGGTGCTGCGCCAGGTGGGCGACCTTGAGCGTATTCTGGCGCGTCTCGCGCTGCGAACCGCCCGCCCTCGCGATTTAGCGCGTATGCGTCACGCCTTCCAGCAACTGCCGACGCTCAGTACGCTGCTTGCCGATATTGACGCCGATTATGTGCAAACCCTGCGCGGGCAGATGGGCGACTTCGCCGAACTCAGAGACCTGCTGGAGCGCGCGATCATTGAAGCGCCGCCGGTACTGGTACGCGACGGCGGCGTCATTGCGCCTGGCTATCACGAAGAGCTCGACGAATGGCGGGCGCTCGCCGACGGCGCGACCGATTACCTCGACCGGCTGGAAATACGCGAGCGCGAAAAGCTCGGCATCGACACGCTCAAAGTGGGTTTTAACGCGGTACACGGCTATTTCATCCAGGTCAGCCGCGGGCAGAGTCACATGGTGCCTATCCACTACGTGCGCCGCCAGACGCTGAAAAACGCCGAACGCTACATTATTCCTGAGCTGAAAGAGTACGAAGACAAGGTCCTGACCTCGAAAGGCAAGGCGCTGGCGCTGGAAAAACAGCTCTACGACGAGCTGTTCGACCTGTTGCTGCCGCACCTCGCAGAGCTGCAGAAAAGCGCCGCGGCGCTGGCGGAACTGGACGTGCTGGCGAACCTCGCCGAGCGCGCCGACACGCTGAACTACCACTGCCCGACCCTCACCGACAAGCCGGGCATTCGCCTGGTGGAAGGCCGTCACCCGGTGGTGGAGCGCGTGCTGAACGAGCCGTTTATCGCCAACCCGCTCTCGTTAAGCCCGCAGCGCCGGATGTTGATTATCACCGGTCCGAACATGGGTGGTAAAAGTACCTATATGCGCCAGACGGCGCTGATTGTGCTGATGGCGTATATCGGGAGCTTTGTACCTGCAGAAGAAGCGGAAATCGGCCCGATCGACAGGATCTTTACCCGCGTGGGCGCGGCGGACGATCTGGCGTCCGGTCGCTCGACGTTTATGGTGGAGATGACCGAAACCGCCAATATTCTGCATAACGCCACCGAGCACAGTCTGGTGCTGATGGATGAAATCGGGCGCGGGACGTCAACCTATGACGGGCTGTCGCTCGCCTGGGCGTGCGCCGAGAGCCTCGCCAACCGCATTAAAGCGCTGACGCTGTTCGCCACGCACTATTTTGAGCTGACCCAGTTGCCGGAGAAAATGGAAGGCGTCGCGAACGTGCATCTGGATGCCATTGAGCATGGCGATACGATTGCCTTTATGCACAGCGTACAGGACGGCGCGGCGAGCAAGAGTTATGGCCTCGCGGTCGCGGCGCTGGCGGGCGTGCCGAAAGAGGTGATTAAGCGCGCGCGCCAGAAGCTGCGCGAGCTGGAGAGCCTTTCTGGCAATGCGGCGGCGACACAGGTGGACGGCACCCAGATGTCGCTATTATCTGCCGCGGAAGAGACCAGTCCGGCGGTTGAGGCACTGGAAAATCTTGACCCGGATTCGCTTTCGCCGCGTCAGGCGCTGGAGTGGATTTATCGGTTAAAAAGCCTCGTGTAACGCAACGGCGGGTAGCGCTGCGCTCCCCGCCCTGCCTTCTACATCACCTCTGTTAATACCTGTAGGGCGGGTTAAGCGCAGCGCCCCCACCGTTCCCCAGTAATATTACGCATACCGGCTTTTCACCCTCTTCCCTGCGGGAAGAGGTCAGGCTGAGGCGTATATTACCGCTTATCCTCTGAGAGCAGCGGCGGCACGGTCGGCACTTCCGGCGCGTTATCGATATCCGCCTGCGTCATCCGGAACGCCTCGGGATAATGCTCGCGGCTGGTGCGGCGCAGCGGCTCGGTGTCGCGCCAGGTGTACAGACAATGCTGGCACTGATACACCGTCCAGACGCCTTTTACCGGCGACGTCGCCATAATTTCGATGGTTTCATCGGCACAACGTGGACAAATCATCTCGTCTCCTTATTTTTTACGGTTCGCCAGCATGGCGGTCAGTTTTTCCACCCACAGCGGGGTTTCCGGCAGGTCTTTCACCGGCTGGCTGTAGTGGCCGCGGTTGTCCGGCGCAACCGGCGTCGTGGCGTCGATAATCAGCTTATCGGTAATGCCTGCGGGGCTTGAGCCAGGGTCAAGTTCCAGCACCGACATATTCGGCAGCTGCACCAGATCGCCTGCCGGGTTGACCTTCGAGGAGAGCGCCCACATCACCTGCGGCAGATCGAACGGATCAACGTCTTCATCGACCATAATCACCATCTTCACGTAGCCGAGCCCGTGCGGCGTCGTCATCGCACGCAGGCCCACCGCGCGAGCAAAACCGCCGTAGCGTTTTTTCGTGGAGATAATCGCAAGCAGCCCGTGGGTGTACATCGCGTTGACCGCCTGCACCTCCGGGAACTCCGCTTTCAGCTGTTGATAAAGCGGCACGCAGGTAGCCGGGCCGATCAGGTAGTCGATTTCAGTCCACGGCATGCCGAGGTAGAGCGATTCGAAAATCGGTTTGGTGCGGTAAGAGACTTTATCGATACGCACTACCGTCATATTGCGCCCGCCGGAATAGTGGCCGGTGAATTCACCGAACGGCCCTTCTATTTCGCGTTTGCGCCCTTCAATCACCCCTTCCAGGATCACTTCCGAGCCCCACGGCACATCAAAACCCGTCAGCGGCGAGGTGGCTATCGGGTACGGGCTTTCGCGCAGCGCGCCCGCCATTTCATACTCCGACTGATCGTATTTCAGCGGTGTGGCGCCCATCAGCGTGATGATGGGATCATTGCCAAGCGTAATCGCAACCGGCAGATCCTCGCCGCGCTCTTCGGCTTTATGCAGGTGCAGCGCGATATCGTGCATCGGCACCGGTTGCAGGCCGAGCTTACGCTTGCCTTTAACTTCCATGCGATAAATGCCGACGTTCTGCTTGCCGAAGTGTTCCGGATCCAGCGGGTCGCGCGACACCACGCAGGCTTTATCAAGATAGAAGCCGCCGTCACCGTCGTTTAAGCGAAACAGCGGCAGGATGTCGAACAGGTTAATGTCATCGCCTTCGACGCTGTTTTCCGCCCACGGCGGATTGTCGCGGCGTTCGGGCGCGACCGGAAAGGTATCCCAGCGGCGGATAAACTCTTCAATTTGCTGCTTCACCGGCGTGTTGGGCGGCAGACCGAGCGAAATCGCGTGGTTTTGCCACGAGCCGATGGTATTCATCGCGACCCGCGCATCGGTAAAGCCGCGAATATTGTCAAACCAGAGCGCGGGCGCGCCTTCACCGATGCGTCCAGCCGCGTTGGCGGCGGCAGCGATGTCCGGCTCCGCCTGTACTTCCTCGCGGATCCGCAGTAGTTGTCCCTGCTCATCAAGCGCCTGTAAAAAACTGCGCAGATCGTCAAACGCCATGCGTTTCTCCTTATCGTGATAAATGGGTGTCAGCTTGTTCTTTCGCGGGGCCCAGCCCCTGCCAGCGGCGGGCGTTGCGGGCGTCGAGCCCGAACTGATCGAGCACGCGGGCGACGATATGGTTGATGATGTCGTCCAGCGACTGGGGATGGTTGTACCAGGCGGGCATGGGCGGCACGATGGCCACGCCCATGCGCGAAAGCGCCAGCAGGTTTTCCAGATGGATCGTGCTGAGCGGTGTTTCGCGCGGCACCAGCACCAGTTTGCGGCCCTCTTTCAGCACCACGTCGGCGGCGCGGCCCACCAGCCCTTCGGCATACCCGGCGCGGATGCCCGCCAGCGTTTTCATGCTGCAGGGAATAATTACCATGCCGTCGGTGCGAAACGATCCGGAGGAAATGGCCGCCGCCTGATCCGCCGGACTGTGTACGACATCGGCCAGCCCCGCCACCTCCTCCTGCCAGGAGTACGGCGTTTCCAGCTCAATCGTGGTTCTGGCCCATTTCGACATCACCAGGTGGGTTTCCACGTCGGGCATCGCTTTTAGCGCCTGCAACAGCGCGACCCCAAGCGGCGCGCCGGTCGCGCCCGTCATTCCGACTATCAGTCTCATGCGTTACCTCAATTATTGTTCGTGTACGAACATATAAAATAAAGTACGCCTGCCTGAGGAGGCTGACAAGATCGTTCGTGTACAGTCACACTTTTTGTTAAAACATCGTCGCGTGATCAATCCGCGCCGGAGCGGTTATGATGGGGAGAAGATCCTGAACCCGGAGAGCGCATGGCCGTTAAACAACAGGCGTTTCACTTATTACGCCAGCTTTTTCAGCGTCATACGGCGCAGTGGCAGCTGGCGCTGCCCGAACTGACCAAGCCGCAATATGCGGTGCTGCGTTCCATCGCCGAAAGCCCTGGCATTGAACAGGTCGCGTTGATGGAAGCGGCCGTCAGCACCAAAGCGACGCTCGCGGAGATGCTTAGCCGCATGGAGAGCCGCGGGCTGGTGCGCCGTGAAAGCGCGCCGGAAGATAAGCGCCGCCGGTTTATTTACCTGACGCCGGAAGGCGAGGCGCTGCTGCACGCCAGCATTCCCAAAGGCGATGCGGTGGACGAGGCGTTTTTAGGCAAGCTCAGCGCCGACGAGCGGGCGCAGTTCGCCGCGCTTATCGCAAGGATGATTGACGAATAACGCTACGGCTCGCCTGCGGCGCGGGCGCGCAGAAAATCGATAAACCCCCGCACCTTGCCGGAAACATGCCGCGCATCGGGGTAGACCGCATAGACGCCCTGCGCCGGAAAACGGTACGCCGGGAGCAGACGCACCAGCGTCCCCCGTGCCAGCGCGTCGGCCACCAGCCATTCCGGCAGCAGCGCCACGCCGCAGCCTTCCAGCGCAAAGGTCATTAACGCGCCAGCGCTGTCGGCGGCAATCGCGGGCGGGCGCGTGATGTCAAACTCTGCCGGCGCGTTGTCCGGGCCGGTGAGTGCCCAGCGCAGCGGCGACGAAAGCCGGGTATGCACCAGCCAGTCTGCTTTGCTGAGCGCTTCGAGCGACGAGACCGGGTGGCGCTCAAGCCATTGCGGTGACGCGACCGGGAAAATGGCAAAGCGCGAAATCAGCGCCGCGCGGTAAGCGGAGTCCTGCAAGGTGCCGAGCCGGATAGCAACATCCACGCGCTGCGAAATTAAATCGGCAGGCTGCGAGGAAGAAAAGTGGCGGATGCGCAGCGCGGGATGCGCCCGGCTGAACGCCGCCAGCGCCGGGCCGACCACATGGTTTGCGTATTCCGGCGTGGTGGTGACGCGCAGCTCGCCGCTAAAGCCCTGATGGCTCGCCTGCACCTCTTCACGCAGCGCATCGGCATCTTTCAAAAGCGTGAGGCTGCGCTGATAAAGCCGCTCGCCCGCATCGGTTAACGTCAGGCGACGCGTCGAGCGCAGCAGCAGCGTCACGCCAAGCTCAGCCTCAAGCTGGCGGAGATTAAAACTCACCACCGCTTTGGTCTGGCCGAGCGCGACGGCGGCGGCGGTAAAGCTACCAGCATCCACAACGGCGACGAAAGTCGCCAGCCGCGATAAGTTAAGCATTTTCATCACGCTGATTGTCAAAAAAGTTTTGACAGTATATCAACCCGGCCACGGTTTTTCCTGACGCGCCGGGCGTTTACAGTGCCCTTCTTCCACTGAGGGCATACCATGACCTACCGCAACCGCGTCACACTGATTTACCTGCTGGGCTTTTTTCTGGACTTGATCAATATGTTTATCGCGGCGGTGGCTTTTCCCGCTATCGGCGAGGCGCTGAACGCGACGGTGACGCAGCTTGCCTGGATTAGTAACGGTTACATCGCCGGCCTGACGGTGGTTATTCCGCTCAGCGCCTGGCTCACGCAGCGTCTGGGCGCGCGGCGCGTATTTTTACTCTCGCTGACGCTCTTCAGCCTCGCCACTGCCGCCTGCGGTATGGCCGCGTCGCTGCCGTCGCTTATTTTCTGGCGCGTCATACAGGGTGCGGGCGGCGGCCTGCTGATCCCGACAGGCCAGGCGCTGGCGTGGCAGCTGTTTGCGAAGCATGAGCGCGCGCGGCTGTCGTCTGCCGTGATGCTCACTGGCCTGCTGGCGCCTGCGCTGTCGCCCGCGCTCGGCGGCGTGCTGGTGCAGGCCGCCAGCTGGCACTGGGTTTTTTTAGCCAGTCTTCCGCTCTCGCTGGCGGCGCTGCTGATGGCCTGGCGCTGGCTGAAACCGGACGCGACGCCTGCCGCTCGCCGCCCGCCTGATATCGCGGGCGCGCTTTCCGGCGCGGGGGGGCTGTTGCTGTTGTTATACGGACTGAACGGGCTTAGCGAGAATACGCAGCCGCTGCGGGCGGCGATATCGCTCACAGGCGGCGCGGCGCTTATCGTCTGGATGCTGCGTCGTTGCCGCCATCACGCCGCGCCGCTGCTGAAGGTGCATCTCATGGGCGAGCCGCTGATGCGTTTCTCCATGCTGGTCTATCAGTGCGTGCCCGGCATGTTTATTGGCGTGAACGTGGTCGGCATGTTCTGGCTACAGACGGTTGCCGGGCTCTCTGCGGCCGCCAGTGGCGCCCTGATGGTGCCCTGGTCGATGGCGTCGTTTATGGCGATTTCCGCAACCGCCCGGCTGTTTAACCGTCTCGGCCCGCGTCCGCTGATTATCACCGGCTGCCTGTTGCAGGCGGCCGGTATCGTACTGCTGACGCAGGTCGCGCCTGGCAGCCCGTGGGCGCTGCTGGTTACCGCGTTTAGTTTGATGGGCGCGGGCGGCAGCCTGTGCAGCAGCACGGCGCAGAGCAGCGCGTTTTTGCACACCGCGAACGCGGATATGCCTGACGCCAGCGCGCTGTGGAATATTAACCGCCAGCTCAGCTTCTGCTTTGGCGTCACGCTTATCAGCGTCGCCCTGAACGTGCTGATGCATCTGCTCGCGCCCGCCGCCGCCTGGCGCGCCACCTTTACGCTTGCGGCGGCGCTGACGCTGCTGCCGGTCTTTTTCGCGTGGCGACTGCCTTCTGCGGCGGTCGTTCTGTCATTTTTATCAGAGAAGGAGAAGTGATGAACCGCTGGTTTACGGAAGTCCTGGACGCCCATGTGGCGATTGAACGCTGGCTCGGTCAGGGTGAAGGCGACGTTAAGTCGCTGCTGTCCCGCTTTAGCGCTGACTATTCGATGATCCCGTTAAGCGGCGCGCCGCTTGATGCCGCCGCGTTACGCGCCTTTTTCAGCGCCGCGGGCGGCAGCCGACCGGGGCTTGCGATTGAGGTCGATGGTTTGTCGCTTATCGCTGAATGGCCGACGGGTGCGGTGGTCGGGTATCGGGAAACGCAGATGACAGCGCAGGAGACCACGGTGCGCTGGTCTACGGTGGTGTTTGAACTGCATGAAGGCGCGCCGCTCTGGCGTCACCTGCATGAGACGCGGCAAGCCTGAGGCGCAAAAGAAAAAGGCCAGTCAGACGACTGGCCTTTTTTGAGGGAATGGAAAATTATTCGCGGAACAGCGCTTCGATGTTCAGTCCCTGAGCCTGCAGGATTTCACGCAGACGACGGAGACCTTCAACCTGAATCTGGCGAACGCGTTCACGAGTCAGGCCGATTTCACGACCAACATCTTCAAGCGTTGCCGCTTCGTAACCGAGCAGACCGAAACGACGCGCCAGGACTTCACGCTGTTTGGCGTTCAGTTCGAACAGCCATTTGACGATGCTCTGTTTCATGTCATCGTCCTGCGTGGTGTCTTCCGGGCCGTTGTCTTTCTCATCGGCCAGGATGTCCAGCAGCGCTTTCTCTGAATCGCCACCCAGCGGGGTGTCAACAGAGGTAATACGCTCGTTCAGGCGCAGCATACGGCTAACGTCATCAACCGGTTTGTCCAGCTGTTCAGCAATCTCTTCTGCGCTCGGCTCGTGGTCCAGTTTATGGGACAGTTCACGCGCAGTACGCAGATAGACGTTCAGCTCTTTCACGATGTGAATCGGCAGGCGAATCGTACGGGTTTGGTTCATGATTGCCCGTTCGATGGTCTGACGAATCCACCAGGTCGCGTAGGTTGAGAAACGGAACCCGCGTTCCGGGTCAAATTTCTCAACAGCGCGGATCAGCCCCAGGTTGCCCTCTTCAATCAGATCCAGCAGCGCCAGACCACGATTGCTGTAACGACGGGCAATCTTCACCACCAGACGCAGGTTACTTTCGATCATGCGACGGCGGGAGGCGACGTCACCACGCAGAGCGCGGCGCGCAAAGTAAACTTCTTCTTCAGCCGTTAACAGCGGCGAATAACCGATCTCGCCCAGATACAGCTGAGTAGCATCTAATACACGCTGTGTTGAACCCTGCGACAGCAGCTCTTCTTCAGCCAGGTCATTATCACTGGGTTCCTCTTCTACCAAGGCTTTTTCGTCAAAAGCCTCTACTCCGTTCTCATCAAATTCCGCGTCTTCATTTAAGTCATGAACTTTCAGCGTATTCTGATTCATAAGGTGGCTCCTACCCGTGATCCCTGAGCAAAGCGCCTGAAGAAGCGCACTCTGCCAATTTATCGCTGCGGCAAATAGCGCAGCGGGTTTACGGATTTCCCCTTGTAACGAATTTCAAAATGCAAGCGTGTTGAACTGGTTCCGGAGCTACCCATGGTAGCGATTTTTTGCCCCGCCTTAACTTCTTGTTGTTCCCGGACCAGCATAGTGTCGTTATGGGCGTAGGCACTCAGGTAATCATCGTTGTGTTTGATGATAATAAGATTACCGTAACCGCGAAGCGCACTACCGGCATACACGACGCGACCCTCTGCGGTTGCGACGATAGCCTGTCCTTTGCTGCCTGCGATATCGATCCCTTTGTTCCCCCCTTCTGCGGCGGAGAAGTTCTCGATAACGTTGCCTTCAGTCGGCCAGCGCCAGGTAGCGACAGGTGCACTGTTGGTGGTGCTGCTTACGGTCGGTTCTGGAGTGCTAACAGCAGGCGCTGTGGAAGGAGCTACGACTGCCCCAGAGCTCACATTCCCAGGCAACATTTTGTTAGCACTCTGTTCACCTGAATCCTCAGAGTAAATAATTGTCGGTTTCGACGCAACCACCGTGCTGGTATTTTGCGCAGGTTTTGAGACAATTCCTTGTGCGCTTGCATCAGCTTGTGTAATTGCATTGCCACCTGTGATCGGCGTACCGGATGCGTTGCCCACCTGCAGCGTCTGCCCGACATTCAGGCCGTACGGGGCTTCAATATGGTTACGCTGCGCCAAATCACGGAAATCGTTCCCGGTTATCCAGGCGATATAAAACAGCGTATCACCGCGTTTCACGGTATAGGTGCTGCCGCCGGTATAGCTGCCTTTCGGAATATTCCCATACTTGCGGTTGTAAACAATGCGGCCATTTTGCGTCTCCACCGGCTGTTCGGGGATGACCTGCGCCTGACGCGGCTGGCTTATCTGCGGCTGAACGGGCGCAGGCTGGACCGGCGCCGGGCGGCTCTGCGTCGAGATGTTCGACGGCGGCATAATCATCCCGCCGCCTGTCCCGGCGCTGGCGCCTGCGCTGTTGCTGCTCGCGCTGCCGCCGACGGAACTGACAGGCGCCGGTGCGGAGGAGTTATTTGAATTACATGCCGCCAGACAAAGCGAAATCAGTGACAGCGCCGCGACACGGCGTGCTGTGAAGGTTGGGCTTCCCGCGCTCATTTATCCCCCTGGAATGGTTTACTTCTCTGATAGATACGATGACAACCGCTCTGTTTGGCGTCTGGCCAACGCGATTTTCGCTCACCATACGCCAAAAACGCGCTAAAAACTCAGGAAAAATTCCTGGTTTACGCCAGCTCCCCTTTCACCAGGGGCACAAAGCGTACGGCTTCTACGGTGTCGATAATAAATTCGCTCCCCCGCCGACGAACGCGCTTTAACACCTGCTGTTCGTCGCCCACGGGAAGAACCAGAATGCCGCCCTCGTCCAGCTGCGACAGAAGTGCCGTCGGGATCTCAGGCGGTGCGGCCGTCACGATGATGGCGTCAAACGGGGCGCGCGCCTGCCACCCCTGCCAGCCGTCACCGTGACGCGTTGAAACGTTGTGAAGATCGAGCTGCTTCAAACGCCGTCTGGCGTGCCATTGCAGGCTTTTGATGCGCTCAACCGAGCAGACGTGATGCACCAGATGGGCCAGAATCGCCGTCTGGTAGCCGGAGCCGGTGCCGATTTCCAGCACCCTGGAGGCGGGCGTGAGCGTCAGAAGCTCCGTCATGCGCGCCACCATATAAGGCTGAGAAATGGTCTGCCCGGACCCAATCGGCAGCGCGACATTTTCCCAGGCTTTGTGCTCAAACGCTTCATCGACAAACTTTTCGCGCGGCACGCGAGAGATTGCCTCAAGCACGCGTTCATCTTTGATGCCCTGAGCACGCAGTTGATTGAGAAGGGTCTGAACACGATTGTTTACCATTGGCCGTTTACTCCGGCGCTGGTCAACCAGCGGGTGACCACATCCTGCGCGTTGTACGCGGTTAAATCGACATGCAGCGGCGTCACGGAGACGTAACCTTCGTCTACCGCCGCGAAATCAGTGTCCGGACCGGCGTCGAGCTTGTCCCCCGGCGGGCCTATCCAGTAGAGCGTATTGCCGCGCGGATCTTCCTGGGGAATGACTTTGTCCGCCGGATGGCGGCTGCCGCAGCGGGTGACGCGAATGCCTTTGATCTGCTCAAGCGGCAGGTCGGGCACATTCACGTTGAGAATACGTCCGGTGCGCAGCGGCTCACGCGCCAGCGCGCGTAACAGCGTGCAGGTGACGGCGGCGGCGGTGTCGTAATGCTCATGGCCGTTCAGCGAAACCGCCAGCGCAGGCAGCCCGAGATGGCGGCCTTCCATTGCCGCGGCCACGGTGCCGGAATAAATCACGTCATCGCCGAGATTCGGCCCGGCGTTAATGCCGGAGACGACGACATCCGGGCGCGGGCGCATCAGCGCGTTGACGCCGAGGAACACGCAGTCGGTGGGTGTGCCCATCTGTACCGCGATATCGCCGTTGGGGTAGGTAAACGTACGAAGCGAAGATTCTAGCGTTAACGAGTTAGACGCGCCGCTACGATTGCGGTCGGGGGCCACCACCTGGACGTCGGCGAACTCACGCAGCGCCTTCGCCAGCGCCTGAATGCCTGGCGCGTGGATCCCGTCATCGTTACTTAACAATATCCGCATAAAGCGCGTAATCCTTTCCTGATGTTAAACATGGCAATGTTATCCCTTAAAACGCGTCCTGGTGTTTTCTGTTTTACTTTCGCTGAACATGATTACGCCAGACCGCCGGATAGCCGCTCGCAGGCATTCTAGCGCGCGATGCCGCTGTCCGGTAGGGTCGATTTTCGAAAGATCATGTCCTTACATTACAGGACGTTCGCCTGAAATGCGTTTTGCGCGCCCGAGGCGGTGCGTATTTTTCACCCTCCCGCCGCCCTCTTTCGATGCCGTTTCCCGCGCTTCGCGTCATCAGTTATTAGTTCATTTTGGTCCAGAACGCCAAACAGACCCAATACGGGAAAGAGAGACGAATGCCCGATCGCGTGTTTATCCGATGTCTCATTCCCGCCGTTGTCAGCGTGATACGCCGCTTCCTATACTTTTGCGGGATAAGGCTCAGGGAAGGATAAGAATATGACAGGCACTGACGACGTTCTGGCTTTCTTTCGCAAGGCATTGCCCACGCTTGCCGATCTCAGGTTCCGTGAAATCCCGCTCGAACTGGATGATGCGTTGCAGGACTATGCGGAGCCTGACGATCTGCTGGTAGCCATTAACCAGTACGATCAACATTTTCATGTCGATATGTCAGTAATGAACTGGGATCGCTATTTTCCGTGGAAACAGCCGTGGTTCTTTCGAAAATGGTTCACCCGTAAACCTGTCGTGCAGACGGCGAAACCGCTGACCGTACACATGTTTGCGCAATCCGCCAAAGCCGGGCGCTGGCTGTTTGAATAAGCGCAGGCGTATGGACGTAAAAAAACCGCCTCCGGGGCGGTTTTTTAATGCGTCGCGAAGGCAACGCGCAGAACGGTCGGCTATTCGCCGATATCCGCGTGCTCTTCCACTGTGGTGAACAGCTCCCGGATGACGCTGGTGGCGAAGCTGCCTGCCGGCAGCCAGAAGCTGGCCTCAAGCGTCGCGTCATCCTGCCACTGCCAGCGCAGGTCGCGCGGGAACAGCAGCATCGCGCGACGCGCGGCCTCGACCTTTTCGCGGGTCAGCAGCGTCAGCAGTTCAGTCTGGTCGGCAAGCGTTGCCTGCTCGAACGCCAGCGCCGCGCGCTGCGGGCCCCAGTCGCCGCTACCGGGCAACGCGGCGGTGATAAGCAGCTCGCCGCTGTCCACACGCGCCTGTAATTCGGGCAGCTCTTCTGGCGTTGCGACAAACCAGCTGCCGCGTCCGGCGAGCTGTAGCGCGTCGCCGTCAATCACCTGATTAAAATCGAGGTTTTCGAGCCGTGCGCTGACCAGCTGGTTAAACATCAGGCTGCGCGCGGCAGAGAGCGCAAAACTGCGTTTATTGCGCTCGCGCGGCGGCTGGCCGGTTTGCGCCCAGCGCTGCGCCTGGAAAATGTTGCTACCGCCAATCCCGAAACGCTGCGGGCCGAAGTAGTTCGGCACGCCCTGTTCGGCAATCAGGCTCAGCCGCTGTTCGACGTCGTCGCGGTGCGTGATGTCGCGCAGCACCAGCAAAAAGCGGTTGCCCTTAAGCGCCCCTAAACGCAGTTTGCGGCGATGGCGGGCGAACTCCAGCACCTCGCAGCCTTCCGGCGTAAACGCGCGCATCGCGGGCATCTCTTTGCCGGGCAGGCGCGCGCACAGCCACTGTTCGGTCACCGCATGCTTATCTTTCTGGCCCGCGAAACTGACTTCGCGCGCCGCGATCCCGAGAAACTTTGCCAGCGCATCGGCCACAAAGCGGGTGTTGCAGCCGGTTTTGCGAATGCGCACCAGCAGGTGTTCGCCTTCGCCGTCCGGCGCGAAGCCTAAATCCTCAACGACCTGAAAGTCTGTCGGGCTGGCCTTGAGTTTCCCCTGCCCTTGCGGCTGGCCGTGGAGCCAGCGTAGCGTTTTGAAATCACTCATGCGCTGGCCTTTATCAGCAGCGCCACCGCCTCGCAGGCGATGCCTTCGCCGCGCCCGGTGAAGCCGAGTTTTTCGGTCGTGGTCGCTTTGACGTTGACCTGCTCCATATGGCAGCCGAGATCTTCGGCGATAAACACCCGCATCTGCGGAATGTGCGGGGCCATTTTCGGGGCCTGCGCGATGATGGTGACATCGACGTTGCCGAGCGTGTAGCCCTTCGCCTGAATACGGCGCCAGGCCTCGCGCAGCAGCTCACGGCTGTCGGCGCCTTTAAACGCCGGGTCGGTGTCCGGGAAGAGCTTGCCGATATCGCCAAGCGCGGCGGCGCCGAGCAGCGCGTCGGTCAGCGCGTGCAGCGCCACGTCGCCGTCGGAGTGCGCCAGCAAGCCTTGCTCATAAGGAATACGGACGCCGCCAAGAATAATCGGGCCTGCGCCTCCAAAGGCGTGTACATCAAAACCATGTCCGATACGCATTATGCCGTCTCCATTGAGGTTAACCGGGAAAGATAAAACGCCGCCAGAGCCAGATCCTCCGGGCGGGTGACTTTGATATTGTCCGAGCGCCCGGCGACCAGCTCCGGGTGGAAGCCGCAATATTCGAGCGCGGAGGCTTCGTCGGTGATGGTCGCGCCCTCCGCGAGCGCACGCGTCAGGCAGTCGCGCAGCAGTTCCAGCGGAAAGAGCTGCGGCGTGAGCGCGTGCCAGAGGTTTTCGCGATCGACCGTGTGTGCGATGGCCGGTTTACCCGGCTCCGCGCGCTTCATGGTGTCGCAGGCGGGCGCGGCGAGAATGCCGCCCACCCGGCTGGTGTCGGTGAGCGCCAGCAGTCGCGCCAGATCCTGGGCGTCAAGGCACGGGCGCGCGGCGTCATGCACCAGCGCCCAGCGCGCGTCGCCTGCCGCCTGAAGGCCTGCCAGCACGGAATCGGCGCGCTGCGCGCCGCCGCGCACCATCTGAACGTCAGGGTGCGACGCCAGCGGCAGTTGGGCGAAAGCGGTGTCGGCGGGGCTGATGGCGATAATCACCCGGCTGATGCGCGGATGCAGCAACAGCGGCGCGACCGCGTGTTCGAGAATCGTTTTGTTCCCGATGGTGAGGTATTGTTTTGGACATTCCGTCTGCATACGGCTGCCGATTCCGGCCGCCGGCACCACGGCAATCACGTCCGCAAAGGAGGGCGCCATGTGTAAAACCCGCTTGTGGTTATCGATTATTTTGCGCAGACCCACCGGCGCGTTTGGCCGCGTCCGGCACCAGGCGATAGAAGGTTTCGCCAGGTTTCGTCATGCTTAATTCGTTGCGCGCGCGCTCTTCGATAGCTTCCTGACCGCCGTTGAGATCGTCTATCTCGGCGAAAAGCTGATCGTTACGCGCTTTGAGTTTGGCGTTGGTGGCCTGCTGTACCGCCACGTCGTCGGCTACGCGGGAATAGTCATGGATGCCGTTTTTTCCAAACCACAGCGAATACTGTAGCCAGACCAGCAAAGCCAGCAATAGCAGCGTTAGTTTACCCATTCTGCCCCCTGAAATACGGCTTCATCATCCCATAACTTCCCGCCGGACTCTACCCGGCTTGCTACGACGTGCAGGTTAAGAAATTAAACAGCGGCAGAATGTACCACAGAAAGCGCGCCGATGCGCACGCGCCTGTTGAGAGAGCGTGAAAATCGCGACGCGTTAGCTCACCAGCCAGAAAAAGAGCAGCCCGAACATCAGCCCCACGCTTATCAACGTCGCGAGACTGCTATAAACCAGCTTACGCTCCAGCAGCGAGAAAACCGCCACGCCCACCACCACTGCCACCGGCATCAGCGCCAGAAAAAACGGCCAGGTGTAGAGCAGAAAAAAGAGCGTGTTGGAGCCGTAGAGAAGAAAGGGAACGCCAAGAGCCAGCAGCCACGAGATAAATCCCACCACGGCGCCAGGCCAGGCCCAGGTGGTTTCTTCGACGGCAGGCGCGGTATCCGCCTGGGTGACAATCATGTTCGTGGTATTACGCATAGCTTATCCTGTGACGTGACAGGCCGGGAAAAGCACTCCCGGCGCGGTCTCAGGATTTGATGATATCTTCGCGACGCAGCAGGTCTAACAATTGCGCAATCAAATTTGTTACCAATTGTTGGCCGTCGAGATGAATTTCCGGGGTCTGCGGCGCTTCGTACACGGCGTCGATGCCGGTAAAATTGCGCAGCTCGCCCGCGCGAGCTTTTTTATAAAGCCCTTTTGGATCGCGCGCCTCGCAGACCTCAAGCGGCGTATCCACGAATACCTCGATAAACCGCCCCGCCCCTAACTGCTCGCGCACCATCTGACGCTCGGCGCGGTGCGGCGAAATAAACGCGGTCAGCACGACAAGCCCCGCGTCCACCATCAGTTTCGCCACTTCGCCGACGCGGCGGATGTTCTCTTTGCGATCGTCGTCGCTAAAGCCTAAATCGCTGCACAGGCCGTGGCGCACGTTGTCGCCGTCCAGCAGGTACGTGCTCACGCCAAGCTGATGCAGCGCCTCTTCCAGCGCCCCCGCGACGGTGGATTTCCCGGAGCCCGAGAGCCCCGTAAACCACAGCACCGCGCCGCGGTGACCGTGGAGCTGCTCGCGCTGCGCCGCGGTCACCGGATGGGCGTGCCAGACGACGTTTTCGTCATGCTGCGCCATTATTTGCCTCCCAGCAGATCGCGCGCGCCCCAGTGCGGGAAGTGGCGGCGAATCAGCTGATTCAGCTCCAGCTCAAAAGCGCTGTACGCGGAAGGTTCCTGATACACATCCTGTTGCGGTTCGCGCACCATGCCCGCGCCCACCGTCACGTTGGAGAGGCGATCAATGAAAATCAGGCCGCCGGTGACCGGGTTCTCCTGATATTTATCGAGGTTCAGCGGCTCGTCGAAGGTGAGATCCACAAGGCCGATGCCGTTCAGCGGCAGGGTTTCCACCACGCGCTGGGTCAGGTTGTTGATATCGACCTGATACTGAATGTTATCCACGCGCGCGCGGGTTTTCTTACCGGCGATTTTGATGTCGTAGCTCTGCCCGGGCACTAGCGGCTGCTCGGCCATCCAGACCACATCCACCGCCGCGCTCTGCACCGCGGCGACGTTTTGCGACGCGTCCACCAGCAGGTCGCCGCGGCTGATGTCGATTTCATCTTTCAGTACCAGCGTGACGGCTTCGCCCGCGCCCGCTTCCTGCAAGTCGCCGTCAAAGGTCACGATACGCGCCACGCTCGACTCTACGCCGGACGGCAGCGCTTTAACGCGCTGGCCAACTTTCACCACGCCGCCCGCGACGGTGCCTGCATAACCGCGAAAATCGAGATTCGGGCGGTTGACGTACTGCACCGGGAAGCGCAGCGGCTGTTCGTCCACCACGCGCTGAATGTCAATCGTCTCCAGCACTTCCAGCAGCGTCGGCCCGGTGTACCAGGCCATATTCAGGCTCTGCACCGCCACGTTGTCGCCTTCCAGCGCCGAGAGCGGCACAAAACGGATATCGAGCGAGCCCGGCAGCTGTTCGGCAAAACTCAGGTAATCCTGACGAATGCGTTCGAACGTCTCTTCGCTGAAGTCCACCAGGTCCATTTTATTGACCGCCACGACCAGATGCTTGATACCCAGCAGCGTGGAGATAAAGCTGTGGCGGCGGGTCTGGTCGAGCACGCCTTTACGGGCGTCCATCAGCAGAATGGCCAAGTCGCAGGTCGACGCGCCGGTCGCCATATTGCGGGTGTACTGCTCATGCCCTGGGGTGTCGGCGATGATAAATTTGCGCTTTTCAGTGGAGAAATAGCGGTACGCCACGTCAATCGTAATGCCCTGCTCGCGCTCGGCCTGGAGGCCATCGACCAGCAGCGCCAGGTCGAGCTTCTCGCCCTGGGTGCCGTGACGCTTGCTGTCATTGTGCAGCGACGAGAGCTGATCTTCATAAATCTGGCGGGTATCATGCAGCAGGCGGCCAATCAGGGTGCTTTTCCCGTCATCCACGCTGCCGCAGGTCAGAAAGCGCAGCAGGCTTTTATGCTGCTGGGCGTGCAGGTATGCTTCCACGCCGCCTTCTTTGGCGATCTGTTGTGCGATAGTGGTGTTCATGGCGGCTCCTTAGAAATAACCCTGACGTTTTTTAAGCTCCATTGAGCCTGCCTGGTCGCGGTCGATAACGCGCCCCTGGCGCTCGCTGGTGGTGGAAACCAGCATCTCTTCGATGATTTCCGGCAGCGTCTGCGCGCTGGATTCCACCGCGCCGGTCAGCGGCCAGCAGCCCAGCGTTCTGAAGCGCACCATGCGCGGTTTGATCTCTTCGCCCGGCTGCAAATCGATGCGATCGTCATCGATCATCATCAGCATGCCGTCGCGCTCCAGCACCGGGCGCTCGGCGGCGAGATACAGCGGAACGATCTCGATATTTTCCAGATAGATGTACTGCCAGATATCCAGCTCGGTCCAGTTGGAGAGCGGGAATACGCGGATGCTTTCGCCTTTGTTGATCTGGCCGTTGTAGTTATGCCACAGCTCCGGGCGCTGGTTTTTTGGGTCCCAGCGGTGGAAGCGGTCGCGGAAAGAGTAGATACGCTCTTTAGCGCGGGATTTCTCCTCATCGCGGCGCGCGCCGCCGAAGGCCGCGTCAAAACCGTATTTATTGAGCGCCTGCTTCAGCCCTTCGGTTTTCATGATGTCGGTGTGTTTGGCGCTGCCGTGCACGAACGGGTTAATGCCCATCGCCACGCCTTCCGGGTTTTTATGCACCAGCAGCTCGCAGCCATAGGCCTTGGCGGTACGGTCGCGGAATTCGTACATTTCGCGAAACTTCCAGCCGGTATCCACATGCAGCAGCGGGAACGGCAGCGTGCCGGGGTAAAACGCCTTGCGCGCCAGGTGCAGCATCACGCTGGAATCTTTGCCGATGGAGTACATCATTACCGGGTTAGCGAATTCCGCAGCCACTTCACGAATGATATGGATGCTTTCCGCCTCCAGTTGCCGCAGGTGAGTGAGTCGTTTTTGATCCATAACCTTTCCTTAAGCCAGATTCACCACGGAAGAACGAATGGCTTCCGCGTCGGTTGAATGTTGAAACCAGGCGAGCTGCTGATGGAGCTGCACCACTTCGCCGACCACCAGCAGGGCGGGCATCGGCGCGTCTTTCGCAAGAACGCTGAGCGCATCAAGCGTGCCGGTCAGCACGCGCTGGTCGTCGCGCGTGCCGCGGCTTATCACGGCCACCGGCGTTGCGGCGTCGCGCCCGTGGGCGATCAGCTGCTGGCTTATCTCCGCCGCTTTCATGGTGCCCATATAGATAGCGAGCGTCTGACGGCTTTTCGCGAGCAGCGCCCAGTCGAACGGTTCGCTGTCGGGTTTATAGTGACCGGTGACGAAGACCGCGCTCTGGGCGTAATCGCGGTGAGTCAGCGGAATGCCCGCATAGGCGGTCGCGCCGCTGGCGGCCGTGACGCCGGGCACCACCTGAAACGGCACGCCCGCGGCTTTCGCCGCCTCAAGCTCTTCACCGCCGCGCCCGAAGATAAACGGGTCGCCGCCTTTCAGGCGCACCACGGTTTTGCCCTCGCGGGCGAAGTCGATCAGCATCTGGTTGGTTTCATGCTGCGCCACCGCGTGTGCGCCCGCGCGTTTGCCCACACAGATACGTTCGGCGTCGCGGCGCACCAGATCCAGCACGCCGTCACTGACCAGATGGTCATACAGCACGACATCCGCCTGCTGCATCACCTGTAATCCGCGCAGCGTCAGCAGCCCGGCGTCGCCTGGCCCCGCGCCGACCAGAATAATTTCGCCCTGCGCGGGTTGCGGCGCGTCGAGCTCCGCCTCCAGCACCGCTTCGGCGGCGCGGGTATCCCCCGCCGCCATCAGGCTGGCGAAGCGGCCACGAAAGGCTTTTTCCCAGAAGCGACGGCGTCCGTCAGTCGTGGGGATGCGCGCTTTAATACGGTCGCGAAAGCCGCCCGCCACCTCGGCCATCCGCCCGAGGCTTGCCGGCAGCAGAGATTCGATTTTCTCGCGCAGCAGCCGCGCCAGCACCGGCGCGTTGCCGCTGGAGGAGATAGCGACGATAAGCGGCGAGCGGTCGACAATCGACGGAAAAATAAAGGAGCACAGCGGCTGGTCGTCCACCACGTTGACGAGACGCTGGCGGGCGTTCGCTTCGTCGAATACCCGACGGTTGAGCGCCTCGTCGTTGGTCGCCGCAATCACCAGAAACACCGCGTCGAGCTGCGACGGCTCGAAGGTCTGTGCAAGCCAGCGCAGCGCGCCTTCCTGCTCCAGCGCCGCGAGCTCCGGGTGCAGCTTTTTGGCTACCACGCAGACGCAGGCGCCCGCGCGACGCAGGAGCGCGATTTTACGCAGCGCCACTTCGCCGCCGCCGACGACCAGCACGGGGCGCTGTTTCAGTTGAGCAAATAACGGGAGATATTCCACGGCGATACAACTCGCTAACAACAGGGGACCAGAGGGGACTATAGGGGGGAGCTGATAACAGATGAAATTACGAATTGGTATTTATAGTTCCACAAAAGAATAAGGCGTCAGAAATGCTCATATCAAAAAGTGCTTAAGCCGTGAAATTTCGGGCGTTTATCCGCAAATCAAATTGTGTAACCGCCGTCACAGTTTCATACTAAGCGCCACTGACTGGTCGCGCTTTTTTGAGTAAGGACGTTCTATGTTTTCCGCAGTGCGCCGCTGCACACTGAGCCTGGCGCTGAGCGTATGCTTCACCCTGCCCGCTTTCTCGCAACCCATTCACCCCGGCGATATCGCCAGTGAGCAAACCCGCCACATAGCGACGTTATTCCCAGGCCGCAT
Source organism: Cronobacter dublinensis subsp. dublinensis LMG 23823 (assembly GCF_001277235.1). Taxonomy (NCBI): domain Bacteria; kingdom Pseudomonadati; phylum Pseudomonadota; class Gammaproteobacteria; order Enterobacterales; family Enterobacteriaceae; genus Cronobacter; species Cronobacter dublinensis. Next base: position 3,555,386 of record NZ_CP012266.1, read on the forward strand.
GACCGGTTCGCCCGCCGAGATGCTCGCCGCCGATTATCTGCGCCAGCAGTTTGTGCGCATGGGGTATCAGAGCGATATCCGTGCGTTTCACAGCCGCTATATCTATACGGCCGGGAATCATCGCACCAACTGGCAGAACGTGACCGGCAGCACCGTCATCGCCGCCCATGAGGGCACGGCGCCGCAGCAGATTATTGTGATGGCGCATCTTGATACCTACGCGCCGCTGACCGACGCCGACGTCGATAATAATCTCGGCGGCCTGACGCTACAGGGCGTGGACGATAATGCCGCGGGGATAGGCGTGATGCTGGAGCTCGCGGAGCGCCTTAAAGATGTGCCGACACGCTACGGCGTTCGCTTTATCGCCACCAGCGGCGAAGAGGAAGGCGGCATGGGCGCGGAAAACCTGCTGAAACGCATGAGCGCGCTTGAGAAAAAACAGACGCTGCTGGTGATTAATCTCAGTCATCTGGTGGCGGGCGATAAACTGGCGTTTACCAGCGGCAAAAGCACGCCTGCCGCGGTACGTCAGCTCACGCGCGACAGTGCGCTGAAGCTCGCGCGGCGTTTCGGCATTCCCGTTTCCGCCAGCAGCGTGACGCCTGCGGATAACGACGCCGTGGCGTTTGATAACGCGGGCATTCCGGTGCTGTCGATAATGGCGGTGAACGATCCCGCCCGTCATCGCGGCCGCCACGACGTCGGGCCGGTGGCGCATAATGCGCGTCAGGATAATCTGCAATATCTGGAGCAGACCCTGCCGGGACGCATTGATAAACGCTGTCGCGACGTGATGCGCGTCCTGCTGCCGCTGGTAAAAACGCTGGCGAAAGCCGGAAAGTAAAAAGCGCGCCCTGGGGCGCGCTTTTCATTAGCCTTCGTGCAGGCCGCATTCGCGTTTAAGACCAAAAAAGCGGGTCTCTTCTTCCGCCATGCCCGGCTCCCATTTGCGGGTCGTGTGCGTATCCCCTACCGAGAGATAACCTTCGTCCCACAGCGGGTGGTATTTGAGCCCGTGCTTTTGCAGGTACTGATATACGGTACGGTTGTCCCAGTCGATGATCGGCAGAATTTTAAAGACGCCGCGCTGGATGCCGAGCACCGGCAGGTTAGCGCGGCTGCCGGACTGATCGCGACGCAGGCCGGCAAACCAGGTCTGCGCGTTAAGCGTTTTCAGCGCGCGGTTCATCGGCTCGACTTTGTTGATCTCGTTGTATTTCTCAATACCTTCAACACCCTGCTCCCACAGCTTGCCGTAGCGCGCCTCCTGCCAGGCCGGGCTCTGCTCAGCACGGTAGATGTGCAGGTTCAGGTTGAGCTTTTCCGTTAGCTCGTCGATAAAGCGGTACGTTTCCGGGAAGAGATAGCCGGTATCGGTGAGGATAACCGGGATATCCGGGCGCTGCTGCGTGACCAGATGCAGGCAGACCGCCGCCTGGATGCCGAAGCTTGAGGAGAGCACAAACTCGCCCGGCAGATTTTCGAGCGCCCAGCCGACGCGCGCTTCGGCGCTTAATGCCTCAAGCTGCGCGTTGGTGTCGGCGAGCGCGTCAGCGCGGGCGTCTTTGTCCAGCGCGTTCAGCGCATGGAGATCGAGTACGGACATGTGAACCTCGCTTGCATAAGTGTGATACCGGTACGGCGCCAGGCGAAATGTCGGGTTAGCGATGGCGGGTGCGCTTCGCTTACCCGCCCTAAAAAACCAATCAGCCTTCGCAGGGTGGATAAGCGCAGCCCATCCACCGCTATCAATGCCACGCTAACCGCTTATTCCCAGAAATCCCGCGCCGGGTCGAGCACCGGACGGATAATCCCAGCGCGCACGGTGAAATCGCCAAACCCTTCGCCCGGCTCGCGCCCGGTCGCCCAGCGGCCTACCAGCTCATCAATGATGTCGAGAATTTCCGGCTCGGTGATGTTTTCGCGATACATCCGCGGAATACGCGTGCCGATGCGGTTACCGCCCAGATGCAGGTTGTAACGCCCCGGCGCTTTGCCGACCAGACCCAGCTCCGCCAGCATCGCGCGACCACAGCCGTTCGGGCAGCCGGTCACGCGTAGCACGATGTGCTCGTCCGCCACGCCGTGCTTCGCCATAATGCCGTCCACTTTATCGATAAACTGCGGCAGGAAGCGCTCCGCTTCCGCCATCGCCAGCGGGCAGGTCGGGAACGACACGCACGCCATCGAGTTTTCACGCTGCGGCGTTACGCTTGCCATCAGGCCGTGGGCGCGGGCTATCTGTTCTATCTTCGCTTTATCGCCTTCCGGCACGCCCGCCACGATCAGGTTCTGGTTGGCGGTCAGGCGGAAATCCCCTTTGTGGATCTTCGCAATCTCTCTCAGACCGGTTTTCAGCGGGCGGTCCGGGAAGTCCAGAATGCGGCCATTCTCGATAAACAGCGTCAGATGCCATTTATCATCAATACCTTTCACCCAGCCGATGCGATCGCCGCGACCGGTAAATTCGTAAGGACGAACCGGCTCAAACGTCACGCCCGCGCGGCGCTCCACTTCGGCTTTGAACACGTCCGGCCCGACGCGCTCCAGCGTATATTTGGTTTTGGCGTTTTTACGATCGGTACGGTTGCCCCAGTCGCGCTGGGTGGTCACCACGGCTTCGGCCACCGCCAGGGTGTGCTCCAGCGGAATGTAGCCGAACTCGGTCGCGGTGCGCGCGTAGGTTTTCTTGTTGCCGTGCTCGATGGAAAGCCCGCCGCCGACCAGCAGGTTAAAGCCCACCAGCTTGCCGTTTTCGGCAATGGCGATGAAGTTCATGTCGTTGGCATGCAGATCGACATCGTTCTGCGGCGGCACCACGACCGTGGTTTTAAACTTACGCGGCAGGTAGGTCGCGCCGAGGATCGGCTCCTCGTCCGTGGTCGCGACTTTTTCCTGATCGAGCCAGATCTCCGCATAGGCGCGGGTGCGCGGCAGCAGATGCTCGGAGAGTTTCTTCGCCCACTCGTAAGCTTCGGCATGTAATTGCGACTCGACCGGGTTTGAGGTGCAGAGCACGTTACGGTTCATGTCGTTGGCGGTCGCCAGCGCGTCGAGGCCCACGGAATGCAGCATCTGGTGCGCCGGTTTAACGTTTTTCTTCAGCAGGCCGTGATACTGGAACGTCTGGCGGTTGGTCAGACGGATGCTGCCGTAAATCGTGTTTTCCTCGGCGAACTTATCGACGGAAAGCCACTGCTGCGGCGTCATGATGCCGCCCGGCAGACGGCAGCGCAGCATCATAGCGTGACGCGGCTCGAGCTTCTGTTCGGCGCGCTCGGCGCGGATATCGCGGTCGTCCTGCTGATACATGCCGTGAAAACGGATCAGCAGGAAGTTGTCGCCATTAAACCCGCCGGTCAGCCCGTCATGTAAATCTTCGGCAATGGTGCCGCGCAGGAAGTTACTCTCACGCTTCATGCGCTCCGCGTCAGTCAGTTTTCCTTCGACCACCAGAGGTCCTGGGTATTTTTCGCTCATTAATAGACGTCTCGCTGGTAACGGCGCTCAACGCGCAGCTCACTTAAATATTCATCCGCCGCCTCGGCATCCATCTCGCCGTAAGCCGCAATCACTTCCAGTAACGCCTGCTCGACATCTTTCGCCATGCGATTGGCGTCGCCGCAGACATAAATGTGCGCGCCTTCCTGAATCCAGCGCCACAGCTCCGCGCCCTGCTCGCGGATTTTATCTTGTACGTAAATTTTATGGTCCTGATCGCGAGACCAGGCAAGGTCGATGCGGTTTAACAGCCCTTCTTTTACATAGCGCTGCCACTCGACCTGATACAGGAAATCTTCAGTAAAGTGCGGGTTGCCGAAGAAGAGCCAGTTTTTACCGGTGGCGCCGTCGGCTTCGCGCTGCTGCATAAAGGCGCGGAACGGCGCGATGCCGGTGCCAGGGCCAATCATGATGACCGGCGTTTCAGGCGCGGCGGGCAGACGGAAGTTGTCGTTGTGCTCAATGAACACCCGCACTTCACCCTCTTCTTCAAGACGATCGGCGAGGTAGCTTGACGCCCCGCCCGCGCGGGCGCGGCCTTCAATTTCGAAACGCACGACGCCGACGGTAATGTGGACTTCGTTTTCCACTTCCGCCTGCGACGAGGCGATGGAATAGAGGCGCGGCGTCAGCGGGCGCAGCAGGCCGATAAGCTGCCCGGCCTCAAGCTGCGCCGGCGCGAAACGGACCATATCAACGATGGGCGTCGAGGCGGCGTAGTGTTGCAGCTTCGCTTTATCGCCCACTAACGGCAGCAGCGTTTCGCTGCGGGTCAGCGTGGCGTAATTCTCAACGATGGCGGCGGTGTTGACCGTCAGTTCAAAGTGCCACTGGAGCGCTTCGCTGAGCGTCAGCGTTTTGCCGTCCACCGTGACCGTCTCGTCACCCTTCAGCCATAACAGCTCAAGCAGCTCCTGCACCAGCGCCGGATCGTTCTGATACCAGACGCCGAGCGCATCGCCCGGCTGATAGCGCAGCCCGGCGTCGCCGAGATCGATTTCAATATGGCGCACATCTTTTTGTGAATGGCGCCCCGTGATTTTCTGATTCACCGAGAGCGTCGCGGTGAGCGGCGCTTCTTTAGTGTAAGGCGTGGAATCGACAAGATTCACCGCGCCGCTGGAAGTAAACGCCGCCTGGGACGGGGTTTCTTTCGGCACGCGCGCTTTCAGGACATCCACCACGCGCTGGCGCCACGCCTGAGCGGCGGCCTGGTATTCGACATCCGCATCGACGCGATCCAGCAGGCGCTCGCCGCCAAGCTCCGCAAGACGGGTATCGAAATCTTTCCCGGCCTGGCAGAAGCGCTCATAAGAGGTATCGCCAAGTCCAAAGACCGCGAACGCCGCGCCTTCAAGCTTCGGCGCTTTTTTCGACAGCAGGAATTTGTGCAGCGCGACCGCTTCTTCCGGCGGATCCCCTTCCCCCTGTGTAGAGGTGACGATGACCAGCAGTTTTTCCTGGGCGATTTGTTTGAATTTATAGTCGCCCGCGTTCACCAGGTTCACATTAAGTTGCGCAGCCAGCAGATCGTCGCGCAGCGCTTCGGCGACGCGGCGCGCGTTGCCGGTCTGGGAGGCGGAGATAAGCGTAATGACCGACGCAGGCGCCGCGGGCGTTTGCACCACCGCCGCACCAGGCTGTTGGTTAACCATTCCCCAGAAGTAGCCCGAAAGCCAGGCCAGCTGCGTGGGGGTGAAATCATGCGTCGCCGTCTGAAGGCGAGCCAGCTGCTCCGGGCTGAGCGGGAGCAACGCGTTCGGTGGGGCCTGAGTCGTCATGCGTCGTTATGTTCCAGTAGCAAAGCTGTTTTTCAGTGCAAAAACAGAAGAGAAAGTAAGGGTAACGGCGGCAAGAATAACAATTAAAGAAGGGATGGAAATAATTAATAACCAAACGGACTAACCGCTTTTATCTATAAGCGTAAACGCAAAAACAGGTTAAATAAGGCATTGATAATGATAGGGTTTAAAACCAGGGACGCGGCATTTTACGCGGTTACCGCTTACGACGGTTTTAGTTAATGCTAAAAACGGTCAATTCCGGTACTATGCGGCGGTTTTTTTAGCAAGACTGAGACTGCGTAATGCCTACCACCCTGTTTAAAGATTTTATCTTCGAAGCCGCTCACCGACTGCCCCACGTTCCCGAAGGCCATAAATGCGGCCGCCTGCACGGACACTCCTTTATGGTGCGCCTGGAGATTACGGGCGAGGTAGACCCGCATACCGGCTGGATCATCGATTTCGCCGAGCTGAAAGCGGCGTTTAAACCGATTTACGATAGCCTGGATCACTATTATCTGAACGATATCCCCGGCCTTGAAAATCCGACCAGCGAAGTGCTGGCGCGCTGGATTTGGGATCAGATGAAGCCCCGTATGCCGCTGTTGAGCGCGGTGATGATTAAAGAGACCTGCACCGCCGGTTGCGTGTATCGCGGCGAATAAGGTTTAGTAGTATCTGTTGGCAAGTGGCGTTTTGCTTACCCGCCGCCAATCACGCATAAAAAAAGGAGCCGTTGGCTCCTTTTTTTATGCAATATTCAAATACTTGTGCGTCTGCATCGACAATCGCCAGTTGCGGGCGATACAAGTCTCAATGCACAAACGCGTCGCGTCTTCTTTCTGGCTTATCGGCTGAAGCGCAATCACGCGCTGTCTCTCGTCATGCAGACGCGCCAGCAGTTCATCCAGCGCCTCGATATCACGCACGCGCCCTACCGGGTGCTTGATTTCATCAGCGCGCATCAGCGCCTGATCCAACACCTCGTAACCGCCGCGCATGTTCACTTTCGGCGACACGGTCACCCAGGTGCCGGTGGTGCAGCGCACTTCATGGGTGCCGCTGGTTTCAATCTGGCAGCTAAAACCGTGCGCTTCCAGCAGCTCGGTTAACGGCAGCAGGTCGTGAATACAGGGCTCGCCGCCGGTGATCACCACATGGCGCGCGGTATAAGCCTGACGCTCAATGGCCGCCAGCAGATCTTCCGGGCTCGCCGCGCCCCATTTATCGCTCTCTTTGGTTTTCGCGATAATGCTGAAAAGCGACACTTCCCGATCGGCGAGCGTCTCCCAGGTGTGTTTGGTATCGCACCAGGCACAGCCTACCGGGCATCCCTGCAAACGAATAAAAATGGCGGGCACGCCGGTAAAGTAACCCTCGCCCTGCAGGGTCTGGAACATCTCATTAATCGGGTACTGCATGATTCACTCAGATTATGACCAAAAAGTAATTATTACAGATAACCGCCGCACTATCATGTGCCATTTGCGCCTTCCTGGCCGCGCGCCGCGCCTTCACAGACCATAGCCCCTTAATTCCAGGTCATTGGCAGCCCCGCCGGGCGGCGGTTACTATGGCGGCTGACGACCCTGCGAAGACAAGGAAAAGTGAAGCAATGGTACGCACACTGACATTATTTCTTCTGACGATATCGCTGGCGCTCGCGGGTGTTGCCGCTCAGGCGCAAACCTTCCCCGTGCCGACGATGGAAAGCTTTGTTAACGATCCGGCTGACCTCCTGGCGGGCCAGGAGCACGCCGCGTTAATCACTGACGTGTCCTCAATCTATACCCGCACCCACGCGCAGACGGCGGTACTGATCGTGCCGACCTTAAAGGGCGATAACCTGGAAAGCGTCGCGACGCGCGTGTTCAATACCTGGCATCTGGGCAGCCCGCAGCGCAACGATGGCGTGCTGATACTGGTGGCCTGGGAGGATCGCAAAGTGCGCATCGAGGTGGGCCGCGGTCTGGAAACCACGCTGACCAACGCGCTGGCGAGCCAAATCATTAAAGAGCGGATGCTCCCCTGGTTCAGGGCGGGCGAACTGGCCGAAGGCATCCGACAGGGGCTTACCGGTATCGACGCGGTGCTCAGCGGCAAACCGCTGCCGCCGGCGGACTCGCCATCGTGGTTATGGTCATGGCTTAAGCCGTTCCTTTTAGGATTTTCTTACTGGGAAGGGCTGCCGTTTCTCGCCATCACGCTGGCCGTCCTGCTGATGAAGCGTAAAAAGAAAACGCTGATAACGCTCTTTTTCGGCATGTCCTGCCTGCTGACGCCTGCGCTTGCCATCACCAGCGATTATGTCCCGTGGGTTGTGCCTTTTTTGTGGCTCAGTTTTACGGCGCCGCTCATGTTGTTAGTCATGGTGGTTATCATGGCGTTCGCGTTTCCCCAGCGCCTGTTTAGCGCAGGCAACGGGACGTCATCAGGCGATAACTCGTCAGCCTGGATAGCCAATCAGAACCTTCATCACTTATCCGGCGGCGACAGTGGCAGCCATCACAGCAGCCACGACAGCGTGAGCTCCGGCGATGGCGGCTCAAGCGACGGCGGCGGCTCGTCAGATAACTGGTGAGTCCAGCGCGTCGGTAAAGCGGCGCGTAATCTGCTGCGGGCGCGTGATAGCGCCGCCCACGACCACGGCATGCGCGCCGAGCGACAGGCAGCGCGCCGCGCGCTCGGGCGTATCGACATTGCCTTCGGCGATAACCGGAAGCGCAACCGCCGCCAGCACGTCTTTTAACAACGCGAAATCGTTCTCCGGCAGGCGATGGCCGCGTGTTGGCGCGGTGTAGCCGTAGAGCGTGGTGCCGACGCAGTCGAAGCCCAGCGCTTCGGCCGCAACGGCTTCGTCGACGTCTGAAATATCCGCCATCAGTAAAACCTCAGGGAAGTTGCGCCGGATGCGCCTGACGAGCTGTTCCAGCGTCTCGCCGTCAGGACGCGCTCGCGCGGTAGCATCAAGGGCTATCATTTCAGGCGCGGCGCGCATCAGCTCCGTGACTTCACGCATCGTCGCGGTAATGAAGACTTCACTGCCGGGGTAATCCCGCTTGATGATGCCAATCACCGGTAGCGTAACCTGCTGTTTAATAGCCGCGATATCCGCCACGCTGTTGGCGCGGATCCCCGCCGCCCCGCCCTGCGCCGCCGCCAGCGCCATTCTCCCCATAATAAACGAGCTGTGCAGCGGTTCGTTTTCCAGCGCCTGGCAGGAGACCACCAGCTTTCCTTTGATTTGCTCTAACATCGTTGACCTCAGCTTAATAACTCTTCGACTTCATTTTTGATAATCGTGACGTGGGGGCCGTAGATAACCTGCACGCCGTTACCGCGCAGGATCACCCCGCGCGCTCCGGTGGCCGTGAGCGCCGCTTCATTCACTTTGCGCCCGTCATAGACCGTCACGCGCAGCCGCGTGGCGCAGCAGTCCACATCCTGCAGGTTATCCCGTCCGCCTAGCCCGTCGACGATGGCCTGCGCCCGCTCGCTGGCGTCCATCTGCACCGCCGCCTGCGTCTCTTTCTCGCGCCCCGGCGTCGCGAAATCGAAACGGGTTATCAGGTAGCGGAACGTGAAGTAATAGAGGAAAAACCAGGGCACGCCGACGAGCGGCACCCGCAGCCAGTGGGTTTTCGCTTCGCCCTGCAAAACGCCAAAGAGGATGAAATCGATAAAACCGCCCGAGAACGTTTGACCGATGGTGATGTGCAACAGATGCGCCAGCATAAAAGCCAGGCCGTCGAAAAACGCATGGATGACATACAGCACGGGGGCGACAAACAGGAAGGAGAACTCAATCGGCTCGGTAATGCCGGTCAGAAATGAGGTCAGCGCGGCGGATAACAGCAGCCCCGCGACGCGTTTTTTATTCTCCGGTTTCGCGGTGTGGTACATGGCAAGACAGGCGCCCGTCAGGCCAAACATCATGGTGATAAAGCGCCCGGACATAAAGCGCGACGTGCCAATATAAAACTGCTGCGTGGCAGGGTCTGCGAGCTGTGCGAAGAAAATACGCTGCGTGCCTTCCACCAGCTGGCCGTTGACTATCTCGCTGCCGCCGAGCGCTGTGGTCCAGAAAGGTAAATAGAAGATGTGATGCAACCCGAACGGGCCAAGCATTCGCAGAATAAAACCATATAACAGCGTACCGGGATAACCGGTCGCCTCTACCAGCCCGCCCAGCCCGAAAATCACTTTCTGAAAAGGCGGCCAGACGACGGTCATCAGCGCGCCGATAACGATCGCCGCCAGCGCGCTGACAATCGGCACAAAACGGGAGCCGCCGAAAAACCCAAGAAACTGCGGCAGCGCGATTTTATTGAATCGCTGATGCAGCGCACACGTCACAAGACCTATGACCACGCCGCCAAATACGCCGGTTTCCAGCGTCTGGATTCCGAGGACCATTCCCTGCCCGACCGCGCCCGGATTGCTCTGCGCCAGGTTTCCGGTAAGGGTCAGCAGCGCGTTGATGGTGGCATTCATCACCAGAAAAGCGAGTAACGCGGCGAGCCCGGCCGTGCCTTTATCGGTGCGCGCGAGGCCCACCGCCACGCCGACGGCAAACAGCACCGACAGGTTCGCGAAAACGATCGCGCCAGCGCTGCTCATGATGGTGAAGACGGCCTGTAGCCAGCCAACATCGAGAAACGGATAGGCCGTCAGCGTGTTGGGGTTGGAGAGCGCGCCGCCAACGCCGAGCAACAGGCCCGCCGCGGGTAAGACGGCAATCGGCAACATAAACGATTTGCCAAAACGCTGCGCTTTCTCAAACCAGCGCCCTGAAGATGTTCCGCTGAAAAATGCCATCGTAAACCCCCGTCATTGTCATGATGAAAATATTTATCACAATAAATATTTATAATGAAAATTATCATCAACAATAGCGGAGGCGATCATACTTTTTTAAAATGGCTGGCGTTGCGAGTGGGCTTTCACGCACACTCATCGCTGGTCGACGGTGCTTCAGGATCCTTTATGTCTGACAATGAAAATTTACTGCTTAAGCTGCGCCAGGAGCTTTCAGGCTTTAGCCCCACGCAGCGCAAACTCGGGGATTATGTGCTGAGCGACCCGGCTCGCGTGCTTTACCTCACCATTACGGAGCTGGCCCGCGAGAGCGATACCAGCGAGGCTAGCGTGACCCGCCTGTGCCGGACACTCGGCTGCAAGGGGTATAACGAGTTTAAAATGGCGCTGGCACTGGATGTGCAACGGGGTCAGGCGCCCCGCGCGCAAAGCGGCGATGCGCTGGACACGCTGGTGGAGGAGTCGGTACAGGCGCTGCGAGATACCGCGCAACTGCTGGATCGCGCAAGGCTTGAAGATGCCGCCCGTGCGCTGCATCAGGCCCGCTCGGTGCAGATTTACGGCGTCGCGGCGAGCGCTATTATCGGTGAGTATTTACATTACAAGCTCCTGCGGCTCGGTAAACCGGCGCAGCTCTTTAGCGATATGCACCGGGCGTCGATGAATGCGGCGACGCTTTGCGAGACCGATCTGGTGGTTGCCATTTCCAGCTCCGGCTCGACCCGCGATCTGCTGCATGCCGTGAAGCTCGCCCGAAAAGCCGGCGCGCCTGTGCTGACGCTCAGTAACACGCCGCGCAGCCCGCTGGCGTCGCTCAGCGATATGCAACTGGTGGCCGCCAAACCGGAAGGCCCGCTTAATGCCGGCGCGCTCAATGCGAAAGTTGGGGCAATGCTGCTGGTCGAGCTGTTAACGGCGTCGCTGATAGCCGCAGACAGCCACTACAGTGAAATCAGCCAGCAAACCGCCAGCGCGACGCTGCCTTTATTACTGTAATAAGCAGGCGTTGCAGAACAGATATTTTCTGCAACGCCTGCTTAAGCCTGGAATAATGTAACAAAACGTAATTTTACTGGCCCTTCTGTGCTTTTTATCAGGAAATAAACCACGCCGCCATAAAAACAAAAAGCCAACACATTCAAATAGATAAAAAATTTATTTACCGTAACAGAATTTCCTACTCGCCATACTGTCCTATCTTAATCCCCTTTACGACTTTCCTTAAAACAATCTTAATTTCCCCCTCTTTACGCCTCGCCTTTATTTAAATGTCGTTTACTTTTCTGCTCCTACAATCCGCCTCATCAACCCACGTGGAATAACATGAATGACAACTTTATTAATAACGGGCGCGACGGGCTTTCTGGGCGGGGCGGTAGTCGAAAAGATCCTGCAGCGCACAGAAAAGATGAATTTATTACTGTTGGTTCGCGCTGGTGATAGCGAAGCCGGGCTGGAACGCATACTTAGCAATATGCGTAAGTTTAACCTTAACGAAGACCAGCTTTCGCGGCTGACAACCTCACAAATTCTGTGCGGCGATTTAGGCGAGCCCGAATGTTTTCTGGCTGATCCGCGTCTTGATAGCGTGACGCATGTGATTAACTGCGCGGCCGTGGCTTCATTCGGTAACAATCCGCTTATCTGGAAAGTGAATGTCGAAGGCACGCTGGCGTTTGCCCGCCGTATGAATAACGTGGCAGGTTTACAGCGGTTTTTGCACGTGGGCACGGCGATGTCGTGTACGCCTGCGCCGAATTCCCTGGTGCCGGAAAGCGCGGAGTTTCGCGAAAACGCTGAGCATCTGGTGACTTACACCCATTCTAAATCGACCATTGAACAGCTGATGCGCCAGCACTGCCCACAGCTGCCGCTGATTATCGCCCGCCCATCTATCGTTGTCGGACATACTCATCACGGCTGCCTGCCCTCCACCAGTATTTTCTGGGTCTTCAGCATGGGGTTGATGCTGCAGAAATTTATGTGTTCGCTGGAAGATCGCGTGGATGTGATCCCGGTGGATTATTGCGCGCAGGCGTTACTCCTGCTGCTGGAAAAAGAGATTGCGCCTGGCGAAGTCGTACATATTTCCGCCGGCGAAGAGAATAGCGTCCGCTTTGCTGACATTGATATCGCCATGGCGCAGGCACAGAAAAAAGCGCCTGTTGCCGATAATTACGCGCAGGTAAGCTATGAAACGCTGGTCAAAATGCGCCGCGAACTGAAAACGATTTTCGGGCCTTGTAACGAGCGTCTGATGCTGAAAGCAATGCGGTTATACGGCTCGTTCGCCACGCTGAATGTGCGCTTCAGTAACGATAAACTGCTCAGGCTCGGCATGCCGAAACCCCCACGCTTTACCGACTATATTGCCCGCTGTGTACAGACCACGAAGGGTTTAACTATTCCTCAGCAGATGGAAGTCGATTTCAAGTAAAAAAAAATGCCAGTCTTTCGACTGGCATTTTTCAGCGACAAAGACGGGCGATTATGCCTGGCCTTTGATCTCTTTACGACCGTTGAACGGTGCTTTTTCGCCCAGCGCTTCTTCGATACGAATCAGCTGGTTGTATTTAGCAACGCGGTCAGAACGGCTCATGGAACCGGTTTTGATCTGGCCTGCAGCGGTACCTACTGCCAGGTCGGCAATGGTCGCGTCTTCAGTTTCGCCAGAACGGTGAGAGATGACCGCGGTGTAGCCAGCGTCTTTCGCCATCTTGATTGCAGCCAGAGTTTCGGTCAAAGAACCGATCTGGTTGAATTTGATCAGGATGGAGTTAGCGATGCCTTTCTCGATGCCTTCTTTCAGGATTTTGGTGTTGGTCACGAACAGGTCGTCGCCCACCAGCTGGATTTTGTCGCCCAGAACTTTGGTCTGGTATGCAAAACCGTCCCAGTCAGACTCGTCCAGACCGTCTTCGATAGACACGATCGGGTACTGTTTGGTCAGGTCTTCCAGGAAGTGAGTGAATTCTTCAGAGGTGAACGCTTTGTTGCCTTCGCCTGCCAGAACGTATTTGCCGTCTTTGTAGAATTCAGATGCTGCGCAGTCCATCGCCAGGGTGATGTCTTTGCCCAGCTCGTAGCCTGCAGCTTTTACCGCTTCAGCGATAACAGCCAGGGCTTCGGCGTTGGAGCCCAGGTTCGGCGCGTAGCCGCCTTCGTCACCAACAGCGGTGTTCATGCCTTTACCTTTCAGCACTTTCGCCAGGTGATGGAATACTTCAGAACCCATGCGGATAGCTTCTTTAACGCTGGAAGCGCCAACCGGCTGGATCATGAATTCCTGGATATCGACGTTGTTGTCAGCGTGCTCGCCGCCGTTGATGATGTTCATCATCGGAACCGGCATAGAGAATTTGCCCGGGGTGCCGTTCAGTTCAGCGATGTGCTCATACAGCGGCATGCCTTTGGAAGCAGCAGCAGCTTTGGCAGCAGCCAGAGAAACGGCCAGAATGGCGTTTGCACCGAAGTTAGATTTGTTTTCAGTACCGTCCAGATCGATCATGATCTTGTCGATACCAGCCTGATCTTTAGCATCTTTGCCAACGATAGCCTGAGCGATCGGGCCGTTAACCGCGCCAACCGCTTTGGTTACGCCTTTGCCCAGGAAACGGGATTTGTCGCCATCGCGCAGTTCCAGCGCTTCGCGGGAACCAGTGGAAGCACCTGACGGGGCAGCAGCCATACCTACGAAACCGCCTTCCAGGTGAACTTCGGCTTCAACAGTCGGGTTACCACGGGAGTCGATGATTTCACGACCGATGACTTTAACGATTTTGGACATTAGATTTTCCTCAGTACAAGTTAAACTAAAACTCCAGACAAACAACGCGCGAAAAAGTCGCGCGTTGCCGTTCTAACTCTGCTTACTTCGCCTGGCGTTTCTGATACTCGCTGGCGGCTTTTACGAAGCCTGCAAACAGCGGGTGCCCGTCACGCGGCGTGGAAGTAAATTCCGGGTGGAACTGACAGGCGACGAACCACGGATGATTCGGCACTTCGACGATCTCGACCAACTGATCGTCGCCGGAACGGCCCGCAACGCGCAGGCCAGCTGCTTCAATCTGCTTCAACAACATATTGTTGACTTCATAACGGTGGCGGTGACGTTCAACAATCGTAGGTTCGCCATAAAGCTTGCGCACCAGGCTGTCGTCTGACAGCTGGCACTGCTGCGCGCCCAGACGCATCGTTCCGCCGAGATCGCTCTTTTCAGTGCGCGTCTCAATATTACCGTTTTCATCACGCCATTCGGTGATTAACGCCACGACCGGGTACTTACAGTCTGGCACAAATTCCGTGGAGTTGGCGTTCTCCATCCCGGCGACATGACGAGCAAATTCAATCATCGCCACCTGCATACCGAGGCAGATGCCGAGGTAAGGAATATTGTTTTCACGGGCGTAGCGCGCGGTGGCGATTTTGCCTTCCACGCCGCGATAACCGAAGCCGCCAGGGATAAGGATGGCATCCAACCCTTTCAGCAGTTCTTCGCCACGCGTTTCTACATCCTGCGAATCGATAAGCTTGATGTTAACGGTCACGCGGTTCTTCAGTCCGCCGTGTTTCAGCGCCTCGATAACCGACTTATAGGCGTCCGGCAGTTCGATGTACTTGCCGACCATACCGATAGTGACTTCACCCGCCGGATTCGCTTCTTCATAAATAACCTGTTCCCATTCAGACAGGTTAGCTTCCGGACAGTTCAGGCTGAATCGTTTACAAATATAATCGTCCAGCCCCTGCGATTTCAACAGGCCCGGAATTTTATAGATGGAATCGACATCTTTCAGAGAAATAACCGCTTTTTCCGGAACGTTACAGAACAACGCAATCTTGGCGCGTTCGTTGGCCGGTACAGCGCGGTCGGAGCGGCAAATCAGCACGTCCGGCTGAATACCGATAGAAAGCAGTTCTTTAACGGAGTGCTGGGTCGGTTTGGTTTTAACCTCGCCTGCCGCCGCCATGTACGGCACCAGCGTCAGGTGCATAAACATGGTGTGCTCGCGGCCCACTTCAACCGCCATCTGGCGAATCGCTTCAAGGAACGGCAGGGATTCGATATCGCCCACGGTGCCGCCGATTTCGACCAGAACGACGTCATGGCCTTCGCCGCCCGCAAGGATGCGTTCTTTGATAGCGTTAGTGATGTGGGGAATAACCTGAACGGTGGCGCCCAGGTAGTCGCCGCGACGCTCTTTGCGCAGAACTTCAGAGTAGATACGACCTGTCGTGAAGTTGTTGCGGCGCGTCATGCGGGTGCGGATAAAACGCTCGTAATGGCCCAGGTCCAGATCGGTTTCGGCGCCGTCTTCAGTAACGAACACTTCCCCGTGTTGGATTGGACTCATGGTGCCCGGATCGACGTTGATATACGGATCCAGTTTCATGATGGTCACGTTGAGGCCACGGGCTTCAAGAATGGCTGCGAGGGAGGCTGCGGCAATGCCTTTACCCAGAGAGGAAACGACCCCGCCGGTCACAAAAATATAGTTCGTTGTCATGCTGAACCTGAGAAGTTAGGTTTAAAGACGATGGAATAACCAGGACGGGAAAGTAGTATACCCGAACAGGTCGGGGGTCACAAACTTTCATTCTGCACGAACTCCCGCTGGCCTCGCCAGACCCAAGCCGCAAGAAAATAGCCCTTTTCTCAGAAATGTTTTTGACACAAATCAAGCGCTTGTTGGAAATAATTGTCCACAACAAGCGCTTGCCGTGAAAAAGCGTTAACTATCAATTTCCTGGCGTTTAACCATCTGCCACGCAGCTTCCATCTGATCGAGGCTCGCCTGCGTCATTTCCAGGCCCTGCGCGCGAATAATCGCCTCGACCTGGCGGAAACGCCGTTCAAATTTACGGTTAGCTTTTTGCAGCGCGGTTTCGGCTTTCGCGCCCAGATGGCGGGAAAGATTAACGGTCGCAAACAGTAAATCGCCGATTTCCTCTTCGAGCTTCGCCTCGTCGATAACGGCCTGCTGCGCCTCATGCATCACTTCGTCTATCTCTTCATGCACTTTGTCGACAACCGGGCCGAGCGAGGTCCAGTCAAAGCCGACGGCAGAACAGCGCTTCTGGATTTTGTGGGCGCGCATCAGCGCCGGCAGGCTTTCGGGAATGTCGTCCAGCGCCGAATGCTGCGCCTTTTCCGCGCGCTCGGCGCTTTTGGTTTTCTCCCAGTTGGCCAGCACTTCGGCGCTGTCGCTGAACGCGGCGTCACCGAAGATATGCGGATGGCGACGCTCCAGCTTATCGCTGATAGCGGCGCAGATGTCGTCGAAGTTAAAGCGCCCCTCTTCCTGCGCCATCTGGGCGTAAAACACGACCTGAAAGAGCAGATCGCCCAGCTCACCGCGCAGATCGTCGAAATCCTCACGGGCAATCGCATCAAGCACTTCGTAGGTTTCTTCAAGGGTATAAGGGGCGATGGTGGCGTAGGTTTGTTCTTTATCCCACGGACAGCCGGTTTGCGGGTCGCGAAGGCGCTGCATGATGCCAAGCAGGCGGTCGATCTGAGTCATTGAAAATCCTTATAAAAACAGGCGTGGCGACGACAAACGCGTTCGCCGCGCGCCTCACGCTGGAGGCAAAATAAAAAAGCAGCGCAGCGCATGTCACGCGCGCCGCCGGACGCATCAGCCGCCGTGCAGACGGCGCGCGTCGATAACGTCTGAGACCTGGTTAAGCTTACCGAGCACGCGGCCGAGCACCTGGAGGTTATAGATTTCGATTTCCATATCGATGGTCGCCAGCTGCTGGCGGGTATCGCTGCGGCTCGTCACGCCCAGCACGTTAACCTTTTCATTGGCGAGGATCGTGGTGATATCGCGCAGCAAGCCGCTGCGGTCATTCGCCGTCACTCGCACTATCAGCGAATACCCGGCGGAGTAACTTTCGCCCCACACCGCATCGACGATACGCTCCGGCGCGTGCGACTGTAGCTCCGTCAGCTGGTCGCAGTCGGCGCGGTGAATGGAGATGCCGCGCCCCTGGGTGATAAAGCCGACGATATCGTCGCCGGGGATCGGCTGGCAGCAGCGGGCGATGTGGTGCATCAAATTACCAACGCCCTCCACCACGACACGCCCGTTATCGCGGCTGTTGCGCCCCTGCGGCGTATAGGTTTTTTGCTGCAGCTGACGCAGCGCGGCGGCGTCCTGTTCTTCCGCGCTGGGCTTGTTGAACTGCGCCTGAAGGAAATTTACCATCTGGTTGAGGCGAATATCCCCGCCGCCAATCGCCGCCAGCAGTTCATCGACTTCATTAAAGTTGTAACGCGGCAGCAGATGCTTTTCTGCCTCTTTCAGGCTGATGCCAAGATGCGCCAGTTCGTCGTCGAGGATCTGACGTCCGGCGATGATGTTTTTGTCGCGATCCTGTTTACGGAACCAGGCGTGAATTTTCGCGCGCGCGCGCCCCGTGCCGACATAGCCGAGGTTCGGGTTCAGCCAGTCGCGGCTCGGGTTCGGCTGCTTCTGGGTGATGATTTCAATCTGATCGCCCATCTGCAGCTGATAAGTAAACGGCACAATTCTGCCGCCGATTTTCGCGCCGATGCACCGGTGCCCGACATCGCTGTGGATGTGGTAGGCGAAATCGAGCGGCGTGGAGCCCGCCGGCAGGTCGACCACGTCGCCTTTCGGGGTAAACACGTACACGCGGTCATCAAAGACCTGGCTTCGCAGTTCATCGAGCATTTCGCCGGAATCGGCCATCTCTTCCTGCCAGGCGATAAGCTTACGCAGCCAGGCGATGCGGTCTTCGTGGCCATTGCGTACGCCGCTTGCCGCGCCTTCTTTGTATTTCCAGTGCGCCGCAACCCCGAGCTCAGACTCTTCATGCATCTGTTTGGTGCGAATTTGGATCTCGACCGTTTTGCCGCCGGGGCCCAGCACCACGGTATGAATAGACTGGTAGCCATTCGGTTTGGGGTTCGCGACGTAATCGTCGAATTCATCCGGCAGGTGGCGGTAGTGCGTATGAACGATCCCAAGCGCGGCGTAGCAGTCCTGCAAACGCTCGGCGACGATACGCACCGCGCGCACGTCGAACAGCTCGTCAAAGGCCAGATGCTTTTTCTGCATCTTGCGCCAGATGCTGTAGATATGCTTAGGACGCCCGTAAACTTCAGCCTTCACGCCCTCTTCTTTCATGGCGGTGCGCAGATGCGTAACGAACTCGTCGATGTAGTGTTCGCGATCGATGCGCCGCTCGTGCAGCAGTTTGGCAATGCGTTTGTATTCGTCCGGATGCAAATAGCGAAAGCAGAAATCCTCCAGCTCCCATTTGAGTTGGCCGATGCCGAGGCGGTTCGCCAGCGGCGCATAGATATTGGTGCACTCTTTCGCCGCCAGGACGCGTTCATCTTCCGGCGCGTCTTTCACCTCGCGCAGATGCGCGATGCGCTCGGCAAGCTTAATGACTACACAGCGGAAATCATCGACCATCGCCAGCAGCATGCGGCGCACGTTATCCACCTGCTCGGAGGAGACGGAGTCGTGATGCGTGGCTTTGAGCTGGCGAATGGCGGCCATATCGCGCACGCCGTGGATAAGGCCGACAACTGATTTTCCGACGCTCTCTTTCAGCACGTCTTCGCTCACCACGCCGCTGTCCACCAGCGGGAAGAGCAGCGCGGCGCGCAGCGTATCGATATCCATGCTGAGCATGGTGAGGATTTCCACCATCTCCACACCGCGCCAGAGCAAGAGTTCCGCCTGCGGATGGCCCTGAGTCTGCTGTTCGCAATAGCGCCAGGTTTCGGTTAAGCGTTCACACGACTGCTGACTGGCGATACCAAGGCTCGCCACCCATTTTTCATGGTCAAATTCGCCAGCTTTATTAAGATGTGCACTTCTTACCGCAACCATCGTCCTCTCCTTTCGGGACCAGCCTGCCCGCACCGCGCGGTGGCCTGACTACTTAATCTCTTTCAAACAGCGCCATTGATTCCAGATGGCCCGAGTGTGGAAACATATCCAGCATCGCCAGCCTTCCGGTGCGATAACCCGCCGCGAGCAGCGCCTCACTGTCACGCGCAAGCGTGGAAGGGTTACAGGAGACATAGACCACCCGACGCGGTTTTAATTTCACAATATGTGGCATAACGCCCGCAGCGCCCGCGCGCGCCGGGTCGAGCAGCACTTTGTCGAAGCCCTGACGCGCCCACGGCTGCTTTGTGACGTCTTCTTCCAGGTTATGCTGAAAAAATGTGACATTTTTCAAGGCGTTAATCCCGGCATTATAGTCACCTTTCGCCACCAGCGCAGCAACGCCCTCAACGCCCACGACGCTTTCCGCCAGGCGCGCCAGCGGCAAAGTAAAGTTGCCCATGCCGCAGAAAAGATCCAGCACGCGATCGCCGGGCTGAATATCGAGCCACGCCAGCGCACGGGCCACCATCTGCTGATTTACGGCGTCGTTAACCTGAATGAAATCACGCGGACTGAAGGTGAGACGCAGGCCGTTGGATTCATACCACGGCGTGTCGCCGTTCAGTTGCTCAAGGGTATCGCTCTCAGGCGCAAGGTACAGCGCCACGCCTTCGGAATGCGAAAAGCATTCCAGTTTTTCGCGATCGTCCGCGCTGAGCGGCTTCATATGCCGCAGCACCATCAGTGGACCGCTGGCGGCATCGACCAGTTCAACATGGCCGAGATGGCGCGCGCCGTCGAGGCGGCTCAGGCAGTCGCGAAGCGCGGGCAGCAACGCCTCGAGACGGGGCACAAGTATAGGGCAGTGGTGCACATCCACCAGGTCATTCGACCCGGCCTTGCGAAACCCCATCTGTAAGCCTGGTTTGCGCGGCGGGAAATTCAAGCTCAGACGCGCGCGACGGCGATAGCCCCACGCCGGTCCGCTGATTATCTCGTCGACCTCATGCTTCATCATGCGCGCCAGCGCCTGGGCTTTGCTGCGCTGTTGCAGGTCGACGCTCGCATGCTGTTGCTGGCAGCCGCCGCATACGCCAAAATGCGGGCACCGCGGCGTGACGCGCTCCGGGCTTTGCGAAAGGCGCTTTTTGACGTCGCCGCGCGAGAACTGTTTTTTCTCTTCGCTCACCACGACTTCCGCCTGCTCGCCCGGCAATAAACCGGCGATAAACAACGCCTTACCGTGGTGGCGCGCCACCCCCTGCCCGAAGGCGTCGAGGCCGTCAGCCGTCACGGTTATGATTTCACGCGTCGTCACGCGCCGCTTTGCAGAGTAGAATTGCGCCATTGCCAGGAAATTTCTCACATAAACTGAATGTCGCTGATTGTCCCATAACGGAACCCCATGACCAACTACAGCCTGCGGGCACGGATGATGATTCTTATCCTGGCGCCCACGTTTATCATTGGCCTGCTGCTCAGCGTTTTCTTCGTTGTGCACCGCTATCATGATTTGCAGCGTCAGCTGGAAGACGCCGGCGCCAGCATTATCGAGCCGCTGGCTGTCGCCAGCGAATATGGCATGAGCCTGCAAAATAAAGAGTCGGTGCGCCAGTTAGTCAGCGTGCTGCATCGTCGGCATTCGGAAATTGTACGCGCCATTTCGGTTTACGATCGCCACAATAAACTGTTTGTAACGTCTAATTATCAGCTTAAGCCTTCGGCGCTTCAGCTCGCAGACGGCGCGGCGATGCCCACTGGCCTTAGCGTAACGCGCCGTGACGACATTCTGATCCTGCGCACGCCGGTGGTGTCCGAGCACTATTCCCCTGATGAATCTGAAATCTCTGACGCCAAGCTTAACGCTAATACGCTGGGCTATGTGGCGCTGGAGCTGGATCTGAAATCGGTGCGGCTTCAGCAGTATCAGGAGATCGCGATTTCGCTGCTGATGATGCTGATTTGTATGGCCTGCGCGGTGCTGTTCGCCTGGCGTCTGATGCGCGACGTCACAGCGCCTATCCGCAACATGGTCAATACGGTCGACCGCATCCGCCGCGGCCAGCTCGACAGCCGCGTCGAGGGCTTTATGCTGGGCGAGCTGGATATGCTGAAAAACGGCATTAACTCAATGGCGATGTCGCTTGCCGCGTATCACGAAGAGATGCAACACAATATCGACCAGGCAACGTCGGATCTGCGCGAAACGCTGGAGCAGATGGAGATCCAGAACGTCGAGCTGGATCTGGCGAAAAAGCGCGCCCAGGAAGCGGCGCGCATTAAGTCTGAGTTCCTCGCCAATATGTCCCATGAGCTGCGCACCCCGCTGAACGGCGTGATCGGCTTTACCCGCCTGACGCTGAAAACCGATCTCACGCCAACTCAGCGCGATCACCTCAACACCATTGAGCGCTCGGCGAATAATCTGCTCAGCATCATTAACGACGTGCTTGATTTCTCGAAGCTGGAAGCCGGGAAGCTGCTGCTGGAAAGCATTCCTTTCCCGCTGCGCAACACGCTGGATGAGGTGGTGACGCTGCTGGCGCACTCCGCGCACGATAAAGGGCTGGAACTGACGGTAAGCGTGCGTCACGACGTGCCGGATAACGTCATCGGCGATCCGCTGCGTCTTCAGCAGGTCATTACCAATCTGGTCGGCAACGCGATTAAATTTACCGACCACGGCAATATCGACATCGTGGTCGAAAAGCGCGCCATCAGTAACAACAAAGTGCAAATTGAAGTGCAAATCCGCGATACCGGCATCGGCATTCCCGAGCGCGATCAGTCGCGGCTGTTTCAGGCGTTTCGCCAGGCCGACGCCAGCATTTCGCGCCGCCACGGCGGCACCGGGCTCGGGCTGGTCATTACCCAGAAACTGGTTAACGAAATGGGCGGCGATATCTCGTTCCACAGCCAGCCGCACCGCGGTTCGACGTTCTGGTTCCATATCAGCCTTGACCTGAATCCCAACGCGCTGGTGGATCGCCACGCCACTGACATGCTGGCGGGAATGCGTCTGGCGTATGTCGAGAAGAACGAAGCCGCGGCGAAAAGCACGCGGGATCTGCTCGACAACACACCGCTGACGGTGGTCTACAGCCCGGAACTGGCGACGCTGCCGCAGGCGCATTACGACATTCTGCTCTACGCCGCCCCGGTGACGGATCGCGAACCGCTGACGATGCGCCACGACCAGCTGGCACGCGCGGCGACGCTCACCGACTGCCTGATCCTGGCGCTGCCGTGCCATGCCCAGATCAACGCCGAAATGCTGAAAAAAGAGGGGGCCAGCGCCTGCCTGCTGAAACCGGTGACCGCCACTCGCCTGCTGCCGCTGCTGCTGGAGCATTGCCGCCAGATCCACGCCCGCGAACTGCCGGAAGGCAGTCAGGGTAAACTGGCGATGACGGTCATGGCGGTAGATGATAACCCGGCCAACCTCAAGCTTATCGGCGCGCTGCTGGAGGATATCGTTCAACATGTAGTGCTGTGCGACAGCGGTCATCAGGCGGTGGAGCGCGCCACGCTGCAGCCGTTCGATATAATTCTGATGGATATCCAGATGCCGGACATGGACGGCATCCACGCCTGCGAGCTTATCCGCAAGCTGCCGCAACAGCAGCACACGCCGATTATCGCGGTGACGGCCCATGCGATGTCAGGGCAGAAAGAGAAGCTGCTGAGCGCGGGGATGAACGATTACCTGGCGAAGCCTATCGAAGAAGAGAAGCTGCGCGCGCTGCTGCTGCGCTACCAGCCGGGCTACGCGGTGCCGCTGGTCACCAGCACGCCAGCGCTTACGCCGCCTGTGGTAGATACCAGCGCCACGCTCGACTGGAGCCTGGCGCTGCGGCAGGCGGCGAACAAGCCCGACCTGGCGCGCGATATGCTCCAGATGCTGCTGGCGTTTTTACCGGAAGTGCGCAACCGCGTAGAAGAACAGCTGGTGGGCGAAAACCCGGAAGGGCTCACTGAGCTTATCCATAAACTGCACGGCAGTTGCGGCTACAGCGGGGTACCGCGCCTTAAAAATCTCTGCCAGCTGATTGAGCATCAGTTGCGAAGCGGCGTTGATGCGAGCGAGCTGGAGCCGGAGCTGCTGGAATTACTGGATGAGATGGATAATGTGGCGCGTGAAGCGCATCGCATTACAGGCAAATAACCACGCGTCGGCGTAACGCGATGCAGTACGCCGACGCGCCGGTTAGTTGAGGAGCGCGCCCCACTGTTCGACCCACGGGCTGGAGAGCGTTTCCGGCTCCGGATAGTCTGCGGCATCGATGTATAACACCTCGCCAACACGCTGCGCCACATGTTCCTGCAGCAGCGCGTCGAATTTCTTGCCACCGCCGCAAAAATGGCTGTAGCTGCTGTCGCCGAGCGCAATCAGGCCGTAGCGCCGCGTCGGCTGATGACCGTGCTTATCTTTGATAGCCTCATAGAGCGGAACGATGCTGTCCGGCAGGTCGCCCTGGCCGGTCGTGGACGTGACGATAAGCGCATAACCGTCGCTGTAGCGCTCCCAGTCGGCCAGAACGGGGTCTTCATACACCGTAGCCTCGTGGCCCTGTTTTTTCAGGATCGTTTGCGCCTCTTCCGCGACCAGCAGTGAATTACCGTACATGGTGCCGACAAAAATCCCTACGTTCGCCATCGCTTAATCTCCTTGTGAATGCAGACTGCCTTCATCCTGAAGGTTCGGTCCGGGAAACTCAACCCCAACGGAATCGGGGAGATGCGCCTGCCAGTCAAAATGCGCGAGCGCCTGGCGCCAGACATCGTCAAGGCCAGCGCGAATAACGAGCGGCTCGCCGGTCACAGGGTGCGTGAGCGCCAGCTCGCTGGCGTGGAGCATCAGCCGGTTGCAGCCGAAATGCTCCGCCGCAGCGCGGTTCTGGCGCAGATCGCCATGTTTCGAATCGCCGATAATCGGGTGGCGCAGATGCGCCATATGACGACGCAGCTGGTGCTTGCGCCCGGTCTGCGGGAGCATCTCGACTAACGAGTAGCGCACCGAATCGTAACGTCCGACCGCCACCGGCTGCGTGGTGGTCGCAAGCCCCCGATAGTGCGTTACCGCTGGCTGCGCTTCTTTATCCTGACGCGCAAACTTATCGGCGATTTTATCGAGCTCTTCTACAAGCGGGTAATCGAGCACCGCGCTATCCGTTAGCCAGCCGCGCACGATAGCGTGGTAGCGCTTCTGGATCTGATGATGTTCAAACTGCTGCGATAGCAGCCGCCCGACCTCGCTCGACAGGCCCATCAGCAGGACGCCGGACGTGGGTCTGTCGAGACGGTGAGCGGTAAAAACGTGCTGGCCTATCTGATCGCGCACGGTCTGCATAACGACCACTTTTTCGTCGCGATCGAGCCAGCTGCGGTGTACCAGCCAGCCGGACGGCTTGTTGACCGCCACCAGCCATTCATCTTGCCAGAGGATCTCAAGACTCACTGGCTTTCACCTGCGAACAGCGCATCCAGTTCAACCAGCACAGTGAGCACGGCGTCCCGGGCCGGATGGCTGGCCTCCAGCGCGACCTCATAATAGGGCGCCACAGCAAAGGCCTGCGGCAGCGGCGAACCGGCGTCCAGCAACGCATGCAGGCGCGGGATCAGCACCCATTGCAGCCACTCGCATGGCGCAAGCGTATCCATGCAAAAAGGCTGCGTGCTTTCAAACGCGGAGGAATGGGGCGCAGCGCTTTGCCACTGCTGATGATGGCGCAACACTTGCTCGACGCGCTGCAGCTGCTGGCGAACCCGTTGATGGCGTTCCATAACAACCTCTGTGAATCAAAAAAACCGGGCGCGCAGCATAGCATTTCCGGGCGTCAGAAAAAAAAGCATAAAAAAAGGAGCACTGTGATAACACAGTGCTCCCGGTTCGTTTCGCAGCAGTCCGGCTACTTTTCGGTGCTCCCTGCTCGTCCGTGACAACTTTTCCTGTGGTCTTGCGACCTTACATCCTTTTACGCATCCTGCTCACATCATCCTGATGTTAATAGTGCATCGTCCCGATGCGTGTCCCTGATCATCCTGACCCACCGGTAATCCTGACCGGCTCACGTTCTCCTTCCTGGAGGTGTCCCTTAGCGCTCCTGCGCCGTCCTTTCGCTTCATCCTGAAGCCTTCCCTGAATCGCCCTCCGGCGTGTCCTGTTTGAAGCGCCATCTTCCTGATGTTCACTTCAGCGCCACTCCGTGTCGGCAGGAATAGAATCTCGCATTACGCGAGCACTTACAAGGCGGCTTACAGGTTCAATTTAAGATAAGTTTCAAATAAAAGCGCAGCTTTTACGCACAGCACATTGAATAATAAGAAGATTAATTTTGGGGCGTGGTAAGAAACCCCTTACACTGACGGCGATCTCTCACAGGGTTTGTGAGAGATCTCTTACAAGGGGGCAGGCGAAAAAGGATTACACCAGCGGGTCGAGTTGATTCAGAAAGGCGCTAAGCGCTGGCGCCAGCACGCGTCGCTGGCGGGTGCCGAGGGTTTCGCGCACCACTTCGCCGGTAAGATTACACAGCGAGACCACATCCAGTTCACTGTCAAGCGTAGCGATAAACACCGTGGGCGACAGCTTAAGGCGCTTCTGCGTGACAAGGTGGCCAATCAGGTTTTCCTGCACGCGGCGGAAATCGTCCTGGCTCCAGGCCTGTAGCAGCGTCAACGTCAGCTCACCGTGGCGGGCGGCCATATCGCCCGCGTACTGACTGGCGTAGAACGCGTGAGCGTCCGGCTGGAGCACAATATCCAGCGCTTTCTCAACCGCGCCCAGAGAATCCTCAGGCGTAAACGGTCGAGGTTGCCACTCTACCGCGTCAGGGTGGGTAGATACAATGCACGGGGACGAAATACCGATATATTCTTCACTGACGGGCAGACAGCCCCGCTGTTGCCGCCACGCTTCGCAATAACGCGCGCTGAATGCTGCCAGCGCCTGTTGTACGTCGTTTTCCACCAGATTCTCTCTTCAGGTCAGGTAAGATACACTGAACGTTGTATTGTACCTGTATTATCACGGTGACACATGAATTCTTATGAAAATCATCAGGCGCTTGATGGCCTGACGCTCGGCAAATCCACGGATTACCGCGACATTTACGACGCCTCTTTGCTGCAGCCCGTTCCGCGCAGCTTAAACCGCGATCCGCTGGGCCTGCGCGCCGACGCCCTGCCCTTTCACGGCGCGGATATCTGGACGATGTACGAGCTCTCCTGGCTTAACCAGAATGGTCTGCCGCAGGTCGCCATAGGCCAGGTGGAGATCAATGCCGCCAGCGTCAATCTGGTGGAATCGAAAAGCTTTAAGCTCTACCTCAACAGCTTTAACCAGACGCGCTTCGCAAGCCTTGAGGCCGTGCGCGAGACGCTTGAGCGCGACTTACGCGCCTGCGCCCAGGGCGAAGTGTCCGTTACGCTGCGTCGTCTTGATGAGGTCGAAGGCGAGCCGGTGGCGCGCTTTGACGGCGAATGCATCGATAACCAGGATCTCGTTATCTCCAGTTACGACTTTGACGCCGCGCTGCTTTCTGGTGCCGCAGGCGATGAACACGTTGAAGAGACGCTGGTCAGCCATCTGTTGAAATCCAACTGCCTCATCACGCACCAGCCGGACTGGGGCTCAGTACAGATCCACTATCGCGGGCCGAAAATTTGCCGCGAAAAGCTGCTGCGCTATCTGGTCTCTTTCCGTCATCACAACGAATTCCACGAGCAGTGCGTGGAGCGCATCTTTAACGACATCCAGCGTTTCTGTCAGCCGGAAGCGCTCAGCGTCTATGCGCGTTATACCCGTCGCGGCGGGCTGGATATCAATCCGTGGCGCAGCAACGGCAGCTTTCAACCGGCAACCGGGCGCCTGGCGCGTCAGTAATTGCTAAACATCCCGCAAATCCGTCACAAGAGCGGTGCGGGGTGGGTTGTTAAATGTCACATGGCAGGGCTATTGTAATCAGAGGGAGCGGCGTTTATCGCCCCGTAAGGAGCTTACTTGATTACACATATTAGCCCGCTGGGCTCGATGGACTTGCTGTCGCAGCTGGAAGTGGACATGCTCAAGCGCACGGCCAGCAGCGACCTGTATCAACTGTTTCGCAACTGTTCGCTTGCGGTTCTCAATTCCGGCAGCCAGACCGACAACAGCAAAACGCTGCTGTCGCGCTTTGAGAATTTCGATATCAACGTGCTGCGCCGCGAGCGCGGCGTAAAGCTTGAGCTTATCAACCCGCCGGAAGAGGCGTTTGTGGACGGGCAAATTATCCGCTCGCTGCAGGCCAACCTGTTCGCGGTGCTGCGCGACATTCTGTTCGTCAACGGGCAAATCCATAACGCCGGGCGTTTTCAGCACCTCAATCTTACCGATTCCATCCACATCACCAATCTGGTCTTTTCTATCCTGCGCAACGCGAAAGCGCTGCACGTGGGCGAAGCGCCGAATATGGTGGTCTGCTGGGGCGGTCACTCCATTAACGAAACTGAATATCTCTACGCCCGTCGCGTCGGCACCCAGCTTGGGCTGCGAGAGCTGAATATCTGTACCGGCTGCGGACCGGGCGCGATGGAAGCGCCGATGAAAGGCGCGGCTGTCGGTCACGCCCAACAGCGCTATAAAGAAGGGCGTTTTATCGGCATGACCGAGCCGTCAATTATCGCCGCCGAGCCGCCGAACCCGCTGGTGAACGAGCTTGTCATCATGCCCGATATCGAAAAACGTCTTGAGGCGTTCGTGCGTATCGCTCACGGCATCATTATCTTCCCGGGCGGCGTCGGCACGGCGGAAGAGCTGCTCTATTTGCTCGGCATTCTGATGAACCCGCACAACGCGGAACAGGTGCTGCCGCTCATCCTGACCGGTCCGAAAGAGAGCGCCGACTATTTCCGCGTGCTGGACGATTTTATCGTCAACACCCTCGGTGAGAAGGCCCGCCGCCATTACCGGGTCATCATCGACGATCCGGCGGAAGTGGCGCGCGAAATGAAAAAAGCGATGCCGCTCGTGAAAGAGTGCCGTCGTGAAACCGGCGATGCCTACAGTTTCAACTGGTCTATCCGCATTTCGCCGGATCTCCAGGTGCCCTTTGAGCCGACCCACGAAAACATGGCGAACCTGAAACTTTACCCCGATCAACCGACGGAAATTCTGGCCGCCGATCTGCGTCGCGCCTTCTCGGGCATCGTGGCGGGTAACGTGAAAGAAGTAGGCATCAGAGCGATTGAACAGTACGGACGTTATAAAATTCATGGTGATGCGCAGATGATGAAGCGCATGGACGACCTGCTGCAAGGCTTCGTCGCCCAGCATCGCATGAAGCTGCCGGGCTCCGCTTACATTCCCTGTTACGAAATCTGCACCTGATATCAGGCGGCCTGCGGGCCGCTTTTTTTATCTTCTTCTGCCTGCGCGAATCGTTTGCGCTCTAAATTTCACCGCGCATAATCCTGGAAATTTCTCCAAAAGAATTTCAGTGTGCTGTTTTCCTCTCTTTTTCCAGAAAGTTATTAATGATTTGATCCGCGTCTATTTACCTCATCTGCCGTCAATGGCAGGCTCTGCGCGCATTAATGCCGACCTCGCACTGAAAGCCAGTGTTATGATCTAAAAATCGCCTGATAAAAAAGTGGATTATTGCATTTGAGATCGGGATCACTGAAGGATTCAGTGCATGAATGTATCTTTCGCCCCGCCATAGTTTCGGGAAAAAATTATAAAAAAAGCGCCCTAAACAGAATTTAGTTTTACAGTTCGTCGATATTTTATCGAATGTAACTATTAAGTTCGATTTTTTGCTTCCTCCAGGAGATACACAGATGGAAACGACTCAAACCGGCAACATGGCTACCGCGGCGAAGAGCGGCGCGTGGCGCAAAACCGATACCATGTGGATGCTTGGCCTGTATGGCACGGCGATTGGCGCAGGCGTGCTTTTCCTGCCAATCAACGCAGGCGTAGGCGGCCTTATCCCCCTCATTATCATGGCGATCCTCGCCTTCCCGATGACCTTCTTCGCGCACCGCGCCCTTACCCGTTTTGTTCTCTCCGGTAAAAATCCGGGCGAGGATATCACCGAAGTCGTGGAAGAACACTTCGGCGTCGGCGCAGGTAAAGTCATCACCCTGCTCTACTTCTTCGCGATCTATCCGATCCTGCTGATGTACAGCGTGGCTATCACCAACACCGTTGACAGCTTTATTACCCACCAGTTGGGTCTGGCGTCTCCGCCGCGCGCTATCCTGTCGCTGATCCTCATCATCGGCATGATGACCATCGTTCGCTTCGGCGAGCATATGATCGTGAAAGCGATGAGCGTACTGGTGTTCCCGTTCGTGGCCGTGCTGATGCTGATGGCCTGCTTCCTGATCCCGAACTGGAGCGGTGCTGCGCTGGAAACCCTCTCTTTCAGCCACGCCTCTACGGGTAACGGTCTGCTGATGACCCTGTGGCTCGCGATCCCGGTCATGGTGTTCTCCTTCAACCACTCGCCGATCATCTCCGCTTTCGCCGTGGCGAAACGTGAAGAGTACGGTGTTGAAGCTGAGAAAAAATGCTCCCGCATCCTGGCTTACGCGCACATCATGATGGTCGTGACCGTCATGTTCTTCGTGTTCAGCTGCGTACTGAGCCTGACCCCGGAAAACCTGGCGGAAGCGAAAGCACAGAACATCACGATTCTTTCTTACCTGGCTAACCACTTCAACGTGCCGGTTATCGCCTGGGTGGGCCCGATTATCGCTATCATCGCCATCACCAAATCCTTCCTCGGCCACTACCTGGGCGCGCGTGAAGGCTTTAACGGCATGGTGATTAAATCGCTGCGCGGCCGTGGCAAAACCATCGAAGTGAACAAACTGAACCGCATCACCGCGCTGTTCATGCTGATCACCACCTGGATTGTTGCCACGCTGAACCCGAGCATCCTCGGCATGATCGAAACGCTGGGCGGCCCGATTATCGCGATGATCCTGTTCCTGATGCCGATGTACGCGATTGCGCGAGTCCCGGCCATGCGTAAATACAGCGGCCACGTCAGCAACGTTTTCGTAACGTTGATGGGTCTTATCGCTATCTCCGCTATCTTCTACTCGCTCTTCAGCTAATCCTCTATCCGCGCCGCCGCCCGGCGGCGCGAGCCCTTCCCAGTTATTTATTCGACGGAATGCATCATGATCAGCGTTTTTGATATTTTCAAAATCGGTATTGGTCCATCCAGTTCCCATACCGTAGGGCCGATGAAAGCGGGCAAACAGTTTACCGATGACCTTATCGCGCAGCGCCTGCTGGAGAAGGTCACCAAAGTGGTGGTGGATGTTTACGGCTCCCTGTCGCTGACCGGCAAAGGCCACCACACCGATATCGCCATTATTATGGGTCTCGCCGGCAACCTGCCGGACACTGTCGACATCGACTCTATCCCGGGTTTTATTCAGGACGTCAATACGCACAGCCGCCTGATGCTTGCCGGTGGCGCGCATGAAGTCGCGTTCCCGGTTGATCAATGCATGAATTTCCATGCTGATAACCTGCCGCTGCACGAAAACGGTATGCGTATCACGGCGCTCGCGAACGACGAGGTGATCTACAGCCAGACGTATTACTCCATCGGCGGCGGTTTTATCGTCGACGAAGCGCACTTCGGCCAGACGCAAACCTCTACCACGCCGGTCCCGTACCCGTACAAAACGGCGGCGGATCTTCAGCGTCACTGCCGTGAAACCGGGCTCTCGCTCTCCGGCCTGATGATGAAAAACGAGCTGGCGCTGCACAGCAAAGAAGCGCTGGAAGCGCATTTCACGCAGGTGTGGGACGTCATGCGCGGCGGCATTGAGCGCGGCACCACGACCGAAGGCGTCCTGCCCGGTAAGCTGCGCGTTCCGCGTCGCGCCGCCGCGCTGCGCCGTATGCTGGTCAGCCACGACAAAACCGACGCCGACCCGATGAACGTTGTCGACTGGATTAACATGTTCGCGCTGGCGGTTAACGAAGAGAACGCCGCAGGCGGTCGCGTCGTTACCGCACCCACCAACGGGGCCTGCGGGATTGTTCCGGCCGTGCTCGCGTACTACGACAAGTTTATCCGCGAAGTGAATGCTAACTCGCTGGCGCGCTACCTGCTGGTGGCGAGCGCGATTGGCTCACTCTATAAGATGAACGCGTCCATCTCTGGCGCCGAAGTAGGCTGCCAGGGTGAGGTGGGCGTCGCCTGTTCGATGGCGGCGGCAGGTCTCGCGGAGCTGCTTGGCGGCAGCCCGGCGCAGGTTTGCATCGCGGCGGAAATCGGCATGGAGCATAACCTCGGCCTCACCTGCGACCCGGTCGCGGGCCAGGTACAGGTACCGTGCATCGAGCGCAACGCGATTGCCTCGGTGAAAGCCGTCAATGCCGCGCGTATGGCGCTGCGCCGCACCAGCGAACCGCGCGTCTGCCTCGATAAAGTCATCGAAACCATGTTCGAAACCGGCAAAGACATGAACGCCCGCTACCGCGAAACGTCTCGCGGGGGGCTTGCGGTCAAAGTGGTCGCCTGCGATTAACTTACTCTCTCCGCCCTGTTCGCAGGGCGTTTTTTTGCGCGTTATCTTCCTGAATCCGCTCCCCTTTCTGGTGAGCATTAACCGAAAATGTTACGGTAACGGCTTCTTACGTTCGCAAGGTAAGCCGCCATGCCTGTTCATTTGCTGATTGTCGATGCGCTCAACCTCATCCGCCGCATACACGCGGTGCAGGGAACACCGTGTGTCGATACCTGCCTGCATGCGCTGGAGCAACTGCTGGGCAACAGCCAGCCGACGCATGCCGTCGCGGTGTTTGATGATGAAGCCCGCGCGCAGGGTTGGCGTCATCAGCTCCTGCCCGATTACAAAGCCGGACGCCCGCCGATGCCTGACGATCTCCATCAGGAAATGCCCGCGCTGCGCGAGGCGTTTACCCTCCGCGGCGTTCCCTGCTGGCATGTCGAAGGCAACGAGGCCGACGATCTCGCCGCTACGCTCGCCGTGAAGGTGGCCGCCGCAGGCCATGAAGCGACCATCGTGTCCACCGACAAGGGCTATTGCCAGCTGCTGCGCCCGGAAATTCGCATTCGCGACTACTTTCAGAAACGCTGGCTGGATGCGCCGTTTATCGCCAGTGAATATGGCGTCGCGCCAGAGAGACTGGCGGATTTCTGGGGGCTTGCCGGGATAAGCAGCTCGAAAATTCCGGGCGTCGCGGGGATCGGACCGAAAAGCGCCACGCAGTTGATTAATGATTTCGGTACACTGGAATCGCTCTACCAGCGGCTCGATGAAGTGCCGGAGAAGTGGCGTAAAAAGCTTGAGGCGCATCGCGAAAGCGCGTTTATCTGCCGCCAGGTGGCGACGCTGAAGACCGATTTACAGCTCGACGGGAATTTGCAGCAGCTGCGCCTGAAGGGGTAGTTCAGGGGCATTAAAAAGGCGGGTGCGCTCACGCTTACCCGCCCTACACAAACCAGGATAACTATCCTCGGGCGGGTAAGCGCAGCGCACCCGCCATTTAAAAATGTAGGCCGGATAAACGCTGCGCTCCCGCCACGCGCGCCTTTATCGCTCGTCGCGACGCCCGCCGACGGCGGCCCACCAGCGGCGCACGTGAACGGTCACTTCTTCACGGTCGTGATAGAGCTGGCGCGCCTGGATCTGCGCGTTAATGCCGTGCGCGTCGAGCTGCTCCTGAATCGAGGCGATATTCTGCGACACCTCTTCATAGCGCTTTTTCATTGGCAGCTTGAGGTTGAAAATGGTTTCGCGACACCAGCCGTTCACCAGCCACTGCGCCATCAGCGCCGCCACTTTGGCAGGCTTCTCCACCATGTCGCACACCATCCAGGTGATATTGCTGCGGGTCGGGCGGTATTTAAAGCCGTCTTCGCGAAGCCACGTCACCTGGCCGGTATCCATCAGGCTCTGCGCCATCGGGCCGTTATCGACAGATGACACCCACATGTTGCGTTTCACCAGCTGATACGTCCAGCCGCCAGGGCATGCGCCCAGATCCACAGCGTACATCCCGTTAGCCAGGCGCTCATCCCACTCATCCGCCGGGATAAACACATGAAACGCCTCTTCAAGCTTTAGCGTCGAGCGGCTTGGCGCATCCGCCGGGAACTTCAGGCGCGGAATGCCCATGTAAAACGGTGAATTGTTATTAGTGTAGGAATAGCCCGTGTAGCAGCAGCCCGGCGCGATGAAAAACACATGCACCACCGGGCGTTTAGGGGTTTCGAAATTCGCCAGAATGGATGCTTCGCGAAGCGCGGCGCGCAGCGGAACGGTGAATTTGCGGCAGAACTTCATCAGCTCTTTGCTTTCGTTGGTGTCCGCCACTTCAACCCGCAGTTCGCCGCCCTTCTCCACGACGCCCTGCAACATGCCGACAATCGGCGTAACGCGATCTTCAGGCGGCAGATTCTGTAAAAGCTCGCCTGCCACAAACATCTGGCGGGCAAAAATCAGCGAGCTGAACGGCAGTTCGCGGGCCAGCTTATCGGCCTCTTCAGCCTGATAGCATTCGAAAATCACATAGCCGCTGTTTTCTTTCACGCGGGCGAAACCAAAAAAGCCTTGCTGCGCTGCTTTGTCGGTTATCTCTGCCGCACATTCTTTCTCAAAACCCTGACGGCAGTACAAAATGACCTTATTCATGAACCGAACCTTTACGCTTCAGACGCACCGCGCCAATTAACATTAATACCCAACCGGCCAGAAAACTTACGCCGCCGACCGGCGTAACGAAGGCCCATAAATGCAGATGTGAAAGCGCCAGACAGTAGAGGCTGCCGCTAAAAAGCACCGTGCCGAGCGCCAGGAACACGCTGCTCCAGTAAAACCAAATGCTGATGCGCCGCTGCATCGCGACCGCCAGTCCAAAAATCGCGAGCGTATGAAACGCCTGATATTCAAGGCCGGTTTGTATCCAGCCCATCTCAGCCGCGCCGAGGGTCTGGCGTAATACATGCGCGCCAAAAGCGCCCAGCGCAACGAAAACAAAGCCACTGATTGAGGCAAAAATCAGCATAAAACGGCTGGTCATGATGTAACCCTACAGTAAGGCGCGCCAGACGCGCGCGAATCATCGTTATTGTTCATAGCGAAAACGGAATTTTTCTTGCTCGCTCGCCGCTTTCGCCAGTATCCATTGCCGAAAGGCCGCTATTTTACCCAGTTCTGCCTGGCTGTCATGACAAACCAGATAAAAGGCGTTTTTACTCACCAGCACATCATTGAACGGGCAGACCAGGCGGCCTGCTTCGATTTCCGTCTGGGCCATGACATTGTTGGCGAGCGCCACGCCCTGGCCGTGAATGGCCGCCTGCAGCACCATCGCGCTGTGGCTGAAAATCGGCCCCTGCTGGACATTAATATGATTAAGACCAAGCTGGCGCGTATAAGTTTGCCAGTCGCGACGTGACGCGTCATGCAGAAGCGTGTGGCGGGCTAAATCTTCCGGCGCTTTTAATGGCTTATCGCCCGTGAGCAGCAGCGGCGAACAGACCGGCAGCAGATATTCGGCGTAGAGTTTCTCCACCCGCAGCCCCGGCCAGTTGCCGCGACCATAGAAAATCGCCACGTCCACATCGTCGGCAAGCTTATCTTCCTGCCGGTCTACCGCCTGAATACGCACGTCGATGCCCGGCCAGCTGCTGTTAAAGCTCGACAGCCGCGGCACCAGCCAGTGGATAGCAAAGCTTGGCAACAGGCTGACGGTGAGCGCGCCTTTCGCGCTGCGGGCCTGCAGCTTGCGCGTCGCTTCCGTCAGCTGGGAGAATATCTCTTTGATGTCCTGAAAATAGCTCTGCCCCTCTTCGGTTAACAGAAGAGAACGGTTGCGTCGACGGAATAGTTTCAGCCCAAGAAAATCTTCTAATGATTTTATCTGATGGCTGACGGCAGCTTGGGTGACAAAGAGCTCTTCGGCAGCTTTCGTGAAGCTTAAATGGCGCGCGGCAGCATCAAAAACACGTAATGCGTTTAACGGCGGTAATCGCTTGGACATGATGTTTGGCTTATGTGTAAATGCGTATTAACAAACGAGAAACAAGTCGTCACCCATTAGTTTTTTTTATCTGAGCCATTATAATTTGTCCGTTGAGGAACTACCAGCAAATACCTATAGTGGCGGCACTTCCTGAGCCGGAACGAAAAGTCTTTAGGAATGAGAGTTCTGGAGGGCTTTTGGCTTACGGTTGTGATGTTGTGTTGTTGTGTTTGCATTTGGTCTGCGATTCAGACCATCGTAGCTACGCTACTCTTTTCACTTCCTGTACATTTACCCTGTCTGTCCATAGTGATTAATGTAGCACCGCACTTTGCGGTGCTTTTTTTTGCCTGCGCGATTATTTCTCCAGCGCAACCATCTCTTTCACGTCAGTACGGTTGATCTGCTGCTGGTTACCGTTGGCATCTTTATATTTGATCATGCCGGTATCATCGTCAGTTTTCGGTTTCCCGTCGGTCACAATCGAACGACCGTCATTGGTGTGCATCACATAGTTAGGACCGGAACAGGCGCTCAGAGCAAAAGTCATCATACATGCTGATACTACAGCGGCAAGTTTATTCATGGTTCTTCTCCTTTAGAGTTTAATGCTATGTAAACTTTGTCTGCTAACAGGCTGAAATATTCACCTAACACTATTCAGCATAACCTGCTTTCATCCGTTTGCCAGAATAAACAGACTTATCCGATGGTTATCAATGACCTTGTTTACGGGCGTTAAATGGGCGACGATCGCAAGACTGGAAAGAGGAGTATCATGAAAGCATTTAGTCCTGTCGTGTTTCGTGCGCAGTTCCCTTCGCTGACCGACGCCGTGTATCTCGACAGCGCCGCCACGGCGCTTAAACCGCTGGCCGTGATTGAAGCCAGCCAGCAGTTTTATTCGCTGAGCGCGGGGAATGTCCACCGCAGCCAGTTTGCCGAAGCGCAGCGCCTCACCGCGCGCTATGAAGCCGCCCGTGAAAGCGTCGCGCGTTTCATTAACGCGCCGGACAGCCGCGATATCGTCTGGACGCGCGGCACGACCGAATCCATCAACATGATCGCCCAGTGCTACGCTCGCCCTCGCCTTGCGCCCGGCGATGAAATCATCGTCAGCGAAGCGGAGCACCACGCCAATCTGGTGCCGTGGCTGATGGTGGCCGAGCAGACCGGCGCGACGGTCGTTAAACTCCCGCTTGGCGCCGATTACCTGCCCGATATCGCGGCGCTGCCCTCGCTGATTACCCCGCGCACGCGTCTGCTGGCGCTGGGCCAGATGTCCAACGTCACCGGCGGCTGTCCGGATCTCGCCCGCGCCATCGCGCTCGCCCATGCCGCGGATGCGGTGGTAGTGGTCGATGGCGCGCAGGGCGTGGTTCACTGCCCGCCGGATGTGCAGGCGCTGGACATCGATTTCTACGCCTTCTCCGGCCACAAACTTTATGGCCCGACCGGCATCGGCGTGCTGTATGGCAAAACCGCGCTGCTTGAGCAGATGTCTCCCTGGCTCGGCGGCGGGAAAATGGTCACCGAGGTCTCGTTTGACGGTTTTAAAACCCAGCCGGTGCCTTATCGCTTCGAGGCCGGCACGCCGAACGTCGCAGGCGTGATTGGGCTGAGCGCCGCGCTCGCCTGGCTTGAGGAGATCGATCTGGAACAAGCCGAGCGCTATAGCCGTGGGCTCGCGACGCTTGCCGAAGCGCAACTGTCAATGCGGCCCGGCTTTCGCTCATTCCGCTGTCAGGATTCAAGCGTGCTGGCGTTTGATTTCGCAGGCGTGCACCACAGCGATCTGGTGACGCTGCTTGCCGGGTCGGGTATCGCGCTGCGCGCCGGGCAACACTGCGCGCAGCCGCTGCTGGCGGCGCTTGGCGTCAGCGGCACGCTGCGCGCCTCGTTCGCGCCTTACAACACGCAACGCGACGTCGAGGCGCTCATCGCCGCTATCGACCGCGCGCTGGATATACTGGTGGATTAAATGACGACTGCATCTCTTGCCGGACATCCGTTCGGCATCACAGTAACGCCCGACACGCTGCGCCAGACGTTTGGCCCGTTAACGCAGTGGGAAGATAAATATCGCCAGCTTATTCTGCTGGGCAAACAGCTTCCGGCGCTGCCAGAGACGTTAAAGCAGCAGGCGATGGAGATCCCCGGCTGCGAAAACCGGGTCTGGCTCGGTTATGAAAAGCGCCCCGACGGCAGCCTGCACTTCTTTGGCGACAGCGAGGGACGCATCGTGCGCGGGCTGCTGGCGGTCCTGCTCACCGCCGTGGAAGGCAATACAGCGCAGCAATTGCAGGCGCACGATCCGCTGGCGCTGTTTGACGAGTTAGGGCTGCGCGCCCAGCTCAGCGCCTCGCGCAGCCAGGGGCTGGCCGCGCTGGCGCAGGCCGTTCAGGACATTGCCCGCAGCGTCTGATTACCCGGCGCTGCGGGCCGCTTTCGCCATCATTTTCTTAAGCGCATGCGACACCGCCACGAACCCGAACGTGGCGGTTACCATCGTCGCCGCGCCAAAGCCGGAGGCGCAGTCCATGCGTTTCGGCCCTTCCGCCGTGCTTTTCATCGCGCACACCGAGCCATCCGCCTGTGGGTAAACCAGCGCTTCGGTGGAGAACACGCAGTCCACGCCGAGCTTGCCTTTGCTGTTTTTCACTACGCCGAAGTCGCTTTTCAGGCGCTCGCGCAGTTTCGCCGCCAGCGGGTCCTGAATGGTTTTAGCCAGATCGCTGACCTGGATCTGCGTCGGATCGATTTGTCCGCCCGCGCCGCCTGTGGTCACCAGCGGGATTTTATTGCGACGGCAGTATGCGATCAGCGCCGCTTTGGGCCGCACGCTGTCGATAGCGTCAATGACATAGCTGAACCCGGCGCTCAGGTATTGCGCCACGTTATCGGCGGTGACGAAATCATCGATAACGGTAACGCGGCACTCCGGGTTAATCTGGCGAATACGCCCGGCCATCACGTCTGATTTCGCCTGCCCGACCGTGTCGCGCAACGCATGGATCTGACGGTTGGTATTAGTGACGCAAACGTCATCCATATCGATAAGCGTTATCGCGCCGATGCCAGTACGCGCCAGCGCTTCCGCCGCCCATGAGCCGACGCCGCCGATGCCGACCACGCATACATGCGCATCAGCAAAAAGCTGCAACGCCGCTTCGCCATATAAACGCGCGGTACCGCCAAAGCGGCTGCGCCAGGCGTCTGTAATCACAACAGCCATAAAACCTCAGATGTAAAAAGGGTGAGAGTTCTCCCTCACCCTTGCTCAGTAATCCGCAGACCCGGACAGCGCAGCGCCGCCCGGCGTCAGGACGTTCAGAATATCATATTCACCCGCTGAACACGTTGCCCGCGCCCGGCGCGGTTTTCAGCACCCAGACGCGACCATAGTGATTATACCAGCCGGCCCGGTGACCGGCGTCCGGTCCGATACCCTGATAAATGTCGAAGTGCTGGCCTTTGATAGCGCCACCGACATCCAGCGCCACCATCAGGCGCAGCTCATATTGTCCGTTGAACTTGCCGTTATTGTCCAGCAGCGGCACTTCCGCGAGGAGCGTGGTGCCCGCCGGAATAATCGAGCGATCAGAGGCGACCGACGCGCGGCCAATCAGCGGTACGCCGCTTGCGCCTTTTACCGGCGCGTAGTTCTGCGGCTTAAAGAAGACGAAAGACGGGTTTTCTTCCAGCAGCGCGCGTACCTCCTGCTCGCTGTGGGTTTCGCCCCAGTGGCGGATCGCCTGCATCGACATCTCTTCACGCTTCACTTCGCCGCGATCGATAAGCACTTTGCCGATGCTGCGATAGGGATGGCCGTTTTTACCGGCATACGCGAAGAAGTTCAGCGGGCGGCCATCGCCGAAGTCGATATAACCGCTGCCTTGCACATCCATAATGAAGTTATCCATCAGCGAATTGCTGTACGCCAGCACATAGCTGTCGCTCAGGCCGCCAGCGTATATCTGGGCGCGCGACGGCAGACGTCCGCGTTTGGGCGGCATGCGGTAAATCGGGTACTGGAATTCGCCCTGGCGGGTGTAGCGCGCCTGCACGACCGGCGTATAGTAGCCGGTAAACTGAACGTTGCCGTAGTTATCCGCGCCTTCCATCTGCCAGGCGTCGATGCCGAACTGGCGCAGCGAGCGGGTATCGCCGCCCGCGCGCAGCCACTCCTGCACCGCGTTATAGACGTTGCTCTGAGAGCCGAAAAGACGTGGCGAGGCGCTGCGGATAGCCGCTACCTGCTCGGAAAAATCGCCAGCGTTAATCGGCGCGCCAATGGCGTCCGGCTGGTTTACCAGCGAGAACGGCTGCGTAAACTTGCCGTCTTTATATTGCTGACCGCGATCGGTCGGTTTGGAAGAACAGGCAGCCAGCAACGTTATCATCGCCCCTGCCGCCAGATATTTTGCCCAACGTCCTTTCATGACTCTCTCCGCTATTGCGCTGTCCGCAGGCGAAGATAGCAAACCGGGGAGCGCAAGGAAACGCATAAGCCGCTCCCGGCCTGGGACGGGATGAAATATTCATCAATCAGAATGATATTTCAGCAAGCTGACGCCGATTCAGCTTATTGTTTTAAAAAAAGGTTGCAACGAAAGCTCAGCGGAGTATAGTGCGCTTCCACGGACGCGGGGTGGAGCAGCCTGGTAGCTCGTCGGGCTCATAACCCGAAGGTCGTCGGTTCAAATCCGGCCCCCGCAACCAATTAACGCGCACGGCGCGACAATGTGAAGAAGTAAGACGGACGCGGGGTGGAGCAGCCTGGTAGCTCGTCGGGCTCATAACCCGAAGGTCGTCGGTTCAAATCCGGCCCCCGCAACCAATAAAATGAACACCCTGACGGGTGTTTTTTTATGTCCGCTATTCAGCCCGTTCCCCTTCCCTGACGTATCCCGTCAAGCCAGAAGGCGCGTTATCCGCGCCTTGCCAGCGTACCGCCATCGGCGAAATAGGCTTTAATCCCCGCGAGAATAGACTCAGCCACTTCCTGCTGGAACGTTGCTGTGCGCAGCTTGCGCTCTTCCTCTTCGTTACTGATAAACGCCGTTTCCACCAGAATGGACGGAATATCAGGCGCCTTCAGCACCGCAAATCCCGCCTGATCCACTTTATTCTTATGCAGCGAGTTGACCCGCCCGAGGCGACCCAACACTTCCTTACCGAACTTGAGGCTGTCGGCGATGGTCAGTGACTGCACCATGTCGAACATCGTGTGATCGAGATAGACGTCGCCGCTTTTACTCACGCCGCCCACCAGGTCCGCGGCATTCTGGGTTTGCGCCAGGTATTTCGCCGCGGTACTGGTCGCGCCTTTGGTGGAAAGCGCAAACACCGAGGAGCCTCGCGCCGCCCGGCTCGTAAAGGCGTCCGCGTGAATGGAGACAAACAGGTCGGCGCGCTGCTTCTGCGCCTTTGCCACGCGCACTTTCAGCGGAATGAAAATATCTTCATTGCGCGTCATAAACGCTTTCATGTTGGCTTCTTTTTCAATCAGCGCGCGCAGGCGACGTGCGATTTGCAGCACCACGTCTTTTTCGCGGGTTTTATGTTTACCAATCGCGCCTGGATCTTCCCCGCCGTGGCCGGGATCAATCATGATGACAATCGGGCGATCGCGCCCGGCTTTCCCCGGCTGCGGCCCGCTGGCGGCAGGCGGCACCTGTTTATCCAGTTCGCCCTTGTTGTAATCCTCAAGAAGCGCCAGTAGTGGATCCTGCTCGTTGTCGCCGTTAGCTGGGTAGAGATCGATAACCAGACGCTCGCGAAACTCCGCCACCGGCGCCAGCGCGAACAGGTGCGGCGTGACGTTCTTTTTCAGTTCAAACACCATGCGCACGGTTTTCGGATCGAACTGGCCGACACGGGCGGACTTAATAAAAGGATCGTCGACGCGGATCTGATTGCCCATGCCTTTCAGCACCGCGTTCAGGTTGACGCCTTCCAGGTCCACGACGATGCGCTCCGGGTTGCTCAGCGCAAACTGGCGATACTTCAGCACACGGTTAGATTCCAGCGTCACGCGGGTATAGGCGGAAGCAGGCCAGACGCGCACCGCGATGACCTGGCCCGACGCGGCCAGGCCTGCCTGACTGACGCTTAATAACCACATCGCCCCTGCGCCCTGCAACAGCTGGCGACGACTAAAAAGATGACTGGAACCTGACATGCCACTCCCGAGCATTAATGCGAATAAATCAAATTACGACCAAAATGGCCAAAAACTTTAGCGAATGGTGTCGGAACTGTCATCTATAAAAGGGTAAACAATTGCCTTTCGGCAAAGGTCTTCGCGTTAATGACGCGATGCCGCCATAAAATTGCCACTTGCGCATGGGATAATAAAAGAATAAAAATACACAAATTACGAATAAACATTCACTGAGAGGTTTTGCCGTGGTGAAGGAACGTCGAACCGAACTGGTCCAGGGATTCCGCCATTCTGTTCCCTATATTAATGCCCATCGGGGTAAAACGTTTGTCATTATGCTTGGCGGCGAAGCCATTGAGCACGAAAATTTTTCCAGTATCGTCAACGACATCGGGCTGCTCCACAGCCTCGGCATCCGTCTGGTGGTGGTCTATGGCGCGCGTCCGCAAATAGACGCCAATCTCGCCGAGCACCACCACGAGCCGGTCTACCACAAGCATACGCGCGTCACCGACGCGAAAACGCTGGAACTGGTCAAACAGGCCGCCGGGCTGTTGCAGCTGGACATTACCGCTCGCCTGTCGATGAGCCTCGGCAACACGCCGCTTCAGGGCGCGCATATAAATGTGGTGAGCGGCAACTTTATTATCGCGCAGCCGCTCGGCGTGGATGACGGCGTCGATTACTGCCACAGCGGGCGCATTCGCCGTATTGATGAAGATGCTATCCATCGCCAGCTCGACAGCGGAGCTATTGTGCTGCTGGGCCCGGTGGCGGTATCGGTGACCGGCGAGAGTTTCAACCTGACCTCTGAAGAAGTCGCGACCCAGCTCGCCATCAAGCTGAAGGCCGAGAAAATGATCGGCTTCTGTTCATCGCAGGGCGTGATGAACGAGGACGGCGATATTATTTCTGAGCTCTTTCCAAACGAGGCGCAGACGCGTCTCGACACGCTCGAAGCTGGCGGTGACTATCATTCCGGCACCGTGCGCTTCCTGCGCGGCGCGGTGAAAGCCTGCCGTAGCGGCGTGCGCCGCTGCCACTTGATAAGTTACCAGGAAGATGGCGCGCTGCTGCAGGAGCTCTTTTCCCGCGACGGCATCGGCACCCAGATTGTCATGGAGAGCGCCGAGCAGATCCGCCGCGCCACCATTAATGACATCGGCGGCATTCTGGAGCTTATCCGCCCGCTGGAGCAGCAGGGCATTCTGGTGCGCCGCTCGCGCGAGCAACTGGAGATGGAGATCGATAAGTTCACCATCATCCAGCGTGACAACCTGACCATCGCCTGCGCCGCGCTCTATCCGTTCCCGGAAGAGAAAATCGGCGAAATGGCCTGCGTGGCGGTACATCCCGACTATCGCAGTTCGGCGCGCGGCGAAGTGCTCCTGCAACGCATCGCAAGCCAGGCGAAACAGATGGGTTTATCGAAACTGTTTGTGCTGACGACCCGCAGCATCCACTGGTTCCAGGAGCGCGGTTTCGCGCCGGTCGATATCGATCTGCTGCCTGAAAGCAAAAAGCAGATGTACAACTACCAGCGCCGCTCGAAAGTACTCATGGCCGACTTAACCTGACGACGCCGCTCCCGCGGCCGGGCCATTGCCGGGCCGCGTTTTCTATGCAAAACAGGCCATCAGCCCGCTGCGCCGCTCGGTTCGTGTGGCGATAGCCATTTCCAGCACCCGGTCATCGGCATATAGCGACAAGCGCCGCCGCGCGCGGGTTATCGCCGTGTAGACCAGCTCCCGCGTCACCACAGGCGCGAACTGCCCTGGCAGGATCAGCGCTGCATGGTCGAACTCCGATCCCTGCGATTTATGTACCGTCATCGCCCAGGCGGTGTCGTTATCCGGCAGGCGGCTCGGCACCACGGGCTTCAGTTTGCCGCCCGGCATCGGAAACCAGACGCGTAACCCCTCGCCACGATCCAGCGCCACACCAATATCGCCATTAAACAGCCCCAGCGCGCTGTCGTTGCGCGAAATCATCACCGGCCGCCCCTCATACCAGCGTGACAGCGGCGTGCGGCGAATAATGCGCCGCTGCGCCAGCGCGTGTTCGATGCGCTCATTTAGCCCCGCGACGCCGAACGGCCCTTCGCGTAACGCGCACAACATCTGGAATTCGCTGAAGGCAGCGAGGATCGCGTGCGGCTCGGCCTGCTCACGCAGCAACGTTAAAAAACGCGCATACCCTGCCAGCGTCTCGTCAATCATCTGTGCGTAGTCGTCATTTCCTGCAAGCGTTTTGCAGGCGATATCGTCAAAGCCGCGGCCAAACGTTTCTCTCGCGGCGCGATGATCGCTGCGGTTGACCGCAAACGCGAGCTGCCCGATCCCGGAGTCGCTGCCGAAGCGATAGCTCTTTTGCAGCAGGCACAGACAGTCGCGTAGCGCGCCCGCCGGATGCGGTTCGCCGCCGCGGATGTCGCAGCCAGTAATGCGGGCAAGCTCGGCTGCGCGTTCTGCGGTAAAGCCATGATTAACGTAGTGACAGATATCGCCAAGCACCGCGCCCGCTTCCACGGAGGCGAGCTGGTCGCGATCGCCTAAAAAAATGACCCGCGCGTGTTCCGGCAGGGCCGCGATAAGCCGCGCCATCATCGGCAGGTCGATCATTGAGGCTTCATCTACCACCAGCACGTCCAGATGCAGCGGATTGCCTTCATGGTAACGCAACCGCTGGCTGCCCGGCTGCGCACCTAACAGGCGATGCAGCGTGCTGGCCTCTTCCGGCAGCGCGCTCTTTTGCTCGTCGCTCAACGGCAAACGACGCAGCGCTGCGCCGAGCGACTCCGTCAGGCGCGCCGCCGCTTTGCCGGTCGGCGCTGCGAGACGAATACGCGGCAGCTTGTCGCCAGACAGCTGTACCATCGCCGCCAGCAGTTTGGCGACCGTCGTGGTTTTGCCGGTGCCCGG
Organism: Cronobacter dublinensis subsp. dublinensis LMG 23823; assembly: GCF_001277235.1. Classification (NCBI taxonomy): domain Bacteria; kingdom Pseudomonadati; phylum Pseudomonadota; class Gammaproteobacteria; order Enterobacterales; family Enterobacteriaceae; genus Cronobacter; species Cronobacter dublinensis. Next base: position 3,599,458 of record NZ_CP012266.1, read on the forward strand.
CCCGCCGGAAATCACGGAGATGCGCCGGGTCAGCGCTACGGCAGCCGCCACTTTCTGCCAGTCCACTTCATCGCCAGACGCGCCAAAAAGCGCCTCCAGCACCGCGCTCAGGCGCGCTTCATCCTGCGCAATACTGTGGTTGCGCTCGCGGAAAAACGCCGCGACCGCCATCTCGTGCCGCCACATACGGTTAAGGTACAAACGCTCGCCGATGAGTTTCAGCGGGGTCGGCTCGTCGCCCTCGCTCACCGCGGGCGAGGCGAGCAGCAAAGCGCGCCACGACGTCGGATTGCCCGCCGCCGCAAACAGCTGCTGCGCCATCTCATCATGACGTCCGGCAAAGCAGTGCGCGCATAACCGCGAGACGGGCAGGCAGACGTGCCCTTCCCCTGCGTCGCGGCTAACCAGCGCGGCAGCCAGCATCACCGCGGGTTCGTCGTCGCTTGCCACCATCATCGCGAACTGCGCATCCAGCGGACGCAGCAGTTTCAGCACAACGGCCTGCTGGATCAGTTGATGCATTTTCATGTCGCGTTCTCCTCCACGCCGGCGAACAGGGCGTCCATTGCCGTCACCAGCGCCTGCGCAGGGCGTGCGGTAAAGATGCCCTGGCTGGCGTCCTCTCCCGTGACGCCGCGCAAAAACAGATAAATCACGCCACCGAAGTGGCGCTGATAATCGTAATCCGGCAGGCGATGGCGTAAATAGCGGTGCAGCGCCAGCGTATAAAGCTGGTATTGCAGATCGTAGCGGTGCGTCTGCATCACCTGCGCCATCGCCTCGCGGGTATAGGCTTGCGGGCTGTCGCCCAGCCAGTTGGATTTATAATCCAGCAGGTAATACCGCCCCTGCCAGCGGAAAACAAGGTCGATAAAGCCTTTAAGCATGCCGCGCACCTGACGGAAATCGAGCGGCGGACACTGCGCTGAGAGCGAGTCGTGCTTGCGGATAAGCGCATCCAGCGCCTCCGGGCGCAACGCGGCATCAATCGGCACGTAAAACTCCAGCTCCACCTGCTTATCTTTCGCGTCCAGCTGATTGAGCGACACGCCGGTGTCATTCAGCGGCGCGCGCAACACATCGTCTATCCAGCGGCACAGCACCGGCTGCCAGGTTTCATCGAAACCGCCGAGCTGTAGCTGTTGCGCCACCCATTCCGGTGCCACCGGCTGGGTAAAATCGATTTCCTCAAAGAGGCTGTGCAGGAAAGTCCCCGGCGACGCACCGCGCGGAAACGTATGCGGCGACATCACCGGTTCGTCAGGCACCTCGCGTGCGCCCGCGCCGTCGAGATCCAGTTTTGGCAGCAAGTCCAGCGCGCGCGCCGCGCCATGCTGTTGCAGCCCCGAGTAACTGGTGACGCGCCACTCATCGGCGATACGCCGCTGCAACGCGCGCGCGGCAAGCGTCGGCGGCGACGATTCCGGCGGCATCCAGGGCGTATTGTCAGGCGCGCCGGGGATCTCCAGCACAATATTGGTATCGCACAGCGCATCCAGACAGCGGCGCAGGCCATTCGCATCCAGCGCCTCGCCCTGTTGTATCAGCCTGCCAAGGGCGCTGCGATGAAGGTCGGTTTCGCCCTCTTTCGCGCCGCGCCGACGAAACAGCGGCGCTACGCCAAGGCTGCAATGCCAAATGGAGCGCGTCAGCGCCACGTAGAGCAGGCGTAAATCCTCCGCCAGACGCTCCATCTCGGCGAGCTCCAGGCTCTCTTCGGCATTGCTGAGATCGAGCATGGGCGCGAACGTGTCGCGATCGTGGTAAAACGCTTGGCGCTGTTCGCGAAAGTCAGCGATAAACGGCAGCCACACCAGTGGATATTCCAGGCCTTTGGATTTATGGATAGTCACCACCTGCACCAGGTGTTTGTCGCTTTCCAGCCGCAGTTGCTGGCTGGAGGCGTTGGCGTCCGGCTCGGCGATATGCTGCGCCAGCCACCGCACCAGCGCGTATTCACTGTCTGCCTGCGCGGAAGCCTCCTGCAGTAATTCGCTCAGGTGGAGAATATCCGTCAGGCGGCGTTCGCCGCCCGGCGTGGCCAGCAGGTTTTCCGCGACATGGCGGTGCGTCATCAGCGCGCGCAGCATCGGCATCACGCCGCGCCGCAGCCAGATCTGCCGGTAGCCGTCAAACTCCTCTACCAGCGCATCCCAGGCGCTTTCATCTTCATTCAGCGCCTCAATCGCAGGCGCATCCAGCCCCAGCATGCTTGCCGCCAGCGCGCTGCGCAGCCGCGTTTCGACCTCCGGCGCCAGTACCGCCTGTAGCAGCCAGAGCATCTCCAGCGCCTCCTGGGTGGCAAACACGCTGTCGCGATTAGAGAGATAGACGGAAGGGATATTGAGCGCGTTCAGGGCCTCACGCACCAGATTCGCCTCAATGCGGTTACGCACCAGCACCGTGATATCTGACGCCTGGACAGGGCGAGCCCGATCGTCGCGCCACAGCAGCGCCTCGCCCTTCATCCCCGCGCTTAGCCAGTCGCGGATCTGCTGGGCGCAGACGCGTGCCATAGTTTGTTGGTAATCACTTACTCCTGCGCCATCGCCCTCCATGAGCCAGAGCTTCATGGCAGGCTGCGCTTTTCCCGCAAAAGTAAAGCGCAGCGACTGGTTACGCGGCGCGGGCTTCACCGCCAGGAACGGAATATCGCGAAACATAAACGCGTTATCCATCTGGCTGAAAATGCGGTTTACGCTCTCCACCATACCCGGTGCCGAACGCCAGTTGGTATCAAGCGTATAGTGAGCGTTTACTTCGCCGCGAGCCCGCATGTAAGTAAAAATATCCGCGCCGCGAAACGCGTAAATCGCCTGTTTGGGGTCGCCAATCAGGAGCAACGTGGTGTCAGCCTGGCCAAGCCAGATGCGACGGAAAATACGATACTGCTGCGGGTCGGTATCCTGAAATTCATCAATCATCGCGGCCGGGTAACGCGCGCGGATAGCCGCCGCCAGCGCCTCGCCGCCCGGCTTATGCAGCGCCTCGTCAAGGCGGCTTAGCATATCGTCAAACCCTAACTCGCCGCGGCGGCGTTTTTCCTGCGCGACGGTGTAGCGGATCTCCGCCATCGCTCTGGCAATCAGCAAATCGCGGATAGTAAACGGCTCGGCCAGCAGCGCGTCGATCGCCTCAAACACCGCATGGCGCGGCGCCTCGCCCTTTTTGGTCTTTTCAAGCAGCATTTGCTGGGCGAATTTTTCAAGCGCGCCTGGTAATTGCCAACTGGTCGTTTCTTCCTGGGCCCAGGCGGAAACCTGATCGAGCCAGGCGGGCAGATAGCGGCTGCTGTAGCTGCGTTTATCCACGCCTGAATTCTGTATCAGCGCGGCCAGCTCTGCGGCGTTTTCGCGCCAGAGCGCTTTTACCTCATCAATACGCGCAATCGCCTTTTCGTAGCGCTTTTCAATCGTTTCATCATCCGGCGGCGGCGCTTTTATCTTTGGCGCTTCGCCATGCAGGAAGCTGTTCACATCACGCAGTAGCGATTCAGGCCCGTCCCACTGCTCGCAAACGACGCGCGCCAGCGGTTTAGCGAGCGGGTAACAATGACGACGCCAGAAATCGGCGCAGGCCTGATAGCGCAGCAGCGACTCATCTTCAATCAACTGCTGTTCAAACGGCATGCCGGATTCGAACGCGTTAAGGCTCAACATCCGCTGGCAGAAGCCGTGAATGGTAAAAATTGCCGCTTCGTCTATCTGCCGCTCCGCGAGCAACAGCGTGCGGGCAGCAAGCGGTTTATCCGCAATATCGTCCAGCAGCCGCTGATAGAGCGGATCGTCGGTACGCTCGCGCAGGCAGGCCACGCGCAGCTCATGGATGTTGCTGCGAATACGCCCGCGCAGCTCCTCCGTCGCGGCCTCGGTGAAGGTCACGACCAGCAGTTCCTCCACCGTTAGCGAACGCGGGTAAGCGGCCTCACCACCGAGCCCTAACAGCAGACGCAGATACAGCGCTGCGATGGTATAGGTTTTCCCGGTGCCGGCAGAGGCTTCTATCAGCCGCTCGCCCGTTAAGGGCAAGCGGAGCGGGTCAAGGGACGCGGCGGGCTCGTCGGTCATTGCGTATTACTCAAAAGCGGTAAGGATTGTTGCAGGGTGCTGACGCTTTGATAAACCGGCCATCCTTCAGGCGCGGCATAATGGGCCTGCGCGCTCTGACTCCCGGAGACCTGCGAGAGGATTGTCATGCCCTGTCGGGCAAGCACAGCCTGGTGGAAAAAATCGGCCAGTTTTTGCGGCGTCAGCTGTTTGATTTCGGCGACAACTTTATCACGAGAATCGAATTTTAAATTATCCCGGTCGAAGTCTTTGCTGACCTGCGACGCCTCTTCGCCCAACGTCTGCGGGGCCTGAAGCATGTCATTGATGATGCTTTGCTGAATATGCGCAAAATCCTGCGCGTTCAGCGAGCGTAATCGAGACTCCACCTCCGGGAAAAAGGCCTGATAGCGCTTCCAGAGGAAATCGGGCTGTTTTTCACTGCTTTGTAGCAGGAAGCCAATCCCCCACTGACGCCCTACCGGCATCGGGAAGGCAAAAACGGCATAGCCCAGCTGCTCCTGAGTACGCAGCTGATTATAAAACCAGGGCGAAATAATCTGGCCCAGCATGGCGCTACAGGCGGTGCTGGTCGCCTCGTTATACCCGACCGGCACAAACAGCGCGGCCAGCGCGGAATCGGTACTGCTCCCGGCTTTGTTAAAAATGGCCTGCTGCGTTTTTTCCACGCTGACATCTTTAGTGCGCGTCCAGCTTTTCCCTTCGAGCCCAAGATGGCGTTTGGCATCCTGCGCAAAATTCTTCACCTGCTCAGGCGACATATTACCCACGACTAAAAACTCCGCCCGGGCGTGCGTTTTGAGGCGGTCACGATAGGCAAGGATCTCCTCAAGCGTGATATCAGGCAGCAGTGCACGGCGCGCCTCGCGCTGGAAATAAGGCACCTGTGAAACCATCTGCACCGGCATGATAGCCTGGTCGTAAGCTTTGCCTTTCTCGGCGGAGTCCAGCATCTGCTTGTACCAGGATTTGGCCTGCGCCAGTTGCTCCTGCGTCGGTTCATAGCTGAAGTAGCCATCCAGCAGCGTCAGAAACAGCTTACGCAAATGCTGGGTGTAGCCGTTCGCGCTGATCATCAGCCCACTGTTAGCGCTGCTGGAAAAGCCGATACCGCCGACTGACGCCTGATTGCTCAGTTGATCGAGCGCCAGGCCAGCGAGGTAGTCATTAAGCGCAAATAGCACCTGATTTTTCGCGCTATTCATTGCCTCTTCGTTACGCAGCACCAGCGTGATATCCGCTCTCGGTTCGTTTGCGAAATAGCGGCTTGGCATATAGAGCGCGCGCAGAGCAGGCTCCGAAACCAGCAGTTGCGGGTGCGAATATGGCTTTTGCGGCTTAATCAGGCTGAAATCGCTCGGAATATAAGGATTAGGCGCAGGAAGCGTGAGCGCAATCTGCTGACCCAGCGTCTGCCACTGTTGTAGCGTGGCGGTCGGGATTTTCTCGACCTGATAAGGCGCCTCAACAAAATAGGCTTTTTTATTGTGCGGCTCGTCCGGGCTGATATACCAGATGCGCGCGTTTTCCGGCGTCATCATCGCAAGGCGTGATTTCACCGCCTCAGGATCGAACTGGTCGGCAATATTGACGACATCCAGCGTATGCTCAACCGGCACGCGCAGCATGCTGTCCGCCAGCCACTCGACATAGTTCATATCGCGCGTGATGGAGGGGTAACGGAAATCGAGATCCAGCACATGTGACAGCTCGGTGAAGTAGCGCTTGTCGATGCCCTTGTCACGTAATGTCCCGAGATAGCGGAAAACAGCGGCTACGACTTCATCGCGCTGCGCGAGGCCTTTATCAGTCAGCGATACCGAAATCACCATAACGCCGCTGTTACCGGCCACGACCGGATCGGAGTCAGCTCTGACACTTTCGGCGAGCCCCTCTTTTTGCAGCCAGTCGGACAGCGTGCCGGGGCTGCGGTTGCCAATCATATAGCTGATGAGCTCATCAGTTTTGCTGCGAAACTTATCGCTGTTGTTTTCAATGCGAAACTCGACGCGCAACGCCTTAAGGGGTTGTACCGGCACGTAATGAATAAAAATGCCCTGCTGTGCGGGTGTCACGACAGGCGTAGTGACCTGTGGCGCCGCCAGATTTTTATTCGGCACGCGCCCCCATGTGGCTGCCGCCATACGCGCCAGCTCCGGCAACGGACGGTTACTGTAGACGACCGCTTTCATAAGATTGGCGGAGTAGTATTTATCGCGAAAGTCCACCAGCGCCTGGTGCAGCGGGCTGCCCGGTTTGTCGCGTAGCGTCTCCAGATTGCCGCCGGAGAAACGCGAGCCGGGATGCGCCGGGTTTAGCGTTTCGGCGCTCACCTGCGCCATGCGCATGCCGTCGCGCGCACGGGCCATGGTTAACTCCGCATTCACGGCGTTACGTTCGCGCTCAGCATAGGTTTTATCAAGCTTTGGCGCGGCGATGGCATCGGCGAGACGGTCCATCGCGCCCTCAAGCGCATCGTTTTCGACTTCAAGATACCAGGCCGTGCGGTACGGCGCGGTACTGGCGTTATGGCTTCCGCCGTGCAGTTTGAGATATTCCGCCAGGCTGTCGGGCTCCGGATATTTTTGCGAGCCCATCAGCGTCATATGTTCGAGATAATGAGCAAGGCCCAGATGATCGTCGGGATCCTCAAGCGAGCCCACCGGCAGCACCAGCGCCGAGAGCGATTTTACGGCCTGCGGATCGGACACCAGTAATACCACCATGCCGTTGTCGAGCCGGATAGCCTGATATTCCCGGTTATCACGATCGCTTTTACGGATCGTGTCTTTCAGCGGTTGCCAGCCGGTATCGGCCTGAGACAACGGCGCCCAGAAGGCCATACAGATCAACAGTGCTTTGTACCAGTTACCACATCCAGGCATCTATAAACCTCTCATTTACTACTTATGCTATTCATCATTAACAAGGCAGCGTGCGGCTACAACCCTTCTGTGGGGTAGTGCGCTGGTAGCCTGAGCCAGGTTTAACCGGGCTGGTGATGGCGAAACAGCGGCAACAGGTAACGCTGGGCTTCATGGATAATGGCCTCGTAATACTCAGGCTCAAGGTTGCGCCACAGACGCTGATACCAGATATCCGTGCCCTCACCTTCCACCATCTGGTTGCCCGTCCAGGCCTGAATCAGCTTATTGCGCGCCTTCTGCTGGGTTTCTTCATCCCACAAAATGGCGTCGTTTTTCACGTCGTAACAGGCTTTTAGCCACTCGCCTCCGCTCTGGGGCAAAAGAATCAGGGGCTCGCGCATCCCCTGCTGGAAGCCTGCGATGAGTTCGCACAGGTAATGTTCCGCCTGCTCGCGCGGCACCGGTGGAAAACGCCAGCAGCTGTCTTTTCGACCATAAAGCCGGCTGGTTCCTTCGCCTCCGCAGGCACAGTAGACCAGATGCTCAAGCCAAAGTTGCATTCCGTGTTCAACGCGCAGCAGAGAAGGACGCCAGCGCAACAGGCCATCCGGCTGCACATGTTGCAGCCAGCCGGTCATTTCTACGTTGCCAAGCTCAAGCGCTATCTCCCGGCTTTCACCGCTATGGCGCTCGGCAAGCACCCGATCCGCCAGTACCTGCATCTCCTGTAACTGGCTTTCCCAGAACAGTTCGCCGAAGGCGCCATAGGGGAGTTCTCCTGCCGCCCGGTAGCGCCGGTAGAGCGCTTCGGGGTCCTTCTGCTCCACCAGCGTGTTCAGCAGTTGCTGGTTCATGTGATAGCGTCCCAGACTATCAAGCGTAAAAGGCTCGGCATCCGGGAGTTCGCTTTCTTCCGTGCGGAAATTGACCTTCAGCCGTAGCTGGAAAAACGCCCGTACCGGGTGACGCCAGAAACGTTGAAACTGCTCAAACGGCAGCTCTTCCAGCGTAATTGGCTCCAGCGGTTTGATAAATTCCGGGTGCGCTTCGCCCTGCTCGCTGGCGGCAGGCAGCCACTCGCGTGCGTAACTCTGGATCTCTCTGGCAGGCTGAAAGTTTTCCGCATCGAAAGGCGTGCGGGGGTAGAGCCGCATCAGGTGGGCTTTCACCTTTTGCGCGCTGTCGTCGCAGTTAAGCGACTCGTCGCCTGGCAGATAATGGCTCTGGGCCAGGTAATCCACCAGCTCCTGCACCAGCACCGATGGGTACTTCTCGCTGTTATCCTGAATGGAGCGCCCAATGTAGCTGATATAAAGCTGCTGCTGGGCGGAGATCAGCGCCTCAAGGAAGAGATAGCGGTCGTCGTCACGTCGGCTGCGATCCCCGCGCTGCGGCTTCTGGCTCATCAGATCAAACCCTAACGGTGCGAGTGCCCGCGGATAAACGCCGTCGTTCATCCCGAGCAGGCACACCACTTTGAACGGAATAGACCGCATCGGCATCAGGGTGCAGAAGTTGACCGGCCCGGCGAGAAAACGCTGGCTGATGCGTTCCTGATCGAGCATTTTCGAAAGCTCGTCGCGCAGTAAATTAAGCGGCACCTCGTCTTCATAGTGCGCGCCAATGCCCTGTTCGATTATGGCCTGCCACTGCTGCTCAATAAGCGCCAGCGCGGCTTCGGTTTCGGCATCCGGCGCGAAAAAGCTGTCCAGCATCTCGCGGCAAACCGGCAGCCACTCGGCCAGCGGCCGCGCCTGCGAGAGCCCCTTGCGCCAGAGATTAAGCTGCATCAAAAGTTCGGCAAGGTGGCCGACCAGCTCGGCAATCAGCCCGCTGGATTCATCATAGGGCAGTACCGATTGCCATTCGCCAAGATGGCTTTCCATGGCATAGCCCAGCAGCATACGAGTAAGACCGAACTGCCAGGTGTGCTGGCCCGTCGCAGGCAGTTCCAGTTCACGCACGTTGTCGTCATCCATACCCCAACGCACCCCGGATTCATTGACCCACTGGCGCAGGAAACGCAGCCCTTCTTCGCTGATATTAAAGCGGGCGGAGAGCGACGGCACTTCAAGCAATGCCAGTACGTCTTCCGATACAAAGCGGCTGTCAGGCAGTGAGAGCAGCGTAATAAACGCCTGCAGCGCCGGGTGCGCCTGGCGGGCGCGGCGATCTGAAATGGCGAATGGCAGATAGCGCTCCTGGCTTGCGCTGCCAAAGACGGCCTGGATAAAAGGGCTGTAGCTGTCGATATCCGCGACCATCACGATGATGTCGCGCGGCGTGAGCTGCGGATCCGCCTCCAGCATTTGCAACAGCTGATCGTGCAGGATTTCGACTTCCCGCTGCGGGCTGTGGCAAACATGCACGGTAATGCTGCGATCTTCTGGATGGAGACAGCGTTTTGCGTCGCTGCGCTCAAACTCTTCGAGCGTCACGCCCGCCAGCGCCTGATTGCGCAGCTCCAGCAGATCAAATTGCAGGCTGTGCAGCAGATTGTCGGGTTCGATATCAACAAACACATCCATCTCTTCGAACCGCTCAAGGCCGGAAAGCAGATAGGTATAATCGCGGCCCAGCTTGCCCCAGGAGGCTAACAGCGGGTTCCCTACCTCCTGTTCGCCTTCTTCATTAAACAAGGCGGGCGCCGCTTCGCTATTTTTGAAAAGCGGCGCGGTGCCTTCCCGCGCATGCAGCTTACGCTGGCGGCTTAACAGGCGCGCGAGGAAGGCGGGATCCTGAATGTCGCCCCAGTAATAACGGCACGGGTTTGTGAAGAGCAGGTGGACATCGATATGTTTGCCCAACGCCTGTAGCGCCTGTAAATAAACCGGCGGTAGCGCCGAAATGCCGCAGATGAACACGCGCGCGGGAAGCCCTTCCGGGCAGGATTGCGCGTTTTCAAGCGTATTAATAAAACGCTGATACAGGTTGGCGCGATGCCACTGCGGCTGCCCCAACGCTGCGGTATGCTGCACCAATGCCTGCCAGAGCGGCGCCTGCCAGCGCTGCGGCTCGCCGAGACCATCGACCATATCACCCGCTTCCCACCGCGTCAGCCATTCCGGGCGATACACCAGATATTGATCGTAGAGATCGGCCACGCGTGAAGCGAGCTGGAAGAGCTTACGCTTGTCTTCGTCATCGTGAAGGTAGTGACGCAGCATGTCGAAATCTGGCGATGCGAGCATGCCCGGCAGCAGCTTCATCAGCTTCCAGCTCATATTTTGCTTGGTAAAGGCGCTTTCCTGCGGAATATCACGCAATACGCGAACGAACATGTCCCAGATGAAACTTGCCGGAAGCGGAAACTCAATATTCGCGGCGATGCCGAATTTCTGTGCCAGGCTCATCTGCAACCACTGCGCCATGCCGGTGCTCTGCACCAGGACGATTTCGGGCTCGAAAGGATCGGGAAGCGGCTGTTGTTCAACAATGAACTCCATGATCGCCTCCAACACATCAAGCCGGTTGGAGTGATAAACCCGTAACATAGTGACTCCTGACTACTACTTTTCAGTAGGGCAATGTAAACGCCTGAGCTGCCCTTGCCTGCCCCCAGGGCTCGACACAATAACCGAAATGCTGACACATCCCGCTACGGAAGTCTCCACCCGCGTCGCTTTCCAGCCCTCCGCCAGGGGCGGCGGGCTAATTTCTGCCTGCTGGCTCGCAAAACGCCAGAGCTGCCGATAGTGCCACTGGTAAAGGAACCCCTGCGCCAGCGTCTGGTAGTAACCGGTTAACGCGCCGATGACGATGATAAACAGAACCAGCGAAACCAGAACTTCCGGCAGGCTAAACCCGGCCTGGCGGGATGGCTTCATGGCAGCTGGCATTGTTTAATCTCTGCCAGCGGACAAAAATCGCTCCAGCCACGCGGTATAAAGCGCAGCGTCTCTCCGTCGGCCTGCGCCCAGCGCCAGAGCGTGATGGGTACAGCACTCTCCTGCGCCCCCTGTGACGCGACCAACACGTGCGTTTCTGTCTGCCTGACGCAGGCCCTGCCGCCCACTTCAGGCAACGGCTGACATTGCCACTGCGGCGTGAATTGCCAGCGCCGGTACTGCGACAGCGCCTGGGCCGAGAGCGAAGCATTGAACGCTTTGATTGCTGCGCTTTCGTTTGCTGCCCGGCCAAAACGGCTATCGAGCTGCTGCTGCAATCCACCCAGCAGGAGGCTGCCCAACAGCAGAAAAGCCAGAACCATAGAAATGGTGGACATCCTTGTCTCCCTGCATTCAGAGGTTAAATCCGCTAACGCTATGCTCAACCAATACCGACTCGCCGTGATAGCGCAGCACCGTTGCCCTTAATTTCACTAAAAACAGCGGCGCGTAACCGGGCCGGCGTTTTTCCTGCACCTGAAACCTATCGATTCGCACCATGGCGGGATTAGTCATTTTCTCCCATCCTTTACCTTCGCAAGAGGCCGCGCCGCGCTGCGTTTCCAGACTGCCTTCACGCAGGCGGTATCCGGTCTGCTCTGCGTCAGTTGAAGGGGCACCTTCAAAACGGCCGTTACTGTTAGCATCCCACTGCACCAGTAAACAGGTGCCGTCGCTGTTAAGTTGCAGCGCATTGCCCTGGCAGGTGCCGTTACAATAACCGGCCCGCTGTATCTGTTTACCCACCGTAAAAGCCAGCTGCCAGAGCTCTTCCTGCAAAAGCGTTTGCTGGGCCTGGCGCAATACGCCGAGCTGCAGCGCCGGTAACAGTCTGGCGGCGCCGGTTAGCAGCACGCTGCTGATCCCAAGAGCAATGAGCATCTCAAGCAGCGAAAACCCTTTCTCGTTCAGATGCATGACGTTCCCTCGCCCGGCTCACACAACCGGATACGTCCCCAGACAGAAATAATGATCCGCCATTCGCCCGCACCATTACGCAAAATGAGATGACCGGGCCAGGCCGTATTCCGTAAGCCAAAAAAAGCCAGCCCCGGCGTCATCTCGCTGATGTCCACCTCCGGCCAGGGAGGCGAGAACTGATTTTTTGTACCCTTGCGGCACGTTTGCTCTCCACTTGCCTGCGTCCCGAGACACCAGCCCTGCGGCTCGCGCTGCAACCAGAGCTTGTAGTCTACGTTACGCCAGTTAGCATCCTCCCTGAGCTGTTCAAGGAAATCACGCGTTTGCTGTGCGGTCTGCCATAAGCGCTGCTGCTGTTGCCAGCGCTGCCAGCCGTAAACGCCCGCCGCGCTCATGCTGATAACGATGACCAGCACCACCATGACTTCAATGAGGCTGTAGCCCTGCTGTTTTCTGTTCATGGCGCAAGTGTGCCACCACGGTTAATAGTGACCAGCATTGATAAACAGAACCGGAAGACGTCTCGAAAGAAATTCGCCATATTGCACGGGGTTGCAAAAGCGGCGGAAGATGTGCCGAAAAATCGACAACAGGGATAAAAAAACCGACGCGCGCTGGCGTCGGTTATGGCAGGGTAGCGTTAGATCGCGACAGGCGCTTTGATAGCCGGATGAGGATCATAGCCTTCCAGTTCGAAATCCTCGAATCGGTAGTCAAAGAGCGATTCCGGTTTACGCTTGATAACCAGCTTCGGCAGCGGACGCGGCTCACGGGTAAGTTGCAGACGCGCCTGCTCCAGATGGTTGCTGTAGAGGTGCGTATCCCCGCCCGTCCAGACGAAATCGCCGGGTTCAAGATCGCACTGCTGCGCCATCATGTGCACCAGAAGCGCATAGCTGGCGATGTTGAAAGGCAGGCCGAGGAAGACGTCGCAGGAGCGCTGATAAAGCTGGCAGGAGAGCTTGCCATTCGCCACGTAGAACTGGAAAAACGCGTGGCAAGGCGCCAGCGCCATTTTATCCAGTTCGCCCACGTTCCAGGCGGACACGATAATACGGCGCGAATCGGGATCGTTTTTCAGTTGATTCAGCACTGTCTCAAGCTGGTCGATATGGCGACCATCAGGCGCAGCCCATGAACGCCACTGTTTGCCGTAAACCGGGCCCAGATCGCCGTTTTCGTCTGCCCACTCGTCCCAGATGGTAACATTGTTTTCATGTAGATAGGCGATGTTGGTATCGCCTTTCAGAAACCAGAGCAGCTCATGGATGATGGAGCGTAAATGACAACGTTTTGTGGTAACCAGCGGGAAGCCTTCCTGCAAGTTAAAACGCATCTGGTGGCCGAAAATAGAGAGCGTACCGGTGCCGGTACGGTCATCTTTTTGTGCTCCCTCATGGAGCACTTTGTTCATCAGTTCAAGGTACTGTTTCATGGCATCTCACGAAAGTTGCTGCTGTGGGCGGCGGCGATAAGCCCAGACCATCATGGCTGCGCCTGCGACAATCATCGGAATGGAGAGAATCTGCCCCATGCTGATGTACTGCACCCACTCGCCGGTAAACTGCGCGTCCGGCTGACGGAAAAATTCAACGATAATGCGGAAAGCGCCATAACCTATCAGGAACAGACCGGAAACAGCCCCCATCGGGCGCGGCTTGCGGATAAACAGGTTAAGGATGATGAAGAGCACGATGCCTTCCAGGAACAGCTCATAAAGCTGCGACGGGTGACGCGGCAGCACGCCGTAAGTATTAAACAGCGATTGCCATTCCGGATGTGTGGCCAGCAGGCTGATATCTTCGCTGCGCGAGCCAGGGAAAAGCATGGCGTAAGGGAAGCCGGGATCGACGCGGCCCCACAGTTCACCGTTGATAAAGTTGCCCAGGCGGCCCGCGCCAAGCCCAAACGGGATCAGCGGCGCGATAAAATCGGAAACCTGGAAGAAGTTACGTTTAGTACGCTTCGCAAACCAGATCATGACGCAGATAACGCCGATAAGCCCGCCGTGGAAGGACATCCCGCCATCCCAGACGCGGAACAGATAGAGCGGGTTTTCAAGGAACAGCGGCAGGTTATAAAACAGCACGTAACCGATACGGCCACCGAGGAAAACGCCGAGGAAGCCCGCGTACAGCAGGTTTTCAACTTCGTTTTTCGTCCAGCCGCTGCCGGGACGATTCGCGCGACGAACGGCGAGCCACATGGCGAAGACAAAGCCCACCAGATACATCAGTCCGTACCAGTGAAGCGAAACCGGCCCAAGCGAGAAAATTACCGGATCAAAATCGGGAAAATGCAGATAGCCACTATTCATCTGTCACCAAAACCTGTTGTTATCCCGCTGAAAGTGGACAGCGGGTGAGATGCTGCGCCCTTTTCCGGACGCTCCTGAGGCAGCGAATCATAGCATAAAGCCCAGCGTGGGCGAGGTCAGGAAGTTGTAAAAGATGTGTAAGAGCATGCGCTGTCGCGGCGTTACAGACCGCCGCGGATCAAGCCGCCCATGCCGCGACGTTCCATAAACGCCGCCACCTGATGGCGCACTTCGGTAGCCGACTGGGATTCGAGGCTGCGACCGCTCAGCGTCTCGGCTTCTTCCAGGGTGATATGGCGTAGCAGGTACTTAACACGGGCGACCGAGCGGCCGTTCATGGAAAGATGGTGATAGCCCATGCCGACCAGCAGCGCGACGCACATCGGGTCGCCTGCCATTTCGCCGCACAGGCAGAGATCAATGCCGAGACGCTGCGCCTCAAGCGCAATCATCTTCAGCGCGCGCAGCATCGCCGGATGCAGGCTGTCATACAGGCTGGCGACACGCGTATTGTTGCGGTCTACCGCCAGCAGATACTGGGTTAGGTCATTGGTGCCGACGGAGATGAAGTCAATGCGGCGGGCCAGGTGAGGCAGCATAAAGAGCATCGACGGGACTTCCACCATCACGCCGAGCCGGGGTTTGGGGATCTCATAGCCGAGCATCTCTTCCATTTCGCGACCCGCGCGATCGATGAGCCGACGCGCTTCGTCCACTTCATCGATGCTGGTGATCATCGGCAGCAGAATACTGAGGTTACCCGTCGCCGCGTTAGCACGCAGCATGGCGCGCACCTGGATCAAAAAGATCTCAGGCTGATCGAGCGTAATACGAATGCCGCGCCAGCCGAGACACGGGTTTTCTTCGCTTATAGGCATATAAGGCAGCTGTTTATCAGCGCCGACGTCCAGCGTGCGCAGCGTTACCGGCTTGTCGTTAAACATCTGCAACATGCCCTGATACTGCGCCACCTGCTCTTCTTCCGACGGAAAGCCGCTTTGCAACATGAAAGGGATTTCAGTGCGGTAGAGACCAATCCCGTCGATACGGCTGCCGAGCTTCTCTTCATGCTCCGGGCTCAGGCCCGCATTCAGCATGACCTGCACCCGCTCGCCGCTTTTAAGACAGGCAGGCTGGTCGACGTAGTCTTCCGCGAGGCGGCTAAGCTCGTTCTCTTCGCTGATGAGCCGCTGATATTCATGTAACAATACCGGGCTCGGGTCGACCAGCAACTCGCCGCGGTAGCCATCCACCACCAGCATACGGTGATGCAGCACCGAAGGCTGGATATCCGCGCCCATGACGGTCGGGATGCCCATCGCGCGCACCATAATGGCGGCATGGGAGTTCGCCGCTCCGTCGCGTACCACGACGCCCATTAACCGGTCATGCGGCAGTTCGGCAAGCGTGGTCGCGGAAAGTTCGTCCGCCACCAGCACGAAGCGCTCAGGCCAGGTGTTGGGGCTCTGGATGTTATCGTCAAGGTGGAACAGCAGGCGCTGCCCGAGCGTGCGCAGATCGCCGGCGCGCTCTTTGAGATAACCATCATTGAGCGCGGCAAACTGCTCGGCGAATTTCTCAATGACCTTTTTCACCGCCCACTCGGCGACCGAGCCTTTATCCACCTCGTCGTAGAGTTCACGACGCAGCCGCGCGTCCGATAACAGGTGCGAGTAGAGATCGAAAATCGCCGCTGTCTCTTTCTGTGCACCGGCGGCAAAGCGTTTACTGTAGCGACGAAATTCGCCTGCGGCCTCTTCCAGCGCGGTGGTGAGACGTTCACGCTCAAGCCCCGTGTCGAGCGTGGAGGCTTCGTACACTTGCTCCATGAGCGGCAACGTGGCGTCCATCCAGCCCTGGGCTATCGCCACTCCCGGCGAAGCCGGCAGCGCGCGAATACGGGTCTGGCGGTACTGACCAAACAGCGCGGTAAGCTGCGACTGCGACAGAATGGCCGCCATCTGGGTGGCGAGCGTTACCAGGAATGACTCTTCGCTCTCGTCGTACTGACGCAGCTCGCGCTGCTGGACGACTAATACGCCAAGCAGCTGGCGGCGCTGAATAATCGGCACGCCGAGAAAGGCGCGAAAGCGTTCTTCGCGCACGGAAGGAATGTATTTAAAGCTGGGGTGTTTTTGCGCGTCCGCGAGGTTAATCGGCTCGGCGAGGCGACCGACCAGCCCGACGATGCCCTCGTCGAAGGCAAGCGTGACGGTACGCCCGCGCGGTTTTTTAAGCCCCCGGGTCGCCATCAGGTAATAGCAACGCCGGTCGTGGTCGGCGAGATAAACCGAACAGACTTCGGTATCCATCGCAAGGCAAATATCCGTGACAAGAATATCCAGCGCCTCGTTGAGGCGCGGGGCGCTGGCAACTTTCTCGACTATTTCTCGCAACCGGGTGAGCATAATTTGCGTGGCTTAACCTCTTTTACGTCGCCAGGCAGGCGAAGGATTACGCTGCGGTGGCGCGCTCTCCTGCATCGGCATCACTACGCTTGCGAACTCCTTCATGACCCGACGATAAACATCGCGCTTAAAGGAGACGACCTGGCGCACCGGATACCAGAAGCTCACCCACCGCCAGCCGTCAAATTCTGGCGTACTGCTGGTTTGCATGTTGATATCGGCATCGTTGCTCATTAACTGCAGAAGAAACCACTTTTGTTTCTGGCCGATACATACCGGCTTTGTGTCCCAACGCACCAAACGTTTTGGTAATTTGTAACGTAACCAGTTTCGGGTTGTGGCAAGGATACGCACATCTTTTCGCTGTAAGCCGACCTCTTCGAAAAGCTCGCGGTACATCGCCTGCTCCGCCGACTCGCCAGGATTAATGCCGCCTTGCGGAAATTGCCAGGAGTGCTGACCAAAACGTCTGGCCCACATTACCTGCCCCTGACGATTACAGATCACGATACCAACATTCGGGCGGTAGCCATCATCATCGATCACCGGACTACCTCAAAATAAACCTGGATAGTAACGATTGTTTCATACTCCTCATTGACGGTAAACCACTCTGTTAGCGGGTGTGAACAGGAATAACATTTGAATAACTCACAAAAATATGCGGGGTTATAAACAGGTAGCAGGGATGAACCTGGCTTTTATTCACTTTTTCTGTGGATATCTTTGTGAAGAAGTAGCTTATTACCCAGGGAAAACCCAAAACAACCCTGAACCAAGGATAATTCTTATAGATAAAATTGTATTGCTATTCAAAAGATTAAATTTAAAAAAGCATGATACTCACTGCGCAATGTGACGATCGTCACACTGGAGATCCTTACTCTGATGAAAGATCGACCAGCGTCGTTTTTATCCACAGATTATGCCAATAAGTTAGACACAATTTGCGGAAAAAGACGGTTTTCCCCTGTCGTCAAGGCTGTAAATCGAAACAGTAGTGGGGGATTTACACAGTTATCCCATTTTTCTGTGGATAAACTGGTGTAAGATCCTGTTTATTGTCGGTGACCAGATTTGAACAACCTCGGTTTTCGACGCGAGAAATTTCTTTCTTAACGTTAAAAATCATTTTAAATCATAGCATTGTCTTGTTTGCTCACAAGCAGATAAACTCTTTCCACAAGCAGGCTTTTTGCTGTTCATTTTTTAAACAGAAGGTGTTTTTTATGGTTTCTCTCGCTCCCCTCGCCCGGCCGCCCGAAGATGAAGCGCAGCTGCTGGGCCAGGCGCAGCAGCTGGCCGGGCTAACGCTTGGTGAGCTGGCGGCGCTGGCGGGGCTCGAAACGCCAGCGGATTTGCGGCGCGATAAAGGCTGGACGGGCGTTCTGCTGGAACGCTGGCTCGGTGCCAGCGCAGGCAGCAAACCGGAACAGGATTTCGCCGCTATCGGCGTGGAACTGAAAACGATCCCCGTAGACCGCCAGGGACGCCCGCTTGAAACCACTTTTGTCTGTGTCGCGCCGCTCACCGGCAACACCGGCGTGACGTGGGAAACGAGCCACGTGCGCCATAAGCTTAAGCGCGTCCTGTGGGTGCCGGTGGAAGGCGAGCGCGCGATCCCCCTCGGCGAGCGCCGCGTCGGCGCGCCGCTGCTCTGGAGCCCGTCGGCGCAGGAAGAAGAACAGCTGCGCCGCGACTGGGAAGAATTAATGGATCTCATTGTTTTAGGTCAGGTAGAGCGCATTACTGCCCGCCACGGCGAAGTGCTACAGCTGCGCCCGAAAGCCGCCAACAGTAAAGCGCTGACGCCAGCGTTCGGCGTCCACGGCGAGCCCATCATGACGTTGCCGCGCGGCTTTTATCTGAAGAAGAACTTCACCGCCGCCCTGCTGGCGCGTCATTTTTTGTTATAAACACCTTAAATTTTTGTCAACAGCCTGCCTCAGACGCATATAATTAGCGTTTTGTTTCTTTGAGCAGGACTTTTTGAATGTTGTTTGCATGGATAACCGATCCTAATGCCTGGCTGGCGCTCGGTACGCTGACGCTGCTGGAGATTGTACTGGGGATCGACAATATTATTTTTCTCTCGCTTGTTGTGGCGAAGCTGCCGAAATCGCAGCAGGCGCTGGCGCGCAAGCTGGGCCTCGGCGCCGCGATGATCATGCGCCTCGCGCTGCTGGCGTCGATCGCCTGGGTGGTGCGGCTTACCAATCCGCTGTTTACGGTGTTCGATCAGGCCATTTCGATGCGGGATCTGATCCTGCTGCTGGGCGGCCTGTTCCTCATCTGGAAGGCCAGTAAAGAGATCCACGAAACGATCGAGGGCGAAGAGGAAGGGCTAAAAACCAACGTTCACTCTTTCTTCGGCGCCATCGTCCAGATCATGCTGCTGGATATTATCTTCAGTCTGGATTCCGTCATTACCGCAGTGGGCCTCTCCGATCATCTGTTTATCATGATGGCGGCGGTAGTGATTGCCGTAGGCGTCATGATGTTTGCCGCGCGCCCTATCGGCGAGTTTGTCGAACGGCACCCTTCGGTAAAAATGCTGGCGCTCTCCTTCCTGATCCTGGTGGGCTTCACCCTGATGCTGGAAAGTTTCGATATTCACGTGCCGAAAGGCTACATCTACTTCGCGATGTTTTTCTCTATCGCGGTGGAAAGCCTCAATCTGCTGCGCAACAAGAAAAAACCGCTGTAACACAGACGCTCCTTCGGGAGCGTTTTTGTTTATTCCCCTGTGCTTTTAAGAATTTGCCGCTTTTTCGCGTCGCCTCGCTGTTTTTTACTAGACTCTACGTGGACCCCTTCCTGATGAGGCGAAAAACAATGAATAAATGGGCTGTAGCAATTTCTGCCGTCGGATTGGCCTTCGCGGTTTCAGGCTGTAGCAGTGATTACGTCATGGCGACCAAAGATGGCCGTATGATCCTGACCGAAGGTAAACCGCAGGTGGATGACGAAACCGGGCTGGTGAGCTATCGCGACCCGCAGGGCAACGAGATGCAGATTAACCGCGATCAGGTTTCGCAAATCATTGAGCGCTAAATAAAAGGTCAGCATCGCGCTGACCTTTTGGTTTTTTCTCCCTTCCCTCTTTTCCTTTTGTCTCCCCTCTGCCATGTTTATATTCCTTTGTCAGGAATGGCCTGACGCGGACTGAACAACAGAAGGTAGGCTGGCTATGCATTATCACCGTATCCCTCATAGCTCACTTGAAGTCAGCACGCTGGGGCTGGGAACCATGACTTTTGGTGAACAAAACAGCGAAGCCGACGCCCATGAACAGCTCGATTACGCCGTAAGCCAGGGCATAAACCTGATTGATGTCGCCGAAATGTATCCCGTCCCGCCGCGCCCGGAAACCCAGGGCCTGACGGAAACCTATGTCGGCAACTGGCTGAAAAAACGCGCCAATCGCGAAAAGCTGATTATCGCCTCGAAGGTCAGCGGCCCGAGCCGCAACAGCGACAGCGGCATCCGGCCTAACCAGGCGCTGGATCGCAAAAATATCCGCGACGCGCTCGACGCCAGCCTGAAACGTTTACAGACTGACTACCTCGATCTTTATCAGGTGCACTGGCCGCAGCGCCCGACCAACTGCTTCGGCAAGCTCGGCTACAGTTGGACTGACAGCACGCCGGTCGTCACGCTGCTGGAAACCCTCGAAGCGCTGGCGGAATTCCAGCGCGCCGGGAAAATCCGCTATATCGGCGTCTCCAACGAAACCGCGTTTGGCGTGATGCGCTACCTGCACCTGGCGGATAAACACGATCTG
This sequence comes from Cronobacter dublinensis subsp. dublinensis LMG 23823, assembly GCF_001277235.1. Classification (NCBI taxonomy): domain Bacteria; kingdom Pseudomonadati; phylum Pseudomonadota; class Gammaproteobacteria; order Enterobacterales; family Enterobacteriaceae; genus Cronobacter; species Cronobacter dublinensis. The sequence goes on from NZ_CP012266.1 coordinate 3,619,709, forward strand.
CCGCGCATCGTCACCATCCAGAATCCGTACAGCCTGCTGAACCGCAGCTTTGAGGTGGGACTGGCGGAAGTGAGCCAGTATGAAGGCGTGGAGCTGCTGGCCTATTCTGCGCTGGCGTTCGGCACGCTGACCGGGAAATACCTGAACGGCGCGAAACCCGCTGGCGCGCGCAATACGCTCTTTAGCCGCTTTACGCGCTACAGCAGCGAGCAGTCGCAGAAAGCGGTCGCCGCTTATGTGGACGTGGCGAAACGACACGGGCTGGATCCGGCGCAGATGGCGCTGGCGTTCGTGCGCCAGCAGGCCTTTGTGGCCAGTACGCTGCTCGGCGCGACGACAATGGAACAGCTGAAAACCAACGTCGAAAGTCTGCATCTGACACTGAATGAAGAGGTGTTGGCGGAGCTGGAAGCGGTGCATCAGATCTATACCTATCCGGCGCCGTAAGACGTCATCGCCATTAGTAAAAAGACCCGCCTGAGCGGGTCTTTTTTTTACTGTTTACGCCGCCACAGCCAGAGCCCGGCGATGGCCAGCGCGAAAATCGCGCCAAAGCCGACGCCAATCCCCACCACCGGCAGCGAGAGTTTCACCGCCAGCGAATAGAGGCCCAGCATCAGCAGCATCGCGGTGTTCTCGCCGAGGTTTTGCACCGCAATCGCATTGCCTGCGCCGACAGAGCGCTTGCCGCGCTCCTGCAACAGCGCGTTGAGCGGCACCACGAAGAAACCACCGAAAAAGCCTATCAGCAGCAGCAACAGATAGGCCGGCAGCGCCGCCTGCTGGAGCGAGAAAAAGATAACCGCGACGCCAATCAGAATGCCCGCAGGCATGCAGCGCGATACGCGCTCAAGCGTGACCAGCTTCGCCGCCGCGCCCGCGCCCACCACGATACCGACCGCCACCATCGCGTTAAGATACGTCGGCGTGGCGTTATCCGTAATGCCGAGCGCGACAGGCACCCACAACACCAGCAGAAAACGCAGCGTCACCCCCGCGCCCCAGAACATGCTGGTGCCCACCAGCGAGAAGCGCGTTTCGTCGTTATGCCACAGTTCGCGACAGGCGTTAAAGAAGCTGCGCGTCATCGGGCCGAAACGCCAGGATTGCCCTGGGCGCGCGGCACCGAGCGCCGGGATAAGGAAGTTCGCCGCCACCGCGCCCGCATAGGCCAGCGCGCAAACGCCGAGCGCAGCCCCGACGTGCCAGTCCGCCAGCATACCGCCCGCCATCGAGCCAATCAGGATGGCCGCGATGGTCGATGACTCCATCAACCCGTTCGCTTTCACCAGCCGATCGCCGGTCGTAATCTCGCCAAGAATGCCGTATTTGGCGGGCGAGTACGCCGCCGCGCCGACGCCCACCAGCGTATAACCAGCAAACGGGTTGACGCCAAAAACGATAAGCGCCGCGCCGAGGAGCTTCAGGCCGTTGGCGACCATCATCACGCGCCCTTTCGAGAAGCTGTCCGCCACCTGGCCGACAAACGGCGCCAGCAGGATATAGGCGCAGACGAAGACCATCTGCAGCACCGGCTGGCTCCAGTCCGGGTAGAGCTGTTGCTTGAGCAGCGCGAGCGTGGCAAACAGCAGCGCGTTATCGCCGAAGGCCGAGAGAAACTGGGCGGCGATCACCGCCATCATTCCCCGCGAAAACAGCGAGCCGTTGTGGCTATGCGAATCAGGCATGGTGGGCCTCTTCCTCGTCGACGATTTTCTTCAGCGACACGAAATCAGGCTTGCCGCTGCCCAGTAACGGCAGCTGTTTGAGGAAGCGGATATCGCGCGGCACCGCCAGCTCCGGCACGCCGCTGCTGCGCGCCTGCTGCGCCAGTTTTTCGCGGCTCAGCTCAGGATCGGTCGTAAAGAGCACCAGCGCTTCACCTTTCGCGGCGTCGTGCTTAATGGCGGTGGCGTGCATTTTCTCCGGCGAGACGGCCAGCGCCAGGCCTTCGACCATCTCAAGCGACACCATCTCGCCCGCGATTTTCGCAAAGCGTTTGGCGCGCCCCTGGATCTGTACGAAACCCTGTTCGTCGAACGCGACGATATCGCCGGTATCGTACCAGCCCGGTTCGCTGACGCCCTGCGCGTTTTCCGCCGCCGGCGCTTCCAGCACGCCAGGGTTTTCCACGCGCAGATAGCCTTTCATGATGTTCGGGCCTTTGAGCTGCAAACGTCCGCCTTGCTCAATGCCCGGCACCTCGACAAGACGCGCGTCCATCGCGGGCAGAATGCGCCCGACCGTGCCTGGTTTCGCCGCCATCGGCACGTTAATGGACACCACCGGCGCGCACTCGGTCACGCCGTAGCCTTCGAGAATGCGCAGGCCGAATTTGTCCTGCCAGATGCGTTTGGTGCTTTCCTGAAGCTTTTCCGCCCCGGCCACGACGTAGCGCACCATATGGAAATCATACGGATGCGCAAAGCGCGCGTAGTGGCCGAGGAACGTCGAGGTGCCGAAAATCACCGTACAGTTGCGGTCATACACCAGCTCCGGCACCACGCGGTAATGCAGCGGGCTCGGGTAGAGGAAGACTTCCGCGCCAGTCAGCAGCGGCGTGAGAAGCCCGACCGTCAGGCCGAAGGAGTGGAACAGCGGCAGCGCCGACATAAATTTGTCGTCGGCGGTGAAATCCGCGATGGTGCGGATCTGCTCGACGTTCGCCAGCAGGCTCTTGTGGCTGTGCACCACGCCTTTCGGGTTGCCTTCCGAGCCCGAGGTAAAAAGGATCAGCGCCGCGTCTTCCGGCTGTTGCTCCACCTGGGCCAGGCGCGGCATCAGCAGATGCGCGAAGATCCACGCTTTGTCCTTCGCCGTGACTTCGCCTTTCAGATCTTCGAGGAAAACCCAGCGCACAGAGGTTATCTGCTCCGGCAGATGCCAGAGCTTGCCTTTATCCAGGAACTGGCGCGAGGTGAAAATGGTTTTGATCTGCGCCGCCGTGATGGCGCTGGTCAGCCCCTGCACGCCCGCCGTGTAGTTCATCATCGCCGGGATCCGCCCGCGCATCACCGCGCCGAAAATCACCGCGGCGCTGATGCTGGCGTTCGGCAGCATTAAACCGATGGCCTCGCGCGGCGCGCTGTATTTATCGAGAATGCGCCCGACAAACAGCGTTTTCATCATCAGGCTACGGTAGGTGTCCGGCTTGAAGTTGATATCTTCCAGACAGTTTTTGCTCTCGCCGTAGCGCTTTTGCGCGTTGATGAGCGCCTCAAACAGCGTTTCACGCGGGCGCGCCGCCATGCGCGCTTCCATCATCACCTGATGCAGCATCTCGCCCGCCATTTTGCGGCGGTCGCGCGCTTTCGGCGCGTCGGGCATCGGAATGGACGTCGGCGGCAGAATGTGGATAGAGATACGCGGGAAGACGCGGCGTTTCACAAGGCCTTTCAGGCGGCTGAAAAACGTCAGCTCCGCGCCTTCGATACGCACCGGGATCACCGTCGCCTGCGATTTCGCCGCGACAAACCCCGCGCCGTCGTAGATTTTCATCAGCGAGCCGCTGATGGAGATACGGCCTTCCGGGAAAATCACGACCGGACGCCCCTGCCCGACGAGACGCACCAGCTGCTTCACCGACATCGGTTTGGTCGGGTCGAGCGGGACGAAGTCGATAATCGGCTTCAGCGCGCGCATATACCACTGCTCGCTGATAGCGCTATAGACCGCGAATACCGGCCGCACAGGCAGGAACAGCGCCATCAGCGCGCCGTCGAGAAACGAGACGTGGTTTGGCGTGATGAGTACGCGCTCCTGACTCAGCGGCCCGGTATCTCCATATACCTGGATACGAAAGAGCAAACGGAACAGCCAACGAAAGAATTTTAAAACCATATCAACGCCCTTTGTTTTCCTTTAGCGGGGGGTAAGTATAGTTAGCGCAGATTACACGACTCGGCGGACAGGGGCGACAGGAGAAATTGGCAGGGCAGGCGCCGGGCGTCACGGCAGCGGTAGAATGGAGCGGCGAAAGGGTCGCGCGGAGCGAAAAAGAGGCAAAAAAAAACCTGCGCATCCGCGCAGGTTGGTGTAAGTGTTGTGATCAGCTAAGTTGCTGACTTCACCTATCAATACCTCTGGGATCTCAAATGTAGCAACCCGTCCACACTGCCCGCCAGCCACCAATCGCAACAGCCCTTCGCAAAGTGTAACTAAAGGTTTTATCTGAAATTATTTGCCTTTTTCTGGTTACATCCGCGCGCTTTTCCTCTTTCATTGCGGCGCAGGCTTTTGTGAGCAATCGCCCGCCCGTCCGGCATGCGGCTTGAAGTGGCTGCGCTTTTCCGTAACACTAAATGCTGTGTAAACGCTTACCCTGAAGGTATTGAATGGCGACGATTAAGGATGTTGCGCGACTGGCAGGAGTCTCTGTCGCCACGGTCTCCCGCGTGATTAATGATTCTCCCAAAGCCAGCGACGCCTCACGTCAGGCGGTGCTGAGCGCGATGGAGCAGCTCAACTACCACCCCAACGCCAACGCCCGCGCGCTGGCGCAGCAGACGACCGAAACCATCGGCCTCGTGGTGGGCGATGTCTCCGACCCGTTCTTTGGGGCGATGGTCAAAGCGGTAGAGCAAGTGGCCTACCACACCGGCAATTTCCTGCTTATCGGCAACGGCTACCATAGCGAGCAGAAAGAGCGTCAGGCGATTGAACAGCTGATCCGCCACCGCTGCGCGGCGCTGGTGGTACATACCAAAATGATCCCCGACGCGGATCTTATCCCGCTGATGAAACAGATCCCCGGCATGGTGCTGATTAACCGCATCCTGCCCGGTTTTGAAGCGCGCTGCGTGGCGCTCGACGACCGCTACGGCGCGTGGCTCGCCACCCGGCATCTCATACAGCAGGGCCACACGCGCATCGGCTATCTGTGCTCGAATCATGCGATTTCCGATGCCGACGACCGCCTGCAAGGGTATTACGACGCGCTGCGCGAGCACGACCTGCCGTGCAACGACCGGCTGGTCGCCTGGGCTGAACCCGATGAAAGCGGCGGCGAACAGGCGATGACCGAACTGCTCGGCCAGGGGAAACAGTTCACCGCCGTGGCCTGTTATAACGACTCGATGGCGGCGGGCGCGATGGGCGTGTTGAACGATAACGGTATTGCGGTGCCGCAGACGATTTCGCTGATTGGGTTTGATGATGTGCTGGTGTCGCGCTATGTGCGTCCGCGGTTGACCACGATCCGCTATCCGATAGTCACGATGGCGACGCAGGCGGCGGAGCTGGCGTTAGCGCTGGCGGATAATCGCCCGGCGCCGGAAATCACCAATCTCTTCACCCCGACGCTGGTACGCCGTCACTCGGTAGTGGCACCGGCGGAATCGGATAAATCATAGCGATAGAGATGCACGGTCTGGTCCGGGTAGTCCAGGCCGTCGCCGATATACGCCCAGCCGAAACGCTCGTAATAATCGCGGCAGGCGGAGTAGAGAAACAGCGCCGGAAACCCATTATCGCGCGCGTAGTCGATAACCGCGCGCTGTAACGCCCCGCCAAGCCCTTTACCGCGCTGCGCCTCGTCGATATAGAGCGCCGCCAGCCACGGAAAGAGATCCTGACGGCTTATCAAATCACAGCGCCACAGCCCGACGGTGCCGAGCAGCGTTTCGCCCTCAAGCGCCACGAACGTGAGCGGCAGCTGGCCGGGCCGCTGGCTGTGCGTCACGATGCTTGCAAAAAACGCGCGCGGCATTGACGCGCCGAACGCCTGCCACAGCCAGTCAGTCACCTGCTCCGCATGCTGCGGAGCCTCATATAACGGCACGATGTTAACGTTTTGCACTGCGCTCATTGCAGTTTCCCCTGGAAAATCGGCACCGACTCGAAGAGATAGCCGTCGAAATCGGGCGCGTCAGCGTCGGAAAGCTCCATCAGGCTGTTTTTGACGTTCTCCAGATGCTGCCACATCGCCTGCCAGGCGCCCATGACGTCGCGGCGGCGCAGCGCCGCCAGCAGAGTCTGATAGTCGCCAAGCCATTTCAGGCGATGGGCGCGGGTTTCGATATGGGCGCGCAGCTGCTGCCAGAGCGGGCTGCTGTCCATGTGATGCCAGATACTTTCCACCGTCGCCAGCAGCATCTGGTTCTGCGACGCACCCGCCAGCACCAGATGAAACAGTTTGTTGTTATCCTGGGTGGTGTCATTCATGGCGATGGCGCGCTGCTCCTGCTCCAGAATGCGCTTGAGGTTGTCGATATCCGCTTTGGTCGCCATTTTGGCCGCGAACGCGGCGATATTACTCTCCAGAAGTTGCCGCGCCTGTAGCATTTCAAACGGGCCGATATCGTTTGAGAAAAAACGCTCCTCTTCGGCTTCATGCTCTGCCGGAATACGCATCACATATACGCCGGAGCCCTGGCGGATATCCACCGTGCCCTGGAGCTCTAGCATCAGCAACGCCTCGCGCACGATGGTGCGGCTGACGCCATATTTTTCGGCAATGTTGCGCTCCGGCGGAAGACGGGAGCCGACCGGGTAGTGGCCCTGGATAATTTGCGCGCGCAGATCCTCACCAATCTCCTGATACTGCTTTTTCTCCGGCGGAACGACAGCCTTCTCCACGTGATCACCTGTGCTCTGAATGGACCCAATATAGCTTACCGCCTGGCGGCGGAAAGGCGCGTTAGATTACCAGAGATAACGCCTGATCGAGAACTTTCGCGCCGTTAAGCGTGCCATAGGCGACAGAATCAATGACCGCGATCGGGATTTCATGCGCGTCGGTGAGCTTTTTATTTTCCGCAAGCTTAAAGCGCACCTGCGGCCCCAGCAGCACCGCCTGGATATCGCGGCCATGCAGATCCAGTTCATCGCGCAGGTTCTGCTCGGGAATGGCGTAGATGTTAAGCTCAAGCCCGCGCTCAGCGGCGGTTTTTGCCATTTTCGTGACCACAAGCGAGGTGGACATACCGGCAGAACAGCACAGGACGATACGTTTCATTGGCAGCTCCTTATTTCCATTCATCATCAATCGTGAGCGTCAGGCTGCGCGACGCGCTCAGGCGCTGATACCAGCGCAGCGATTTTTTCGCGCGTCTGGCGCGCTGGTGCTGTAAATCGATCTCCACCAGCCCGTAGCGGTTTTTAAACGCGTTCATCGGCGAGACATTGTCGGTAAACGCCCATAGCATATAGCCCTGACAGTTCGCGCCCGCCTCGCGCGCCAGCAGCGTCTGGTACAGATGCTCGCCGATAAACGCGATGCGGTAGTCATCTTCAATCACGCCATCGGCGTTGCGAAACTGCGCTTCGTTTTCCACCCCCATCCCGCTTTCCGCCACAAACCACGGGAGGTTGCCGTAGTCGTTTTTAATGCGCATCGCCATGTCGTAAATGATGCGCGGATAGATTTCCCAGCCGCGCGATTTATTCATCCGCCGCCCCGGCAGCTCAAAGGGCTCGTAGTAATACGCCGGATGAAACGGCGTATCCGGATGCCAGGCGCGCGACGGCGCTTTAACGCGATGCGGGTAATAGAGGTTAATGCCAAGCTCATCGACGGTATTGGCGCGGATAATCGCCAGCTCTTCTTCGCTGTACTCCCACGCCACGCCGTGTTTCTCAAGCAGTTGCACCAGCTCGGGCGGATAGTCGCCGTTGACGAGCGGGTCGAGGAAAACGCGGTTGTAGAAGAGATCGTAGATTTCCGCGGCGCGGACATCATGCGGCGCGCGCGAGCGCGGATAGGTCACTTCCGGGTTCAGAATCACGCCCACGCTGCCCGTATAGCCTTTTTCGCGAAACAGCCGCACCACTTTGGCGGTGGCGAGCGTTTTATGGTGGTTCCATTGCATCCAGGTGGCGGTGTTCTGCTCATACGGCCAGCGCAGCGCGTCGAGGTAAACGCGGGTCTGCACCACAATCGGCTCGTTGAAGGTAAACCAGCGCGACACTTTGTGGTGGTAACGCTCGAACACTTTTTCGGCGTAGAGCACGAACAGTTCGACCACCTTTTTGGACGACCAGCCACCGTAGGTTTCAAAGAGATAGCCTGGCAGCTCGTAATGCTCAAGGCAGATCATCGGCTCGACGCCCGCCGCGCGGATGGCATCCAGGAAGCGGTCGTAATACGCCGCGTACTCTTCATCGACGATACCTTTTTCATAATCGGTGAAGAAGCGCGACCAGTTGATCGACGTGCGGTAGTGCGTCAACCCCGCCTGTTTCATCAGCGCCACGTCTTCCTCGTAGCGGTTGATAAGATCGGTTGCGCCCGCAGGACCGTAGCCGTCATGCCAGACGTGGCGATCGTTCTGATACCAGAGATCGAGCCAGGAGTCCTGGCCCGGCTTTTTACCGCTCCATCCTTCGGTCTGCCACGCGGACGATGCCGCACCCAGAATGAAATCCGGCGGGATGACGAGAGTTTTTTCGCTCATGGGTGCCTCATGCGTTTTTGGCCGTTTCGACGCTGGCGGCCTGGAGCTGCGCCTGCTCAGCGCGGCGCGAGGCTATCTTCACGAACGGCAGATAGATAAGAATGGAAACCAGAATGCAGATCAGTTGGGTGACGACCGCGCCCATCGAGCCCGCAGTAGAAAGCCAGGCGTTGATCAAAGGCGGCGTGGTCCAGGGCACCATCACCACGGCTTTACCGGCAAAGCCCATGACGGTCGCGAAATAGCCGATGGAGCCCGTGACCAGCGGTGTGATGATAAACGGCACCGCGAGGATCGGGTTGAGCATAATGGGCATGCCGAAAATCACCGGCTCGTTGATATTGAAAATGCCTGGCCCGAACGACAGCTTGGCGATTTCTTTCATCTCTTTGCGCTTGGTGGCGATCATCACGGCAATCAGCAGGCCGATGGTCAACCCGGAGCCGCCGATGCTCATGTACACATCCCAGAACGGCATCGTGATGATGTTCGGCACCTCTTTGCCCTGCTCAAACGCGCTCATATTGACGGTAATCGCGCCCAGCAGAAGCGGCTCGCGAATAGGCTTAATCATCTGGTTGCCGTGAATGCCGATCACCCAGAACAGCTGGGCGACGAACATCAGCAGCAGGATGCCCGGCAGGCTCTGCACCACGCGCTCCAGCGGCTGTTGCACCACCTGATACACCGCGTCGTAGAGGTACATGCCGGTCACCTGATGGAACACAAAACCGAACGTCGCGATAGCCGTTGTCGTGATGATGGCCGGGATCAGCGCTGAGAATGAGGCGGAGACATTGGGCGGCACGGTGTCGGGCATTTTGATTTTCAGCCCGTCGCGATGCTCAAGCCAGGTGTAAATCTCGACAGACAGGATCGCGATAAACATGCCGAGGAACAGGCTGCGGGTATCGGAGAACTGGCGCAGCAGCACGTCTTTCACCACGTGCATCTCGCCATCCACCAGCATCTCGACCGTGGTGGGCGTGACGCAGATGAAGCAGATCACCGCCAGCAGGCCGGGGAACAGCGTCTTAATGCCGTTGATGCGCCCAAGCTCAATACCGATTAAAAACACTGCGCCGATGTTTAAGAAATTCAGCGTCGCGTAGTTGATGGCGCTGGTGATGGGTTTGAGCGCCGCCAGAAACGACAGCGCCTGGAAGCTCGCCAGCCCGTTCTTCGGATCCAGCACCATATTGGAGATCAGCACCGAAAACGCGCCGACGATAATGACCGGCATCAGCGTAATAAACGACGCCTTGATAGCCATGATATAGCGGTAACTGTTGAATTTGGTTGCGAAACTGCCCAGAGAATCGATCAACTTTTCCTGGAATGCCATAGGGTTTGCCCTCATCGGATGTGGCTTTTTTATCGGAAAGGTTACCGCTGAATACCTTTTTTGGTATGCCAAAAATAGGATCTGCGGGCGCAGTTATCTGTGACCCTGCTCTCACAAACAGACATTGGTATTCCAAATAATTAAAACCAGTCAATTTGGCATACCAGAAATAAATAAAATCCGATCGAGCACCTGGCGATGCGCAGCCGCGCGCTGCCCCGCTTTACCGCCAGGCTTGTGTGTTAAACTCCATCCAGTAACGATGACTACGGGAGCGAAAGGGAATGGTGACAATGCGGGATGTTTCACTGCGGGCTGGCGTTTCCAAAGCGACCGTTTCACGCGTGCTGAACAACACAGGCCAGGTCAAAGAAAGCACCCGCGCGCAGGTTTTCCGGGCGATGGAAGAGCTGGGATACCGCCCTAACCTGCTGGCCCGCTCACTCGCGCACCGCACCAGCAACAGCATTGGCCTGGTGGTCTCAAGTTTTGACGGCTTTTACTTCGGTCGTCTGTTGCAGCAGGCATCGCGGCGCACTGAAATGCATGGCAAACAGCTGATTGTCACCGACGGGCATGACACGCCCGCCCGCGAGCTGGAAGCCGTGCAGATGCTGGCGGACCGCCAGTGCGACGCCATCGTGCTCTATACCCGCCATATGAGCGAAGAGGCGATTATGGAGCTTCTCCAGCATACCGCCGTGCCGCTGGTCATCATCAACCGCGACGTCAGCCAGGCGCGCGAGCGCTGCGTCTTCTTCGAGCAGCAGGATGCTGCGTTCCAGGCCGTGGAATATCTGATTGAGCAGGGGCACAGGGAGATTGCCTGCATCACGGTGTCGCTCGCCACGCCCACCGGCCAGGCGCGCCTGCTGGGCTACCGCCGGGCGCTCGAAAAGCACGGTATCGCCGGGAACGAGGCGCTGATTAAAAACGGCGATTCCACTATGCGCGGCGGCCATGCGCGTTGCAGGGAGCTGCTGGAGAGCGGCGCGCGCTTCAGCGCGCTTTTCGCCTGTAATGATGATATGGCGCTGGGCGCGTCGAAGGCGCTTTACCGGGCGGGGCTGCGCATTCCGCAGGATGTGTCGCTGTTCGGCTTTGACGACGCGCCGAGCGCCGCCTGGCTTGAGCCGGGGCTCTCGACGGTCTGCCTGCCGATTGAAGATATGATAACTACCGCTATCGAGAGCGCTATCCGGCTGGCGCGCGACGAGCCGCTGACCGCCATTCCCCCGTTTACCGGCACGTTGGTGCTGCGAGACTCCGTAGCACCAGGCCCTTACGCCGCCACGCCGTTAAAAGCGCTCAAGCGCCAGTAACTCGTCAATCGTCTGACGGCGGCGAATGGTGCGCGCCTCGCCGTTTTCCAGCAGCACTTCCGGCAGCAGCGGGCGGCTGTTGTAGTTTGAAGACATCGACGCGCCATACGCACCGGTATCGTGCAGCACCAGATAATCGCCCGGACGCACCGCCGGCAGCGCGCGCGTCTCCACTTTGCCGCCTTCCTGCTGGGTAAAGACATCGCCTGATTCGCACAGCGGCCCGGCGACTACGGTGTCGAGTACTGGCGCGTCGCGCAGATCGCGTCCGTCCGCCGCCAACGCCGAGATATGGTGATAGCTGCCGTACATCGACGGGCGCATCAGATCGTTAAAGCCCGCGTCGATCAACACGAAATGGCGCGATCCCATCTCTTTTACGCTGCGCACCTGCGCCACCAGCACGCCCGCCTCCGCCACCAGAAAACGGCCCGGCTCGATCTCAAGCTTGATCGGGTGACCAAAATGCGCGGCGATCTGCTCGCGCGCGCGATTCCAGAGGCCGAAATAGTGGTCGGTATCGATAGTCTCGTCGCCGTCGCGGTAAGGAATAGAGAGCCCGCCGCCTGCGGAGATAGCCTCCAGATCCTGACCAAATTCAATCACCTGACTTACCATCGCGCCGCACACCTGCTCCAGATGACCATAGTCAACGCCGGAGCCGATATGCATATGTATGCCGACCAGCTTCAGCTGATAACGCTGCATCACCGCCAGCGCCGCCGGGAGATCGCTGTACCAGATGCCGTGTTTGCTGTTTTCGCCGCCGGTATTGGTTTTCTGGCTGTGGCCGTGACCAAACCCCGGATTGATGCGCAGCCAGACGCGGTGCCCCGGCGATACCGCGCCGAGCTGCTCCAGCATATCCACCGAGCCCGCGTTAACCGGCACGCCCAGTTCATGCACGCGGGCGATGGTCGCGTCGTCGAGTACATCCGCCGTAAACACGATGTCGTCCGGGTTCTGACGCGGATCGTAACCCGCCGCGACGGCGCGTTCGATCTCGCCGAGCGACACGGAATCCACCTTGACGCCCGCCTCGCGCATCAGGCGCAGAATGTGAATATTCGAGCAGGCTTTCTGGGCGAAACGAATCACGTCGAACTGGCGCAGGCGGTCGATCTGCGCGCGGATGATAGTAGCGTCATAGACCCAGACCGGGCCGCCGAATTGCGCGGGCAGCGGCAGCAGGTTAGCGGCATTCAGGGCACTGTCGGTGTTGTACAGGGAACGTGGCATGGCAAGACTCCTTAAGCTGATACCCCTATTACGCCACAGCCTTTAGCGAAGAAAAAATATCGATTTCTCGTGAGTCTATGCAAATATGATATGGTTTTGGGGAGGGCGACACACACCCGCCATGAGCGTCATCATCAAAAGGAACCCTATGCCAGACGTCACGCTTCGCCATATCGAAATCTTTCACGCGGTGATGACCGCGGGCAACGTCACGGAAGCGGCGGCATTGCTGCGCACCTCGCAGCCCACCGTCAGCCGCGAGCTGGCGCGATTTGAAAAGCTGATTGGCCTCTCGCTCTTCACCCGCGCGCGCGGGCGGCTGCACCCGACGGTGCAGGGTCTGCGCCTGTTCGAAGAGGTCCAGCGCTCCTGGTACGGACTTGACCGCATCGTCAGCGCGGCGGAGAGCCTGCGCCAGTTCCGCCAGGGCGAGCTCTCGGTCGCCTGTCTGCCTGTCTTCTCGCAGTCGCTGCTGCCGCTGCTCCTAAAGCCGTTTCTGGATAACTACCCGGAAGTGAGCCTGAATATCGTGCCGCAGGAGTCGCCGCTGCTGGAAGAGTGGCTCTCCGCCCAGCGTCACGATTTAGGGATAACGGAAAACACCGCGACGCCCGCAGGCACCGAGCGCCAGACGCTGCTGACCTTAAACGAAGTGTGCGTCCTGCCCGCAGGCCACCGCCTGGCGGAGAAACCGCAGCTTACGCCGCAGGATTTCGCGGGTGAAAATTACATCAGCCTGTCACGCACCGACAGCTATCGGCAGCTGCTCGATTCTCTGTTTCAGGAGCACAACGTGCAGCGGCGCATGGTGCTGGAGACCCACAGCGCCGCGTCGGTCTGCGCGATGGTGCGCGCGGGCGTCGGGGTGTCGATAGTCAACCCGCTCACCGCGCTGGATTACGCGGCGACGGGCATCGTGGTGCGCCGTTTCAGCGTGGCGGTGCCGTTTACGGTGAGCCTGATCCGCCCGCTGCACCGTCCCGCTTCCGCGCTGGTGGAGACGTTCAGCCGCCATTTGCAGCAGCAGATGAGCGGGCTTGCCGCCACGCTTGAGGCAATGCTGGCTAGCCCTGCTCGCCCAGCATAAAATTCACCGCGTCGGCGGCATGCAGCGCGGCGGTGTCGAAAACCGGCAGCGGGCAATCCTGCGCACCCAGCAGCAGGCCGATTTCGGTGCAGCCAAAAATCACGCCCTGCGCGCCGTCAGCGGCGAGAATGTCGATCTGCTGCTGAAAATAGCGTTTGGATCCTGCGGTGATTTTCCCAAGACACAGCTCTTCGAAAATAATCTGATTGATGCGCGCCCGCGCCGGTTCGTCAGGAATAAGCGTCTGTACGCCAAAACCCTCGCTGAGCCGCGCGCGGTAGAAATCCTGCTCCATGGTATAGCGCGTGCCGAGCAGCGCCACCTGCGCGAGCCCCGCGGCTTTTATGGCGCGGCCCGTGGCGTCGGCGATGTGCAAAAACGGCAGTGAACAGCGCGCTTCTATCTGGTGCGCCACCTTATGCATCGTGTTGGTACACAGCACAATCGCCTGCGCGCCCGCGCGTTCAAGCCCCAGCGCCGCCTGCGCCAGCCTGTCGCCCGCCTTTTCCCACTCGCCGCTTGCCTGACAGGCTTCTATCTCGTGGAAATCGACGCTGTGCAGCAGCAGTTGCGCCGAGTGCAGTCCGCCCAGACGGTCGCGCACGCCTTCATTGATTAACCGGTAATACGGGATAGTGGATTCCCAGCTCATTCCGCCCAGCAAGCCTACAGTTTTCATCGTTGCCTCCTTGTGCCCACACCGGGTTATAGCACGCCTGCCAGAGTGAACAAATGTGATCCGCCCGCCATTTCCCGGCGCGGCGCGTTCTTTTCTTTTTTCCACCAGGATAGATTAAATGAAACAACGTTTCACATATCAGAGGCGAGCCATGTTTATCTATCACAACGAGACCACGCTGGAAGATTTAGGCAACGGCGTGACCCGCCGCATTCTGGCGCACGACGGCAAAATGATGGCGGTCGAGGTCAACTTCGACGCGGGCGCTGTCGGCCCGATGCATTGCCACCCGCATGAGCAGCTGACCTATGTGCTCTCCGGTGAATTCGAATTCACCATCGGCGAAGAAACGCACCGCGTCAGCGCGGGCGACACGCTCTATAAAAAGCCGAATATCATGCACGGCTGCGTCTGTATTACGCCCGGCACGCTGCTGGATACCTTCACCCCGGTGCGGGAAGATTTCCTGAAATAACCGTGCCCTAATAAAAAAGCCGCCTCTCCGGGCGGCTTTTTTGTTTCTGGCATCTCCCTGGCGCGTTTTTATTTCGTTTTATCATTCCGGTGAATGACACGATATTTCCCACCCCGCAGAGAAACTATTAGCCAGGCAATCATATTGCGCTGGAATATTTCAGAGATCGCGTGCCGCAGGCAGCCGCTGGCGGTGGCGTATCGCTTTGACATTCATTGGAAATACAGGCAAAAAGGGAGGCGTCTGTCTCATCTGGCCCGCCTTTTTCCCCGCTTTCCCTGACAGACATTGTCTCGCCCCGTGCCCCCGGAAAACCGCGCGGCGTCAAAAAACCGGAACAGCGTTTCGACCACGATCACATTTCCGCCATTTATCGAATGACGGCGAAATAAATAGCAATAAAATAAATTAAAACGCTGTTTTAGAAACAAGAAACAACGGTTCAATAAAATATAAAAGTCGCGATCTCTATCACATTACGGTCGCGCATTTTCATCACGACACATTATTCACAGCGCGACTGTCAGGCCGCCCGGCCTCGTATTTGCGGGCCTGAGGTCTTCGCTGGCGCGGTTTGCGCGACCCGAATCCGATCCGATTAATGAACCCTTGAATGCCAGGTAGGTATGTATGAATGAAAACAAGCTCCTGGGTCTGGCCTGGATATCACCCTATATTATCGGGTTGATAGTCTTTACGGCCTTCCCTTTTGTTTCCTCTTTCGCGCTCAGCTTTACCGAGTACGATTTGATGAATCCGCCGGTGTTTAACGGTATCGAAAACTACCGTTATATGCTGATGGATGACGATCTGTTCTGGAAATCGATGGGCGTCACCTTCGCCTACGTGTTCCTGACCATTCCGCTGAAGCTCGCCTTCGCGCTCGGCATCGCGTTTGTGCTCAATTTCAAACTGCGCGGCATCGGCTTCTTTCGCACCGCCTATTACATTCCCTCGATTCTCGGCAGCTCGGTTGCTATCGCCGTGCTGTGGCGCGCGCTGTTCGCCATCGACGGCCTGCTGAACAGCTTTATCGGCGTGTTTGGCTTAGACCCGGTGAACTGGCTTGGCGAGCCGTCGCTGGCGCTGATGTCGGTGACGCTGCTGCGCGTCTGGCAATTCGGCTCGGCGATGGTGATTTTCCTGGCCGCGCTGCAAAACGTGCCGCAGTCGCAGTATGAGGCGGCGATGATCGACGGCGCGTCGAAGTGGCAGATGTTTATGAAGGTCACGGTGCCGCTGATTACGCCGGTTATCTTCTTTAATTTCATTATGCAGACCACCCAGGCGTTCCAGGAGTTTACCGGCCCTTACGTCATTACCGGCGGCGGCCCGACCTACTACACCTACCTGTTCTCGCTCTACATCTACGATACCGCCTTTAAATATTTCGATATGGGCTACGGCGCGGCGCTGGCGTGGGTGCTGTTCCTGGTCGTGGCGCTCTTCGCCTCCATCGCCTTTAAGTCTTCGAAATACTGGGTCTTCTACTCTGCCGATAAGGGAGGCAAAAATGGCTGATATCCAACAGGAGCAACTGACGCCGCGCACCGGCATGAGCGCCGCCGACCGTGAAGTGGCGCGCACCCTGCGACGCGAAAAAGTCAGTCGGGCCATCCGCTATGTGATTTTGCTGTTTGTCGGCCTGCTGATGCTCTACCCGCTGGCGTGGATGTTCTCGGCGTCGTTTAAGCCCAACCACGAGATTTTCACGACGCTCGGCCTGTGGCCGACGCACGCCACCTGGGATGGCTTTATCAACGGCTGGAAAACCGGCACCGAATATAACTTCGGGCATTACATGATGAACACGTTCAAGTATGTGATCCCCAAAGTGGTGCTGACCGTTATCTCCTCCACCATCGTGGCGTATGGCTTCGCGCGCTTTGAGATCCCCTGGAAGAAATTCTGGTTCGCCACGCTTATCGCCACCATGCTGCTGCCGAGCACCGTGCTGTTGATCCCGCAGTATCTGATGTTTCGCGAGATGGGCATGCTCAACAGCTATCTGCCGCTCTGGCTACCGATGGCCTTCGCCACCCAGGGGTTCTTCGTCTTTATGCTGATTCAGTTCCTGCGCGGCGTACCGCGCGACATGGAAGAAGCGGCGCAGATTGACGGCTGCAACTCGTTCCAGGTGCTGTGGTATGTGCTTGTGCCGATCCTCAAACCCGCCATGATTTCGGTCGCGCTGTTCCAGTTTATGTGGTCGATGAACGACTTTATCGGGCCGCTGATTTACGTCTACAGCGTGGATAAATACCCGATCGCACTGGCGCTTAAGATGTCCATCGACGTGACCGAAGGCGCGCCGTGGAACGAAATTCTGGCAATGGCGAGCATCTCCATTCTGCCGTCCATCATCGTCTTCTTCCTGGCCCAGCGTTACTTCGTACAGGGCGTGGCCAGCAGCGGAATTAAAGGTTAACAGGGGAATATCATGGCTGAAGTTATTTTCAATAAGTTAGAAAAAGTCTATTCCAACGGCTTTAAAGCGGTTCATGGTATCGATCTTAAGATCGCGGACGGCGAGTTTATGGTGATCGTCGGCCCGTCGGGCTGCGCCAAGTCCACCACGCTGCGTATGCTGGCGGGGCTTGAAACCATCAGCGGCGGCGAAGTGCGCATCGGCGAAAAGCTGGTGAACAACCTCGCGCCGAAAGAGCGCGGCATCGCGATGGTGTTCCAGAACTACGCGCTCTACCCGCATATGACGGTGCGTGAAAACCTGGCGTTCGGCCTAAAGCTCAGCAAGGTGCCGAAAGATCAGATTAACCGCCAGGTGGATGAAGCCGCGAAAATCCTGGAGCTCGAAGAGTTGCTCGACCGCCTGCCGCGCCAGCTCTCCGGCGGCCAGGCGCAGCGCGTGGCGGTGGGCCGCGCGATTGTGAAAAAGCCTGACGTCTTTCTCTTTGACGAACCGCTCTCAAACCTCGACGCCAAGCTGCGCGCCTCGATGCGTATCCGTATTTCCGACCTGCACAAGCAGCTGAAAAAGAGCGGCAAACCGGCCACCACGGTCTACGTGACGCATGACCAGACCGAAGCAATGACCATGGGCGACCGCATCTGCGTGATGAAGCTTGGCCACATCATGCAGGTGGATACGCCGGATAACCTCTACCACTACCCGAAAAACATGTTCGTGGCGGGCTTTATCGGCGCGCCGGAGATGAACATTAAACCCGGCCTGCTGGTGGAAGAATCAGGCCGCCTGCTGATGTGCATTGGCGATGACCGTCTGGCGCTGACGCCGCGCCAGCAGGAGAAAGTGGCTGGGTATGCCGGTCAGCAGATCTACTTCGGCATTCGCCCGGAATATGTCTCGATTTCCGATACCCCTTACGCCGAACCCTGCGGCACCGGCGAGATGGTGCGCGTGGAGAATATGGGTCACGAATTTTTCGTCTACCTGAAAGTCGGAGATTTCGAAATGACCTGCCGCATCCCTTCCGATGAAGCTAAACCCATGATTGAAAAGGGCCTTCACCGCAAGGTGTATTTTAAGTTCGACATGAATAAGTGTCATATTTTTGACGCCAAAACAGAACAGAACCTCTCTCTCTGACAGGAGTCTTATAATGAAAAAAGCCCTCGTTAGCACAGCATTAGCTTCTACCCTTGCTCTCTGCGCCTTTCCGTCGCACTCGGCGCAAAACGTCGAATTGCGAATGTCCTGGTGGGGCGGCAATGGCCGTCACCAGGTGACCTTAAAAGCGCTGGAAGAGTTTCACAAACAGCACCCGGAGATTAGCGTTAAGCCGGAATACACCGGCTGGGACGGCCATCTGTCGCGTCTCACCACCCAGATTGCGGGCGGCACCGAGCCGGACGTGATGCAGACGAACTGGAACTGGCTGCCGATTTTCTCGAAAAACGGCGACGGGTTTTACGACTTAAACCAGGTCAAAGACATTATCGATTTAAGCCAGTTCGACCCGAAAGAGCTGAAATCCACCACCGTCAACGGCAAGCTGAACGGCATTCCGATCTCCGTGACCGCGCGCGTGTTCTATTTCAATAATGAAACCTGGAAGAAAGCGGGCGTCACCTACCCGAAAACCTGGGATGAGCTGATGACCGCCGGGAAGACCTTCGAGTCGAAACTCGGCAAACAGTACTACCCGGTTGTGCTGGAACATCAGGACGTGCTGGCGCTGCTGAACTCTTACATGGTGCAGAAATACAACATTCCTGCGGTGGATGAGAAAACCAAAAAATTCTCGTACAGCAAGGAGCAGTGGATCGAATTCTTCGGCATGTATAAGAAGCTCATCGACAGCCACGTAATGCCGGACACCAAATACTACGCCTCGTTCGGCAAGAGCAACATGTATGAAATGAAGCCGTGGATCCAGGGCGAATGGGCGGGCACTTATATGTGGAACTCCACCATCACCAAATACTCCGATAACCTCAAGCCGCCAGCGAAGCTTGAGCTCGGCGCCTATCCGATGCTGCCGGAGGCGAAAGACGCGGGCCTGTTCTTCAAACCGGCGCAGATGCTCTCTATCGGCAAATCCACCAAAAACCCGAAAGAAGCGGCGCAGCTGATTAACTTCCTGCTGAACAGCAAAGAGGGCGTGGCGGCGCTTGGCCTTGAGCGCGGCGTACCGCTGAGCAAAGCCGCCGTGGCGCAGCTCACCGGGGCGGGGGTTATCAAAGATGAAGATCCGTCGGTGTCCGGGCTGAAACTCGCGCAGTCGCTGCCGACCACGCTTGCGGTCTCGCCGTACTTTGACGATCCGCAGATTGTGTCGCAGTTCGGCACCGCGCTGCAGTATATCGATTACGGTCAGAAATCCGTTGAAGACGCCGCCGTGGAGTTCCAGCGCCAGGCGGACCGCATCCTGAAACGCGCGATGCGCTAAAGGCGGTTGACTCCACTACCCTGCCCCAACGGGCGGGGTATTTTTTTGCCTGTAAAAGGAATGCGCAATGGCTAAACACGACATTATTTCCCTCTCTTTTGTCACCCGCAGCGACCGCGACACCGGCAACGACGTGATCCGCCTGACGCCCCCTGACATCGTCTGCCACCGCAACTACTTCTATCAAAAATGTTTTACCCGCGACGCGCGCAGGCTGATTTTCGGCGGCGCGTTTGACGGGCACTGGAACTACTACCTGCTGGATCTCGACGCCGCGGAGGCGACGCAGCTCACCGAAGGCGCGGGCGATAACACCTTCGGCGGGTTTTTATCGGCCGATGACCGCGCGCTGTGGTATGTGAAACACCAGCGCGAACTGCGCCGGCTCGACCTGACAAGCCTTGAAGAGCGTGTCGTGTATGAAGTGGATGACGCATGGGTGGCGTATGGAACCTGGGTCGCGAACAGCGACTGCACCGCGCTCGTCGGTATTGAGATCAAAAAGCGCGACTGGCAGCCGCTGACCGACTGGCAGAAGTTTCGCGAATTTTATTATACGCAGCCCGAATGCAGGCTGATTCGTATCGATTTAACTACCGGCGAGCGGCGGGTGATTTTGCAGGAAAAACGCTGGCTGGGGCATCCGATTTATCGCCCGTTCGACGACGCCACGGTGGCGTTTTGCCACGAGGGCCCGCGCGATGTCATCGACGCGCGCATGTGGCTGATTAACGAAGACGGCAGCGCAATGCGCCAGGTGCGCCAGCACGGGCCGGGCGAGAGTTTCACCCATGAATTCTGGGTGCCGGACGGCTCGGCGCTCTGTTACGTGGCGCATCAGGCGGGCGACCCGCAGCGCTATCTGTACGCCGCCGACCCGGCGACGCTTGAAAACCGCCAGATGATGGCGATCCCGCCCTGCTCGCACCTGATGAGCAATCACGACGGCTCGCGCGTGGTGGGCGACGGCGCGCCGCATAAAACCGGCGATATCAGTCTTAACGATCCGTATATCTGGCTGTTCAGTCTTCACGACAATACGCAGCGGGCGCTGTGCCGCCACGACACCTCATGGAAAGTGCTCGACGGCGACCGCCAGGTGACGCACCCGCACCCGTCGTTTTCGCCGGACGAGCAGTGGGTGCTCTATACCTCGGATGCGGAAGGCATGCCGGCGTTGTATCTCGCGAAGGTGTGATGGCGTGGTTATTCAGCCAACGGCGGGGGCGCTTCGCTTACCCGCCCTACCAAAAACCGATGTGAATTCCGTAGGGTGGGTAAGCAACGCGCATCCACCCTAAACGCCGCCCACAAAAAAGCCTCCACGCGGGAGGCTTTTTCACAACTGGCTTGCGCTTAACGCGCCAGCCAGCCGCCGTCGACGGCGACGGTATAGCCGTTAATATAATCTGACGCGCTGGACGCCAGGAACACCACCGGTCCCATCAGGTCGCTCGGCAGGCCCCAACGGCCCGCCGGGATGCGGTCCAGGATCTCGGCGCTGCGCTGCTCATCGGCGCGCAATTGCTGGGTGTTATTGGTCGCCATGTAGCCCGGCGCGATAGCGTTCACGTTAATGTTGTGCTTCGCCCACTCGTTCGCCATCAGACGGGTAATGCCCATCACGCCGCTTTTGGACGCGGTGTAAGACGGCACGCGGATACCGCCCTGGAAGGAAAGCATCGAGGCGATATTAATGATTTTGCCGCCGTTGCCCTGGGCGATGAACTGTTTCGCCACGGTCTGCGACATAAAAAACACGCTCTTGATGTTCAGGTTCATCACGTCGTCCCAGTCCTGCTCGCTGAAGTTAATCGCGTCTTCGCGACGGATCAGCCCGGCGTTGTTCACCAGCACATCGACATGACCGAACTCCGCAACGGCGCGCTCGATAAGCTCAGGAATGGCGTCGATCTTACGCAGATCCGCCGTCAGGCTCAGAAAACGACGGCCCAGCGCCGTAACGCGCTCGATGGTTTCCGTCGGCTCAACGATATTAATGCCCACGATATCGCAGCCCGCCTGCGCGAGGCCCAGCGCCATTCCCTGACCGAGGCCGGTATCGCAGCCGGTAACGATCGCAACTTTACCTTGAAGAGAAAATGCATCCAGAATCATGTGTGTTTCCTTGTTAATCGAGCCTGCCTCAGCAGGCGTGACCGGGTAAGGCTGTCGCCGCTTACGCCCTCTCTTCAACACCGCTGTTTGATGCCATAAAACGCCCCGCTCAGGAGCCCCGGCACGGGTCGCTTTACGCCATCTCACAATGACCGCGTGTTAATAAGGAGGGAAAAAAGGTTGCCAACCAAACAGCAAAACAGCGTTTCGTTTTCAACAATGTGTTCATCTTAAACTCCGCCAAACCCGTTTTCAATCCTAAATAAAACAATGTTTCATTTTTTATTGAATGTATTGTCAGAATTGATGAGCCGATCACGTCTGGCGCGCTATCACCATCTGATCGCTTTTTTCATAGCCATAAATATCAACAGGATAAATAAAGACTGAACAACCATCGTTTCGTCGAAGCACTGCCCCATCAGCACGAACAGGTAAGCGTTAGCTTCCCGATGTTTATGCGGTTGGATGTCCATAAATGCGCTTTTTTTGGAAAGCACCGGGTAAAAGTGCGTCCGCAATCACACACATTGAAACGCTGTTTTGATAATTTAAGACTCTGTTTTTGAGATCCTAATCAGCGAACGCCAGCCAGCAATAAAAGGAGCACAGTATGGCCAAAGGCATGCGGGTGAAACTTCAGTATCAGGTGAGCATCGACCCGGATACCGGCGCCGAAATCACCCGTTTAACCCCACCGGAAGTGACCTGCCACCGCAACTATTTCTACCAGAAATGCTTTTTTAACGATGGCAGCCACCTGCTGTTTGCAGGCGAGTTCGACGGACACTGGAACTACTACCTGCTGAACCTGGAACAGGCCGAAGCCGTGCAGCTCACCGAAGGCGCGGGCGATAACACGTTTGGCGGCTTCCTCTCACCGGACGACAAATTCCTTTACTACGTGAAAAACGATCGCGTGCTGCGCGAAGTTAACCTCGCCACCCAGGCGGAGCGCGACGTCTACCGCGTGCCGGACGCGTGGGTCGGCTATGGCACCTGGGTCGCTAACAGCGACTGCACGAAACTGGTCGGCATTGAGATAGCCAAAAGCGATTATGTGCCGCTGAGCGACTGGAAAATCTTCCACGATTTCTTCCATAAGGGGCCGCACTGCCGCCTGCTGCGTGTGGATCTGCAAACCGGCGCCAGCGAAACTATCCACGAAGAGAAAATCTGGCTGGGCCATCCCATTTACCGCCCGTTCGACGACAATACCGTCGCGTTCTGCCATGAAGGGCCGCACGATCTGGTGGATGCGCGCATGTGGATGGTCAATGAAGACGGTAGCAACGTGCGCAAGGTAAAAGAACACGCCGACGGAGAAAGCTGTACGCATGAATTCTGGGTACCGGACGGCTCGGCGTTGATTTATGTTTCCTATCTTAAAGGCCAGCAGGGCCGCACCATTTATCGTTATCTGCCAGACAGCGGCGTCAATGAAGAAGTGATGCCAATGCCCGCATGCTCGCACCTGATGAGCAACTTCGACGGTACGCTGCTGGTGGGCGACGGTTCCGGCACGCCGGTGGATGTAAAAGACACGAGCGGCTATACCATTGAAAACGACCCTTACCTGTATGTGTTTGATGTCGCGCAGAAAGCGTATTACCGCGTGGCGCGTCACGATACGTCCTGGGATACGTTTGCCGGTAGTCGTCAGGTCACGCATCCGCATCCGTCCTTTACCCCGGACGGCAATGCCATTCTTTTCAGTACTGATAAAGACGGCAAACCTGCGGTCTATATCGCGAAACTGCCCGAACAGCGTGAAATGCTAAGCGTTAAATAATAATAAAAGTCCTGTTTCCATCACTGCTTGCCCTCCTCTCCTGGAGGGCTTTTTTATTTACGCGTATTGCCGCTAATAAAACGGCGGGTAAATAATAATTGCCCTATCGGCACGGTTATGTGGAAATAACACAAGGGCGACGGACATAAAAAAACCGCCCCTGCATGGGCGGTATGCTTATACTCAGGAGCAAGCTATCAGGAAATTGCAAAAGAAAATAAGGTGCCCCCGTCATCGCGGGGGCGAAATGAGGGTGAAAATATCAGAAGCTGTATGCCACGCCGACACGTAAACGGGTCTGACGCTCATCGGTTTCTTTCACGCCGATATTGCCCACTTCAAAATAGGGCGACCAGTTTTTATCGATTTTGTAAGCCACTTTGGCGTTATATTCGTTGGAGTACTTCTTACCGTTATTACGGGTAAAGCCTTCTTCGCTCTGCGCGTAAACATAGTTCAGCTCGGTACGCCAGTCGCCGAGCGCAAAGCCGACCCAGGCGTCGCCGCGGTTCACTTTATCGTCATCGTCTTTGCCTTCCGGCACGCGAGTATATTCGTAACGGTAGCGGGCAGCCACGTAGACGCCATTTTCAAAGCTGTACTGCACGTGGATGTTAGGTTTATAAATCGTTTTGCTATCAACGCTTTCAATGGTAAACGCAGGCGTAATGGCGATGGCATCGGTCGCCTTCCAGCGCCAGCTAATCTGATCTTCATGGCCATTGCCGACCACTTCATTAAAAGGACGCGACTGATCGTCGCCACCGGTTTTCCATTTCGCCTCAACGGAAAAACCGAATCCGTTATCAAAACGGTGGGAAACGGCCACACGGTCGGCGTTAATGCCGCTATCGATATACTCGTGACGTAAATCGACGGTAACCGCGTGTACCGCGAAGGTAGACCCACAGAGGACAGCAAGCGCCAGTGCTTTCTTAAACATAAAATACCCTTAAGTAAAATGATGTTTCGTTTTTATGAAACTGTATTTTATTTTTTAGGTAATTATATTTTAGTGATCCGGATCGTATTACCTTGTTTCAAAAATAACGAAAACAAAGCACGTGATTTTGCTCAATAAAAAACCAGCAAAATGCCGAAAAAAGGCGGTTCGAGTCACAAATCGTTTTTAATAAAATGATAACAACGCGCTTTTCACGCACGTCATTTTACGAATTAACGCAAACCATTAAATAATCAACCTGGCAACCGGTTCGGGAGATATAATAACGCCCTGATGATTATTAGCCGCGCAATGATATGCGCGTTACCGCCCGCCAGCGGCAACGCACAAAGGGAAGGAAAGAAACAATGAAAATGCAAAAGGAAAATGCAGGAGGAAAGCGCGGTTAATTAATCGCGCTCTATCGCCAGGGCCACGCCCTGACCGCCGCCGATGCATAAGGTCGCCAGCCCTTTGCGCGCCTGACGTTTCACCATCTCATGCACCAGCGAAACCAGAATACGGCAGCCGGACGCGCCGATCGGATGCCCGAGCGCAATCGCGCCGCCGTTGACGTTCACTCTGCGCTCGTCCCACTCAAGCAGCTTGCCGACCGAGATAGTTTGCGCCGCGAACGCCTCGTTGGCTTCGATAAGGTCGATATCGTCAAGCCGCCAGCCCGCGCGATCCAGACAGCGGCGCGTGGCGTAGACCGGCGCGATGCCCATCAGCGCCGGGTCGACCCCGACGCTCGCGAAGGCGCGGATGCGCGCCAGCACCGGCAGTCCAAGCTCTTCCGCCTTGCTGGCGCTCATCATCAGCACCGCTGCGGCGCCATCATTGATTGACGAGGCGTTGCCCGCCGTCACGCTGCCGAGGTGTTGAAACGCAGGTGACAGACGCGCAAGCGCTTCGGCGTTGGTGTCGGCGCGAGGTTGCTCGTCGGTATCGACTACCAGCGGCGCGCCCTCCCACTGCTCAATCACCACCGGTACAATTTCGTCACGAAACCGGCCGCTGTCGATGGCCGCCCGCGCTTTATGCTGCGAAGCCAGCGCCCAGGCGTCCTGATGTTCACGGCTGATGTTGTATTCCCGCGCCAGGTTTTCCGCCGTCACGCCCATGTGGTAATCGTTAAAGGCGTCCCACAGCCCGTCATGCACCAGGCTGTCAATGATATGACCATCCTGCGGCGCCGCGCCGGTGCGGCCTTCGGTCAGCACATGCGGCGCGCGACTCATGTTCTCCTGGCCACCCGCAATCACCACATCCGCCTCGCCGCACTGGATAGCCTGCGTCGCCAGATGTAGCGCCTTTAACCCGGAGCCGCAGACATCGTTAATGGTGATCGCCGAGACGGACCACGGCAGGCCGCTGTTAAGCGCGGTCTGCCGCGCCGGGTTCTGCCCGGCACCCGCCGTCAGCACCTGGCCCAGGATCACCTCATCGACATCCTGCGGGTTAAGCCCGGTGCGCGAGAGCAGCGCCTCGATGACGACCGCGCCGAGCTCCACCGCAGAGCGGCCCGCCAGCGCGCCCTGAAAACAGCCGATGGGCGTACGCGCGGCCCCCACAATGACGACATCTTTCATGGTTATCTCCGGAATTGAACCGGGACATAGTAGCCGCTTGTTATAGAATGATTTCGTAAATGTTTAAAATTTGGTGAGGGGAATCACAAGGAATCTGCGCCGCGCGCCAGTAGCGGCGGCGGCACCTGGCAAACAGGGTGTCGCGATACCGCCATTAATACCGCTCAGGCAGCTTATTAATGGCTTTCAGACGACCGCGAGAAATATCGATATAGTCGCCTTTTCTTAAATCGCTGAACACTTTGAGAATATAACTCTGGGAAAGATTGGTTTTGCTCCGAATAAAATCGCAGGCATTGATCTCGTCACGTTCCTGCTCCTCTTTTGCCGCCAGCTCAATTAAACAGTTGCGAATGAGCGTATAGGACTGCCGACCGAGAAAGTGGTAGCTCTTCCAGTACAGCACATCATAATACCAGGAAACCACCTGCAATAACTCGCGCCAGAGATGTTGCGCCTCAATTACCGCTTCAAACTCGTCACGGGGAACGATCCGCGCTTCGCAGGCGGATTCCGCTTTAATCGTAAAGTGCTGGCTGAACTGGCTGTTGTAGGTGACGCCAAGCAGCTGAGGCCGGGTCGACTCTATCATCGTCAGACTGTCCATCACGCGATGCATCGACAGCGCCCCCTGTAGGATTACGACAATATTCTCAGGCTGTGCGGGAATCGGTGCGCCGCTCGCAAAATGGCGCGGCTCGCCGCTGTTTTCCAGCGCGGCAATCAGACGGGTAATGGCCTCTTCAGGCCGTTCGGGGAGTGGATAAGTTTCCATGCAAATAGCACACGCCAGAAGTAACGTTAACTATCAGCATAGTAAAAACCGTGCCGCGCGACGCCTCATTTTTTAATAATGAGACGCCGCGAAAATAAATCAATGTAAGAAAGAGCTTAGGAGGTAAAAACGCTGACTACCGTGGCGAGAATGGCGTTGCTATCAGCGTTTACTCAATGCCAGTTTTACGGCAAAGAGCAGGAATACGCCGCCAGTCACGCGATCCATCCATTTCACCACGCCCGGTTTTTTTAATATGCCCGACGCATAGCGGGTGGCGACGATAAGCGTCAGCGACCAGAGCGTGCCGATGAGCGCATGAATGCCTACCAGCAGGAACGTCCAGAGCATGGGCGAGTGTCCCGCCGGAATAAACTGCGGCAGGAAGGAGACATAAAAGACGCCCATTTTCGGGTTCAGCACATTGCCCAGCATACCGCGTAAAAAGCTGTTGCTGGCGCGCGCTTTACTGTTGTCTTGCGTATCAAATGTGGTGCGCGGGCGCAGCAGAAGCTGAATGCCGAGCCAGCAGAGATACCCCGCCCCGCACCATTTCAGAATGGAATACGCCATTTCAGACACCGCGAACAGCGCCCCCAGACCAAACGCCACCAGCGCGCCCCAGACAAAGCAGCCGGCATCAATGCCGAGCGCCGCCTGCACGGCTTTTTTACCGCCATCCGCCGCCGCGGTACGCAAAATAAGCGCAGTATCCAGCCCCGGCGTCAGGGTTAATAGCGTCGCCGCAAGGGTATACGCAAGCAGTGCATCAGTCACAGACATGTTTATCCTCCGAAAAGAAAAAGCTTATAGAAGAAAAACAGGCCCGGCAATCAGGAGGTTAGTTACGTAACGGGATGATGAATTGAGGATCTACTGTAAAGAAGCGGCAATAAAATAAAGATGTGCCATTAGCAAGAAATATTAATCCGTGCTGGATACGGCTGTGCCAAAAGCGTCCCCAGAATCAAACGATGATGTCATCGCATACGAATACCGGGGCCAGGGCTTTTCAGATACAACCGCAGGAGCGCGGTGCGTTTACGGTCCTCCTCCAGCCGCGCCTGTTGCGCGCGTCGTCTGGCGTAATAGGTATCAATAGTGAAAAAAGCGCTGAGTGTTGCCCACACAATGAAGACGCCATCCTGAAGCGAAAGCACAGTGAAAAAACCGAGCAGCACGCTCCACCCGTAAGTCAGGGCATGCCCTTCTCCTGGATGCATAAATGCCTCCTTCCGTGGACAGAAAGATAAAAAGGCCGCTACAGCCACAGGCGATGCTGATAGTGGTTGAATACCGCGTTGTCGGCGACAAGGCGAGCTAAAAGCGGCATCGGTGATGAGGCTTTTTTGCACGCGCTACGACGTCGACAAATGCACTCTATCAATCGCTTTAGCGATTTTCAATAGCCTTATCTATCGATTGTTAAAAAATCGCTCAGGCGATACACTGACATGAGAGACCACGAGGACGTGATAATGAATTTTTCGGATCGCCTGGCAAAAGCGATGGCAGACGCAGGGTATACACAGGGCGCGCTGGCGAAGGCTGTCGGCATGGCGCAGAGCAGCGTCAACAAACTTCTTAACGGCGCTAATGGCTCGCGTAACACCGTGGCACTGGCGCGCGTACTCGGCGTAAGCGCCGAATGGCTCGCCGATGGACAGGGCGTCATGAAGCCGCTTATGACGGAAAACAAACCTGCCGCGGCCAGCACCAGTGATGTCTACCGCGTGGAAGTGTTCGATGTGCGCGCCAGCGCGGGCAGTGGTGTGATCACCCGCGACGAGTTCGTCGAAACCATCAAATCGATCGAGTATTCGTCAGAGGAGGCGCGCTCGCTGTTCGGCAGCCGTCCGGCTGACCACATTAAGATGATTGCCGTGAATGGCGATTCGATGTCCGGCACCTTCGAGCCGCGCGATCAGATCTTTGTTGACGTCAGCGTCGATTTTTTCGATGGCGATGGAATCTATATCTTTACGCTGGATAACTATCTATATATCAAACGCTTACAGCTTCAACATAAGCGTCTGGCGGTTATCTCGGATAACAAAAAATATGAAACCTGGTACATCACCGATATTGATGAGTCTGGCCTGAATATTCGCGCCAAAGTCCTGGTCAGCCAGTCCCGTGCGTATAAGTTCCACGGTTAACCCTTCTCTGCGCCGGGCGCGCTTATCTTCCGGCGCGCTTATCGCTTTGGTTGCTTTTACAGCTTATATCGAAGGCGCGTTAATCGCTTTATCTGCCATGCATCATCACAATATCGATTAAATACCACAATCGCTTTATCGATATCATCACTCTATCGGGGCGATAGATGCCTGCGATTTAAAAGGAGGGTTGAATGGCGGTTGTCCACACTGGCGCAACGGTGAATGCTGATTATGCGCCACCAACTAAAATGCTACAGGTAGCCTGCACGTTATCTTGTCCTGCTAAAAAAGATAAAACGATGCTTTTTTAAATTTATAAGCAATGCATTGGGGCTTAGTTAACGTCAGCCTGATATTCAAACCTGGGATAATCAGAAGCGTTTTTGTGCGGTTTGAAAGGAATTCTGGAGCGGGCGAAGGGAATCGAACCCTCGTATAGAGCTTGGGAAGCTCTCGTTCTACCATTGAACTACGCCCGCGAAGAGGTGCGTTAAGCATTATAGGCGTTAGGCGACCGCTGACAAGCCCCTGGCAAGCTAACTGACGGATTTATAAGCAACCGCCCGCGGCACAAACGGGCGGTGAGGCATCAACAAGACGGCGATTTGCCCTGCGGCGGCAGATAGCGCAGCGGATCGATAGCCGTCGCGCGGTAGCGTAGCTGGAAGTGCAGGCGCACGGAATCGGCGCCCGTACTGCCCATCGTCGCGATTTTCTGCCCGGCTTTTACCTGCTGGCCGTTGTTCACCAACATGGTGTCGTTGTGCGCGTAGGCGGTGATGTACTCTTCATTATGTTTAATCATGATGAGATTACCGTAACCGCGCAGCTGGTTGCCGACATAGACCACCCTGCCCGCTGCCGAAGCGTAAATCGGCTGCCCGCGGCTACCGGCGATATCAATGCCTTTGTTGCCGCCGTCACTGTCGGAATAGCCCATCACCACTTTGCCGGAGGTCGGCCAGCGCCAGCAGCGTTGTCCTGCGGGCGGCGGAGCCACTTTCGGCAGCGTTTTCGCCGGGGTGGAGCGCGAGGCGGAAGCGGTGCGGGTCGAGCTCTTAGCAGGCGTCGACGCGCCTTTCACTTTGAGCCGCTGGCCAACTTCGATGGTGTAAGGAGGAGAAAGGCCGTTCAGACGAGCGAGCTCGCCAACGCTGCTGCCGGTCATCCTGGAGATGCGGTAAAGCGTGTCGCCGCGTTTAACCGTATAGGTCGGGCCGCTGTAGCTTCCTTTGGTTGCATTAGAAACACCGGCTTTATTGCTGGAGCAGGCGGCGAGAAACAGGCAAACCAGAAGGCAAAGCGCTTTCTTTTTTAATAAGGCGGACGACCAATCCGTGCTCAAAACGGCTCCTCATGACAGACGATAACTTTTTTACGGCGCTTATCTTAGCAGTTCCGTTTCGTTCATCCTAACCCGGCAGGCCTCGCGAAAATGAAAAAGCCGCGCGCTCCCTGCGGAACGCGCGGCTTTGCGAGCAGCGTGACGGTTTATTTCACCGGACGCATCGCCGGGAAGAGGATCACGTCGCGAATGGTGTGGCTGTTAGTAAACAGCATCACCATACGGTCGATACCGATACCGAGACCTGCGGTCGGCGGCAGGCCGTGCTCCAGCGCGGTGACGTAGTCTTCGTCATAGAACATCGCTTCGTCGTCGCCAGCGTCTTTCGCGGCCACCTGATCCTGGAAGCGCTGCGCCTGATCTTCTGCGTCGTTCAGCTCGCTAAAGCCGTTACCGATTTCACGGCCGCCGATGAAGAATTCAAAGCGGTCAGTGATTTCCGGGTTAACGTCGTTACGGCGCGCCAGCGGAGACACTTCTGCCGGATATTCAGTGATGAAAGTCGGCTGGATCAGGTGCGCTTCAGCCACTTCTTCGAAGATCTCGGTGACGAGACGGCCAAGACCCCAGCTCTTCTCGACTTTAATGCCGATGGACTGTGCAATGCCTTTCGCCTTCTCGAAATCGTCCAGATCCGCCATGTCGGTTTCCGGGCGATATTTCTTAATGGCTTCGCGCATGGTCAGTTTTTCAAACGGCTTGCCGAAATCAAACGTCTCTTCGCCGTAAGGTACCTGCGTGGTGCCAAGAATCTCTTGCGCCAGGGTGCGGAACAGCGATTCGGTCAGCTCGATCAGATCTTTGTAATCTGCGTACGCCATGTAGAGTTCCATCATCGTGAACTCAGGGTTATGGCGCACCGAGATGCCTTCGTTACGGAAGTTGCGGTTGATTTCAAACACGCGCTCGAAACCGCCGACCACCAGACGCTTGAGATAGAGCTCAGGCGCGATACGCAGGTACATGTCGAGATCCAGCGCATTGTGATGCGTCACGAACGGACGCGCGGACGCGCCGCCCGGGATCACCTGCATCATCGGGGTTTCAACTTCCATAAAGCCGCGGCCAACCATGAACTGACGGATCCCCGCGAGGATCTGCGAGCGCACTTTGAAGGTGTTGCGGGATTCATCATTCGCGATGAGATCGAGATAACGCTGACGGTAACGCGCTTCCTGATCCTGCAGGCCGTGGAATTTATCTGGTAGCGGGCGCAGCGCTTTGGTCAGCAGACGCAGCTCTGTGCAGTGGATGGACAACTCGCCGGTTTTGGTTTTAAACAGCTTGCCGCGCGCGCCCAGGATATCGCCGAGGTCCCATTTTTTGAACTGCTCGTTGTAGACGCCTTCCGGCAAATCGTCGCGCGCCACATACAGCTGAATACGGCCGCCGACATCCTGCAGCGTCACGAAAGACGCTTTACCCATAATACGACGGGTCATCATACGGCCTGCCACGCAGACCTCGATGTTCAGCACTTCCAGCTCTTCGTTTTCTTTGCCGTCGAAGTCAGCGTGCAGTTGGTCTGAGGTGCGATCGCGACGAAAATCGTTCGGAAATGCGACGCCGTTTTCGCGAAGCGCAGCCAGCTTCTCGCGGCGCGTTTTGAGTTCGTTATTAAGATCGACCGCCGCTTCTGCGCCTTGTGCTTGTTGTTCAGACATGTTGGTTCCTCATAACCCTGCTTTCAGACTTGCTTCGATGAATTTATCCAGATCGCCGTCCAGCACCGCCTGGGTATTGCGGGTTTCAACGCCGGTGCGCAGATCTTTGATACGGGAATCGTCCAGTACGTAGGAGCGAATTTGGCTGCCCCAGCCGATGTCGGACTTGTTATCTTCCAGCGCCTGC
Source organism: Cronobacter dublinensis subsp. dublinensis LMG 23823 (assembly GCF_001277235.1). NCBI lineage: Bacteria > Pseudomonadati > Pseudomonadota > Gammaproteobacteria > Enterobacterales > Enterobacteriaceae > Cronobacter > Cronobacter dublinensis. The sequence goes on from NZ_CP012266.1 coordinate 3,651,698, forward strand.
TTCTCAGCATTTTTCTTCTGCATTTCCAGCTCGTACAGCTTCGCCTTCATCTGCTTCATGGCCTGGTCTTTGTTCTTGTGCTGAGAACGGTCGTTCTGGCACTGCGTCACCGTACCGGTCGGAATGTGGGTAATACGCACCGCGGATTCCGTACGGTTAACGTGCTGACCGCCCGCGCCCGACGCGCGATAGACGTCGATACGCAGATCCGCCGGGTTGATTTCGATATCGATATCGTCTTCCACTTCCGGATACACAAACGCAGAGCTGAAAGAGGTGTGGCGGCGACCGCCGGAGTCGAACGGGCTCTTACGGACCAGGCGGTGTACGCCGGTTTCCGTGCGCAGCCAGCCAAACGCGTAATCGCCGGAGATTTTAATGGTGGCGGATTTCAGGCCAGCCACTTCGCCTTCGGACTCTTCGATGATTTCGGTTTTGAAGCCGCGCGCTTCAGCCCAGCGCAGATACATACGCAGCAGCATGCTGGCCCAGTCCTGTGCCTCGGTGCCGCCGGAGCCCGCCTGGATATCCAGGTAGCAGTCGGCGCTGTCATATTCACCGGAGAACATGCGGCGGAATTCAAGCTGCGCGAGTTTGGCTTCCAGCTGATCCAGCTCGGCCACCGCTTCATTGAAGGTTTCTTCATCGTCCGCTTCAACGGCAAGCTCAAGCAGCCCCGCTACGTCATCGAGGCCCTGAGACATTTGATCCAGCGTCTCGACGATAGCTTCAAGGGAAGAACGCTCTTTGCCGAGCGCCTGCGCGCGTTCGGGCTCGTTCCAGACGTCCGGCTGTTCCAGCTCGGCGTTTACTTCTTCAAGACGCTCTTTCTTGGCATCGTAGTCAAAGATACCCCCTAAGAACGTCTGAGCGCTCCGTGAGGTCCTGAATGCGGTTCTTTACCGGATTAATTTCAAACATGGCTGTAGAATCTTTTAGTGATGAAGATGGGCAAAATGCGGTCGTAAAACGGAAAGTTTACCGGATTTACGCCGCCTTTTATAGTTCATCCTGGCGCTAAACGGGCCAGAGATGGTCGATAATTAATTGCAGGCTGCGATTGCCGCGAAACTCGTTAACGTCAAGCTTATAGGCGAGCTCCACTTCGCGCACACCCGGATCGGGCCAGCAGGTGGTGTCGACGTTAAACGCGATGCCATCCAACAGTGGCCCGCCGCCGACCGGCTCCAGCATCAGCTTCAGATGACGCTCGCCAACCAGACGCTGCTGAAGAATGCGAAAACGCCCGTCGAACAGCGGCTCCGGGAACATCTGCCCCCACGGGCCCGCGTCGCGCAGCATTTCTGCCACGTCGAGCGTCATCTCCTGCGGGGCGAGCGCGCCGTCAGACCAGATCTCGCCCTGCAACATCGCCGGATCTAACCACGCGTTGACGAGCTCTGCGAAGCGCGCCTGAAACTCCGGAAAGCGCGCCTCTTCCAGCGACAAACCGGCCGCCATCGCGTGCCCGCCAAATTTCAGCATCATGCCAGGGTAGAGCGTGTCGAGACGCTCCAGCGCGTCGCGCATATGCAGCCCCTGCACCGAACGCCCTGAGCCTTTGAGTATGCCCTCGCCCGCTGGCGCGAAGGCAATCACCGGGCGATGGAAACGCTCTTTGATGCGCGAGGCGAGAATACCCACCACGCCCTGATGCCATTCAGGATGGAAAATCGCGATGCCGCTCGGCAAGGCTTCGCCGCTACGCTCCAGTTGCTGACACAGCGTCAGCGCCTCCGCCTGCATCCCCTGCTCAATCTCTTTGCGGGTCTGGTTCAGCGCGTCGAGTTCGTTCGCGAGCATACGGGCTTCACCGATGTTATCGCACAGCAGCAGCGCCACGCCGACGGACATATCATCCAGTCGCCCTGCCGCGTTGAGCCGCGGGCCGAGCGCAAAGCCGAGATCGCTTGCCGTAAGGCGATGCGCCTCGCGGTTGGCTATCTCCAGCAGCGCGCGAATGCCGGGACGGCATTTTCCGGCGCGGATGCGGCTCAGCCCCTGCCAGATAAGAATCCGGTTATTGGCATCAAGCGGCACGACGTCCGCCACGGTGCCAAGCGACACCAGGTCGAGAAACTCCGCGAGGTTCGGCTCAGGAATGCCTTTTTCCGTAAACCAGTCAACGCTTCGCAGATGCGCGCGCAGGGCAAGCATCAGGTAAAACGCGACGCCCACGCCTGCGAGCGATTTCGACGGAAACGTACATTCCGCGAGGTTCGGGTTGATGATAGCGCCCGCGGCGGGCAGCGTATCGCCCGGTAAATGGTGATCGGTAACCAGCACCGGAATGCCCAGCTCATGCGCGCGCGCAACGCCTGCATGTGATGAGATGCCGTTATCGACGGTGAGGATCATCTGCGCGCCGCGCGCGTGGGCCTGATCGACGACCTCCGGGCTAAGCCCGTAGCCGTCATCGAACCGGTTAGGCACCAGATAAGCGACATTGCCGCCGCCGAGCGCGCGAAGCGCCAGCACGCTTAACGCGGTACTGGTAGCGCCGTCGGCATCGAAATCGCCCACGACGATAATGCGCAGCCCTTCACGCAAGGCGTCATGGAGCATCGCGACCGCCTGTTCAATGCCGCACAGCTGTTGCCAGGGCAGCATGCCTTTTACGCTGCGCTCCAGCTCCTGCGCGCTGCGCACGCCGCGGCTGGCATAAAGCCTGCGCAGCAGCGGCGGTAAACTCTCCGGCAAGGTAATGGCTTCGTCTGACGAACGCCTGCGAAGTTGCGTCTGTTTGCTCACTCGTTACTGCCCGCTCGCCGAAAGCTGTTTCTGATGCTCATCCAGGAACGCTTTCATTTCTTTTGGTCCCTGATAGCCCGGCACCATCGCGCCGTTGCTCAGGACAATCGCAGGCGTCCCCTGTACCCCAAACTGCACGCCGAGCTCGTAATGTTTCGCGGTGTCGATATTACAGCTGGCCGCTGCCACTTTGCCGCCGCCCATCGCGTTATCGAAGGCTTTGTTGCGGTCTTTCGCGCACCAGATAGCCTGCATATCTTTTGCCGGCTCACTGCGCGGCCCCTGACGCGGGAAGGCCAGGTAACGTACCGTAATACCGAGCGCGTTGTAGTCTTTCATCTCTTCATGCAGCTTGTGGCAATAGCCGCAGGTGATATCGGTGAAGACGGTGATGACATGCTTCTCCTGCGGCGCTTTGTAGACGATCATCTCTTTGTCGAGCGCGTTGAGTTTGGTCATCAGCATCTGGTTGGTCACATTGACCGGCTGCCCGCCGCTGACGTCATACAGCGGGCCCTGAATGATATGTTTACCGTCTTCGGTCACGTAGATAACGCCGCTTTCGGTCAGCACCGTTTTCATGCCCGCCAGCGGAGCAGGCTGAATTTCAGCGTTCGCCACGCCCAGTTTGGTCAGCGACTGCTTGATGGCCGCGTCATCCGCCTGGGCAAAGCCTGAGAAAGCCGCCAGCGTAACGGAGAGCAGCGCAATAGTTTTTTTCATAACGTGTCCTTAAATTCGGCACTCACGCTCTGGGGTGGTGCTGTTGATGAAGTTGCCGTAATCGTTCCGTCGCCACATGCGTGTAGATTTGCGTGGTGGAGAGATCGCTGTGTCCCAGCAGCATCTGCACCACGCGCAAATCGGCGCCATGATTTAACAGATGCGTGGCGAACGCATGGCGTAAAACGTGCGGCGAAAGCTTTTCACTGTCGATGCCCGCCAGTTGAGCATAATGTTTGATGCGATGCCAGAAGGTCTGTCGTGTCATCTGCTGAGCGCGGTTGCTCGGAAAGAGAACATCCAGCGACTGGCCGTTAAGTAGCCACGGGCGGCCATGCGTAAGGTAGTGCTCCAGCCAGTAGACGGCCTCTTCGCCAAGCGGCACCAGCCGCTCTTTGTTGCCTTTACCGATAACGCGCACGACGCCCTGACGCAGGCTGACATCGCTCATGGTTAATCCGACCAGCTCAGAAACGCGCAGCCCCGTGGCGTATAGCACTTCCAGCATGGCTTTATCGCGCAGTTCAATCGGTTGATCGACCGTCGGCGCCTGCAGGAGACGCTCAACCTGCGCCTCGCTTAAATCCTTAGGCAGACGTTGCGGCAGCTTTGGCGACGCCAGCAGCGCGCTGGGGTCGTCATCGCGAATTTTTTCACGGTACAGATGCTGAAACAACCGGCGCACGGCGCTCAGCATGCGGGCAGTACTGGTGGCTTTGTAGCCGCCTTCAACGCGCTCCGCCAGCAGCGCCTGGAGATCGCCGCTCTGCGTGGTCGAGAGGCTAAGCCCACGATGGTGCAACCACTCCACCACCATTTTAAGATCCCGCCGGTATGCGTTCAGGCTGTTCTCGGCCAGGTTGCGCTCCAGCCAGAGCGCATCGAGAAATTGTTCGATACGCGCTAAATCCTGTTCCATTGCCACCTCACATACGCTCCTCATCGCTGCATTATGCCTGACTGGAGACGGGATCTGATACACTGGCGGTTCTGCAGAATAGGAAATGAGACGTTATCGCTATGAACATTGGTCTTTTTTATGGTTCCAGCACCTGTTACACCGAAATGGCGGCAGAAAAAATCCGCGATATTATTGGTCCTGAACTGGTCACGCTGCATAACCTTAAAGACGACTCGCCGACGCTCATGGAGCAGTATGATGTGCTGATCCTCGGCATTCCGACCTGGGATTTCGGCGAACTCCAGGAAGACTGGGAAGCCATCTGGGATCAACTGGACGCGTTAAACCTCGACGGAAAAATTGTGGCGCTTTACGGCATGGGCGACCAGCTGGGCTACGGCGAATGGTTCCTTGACGCACTCGGCATGCTGCACGACAAGCTTAGCCCTAAAGGCGTGAAATTTGTCGGCTACTGGCCCACGGAAGGCTATGAATTTACAAGCCCAAAACCTGTCATTGCGGATGGCCAGCTGTTTGTCGGCCTGGCGCTGGATGAAACCAACCAGTACGATCTGAGCGATAGCCGCATTGAAAGCTGGTGCGAGCAGATCCTCGGCGAAATGGCGACGCACTTCTCCTGAGCATTGCCTGCTGCTTCAGCGGCCCCGCACCGGCTGCTGTAGTAAAAGCCGACGCAAATCGCGCCATTCCTTCGCCGTCATACTGTCCGATGCCAGCCACACATGGTGGCTGCGCGTCGTTTTTGGATGCCGAAGACGCAGCATCATGCCGCTGCGCAGCATCCAGGGCGTCGCGCAGATCTCCCAGTCAACGCCCTGCCAGCGTAGCTGATAGTCCGCCGTCAGGCTGACCTCTCCGTGAAACGCATTGATACGCCGCTGGCTGCGAACGCAGTCAAACACCACCAGAGACAGCAGCAGCATCCAGACGGGCAGATACCGCAGCGGCCACGGAAGCAGCAAAATAATCACGGCTACCGCGCCATGCAGCAGCAACGACACCCACTGCGAGCGCCATGAGACGCGAAGATCAGAGTGCCACAGGACCACGTTCCTGATTCCGTTGTTGGATCAATTGCACCATCCGCGCCAGTTCCGCATCGGCCGGTTTGCCGTGGTTCATCAGCCAGTTGAATAAATCAGGATCGTCACACTCCAGCAGGCGCACAAAGACGCGTTTGTCTTCTTCGCTCAGGGAGTCATAGTCGTGCTCAAAGAAAGGCATGATGGAAATGTCCAGCTCACGCATACCTCTGCGACATGCCCAGTGAATACGGGCTTTATTATTAATATCCATGTCTCTTACCTGCTAAACCACTGTTGAATGACGGCGGATAGTGTAACGCGTTTTCCACACATCATTGAGTCCAATATGAGTAATTGCGAGGCGTTATCCTGAATATAACTTTTGGGGTGCAACCGACATTTTTTCCTGCGAGTTGTCTCGAAGAACGCGTTAACGGCACAAAAGGGGATGCTAAAAGGCTTGCAAACTCCGGCGGCTCTTTAACAATATGAAGCTATCTCTCCACTCGCGTGGACCATTATTGCGATAGCACATTGGGACTTTATTTATGGCATTTACTCCATTTCCTCCCCGTCAGCCAGCCGCCAGCGCGCGCCTGCCGCTGACGCTTATTTCGCTTGAAGACTGGGCGCTGGCGACCATAACCGGCCCGGACAGTGAAAAGTATCTTCAGGGCCAGGTCACGGCGGACGTCACCCAGCTTGGCGAGAACCAGCATCTGCTGGTGGCGCACTGCGACGCGAAGGGCAAAATGTGGAGCAACCTGCGTCTGTTCCGCAACAGTGACGGTTTCGCCTGGATTGAACGGCGCAGCGTGCGCGACGCGCAACTGGCTGAAATGAAAAAGTATGCGGTTTTCTCGAAAGTCACTCTCGCGCCTGCCGACGATGCGGTGCTGCTGGGCGTGGCCGGTTTCCAGGCGCGCGCGGCGCTGGCGAACCATTTCGCCTCGCTGCCGGATGAGCAAAACCAGCGCGTGACAGACGGCACCACCACGCTCCTGTGGCTCGGCCTGCCTGCGGAGCGTTTTTTGATAGTCACCAATGAGGAAACTGCGGCTCAGCTTGCGGAAAAACTCCGTGGCGAAGCGCAGCTGAACGCGAGCGCGCAGTGGCTTGCGCTGGACATTGAAGCCGGTTTGCCCGTTATCGACGCGCCGAACAGCAACCAGTTTATTCCGCAGGCCACCAACATGCAGGCGCTGGGCGGCATCAGCTTTAAAAAAGGCTGTTACGCAGGCCAGGAGATGGTGGCGCGAGCGAAATTCCGCGGCGCGAATAAACGCGCGCTCTGGTCTCTGGCCGGGGCAGGCAGCCGCGTGCCAGAGGCGGGTGAAGATATCGAAATGCAGATGGGCGAGAACTGGCGTCGCACCGGCACGGTGCTGGCGGCAGTGCAACTGGATGACGGTCGTCTGCTGGCGCAGGTGGTGATGAATAACGATCTGGAAGCCGACACCGTGTTCCGCGTTCGTGAAGAGAGCGGCGCGCACACGCTGCACATCGAGCCGCTGCCCTATTCGCTCGAAGAGGCGTAACGGCTTTCGCGTCATCAAACGCCGTGTATTGTATGGACTATTCCCGCCAGGCCGGTAACCACCTGTCTGGCGGGAATTCCGTATGTCTTACGCGAGCCTACCCACCGATGCGCTTACGGTAACGCTGCCGTTAGCGGATATAGAGGTAGATAGCCAGGAAGTGACAGACGCTCCCGCCCAGAACAAAACCGTGCCAGATGGCATGGTTGTACGGAATGCGTTTGCAGACGTAAAAAATCACGCCCAGCGAATAGATGATTCCCCCTGCCGCGAGCAGCGTCACGCTGCCAGGCGCGAGCTTCATCACCATCTGATAGATAACCACCAGCGACAGCCAGCCCATCATCAGGTAAGTGACCAGCGACAACACCTTAAACCGGTGTGCGATGGTGAGCTTAAAGAGGATGCCGAGTAGCGCCAGCCCCCAGATAACTATCATCAAGCCATGCGCCAGCGGCGACTTAAGCCCGACCAGCAAAAACGGCGTATACGTGCCTGCAATTAAGAGATAAATGGCGCAGTGGTCGAACTTTTTAAGCCAGATTTTGGCCCGCGCGTGCGGTATGGCGTGATAAAGCGTCGAGGCGAGAAACAGCAGGATCATGCTGCCGCCATAAAGGCTGTAACTGGTGATGGCGGTGACGTCAGCATTGCTGTCCACGGCCTGGACCAGTAATAACACCAGCCCGACAATTCCGAACACCAGTCCGATTCCGTGACTGATGCTGTTGGCTATTTCCTCAGCCAGTGAATATCCCTGCGCAAGTAATGGTTTACGAACCATGTGGCAACTCCGGTAAAACTGAATAAAAAAAACGCAGCCCACATAGCCTAACTGAGAATGATTTCAGTGAACACCTGTTCGCTAAAATAAATCTGTGACAGCCCGTAACAGCCTGGCGCAGCGGCAGACCGCACCGGTTTTGCCCTTCTGCGCACGCACGTTTTTTATTCGGCAACCTTTTTAAAAGCAATCACATACAACTCACCGAGACCCGGGTAAATGTCCCCAATGACCTTTTTCAGCGCGTCCAGCGTCATGTTTTCCTGACGAGCGTGTTCTTCATTCAGTTGCGCCAGCGTTACCGGCGTCACGCTTAGCACTTCCAGCGTGCAGAAATAGCCGTCATCCTCGTAGCGCCCGGTGCGCAGCCGCTGGCCCGGCATGAAGTGTGATTCACTGGCGTCACGGATGGTGATGGTTTTGGTGCCGTTAAGAATGTCCTGCTGAAAGCGGGAGTAAAAAGTGATGTCGTTTTTCATGGCGCGTCTTTAGTTAACGTAAAGGCCCATCATAAGCCGGGCGGCAGGCAGACGCCATTGCGGGGTATAAAGAGTGGCGCGCGCCGCCGCGATTTATGGCAGCATGAACGAACCGACGCCGCTTAAAAACCGCGCCGGAGCCCGAAAGCATTAACCAAAGGATGTTCCGCCGTGACGATGTTTACCCACTCCGCTGTCGCCAGCCTCAATAATCTTGAGATGATGGTTTATAATTTTGTGGTCAAAAACCGCGACAAAGTGATGTACATGACCATCCGCGAACTGGCGGACGCAGCGGGCGTTTCTACTACCACGGTGCTGCGTTTCTGCCGCAAGCTGAATTGCGAAGGCTATTCCGAATTCCGCGTGCGTTTTAAATTATATCTGGAGCAGAATGAACCGCAGCAGGCGAATTTTGGCGCCAGCGAAATTATTAGTTTTTTCCGTAGCGTCAATAATGATGAATTCGATGCGTTACTTGAAGAAGCAGTAGATATTATTCTCGAATCAGAGCGAATTATATTTGTTGGCGCGGGCACATCCGGCGCGCTGGCGAAATATGGCGCGCGTTTTTTCTCAAATGTCGGGAAATTCAGTAATCATATTGACGATCCTTATTTTCCAGTCACTAACGATATGGCGAAGAACGCGCTGGCAATTGTGCTTTCCGTCTCCGGCGAGACCGAAGAGATCCTGCGTTTCGCCAGTCAGTTCAGCCTGCACCGCTGCAAAGTGCTCTCTGTCACCAGCCACGAAAACTCGTCGCTGGCGAAGCTTGCTGATTTCAATCTCTCATGGCATGTCCCGCAAACGCGCATCGCAGGCGTGTACGACATTACCACGCAAATCCCCGTCATCTATATTCTCGAAACGCTCGGCCGCAAACTGGCGAAAAAACTGGCATAAAAAAACATCCTGTTTTTCATTTGTAACAAGTCACGCCATACGCTATTTGTTATAGCGTGACTTTTGTATTCCCTTTGCTAGACTCGCTGTCAGCTTCTATTAATTTATCGTTATTAATCAACTTTAATATTCATTTTCGATGAGATGACTCGATGAAACAGCTTAAATTACCGAAAGACTTTTTATGGGGCGGCGCGGTCGCCGCGCATCAGGTAGAAGGCGGCTGGGATCAGGGCGGCAAAGGGCCAAGCATTTGCGACGTGCTGACCGGCGGCGCGCACGGCGTACCGCGTGAAATTACTGAGTCAGTCGTGCCGGGCAAATATTACCCGAACCACGAGGCCGTCGATTTCTACGGGCATTACAAAGATGACATTAAGCTATTCGCCGAAATGGGCTTTAAATGTTTCCGCACGTCCATCGCCTGGACGCGCATCTTCCCCAACGGCGATGAAACGCAGCCCAACGAAGCGGGCCTCCAGTTTTACGACGATATGTTCGATGAACTGCTGAAATACAACATCGAGCCGGTTATTACGCTCTCGCATTTTGAAATGCCGCTGCATCTGGTGCAGCAGTATGGCGGCTGGACCAACCGTAAAGTGGTGGATTTTTTTGTGCGCTTCGCCGAAGTGGTGTTTGAGCGCTACAAGAATAAGGTCAAATACTGGATGACCTTTAACGAGATCAATAACCAGCGCAACTGGCGCGCGCCGCTGTTCGGTTACTGTTGCTCCGGCGTGGTCTATACCGAACACGATAACCCGGAAGAGACGATGTACCAGGTGCTGCACCATCAGTTTGTGGCGAGCGCCATGGCGGTGAAAATTGGCCATCGCATCAACCCCGAGATGAAAATTGGCTGCATGCTGGCGATGGTGCCGCTCTATCCGTCCTCCTGTAAGCCGGAAGACGTGATGTATGCGCAGGAATCGATGCGTGAGCGTTATGTCTTTACCGACGTCCAGCTGCGCGGCTACTACCCGTCTTACGTGCTGAACGAGTGGGAGCGCCGCGGCTTTAACATCAGGATGGAAGACGGCGACACGCAGATCCTGCGCGAAGGCTGCTGCGACTATCTGGGCTTCAGCTATTACATGACCAACGCGGTAAAAGCCGACGGCGGCAGCGGCGACGCGCTAAGCGGTTTCCAGGGCAGCGTGCCGAATCCGCATGTGAAGGCGTCGGACTGGGGCTGGCAGATTGACCCGGTGGGCCTGCGTTATGCGCTATGCGAGCTGTATGAGCGTTACCAGAAGCCGCTCTTTATCGTCGAAAATGGTTTTGGCGCTTACGATAAAGTGGAAGAAGACGGCAGCATCAACGACGACTACCGCATCGACTATCTGCGCGCCCATATCGAGCAGATGATGAAAGCGGTGACTTACGACGGCGTTGATTTGCTGGGCTATACGCCGTGGGGTTGCATCGACTGCGTGTCGTTCACCACCGGGCAGTACAGCAAGCGCTACGGTTTTATCTATGTGAACAAACACGATGACGGCACGGGCGATATGTCCCGTTCGCGCAAGAAAAGTTTTGCGTGGTATCAGGGGGTGATTGCGAGCAACGGCGAGTCGCTCTGATCTCACACCAGGCCCTCTCCCCATGGGGAGAGGGTGTAAACCCCCGCAGGCTGGCATGGCGGTGGGTGCGCTGCGCTTACCTGCCCCCTACAACCATGTGGATGATGCTTGTCCCGTAGGGCGGGTAAGCGCAGCGCACCCGCCAGTCAAACGACCCTATTTCCCACCCGCGAGATCGAGAAAACTCCCCGTCACGTACGAGGCTTTGTCGCTGAGCAGCCACGCGATGGCTTCGGCCACTTCTTCCGGCTGCCCACCGCGCTGCATCGGCAACGCGGATTTCACGCGATCGACGCGTCCGGGCTCACCGCCGGAGGCGTGGATATCGGTATAGATAAGCCCTGGCCGCACGCCGTTAACGCGGATGCCCTGCGCGGCGACTTCCAGCGACAGTCCGATGGTCAGCGAATCCACCGCCCCTTTTGACGCGGCGTAATCGACATACTCGCCAGGCGCGCCAAGACGCGACGCGGCGGACGAGACATTCACTATCGCGCCGCCCTGCCCGCCGTGATGATGCGCCATTCGCTTCACCGCCTCGCGGCAGCAAAGAAAATAGCCGGTGACGTTGGTAGCCAGCACCTTGTTGATACGCTCGGCGGTCAGCTTCTCTGTCATGCACTGGGTAAACAGAACGCCGGCGTTGTTGACCAGCGCAGTTAATGGCTCGCCCTGCTCGTCGAGGGTCGCAAACATCGCCATCACCTGCCGCTCGTCGCTGATATCCGCCTGCACGCAAAAGGCCCGCCCGCCGCTGACGGTAATCGCGTCAACCACCTCCTGCGCCGCCGCGGCGTTACTGAGATAATTGACTGCTACGGTATAACCCTGCGTGGCCAGCAGCAGCGCCGTCGCCCTGCCAATGCCGCGGCTCGCGCCGGTAACCAGTGCAATAGACATACTTTTCCTTTTCATCGTGTGGTACAGCAGGCTTTTCTGCATAAGAGTGAGCCCGATAACTTACCGCTGTGCGTAACGCAGGGACACTCTACAAATCAGGTAGCCATGGTGTGGCACTGGATGCAGCGGAATAAAAAAGGGCGCCGAAGCGCCCTTTGTCGTGGGATTGCGTTAACCCGAACGTTACTGATACTCACTCATCGGCACGCAGGAGCAGAACAGATTACGGTCGCCGTAGACGTCATCGAGACGCTTCACGGTCGGCCAGTATTTATTCTCGAAACCTGCCGGGAATGCTGCCAGCTCGCGGCTGTAAGCGTGTTCCCACGCCTGCGCCAGTTCGCGCTGGACGTGCGGCGCGTTGACCAGCGGATTGTCATCCTGCGGCCATTCGCCCTGCGCCACACGGTCGATTTCGCTGCGAATAGCCAGCATCGCGTCGATAAAGCGGTCCAGTTCGGTTTTGCTTTCCGATTCCGTCGGCTCAACCATCAGCGTGCCTGCGACCGGGAAAGACATGGTCGGCGCGTGGAAGCCGTAGTCGATAAGACGCTTGGCGATGTCCAGTTCGCTGATGCCGGTGGTCTCTTTCAGCGGACGAATATCCAGAATACATTCATGCGCCACGCGGCCATCGCGGCCCGTATAGAGCACCGGATAGGCGTCTTTCAGACGGCTGGCGATGTAGTTGGCGTTAAGGATCGCCGTCTGGCTCGCCTTTTTCAGCCCTTCTGAGCCCATCATGCGGATATACATCCAGCTTATCGGCAGAATCGACGCGCTGCCGAACGGGGCGGCACACACCGCGCCCTGCGAGGTCAGCATACCTTCAATCTGCACGACGCTGTGACCCGGAACGAACGGCGCCAGATGCGCTTTCACGCCAATCGGCCCCATGCCCGGACCGCCGCCGCCGTGCGGAATGCAGAACGTTTTATGCAGGTTAAGATGCGAGACATCCGCGCCAATGTAGCCCGGCGACGTGATACCTACCTGGGCGTTCATGTTGGCGCCGTCGAGATAAACCTGGCCGCCATACTGATGCACGATATCGCAGACTTCACGAATAGTTTCTTCATACACGCCGTGGGTGGACGGGTACGTCACCATAATACAGGAGAGCTTTTCGCCCGCCGTTTCGGCCTTCACGCGCAGATCGGCGAGGTCGATGTTGCCATGTTTATCACAGGCGACCACCACCACCTGCATCCCCGCCATCTGCGCCGACGCCGGGTTGGTGCCATGTGCGGAGCTCGGAATGAGACAGATATCGCGATGGCCTTCGTTACGGCTTTCGTGATAGTGGCGAATCGCCAGCAGGCCCGCGTACTCGCCCTGCGCGCCGGAGTTCGGCTGCATGCAGAGCGCGTCATAGCCGGTGAGTTTCACCAGCCAGTCGGAGAGCTGGCTGATCATCTGCAGATACCCTTCGGCCTGATCGGCCGGGCAGAACGGATGCAGCTCGGCGAATTCCGGCCAGGTGATGGGGATCATCTCCGCCGCCGCGTTGAGCTTCATGGTGCAGGAGCCGAGCGGGATCATTGCCTGGTTCAGCGCCAGATCCTTACGCTCAAGGCTGTGCATATAGCGCATCATCTCGGTTTCGCTGTGGTAGCGGTTAAAAACCGGATGCGTCAGGATGGCGTCGTCGCGCAGCATGGCGGGCGCAATGGAGCGGCTGTCGTGCGCGACTTCTTTATCCAGCGCGTCGATATCGACCTGCGCGTCATCGCCGGTCACGACACGCAGCAGCGCCTGAACGTCAGCACGGGTGGTGGTTTCATCAAGCGTCATGCCGACCGCGCCGGGAATATCGCTGCGCAGGTTGATTTCCTGCGCCTGCGCGCGCGCCAGCACGGCGGCTTTATCGGCAACCTCAACGCACAGCGTGTCAAACCAGGTGGCGTGACGCAGCTTCAGCCCTTTGCGTTGCAGGCCCGCCGCCAGGATATCGGCAAAACGGTGAATACGGCTGGCGATGCGCTTTAGCCCTTCCGGGCCGTGGAACACGGCGTAAAGGCTCGCGATATTGGCCAGCAGCACCTGCGAGGTACAGATGTTGGAGTTCGCTTTCTCGCGACGAATATGCTGCTCGCGGGTCTGCATCGCCATGCGCAGGGCGGTGCGACCGGCGGCATCTTTCGACACGCCGATGATGCGCCCGGGCATAGAGCGTTTAAATTCGTCGCTGGCGGCAAAGAACGCCGCATGCGGGCCGCCGTAGCCCATTGGCACGCCGAAACGCTGGGCGGAGCCGAAGACAATATCCGCGCCCTGTTTGCCCGGCGCCGTCAGCAGCACCAGCGCCATAAAATCTGCCGCCACGCTCACAATCACTTTGCGGGATTTCAGCTCGCTCATCAGTTCGCGATAGTCATGCACTTCGCCGGTGGTGCCGACCTGTTGCAACAGCACGCCAAACAGATCCTGATGATCAAGCGCCTTTTGCGCGTCATCGACAATCACGTCAAAACCAAAGGTTTCGGCGCGGGTGCGCACCACATCCAGCGTCTGCGGGTGTACATCCGCCGCGACAAAGAAACGGTTGGCGTTTTTCAGCTTGCTGACGCGTTTAGCCATCGCCATCGCTTCCGCCGCCGCGGTCGCTTCATCAAGTAGCGAGGCGGAGGCGATATCGAGCCCGGTCAGATCCAGCGTCACCTGCTGGAAATTAAGCAGCGCTTCGAGACGTCCCTGAGACACTTCCGGCTGGTAAGGCGTATAGGCCGTGTACCAGCCTGGGTTTTCCAGCATGTTGCGCAGGATGACCGGCGGAGTGTGCACCGCGGCGTAACCCATGCCGATATAGCTTTTAAAGCGCTTGTTGCGCCCGGCGATGGCTTTGAGCTCCGCCAGCGCGGCGAATTCGGTCGCGGCGTTGCCGACATCAGGCGGCGTCTCAAGCTGGATATCCGCAGGAACGATTTGCGAAATCAGCGCATCCAGCGAGTCGGCGCCAACGGTGCGCAGCATCTCCTGCTGCTGGTCAACACCCGGTCCGATATGACGCCCGATAAAAGCGTCGCGATTTTCCAGGTGGCTCAGGGTCTGGGTCATGGGCGATATTTCCTGAAACGTGCAGTGAGGCAAATTAATGCGATGGTAAGTCGTGCTCCCGACGGGAGCGGCGCGCAGCGCGGCGCTTACACTGGCCCCTGAGCGTAACTCAGGGGCCGGGACGCGAATTACTCGTCTTCTAACAGCGCTTCATACGCGCTGGCATCCAGCAGCGCGGCCACTTCGGCCTCGTCGCTGGCTTTGATTTTGAAAATCCAGCCCTGGCCGTACGGCTCGCTGTTGACCAGTTCAGGCGCGTCGCTCAGCGCATCGTTGACGGCCACGATCTCGCCGCTGACCGGCGCGTAGATGTCAGAGGCGGCTTTTACGGACTCCGCTACGGCGCAGTCGTCGCCCGCGCTGACGGTAGAACCGACATCTGGCAAATCAACAAACACCATGTCGCCCAGCAGTTCCTGCGCGTGCTCGGTGATCCCGACGGTGTAAGTACCGTCCGCTTCCTTACGCAGCCATTCGTGTTCTTTGCTGTATTTCAGTTCGTTTGGCACATTGCTCATTGCTTCTCTCCTGATAACAAAACTTACTGCGCGACCGGTTTACCGGCGCGCACGAAAACGGGTTTAGTGACCTTTACGGGCATTTCGCGGTTGCGGATCTGCACAATGGCAGTATCGCCGATACCCGCCGGAACACGAGCCAGCGCAATGCTGTAGCCGAGCGTCGGCGAGAACGTGCCGCTGGTGATAATGCCTTCGCAGGCGTTGCCCTGGGCGTCAGTGAAGCGCACCGGCAGATCGTTACGCAGCACGCCTTTTTCGGTCATTACCAGGCCCAGGAGCTGTTCGGTGCCGTTCTCACGCTGGGCTTCCAGCGCGTCGCGACCGATGAAATCGCGGTCTTCCGGCTGCCAGGCGATCGTCCAGCCCATGTTGGCGGCGAGCGGCGAAACGCCCTCGTCCATCTCCTGACCATACAAATTCATACCCGCTTCAAGGCGCAGCGTGTCGCGCGCGCCGAGGCCGCAGGGCTTCACACCCGCTTCCACCAGCTGGCTCCAGAACCCGGCCGCTTTTTCATTCAGCATCGCGATTTCATAACCCGCTTCGCCGGTATACCCGGTGGTGGCGATAAACAGCTCGTCTGCCTGCACGCCAAAGAACGGCTTCATGCCTTCGACGGCCTTGCGCTGCGCATCGTTAAACAGCGTGGCGGCTTTGGCCTTCGCGTTCGGGCCCTGAACAGCGATAAGGGAGAGATCGTCGCGCACGGTAACGGCAACGCCGTAAGGCTCGGCATGCTCGTTGATCCAGGCGAGGTCTTTTTCGCGGGTGGCAGAGTTCACCACAAGGCGGAAATAGTCTTCCGTCATGAAGTAAACAATGAGGTCGTCAATCACCCCGGCAGAGGCGTTGAGCATCGCGGTATAGAGCGCTTTACCCGGCTGGGTCAGCTTCGCCACGTCGTTTGCCAGCAGGTAGCGCAGGAAATCGCGGGTGCGCGCGCCGCGCAAGTCGACAATGGTCATATGGGAGACATCAAACATCCCCGCGTCGTTGCGCACCGCATGGTGTTCGTCAATCTGCGAGCCGTAGTGCAGCGGCATCATCCAGCCGTGGAAATCCACCATGCGCGCGCCGCAGAGGTTGTGCTGTTCATACAACGGGGTTTGTTGAGCCATCTTTTCCTCATCCTGTCAGCCGGGTTGGTGTGGGTTTCAGACAGCGAAACGCCCTGAGTGAAACCCGGCGCCGACGCCGATCCCGGCGGCGACGCAAACGTTATCTTGCGTTCGAACTTATCACCGAACGGGGGCGTAAACCATAAGCTGAACTGAGCCATCAGATTAGCTTATGACCAGAAAAGGCTTTGTGGGTGACAGAATTAAACACTGCCTGAATGGTTTCAGGCGTGAGTGAAACGCTAAAGGTCTGCCGTCTTTTTAAAATAACCGGGCAGAAACCGCTGTTTTGAAGGGAAAATAACGACGGCGCAAAAAACCAGAGATTAAAAAAACTAATCCGAAAAAGAGAGTGAAATTAGAATATTTCAAACGGGAAGAGACTTCTCTTTCCGGGTCGCGGAAAGAGAAGTGTGACGCAGTTAACGCAACCACTCGGGCAGGTCATTCAGCCCCATCGCCTGGCGAATCAGCTGCGGTTTAACGCCCGGCAGTTTATCGGCAAACATTAAGCCCAGATCGCGCAGCAGCTTTTTCGCCGGGTTGGAGCCGGAGAAGAGTTCGCGAAAACCCTGCATGCCCGCAAGCATCATCGCGGCGGCGTGCTTGCGGCTGCGCTCGTAGCGGCGCAGATAGAGATGCTGACCGATATCTTTGCCCTGCTGATGCAGGCGACGCAGTTCGCTTATCAGTTCAGCTGCGTCCATAAAGCCGAGGTTAACCCCCTGCCCGGCCAGCGGATGAATAGTGTGCGCGGCGTCGCCGACAAGCGCCAGACGGTGCGCGGCGAACTGACGCGCATAGCGCCCGGTGAGCGGAAAGACCTGACGCTCGCCCTCCAGCGCGCACAGGCCCAGACGGTTATCGAACGCCACACAGAGCGCCTGATTAAACGCAGACGCGGGGGCCTGCTGCATCCGATCCGCCTCCTGCGGCGAGAGCGACCAGACGATGGAGCAAAGATGCGGATCGCCCAGCGGCAGGAACGCCAGAATGCCGTCGCCGTGAAATACCTGTCGCGCCACGCCGCCGTGCGGCTCATCGGTGCGGATGGTGGCGACCAGCGCATGATGCTGGTAATCCCATGACGTCAGCGGGATCTCCGCCTTCGCGCGCAGCCAGGAGTTGGCGCCATCCGCGCCCACGACCAGACGCGCCGTCAGCATGTTGCCGTCTTCGAGCGTGATAAAGGCTTCGTTTTCACCCCAGGCGACCTGTTGCAGCGTCGCGGGGGCCATCAGCGTCACGGACTTGCACTGCTGCGCCTTTTGCCAGAGAGCATGGTGAATAACCGGGTTTTCGATAATGTGCCCGAGATGACTAAAGCCGAACGACGCGTCGTCAAACGCGATGCGCCCGAAGCTGTCTTTCTCCCAGACTTCCATACCGTGATAGGCCGCGGCACGATCGCGGGTGATGGTTTCCCAGACGTCAAGCCGTTTGAGGAGCGCTTCGCTGGCGGCGTTTATCGCCGAGACGCGCAGCGCCGGTGGCGCGTCCGCCTCCAGCGGCTGCGGCGCGCGCTGTTCGAGCACCGCGACGCGCAGCCCGCTGCCTTCCAGCCCGCAGGCCACCGCCAGCCCGACCATGCCGCCGCCGACAATCGCTACATCTACACTTTGCACATTCGACTCCTTAGCGCGCCACCCAACCCAGGGTGCGTCTGGCCAGCGCGTCACGCGCCGGGGTAAATAGATCCATCGCCATCAGGCCAAGGTTGCGCCCGACGACCAGCGGCGACCAGCGGTTGGCGAAAAGCTGCACAAGCCCGTCGGTAACGCCGATCGTCGCGGCTTTATCCTGCTCGCGGCGCTGCTGATACGCGCTTAACACCGGCCAGGCGCCGATATCCTGACCGTGCGCGAACGCCTGCGCCAGCGTCTCGGCGAGCGTCATAACGTCGCGCAGACCGAGGTTAAAGCCCTGACCGGCGATCGGATGCAGCGTCTGGGCGGCGTTGCCGACAAGCACCGTGCGGTGCGAAATCACGCGTGAGGCAAGGCTTAACGCGAGCGGATAACCGCTGCGCGCGCCCGCGTGCGTAATACGACCGAGCCGCCAGCCGAAGGCGTGTTGCAACTCCTGGCAGAAGCGCTCATCGCTCCAGCCGAGCACCTGCGCCTGTTTATCCAGCGGATGGCACCAGACCAGCGAGCTGCGCCCCCCGGACATCGGCAGCAGCGCCAGCGGACCGTGCTCGGTGAAACGTTCAAACGCGCGGCCCTGATGGGGCACCGCAGTCGCGACATTGGCGATAATCGCCGCCTGATGATAAGGCTGCTGACGCCATTCGATGCCGCACTGCGCGCCGATGGACGACCGCGACCCGTCGGCGGCGACCAGTATCTGCCCTTCCAGCGTTTCGCCACTATTAAGCTGCACGCTGACCGCCGCTTCACGACGCGTAATGGTCACCACGCGGGCCGGACAATGCAGATGAACGCCTGGCGCTTTACGCAACAGGCTGAAAAGCCGCTGTCCGGCGTCGTGTAATTCGACCACGTTGCCCAGCGCCTGCGTCTGGTAATCGCGCGCGTTGAGCGTCACAAAACCGGCGTGACCGCGGTCGCTAACGTGAACGGTGGTGATAGGCGTGGCGCAGGAGGCGAGCGCCTGCCAGACGCCGACGCGTGCGAGCTCCCGGCAGGTGCCGTCTGCAAGCGCGATGGCGCGGGCATCAAAGCCTGGATGCGCGGCGGATTCCGGCGCGCTGGCTTCCACCAGGTGTACCGGCAACGCGCCATGAGTGAAGCGAGAGATAGCCAGCGCGAGCGTCGCGCCAGCCATGCCGCCGCCTGCGATAATCACGCTCATGAGCGCCGCGCCGCCGCCATCAGCGCTTCGATGTCATCTGCTGATTTTACGACGCTGGCGGTGAGGTTTTCGTTACCGGTTTCGGTGATGACGATATCGTCTTCGATACGAATGCCGATGCCGCGATACGCCTCCGGCACGTCGGCGTCCGGTGCGATATAGAGGCCCGGCTCAACGGTAATGACCATGCCCGGCGCCAGAATGCGCGAGCGATCCGGGCCGTAGAACCCAACATCGTGCACATCGAGCCCCAGCCAGTGGCTGAGCCCGTGCATAAAGTACGGACGATGCGCGTTATCGGCGACCAGCTGTTCCACATCGCCCTGCAAAATGCCAAGTCCGATAAGCCCTTTGACCATCACGCGTACGACATCGCCGGTGACGTCCTGGATCGACGTGCCGGGACGGAAGAGACGCAGCGCGGTTTCCAGCGACTCCAGCACGATGTCGTAGACGGCGCGCTGAGCCGGGGTGAATTTGCCGTTTACCGGAAAAGTGCGAGTGATATCGCCCGCGTAGCCCCGGTATTCACATCCGGCGTCGATCAGGACCAGATCGCCGTCGCGCAGCTGGCTTTCGTTTTCGGTATAATGGAGGATGCAGCCGTTTTCGCCGCCGCCCACGATGGTGTTATAGGAAGGAAAACGCGCGCCGTGGCGGGTGAATTCATGCAGAATTTCGCCTTCCAGCTCATATTCATACATGCCAGGACGGCATTTTTGCATGGCGCGGGTATGCGCCAGCGCGCTGATTTCACCGGCGCGGCGCATCACAGCCAGCTCTTCCGGGGATTTAAACAGGCGCAATTCGTGTACCCAGGGACGCCAGTCGGTGAGCGTGGCGGGTGCCGAGAGGTTCTGACGCGAACCGCGACGCAGCTTATCGAGCGCGGCGAAAACGATGGTGTCGGCATAAGCGTATTCGCCCTGCGCGTGATAGACCACATCCAGCCCGTTGAGCAACTGATAGAGCTGCTCGTCGATTTCGTTATAGGCCAGCGCACGGTCAACACCGAGCTTCGCCGGTGCCGCATCCTGCCCGAGACGACGGCCAGACCAGATCTCCGCGGTTTTATCGCGCAGACGGTTGAAGATAACGCTGTGGCTGTGGGTCTCATCGCTTTTGATGAGCACCAGCACGGCTTCAGGCTCGTTAAAGCCGGTGAAGTACCAGAAATCGCTGCTCTGGCGATACGGATATTCGCTGTCGGCGCTGCGCGTCGCTTGCGGCGCGGCAAAGATCAGCGCCGCGCTGGCGGGCGCCATTTTCGCCAGCAACGCCTGACGGCGTCGCAGAAACTCTTGCTGTGTCATTGCACCTCCTGAGTAAACGAATTTTAGTGAAGCGTCGGCTTTTTCACTTCTGGCGCAGTGGGCGTCTGGCGCGTAAAGGTGTCATGGCAGAGCAGCGCCGCAACGCGCACATACTCGACTATCTCCTCAAGCGACATCTCCAGCTCCTCCTGATCTTCGCCTTCGTCATAGCCGAGCTGGGCGATGTTACGCAGATCGTCGATAGCCTCGCCGGTTTCGCCGGTGATTTTATCGAGCTTCGGCTGCGTCACGCCAAGGCCCAGCAGGAAATGGTTGACCCAGCCTGCCAGCGCGTCGGCGCGGTCGAAAACCGAGACATCATCGCCGTCCGGCAGCCAGAGCTGGAACAGGAAACCGTCATCCTCCAGCGTATCGCTGGTGGCGGCGTGCAGCTGACGCAGCGCCTGCGCGAGCTGCTGGCCGAACGCCAGGCCCTCGTTGGTGAGGTCATGCAGCAGCGGTTGCCAGCTGCTGTCATGGTTGCCACCGCACAGGATTCCACTGATAAGGCCGTGCATTTCTGCGGGGGTCAGGCCCACGCCTTGCTGATTGAGCAACTGGCCGACTTCGTCGTAACCAGGCATTTCGTTCTGTATAGACATGCGCATTCGTCGTCGTTGGGAGGATGAGTTCGTGTTATGCTACCACTTCGTGCCCTGGTGATACCAGAAAAGGGCTTGTGTCTTCATATCAGGGTAGCTATAGTGTCGCCCCTTCGCAGCCCCGGCGCGAATGGTTGGCGAGTCAACAGCAGGAAAGTGGAATGTCTGCACAACCAGTCGATATCCAAATTTTTGGCCGTTCACTACGGGTGAATTGCCCGCCGGAACAGCGAGATGCACTGAATCAGGCTGCGGACGAGCTGAATCAACGGTTGCAAGATCTGAAAGTTCGCACTAGAGTCACCAATACTGAGCAGTTAGTTTTCATCGCAGCGCTGAACATCTGTTATGAACTGGCTCAGGAAAAAGTGAAAACCCGTGACTACGCGGCCAACATGGAACAGCGTATCCGGATGCTCCAGCAGACCATTGAGCAAGCATTACTTGAGCAAGGTCGCATAAGTGAAAGAGCGGAGCCAAAGTTTGAATAACGCTTCAGGGTTTACTATGGTAGAGTGACCGTGAAGAAAAAATTTCTCTGAGATGTTCGCAAGCGGGCCAGTCCCCTGAGCCGATATTTCAAAAAAACAGAATGTGACGCTCCACGGTTGGTGAGCATGCTCGGTTCGTCCGAGAAGCCTTAAAACCGTGACGACGCATTCACCTTGAACCACGGGTTCAAGGGTTACAGCCTGCGGCGGCATCTCGGAGATTCCCCTTCTTTTTACTACCATGAATCAACTTCCTGTCAGTACCGACCTCCGACAACAAATCCGTAAAACCATACGTCAACAGCGCCGCGCGCTGACGGCCGAACAGCAGGCGCATTTCGCCGAGCGGGCCGCCGCACGTATGCTGGGCTTCGCACCGGTTGTGGAAGCGCGCACCGTCGCAGTATTTCTCTCGTTCGATGGCGAGCTCGACACCCGTCCGCTGATTGAAGGCCTGTGGCGCGCCGGGAAACAGGTGTACCTGCCCGTGCTCCACCCTTTCAGCCCCGGCAATCTTTTATTTCTGCGCTATCTGCCGGACAGCCTGCTCTCCACCAATCGTCTGAAAATTCTTGAGCCCGCGCTCGATGTGCGCCATGTATTGCCGCTCGACAGGCTCGACGTGCTGATCACACCGCTGGTGGCGTTTGACCGTACGGGCCAGCGCCTCGGTATGGGCGGCGGTTTTTACGATCGCACCCTGCAACACTGGCGCGACCACGGATTCTTCCCGGTCGGTTACGCGCACGACTGCCAGCAGGTGGAGCGCCTGCCCGTGGAAGAGTGGGATATTCCGCTGCCTGCGGTGATAACGCCAACGCAAACCTGGCGCTGGTAAAAGAAAAGCCGGGCCGCAATCAAGCGACCCGGCTTTCGCACCGAGAGTGCAGAACCAGGCAGCGTCACGCCACCCGGCACGCACCATTAATAAAGCAGACGAGCGCGGATGGTGCCCTGAATAGCCTTCATGCTTTGCAGCGCTTTGTTCGCCACCTCTTCCGGCGCGTCGACATCGATAACCACATAGCCCATCTGCGGGGTGGTTTGCAGGAACTGCGCGGCGATGTTGATGCCCTGCTCGGCGAAAATCTGGTTGATGGCGGTCAGGACGCCCGGACGGTTTTCGTGAATATGCAGCAGACGGCTGACGCTGCCGCCGTGCAGCGGCAGAGAAACTTCCGGGAAATTCACCGCCGAGAGCGTGGAGCCGTTGTCGGAGTATTTCGCGAGCTTGCCCGCCACTTCCAGACCGATATTCTCCTGCGCTTCCTGCGTTGAACCGCCGATGTGCGGCGTCAGGATCACGTTGTCGAACTCGCACAGCGGCGAATTAAACGGATCGCTGTTGGTCGCAGGCTCGACCGGGAATACGTCAATCGCCGCGCCCGCCAGATGTTTGCTGGAAAGCGCCTCGCAGAGCGCCGGAATGTCGACCACGGTGCCGCGCGCGGCGTTGATCAGCAGCGCGCCGGGCTTCATCAGCGCCAGCTCTTCGGCGCCAATCATGTTTTTGGTCGACGCGTTTTCCGGCACGTGCAGGCTCACTACGTCGCTCATATTAAGCAGATCGGAGAGATGCTGTACCTGCGTGGCGTTACCGAGCGGCAGTTTGCTTTCGATATCATAGAAAAAAACGTTCATGCCCAGCGATTCCGCCAGGATGCCGAGCTGGGTGCCGATATGGCCGTAGCCGATAATCCCCAGCTTTTTGCCGCGTGCCTCATAAGAGCCTGCCGCCAGTTTGTTCCAGATACCGCGATGCGCTTTGGCGTTTGCTTCCGGAATACCGCGCAGCAGCAGCAGCAGCTCGCCGATCACCAGTTCAGCCACCGAGCGGGTGTTAGAGAACGGCGCGTTAAAAACCGGAATGCCGCGCTTCGCCGCCGCGTCCAGATCCACTTGGTTGGTGCCGATGCAGAAGCAGCCGACCGCCACCAGTTTTTCCGCAGCGGCGAAAATCTCTTCAGTCAGATGAGTACGGGATCGCAGGCCGATAAAATGCGCATCGCGGATGGACGCTTTCAGCTGCTCGCTGTCGAGCGCGCCCTTGTGATATTCAATGTTGGTATAACCTGCAGCGCGCAGGCTATCGATGGCTTTCTGGTGAACGCCTTCCACCAGCAAGAATTTAATTTTGTCTTTCTCCAGCGATACTTTTGCCATTTCCCGACCCTGTCTTGTCTGAACTGTTATGTAGCTGAAATAAGCCAGCCTTCTGTCAACATATCAAAATTTGCGTTCCCGGCAATATGAACGTTTGCGTCGCGATGTTGAAGAAATATCACGGAGAGATAAAAGGCAGGACAAAATATGGCATGTCAGAAATATGACGGAAGGATTAACAGGATGGAAACAAAAATGTGAGAGATGTCACCAAATTTAACGCAGGGAAAATTTTTTCGCAGCGGGGCGCCTACGCGCCCCGGTCAGATCATTTTACGATGGTTTTCACGCCATCTGCGGTGCCGATGAGCGCCACATCCGCGCCGCGGTTCGCAAACAGCCCGACGGTCACCACGCCCGGAATGGCGTTAATCGCATTCTCCAGCGCGACAGGGTCGAGAATGGCCATACCGTGCACATCGAGAATGACGTTGCCGTTATCGGTCACCACACCCTGACGGTATTCCGGACGCCCGCCGAGCTTCACCAACTGGCGCGCCACGGCGCTTCGCGCCATCGGGATCACTTCCACCGGCAGCGGGAAGTTGCCAAGCACATCCACCTGCTTGGACGCATCCGCGATGCAGATAAACTTCTGCGCGACCGACGCGATGATTTTCTCGCGGGTCAGCGCCGCACCGCCGCCTTTGATCATCTGCATCTGGCCGTTTATCTCATCAGCGCCATCGACATAGATGCCGAGCGTGTCGACTTCATTGAGATCAAAAACGGTGATGCCTAAGCTTTTCAGCTTCTCGGTCGAGGCGTCGGAGCTGGAAACCGCCCCTTCAATCTCGTTTTTCATGGTGCCCAGCGCGTCGATAAAATGCGCGGCGGTCGAGCCGGTGCCGACCCCGACAATCGTGCCTGGCTCGACATACTGAAGCGCGGCCCAGCCGACGGCTTTTTTAAGTTCATCCTGCGTCATGAGAGTTTTGCCTGTGGTGTGAAAACTGTCGCGCATTATAGAACAAGCCGCGGCCCAGTGGACCAGACATTCTGCGGCACAGATCCGATGTTTGCGTTTGGGTCTGTATAGCGCGCAAATTTATGTCATAGTGCGACTGATAATGAGACAGGGAGCACACCACAGAGATGAAACGCCCGGACTACCGAACACTACAGGCGCTGGATGCGGTGATAAGAGAGCGCGGTTTTGAGCGCGCCGCACAAAAGCTGTGTATTACGCAGTCCGCCGTATCACAACGTATCAAGCAGCTGGAGAACACATTCGGCCAGCCGCTGCTGGTGCGTACCGTGCCGCCGCGTCCGACCGAACAGGGGCAAAAGCTGCTGGCGCTGCTGCGTCAGGTAGAGTTGCTGGAAGAAGAGTGGCTGGGCGACGAGCAAACCGGCTCGACGCCGCTGCTGCTGTCGCTTGCGGTTAACGCCGACAGTCTCGCGACGTGGCTGCTGCCAGCGCTGGCGCCAGTGCTGGCCGATTCGCCGGTGCGTCTCAACCTGCAGGTGGAAGATGAAACCCGCACCCAGGAGCGGCTGCGCCGCGGCGAAGTGGTGGGCGCGGTGAGTATCCAGCCCCAGGCCCTGCCGAGCTGTCTCGTCGATCAACTGGGCGCGCTGGATTATCTGTTCGTCGCCTCGAAAGCGTTCGCCGATCGCTATTTCCCGAACGGCGTTAACCGCGCCTCGCTGCTGAAAGCGCCCGCCGTCGCGTTCGACCATCTCGACGATATGCACCAGGCGTTTTTGCAGCAGAATTTCGACCTGCCGCCCGGCAGCGTGCCGTGTCACATTGTTAACTCGTCAGAGGCGTTCGTGCAGCTGGCGCGTCAGGGCACCACGTGCTGTATGATCCCCCATCTGCAGATTGAAAAAGAGCTGCAAAGCGGCGAGCTTATCGATCTCACGCCAGGGTTGTATCAGCGCCGCATGCTTTTCTGGCACCGCTTCGCGCCGGAGAGTCGCATGATGCGCAAGGTCACGGACGCGCTGCTGGATTATGGGCGTAAGGTGCTGCGTCAGGATTAAAAAACCCGCCGGATGGCGGGTTTTTCGTTTACTGCTGCGACGGCGCGTTGGTCGCCGCTGGCGCAGTGCCCTGATTCGACGTACCGTTCTGGTTCGCCGTGCCGCTCTGGGCCTGGGAAGGCTGGAGTTCAAATACCACATCCACCTGATCGTCAAACTGAATAGTCTGCTGATCGTAGGTGTCCTGGGCGGAAGCCGGTGCGGCCGCTTCGGCTTTCATCATGCGCATCATCGGCGTCGGCTGGTAGTTTGAGACGTGATAACGCACGCTGTACACCGGGCCAAGTTTGCTGTTGAAGCCGCTGGCCAGCTGCTGCGCCTGACGCACCGCGTCATCGATGGCGGCTTTACGCGCTTTGTCTTTATATTCATCCGGATGCGCCACAGCTAACGACACGGAGCGAATTTCATTCAGTCCGGCCTTCAGCGCGCCATCCAGCAGTTCATTGAGTTTATCGAGCTTGCGCAACGTGACTTCCACGGTGCGTACCGCGCGGTAGCCTTTCAGCTGAGTTTTGCCATCCTTGAGATATTCATACTCCGGCTGGGTGCGCAGGTTAGCGGCGTTTACATCTTTTTTCTCAACGCCATTGTTTTGCAGGAACGTCAGATACTGCGCCACGCGATCGTCCGCCTGTTTTTTCGCGCCAGCCGCATCTTTCGCGGAGACATTCACTTCAATCGCCAGCGTCGCGATATCCGGCACCGCGTCCACGCTCGCCGTGCCGGAGGTGACGATATGCGGACCGTTGGGCAGTTCATTCGCCTGAACGGAGGCCGCGCCGAAACCCATCATTGCCGCAAGGGCTATCACTTTAAACTTCACTGTTATTCCTCCATGCTGCGTGCAAGTGAAACCGCCCGTCAGAGCAGACGGGCATCTGCCTGCAAGCTTAGCGTCCCGTCGCGGAATGTCCATCAGAGAAGGCTTAGAGGCCGAGCGTCGCCAGGTGGCTTACCCCCTCTCGCGCCAGCTGGAAAGCGATAAACCACATCACCAGCCCCACCAGCAGATTAATCATCCGCTGCGCCCGAACGGTGCGCAGACGCGGCGCAAGCCATGCGGCGAGCAGCGCCAGGCTGAAAAACCAGAGTACCGACGCGCTAATCGTGCCCAGCGCGAACGCGCGTTTTGGTAATGCGTCAAGCTGCCCGCCGAGGCTGCCCAGCACCACGAAGGTGTCGAGGTACACATGCGGGTTAAGCCAGGTGACGGCAAGCATCGTGGTGATGATTCGCAGCCTGCCGTGCTTCATCGCCTCCGCCGAGGCGAATTCAGGGTTGCCGGCAAGCGCGGTTTTCAGCGCGCCGAAACCGTACCAGAACAGAAACGCCACGCCGCCCCAGGTGACGAGCGCCAGCAGCCAGGGCGACGCCATCAGAATCGCGCTGCCGCCAAAAATACCGGCACAGATAAGAACGATATCGCTCAGAGCGCAAAGTGAGGCGATCATCAGATGATACTGGCGACGAATACCCTGATTCAGCACAAAAGCGTTTTGCGGGCCGAGCGGCAGGATCATTGCCGCGCCCAGGGCAAGCCCCTGAAAATAAAAACTTAACACGTTGAGTTTCCACGTAAGCGAGGTTTAGACACTTAGTCTAGAGGCTGATCGCCATTAGAAAAAACGAATAATGTTAATAACCGATAAGGAAAGCTAATGCGAGAGGATAAAAAAACGGCCTGCGCGTGGCAGACCGTCTGGCAAATTACTGGCTGTCGCCCGGTTTTTCCTGCGGTGCCTGAGGTTGTGTAATAATCGCAGGCTGCGGCTCGGCTCGCGACGCTGTTTCCTGTACGTCGCTTTTCACCGGTTTGTAGTGCACATCCATTTGCGGATAAGGAATGCCGATGTCGTTAGCATCCAGCGTTTTCTTGATGCGCTCCAGTACATCCCAGTACACGTTTTGCAGATCGCTGCTTTTGCTCCAGACGCGGATCACGAAGTTTACGGACGACGCGCCGAGCTCATTCATGCGCACGGTCATTTCGCGATCTTTCAGGATGCGATCGTCAGATTCGATAATCTCCGTCAGCAGCGCGCGAACTTTATCGATATCCGCGTCGTAAGAGACGCCGATGATAAATTCGTTACGGCGCACGGGTTCACGCGAGAAGTTAATGATGTTGCCCGCGATGATTTTGCCGTTCGGCACCACGACGATACGGCCATCCGCCGTACGCAGCGTGGTCGAGAAGATCTGCACGTGAAGCACGGAACCGGCGACCCCGCCGAGATCAACATATTCGCCCGCGCGGAACGGACGGAAGGTGACCAGCAG
Source organism: Cronobacter dublinensis subsp. dublinensis LMG 23823 (assembly GCF_001277235.1). Taxonomy (NCBI): domain Bacteria; kingdom Pseudomonadati; phylum Pseudomonadota; class Gammaproteobacteria; order Enterobacterales; family Enterobacteriaceae; genus Cronobacter; species Cronobacter dublinensis. Next base: position 3,679,663 of record NZ_CP012266.1, read on the forward strand.
CACGCCTGCGGCGAGGTTGGAAAGCGAGCCCTGCAACGCCAGACCTACGGCCAGACCGGCGGCACCCAGCACGGCGATAACGGACGCCGTCTGCACGCCGACGCGCCCCAGCGCGGCAATCAGCGTAAAGGCGATAATCCCGTAACGCACCAGCGCAGAGAGGAAATCCGCCACGGTGGCGTCGATATGACGCGCAAGCATTAGACGGTTAACGGCGTTGGAAATCACGCGCGCCACGATCATCCCGACAATAATAATGGCGATCGCCGCCACAATATTCACGGCATAGCTGAGCAACAGCGCCTGATTGCGCACCAGCCAGCCGCCAGCGTTATTGATACTGTCTATTACGTGTAAATCATCCATTCGCGATCCTTTTCCCCTGGTCGGGTGAGTAATGAACTGCCGGATTGAGGCAGCGAGGATTGTTAAAGGTTAAACAAAACCTCCGCGCTCTGCCAGTCAGCCTGACGCGAATCGGATTCCTATTACGTTGATATTGCAAAAAGAAAGGCCCACCAGAGGTGGGCCTTTTGAGCGATACCGTAAAAAAGATTACAGCACGTCGATAGCGTTCAGTTCTTTGAATGCCTGCTCCAGACGAGTCACCATGCTCGCCTGCGCAGCACGCAGCCATACGCGCGGATCGTAGTATTTCTTGTTCGGCTGATCTTCACCTTTCGGGTTGCCCAGTTGGCCCTGCAGGTAAGCTTCGTTTTCTTTGTAGTACTTCAGAATACCTTCCCAGGTAGCCCACTGGGTGTCGGTATCGATGTTCATTTTGATAACGCCGTAGCTTACGGAGTCTTTGATTTCCTGAGCGGAAGAACCGGAACCGCCGTGGAACACGAAGTTCAGGCTGTTGTGCGGCAGGTTATGTTTCTTGCAAACATATTCCTGAGAATCGCGCAGGATGGTCGGGGTCAGTTTCACGTTACCCGGCTTGTAAACGCCGTGTACGTTACCGAAGGACGCCGCGATGGTGAAACGGTGGCTGATCGCGTTCAGTTTGGTGTACGCGTAGTCAACGTCTTCCGGCTGGGTGTAGAGTGCGGAAGCGTCCATATGGCTGTTGTCCACGCCATCTTCTTCACCGCCGGTGCAGCCCAGTTCGATTTCCAGGGTCATGCCCATTTTGGCCATACGCGCCAGGTATTTAGAGCAGATTTCAATGTTCTCTTCCAGAGACTCTTCAGAGAGGTCAATCATGTGAGAAGAGAACAGCGGTTTGCCGGTAGCGGCAAAGTGTTTTTCACCCGCGTCCAGCAGGCCGTCGATCCATGGCAGCAGTTTTTTGGCGCAGTGGTCGGTATGCAGGATAACCGGCACGCCGTAATGTTCAGCCATCTGATGAACGTGATGCGCGCCAGAGATAGCGCCCAGAATAGCCGCCTGCTGGCCTTCGCCTTTAAAGCCTTTGCCTGCGATGAACGCAGCGCCGCCGTTGGAGAACTGAACGATAACCGGCGCTTTCACTTTCGCAGCGGTTTCCAGTACGGCGTTGATGGAATCGGTACCCACGCAGTTAACTGCCGGCAGCGCGAAGTTATTTTCTTTAGCTACCTGGAATACTTTCTGTACGTCGTCGCCAGTGACGACGCCCGGTTTGACGAAATCAAAAATTTTAGACATGTTTCGTTGTCCTGTATGTGTATCTTCGACCGTTGAAAAGGGTAAGCGAGCTGTCAGGCGCGCTGAAAAACAGGCGGGAACTCCCGCCTGCTTAAATTATTTCTTCGCGCGCTCTTCGAGCATCGCAACTGCCGGCAGTACTTTGCCTTCCACGAATTCGAGGAACGCGCCGCCGCCAGTGGAGATGTAAGAGATTTTGTCGGCGATGCCGAACATATCGATAGCCGCCAGGGTGTCGCCGCCGCCCGCGATGGAGAACGCGTCGCTTTCCGCGATAGCGCGAGCCACGATTTCGGTGCCTTTACGGAAGTTCGGGAATTCGAATACGCCAACCGGGCCATTCCACAGAATAGTTTTGGCGTTTTTCAGGATTTCAGCCAGTTTCTCAGCGGAAACGTCGCCCATATCCAGGATCTGCTCTTCATCTTTGATGTCAGAAACGGATTTCAGGGTTGCGGTGGCGGTTTCAGAGAACTCCGTCGCCACGCGAACGTCGGTCGGAACCGGAATGTCGCAAAGGGTCAGCAGACGTTTGGCTTCATCAACCAGATCCGCTTCGTACAGGGATTTGCCGACGTTGTGGCCCTGGGCTGCAACGAAGGTGTTAGCGATGCCGCCGCCGACAATCAGCTGGTCAGCGATTTTGGACAGAGAGTCCAGCACGGTCAGTTTGGTGGAAACTTTGGAGCCGCCAACGATAGCGACCATCGGGCGAGCCGGCTCTTTCAGCGCTTTGCCGAGCGCATCCAGTTCTTCTGCCAGCAGCGGGCCTGCGCATGCTACATCAGCGAATTTGCCGATGCCGTGAGTAGAAGCCTGCGCGCGGTGCGCGGTGCCGAAAGCGTCCATTACGAATACGTCGCACAGCGCGGCATATTTTTTCGCCAGCGCTTCGTCGTCTTTCTTCTCGCCTTTGTTAAAGCGAACGTTTTCCAGAACGACCAGCTCGCCTTCAGCGACTTCAACGCCATCGAGGTAGTCTTTCACCAGACGAACCGGCGCGTTCAGTTTGTCTTTCAGGTAGTTAACTACCGGCAACAGAGAGAATTCTTCGTTGTATTCGCCTTCGGTCGGACGGCCCAGGTGGGACGTCACCATGACTTTAGCGCCCTGTTTCAGAGCCAGTTCAATGGTCGGCAGAGAAGCGCGGATACGCGCGTCAGAGGTCACTTTCCCCTCTTTTACCGGAACGTTGAGATCGGCGCGGATGAAAACGCGTTTACCTGCCAGATCCAGATCGGTCATCTTAATTACAGACATTGTGAATCCTCTCGTTGATTCTTAAAGTTTTGCAGACGCCATACGCTTGACCTGAAGGCTGCTGCGTATGAAATCTTACCTGAAACCAATAGCTGCCATCGCTAACGTGGTGTCGAGCATCCGGTTAGCGAAGCCCCATTCGTTATCGCACCAGACCAGCGTTTTAATCAGGTGCGCCCCACTCACCCTTGTCTGGGTGCCGTCCACAATGGCGCTGTGCGGATCGTGGTTAAAATCTGTTGAGACCAACGGTAATTCCGTATAGTCAACTATACCATGAAATGCTTCCTGTGCCGCTTTTTGCAGCAACAGGTTGACTTCATAAGCTTTTACCGGTTTTTGTACCGTCACGCTTAAATCAATCGCAGTCACGTTAATGGTAGGCACGCGCACCGCGATAGCCTCAAAACGGTCGTGAAATTTAGGAAAAATACGTGCTATGCCTGCCGCAAGCCGGGTATCGACCGGAATGATGGACTGGCTGGCCGCGCGCGTGCGGCGCAAATCCGGGTGATAGGCGTCGATAACCTGTTGATCGTGCATGGCGGAATGAATAGTCGTCACGGTGCCGGACTCAATGCCGAACGCGTCGTCCATCAGCTTGATAATCGGGATAATGCAGTTGGTGGTGCAGGAGGCGTTGGAGACAATGCGGTGCTCAGGGCGCAACGCCGCTTCGTTGACGCCGTAGACGACCGTCGCGTCGAGGTCGTTGTCACCGGGGTGTGAGAACAGCACTTTGCGCGCGCCCGCCTCAAGATGGGCGACGCCATCGGCGCGGCTGCCATACACGCCGGTACAGTCGAGCACGACATCGACATCCAGCGCCTTCCAGGGCAGCGCGACGATGTCACGCTCATGCAGCAGACGAATCACGTCATTGCCAATCCAGAGCTGCTCGCCTTCCTGACGCACATCCCATGCGAAGCGGCCATGGCTGGTGTCGTACTTCAGCAGATGCGCCATACCTGCGGCGTCGGCCAGTTCATTAATGGCGACCACACTGATTTCCGCGCGACGGCCGGACTCATACAACGCACGAACTACGTTGCGCCCGATGCGACCGAAGCCATTAATCGCTACGCGTAAGGTCATATATCTCCTGCCAGAATCCCAGTAATGAAGAGGCAGACAGAGTAATGCAGCCCTCTTCTCAGGGGAATCCTCGCTCGTCACAAACTACAACCGTTTGATGGATTGTCGAACAATCATGCTACTGAAACGCTTCAGCAAGAATAAGCGAAACATGGAATAAAAGGAATGATAACGCCGCGAAATGAAACCAACTTCTGACCTGCGTCACATTTTCTTTGGAATAAATTCCACCGATACACCGCCGGTTATGAATACCGGGAAGGAAAACACGGCTAAGGCAGCGAATGCCAGGGGGTTACGCGCCCGCCGCGGCGTCCTACAATGCGCCTGCGGCAGAATAACAAAGGAAAGAGGATGGCGGCTCCAGAAGAGTACGAAAATCAGGCAACGTTTGCGAACCTGCGCGCGCGTTTTCAGGGCTGTATGCTGGGCGGCGGTGTGGGCGATGCGCTCGGCGGCCCGGTGGAGTTTTTGAGCCTGTCGGAAATTACCGCACGTTTCGGCGAGCAGGGCGTAACGGATTACGAACACGCCTGGGGCGGAAAAGGTAAAATCACCGACGACACCCAGATGACACTGTTTACCGCTGAAGGCCTGCTGCGTGCCTGGATGCGCGCGGCGATGCGCGGCATCGGCCCGTCGTTCAGGCCCGTGACCGCGCACGCGTATCTGCGCTGGCTGATAACCCAGGGCGAGCGCAACCGTCACGGGCTGATGAGCACCGCCTCGCTTTCCGGCTGGCTTATTCAGCATGACGCCCTCTTCCACCCGCGCGCGCCGGGTGCGACCTGCCTGAATGCGCTGCGCGATATGCGCGATTTCAGCGAGCCCGCCCGTAACGACAGCAAAGGCTGCGGCGGCGTGATGCGCGTAGCGCCGGTAGGGCTGTTTTTCGTTCGCTACCCGGCGGATGACGCGCTACAGGCGGCGTTCGATACCGGCTGTCAGCTCGCGGCGATCACACACGGGCACCCAACCGGCTCTCTCACAGGCGGCGTGCTGGCCGCGCTGGTGTGGCAACTCGCTCGGGGCGAATCCCTTAACGACGCGCTGGCGCGCGCGATGACGCTTTTAAAAAACACCCCTGCGCATGGCGAAACGCTGCGCGCGCTGGAGCAGGCCCGCACGCTTTCCGATGCGCCGATAACGCCGCAGGAAGCGATACCGCTGCTTGGCGAAGGCTGGGTGGCCGAAGAGGCGCTCGCCATCGCGCTTTACTGCGCGCTTAAGGCCGACTCATTTGAACAGGGCGTACTGATGGCGGTCAACCACGGCGGCGACTCCGACTCCACCGGCGCAATTGCCGGGAATTTACTTGGCGCGAAATATGGCGTGACGGCGATACCGCAGCGGTGGCTGGCGGCGCTTGAGCTAAACACGGTGATTAAGGAGATGGCAGACGATTTGCTGGACTACCCGGACTGGCCTGTTTCGGATTATGACCATACCGCTTTCGCCTGTGCCATGCGCGAGAAATACCCCGGCGATTAGCCAAAAAAACGGGAGGCACAAAGGCCTCCCGTTCGGTTTTAGCAGCGATGACGATTACAGAATCGCTTTCGCCTGGCTTACCACATTGTCTACGGTAAAGCCGAACTCTTCAAACAGCAGCTCCGCCGGAGCGGATTCGCCGAAGGTGGTCATGCCGACCACGGCGCCGTTCAGGCCCACGTATTTGTACCAGTAGTCGGCGATGCCGGCTTCGATAGCCACGCGCGCGCTGACGGATTTCGGCAGTACCGCTTCGCGGTATGCGGCGTCCTGCTTGTCGAACACGTCGGTAGACGGCATGGACACCACGCGGGCTTTCACGCCTTCCGCAGCCAGTTTGTCGGCAGCCGCCACCGCCAGCTCAACTTCAGAACCGGTCGCGATGAAGATAAGCTGCGGCTGACCGTCGCAATCTTTCAGGATGTACGCACCGCGGGCGATATCCGCCAGTTGCTGTTCGCTACGTTCCTGCTGCGCCAGGTTCTGACGGGAGAAAATCAGCGCGGTCGGGCCATCGTGGCGCTCAACGGCGTATTTCCACGCCACGGCAGATTCCACCTGGTCACACGGACGCCATGTGCTCATGTTCGGGGTCACGCGCAGCGCCGCCAGCTGTTCAACCGGCTGGTGAGTCGGGCCATCTTCGCCAAGACCGATAGAGTCGTGGGTGTAGACCATCACCTGGCGCTGTTTCATCAGGGCCGCCATACGCACCGCGTTACGGGCATATTCCACGAACATCAGGAAGGTCGAGGTGTACGGCAGGAAACCACCGTGCAGCGCGATACCGTTCGCGATGGCGGTCATGCCGAATTCGCGCACGCCGTAGTGAATGTAGTTACCTGCGGCATCTTCATTGATGGCTTTAGAGCCGGACCAGAGCGTCAGGTTGCTCGGCGCGAGGTCAGCGGAGCCGCCCAGGAATTCCGGCAGCAGTTTGCCGAAGGCTTCAATCGCATTCTGGGACGCTTTACGGCTGGCGATTTTCGCCGGATTAGCCTGCAGGTTCGCGATGAACGCCTGCGCTTTCTCCGCGAAGTCTGCCGGCATGTCGCCTTTCATACGACGCGTGAATTCAGCCGCTTCCTGCGGGAACGCTTTGGCATAGGCCGCGAATTTTTCATTCCAGGCGCTTTCTTTCACCTGGCCCATTTCTTTGGCGTCCCACTGCGCGTAAATCTCTTGCGGGATCACAAATGGCTCGTGCTTCCAGCCCAGCTGTTCGCGGGTCGCGGCCACTTCGGCCTCGCCAAGCGGCGCGCCGTGGGAGTCGTGAGTGCCTGCTTTGTTCGGCGAACCGAAACCGATGATGGTTTTGCACATCAGCAGGGACGGTTTGTCGGTAACCGCGCGCGCTTCTTCAATTGCACGCTTGATGGAATCGGCATCGTGGCCGTCCACGCCGCGCACCACGTGCCAGCCGTAAGCTTCGAAGCGTTTCGCGGTATCGTCGGTGAACCAGCCTTCAATGTGGCCGTCAATGGAGATGCCGTTGTCGTCGTAGAACGCTACCAGCTTGCCGAGGCCGAGCGTACCGGCGAGCGAGCACACTTCGTGGGAGATGCCTTCCATCATGCAGCCGTCGCCCATGAAGGCGTAGGTGTAGTGGTCGACAATCTCATGCCCAGGGCGGTTAAATTGCGCCGCCAGCGTGCGTTCGGCAATCGCCATACCGACCGCGTTCGCGATCCCCTGCCCCAGCGGACCGGTGGTGGTTTCTACGCCTGCGGTGTAACCCACTTCCGGGTGGCCCGGGGTTTTTGAGTGCAGCTGACGGAAGTTTTTCAGCTCTTCAATCGGCAGGTCGTAGCCAGTGAGGTGCAGCAGGCTGTAAATCAGCATCGAGCCGTGGCCGTTCGACAGCACAAAGCGGTCGCGGTCAGCCCAGGACGGGTTCTGCGGGTTATGGTTCAGGAAATCACGCCACAGGACTTCGGCAATGTCAGCCATGCCCATTGGGGCACCCGGATGGCCGGATTTGGCTTTTTGTACTGCGTCCATGCTGAGCGCACGAATAGCATTGGCAAGCTCTTTACGAGAGGACATTTTGACTCCAGATCGGATAGTTGAAGGCCACGCCTTGTTAACGGCTTGACTACTACGCGTTATGGGCTACGCCCGAAAAATTGTCCGACAATGTAACCCAAGCGGGTGAGCATGTACATGGAGCATCCTTTTGTCCGCTAAGAAATCTCTGGAAGCCGCTCGCAGTTTGCGCAACTTACTCGCCGCCGATGCGCAAACCTCTTTATACTTAGCCGCATGCCGCCGACCCGGTTCGCGGCGATGAACAATGAAACTTCCATGGAGCGTGAAGCATAACAATGAAATTGCGCGCGATAGCACTGAGCATCACCACAGCCGCCCTGCTGAGCGGCTGTCAAAATATGAATTCCAACGGCCTGCTGAGTTCCGGCGCGGAGGCGTTCCAGGCGTACTCCTTAAGCGACGCGCAGGTGAAAGCGCTGAGCGACGAAGCGTGTAAATCGCAGGACAGCAAAGCGAAAATCGCACCGGCCAACAGCCAGTACACGCAGCGTCTGAATAAGATTGCCGCAGCACTTGGCGACAACATCAACGGCCAGCCGGTGAACTACAAGGTTTACGAGGAAAAGGACGTTAACGCCTTCGCGATGGCCAACGGCTGCATCCGCGTCTACAGCGGGCTGATGGACATGATGAGCGATAACGAAGTGGAAGCGGTGATTGGCCATGAGATGGGCCACGTCGCGCTGGGTCACGTGAAACGCGGGATGCAGGTGGCGCTCGGCACCAACGCGATTCGCGGCGCGGCCGCGTCAGCGGGCGGTATCGTCGGCAGCCTGTCGCAATCGGATCTGGGCGAGCTCGGCGAGAAACTGGTTAACGCGCAATTCTCGCAGCGTCAGGAGTCCGAAGCGGATGATTACTCCTACGATCTCCTGCGTAAACGCGGTATCAACCCGTCGGGCCTCGCCACCAGCTTTGAGAAACTGGCGAAGCTTGAGAAAGGCCGTCAAAGCTCAATGTTTGACGATCACCCGGCCTCCGAGGCGCGCGCGCAGCATATTCGCGATCGCATGAAGGCAGACGGCATTAAGTAATCGCCGTCGCTTATAAAAAAATAAGAGCCGGACAGGGTATCCCCTTGTCCGGCTCTTTTATGACTGCCGTCAGGCCCGGTAAACATTACGCTGCCGGGCCGCAGACATTTACTCGCCTTTTTTCGCGGCCTGGATGTAGAGCATCTCCAGCGCCAGGGTCGCGGCGGCAAGTGCGGTTATATCCGACTGGTCGTAAGCCGGCGCCACTTCCACAATGTCCATGCCGACGATGTTCAGATCCTGAATGCCGCGCAGCAGTTTCAGCGCACGATCAGAAGTCAGGCCGCCGATAACCGGCGTGCCGGTGCCCGGCGCGAACGCCGGATCCAGACAGTCGATGTCGAAGGTCAGATAGACCGGCATGTCGCCGACAATCTGTTTCACCTGCGCGACCACGTCATCAACGGTGCGGTCATTCACCTGCGGCGCGTCCAGCACGGTAAAGCCGTTGTCTTTGTCGAACTCGGTACGAATCCCAATCTGCACCGAGCGGGTCGGGTCGATCAGGCCTTCGTTCGGCGCGGTATAGAACATGGTACCGTGGTCAAACTCACAGCCGTTGGCATAGGTGTCGGTATGCGCATCAAAATGCACCAGCGCCATTTTGCCGAAGTGTTTCGCGTGCGCGCGCAACAGCGGCAGCGTCACGAAGTGGTCGCCACCGAAAGAGAGCATGCGCTTGCCAGCCGCCAGCAGTTTCTCTGCGTGCGCCTGCAGTTTTTCGCTCATTTCGCGGGCGTCGCCGAAGGCGTAAACCAGATCGCCGCAATCCACGACGTTCAGACGCTTACGCATGTCAAAATTCCACGGGAAGCGGTTGCCTTCCCACGCCAGGTTAGTGGAAACCTGACGGATAGCGGCAGGCCCGAAACGGCTGCCGGAACGCCCGGAAGTTGCCATGTCGAACGGAATACCGGTGATCACCCACTCGGCGTCGCTGTCATACGGCATGAAGTTCAACGGCAGGCGTAAAAAACCAAAGGCGTTGGAAACCAGGGAGTTGTCGTACTGATGGCCTAAGGTATTCATGAATCTGACCTCTTGTTAAGGTTGAGACGGTAGATAAAAAAAATCCCCTCCGCGTCGTTAAACCCGACGAGGAAGGGATTGATTCTTGATGCGCTTATTGGGGCGAATTATCGCCGGTAATTCATACGGGTTCAAGTGAGTATAGCAAATGCCCGCCCGCAGATGACGAGCGCCGGAAGGCCGCTTCGCCTTCCGCGTCCTGGCATTCGAAACCCGGTAGCCATTTCGCCGCCGGGTCTTTTCGCTTACTCGTCTTCCAGATACGTGTAGCCGTAGAGACCGCTCTCGAACTCTTCGAGGAACTGCTGTTGCAGCGCCGAATCCAGATCGGTCTGTTTGACCTGATCGCGGAAGTGCGTCAGCAGCGTATCCGGGTCGAGCTGCACGTAGCGCAGCATATCGGCCACGGTGTCGCCTTCGTCAGAAAGCTCCACTTCCACCGTACCATCAGGAAACACGAACACGTCCACCGCTTCGGTATCGCCGAAGAGGTTATGCATGTTGCCGAGGATCTCCTGATACGCGCCGACCATAAAGAAGCCCAGCGGCGGCGGATTCTCCGGATCGTATTCCGGCAGCGGCATCGTGGTCGCGATACCGTCGCCATCGACGTAGTGATCGATAGTGCCATCGGAATCGCAGGTGATATCCAGCAGCACGCCACGACGCGTCGGCGCGTGGTTCAGCCCTTCCAGCGGCAAGACCGGGAAGAGTTGATCGATACCCCAGGCATCCGGCATCGACTGGAACAGCGAGAAGTTGACGTAAATCTTATCCGCCATGCGCTCCTGGAGTTCGTCGATAATCGGGCGATGCGCGCGGTTTTGCGGATCGAGTTGCTTTTGCACTTCCTGACACAGGCTCAGATAGAGCTGTTCGGCCCAGGCGCGCTCCTGCAACGAATAGGCGCCGGAGGAGTAGCCGATATGAATATCGTGCAGATCCATCTGGCTGTCGTGCAGCCACTCGCGCAGCGAACGGCGCGTGCCCGGCTCATGCATCTCCTGCCAGGTTTCCCACATGCTTTGCAGCGGACGCGGCGCGTCCGGCGCAGGCGCGGTCGGTTCGGTGTATTCGTTACGCTCCACGCCGATGATGTTCGAGACCAGCACGGTATGGTGCGCGGTCACGGCGCGGCCCGACTCGGTGATAACCGTCGGGTGCGGCAGGCCGTTCTCTTCGCAGGCGTCGCCGATGGCCCAGATAATATTGTTAGCGTACTCGTTCAGGCCGTAGTTGACCGAGCAGTCAGACTGCGAACGCGTGCCTTCATAATCCACGCCCAGACCGCCGCCCACGTCGAAGCACTGAATATTCACGCCAAGCTTGTGCAGCTCCACATAGAAGCGAGCGGATTCGCGCACGCCGGTGGCGATATCGCGGATGTTCGCCATCTGCGAGCCGAGGTGGAAGTGAAGGAGCTGGAGGCTTTCCAGGCGGTCTGCCGCGCGCAGCATCTCAACCAGTTGCAGGACCTGGGTTGCCGCGAGGCCGAATTTCGATTTTTCACCGCCGGAAGACTGCCATTTGCCGGAGCCCTGGGAGGCGAGACGCGCACGCACGCCGAGACGCGGGATCACATTCAGGCGTTCCGCTTCTTCCAGCACGATTTTGATTTCCGACATCTTCTCGATGACCAGATAGACCTTGTGGCCCATCTTCTCGCCGATCAGCGCCAGACGAATGTATTCACGGTCTTTATAGCCGTTACAGACAATAACGCTGCGGGTCATGCCTGCGTGCGCCAGTACCGCCATCAGCTCCGCTTTGGAGCCCGCTTCCAGGCCCAGCGGTTCGCCGGAATGGATCAGCGATTCAATCACGCGGCGATGCTGGTTTACCTTAATCGGGTAGACCAGGAAGTAATCGCCGTTGTAGCCGTAGGATTCACGGGCGCGCTTGAACGCCGCATTAATAGAACGCAGGCGATGTTGCAGGATCTGCGGGAAGCAGAACAGCGCCGGCAGACGCTGGCCCTGGGCTTCGCGCTCCTTAACCAGCTTCGCGAGATCGACGCGCGCTTCGGGGACGTCCGGATCCGGGCAAACGCTGATGTGGCCCAGTTCGTTGACGTCGTAGTAGTTATTGCCCCACCAGGCAATATTGTAAGTACGCAGCATCTTGCTGGCTTCCTGGGAGCTCATTGCAACCTCCTGCATGGAACGTAGTACACCCTGTTCGCCTGCTGACGAAGGCGAAGATGAACAGATGTCGTCAGACATAGCGAACCTCAAATTTTTGTCGAAAGTGTAAAACAGTTAACTACTATCGCAGCGTTACACTGTGATAACAACCCATAAACAGCAGAGTTATCCAGCACATAGTGCTGCTCACCCTGCCGCGCGACCGGTTTCTTATTCATATCATTGTAAAACACGTAACCGAACTCCGTGTGACGGGTCGGCGAAACCACGAGAAAACTCCTGACGTCAGGAGAGCCCTTGTTCAGTTATCGCAAGCCTTGACCGGCCCGGGAATCCTGAGAAGCGCCGAGATGGGTAGAACATCGGCAGGTTTGCAAAAAAGAGATGCAGGTTGCGGGGGAAAAACGCACGCCAGAACGGCATGGCAGATTAAACGGATTACGACGGTTCATTATCTGGTATCACCTCCACGCCAGCCCTTGTGTGACCAGCGATAAGCCAAAGCTAAAATTCACTCTCAGCCCGGCTGGAAGTGGCGACACGGAGTCTGATCCCGTGCGCTTTTTTGCAGGAGCCGCGCGCGCCGTTTTATACCGGGAACAGGGGTAAAAAGCAAAATAAAAAAGCGGCTTACGAGGTCCTTGTCAGGAAATATTGCCACCGCTGCGATAACCGCCGTGCGGATGGCCTCAAAAACTGCTGGAAATCGGCTTAAGATTTAACCTAGAATAGCCATCCAGATGTTAATCCATCTATACCGATTAACACTTAGCCTTCCTGTGTGTTTACCTGCATGGCCGCAGAATTTTCTTCTAAGATGGCACCAACACACGGTATGCTGAGCTAATTGATTTATCCAGGGTGATACAAAACATGGCAAAACACCTTTTTACCTCTGAGTCTGTCTCAGAGGGACATCCCGATAAAATTGCGGACCAGATCTCCGATGCAGTGCTGGACGCCATTCTTGAGCAGGATCCAAAAGCTCGCGTGGCCTGCGAAACGTACGTGAAAACCGGCATGGTGCTGGTCGGCGGTGAAATCACCACCAGCGCGTGGGTCGATATCGAAGAGATTACCCGCAACACCGTTCGTGAGATCGGCTACGTTCATTCCGATATGGGCTTTGACGCCAACTCCTGCGCCGTACTGAGCGCTATCGGTAAACAGTCCCCGGACATCAACCAGGGCGTTGACCGCACCGACCCGCTTGAGCAGGGCGCGGGCGACCAGGGCCTGATGTTTGGTTACGCGACCAATGAAACCGACGTGCTGATGCCTGCGCCGGTTACCTACGCGCACCGTCTGGTGCAGCGTCAGGCCGAAGTGCGTAAAAACGGCACGCTGCCGTGGCTGCGCCCGGATGCGAAAAGCCAGGTCACGTTCCAGTATGACGCCGGCAAAATCGTCGGTATCGACGCGGTGGTGCTCTCTACGCAGCACGCTGAAGATATCGAGCAGCACGCGCTGCACGAAGCGGTAATGGAAGAGATCATCAAGCCGGTTCTGCCGGCGGAATGGCTGAATGAATCCACCAAATACTTCATCAACCCGACAGGCCGTTTCGTTATCGGCGGCCCGATGGGCGACTGCGGTCTGACCGGTCGTAAGATCATTGTTGACACCTACGGCGGCATGGCGCGTCACGGTGGCGGCGCGTTCTCCGGCAAGGATCCGTCGAAAGTGGACCGTTCCGCTGCCTACGCGGCCCGTTATGTCGCGAAAAATATCGTTGCTGCAGGTCTGGCCGATCGCTGTGAAATTCAGGTTTCTTACGCCATTGGCGTCGCAGAGCCGACCTCCATCATGGTGGAAACCTTCGGGACCGAGAAAATCGCGACCGAACAGCTCACCTTGCTGGTGCGTGAATTCTTCGACCTGCGTCCGTACGGTCTGATCCAGATGTTGGATCTGCTGCACCCGATCTACAAAGAGACCGCCGCTTATGGTCACTTTGGTCGTGAACACTTCCCGTGGGAAAAAACCGACAAAGCGCAGCTGCTGCGCGATGCTGCCGGTCTGAAATAACTCCCTCGCAGTGACGTTCAAAGGCCAGCCTCGTGCTGGCCTTTTGCTTTTCGGGCGATGAATCCGTCCTGTCCCTTCCTCTTTTCCGCCAGCGACTATACTTCTTGCCAGCCGCGCAGGTCAGAAACGACTGAAACCGATTACATCAGCTGTAAAACCGGCGTTATTTCAGAATTGTCTTTATGCAAACGCGAGTTTCGCATCTTGTTACATGCCGTTTCGGTTTAGTCTGAATTCCTTCCTGCCGCTTCGTTTCTGGCTACACTAATCAATTGATAAAAAAAGGGATAAGCGCTTTACGCAAGCTGACACTAGTGTAACCGATTACACGGACGTGACTGATATCACATATTTTTACGTTACGCTAACTTACCCTTTTCGACGATAAAACCAATAACCCAACTGGAGGGCAGTATGCCTGACAATAAAAAACAGGGGCGTTCAAACAAGGCCATGACGTTCTTCGTCTGTTTTCTCGCGGCCCTGGCGGGACTTCTTTTCGGCCTCGATATCGGCGTGATCGCGGGCGCACTGCCCTTCATCGCCAAAGATTTTAATATCACCCCGCATCAGCAGGAGTGGGTGGTCAGCTCCATGATGTTCGGGGCCGCCGTCGGCGCTATCGGCAGCGGCTGGCTCTCCTCCCGGCTCGGGCGTAAATACAGCCTGATGATAGGCTCCGTGCTGTTTGTTATCGGCTCGCTCTGCTCGGCGTTCGCGCCGAATGCGGAAGTGCTGATTATCTCACGCGTCCTGCTGGGCCTCGCGGTCGGTATCGCTTCTTATACTGCGCCGCTGTACCTGTCTGAAATTGCTCCGGAAAAAATCCGCGGCAGTATGATTTCGATGTATCAGCTGATGATAACTATCGGTATCCTGGGCGCGTATCTCTCCGATACCGCATTCAGCTACAGCGGCGCCTGGCGCTGGATGCTGGGCGTTATCACCATTCCGGCAGTTCTGCTGCTGATTGGCGTGTTCTTCCTGCCGGACAGCCCGCGCTGGTTCGCCGCCAAACGTCGCTTCCACGACGCCGAACGCGTGCTGCTGCGCCTGCGTGACTCCAGCGCCGAAGCCAAACGCGAGCTCGAAGAGATCCGCGAAAGCCTTAAAGTCAAACAGAGCGGCTGGGCGCTGTTTAAAGACAACAGCAACTTCCGCCGCGCAGTGTTCCTCGGCATCCTGTTGCAGGTGATGCAGCAGTTCACCGGCATGAACGTCATCATGTATTACGCGCCGAAAATCTTTGAACTGGCGGGCTATTCCAATACCACCGAGCAGATGTGGGGCACGGTAATTGTCGGCCTGACCAACGTGCTGGCAACCTTTATTGCGATTGGTCTGGTGGACCGCTGGGGCCGTAAGCCGACGCTTATTCTCGGCTTTATCGTGATGGCGGCGGGCATGGGTATTCTTGGCACCATGCTGCATATGGGCATCCACAGCCCGGCGGGCCAGTACTTCGCCGTCGCCATGCTGCTGATGTTCATCATCGGTTTTGCGATGAGCGCCGGTCCGCTTATCTGGGTACTGTGCTCTGAAATCCAGCCGCTGAAAGGCCGCGATTTCGGTATCACCCTCTCTACCGCGACCAACTGGATTGCGAACATGATTGTCGGGGCAACCTTCCTGACCATGCTCAACACACTGGGCAACGCGCCGACCTTCTGGGTCTACGCCGGTCTCAACCTGTTCTTCATCGTGCTGACCATCTGGCTGGTGCCGGAAACCAAGCACGTGTCGCTGGAGCATATCGAGCGCAACCTGATGCAGGGTCGCAAACTGCGCGACATCGGCTCGAACGACTAAGCCTCGTTAACAGCCGTTTAATCAAAAGGGATGCCTGGCATCCCTTTTTTTATGTCCCGTTTTCAGAAGGAGTAGCCCACCGTAAAATACCCGGCCCAGCCGGTCGCCCTGACATGAAAATCGCCGTCGCCAAAGTTAAGCTTCGCATCATCCTTCCATTGTCCGCCGTTGTGGAAATAACGCGCCGTCACCGCCGTTTTCCAGTGCGCCCAGTTCAGCGACAGAATATGTGAAGAGGCGATGGAATCATTAGTGCGCGCCTTATCCCTGTCGCCAAGCTCCGAGCCAAAATCGAAATTAGTAAATCCGGTATAGGAAAACTGCGCGCCCCACAGGCGGGTAATGGGGATGTTGTATTTCACTTTGACGCGATACCCATCCCATTCATTTTCATTAGCCGCCGCGTAATTCTGCCACTGGTATTTGGCGTAGACGTCGAGCGCCAGCGATATCGGCAAGCCGGTTTCAATATCGGTTCCCAGCCCCATGTACCAGGTGCTTTGCCGCGAGGCCCGGTTATCGCCCATGTCATACACATAATCGTTGGCGATATACCACTCTTTAAAAGGGCCGAACGCCAGCGGAACGCCCGTCAGCTTATCAAGCGAAAAGCGCGGTTCGATTTCCAGAAACAGCGGCGAGCCATCGTCCCAGGCGCCGTGGTCCGGTGTATTACCAACGCCGAAAAATTTAGGGATATCGACATAGCCGTAAAAATCAAACCAGTCTTTTTTGCCGAACGCCGTATATTCCGGGTAAAGATCGTTGGTTAATATTGGGCCGAAACGCGTATGGTAACGCCCGATAACATTCAGGCTCTGATGCCACCAGTCTGATAAATATTCCTCCTGCGCTAACGCCTGCTGAGAAATACCTGCCATGCATAATCCTAATAACCATCCTTTATTCATTAAACTGATTCCTTTAACGTTATCGTGTTATGACGCCCGCTAATGCCCTGCGTTTTAGATGAAAACCGGCCTGCCACGCCTGTGCACAGACAGGCGCGGTAATGGCAGAGTGGCAATTAATCCCGATTTATTTAATGCAGGAGAAACACGATATTCTGTGACGCCCGGCGCACTCCCCGGAATTAAGAAAATGACTACCCGCTGAAATCCGCGGTAGTAAATAAGCAAAGGGGAATTATTCAGAAAAGGATTAGCGGCACCCTTTTTATTAGCGGAATAAACCTGTCGTTAATACCCGCATGCATTGTCACCGCCGGGTTGAACCGCTATTCTTTCCGCCATGAAAACCCCACGCCTCCCCATCGCCACTCAACAAGCCGTGATGCGCAGCCTGCGCGACGCGCTCGCGCGCGCCAACCTGAAGCTCGGCTGCGACTACCCGGAGCCGAAGCTGGTTTATCAGCAGCGCGGCACTGCGGCGGGCACCGCCTGGCTCGAGAGCTATGAGATCCGCTTAAACCCGGTACTGCTGATGGAAAATCTGCAGGCGTTTATTGACGAAGTGGTGCCGCACGAGCTGGCGCATCTGCTGGTCTGGAAACATTTCGGGCGCGTTGCGCCCCACGGCAAAGAGTGGAAATGGATGATGGAAAGCGTGCTTGGCGTGCCGGCGCGCCGGACACACCAGTTTGAACTCGATTTGGTGCGTGCCAACACCTTCCCCTACCGCTGCCGCTGTCAGCAACATCAGCTGACCGTCCGCCGTCATAACCGCGTGATGCGCGGCGAAACCCAGTACCGCTGCGTACATTGCGGCGACACGCTGGTGGCGGAAAGCTGACGCCTTCAGGAAATTTCTGGCAATAACCGATTGCTTCCGGCGCCCTCCTTCGTTACGTTGCGAACACCTTCGGATAAGGAACTGGAAGATGTCTCGCAAAATTTTACTGGCGGCGGCGCTGAGCGTCGCCTTTGCCGCGCCCGCCGCGCTGGCGGCAGGGATTAACAGCTTCAGCCAGGCGAAAGCCGCTGGCGTCAAAATCAACGCCGACGCGCCCGGCGATTTCTACTGCGGCTGCCCCATCACCTGGCAGGGCAAAAAAGGCATTCCCGATCTCAACGCCTGCGGTTACAAGGTGCGCAAAAACGCCAACCGCGCCTCGCGCATCGAATGGGAACACGTGGTGCCCGCGTGGCAGTTCGGTCACCAGCGACAGTGCTGGCAGGATGGCGGGCGGAAAAACTGCGATAAAGACCCGGTTTATCGCGAAATGGAAACCGATCTTCATAACCTGCAACCCGCCGTTGGGGAGGTCAATGGCGATCGCGGCAACTTCCTCTACAGCCAGTGGCGCGGCGGTGAAGGCCAGTATGGCCAGTGCGAAATGAAGGTCGATTTCAAAAATAAACAGGCCGAGCCGCCAGCCCGCGCCCGTGGCGCTATCGCGCGCACCTATTTCTATATGCGCGATAAATATCAGCTCAACCTGTCGCGTGCCCAGACGCAGCTCTTCGAGGCTTGGAACAAGCTCTACCCGGTCACCGCGTGGGAATGTACCCGCGACGCGCGCATCGCGAAGGTGCAGGGCAACCATAACCCCTACGTACAGCAGGCTTGCCAGGGGCAAAACCGCTAACCTACACTACCGGGCAATTGTTAACGCAGGGCTTGCCGCACGATGCCGCAAGCCCGTTTACCGGAAAAAGCCCATGCGAATTCCCCGCATCTATCATCCCGAGCCGTTAGTCGTCGGGCGCGAAGTCGCCCTTGATGAAGACGCCGCCAACCACGTCGGCCGGGTGCTGCGCATGAGCGCAGGTCAGGCGCTGCAACTCTTCGATGGCAGCAACCATGTCTTCGCCGCTGAAATCACCCAGGCGAGCAAAAAAAGCGTGCTGGTGAAGGTGGTGAGCCAGGAAGAGGCGAACCGCGAGTCTCCGCTCTTTTTACATCTGGGCCAGGTGATGTCGCGCGGTGAAAAAATGGAGTTCACCATCCAGAAATCGATCGAGCTTGGCGTCAGCGTCATTACGCCGCTCTTTTCAGAACGCTGCGGCGTTAAGCTTGATGAGGAGCGTCTGAATAAAAAGCGTCAGCAGTGGCAGAAAATCGCTATCGCCGCCTGCGAACAGTGCGGGCGCAACGTCGTGCCGGAGATCCGCCCGCCGATGGATCTGGAAGACTGGTGCGCAGAGCCGGACAGCGGCCTTAAGCTGAACCTGCATCCGCGCGCCGCGCAGAGCATTAACACGTTGCCGCAGCCCGTCGAGCGCGTGCGTCTGCTGATTGGCCCGGAAGGCGGCCTCTCCGCCGAGGAAATTGCGATGACCGCACGTTACCAGTTTACTGATATCCTGTTAGGACCACGCGTTTTGCGCACAGAGACCACTGCGCTCACCGCCATCACCGCACTGCAGGTGCGCTTTGGCGATCTGGGCTAAAGGAGAAAAATAATGATCAAGCTCGGCATCGTGATGGACCCCATCGCAAACATCAACATCAAAAAAGATTCCAGCTTTGCCATGCTGCTGGAAGCCCAGCGCCGCGGCTATGAGATCCACTATATGGAAATGGCGGACCTGTACCTGAATAACGGCGAAGCCCGCGCCCGCACGCGCCTTGTGAGCGTCGAGCAGGACTACGACAAATGGTATGCGTTCGGTACCGAGCAGGATATCGCGCTGGCCGATCTCAACGTGGTGCTGATGCGTAAAGACCCGCCGTTCGACACCGAATTCATCTACGCCACCTATATCCTTGAGCGCGCCGAAGAAAAAGGCACGCTTATCGTCAACAAACCCCAGAGCCTGCGCGACTGCAACGAGAAGCTGTTCACCGCCTGGTTTGCCGACCTCACCCCGCATACGCTGGTAACGCGCAACAAAGCACAGCTTAAAGCGTTCTGGCAGCAGCACGGCGACATCATTTTAAAACCGCTCGACGGCATGGGCGGCGCGTCGATTTTCCGTGTAAAAGAAGGCGACCCGAACCTGGGCGTGATTGCGGAAACGCTGACCGAGCTCGGCAGCCGCTACTGCATGGCGCAGAACTACCTGCCGGCCATTAAAGACGGCGACAAGCGCGTGCTGGTGGTCGATGGCGAACCAGTGCCTTACTGCCTGGCGCGCATTCCGCAGGGCGGCGAAACCCGCGGCAACCTGGCGGCGGGCGGTCGCGGCGAACCGCGTCCACTCTCTGACAGCGACTGGGAAATCGCCCGTCGCGTCGGGCCGACGCTGAAAGCGAAAGGTCTGATTTTTGTGGGTCTGGATATCATCGGCGACAAGCTGACTGAAATTAACGTTACCAGCCCGACCTGCATCCGTGAAATCGAGGCCCAGTACCCGGTTTCCATCACCGGCATGCTGATGGACGCCATCGAAAAACGCCTCGCTAAGTAAGCCCTGAGGGCGGGGCCATCCCCGCCCGTAACCCCACCGGGGGTGACAGCTCGCGACTTTCCCCGCATACTGAATCTGCCGATTTTCCAACCAGGACTACAGAACTTTTGACGATGAATTTACAGCATCATTTTCTCATTGCCATGCCGGCCCTTCAGGACCCGCTGTTCCGCCGTTCCGTGGTGTATATCTGCGAATACAATGATGAAGGGGCCATGGGTCTTATCATTAATAAACCTCTGGAAAATCTGCAGGTGGAAGGCGTGCTTCAGAAACTGAAAATCACGCCGGAGCCGCGCGACCCGGCGATTCGTCTCGATAAACCGGTATTCCTCGGCGGCCCGCTGGCGGAAGATCGCGGTTTTATCCTGCATACGCCGCCCGATATGTTCTCTTCCAGCATTCGTATTTCCGACAACACGGTCATCACGACCTCACGAGATGTGCTGGAAACCCTCGGCACCGCTGAGCAGCCCGCCGATGTGCTGGTGGCGCTCGGCTACTCCTCGTGGGAGAAAGGCCAGCTTGAGGAAGAACTGCTGGAAAACGCCTGGCTGACGGCCCCGGCGGATCTGAACATCCTGTTCCGCACACCTATCGCCGATCGCTGGCGCGAGGCCGCGAAGCTTATCGGTATCGATATCCACACCATGCCTGGCGAAGCGGGGCACGCATAATGAGCGGTACCCTGCTGGCCTTCGATTTTGGCACTAAAAGCATCGGCGTGGCGATTGGACAGCGCGTGACTGCCACCGCCCGGCCGCTGAACGCGATCAAAGCGCAGAACGGCAACCCAGACTGGTCGGTCATTGAGCGTCTGCTGAAAGAGTGGCAGCCGGACGACATCATCGTCGGTCTGCCGCTGAATATGGATGGCACCGAACAACCGCTGACGGCGCGTGCCCGCACCTTCGCCAACCGGCTGCATGGCCGCTTCGGCGTGAAAGTGACGCTGCATGATGAGCGTCTCAGCACTGTGGAAGCCCGCGCCGGGCTCTTCGAGCGCGGAGGCTTTCGCGCACTGAATAAAGGCAGCGTCGACTCCGCCTCTGCGGTCGTCATTCTGGAAAGCTTCTTCGAGCAACACGGTTAAGATTTCACGCGTAGCGTCACCTGACGCTGCGCGCCTCCCGCCCGTCGCTCCCGTCTTAAATCCATTATTTCCGCTGATGAATCCGCGACAGATCACAGATCCGTCGCATCGACTTTGCCCGTCACGTTAATCGTTTCTATAAAAGAAACATATACCAGGAGCGTCAGGTCGGTTTTACCAGCCGCACGGCCAGTGCGTTCAGTTGCTCAAGACGCGTGTGGATTTCCGGCATGCTGATATTCCACATCCCGGCCAGCGCCAGCGCGGCGCTGTGAATACCGAGCGGTTTCGCCATTGAGACTTCGCCGTCGTCGTGGCGCCAGATCACCTGACCGCGCTCGCGTTGTTGTGCCACGTGCGGGGCCAGTTGAGCCCACTGCTCGGGCGTGAAGCGCCCTTCCAGCGCCTCGTCGCTCTCCGCCGCCAGCAGCGCCATGCCAATAACCGATTGCCAGGCAGGCAGCATACGAAACCCGGCCAGCGCCTGGCTCATCTGGCTGCCGGGCGTGGAGTGATAGATGTAGATAATTTGATCTTCCCAGAGCACGCCGAGCGCCACGACGACATCTTTCGGCGCGTGTAGCTCAAGCTGCGGCAACGCATGGGAGAAGAGCGCGGAGCCGCGAATAGCCTGTGCCGCCAGGGCGTGAATGCCGGGGCCGGGCAGATAACGGCGCTGCTCATCCTGCATGGTGAGGCCGATGGAGGCCATCGTCATCAGCAGGCGGTTAACGCGCGTGGTGTTGATGCCCATCAGGCGGGCCAGCTCGCGACAACCGATGGCTCGATCGCTCGAGACCAGATACTGCAGGCAGCGGATCCCATCGATCAGACTCTGGTTGGGTTGTGAGGACATAGCGAAGTTCCGTTGCATGACAATGTGATGAGTGTAATGCCAGTTAAGAAGGATACAAGTTTATGAACATCTTTCCCCGCAGCGCCGACCGGACGTTTCCGCAGGAACATCTCCATGCCGATCTGCTGGTGGCAGGCGGCGGGCTCGCCGGTTTGTGCGCCGCGCTGGCGGCCGCCCGCGATGGATTGCAGGTGATCCTTGTGCAGGACAGACCGGTGCTCGGCGGCAATGCTTCCAGCGAAGTGCGGCTGTGGGCCAACGGCGCGACCTCGCACATGGGCAATAACAACCGCTGGGCGCGCGAAGGCGGCATTATGGGCGAGATCCTGGAAGAAAACCTCTGGCGCAACAAAGAGGGCAATCCGGTGATGTTTGATCTGGTGCTGCTGGATCTGGCCCGTTCCCAGCCCGGCCTGACACTGCTGCTCAATACGGCGATTTTTGAAGTCGAAAGCAGCGACCAGCGCATCCAGCGCGTGCGCGGCTTTAACGCCATCAACGAGACATTTTATACCCTCAGCGCCAGCCAGTTTTGCGACGCCACCGGCGACGGCGTGCTCGGCTACCTCGCCGGCGCCGAGTTTCGCGTCGGCGCGGAAGAACCCGAAGAGCTTGGCGAAAAAATGGCACCGGGCGACAGTTTCGGGCATAAGCTCGGCCACTCGATTTATTTCTACACCAAACAGACCCGCGGCCCGGTGCGCTTCGTACCGCCGTCGTTTGCGCTGAAAGAGATAACCGATATCCCGCGCTACCAGCGCCTCACCTCCACGCTCAATGGCTGCGATCTCTGGTGGCTCGAATGGGGGGGCCGCCTCGACACCGTGCATCAAAGCGAGGAGATCAAATGGGAGCTGTGGAAAATCGTCTGGGGCGTCTGGGATCATATTAAAAACTCCGGCCTGTTCCCGGATGCCGATAACCTGACTATCGAGTGGGTTGGCACCATCCCCGGCAAGCGCGAAAGCCGCCGGTTTATGGGTGATTATCTGCTCTGCCAGCAGGATATTATCGAACAGCGCGACCACTACGACGCCGTGGCCTATGGCGGCTGGTCTATTGATTTGCACCCGGCGGACGGCGTTTACAGTACCCACGACGGCTGCCGCCAGTTTCACAGCAAAGGCACCTACACCATTCCCTGGCGCAGCCTCTACAGCCGCTCGCTCGATAATCTCTTCCTGACCGGGCGGCTTATCTCCGCCTCGCATGTCGCGTTCGGCAGCGCCCGCGTGATGTGTACCTGCGGGCTGCTCGGCGAAGTGGTGGGCCGCGCGGCGGCGATTTGCCATCGTCAGGCGCTCACGCCGCGTCAGCTGGCCGCGCGCGAGCGCATCGGCGAGCTGCAACAGCATTTGCAGGCGACAGGCTGTTATATTCCGCGCCAGCGGCTGCATGACCCGGCACGCGGCGCAACGCTTCGCGTCAGCAGCGAATATCACCTTACCGAACTGGCGGCGAACGGCGAATGGGCGTCGCTTTCGGCCCGTACCGCGCTGCTGCTGCCGCTGCGGGCCGGGCAGTCGCTGCCTGTGATGCATTTTACGTTCCGCGCTGAAACGCCGCAGCGTCTGCGCGTTCAGCTGCTCACCAGCCACAAAACCGGCAACTATACGCCGGAGCGCGTACTGGATAGCTGCGAGCTGGAGGTGCGCGGCGAAGCGCCCTACCCCATTACTCTGCGCCATACCGCCGAAGCGGACAGCTACGTGTTTGTCGTTTTCGAGCGTAACGACGCCATCGACATGGCGCTCAGCGCGCAGCAGCTGCCGGGCGTCATGATGGTGTTCAACAGCGTTAACGCCCGCGTCGCCAAACGTTCGCGTCAGGTCGCCGATGGCGACTACGGCGTGGACGAGTTCGATTTCTGGCTGCCGCGTCGCCGTCCGCACCAGATCATGCCCGCGCTGCGCCTCGATGCCCCGCTGCGCTGCTACCCGCCGGAAAACCTGCTCAATGGCCGCCTGCGACCGGAACAGCAGACCAACGCCTGGGTGCCCGCGGTGAGCGATCCGCGCCCGACGGTGGAGTGGCAGTGGCCGCAGCCGCAGACGTTCCAGGCGCTGACGCTGATATTCGATAACGACTTCGACAACGCGATGGAGACGGTGCAGATGGGCCATGACTGCGCGGTGACGCCCCACTGCATCACGCATTACCGGCTGTGGGCTGACGACGCGCTGCTGGCGGAGGTCACCGATAACCGCCACTCGGTGTGCGAGCACCGCCTCGACACGCCCGGCGCGGCACGCGTTATCCGGCTTGAGATCCTCAGCACCGCAGGCGCCCTGCCCGCGCTCTACGCGCTTCACGTGCGTTAGCACCAGTGTGCGGCGCTGGCCTCTTTCTGCAGCGCCAGCCTGCCTTCGTTAAGGCGCATCGCGACACTTTGTGCGAACGTCTGCATGCCATGCTGCTGGCCGGTTTCCATCAGGCCTGGCAGCTGGTGCGTTTTCGCCTCGCGGATAAGGTTAGCTACCGCAGGCGTGTTGATAAGCAGTTCATGAAGCGCCGTTCTCCCGCCCTGCGCGTCCGCCACCAGCTTTTGCGCCAGCACGGCTTTCAGGCTGCCCGCGAGTTGGCTGCGCACTTTGTTCTGTTCATCCGCCGCAAAGACATCCACCAGCCGCTCAACGGCCTGTGCCGCGCCGCGCGTATGCAGCGTCGCCAGTACCAGATGGCCGGTCTCCGCCGCCGTCAGCGCCAGCCGGATAGTGTCGCTGTCGCGCAGTTCGCCCAGCAGGATGACATCCGGATCTTCACGTAGCGCGCCGCGCAGCCCGTCGCTGAAGCTCTGGCAGTGGGTGCCGATTTCACGCTGCTGAATGAGACAGCGCGCGGGTTGATGGCAAAACTCGACCGGATCTTCGAGCGTCAGGATATGCCCGTCGAGCGTGTTGTTCAGATAGCCGACCATCGCCGCAAGCGTGGTGGATTTACCGCTACCGGTCGCGCCGGTAACGAGCAGCAGCCCGTCCGGCATCGAAAGCAGCCCTGGCACCACCGCCGGTACGCCGAGCGCCTCAAGCCGCGGACAGCCGCGTGGCAGCAGGCGCAGGACCAGCGACACGCCCTGCATCTGGCGAAACGCGTTACCGCGAAGGCGCACGCCGCCTGCAAGACTGACGGCGAAATCCGTCTGCCCGCGCTCGGAAAGCTCGCGCTGATGGGCGTCGTCGAGCCAGCGCGCCAGCAGATTTTCCGGCTTCGGCACCGGGTGGTTGAGCAGCTCCAGCCGCCCCTGCCTGCGCCAGCGGGCGGGCAGCTCGCTACACAGGTGTAGATCCGAAACGTTATGCTTTACACTAAGCGCCACTAATTCATCCATTTCCATATAGCTTCCCTAACCATGAGTGAGACAGAACGCAACTTAACGCAGGTTCGGCAAAAGATCTCAGCGGCGGCACAACGCTGCGGCCGGGCTCCAGAAGAAGTTACGCTGCTTGCAGTGAGTAAAACAAAACCTGCGAGCGCGATAGCAGAAGCTATCGACGCCGGGCAGCGCGCATTCGGCGAAAACTATGTGCAGGAGGGAGTGGACAAGATCCAGCATTTCCGCGAGGCGGGCGTGGAGGGACTGACGTGGCACTTTATCGGTCCGTTGCAGTCCAACAAAAGCCGTCTGGTGGCGGAGCATTTCGACTGGTGCCATACGGTCGACCGGCTGCGTATCGCCACCCGGCTGAACGAGCAGCGCCCGGATGCGATGGCGCCGCTTAATGTGCTGATTCAGGTTAATATCAGCGATGAACAGAGCAAATCCGGCATCGCGTTAAGCGAGCTGGACGCGCTGGCGGCGGCAGTGGCCGCTCTGCCGCGTCTGCGTCTGCGCGGGCTGATGGCCATTCCGGCGCCGGAAAAAGAGTATGCGCGCCAGTTTGCCGTCGCAAGCGAGATGGCGGCAGCCTTCGCGACGCTGAAGGCCCGCTACCCGACGGTAGACACGCTGTCGCTCGGCATGAGCGATGATATGGAAGCCGCCATCGCCGCAGGCAGCACGATGGTGCGTATTGGTACCGCGATTTTCGGCGCGCGCGATTATGCCCGCGCCGCTCAACAATAACTTCTGAGGAACGCCATGCTGACGTTGACTTTCCTGGTCAAAACCCTGATCGAACTGTATGTAATGGTGCTGCTGCTGCGCATCTGGATGCAGTGGTCGCGCTGCGATTTTTACAACCCGCTCGCCCAGACGGTGGTGAAATTTACCCAGCCGATTATCGGCCCGCTGCGCCGCATAATTCCGTCGATGGGGCCGATCGATACCTCCTCGCTGCTGGTGGCGTTTATTCTCTCGACACTGAAATTCCCGCTGCTGCTGTTAATTCAGTCGGGCGGGTTGTCGCTCGATCCGTTTAACCTGGTGGTGGGCCTATTGTCGCTGCTGAAATCCGCCGGGCTGCTGGTTTTCTGGGTGATTATCATCCGCTCGCTGATGAGCTGGGTAAGTCAGGGCCGCAGTCCGATTGAATTCGTGCTGATCCAGCTTACCGAGCCGCTGATGGCGCCGATCCGCCGCATTCTTCCGGCCATGGGCGGCATCGACTTTTCCGCGATGGGCGTGATCCTTGCGCTTTATTTGCTGAACTATGTCGGCATGGATCTCTTCCCGGGGCTCTGGAATCTGCTGTGAGCGCTGTCAGCAAAACCGTCGACGGGCTGGTGTTGCGGCTGTATATCCAGCCCAAAGCCAGCCGCGACAGCATTATCGGGTTACATGGCGACGAACTGAAAGTCGCCATTACCGCCCCGCCGGTTGACGGCCAGGCGAATGCCCATCTGGTGAAATATCTCGCGAAACAGTTCCGTGTGGCTAAAAGCCAGGTGGTGATTGAAAAAGGCGAACTGGGCCGTCACAAGCAAGTCAAAATCATCGAACCTCAACAGATCCCAACGGAAGTTGCGGCTGTCACCGATTAAACAGGATTGAGCTATGCAGAAAGTTGTCCTCGCGACCGGCAATGCCGGTAAAGTGCGTGAACTCGCCTCATTGCTGCGGGAATTTGGGCTGGATATCGTCGCACAGACCGAGCTTGGCGTCGACTCCGCCGACGAAACCGGCCTGACGTTTATCGAAAACGCGATCCTGAAAGCGCGCCATGCCGCTCAGGTCACCGGACTTGCGGCGATCGCCGATGATTCCGGCCTCGCGGTGGACGCGCTCGGCGGCGCGCCGGGTATCTATTCCGCGCGCTACGCGGGCGCAGACGCGAGCGATCAGGAGAACCTGGAAAAGCTGCTGGAGGCGTTAAAAGAGGTGCCGGACGATAAGCGTCAGGCGCAGTTCCACTGTGTGCTGGTCTATTTACGTCACGCTGAAGACCCGACGCCGCTGGTGTTTCACGGCGTCTGGCCGGGCGTTATCGCACGCGCTCCGGCAGGCCAGGGCGGCTTTGGCTATGACCCGATTTTCTTTGTCCCTTCCGAGGGCAAAACCGCCGCCGAGCTGACGCGCGAAGAGAAAAGCGCGATTTCCCACCGCGGGCAGGCGCTGAAATTATTACTGGAAGCAATGCGTAATGGCTGATTTGCCACCCTTAAGTCTTTATATCCACATTCCCTGGTGCGTGCAGAAGTGCCCTTATTGCGACTTCAACTCCCACGCGCTGAAGGGCGAAGTGCCGCACGACGATTATGTCCAGCATCTGTTAAGCGATCTGGATAACGACGCGGCCTGGGCCCAGGGCCGCGAGGTGAAGACCATTTTCATCGGCGGCGGCACGCCGAGTCTGCTCTCCGGCCCCGCGATGCAAACCTTGCTGGACGGCGTGCGGGCGCGCCTTACGCTCGCGGCGGATGCCGAAATCACCATGGAAGCGAACCCAGGCACCGTAGAAGCCGACCGCTTTGTAGAGTATCAGCGCGCGGGTGTGAACCGAATTTCCATCGGCGTGCAGAGCTTTAGCGAGCCAAAGCTGACGCGACTTGGCCGCATTCACGGGCCGGAAGAAGCAAAGCGCGCGGCGCGGCTCGCAAGCGGCCTTGGGCTTCGCAGCTTTAACCTCGATTTGATGCACGGCCTGCCAGATCAGTCGCTGGAAGAGGCGCTGGATGACCTGCGCCAGGCTATCGCGCTTAATCCGCCGCATCTGTCGTGGTATCAGCTGACCATCGAACCAAATACGCTGTTTGGCTCGCGCCCGCCGGTGCTGCCGGACGACGATGCGCTGTGGGATATTTTCGAGCAGGGCCATCAGTTGCTAAGCGCCGCAGGCTATCAGCAGTATGAGACATCGGCCTATGCCAAACCGGGTTACCAGTGTCAGCACAACCTGAACTACTGGCGCTTCGGGGATTATCTCGGCATCGGCTGCGGCGCGCACGGCAAGGTGACGCTCGCGGACGGGCGTATTCTGCGCACTGCCAAAACCCGCCATCCGCGCGGTTATATGACCGGCAATTATCTCGATAAGCAGCATGACGTGGAGGCGCAGGATAAGCCGTTCGAGTTTTTCATGAACCGTTTCCGCCTGCTCGAACCCGCGCCCCGCGATGAGTTTCGCCGCTACACGGGGCTTGATGAATCCGCCATCCGCCCGCAGATTGACGAGGCGATAGCGCGCAATTATCTGGTAGAGACGCCGGAGAGCTGGCAGATAACCGAGCACGGCAAGCTGTTTCTGAACTCGCTGCTGGAGCTGTTCCTGGTCGAGTAGCGGCTTAGCAAGCAGGGTGCGATGCGCTTACCCGCCCTGGGCGATGTTTGAATGACAATACGCTCGGGCCTGCGGGAGAGGGTTTTGTAGGGTGGATAAGCGCAGCGCATCCACCATGACGTTCAGGCACAAAAAAGCCGCTTCGCAGCGGCTTTTTTTAATGCTAAGCACCTTACGGCGCCGGGTTGACCACCATCTGCCCGACCGAACCGCGATCGGCCATCTCCAGCGTCTGGCTGGAATAAAGGAACGGGAAATGCTCCCAGGACGGCTGGCTGAACCAGACCAGCAATTCCACCTGGCCATCCACCCACACCGTGTCCTTCCAGCCGCGATCTTCCGGGAACGGCGCGGCGCCGTTGACGCTGCGGATAAGAAAACTCACGCCTTCCATATGGAACGACTGCGGCATATCGGAGCGCACCGTCCAGCGCTCCCACGCGCCCTGCTGGGTCTGCACGTCGGTACGCTTCATATCCCACAGCTGCCCATTAATGCCCGGATCGTCGCTGAGCGTAATATCGCGGCTACGCGCCGGCGCGCCGTTGATTATCTCGTCCGGCAGCAGGCGCATCGGCAGGGTATCCGTCACCAGCGGCAGCAGGCCGGTGGGGCGTAGCGTCAGCACCAGCGTCGAGATAAGAATGCTGGAAGGCTCAAAGATGCCGCGAATACGGTCCATTATCGACGCCGCTTCGCCGCAGGTTATGGAAACTTCATCGCCGTTGGTCATGTCGATAAGCACTTCACGGCGCTCGCCCGGCGCCAGCGCCAGCTGTTTTACCGCGACCGGCGCAGGCAGAAAGCCCTGATCGCCTGCGATCACGTGCAGCGGACGCCCGTCGCTCATTTGCAGCTGGTAGCGGCGCGCGTTGGAGGCGTTCAGCAGGCGTAGACGCACCCAGCCGCGTGAGACTTCCACGTAAGGGCTCTGCGCGCCGTTCACCAGCAGCGTATCGCCCACGAAACCGCCGCTGCCCGGCTCGCTGTATTCCGGCGTACCGAAGTTGTCGAGGCGCTTGTCCTGAATAATGATCGGGAAATCGTCCACGCCGTAGTGATTCGGCACCGGCAGCGCTTTGCTGATGGCATCTTCCACCAGCCACATGCCCGCCAGGCCGTTATAGACCTGCTGGCCGGTACGGTTAGGGGTGTTGGCGTGATACCAGAGCGTGGCGGCAGCCTGACGTACCGGCAGCACCGGCGCCCAGTCGGCCCCAGCCGACATCATGCGCGGGGCGCCGCCCATCAGCGGTCCTGGCACCTGGAGTCCGCTCACCGTCATGGCGACGCTTTCCTGAAGACGGTTGCTGTAAATCAGCTTCACGTCATCGCCGCTCCAGACGCGGATCGTCGGCCCCATATAGCGACCGTTGAACCCCCAGACCTGCGCACGCGTGCCCGGCGCGAAAGACCAGTGGGCGCGGGAGAGCGTCAGAAACAGCGGTTGGCCGCGGCGCGACTCCAGAAGCGGCGGCACCGGCAGCGCTGGCTGCTGGCCCGCGGCATGTGCCCTCAGCGGCACCGCACCCGCGCAGAGCGCGACGCCCGATGCCTGAATAAACTGACGCCGACTGAGTGACATAATGGCTCCATGAAAACGGGTAATGAATGACGGCGCAAGGCCGTCAGTCTCAGACCTTGCCGGCGGCTTCGCGCTCGGCCACTTCTTTATCCAGCTCGGCGATTTTCGCCTCCATCAGCTGGCGGCAGTGGGCGGCAAGTTCCCGCACCTGTTCTTTTCCCCAACCCTGGGTGTCGACAGGCGGTAACATTTCGACGATGACCAGACCGTTGTTCCAACGATTGAGCTTGATTTTACCATGCGTATTGGAGACGCAGACCGGAATAATCGGCACGCCGGCCGCGATAGCGGCATGGAACGCGCCGGTTTTAAACGGCATCAGACCGCGGCCACGGCTGCGGGTGCCTTCCGGGAACATCCAGATGGAAATCTTGCGCTTGCGAAAGTGCTCGACGACTTCTGCGATAGTGCCGTGCGCTTTGCTGCGGTTGTTGCGGTCGATAAGCAGGTTGCCGGTCAGCCAGTAGAGCTGGCCGAAGAACGGGATCCACGCCAGACTTTTTTTGCCGACGGTCACGGTCGGCGGCTGCACGATTTTCGACGCCGTCACCATGTCGTAGTTGTTCTGGTGGTTGGCGATGTAAATCGCATTGCCATAATTTTCCGCGTCCTGCGGTTTACGTAACTCAACCTTCAGACCGAACACGGTGGAAAGACGCCCGAACATATGGCCGAACGTTGCCACATGGCGCGGGTTACGCGGACTGAACAGACACCATATCGAACCCAGAACAGAAACCAGAAGACTATAGATAACTACAATAATCATTCGAACGATCGATAACATAACTACCTCTGAAGCCGCAGCCGCGGACCAGTATAACGGCTTTAACGGAAAACACACCGCTCACGGTCAGGTATCCCTGGCGGCTCATCATGTTGAGCAGACTCAAACACTTATTTTTATGCGTCACGCGCAAACAAACAATGGCGCGGGCGGGAAAATTCCGCAAGCGAGGCCGCCGCGCTTCCTGTTAAGGTTCACAGAAAGCGCGGCGGCGGTTGAGCATTGCGGTGATGCGTTAGTCGGGAGAATTACGCCTCGCCGTCGTCGGCTTTCGGGCGCGACGGCGCGTCCACTTCGACCCTGTCGATGCGTTGCAGGCCGCGCATCAGCGTTCCGCGACGACCGCGTTCGCCATGCACTTTTTGCAGCTCTTCCGGGCGCAGCTTGATTTTACGTTTGCCAACGTGCAGCGTCACGGTGCTCTGCGGCGGCAGGATGGTGAGATAAGCGAGCTTATCGTCGCCTTTCGCCGCGTCAGCGGAAGGAATGGAGATGATTTTGTTGCCCTTGCCTTTAGAGAGCTGCGGCAAGTCCGCCACCGGGAACATCAGCATACGCCCTGCCGCCGTAATGGCGAGCAGCATGTCATCGTCATGCTCAATTTCGAGCGGCGGCAGCACGTTCGCGTTTTCCGGCAGCGTAATCAGCGCCTTACCGGCACGGTTGCGCGCCACCAGATCGTTGAAGGTGCAAACGAATCCGTAGCCCGCGTCAGACGCCATCAGCAGCTTTTGCTCCTCGCCGGTCATCAGCATATGTTCCACCACCGCGCCTGGCGGCAGCGTCAGCTTACCGGTGAGCGGTTCGCCCTGGCCGCGGGCCGACGGCAGCGAGACCGGGTCGAGCGCGTAACTGCGCCCCGTGGAGTCGATAAACACCACCGGCTGGTTGCTCTTGCCCTTCGCGGACGAAAGCCAGCTGTCGCCCGCTTTATAGCTCAGCGCTTTGGCGTCGATGTCATGGCCTTTGGCGCTGCGTACCCAGCCCATCTGGGAGAGCACGATAGTGACCGGCTCGGACGGCAGCATGTCATGCTCGTTCATCGCCTTCGCTTCTTCGCGCTCATGCAGCGGTGAACGGCGATCGTCGCCATAGGCGTCGGCGTCCGCCTGGATCTCTTTTTTCAACAGGGTATTCATTTTGCGCTCGGAGGCGAGAATGCCCTGGATCTGATCGCGCTCTTTTTCCAGATCGCTCTGTTCGCCGCGGATCTTCATCTCTTCAAGCTTCGCGAGATGGCGCAGTTTGAGTTCGAGGATCGCTTCGGCCTGGGTTTCGCTGATGCCGAAACGGCTCATCAGCACCGGCTTCGGCTCATCTTCGCTGCGGATAATCTCGATAACTTCGTCGATATTGAGAAACGCGACCAGCAAACCTTCCAGAATATGCAGCCGCTTGAGCACTTTCTCCAGACGATAATTAAGGCGACGGCGCACCGTATCGCGGCGGAACGCAAGCCATTCGGTGAGGATCTCCAGCAGATTTTTCACCGCCGGACGGCCATCCAGCCCAATCATGTTGAGGTTGATACGGTAGCTTTTTTCCAGATCGGTCGTGGCGAACAGGTGGTTCATCACCTGATCCATATCCACGCGACTGGAGCGCGGCACGATAACGAGACGCGTCGGGTTTTCGTGATCTGATTCATCGCGCAGGTCATCGACCATCGGCAGTTTTTTGGCGCGCATCTGGTTTGCTATCTGCTCCAGCACGCGGGCGCCAGAAACCTGATGCGGCAGCGCGGAGATGACCACCGCGCCATCTTCTTTTTTCCAGACGGCGCGCATACGCACCGAGCCGCGGCCGCTCTGGTAGATTTTGCGAATCTCAGCGCGCGAGGTGATGATTTCGGCTTCGGTCGGGTAGTCCGGGCCCTGCACGATATCCAGCAGCTCGTCGAGGCTGGTTTTCGGGCTGTCGATCAGGCTCACGGCGGCTTTAGCGACTTCGCGCAGGTTGTGCGGCGGAATGTCGGTCGCCATGCCCACCGCGATGCCGGTGGTGCCGTTTAACAGAATGTTCGGCAGACGCGCCGGCAGCATTTTCGGCTCGTTCAGCGTGCCGTCGAAGTTAGGAACATAATCGACGGTGCCCTGCCCGAGTTCGCCCAGCAGCACTTCGGCATATTTCGACAGGCGCGATTCGGTATAACGCATCGCCGCGAAGGATTTCGGATCGTCCGGCGCGCCCCAGTTCCCCTGCCCGTCCACCAGCGGATAACGGTAAGAGAACGGCTGCGCCATCAGCACCATCGCTTCATAGCAGGCACTGTCGCCGTGCGGGTGATATTTACCCAGCACGTCGCCCACGGTACGGGCGGATTTTTTGAATTTGGCGCTGGCGTTCAGTCCCAGTTCCGACATGGCATAGACGATGCGGCGCTGAACAGGCTTAAGCCCGTCGCCGATAAACGGCAGCGCGCGGTCCATGATGACGTACATGGAATAGTTCAGATAGGCGTTTTCAGTGAATTCATGCAGCGCAAGACGCTCTGCCATATCGCTCATTACTCGTGATTCCTCAACGTGTGCGCCTGCCTGTGCGGCGGCAAAATTACCCTGAATTCTATCCTATAACACACCCTGAGTCACTGAAGAGCCGCGGCAGGCGGCGCGTTATGCTGCGTAAATCGTGCTTAGGTTATCTACCAATTCCAACAGCTATTAAAAACAGCGCCATACCCGATAATAGCCGCCAGCCAACTGAAAAATTAAGGGACCTTCGCCGTGAAAAAATCCGTAAAAACGCCTGCTAAAACTAACGACGATGATGGCTCACAGCTGCCCACGGTTCATGAAAACCATATAACGGGCGAAAGCGGCGCGCTCTTTGTGAGTCAGCAGATTAACGCCATGAATTATATCTGCCGACGCATGGACAACAGAGATTACGGCATTGACGCAGAAATCGAGATAACGCTTGAGAAAGACGATAAAAAATACGCGACCGGGAAAAAGATCCATGCTCAGATCAAATGCGGCCCTAGTTTTTTTGATAACCCGGTGAATGACAGTGGTTGGACCAACTACTTTTCGAGCAGCACTGTTAATTACTGGCTAAACCATACGATCCCCGTCATCGTCATTATTTGCGATCTACAAGGCAACTGTTACTGGCAACTCGTCACCAGCTATAACCTGGAAAGGACAGAGAAAAACTATAAGCTCTTTTTCCCTGCTGCGAATAAGCTGTCGGCAGCTAAAAATGATTTCGATAAAATTGCCAATAGCCAGTACCACGCCAAAGAAACGGTAATTACCTTTTTGCTGGATAGCGATTTTAACGTCCAAAATGACCAGCAAGAGCTGGAAGTATTATGCGGCGAAGCGATGCTGGCGATTGCCCGCAAGGAGCCTCTGCACATCGACATCGCGTTTGCGGATGAATTTTCTGCCATTGAGACGCTAAGTAATCTCAAGAACACAGAAAATGCGCTGACGATTAAAGAAAGAAGAGCAATTCTGGATGCAGAAAAAATCATTGAACGTTATACCGTTATACGCCACTTTCTAAGCGATGCCATTAACCTGGTTTTCAGAACGCCTTTTTTCCAGGGTATTTACAATTCCTTTGTCACTCACGGTGAAATTCAGGTAGCCCAAATCATTAAGGGCATTTTCGATTTACGGGCCAGACAGCTCGCCAGCCCCGTTGTTAATGCTGATACCACCCTTGAAATCTGGCACACGCAACATGAAGACTTCTCTTTCAGGGTGTATTTAACCGGTGACGATCATAATAAATTGGTAGAGAAACTTGAGCGCCTTGATGGCCTGGATGCCTTAAGAATACCAGGCAGCTATATCGTCAACAATTTAGATAAGGATATGGTATATAGCAAGGTTGTCCCTGCCCTGGTGATATCTCTCCTGAATTATCTGGATCGTACCAATAAAGAGTTCAAAGATCTGAAATTTTCCGTTAACTCCGATGATGATTATTTGTTCTGGTGGAACGTGGGTCTCGCGTAACGGTACACGCACGCCTGATTATTGCTCATAGCGCAAAAGTCTTTGCGCGTTTTGCCAATATTGCCGCACCGCTGGATGCGGTACTATTGATGACAAACGCGATAATTAGAGGACAAATAATGAGTAACATACTTATCATCAACGGCGCGAAACAGTTCGCTCACTCCAAAGGCCAGCTCAACGACACCCTGACTGAGGTCGCGGAGAGCTACCTGCGCGACGTCGGGCATGATGTTCAGGTCACCCGCGCCGACAGCGACTATGACGCCAGCGAAGAAGTGCAGAAATATCTCTGGGCCGACGTCATTATCTATCAGATGCCAGGCTGGTGGATGGGCGCGCCCTGGACCGTGAAAAAGTATATCGATGATGTTTTCACCGAGGGTCACGGTTCGCTGTATGCCAGCGATGGCCGCACCCGCTCCGACGCCTCGAAAAAGTATGGCTCCGGCGGCCTGATTCAGGGCAAAAAATATATGTTGTCGCTCACCTGGAACGCGCCGATGGAAGCGTTCACCGAGAAAGATCAGTTCTTTCACGGCGTCGGCGTGGATGGCGTCTACCTGCCGTTCCACAAGGCGAACGAGTTTCTGGGCCTGACGGCACTGCCGACGTATATCGCCAATGATGTGATTAAAATGCCGGACGTGCCGCGCTACGTTGCAGAATATCGCGAGCATCTGGCGAAAATTTTTGCTTAACTGTCAGGCGGTTTTACAAAAGGAGTTAACCATGCTGACAGTAATAGCAGAAATTCGTACCCGTCCTGGCGCGCACCATCGCCAGGCGGTGCTGGATGAGTTCAAGAAGATCATTCCTGCGGTGCTGGCGGAAGCCGGTTGCCACGGTTACGCCCCGATGGTCGACAGCGCCACGGGCCTCGCTTTTCAGACCAGCGCGCCGGATTCCATCGTGATGGTAGAGCAGTGGGCCAGCGCCGAGCACTTAAAAGCGCACCTGGAAACCCCGCATATGCTCGGTTTTCGTGACGCGGTGAAAGGCGACGTGCTGGATACCACCATCCGCATTCTGGAAAGCGGCGTCTGACGCGCCACCGGAAAGCATAAAAAAGGCGATGAGCATTCATCGCCTTTTTTGTTAGCACGGGGATTAACGACCCGCGCGATAACGCGGGCATTTTGATTAACGCAGATCGAAACGGTCCAGGTTCATCACTTTGGTCCAGGCCGCCACGAAATCCTTCACGAATTTCTCGCGGGCGTCGTGGCTGGCGTAGACTTCCGCCACCGAGCGCAGAATCGCGTTCGAACCGAATACGAGATCCGCGCGGGTCGCCGTGAATTTCACCTCGCCGCTCGCGCGGTCCCGGCCTTCAAACCGTTCAGACGTCGCGTCGCTCGCTTTCCATTCGTAACGCATATCCAGCAGATTCACGAAGAAATCGGTGCTGAGCACGCCCACACGATCGGTGAACATCCCGTGCTGGCTGGCATCAAAGTTGGCGCCGAGAACACGCATCCCGCCCACCAGCACGGTGAGTTCCGGCGCGGAGAGCGTCAGCTGCTGCGCTTTGTCGATAAGCAGCGCTTCCGTGGAGGTGCTGTTGCGCACGCCGCGGTAGTTACGAAAACCATCTGCCGCCGGTTTCAGCAGCTCGAACAGCGCGACATCGGTCTGATCCTGACGCGCATCGACGCGGCCCGGCGCAAACGGCACGGTAATATCCACGCCCGCCGCTTTCGCCGCCTGTTCAATACCCACGACGCCTGCCAGCACGATAAGGTCAGCGAGCGAGGCTTTATGGGTCGCGCGCTGGATCTCCTCAAGCTTCGCCAGCGCGCGGGCCGCTGAGGCGTTCACTTCCCAGTCGCGCTGCGGCGCGAGCGCCAGACGCGCGCCGTTAGCGCCGCCGCGTTTATCGCCGCCGCGGAAAGTAGAGGCCGAGGCCCAGGCAACCGAAACCAGTTCGCTCACCGATAACCCGGCGTTCGCGATCTCCGCTTTCAGCGCGTCGATATCCGCCTGCGTCGGCTGGTAAATCGCCGCCGGTAACGGGTCCTGCCAGATCAGATCTTCTTTCGGCACTTCCGGCCCGATGTAGCGCGCTTTCGGCCCCATATCGCGGTGCGTCAGCTTGTACCAGGCGCGGGCAAACGCTTCATTGAACGCCTGCGGATCGTTGAGGAAACGGCGTGAAATCTTCTCGAATTCCGGGTCGAAACGCAGCGTCAGGTCGGTCACCAGCATGGTCGGCTTGCGCTTTTTCGACGGGTCAAACGGGTCCGGAATGATCTCCGGCGCGTCGACCGCTTCAAACTGGATAGCGCCCGCCGGGCTGCGGGTCTGCACCCACTCATATTTGAACAGGTTCTCAAAGAAGTAGTTGCTCCATTGGGTCGGCGTCTGGGTCCAGGTCACTTCGAGGCCGGACGTGATCGCATCCGCGCCCGCGCCGCTGCCGAAGTTACTGGTCCAGCCGAGGCCCTGCGCTTCAATAGGTGCCGCTTCCGGGTCGACGCCAACATGGCTCGCCGCGCCTGCGCCGTGGGTTTTGCCGAGCGTATGGCCGCCTGCGATCAGCGCCACGGTCTCTTCGTCGTTCATGCCCATGTTGCCGAAGGTGGCGCGAATCGCCGGCGCGGCGGAGGCCGGATCGCCGCTGTGATTCGGCCCTTCCGGGTTGACATAGATAAGACCCATTTCGGTCGCGCCGAGCGGCGCCTGCGCCAGGGATTCCGGGTGGCGATGTTCAAGCCAGGCTTTCTCGTCGCCCCAGTTCACATCCATATCCGGCTCCCAGACGTCTTCACGCCCGGCGCCGAAACCAAAGGTACGGAAACCGGAATTTTCCAGCGCCACGTTGCCCGCAAGAATAAACAGGTCGGCCCAGGAGATTTTCTGGCCATATTTTTGTTTCACCGGCCACAGCAGGCGGCGCGCTTTATCAAGGCTGACGTTATCCGGCCAGGAGTTAAGCGGCGCGAAACGCTGCTGCCCGCGGCCCGCGCCGCCGCGCCCGTCAGCGGAGCGGTAGGTGCCGGCGCTGTGCCACGCCATACGAATGAAAAGCCCGGTGTAGCTGCCCCAGTCGGCAGGCCACCACGGCTGAGAATCGGTTAACAGGGCTTTCAGATCGCCTTTCAGGGCGGCGTAGTCAAGCTCGCTGAAGGCATTGCGGTAGTTGAAATCCTCGCCCAGCGGGCTGGTGCGATTCGAGTGCTGGCTTAGCAGTTCAACGCGCAGCTGATTTGGCCACCAGTCGCGGCTGGCCGTGCCGCCGCCAGCGCTTTGATTGTTGTTGCCCTGATGAAAGGGGCATTTTCCTGCGGATAACGTGTTGTGGGTGTCGTTCGGCGTGCTCATGTTTCGCTCCATGTCCTGTTTTGCCGTTACGATAGCCCCGCAGTTTGATAAGTCATACCTGTATTAACCTACAGATTTGATAGCCTG
This sequence comes from Cronobacter dublinensis subsp. dublinensis LMG 23823, assembly GCF_001277235.1. Taxonomy (NCBI): domain Bacteria; kingdom Pseudomonadati; phylum Pseudomonadota; class Gammaproteobacteria; order Enterobacterales; family Enterobacteriaceae; genus Cronobacter; species Cronobacter dublinensis. The sequence goes on from NZ_CP012266.1 coordinate 3,717,906, forward strand.
TACCTTCTTTAACAAACCCGAGAATGTCCCTGCGGAAAGGAAGGTTTACCCCATCGTCTCCAGCCGTTAAGCTCGCTAATCCCGTTACTCAACACCAGGCCCGCATGAAACTCGCCATCGACGACGACATCACCTTTCGCAAGCTTTCTATCTTCATGGCATTTATGGAGAAGGGAAATATCGCCCGCACCGCCGAGGCGCTGGGCTTAAGCGCCGTCAGCGTGCACCGGGCGCTGCACAGCCTGGAAGAAGGTGTGCGCTGCCCGCTCTTCGTACACCGGGGCCGCAGCCTGGTGGCACTGCCCGCAGCTGAAACCTTGCTGGAATATTGTCAGGAGGCCATTGGCCTGATGGTGCGCGGTATTGAGGAGACACAGCGTACGGCGGGCATCGGCCAGGGGCGGTTGCGCGTTGGCACGCTCTATTCGCTGACGCTTGAAACCGTACCGCGTCTGCTGATGGGCATGAAGTTGCGCCGCCCCGATCTGGAACTCGATCTCACGATGGGCTCCAATCAGGTGCTGCTTAATATGCTGGAAGACGGCGCGCTGGACGCCATACTGATTTCGGTCTCGGAAACACAGGTTGATCACAAAACGCTGGAAGTGACGCCGCTTTTTAACGACGACATTTATCTCGCGGCTCCGGCAGCGGAAGCGCTTGATACCCGACGTGACGCAGATTTGCGCCACTATAAAAACCGTAAGTTCGTTTCGCTGGCAGAGGGGTTCGCCACTTATGCCGGCTTTCAGGAGGCATTTCACGTGGCGGGCTTTGAGCCGGATATCGTCACCCGCGTGAATGACATTTTCTCGATGCTGAGCCTGGTGCAGGCGGGCGTTGGGCTGTCGCTGGTACCGGGGCGCGTGAAGAAGCTTTATGAAAACGATGTGCAGCTTCTGAAGCTCGCGGAGCCGTACCAGATGCGCCAGCAGATAGCGCTGGTGTTTGCCCGCAATCGCGAACGCGATCCAAACCTGCTGGCGCTTGCGGCAGAGTGTCGCATGTACGCGCTGAGCCTCAATAAAAATTAATCGCGGGACAGACGCGCCGCCAGATGCCTCGCAACGTCCATGCCGCTGCGCTCAAGCGAAATGCTCTCGCCTTCCCACCCGGCCTGGCGCGTCAGACAGGTCAGCACGCCGCCGGGCGGCATCTCAATGGCAAGCCTCGCGTCGCGCTCGCGAGCGGCGATCATCGCCTCCTGCCAGCGCACCGTGCGCGCCATGTTGAACGCCAGATCGTCTGCGATGCGCTCAGGCTGCCACACCACGCGGGCGGTGCTGCCGCTGAGGTAAGCGCACGTCGGGCGATGCAGGGTGACGTCGTGAAAGGCCTCAAAAAGTGTTTGCGCCGGGGCGTCGAGCAGCGCGCAGTGGGACGGCACGCTGACGGCGAGCCGGTTCACTTTGGTCGCGCCAAGCGCGAGCGCCGCTTCGCCCACCCTTGCCATCTGTTCATCACGCCCGGCAATCACAATCTGCGTTTCGGCATTGAGATTGGCGATATACGCGCCCTGCTCCGCCGCCAGTTTTTCGACCTGATCCAGACGCAGGCCGAGGATGGCGGTCAACCCATAACCATGCGGATAGGCCTGCTCCATCAGATCGCCGCGCAGCGCCACCAGCCGTAAGGCGTCGCGAAAATCGAGCGCGCCGGCGATCACCGCCGCCGGATAGGCCCCAATCGACAAACCGCTGACCATATCCGGCATGACGCCCTGCGCCATCAGCGCGCGGGCGAAGGCCACTCCGGCAATCAGCAGCGAGAGCTGTACGGCGCGGGTGTGGCGTAGCGCCTGCGGCGTGTCGAGGGTGGCGAATTCATCGCCCAGCACCTCGCGTGCCGCGCGCTGCGTCTCCTCATCGGGTAAATGTTGCAGCATGCCGGGGCGCTGGGTACCTTGCCCCGGGAACGTAAAAATACTTTTCATGCGTCCTCCCTGCACCAGGGGTCGCCAACCCGCAGCGGCCCCCGGTTGGTTTTTAATAATACCCGTCCGTCGCGCAGCCATTCCGTCAGCGAAAACGCGCCGAACGGCGTCTCTACCTGCGTATCCGCCCGGCACGGCAGTTGGGTAACCCACCGTTGCCAGTCGGCGAAGGCGGCAGGCGTAACAGGCACGGGCGCCCGGATTGTCAGGTCGAGATCGCTTTCTGCGTGCAGCACCGGCATTTCGGTCGCCAGCGCGTAGCCAGCAGAGCCGGTAATGCCCCACGCCCAGGGCCACGTGCGCTGCGCGAGTTGAATGGCGGCCTGCACAGGAGGCTGTGAGACAAACGGCGAGCGCAGCAGCGTCTGAAGGCAGGCGAGCGACTCCGGTGTCGCCACGCGCACGATATCCTGCGCCGCCACCCACCCGGCGGCGCGCTGGTCGCGTCTGACGCCGCGCACCCCCACCGGGATCAGGCCGCTGTCGCTCAGGTCACGCCGTACCACCACCGGAAACTGGCACTTCCACTGCTCGCTTACCCACAGGGCGTCAATGCCCTGGAGCGCGCGGCTGTCGTTAAGCCAGAGTAAATCGTGGGGACGCGGCGTGTCGGTCATGGTTTAGAGTCCTTGCGTTAAGGTGATAAAAAGCGGCAGTGAAAGAATGCTCAATACCGAGCTTAACAGCAGCACGGCTTCGGCGTCCGGCGACTGTACGCCGAAACGGTTGCCGAATACCACGCCGAAGAAGCCCGCCGCCAGGGCAATCATCAGGATAGCGGTGATAGCAACCGGCCCGGTCAGGCCAAGCGCGAGCACGATACCCCAGGCGATAAACGGCTGGATCAGCAGCTTGGCAATGGTCGCGGTAATCACCACAGAATTAATGTTGAGCTTACGGGCCGAGAGGATAACGCCGGTCAGGAAGAGCGCAGCAGCGGTTGCGGCAAGGCCGAGTGGTTTAATGGCGGCAAGCACCAGCTCCGGCATTTTGATGCCAATGGCGGAGAGCACCACGCCAAGCAGCGGCCCCCAGACGATCGGTTTTTTCACCGAACGCCACATCAACACCGGCAGCATCGCGAGCGTTGAGCCGCTCTTCTCGCCGCTGGCGCGCGCTTTTTCACGTTCCAGAATAAGCAGACAGAACGGCGTCATCAGCACCGAACCGCAGGCAATGGAGACCGCGACGGAAAGCGATGTCGATGGCCCTTCACCGAGCACGCTGCCAAGGATAGGCAGACCCAACGCGGCGTAGTTCGGCAGCGCCACGGTCAGCGTGAGCACGGCGGCATCCTGCGGGGATTTCTTAAACGGCCCGACCGCCAGGAAGTAGATGGCGGCGTAGGTTATCCACATCGCCAGCACCAGGACGATGATGAGCGGCGACTGGGCGACAATGCCCGCCCACGGCGTCTGTACGGTGGCGCTAAACAGCGCGGCTGGCAGGGCAAAGTCCATCACAAAGATATTGAGTAAAGCGACGTTTTGGTTATCGACCATTTTTGTTTTGCCCGCCATAAAGCCGAGCAGCATGATCACAAAAATAGGGGCAAGCGCATGAATAATCACGTAAGTCATAAGTCACCTGTAATGAAAGTAAAATCAACACTGGTGCGATGGTGGCCCTTACATCTCATGGCGCGCGGCGCGCCCTGAGATGGTGAGCTTTATTTTTTACGGATGCGGCGGGCCAGAGGGCGTATCGCTACGCCCCTGTAAGCCGCTATCCGGCAGGTCTTTTTAGGGTTTTACTTACCAGCTGGCGCGCAGACGTTCGCGTACATGCTGTGAGCTACGGCGGTTGTCGGCGCCGAGGCGGGTTTTCAGGCTCGGGTCACGACGCGCATCATCAATTGCGCGTTGCAGCGTGGCGTTCACCTGTGCCAGATCCTCAGGTGTTGGTGCATCCGGGTTTCGGATATCGAGCAGGTCAGAGAGCAGCCCGAGCGTCGCGTAGTTGGCGACGTCATAGGCCATCGGCGGGATGGTCGCCGCCAGTTTCTCCAGCGCCTCGACGGTGCGAAGCGTAATGCGCGCGGCGGATTCTTTACCCATCGCATGCACCAGCACACCTTTGTCGTTAAAGGCGATTAACCGGTTTGCCTGGTAGCCGTGGGCGAGAAACGCCCCGGACATCGCTTTACCGACGATAAGCCCAATTACCGGGTGTCCGGCAAGGCGTGCGTTAGCATAAGCGCCCGCAGCCCCGGCGAGCGCCTGATGAATGCCGAACGCCTCTTCGCGACGGCCATACGCCTGGCTTGGCACGTCAATCACCGCGATAATCGGGCGCTTCACTGGCTTATCGGCATCTTCTTTGATGGTTTCGCTGACCACTCTGGCAAGCGTCCAGCCCTCCAGCAGCCCGACCTCCCCTTTAGCGGCGCGCGGGTAGTGGTTATGGGCATCCGGCACGACGGCGATAAAGCGTGCGGGTTCGCCGTTAAGCGCGGCATCGGCCACCTGAACGGACGGGCAAAGCCCCTCCTGACGTTTCGCGTTGGGCGCGAGTTTTTCAAGCCATAAGGCGCCCCGGCTTACTGTATTCGTCATCATTTTTCCTCCCGCGCAAAAACCTGTTTGATCTGTTCGCGATCCGCCTGTTTCGCGGTGTCGAACCGCGTCAGACGATCGAGATACCAGGCGTAGTTGTCGCTGCGGTGCTGTGATGGCACGCCTTTAGCGATGGCTTCGTTCATCGCCGTTTTCACCGCGTTAACGCCATCGCCTACCAGCGCGTCGACAAAACCGCTTTCATAGCGCACTTCGCCGCCGGTCATGCTCCAGATAAACGGACGGTCGCGGGAGTCGTACTCTTCCACACCCGCTTCCTGCTCAATCACCTGCGGGCCGTTCAGGCCAAGGCGTGCTTCACGGGTCACAATGAGATAGCTGCACAGCGCCGCCGCGATGGACATCCCGCCGAAGCAGCCCACGGTGCCCGCAACAATACCGACCACCGGCGTATAGCGGCGCAGGTCGACAATCGCGGCGTGGATATCGGCAATCGCCGCGAGGCCGAGGTTGGCCTCCTGCAGACGCACGCCACCCGTTTCCAGGCATAACACCGCCTGGGTGGGAATGCCGTTGCGGTTATCCTCCGCGGCCAGCTCAAGGGCGGCGGCCATTTTCGCGCCGGAAACTTCGCCCATGCTGCCGCCCTGGAAGGTGCCTTCGATGGCAATCACCACGGCGGGCTGCCCGTTGATGGTGCCTTTCGCCACCACCATGCCGTCGTCCGCCTGCGGGACGATGCCCTGCTTGCCAAGCCACGGCGACATGACCTGCTCAAACGGGTCGAGCAGTTCGCGAAAGCTGCCTTCATCGAGCAGCGCCCTGGCGCGTTCGCGCGCCCGAAGTTCAATAAAGCTGCGGTCGTTACGCATGGCTGACCTCCTCAAAAACCTGTTCGATGCGAATGCGCGCCACACCGGGCGTCGCGCCGAAATCGTGGATAACCAGCGTGCCGGACGGCAGGCCATTTTGCAGGTTGAGGCGGTCAAACAGCGCATTCCAGCGCGCGGTGCTGTTGTCCACGGATGTCGTGATGGTCACGTTGAGCGCCTGTTGCTGATCGGCGGTGAACAGCACTTCCATATCACCGGATCCGACCACTCCCGCCAGCGCTCTGCCGCTCAGCGTGCGGCTCGCGGGGAATGACAATGTAATCTGTTCCATAACACCCTCTTATTCGGTTATTCGAGATGGCGCGCTCACGCGGTCGAGGTAGAGCGTGGCGGCCAGCAGATCAGCAGCTCCGCCTGGCGAGGCGTTCAGCGCCAGCATCTCGCTATCAAGCTCTGCCAGCGCGCGACGCCCGGCGTCGGTCGCCGTACCGCCTGCGGCCAGCACGGCGCGGGCGCCGCGCTGCATGGTCATCTGGCCCGTGAGCCCCGCGCGGTTAAGCACGCAGGTGTCGCACAGCGACGTCATGATGGCCATCAGCGCGTCCAGACGTGCTTCGGTTTCTTTCGCGCCGCCACGGCGGCTGGCGTGAAGCTGTGGAAGCGCGAGTTGCATCACATGCGGAAACCCCTGCTGCGCCTCTTCACGCGCGCCCGGCACCTGATAACGCCGCGTGGCGCGAAGCCCTTTGCTGAAGCCCTTCGGCGCGCCAGCGTCCGGCAGGCCTGCCAGACGGGCGGCCGTGGCGGCGATAGCCTCACCTGTCGCTCCGGCGTCGCACATGGCGGTGGCGCTCACCAGCAGTCCCAGCGCCCAGATAGCACCGCGATGGGTATTCACCCCGCCGGTGGCCGCCATCATTTGCGCTTCGCCCTCGCGGCCCAGACGGCCAATGGTTTCACGCAGCGCAATATCCGCCGGGCGCTGCCAGCTCTGCTGAGCCAGCGCATGAAAGGTGGGCGTCAGGCTGTGGGCCGAACGCTCCATCAGCGCAAGCGTCAGGTCGTGATGCGCGCCGCTCCCGCGACAGTCCACCAGACCCGGCTTCGGGGTGAGTCTCGCTTCATCAATCAGGCAGGTGGTGGCGATGCGCGCCAGTGCGTCTGCGGTGCCTTCGGCGTGAGTCAGTGGCTGTCGGTTCATTACCAGCTCCGGAATTTGGCAGGTGGGTTGTAAAGACCGCCGGACCATTCCACGAGATCCGCGACACTGCTTGCGGCAAGCAACGAGCGGGTGGCGTCGGCGCGGCGAATGCCGATATCTTCCGGGTATACCACCTTGCCCGTTTTACGCAGTTCAGCGACGCGTGCGGCGTCCACGCCAAGGCCAATGTCAGTGATGCCCGCGACTGCTGCGACCATCGCGCGGCGCTCTTCAAGGCTTTCTGCGCGGTAAAGGTACGCAATCCCCTCTTCGGTAAGCACGTGGGTGACGTCATCGCCGTAAATCATGACCGGCGCGAGCGGCATGCCAGAGGCTTTCGCCACGTCAACTGCATCGAGTTTTTCCACGAAGGTCGGTTTTACGCCGGCCTGGAAGGTTTCGACCATCTGCACCACCAGCTTTTTACCGCGCTGCATCGGGTCAGGCTCGGTGATCATGTTGAGCCAGGCGGGTGTCGCGTGGCGACGGCCGTGCGGATCGTGCCCCATGTTCGGCGCGCCGCCGAAGCCGGAAAGCCGCCCGCGGGTGACGGTGGAGGAGTTAGCAAGGCCGTCTACCTGTAACGTGGAGCCGATAAACATATCGACCGCGTACTGGCCCGCCAGCTGACAGAAGGCGCGGTTGGAGCGCATGGAGCCGTCAGCGCCGGTGAAGAACACGTCGGGGCGCGCGCGAATGTACTCTTCCATGCCCAGCTCGCCGCCGAAACAGTGCACGCTCTCGACCCAGCCGCTTTCAATGGCAGGGATAAGCGTCGGATGCGGATTCAGCGTCCAGTGTTTACAGATTTTGCCCTTCAGACCCAGTTGTTCGCCGTACGTCGGCAGCAGCAGTTCAATCGCTGCGGTATTAAAACCGATGCCGTGATTGAGCGACTGCACCTGGTGCTCGGCGTAGATGCCCTTGATGGCCATCATCGCCATCAGGATATGTTCCTGCTTGATAAGGCGCGGGTCGCGGGTAAAGAGTGGTTCGATAAAGAAGGGTTTGTCTGCCACTACCACGTAGTCAATCCAGGAGCCGGGGATATCCACGCGCGGCAGGTCGCACTCGTCGTCGACCAGTTCATTGACCTGGGCGATAACGATGCCGTCATGGAACGCGGCGGCTTCCACCAGCGCGGGCGTGTCTTCGGTGCTCGGCCCGGTGTAGAGATTGCCTTTGCGGTCGGCTTTGTAGCCGGCTATCAGCGCCACGTTCGGAGCCAGATCCACATACAGGCGGGAGTAGAGTTCGATATAGGTGTGGATAGCCCCGATTTCCAGCAGACCATCTTCCAGCAGTTGCGAAATACGCAGGCTCTGGGTGCCGGAGAACGAGAAGTCGAGTTTGCGGGCGATACCTTTCTCAAAAATATCGAGGTGCTCGCTGCGCCCGACGCTTGGCATGATCATGTGCAGATCGTGCACTTTTTCCGGGCTGACGTTGGCCAGCATGCGGGAGAGAAAATCCGCCTGTTTCTGGTTATTGCCTTCCAGCACTACACGGTCACCCGGTGCTATCAGTTTTTCCAGCATGGCTGCGAGATCTGCGGTGGGCAATACTTTGTCCTGCACGGGAACCGAGGCGAGACGCCGCTGTTTCTCCGTGCGGCGCGTGTTCCAGACACGCCCCGGCGTTTGGTAAGCCGTCATTATTAACCTCCTGATTCAGCGAATCTTTTTGATTTGCTTAACGCTAAATTCAGTGTGCGCTCAGGAGAAAAAGGCATCAATTAAGGACGCGGACGAATCATTACTCTCAGAGTAACGATTAACACGCCGGTTTTTGATCTGCATCGCAATAAAAGCGGCGGCATGTGCTACGCCGCGTGAAAATGAAGGGATTACAGGCCAGAAACAGCAGCGGCGCCCAGGGCGCCGCTGCAAAAAGAACGTGTCGGCAAGACCGGGGGCCCGCCGCTGCAGAACATCAGACCTCAATATCTGCCATATCGCCTTTCTCCTGTAACCAGTTACGACGGTCTTCGGAGCGTTTTTTGGCAAGCAGCATGTCCATTACCGCCAGCGTGCGCGCATCGTCGTCGTCGCTGATGGTGAGCTGCACCAGACGGCGCGTGTTCGGATCGAGCGTCGTTTCACGCAGCTGCATCGGGTTCATCTCGCCGAGGCCTTTAAAGCGCTGTACGTTCGGTTTGCCTTTCTTACGCTTAAGCTGTTCCAGCACGCCCGCTTTCTCTTCTTCATCCAGCGCGTAATAGACCTCTTTGCCAAGATCGATACGGTAGAGCGGCGGCATAGCGACATACACGTGGCCGCCTTTCACCAGTGAGCGGAAGTGTTTCACAAACAGCGCGCAAAGCAGCGTCGCGATGTGCAGGCCATCGGAGTCCGCATCCGCGAGGATGCAGACCTTGCCGTAACGCAGCTGGCTGAGATCGTCGCTGTCTGGATCGATGCCGATCGCAACCGAGATGTCGTGCACCTCTTGAGAGGCCAGTACTTCATCGGACGAGACTTCCCAGGTATTCAGGATCTTACCCTTGAGCGGCATGATCGCCTGATATTCACGATCGCGCGCCTGCTTGGCGGAGCCGCCAGCGGAATCCCCTTCCACCAGGAACAGCTCGGTGCGGTTGAGATCCTGCGCGGTGCAGTCCGCCAGCTTGCCGGGCAGCGCCGGGCCGCTGGTGAGCTTTTTACGCACCACTTTTTTGGCCGCGCGCAGACGACGCTGGGCGCTGGCGATCGCCAGTTCCGCGAGCTGCTCAGCCGCCTGCACGTTCTGGTTCAGCCACAGGCTGAAGGCGTCTTTGACCACGCCTGAGACAAACGCCGCGCACTGGCGCGAAGAGAGACGCTCTTTGGTCTGGCCTGCGAATTGCGGGTCCTGCATTTTCACCGACAGCACATAGGCGCAGCGATCCCAGATATCCTCCGCCGAGAGCTTCACGCCGCGCGGCAGGATATTGCGGTATTCACAGAACTCGCGCATGGCGTCCAGCAAGCCCTGGCGCAGGCCGTTGACGTGAGTGCCGCCCTGCATGGTCGGGATCAGGTTGACGTAGCTTTCCGTCAGCAGCTCGCCGCCTTCCGGCAGCCACAGCAGCGCCCAGTCCACCGCTTCCGTTTCGCCGGAGAAATTACCGATAAACGGTTTTTCCGGCAGCGTAATGAGCCCGTTCACCGCTTCACTCAGGTAGTCGTTGAGACCATCCTCGTAGCACCAACGCTGCTCGGTGTTGTTGACCTGATCTTTAAAGTTGATTTCAACGCCCGGGCAGAGCACCGCTTTCGCTTTTAACAGGTGCGTCAGGCGGGAGACCGAAAAGCGCGGGCTGTCGAAGAATTTTTCATCCGGCCAGAAATGCACGCTGGTGCCGGTCTGGCGTTTCGGACAGGTGCCGACCACGCTGAGTTCTTTGACTTTCTCGCCGTTTTCAAAGGCGATATTGTAAATCTGCCCGTCGCGTTTCACGTTGACTTCAACACGTTTTGACAGGGCGTTAACCACCGAGATCCCAACACCGTGCAGGCCGCCGGAGAACTGGTAGTTTTTGTTCGAGAATTTACCGCCCGCGTGCAGACGGCAGAGGATCAGTTCCACGGCGGGAACACCCTCTTCCGGGTGAATATCCACCGGCATGCCGCGCCCGTCGTCGATCACCTCCAGCGACTGGTCGGCGTGCAGGATCACGTCGACGCGTCTGGCATGCCCCGCCAGCGCTTCATCGACGCTGTTATCAATAACTTCCTGGCCCAGATGGTTGGGACGGGACGTATCGGTGTACATCCCAGGACGGCGGCGCACCGGCTCAAGCCCGGTGAGCACCTCAATGGCATCGGCATTATAGGATTGGGTCATGATTTTATCGTCAGGTCACAAAACGGCATCGATGCCTTAGCGTTAACGCAGGCTAAGGAAATCGACAATCTGCGTGAAATAATCTTCAAAGCCTGCAAAAGCGTGGTTGCCGCCGGTTTCTACCGTCTGACGGCATGGCGCGTAATACGCCACCGCCTGGCGGTAATCCAGCACCTCGTCACCGGTCTGCTGCAACAGCCAGATGAGATCCGGGGCGTCGAGCGGCTCAATTTGCATCACTTTCAGATCGTAAATATGGCGTGACTCTAGCACATATTGCTGCCCGGTGTAGGGGTTCTCGTTAGCGCCGAGAAAATCGGTCAGCAGCTCAAAGGGGCGCACCGCCGGGTTCACCACCACGGCAGGTAGCATAAAGCATTGCGAAAGCCAGGTGGCGTAATAACCGCCGAGTGACGAGCCTACGACGCCGAGCGGCTCGCCGCCCTGCTCAAGCACTAAGGATTCCAGCAGCTCCGCGGCATCGGACGGATACGGCGGCAGTTGAGGAACAACCATGTTGATGTCAGGGTGCTGGTGCGCCAGCCAGCGTTGCAGGCTGGTGGCCTTCGCCGAGCGAGGTGAACTGTTAAAACCGTGGAGATAGAGAAGCGTAGACATCAGTATCCTTCTGATGCGGTGTCAGGGCGGAACTGCACGCCTTCGAGGCGGCACACTTCCGTAGTGAGTGAGCCGTCAGGGTGCAGATTCAGCCAGCGCCAGCCGGGAGCGACGGTATCAAGCGTAAAGCCGGCGCAGTGGGGTTTGAACTGAACGCAGGTGGACGGCGTCGCAAGCAGGCGACGCCCGTTCCAGTCGAGATCCAGCTCCTGATGAATATGTCCGCAAAGCAGATGCTTCACGCGCGGGTAGCGGTTCAGTACGTCATCCAGCGACTGCGCATTGCGCAGGCTGTGCTGGTCGAGCCAGCCGCAGCCGGACGGCAGCGGATGATGATGCAGCAGCAGTAAAGTGTGACGCTCCGGCGCCTGCTGCAGCATGCGCTCAAGCCACTCCAGCTGATAGTCGCTCAGTTCGCCGTGCGGCACGCCGAAGACCTGGCTGTCGAGCAGCAGTACCTGCCAGTGGTCGCCCGCGAACACGCGTTTGGCGGGGGAAATGCCCGCGTCCTGCAACGTGCTGAACATAGCGGGCTGGAAATCGTGGTTGCCCGGCAGCCAGACGCAGGGCGCAGGCAGCGTTGAAACGCCCGCCGCGAAGTGCGCGTAGGCCTCAGGCGTATGGTCCTGCGCAAGATCGCCTGTCGCGACAATCAGATCGTACTCACGCTGCCCGGCATGGAGGGCCGCCAGCACAGCCTGGTAGCTCTCCCAGGTATTGATCCCAAGCAGCGTATCGTTCTTTCCGGCAAACAGGTGAGTATCTGTAATTTGTAAGATCCTGACGCTGGCCCCACCAGCAACAGGAAGGTTTAACAGGCTTTCCAAATGGTGTCCTTAGGTTTCACGACGCTAACAAACCGGAACCGCCATTGCTCCATGCGCTAAACAGTAGCGTAGCCAGTCAGCAAGAAACTGGTTAATTTGGTGTTTTTCGTCGCGCTGATGCAACTTTTTATTTGGGTAATCATAACGCGCTTTGAAGCGAAAGATCTGCTGGCTTGAACACACTTCCGCGACCATGGCGTCATGGTAAAGCCTTACGCTCATCGAGGGCAAACTCCAGTAGCTCACTTTCGGCGCGGTTTGCTCTATCTGCACAAGCGTCGTGTACCGGGTTGATTCCAGTATCGTTAAACGGTATTGCGCGCCCGCCACCTGATAACTTACGGCTTCGCCTGGCGCGTCGTTGCGCGGCAGCAGGCGGCGCAGCTGCGCGAAGTTGGTTTCGCACAGGCGCATCATTTCTGGAAAATCAGGTGTATAACGCTTCATATTCAGGTGTTCCACTCGTTTCTCAATGCGTGATGATGTAACTGCAGCCATTGCAGTGCGATGACCGAGGCCGCGTTGTCGATTCTCCCCTCTTCTACCCAAAGGTATGCCTGTTCCCGGCTTACCACATGAACACGAATATCTTCGTTTTCATCAGCCAGACCGTGTATGCCTTGCGCGGTCGTGGCGTCCACTTCGCCAACCAGTAATGACAGGCGCTCGCTGGTGCCTCCAGGGCTTGCCAGATAGCTCATGAATTTTTTAACGCGTCCGACGTCGAGCCCCGCCTCTTCCATCGCTTCGCGGCGGGCAACCTCTTCCACCGTTTCGCCAGGCTCAATCATGCCCGCGACCAGTTCCAGCAGCCACGGGGTGTCGCTGGTGTCGAACGCGGCGATGCGGATCTGCTCAATAAGCACCACCTCATCGCGCACAGGGTCAAAGGGTAGCAGGACTGCGGCATGGCCGCGCTCAAAAATTTCACGCCGCACTTCGCCGCTCATTTCGCCGTTGAAAAGACGGTGGCGAAAGCGGTAGAGATCGAGCGAAAAAAAGCCGCGATATAGCTTTTCCCGTGCAATAATTTCTACATCGTTTTTGGTGAAAGTAACGGGGCTTTTCGTTGATTTGCTCATGAGGGTTTCCGGTTCAAAATGGTGCCGAATTTGGGCATTTCAAGCCAGTTTACCTGCCGTTTCATTGCCCATGTGGTAGATTGATGAAATTTACCGGCAGAAGGCACGTTACGCCAAGCCTGACGGCGGGTTGACTCTGGTAGAATCGGCGTCAATTTTTCGGCTTCTGACAGCGCTAATAAATTCTTTATGCTTCACAACAAGGAATGCAAATGAAGAAACTGCTCCCCATCCTTATCGGCCTGAGCCTGACGGGCTTCAGCGCCATGAGCCAGGCAGAAAACCTGTTGCAGGTTTACCAGCAGGCACGTTTAAGCAACCCAGACCTGCGCAGCTCCGCTGCTGACCGCGACGCCGCATTCGAAAAAATTAACGAAGCCCGCAGTCCTTTACTTCCGCAGCTCGGCCTGGGTGCAGATTACACCTATAACAGCGGTTTTCGCGATAACGACGGCGTCGACACCACGTCCAAGAGCGCCTCGTTACAGTTAACCCAGACTATTTTCGATATGTCTAAATGGCGCGCCCTGACGCTGCAGGAGAAAACCGCAGGCATTCAGGACGTGACCTATCAGACCGATCAGCAGACGCTGATGCTCAATACTGCGACCGCCTACTTCCAGGTGCTGAGCGCGATTGACGCGCTTTCCTATACCGAAGCGCAGAAACAGGCGATTTACCGCCAGCTCGATCAAACCACCCAGCGCTTTAACGTGGGCCTGGTGGCGATTACCGACGTGCAAAACGCCCGCGCGCAGTACGATAACGTGCTGGCGAACGAAGTGACCGCGCGCAACAACCTCGACAACGCGCTGGAGCAGCTGCGTCAGGTGACGGGCAACTACTACCCGCAGCTCGCCTCGCTGAACGTCGATAGTTTCAAAACCGCCAAACCGGCCGCCGTTAACGCGCTGCTGAAAGAAGCCGAGCAGCGTAACCTGACGCTGCTGCAGGCGCGTCTGAGCCAGGACCTGGCGCGCGAGCAGATTCGCTACGCGGAAACCGGTCATATGCCGACGCTCGGCCTGACAGCCTCCAGCAGCGTTTCTGACACCGACTACAGCGGCAGCAAAACCAGCAGCGCGGCGGCAGCCAGCCGTTACACCGACAGCAAAGTGGGTCAGAACTCCGTCGGCCTGAGCTTCAGCATGCCGCTCTACAGCGGCGGCTCGGTCACCTCGCAGGTGAAACAGGCGCAGTACAGCTTCGTTGGCGCCAGCGAGAAACTGGAAAGCGCGCACCGCAACGTCGTGCAGACCGTGCGTTCTTCCTATAACAACGTGAACGCGTCCATCAGCAGCATCAAAGCGTATGAGCAGGCGGTCGTCTCCGCGCAGAGCTCGCTTGATGCGATGGAAGCCGGTTATTCGGTCGGTACTCGTACCATCGTTGATGTGCTGGATGCCACTACCACGCTGTACAACGCCAAGCAGCAGCTCTCAAGCGCCCGTTATAACTACCTGATCAACCAGCTCAATATTAAATCTGCGCTGGGTACGCTCAACGAGCAGGATCTGGTCGCGCTGAATAACTCGCTGGGCAAACCGGTCTCTACCACGCCGGAAAGCGTCGCCCCGGAAAACCCACAGCAGGACGCCGCCGTGAATAACATGGCGAACAGCGGCGGCGCAGCGCCGGCCGTTCAGCCTGCCGCGGCAAACCGCAGCACGACCGGCAACAGCAGCAATCCGTTCCGTCAGTAACCCCTCCGGCGGGAGGCGCCAGCGCGCTTCCCGCCTGAACGTAAGTCAACGTAAAGATCCCCCGCCATCCGGCTCTGCGCTTTAATTTCAACCACTCATCCACTATCCTGAGCACCATAACTGTGCAATACCACTGGGTCAGGAAGCAGGCATGAAACGGACAAAACAGATTAACCGCGCGATGTTTCGCAAAAGCTGGAACGCGCGTCATTTAACGCCGGTCGCCTTCGCGGTCACGGCAGCTTTTATGCTGGCGGGCTGTGAAAAGAGCGACGAAACCGTCCAGCTCTATCAGAACGCCGACGACTGCGCGGCCGCTAACCCCGGCAAAAGCGCTGAATGCACCACCTCGTACAATAACGCCCTGAAAGAGGCGGAGCGTACCGCGCCGAAATACGCGACACGCGAAGACTGCGTGGCGGAATTTGGCGAAGATCAGTGCCAGCAGGTGAACAACACCAACACCAGCCAGGCCACGCAGCAAACCGGCAGCATGTGGATGCCACTGATGGCGGGCTACATGATGGGGCGTCTGATGGGCGGCGGCGGCATGGGGTTCGCGCAGCAGCCGCTGTTCAGCTCGCGCAACCCGGCAAGCCCGGCTTACGGTAAATACACCGACGCCAGCGGCCGCAACTACGGCGCCGCGCAGCCGGGCCGCACCGTGACCGTACCGAAATCTGCGATGGCGCCGAAACCGGCGACCACGTCGACCATCACCCGCGGCGGTTTCGGCGATTCCGTTGCGAAACAGGCCACGATGCAGCGCAGCGCTGCCGGCTCTTCTTCTCGTTCAATGGGCGGTTAATCACATGGAAAGAATCGCGGTCAGCGAGCGCCCGGACTGGCGCGAAAAAGCCGCCGAATACGGCTTTAATTTTCACACGATGTATGGCGAGCCCTACTGGTGCGAAGACGCTTACTACCGCCTGACGCTCGCGCAGGTGGAGAAGCTTGAAGAGGTCACCGCCGGGCTGCACCAGATGTGCTTACAGGTGGTTGAGAAAGTGGTTGCCAGCGATGCGCTGATGGCCAAATTCCGCATTCCGAAGCATACCTGGGAGTTTGTGCGCCAGTCGTGGCGCAGCGGCCAGCCGTCGCTCTATTCGCGTCTCGATCTCGCCTGGGACGGGCGCGGCGAGCCCAAACTGCTCGAAAACAACGCCGACACGCCGACCTCGTTGTATGAAGCGGCGTTTTTCCAGTGGATCTGGCTGGAAGATCAGCTGCGCGCCGGAAAACTCCCGGCTGAGAGCGATCAGTTCAACAGTCTTCAGGAGAAGATCATCGAGCGTTTTGGCGAGCTGAAAGCGCAGTATGGCTTTCAACGCCTGCATCTCGCCTGCTGTCGCGATACCGTGGAAGATCGCGGTACGGTGCAATATTTACAGGATTGCGCCAGCGAAGCCGGGATCGAGAACGAGTTCCTGTTTATCGAAGATATCGGCCTTGGCGAAAAGGGCCAGTTTACCGATCTCCAGGATCAGGTGATTAGCAATCTGTTTAAGCTTTATCCGTGGGAATACATGCTGCGCGAGACGTTTTCCACCAAGCTGGAAGACGCGGGCGTGCGCTGGCTGGAGCCCGCGTGGAAGAGCATTATTTCCAACAAAGCGCTGCTGCCGATGCTCTGGGAACTCTACCCGAATCACCCTAACCTGCTGCCGGCGTACTTCAGCGAAGACAATCCGCCGCCGATGGAAAAATATGTGGTGAAACCCTTTTTCTCCCGCGAAGGCGCGAACGTTTCTATCATTGAAAACGGTCAGACCGTCGAGCAGGTGGACGGTCCTTACGGCGAAGAAGGCACCATCGTGCAGCAGTTCCACCCGCTGCCGAAATTCGGCGACAGCTACACGCTGATTGGCAGCTGGCTTATCAACGACCAGCCTGCCGGGATCGGCATTCGCGAAGACAAAGCGCTGATCACGCAGGATCTGTCGCGCTTCTATCCGCATCTGTTTGTGGAATGATCGCCACCATGGCGCGCTCGCGCGCCATGCTTACCCTATCTGCACCGAGAGCATACTCAACGAGGCCATTTCCAGCCCGTCGACCGGTATCGTCACCGGCTCGTCGCCGTTCCACGCCCCAAGCACGTACAGCAACGGCAGGAAGTGATCCGCAGTCGGGTTCGACAGGCTGCCGCCGGGGTGATCCAGATAGTTGACCAGCGGGTGCCCGGCGTCATCGCCGCGCCACGTCAGGTTTTCTTTCACAAAGTTATTGAACGATTCCGCCCATGGATATGGCGCGCCCTCGCCATGCCAGCGGGCGGTACGCAGGTTATGCACCACATTACCGCTCGCGACCAGCATCACGCCTTCATCGCGCAGCGACGCCAGGCGGCGGCCCATCTGATAATGCCAGAGCGGCGGTTTGGTGCTATCTATACTCAGTTGCACCAGCGGGATATCGGCCTGCGGGTACATTTTTATCAGCACCCCCCACGCGCCGTGGTCAAAGCCCCAGGCTTCGCGGTCGAGCGTGACCGGCAGCGGCGCCAGAAGATCCACCACGCGCTGCGCCAGCGCCGGTGAGCCAGGCGCGGGATAGTGCGTGTCGTAGAGCGCCTGCGGGAAGCCGCCGAAATCGTGAATGGTCTGCGGCTGTTCCATCGCGGTCACGCCGGTGCCGCGCGTGAACCAGTGGGCCGAAACCATGACAATGGCTTTCGGACGCGGCAGCGTTTCGCCAAGCGTGCGCCAGGCGCGGGTATAGCGGTTATCTTCCAGCACGTTCATCGGGCTGCCATGGCCCAGGAACAGTGCAGGCATACGGGGTGCGTGCGTCATTATTTTTACCCTGAATCGGTATCATCAATGGGATTACCTTACGCCGATCGCGCGCGTAAAGAACGGAGATAAGGGTGATGAAGATCGTCAGAAAATTTGAATGTAAGCGTTCTGTAAAAGCCACGGACTGGCCTCGACTTTTCCGTTGCGCCCGATAAATTAATGATAATCATTATCAAAAGGAGTGTTCGATGTCAGTGCCTCTGATCCTGACCCTGCTGGCGGGCGGCGCCACGTTTATCGGCGCCGTGCTGGGCGTGCTGGGGCAGAAGCCCTCTAACCGCCTGCTGGCGTTTTCGCTGGGGTTTGCCGCGGGCATTATGCTGCTGATTTCGCTAATGGAAATGCTGCCCGCCGCGCTCAATGAAGAAGGCATGTCGCCGGTGCTCGGCTACGGCATGTTTATCGTCGGCCTGCTGGGGTATTTCGCGCTCGATCGCCTGCTGCCGCACGCGCATCCGCAGGATCTCGTCGATCCGCATACCGCACACCGCCACTCGCCGGGCAGCCTGCGCCGTACCGCGCTGCTGCTGACGCTCGGCATCAGCCTGCATAACTTCCCGGAAGGCGTCGCGACGTACGTGACGGCCAGCAATAACCTGGAGCTGGGCTTCGGCATCGCGCTGGCCGTGGCGCTGCATAATATTCCCGAAGGACTGGCGGTGGCGGGCCCGGTCTATGCCGCTACCGGTTCGCGCCGTAAAGCGGTTATCTGGGCAGGCGTCTCCGGGATGGCGGAGATCCTCGGCGGGGTGCTGGCCTGGCTTATCCTCGGTACGATGGTTTCGCCGGTAGTGATGGCGGCGATTATGGCGGCGGTGGCCGGGATTATGGTGGCGCTGTCGGTGGATGAGCTGATGCCGCTTGCTAAAGAGATAGACCCGCATAACAACCCGAGCTACGGCGTGCTGTGCGGAATGTCAGTGATGGGACTCAGCCTGACGCTGCTGCAAACGAGCGGGCTTAGCGGCTAATAAAAAAGCCCGGTCAGACCGGGCTTTTGTGTATTGATTCAGACCCGGTGCTCGCCGGGCGTGTGGTCAGCTCGCTTTGCGCTCCTGCGCCTCGCGATAGCTCACTAAATCTTCGATAGTTACGACCGGCATGTTGTGCTCACGGGCAAACGCGATGCACTCCGGCGCGCGCGCCATAGTGCCGTCGTCATTGGTCAGTTCGCACAGGACGCCCGCCGGTTTGAAGCCCGCCAGCGACACTAAATCGATGGTCGCTTCGGTGTGGCCGCCGCGGGTCAGAACGCCGCCCGGCTGCGCGCGCAGCGGGAAAACGTGGCCAGGGCGATGCAGATCGGACGGCTTCGCGTCGTCGGCAATCGCCGCGCGAATAGTCGTGATGCGGTCAGCAGCGGAAACGCCCGTCGTCACGCCGTGCGCCGCTTCGATGGTCACCGTAAAGCCGGTGCCGAAGGCGCTGGTGTTGTTTTCCACCATCATCGGCAGATCGAGCTGTTTACGGCGTTCTTCGGTCAGGCACAGGCAGACGATGCCGCTGCCGTGACGGATAGTCAGCGCCATCTGTTCAACGGTCATGGTTTCGGCGGCGAAAATCATGTCGCCTTCGTTTTCACGGTTCTCATCATCGAGCACCATCACTCCGCGCCCTTCGCGCAGTGCGGCGATCGCGTTTTCCACGCGTTCAAAAGCGGTGCCAAAAGCAGAAAGAAGCGTCTGATTCATGGTAAAGAAACCTCATTAATTATATGGATTACCAGAATCAGGGCGGTCTTAGGAGTGCCGGCAAGCGGCAAACAAAATAACGTGAGTGGGCGTAAGCCCAGGCAGATCGTTACTCTCTCCCATCCGGACTTTAACCGTCGGCCCCGGAATTACACCGGATCTGCTGACCTTCAGAAAAACTCTGAAGCGCTCGCGGGCTTTCAGTTTACCGTTTGTCTTTCGCCTTCGCGCAGACGCCGGATAAGCCTGATTTACCGCCGGTGGGGAATTTCGCCCCGCCCTGAGAATAAGCGAGATAACTATAACGCCATTGATAATCGTCGGCAATGCATGAGATTCAAACATTTCCGGTTTATACCCTTGGGATCAGCGATTACAATTACTCTTCAGACCATACCAGATCAGGGAAACCGCTATGATTGACCCGAAAAAAATTGAACAGATCGCCCGTCAGGTCCATGAATCGATGCCAAAAGGGATCCGTGAGATCGGGGAAGATGTTGAGAAGAAAATTCGCCAGGTACTGCAGGGCCAGCTGTCTCGCCTGGATCTGGTGAGCCGTGAGGAGTTTGACGTACAGACGCAGGTACTGCTGCGCACGCGTGAAAAACTGACGGCGCTGGAGCAACGCCTGGCAGCGCTGGAATCTCGCGGCGCGACGACGGCAACCGGAGCAGACGCGCCTGTGGCGTCAACGGCAGGCAGCGCCAGCGCCCCTGTCACGGCAGTCACGCCGCCGCCGGCCATCCCGCCCGTCGACAGCCTCGACAAACAGGACTAAGCGCCAGCTACGCCCCTTGACTCGCAAGGGGCGTTTGCCCGTGAAACCGCCTTAGCGGTTTTTCTGGATCTTCTTGATGATATTGGTGGTGGAACAGCCATCTTCGAAGTTCAGCACCATCACCTCACCGCCGTTGGCCCACACCTCTTTGCTGCCCGCGATATCTTCAGGCTTATAGTCGCCGCCTTTCACCAGCAGATCCGGCAGGATTTCACTAATCAGGCGCTGCGGCGTGTCCTCTTCAAACGGCACCACCCAATCCACGGCTTCCAGCGCGGCCAGCACCGTCATGCGCTGTTCCTGCGGGTTCACCGGGCGCGTGTCGCCTTTCAGGCGTCGGGTAGAGGCGTCGCTGTTGACCGCCACAATCAGCCGATCGCCGAGCTTGCGGGCGTTCGCCAGATAGGAGACATGGCCTGCGTGCAGAATGTCGAACACGCCGTTGGTCATCACCACTTTTTCGCCGCGCTTGCGGGCCGCGAGCACCGCCTCTTTCAGCGCCGCTTCGCTCATCACGCCAAAACCGGTTTCTGAACGACCGCGCACGGCGTTTTCCAGCTCCACCGGCGACACGGTCGAGGTGCCGAGCTTGCCGACCACCACGCCCGCCGCCGCGTTGGCGAAGAAACAGGCTTCTTCCAGCGAATTACCGGACGCCAGCGTCGCCGCCAGCACGCCAATCACGGTATCCCCCGCGCCGGTGACGTCATAGACTTCCTGCGCCTGCGTCGGCAGGTGGAACGGCGCTTTGCCGGGCTGCAGCAGCGTCATGCCCTGCTCAGAGCGGGTCACCAGCAGCGCGCTGAGATCGAAATCGGCGATGATTTTCATGCCGCGCTCGACGATGTCCTGCTCATTTTTGCATTTGCCCGCTACGGCTTCGAACTCAGAGAGGTTCGGCGTCAGCAGCGTCGCGCCGCGATAGCGCTCGAAATCGGTGCCTTTCGGATCGATAAGCACCGGAACGCCCGCGTTACGCGCCAGCTGGATCATCTGCTGAACGCTTGCGAGCGCGCCTTTCGCGTAGTCAGAAAGCACCAGCGCACCAATTTGTCCCAGCGCCTGGTTGATGCGCTCGTGCAGCGGCTGCGGGTCGACACCGTCGAAACCTTCTTCGAAATCAAGACGGATGAGCTGCTGGTTGCGCGACAGCACGCGCAGCTTGGTGATGGTCGGGTGCGTCGGCACCGACACGAAATCGCACTTCACGTTCACCTGCGAGAGCGACTGGCTGAGCGCGCGCGCCGCGTCGTCAATGCCGGTCAGCCCAACCAGACGCGAACTGGCGCCAAGAGACGCGATATTCATCGCCACGTTCGCCGCGCCGCCCGGGCGCTCTTCGATGGTTTCAACTTTCACGACCGGCACGGGGGCTTCCGGCGAAATACGGCTCGTCGGGCCATACCAGTAGCGGTCCAGCATCACATCACCGACTACCATGACGCCTGCGCGTTCAAAATCGGGCAGCGTTACTTTCATTCCTGACTCTCCTGAGAGACACCAAAATTTGCGCGCGATGATAGCACAGTTACGCGCAATCGCACGGTTACGCCGGGGCCAGCCAGCGCCGCCAGCTGTCGCGCACCTGTTCGCGTTCCTGTTCGAACGCCGTCTGCGCCACATGCCCCGGCAGTTCCTGTAGCGCCCGCCGGTGCAGCTCGTCACGCAGCGTGACATACGCCTGCGTCAGCGCCTTCGCCTCGTCCTCACGCATAATGTCGTGCTGCGCCAGCAGTTCCAGAATGCGCACATTATCGGACCAGCGCGTCAGCTTCGGCTGTTCAGGCGCGTAGCGCAGCACCATAAACTGCGTAATAAATTCGATATCGGTAATGCCGCCTTCATCGGCTTTGATATCAAAGCGATCCCGGTGTTTGTTGCCGAGATGGGCGCGCATTTTCTCGCGCATTTCGCGCACGTCGGTACGCAGCGTGTCGCCGTCGCGCGGCGTGGCAAGCACCTCGCGGCGAATGGCGTCAAACTGCGCCTGTAAAGGTTTATCGCCGTACACAACGCGGGCGCGCACCAGCGCCTGATGTTCCCAGGTCCAGGCGTCGTTTTTCTGGTAATCGGCGAAGGCTTCCGCCGTTGTCACCAGCATCCCCGCCGCCCCGGACGGACGCAAACGGGCGTCCACTTCATAGAGAATGCCTGACGACGTCCGGGTGCTGAACAGATGCATGATGCGCTGCGCGAGGCGCAGATAGAACTGACGGCCGTCGATTTCGCGCTCGCCGTCGGTCATCACCTCCGCCGGACAGTCGTGCAGGAAGACTAAATCGAGATCGGAGCTATAGCCGAGCTCCCAGCCGCCCAGTTTGCCGTAGCCGACCACCGCAAAGCCGCGTCCGTCGCGATCGCGCAGATGCTTCGGCTGACCGTAACGCGCCACCATCTGTCCCCACGCCTGCTGAACCACCGCGTCGATAATCGCTTCGGCAAGCCAGGTTAAGTGATCGCTCACTTTCATCACCGGCAGCGTACCGGCAATATCCGCCGCCGCCACGCGCAGCAGTTGCGCCTGTTTAAACTGGCGCAGCGCCTCAAGCTGTTGCTCTTCATCGTCATCCGGCACGCGCAGCAGATACTGGCGCAGCTCATCGCGATAGGCGTCCATCGCCGTCGGCTGATAGAGCGTGTTCGGGTCGAGCAGTTCATCAAGCAGCAGCGGATAGCGCGCGAGCTGGCTTGCTATCATCGGCGAGGCGGCGCACAGGCGAATCAAATGCTTGAGCGCGCCGGGATATTCGCTCAGCAGTTCAAGGTATGTGGTGCGGGTGACGATGCCGGTCAGCAGCGGCGTTACCCGGGAGAGCGCCAGCGCCGCGTCATCCGGGCTGGCGCAGACGGCGCTCAGCAGGTGCGGCATCAGATTATCCAGCACCTGACGCCCGCGCGGCCCGATGGTGCGCTTCTCTGTTTCTTTGCGAAAATCGGCAAGCGTTGCCAGCAGCCGCATCCGGCTCTCCGCGCCAAGCGCGCTTAACACCGGCGTGTCGTCATCGGCATCCAGCGCGTCATGCCACAGTTCGCGCCAGCCTTCGGTCAGCGACTCCTCGCCGCCGGTGGGATCTTCATCGCCGATAAGCTCGTTAAACACCCGCCGCACGCCCGCCATATGGCGCTCCAGACGCGCGGTAAGCGCCTCCCAGTCCGCCTCGCCCATTGCCCAGGCGAGCCGCGCGCGGTTCAGCGCGTCGCCCGGCAGCGTCTGGGTTTGCTCGTCGTTGATGCTTTGCAGCAGGTTTTCGAGCCGGCGCAAAAGGAGATAAGCGTCGCGCAGGCAGGCGGCGTCATCCGGCGAGAGCAGATGCAGTTGCTCAATTGCCGTAAGGGTCGGCAGCAGCGAGCGCTGCTGTAGCGACGGCTCGCGCCCGCCGCGGATCAGCTGAAACACCTGGACGATAAATTCGGTTTCGCGGATGCCGCCCGCGCCGAGCTTGATGTTATCGGTCAACCCCCGGCGGCGCACCTCGCGGGCAATCATCCCCTTCATGTTGCGCAGCGACTGGATAACGCTGAAATCGATATAGCGGCGGAAGATAAAGGGCCGCAGCATCGCGCGCAGCTCCTGGCTCCAGGCGTCGTCGTTGTCGCCCATGATGCGCGCTTTAACCATCGCGTAGCGCTCCCAGTCGCGCCCCTGCTCCTGATAGTAATCCTCAAGCGCGGCGAAGCTCAGCACCAGGGGGCCGCTGTCGCCGAACGGACGCAGGCGCATATCGACGCGATACACAAAGCCATCCTGGGTGGGCTGGTCGAGCGCTTTGATAAGGCGCTGGCCGAGGCGCGTA
The DNA here is from genome assembly GCF_001277235.1 of Cronobacter dublinensis subsp. dublinensis LMG 23823. Classification (NCBI taxonomy): domain Bacteria; kingdom Pseudomonadati; phylum Pseudomonadota; class Gammaproteobacteria; order Enterobacterales; family Enterobacteriaceae; genus Cronobacter; species Cronobacter dublinensis. Next base: position 3,741,508 of record NZ_CP012266.1, read on the forward strand.
AAAAACTGGGCGTTATCCAGCTCGCGACGTCCGCCCTGGGTCGATCCGCTCTCGGGCCAGGCGAAGATCAGATCGATATCGGAAGAGAAGTTAAGCTCGCCGCCGCCCAGTTTACCCATGCCGAGGATCATCAGCGGCTGCGGCACGCCCTGCGCGTTACACGGCGTGCCCCATTCGCGACAGCATGCGGCATAAAGCCAGTCGCGCGCCGCGACGATCAGCGTTTCCGCAAGCTCGCTGAGCTGCGTCAGGGTCTGTCCGGTGGTGGCGCGCGCCAGCGTCTGGCTCCAGGCGATGCGCGTCATGATACGGCGACGGAACTGGCGCAGCGCGCGCATCAGCGCCGCCTCGTCATGCACGTCGGCAAGCGTCGCCTGAAGCCAGGCGCCGTAGTGACGCCACTCATCCGCCTCAGGCGGCGTTGTCTCAAGCTCGTGAAGCCAGTCGGGATGCGCGCTGATGGCCTCGCGCACGAAATCGCTGAAGGTCAGTACCGCGCGCGCGTCATCGCTGAGCGCGGTGGCATCGAATGGCAGCCGCTCCACCACGGCTTGCCAGTGCTGTTGCAAAGGGAGGGAGAGCGGCGTCATGCGGATTTTCCTGTCGTGGTTTACGGTTTCCCGCTGTGCCGCCAGAACGGCGTCTGCGAGATAGCCTCATTGCGGAAATGCTCAATCTCGATACGCTGGCCGGTTTCGATGGCGTGACGCAGCCCCTGCCAGTTATCGAGCCAGAACAGCGCAACAGTTTCGTCATAAACGCCCGCCAGCAGACGCAGCGCGTCAAGCTCGCGCGACAGGCGCGGCAGCTGGTCGACATAACGGTCGCCGAGCGGCTGACCAAACGCGGCTTTCAGCTCAGCGGCGTGACGCGAAAGATGGATATCGGCAAAGCGTTTCCAGGAGTCCGCCATCTTCTGACGGCCTTTTTCATCGAGGAAAGGCTGCCAGCCGCGGAACACCAGCCATTCGGTGAGCGCAAGACGGGCGGAGGCCTGAATGGCGCTGAAAGCGACCGTCTGGGCCGAAGCATCGGTCGCAAGCGTCGCTTCGCACTGGGTCAGCAGGTCACGTAAGCGAGTACTCGCTTTTCGCGGAACGATGCCGCCGAACAGCGCCAGCGTATGGCGCACCAGGGCAATCGCCTCGCGCACCTGTTGCTTCGCCTTGCCGTTGCCGCGCAGCCACAGCTCTTCATGGTACAGCCAGTGATCGAGCGCCCACTCCAGCGATGCTTCAAGCCCCTGCTCCACATGAGCTTTCGCGGGCACCTTCAGCAGCGTCAGCGGACGCAGCGGGCGTTCAGCGTTGCCCTGCGCCAGATGATAACCGCGCGCCGCTTTGCTCAGGCTGCCCTGACGCAGGCCCGGCTTCGCCACCAGCTGACGGGCAAATTTCAGCACGTCCGCCGCCTGGCCCTCCAGTAACTCCAGCTCCAGCTCGCAGATGGGCTCCGCGAGCTCGCCAGCTTTTACTTCGCCACGATCGAGCGCAAGCTCGATGCGGCTTTCACCGTGAGTAACCACCCACTTTTCGCGGGCGAAATCGGTGCTGAACAGCGGCTGTACGGCGTCCTGCAGCGCCTCGGGCGACAAGCCTTCCGGCCAGACTTCTGCCGGGAAACGCGCCAGCGTGAGCTCGGGCGAGTCCAGTTCAATGTTATATTCCGGGCGCTGATGCAGCCCGCCGGTGGTGCGGCCCGCCACCTTCATGGTCATCTCATAGCGGCCATTATCCCCGCGAATACGCAGCCCCATATCGTGACGGCGCAGCTGGTTGTCCGCGGTTTCGTAATAGATATTGAGCAGCTGGCGCGGGGCGCTGTGTTCAGCCTCAAGGGCGTTCAGCGCGGCGCGCACCGCATCAATCTGTTCCGGGTCGACGATAAATTTGAGTTCGATTTCCTGAGCCATGTCTCTGCTTTCTTGTTGGGTCACACTGAAGAAAACTCCAGCGAACTTAATAGCCTGGTATCTGTCAGTAGATAGTATTTTGCAAAAAATTGCCATGTTTGAGGCTTTTTGACGCACGCAAAAAGCGAAATTTGCCGCGGTGGCAGGCGACGGGCTGACCAGGATGATTCCCATTCAGGTTTACGCTTTGCATCGTCAGACTGATGCCACTACTATCGTTCCACTTTCAACGACAATAACGACCAACTGATGCACAAATTACGTCTGATTTGCTTTTCCCTGCTTGCGCTTAGCGTCTCTTACCAGGCCGTTGCCGAAGAAAAACGCTATGTCTCGGATGAACTCAACACCTGGGTGCGTAGCGGCCCTGGTGACAATTACCGCCTGGTCGGCACGGTCAATGCTGGCGAAGAAGTCGCACTGCTCGAAAGTAACGGTAAATATGGACAGATTCGTGATACCAGTGGCCGCACGTCCTGGATCCCGCTGGAACAGCTCAAGAGCGAACCCAGCCTGCGTACCCGGGTGCCGGAGCTGGAAAATCAGGTTAAGACCCTGACCGATAAGCTGAACAATATCGACACCACGTGGAACCAGCGCACCGCGGAGATGCAAAAGAAAGTCGCCGCCAGCGACGGCATCATCAACGGCCTGAAAGACGAAAATCAGAAGCTTAAAAACGAGCTTATCGTGGCGCAGAAGAAAGTGAACGCCGCGAATATTCAGATCGATGATAAACAGCGCACTATCATCATGCAGTGGTTTATGTATGGCGGCGGCGTGCTGGGCGTCGGTTTGCTGCTCGGTTTGCTGCTCCCGCACATGATCCCAAGCCGCAAGCGCAAAGACCGCTGGATGAACTAAACCTCGCAGGGCAGCGCCCGCTGCCCTTTTCGCTCCCCATCTCCTCTACACTTAACGTATTATCTGTCGGCTAAATATGAGTCGGAGTCGAATGCGTGAAGAGTTATCTGGTTGGTGGTGCGGTACGTGATGCCCTGTTAGGGCTGCCGGTAAAGGACAGAGACTGGGTGGTGGTAGGCGCCACGCCCGCCGAAATGCTTGAACTGGGGTATCAGCAGGTGGGGAAAGATTTCCCGGTGTTTTTGCACCCGCAATCCCATGAAGAGTATGCCCTTGCGCGCACCGAGCGGAAATCCGGCCAGGGGTACACCGGCTTTACCTGCTATGCCGCGCCGGACGTGACGCTGGAGCAGGATTTGCAGCGCCGTGACCTCACCATTAACGCTATCGCCCAGGACGACGCGGGCGAGTTTATCGACCCTTACGACGGGCGCGCCGATCTTAACGCGCGCCTGCTGCGCCATGTCTCGCCGGCGTTTAACGAAGATCCGCTGCGCGTGTTGCGCGTGGCCCGCTTCGCCGCCCGCTACGCGCATCTCGGCTTTCGCATCGCCCCGGAAACGCTCGCGCTGATGCGCGACATGGCGGAGAACGGCGAGCTGGAACACCTGACGGCGGAGCGCGTCTGGAAGGAAACCGAAAACGCCCTGACGACCCGTAATCCGCAGATCTATTTCCTGATGCTGCGCGAATGCGGCGCGCTGAAAGTGCTGTTCCCGGAAGTGGACAAACTCTTTGGCGTCCCGGCGCCGGCGAAGTGGCACCCGGAGATCGACACCGGTATTCATACCCTGATGACGCTCTCAATGGCCGCGATGCTCAGCCCGGCGGTGGACGTGCGCTTTGCCGCGCTGTGCCACGATTTAGGCAAAGGCCTGACGCCGCCGCACTTGTGGCCGCGGCATCACGGTCACGGCCCGGCAGGCGTGCGGCTTGTCGAGCAGGTCTGCAAGCGGCTGCGCGTGCCGAACGACATTCGCGATCTCGCAAAGCTGGTGGCGGAATTCCATGACCTTATTCATACCTTCCCGGTCCTGAAACCGCGCACTATCGTGGGCCTGTTCGATTCGATAGACGCGTGGCGCAAGCCGCAGCGCGTCGAGCAGATAGCGATCACCAGCGAAGCTGACGTGCGCGGGCGCACCGGGTTTGAAGCGAAAGATTATCCGCAGGCGCGACTTCTGCGCGAGGCGTGGGAGGTGGCGCGCGCGGTGTCGCCAAAAGAGGTAGTGGAAGCGGGCTTTACCGGCCCGGCTATCCGCGATGAGCTGACGAAACGGCGCATTCGCGCGGTCGCGGCCTGGAAGGACGCGCGGTGCCCTCAGCCCGCGGCTGAGGGCTAAACGTTTACATGAAGACCGCGAATACGGCGGCGGCGACAATGAAACGGTAGATAGCGAAAGGAATAAACGAAATACGTTTGATGATGTGCAGGAAGGTTTTGATTGCCACCAGCGCGACCACGAAGGCGGTGACAAAACCGACTGCGAACATCGGCACATCCGCCATCGTCAGGAAGCCCAGGCTTTTATAGAGATCGAGCGCGGTGGCGCCCATCATCATCGGCACTGCCAGCAGGAAGGAGAACTCCGACGCCGCATAGCGGCTAACGCCGACCAGCATGCCGCCGGAGATCGTCGCGCCGGAGCGCGAAAAGCCCGGCCAGAGCGCGAGGCACTGGAAGCAGCCGATGAAAAACGCCTGGCGGTATGTCATATCGTCCAGACCGGGCGCCTTCGGCTCTTTAGGTTTGAAGAGTTCGGCCGCAATCAGCAGCACGCCGCCGACGACCAGCGCATACATCACGTTTATCGGGTTAAACAGCGATTTGATGAAATCGTGGAACAGCAGGCCCAGCACCACCGCCGGCACCATGCCGAGCAGGATATGAACAAGCGACAAACGGTTTTTGCCGACGCCTTCATGCGGCGGATGGCCGAAGTGAATGCCGATTAACCCAAACAGACGACGCCAGAACATCACCACAACCGCCAGGATGGAGCCCAACTGGATAACCACTTCAAAGGTTTTCGCGGTGTCGCCCTCAAAGCCCAGCAGATGCCCCACGATTATCATGTGCCCGGTGCTCGACACCGGCAGGAATTCAGTGAGTCCTTCAACAATGCCCAGGATCGCCGCCACCAACAGCGAGTGCATATCAGTCATTCAGTAAACCCTCGTACCCCAAAATAAGCGCTAAAAACGCGGCCATCAGCGCGACGGCCGCGAAAGTTCCTGCATTATGACCGGTATACCCGCGTTTGGTTTAATCATTATGAATTTAAATGTTTTAATTCGGATTATTGCTACGCTCAATCATTACGCCGACATTCGCGGCCTGCGCGACCGCGCCTGGCTTGCTTAATTTGATACGCACCCAGGGGGCGTTAAAGCGCTTAAGGATCAGGTCGGCGACCTCTTCCGCCACGCGTTCTACCAGCGCGAAACGGCCCTTGCCGACATGCTCCAGCACCGCCTGCGTCACATCGGCGTAGCTCAGGCAATCGCGCACGTCGTCGCTCGCCGCCGCCGCGCGGTTGTCCCAGCCGATTTCGATATCGAACACAAGTTTCTGCTCGATGGTCTGTTCCCAGTCGTAAACGCCAATAGTGGTGATTACCGAAAGTTGCTCTATAAATACTATGTCCATCACGGCCCTGCCTGTTTTTAGCCCCACCGGATACCACTTCCGGCAAAATATGCGTATTATCCACAGATGCAGAGAATACAACGACATTTTCACAACGGAACAGCGTTATGAGTGCAATCGCGCCTGGAATGATCTTCCTCGCGTACCTTTGCGGCTCGATCTCCAGCGCCATTCTGGTCTGCCGTATCGCGGGTCTGCCCGATCCGCGTGACAGCGGTTCCGGCAATCCCGGAGCGACCAACGTCCTGCGAATTGGCGGCAAGGGAGCAGCCGTAACGGTACTGATTTTCGACGTGCTGAAAGGCATGCTGCCGGTCTGGGGCGCGTATGCGCTGGGCGTGACGCCGTTCTGGCTGGGGCTTATCGCCATCGCCGCCTGTCTTGGTCATATCTGGCCGGTCTTTTTCCATTTTCGCGGCGGCAAAGGGGTGGCGACGGCGTTCGGCGCGATAGCGCCTATCGGCTGGGATCTCACGGGCGTGATGGCGGGCACCTGGTTTCTAACGGTGCTGCTGAGCGGTTACTCGTCGCTGGGCGCGATTGTCAGCGCGCTGGTGGCCCCGTTCTACGTCTGGTGGTTTAAACCGCAGTTTACCTTCCCGGTCGCGATGCTCTCCTGCCTGATTCTCTTGCGTCATCACGACAACATTCAGCGCTTATGGCGCGGCCAGGAAACCAAAATCTGGAGCCGGTTTCGCAAAAAACGGGCAGAAAAAAAGGAGTGAATTATCACTCCTTTTTTACAGCGCGTCGCTGAACGCGTTACGCGGCGGGCAGCTCCGAAAGCGGCCAGCGCGGACGCACCGTTACCCCAAGACCCGCTTCGCCTTTCGCTTTAAGACGCACCATACCCGCATAGGCGATCATCGCGCCGTTATCGGTACAAAACTCCGGGCGCGCATAGAAAACGTCGCCGCCGCGCTTTTGCATCATCTCCGCCAGACGCGCGCGTAACGTGCGGTTGGCGCTCACGCCGCCCGCCATCACGAGACGCTTAAAGCCGGTCTGATCCAGCGCCCTGCGACATTTAATCATCAGCGTATCCACCACCGCGTCTTCGAACGCACGCGCGATGTCGGCGCGGGTCTGATCGTCGGTGCCGCTGTCGCGAATGGTGTTCGCCGCGAAGGTTTTAAGACCAGAGAAGCTGAAATCGAGGCCCGGACGGTCAGTCATCGGGCGCGGGAACGTAAAGCGCCCTGCCGTCCCCTGCGCGGCCATTTTCGACAGCATCGGCCCGCCGGGGTAATCAAGGCCCAGCAGCTTGGCGGTTTTGTCGAAGGCCTCGCCTGCGGCGTCATCGATAGATTCGCCGAGCAGCGTATACTGGCCGATACCGGTGACGCTGATAAGCTGCGTATGGCCGCCGGAAACCAGCAGCGCCACGAACGGAAACTCGGGCGGATTCTCTTCCAGCATCGGGGCCAGCAGATGGCCTTCCATATGGTGTACCGGCACTGCCGGCACGTCCCAGGCAAACGCCAGCGCGCGGCCGACCGTCGCGCCGACGAGCAGCGCGCCCACCAGACCCGGCCCTGCGGTATACGCCACGGCGTCGATATCCTGCGCCGTCAGGCCCGCTTCTTTAATTGCAGCCTGAATCAGCGGCACGGTTTTACGCACGTGATCGCGCGAGGCCAGCTCAGGCACTACGCCGCCATAATCGGCATGCAGTTTTACCTGACTATACAATTGGTTGGCTAATAGCCCGTTTTCATCGTCATAAATGGCGATGCCGGTTTCATCGCAGGATGTCTCAATTCCCAGTACACGCATGGTTTTTTTACCTCTTTCGCCTGCCGCGCAGTGTAGGGCCAACGGCTGCGGATGTAAAACTTTGCTCAACCCAGGCGGCCAGATAGTGTATAATGCGTGCCCCTGGAATAGACCGCACAAAAACCGCGTTTCTGGTCCTGGCGGTGCTTTACAAAGCAGCAGCAGTTGCAGTAAAATTCCGCACCATTTTGAAATAAGCTGGCTATCTGATGTCAGCAGAACCGAATTAATCAAAGGTGAGAGGCACATGCCGGTAATTAAAGTACGTGAAAACGAGCCGTTCGACGTAGCACTGCGTCGCTTCAAACGTTCCTGCGAAAAAGCGGGTGTTCTGGCGGAAGTTCGTCGTCGTGAATTCTATGAAAAACCGACTACCGAACGTAAACGCGCCAAAGCTTCCGCAGTGAAACGTCACGCGAAGAAACTGGCTCGCGAAAACGCACGCCGTACTCGTCTGTACTAATTCCTTAGGGGATATCCTCCCCTGAAACAGACAGAGTAGTAGTTGTAGAGGCCGTGCTTCCGAAAGGAATGCGCGGCTTATTCTCGTTTATGGGCTGATAAAAACGGGGCTTATGGCTGGACGAATCCCACGTGTCTTTATCAATGATCTGCTGGCTCGCACCGATATCGTCGACCTGATAGACGCACGGGTAAAGCTCAAGAAGCAGGGCAAGAACTACCACGCGTGCTGTCCCTTCCATAATGAAAAAACCCCCTCTTTCACCGTAAACGGCGAAAAACAGTTTTATCACTGCTTCGGTTGCGGCGCGCACGGCAACGCTATCGACTTCCTGATGAATTACGACAAGCTCGAATTCGTCGAGACCGTCGAAGAATTGGCCGCCATGCATAATCTGGAAGTGCCATTCGAAGCGGGCAGCGGACCGACGCAAATTGAACGCCACCAGCGTCAGACATTATACGAACTGCTGGACGGGCTGAACGGCTTTTATCGTCAGGCCTTACAGGCACAAAACGCCGAGCCGGCGCGTCAGTATCTGGCGAAACGCGGGCTGAGCGAATCCGTGATTGAACGCTTCGCCATCGGTTATGCGCCGCCGGGCTGGGATAACGCGCTAAAGCGCTTTGGCAACAACAGCGAAAACCGCCAGTCGCTTATCGACGCCGGTATGCTGGTGACCAACGATAAGGGCCGCAGTTACGATCGCTTCCGCGAGCGGGTGATGTTCCCCATCCGCGACAAGCGCGGGCGAGTGATAGGCTTCGGCGGTCGCGTTTTAGGCGATGCATTGCCGAAATACTTAAACTCCCCGGAAACCGATATTTTCCATAAGGGTCGCCAGCTGTATGGCCTTTATGAAGTGCAACAGAGCGATCCTAACCCGCCGCGACTTCTGGTCGTGGAAGGCTATATGGACGTCGTGGCGCTGTCGCAGTACGACATCAACTATGCGGTCGCCTCGCTCGGCACCGCGACCACGGCAGAGCATATTCAGATGCTCTTTCGTGTCACGAACAACGTCATTTGCTGTTACGACGGCGACAGAGCAGGCAGAAGCGCCGCATGGCGCGCGCTGGAAACCGCGCTGCCTTACATGACCGACGGACGTCAGCTACGCTTTATGTTTCTGCCCGATGGCGAAGACCCGGATACGCTGGTTCGTCAGGAAGGCAAAGCGGCGTTCGAGGCGCGGATGGAGCAGGCTCAGCCGCTCTCCACGTTCCTGTTCAACAGCCTGCTGCCGCAGGTGGATTTGAGTACGCCGGACGGGCGGGCGCAGTTGAGTACGCTGGCGCTGCCGTTAATCAGTCAGGTGCCAGGCGAAACGCTGCGCATCTATCTGCGCCAGGAGTTAGGCAACAAGCTCGGCATTCTGGATGACAGCCAGCTCGAGCGGTTGATGACCCGGCAGGCAGATAATTCGCAAACGCGGCCCGCGCCGACGCTAAAGCGTACAACCATGCGTATACTGATAGGATTGCTGGTCCAGAATCCTGAGCTGGCACCCTTAGTGCCTTCTCTGGCGGCGTTAGATAAAACAAAGCTGCCTGGACTGGAGCTCTTTTCAGAGCTGGTCAATACTTGTCTTTCGCAGCCTGGTCTGACCACTGGGCAGTTGCTCGAACATTATCGCGGTACAAAAGAAGCCGCTACCCTTGAAAAACTCTCAACGTGGGACGATATAGCAGATAAGGATATCGCAGAAAAAACGTTCACCGACGCGCTGGACCATCTGTTCGATTCGGTGCTGGAGTTGAGATTAACAGAACTGATAGCCCGCTCGCGCACCCAGGGACTTAGCGCGGCGGAGCGCGAAGAAGTGCGCATCATTACCGAGGCGCGCGCAAAAAAATAAATTCCGCGGCTTAATTGCCGATTGACGATCGGGTGCACCCGAGAGCCGTACTGCCGGGCAGCGGCAATAATAAAACAGCCCGCAACGCCCTGTGGATTTCATGTCGCTGTCAACGCGTTCAGGCGCTATTACGCGCCGTCGCTTGCAACACTGAGACACGAAATCCCGGGCACACGTTATTGTTGGCGGCAACGCCTACGACACCAACCTCATGAAATAAGTGTGGATACCGTCTTATGGAGCAAAACCCGCAGTCACAGCTTAAGCTTCTTGTCACCCGTGGTAAGGAGCAGGGCTATCTGACCTATGCCGAGGTCAATGACCATCTGCCGGAAGATATCGTCGACTCCGATCAGATCGAAGACATCATCCAAATGATCAACGATATGGGCATCCAGGTGATGGAAGAAGCGCCGGACGCCGACGATCTGTTGCTTGCTGAAAACTCGAACAATACCGACGAAGACGCGGAAGAAGCGGCCGCCCAGGTGTTGTCCAGCGTGGAATCTGAAATCGGGCGCACCACCGATCCGGTTCGCATGTACATGCGTGAAATGGGTACCGTTGAGCTGTTGACCCGTGAAGGCGAAATCGACATCGCCAAACGCATCGAAGACGGCATCAACCAGGTTCAGTGCTCCGTCGCCGAATATCCGGAAGCGATCACCTATCTGCTGGAGCAGTACGATCGTGTGGAAGCCGGCGAAGCGCGTCTTTCCGATCTGATCACCGGTTTTGTCGATCCGAACGCCGAAGAAGACATGGCCCCTACCGCGACGCACGTCGGCTCTGAACTCTCTCAGGAAGAGATGGATGATGACGAAGATGAAGACGAAGAGTCTGACGACGACAGCAGCGATGATGACAACAGCATCGATCCGGAACTGGCGCGCGAGAAATTCGGCGAGCTGCGTACCCAGTACGAAGTCACCCGCGACACTATCAAAGCGAAAGGCCGCAGCCACGCGGCGTCTCAGGAAGAGATCCTGAAGCTTTCTGAAGTGTTCAAACAGTTCCGTCTGGTGCCGAAACAGTTCGACTACCTGGTCAACAGCATGCGTGTCATGATGGATCGCGTGCGCACCCAGGAACGCATCATCATGAAGATGTGCGTTGAGCAGTGCAAAATGCCGAAGAAGAACTTCATCACCCTCTTTACCGGCAATGAAACCAGCGAAACCTGGTTCAACGCGGCTATCGCCATGAACAAGCCGTGGTCTGAGAAGCTCCACGACGTGGCGGAAGATGTACACCGCAGCCTGCAAAAACTGCAACAGATTGAAGAAGAAACCGGCCTCACCATCGAGCAGGTGAAGGATATCAACCGTCGCATGTCTATCGGCGAAGCGAAAGCGCGCCGTGCGAAGAAAGAGATGGTTGAAGCGAACTTACGTCTGGTAATTTCTATCGCCAAGAAATACACCAACCGCGGTCTGCAGTTCCTCGACCTGATTCAGGAAGGCAACATCGGCCTGATGAAAGCGGTAGATAAGTTCGAATACCGCCGTGGTTACAAGTTCTCCACCTATGCTACCTGGTGGATCCGTCAGGCTATCACCCGCTCTATCGCGGATCAGGCGCGCACCATCCGTATTCCGGTGCATATGATTGAGACCATCAACAAGCTCAATCGTATCTCCCGCCAGATGCTGCAGGAGATGGGCCGCGAGCCGACGCCGGAAGAACTGGCCGAGCGCATGCTGATGCCGGAAGACAAAATCCGTAAAGTGCTGAAAATCGCTAAAGAGCCTATCTCCATGGAAACGCCGATTGGCGACGATGAAGATTCGCATCTGGGGGATTTCATCGAGGATACCACCCTCGAGCTGCCGCTGGACTCCGCGACGACTGAAAGCCTGCGTGCGGCGACGCACGACGTACTGGCGGGTCTCACCGCGCGTGAAGCGAAAGTGCTGCGTATGCGTTTTGGTATCGACATGAACACCGACCATACGCTGGAAGAAGTGGGTAAACAGTTTGACGTTACCCGCGAACGTATCCGTCAGATCGAAGCGAAAGCGCTGCGTAAGCTGCGCCACCCGAGCCGTTCTGAAGTGCTGCGCAGCTTCCTTGACGATTAATCGTCTGCAATAAACGCGTTTCAAAAGCCCTCTTCGGAGGGCTTTTTTATTGACGCAGGAAATCATTGCGGCATTTCTTGTGGGATTAGTAGCGCTGCCCGGCAGTAAACTGGCAATTAACAATAATTCATCGTGATGAGTGTGGATTAATCAGCAAAAACAATTTGTCACAGATATCGATTCTGAGTAATTTGCTGGGAGATTATGCCTCTGAAAATGAACAAGAGTGTTATCACTTAGCAAGGACCCGGGATGAACAAGTCGCTGTTATTCATGACATGCGTTTTACTGGCCGGATGTGCCAGCCAGCCGCCAAAAAGCCAGGTGACGCCGCTCGCTCCAGTCGCCCAGCCACAGCCTGTACAACAAGCGCCGGAGAGCAAACCGTTCGCCGCCGCCTCGGAAAGCACCAACAGCATGGCGACCTGCCGTAAAGAGCTCGACGCGCTTAAGCACTACGGCCCGAAAACCTACAGCCGTTATGCTGCGGAAATGGACGCTCTGACCGCAAAAACCGGCAAATATCTCTCGATTAAAGAGGGCCTGACGCCGGAACTGAACGATATCGTCATCACGATGTATCAGTCGCAGATCAAAACGCTCTGCTTCCGCATTCAGTCGTCGCTCGGCAAACTGATTATCGAACAGGCGGGCGGCTAAGCCACCAGCCCTTCCCTTACGGCGCGGCTCAGGCTGCGCCGTCGCTTTATCTGCCGCGAGCCAGCAGCGCCTCATCCAGTTCCCGGTAGGCTTCCACCAGCTTATCCAGCGACGCGCGATTAAGCCCACTGGGGTTCGGCAGCACCCAAATTTCCGTCTCGCCGATCTTGAGCTTTTGCTTGCCCCACTTCACGCCGCGCTGGCTGAACGCCTGCTCATACGCTTTTTTACCGAGCACCGCGAGCGCGTCCGGCTGGAAGTCCTCAATTTTTTTCACCAGATTACGTCCGCCCTCATGCAGCTCTTTCACGTCCACCTCGTTCGCCTGCACCGTCGGGCGCTCAACCAGTTTCGTGATGCCACAGCGCGTATCCAGCAGATGCCGCTCCTCTTCGGGTTTTAACTGGCGCTCCGTAAACCCCGCCAGATGGATAACCTTCCAGAAGCGGTTACCCGGATGCGCGAAATGAAAACCGGTATGCGCTGACGACTTTCCCGGATTGATTCCGCAAAAGACCACGCGCAGGCCCGGTTCAAGAATATCGTTTATCATGTCGTTTCCCTGTTAACTCACGGATCTGTAAAGTATAAAGCCTTACGCCGCCCTTGCTTACAAATTCAGCAGCCGAGACGCCGAGACTGGATTGACGTCGCCAGTTACTCTATAATCCAGCGCCACGGCCCCTTAGCTCAGTGGTTAGAGCAGGCGACTCATAATCGCTTGGTCGTTGGTTCAAACCCAACAGGGGCCACCAAATTTTAGCTTTAAAATCATATAATTAAGCCACTCGAAAGAGTGGCTTTTTTGTTGGCTGCCTGATGAGTGGCGATAAAATGGCGGCAGCTTATGCTCCGCAGAGCCAGTATGTAGCAGGTCATACATCAAAACATCTGTGTTAGCGTCGTTTTTTCCGCGAATCAATTAAAAAAGCCAGCGACCCGCAATCGCCGAATCAATCAGCATTTTCACCGTCAACGGTTCGGGTGCATGATGATCCGTTTTTAAATATCGCGGTAATATTGCATTTGGCAGGAAACGAATACCTTCATTAGGGAAATAACGGTTAAAACAGAAACCAGACATATCTACGTTCAGCGTACTGATATACTCCTCAAGAAAATCGGCAGCATCCTCCGGCAATACGCTTTTATTTCCGGTACTGAGCGACATATTGTCAGACATTTCCCAGAAATGCTTTTTAATGAGTTCCCTGACATACGCAGCTTTATCTGCCATTACCGCTCTCCCGATGCAACAATAAGCTTATAGCGATGAATAACATTTTGGGTAATCATAGCAAGATGATAAACCGTGAACACGGCGCCAACCCAGGGCAGCCATCTGCCGATATAAGCCCCTATGCTGGTGGTATACGCCCACTCACCGCGTAGCAATTTTGCCCATGTGATCGTTCTGCGTCCTGTTTTAAAGCGCTGGCGGATAACGCTTCTGAGCGCCAGGGAAAGCGGGCTCGTTCCTTTTGTTGCCATATCTGCACCTAATTTACCCCTGACAGGGATGACAGGCAGACTAACCAGCATAGAAGCTATCGCTAGCAAATCAATCACATCGCTGAATTGTTTTTTAAACTCATCCAGTATTAGCCAGTGAAGCAACTCCTCTTTATCAACATTCATCCCATCAAAGAAATACTTTCCGTTGCGCTGTTCAGTCGTATCCATAAAATTTCCCTTTCCATGTTTACGTACTAAATATTACTGTCAACCTAATGCGCCATCCAGAGCCTGTGCAGCAACGTAATCTGAAAATAAAAAAATGCTAACTCTGGTTTATTCATAATGAGCGCAACAATCCAGAAATGGCTTAACGTAACCCCGTAATGGGTTTCTCTGACACCCGAACAGGGTAATATCCACTACACTTTCCACAGTTTCCCTTGTCGAGGATATTCCATGCTGCGCCCGTTACTCTTTATCTCCGCCCTGCTGCCCTTTTTCGCCTGCGCGCATAATTTTAAAGAGGGCGAACGGGTCGCGCCGGTCGGCGTGGCGGAGCGCGGCGAGCTGACGCTTAATCAGGGCGATATCGGTTATCGCGACTGGAACAGCGCGCGGCTCAGCGGCAAGGTGGGGGTCGTGCTGCATGTGGCGGGCAGGCTGTCGGCCAAAGATCTTAATAAAGGCATCAGCGACGCGATTGCCGCAGCGCGTCTGCCGGCGGATAAATTCCAGGCCACCACGATAATCAACACTGACGACGCCATTCCGGGCAGCGCCATTTTTGTGCGCCGCAGTCTGGAAAGCACCAAAAAAGCCTACCCCGCCTCGGTGTTCGTGCTGGATGACAGCGGCGCCGCGCAGCGCGCCTGGCGCCTGCAGCCGGGCGGCTCAGCCGTCGTCGTGCTGGATAAAGATGGCCGTATACGCTTTGCGAAAGATGGCGCGCTCACTGCAGATGAAGTGCGTCAGGTGATGAGCTTATTGCACACTTTATTGACATAAACTTGTACAACGCGTTGCCTGAATGTAAAGTTTTGTGACGCGTTAAGTTAGCCGAAGACATTTTCCGGTATTGCGCTACGCTTTTTAAGAGAAGATCCGGAAAAAAAACCGTGAAGATAATCAGTTGTTCATACAAGAAAAATCCCACATTTCGCCTGATGCGACGAATGTTGCGCGCCTGACCGCGACATTCGGCGCGCCCGGCGCGTTGGCTCCTTCCACTACACAGCTCCCGATCACCACCTGAGGCCTTAACCATGAACGCTAACGCCGTGAAATCATCAGGGCAGGAAAACGAATTGCAGGCGCTGCGCGACGCCCTGCAAACCCGCCTTGACGAGCTTTTGCCGCCGGGCCAGGAGCGCGATCTGGTCTGCGCCGCGATGCGCGAAGGCGCGCTCACGCCCGGTAAGCGGGTGCGTCCGCTGCTGCTCATTCTGGCCGCGCGCGACCTCGGCTATGACGCCAGCCAGCCCGCGCTGCTGGATCTCGCCTGCGCCGTGGAGATGGTGCACGCCGCATCGCTAATGCTCGACGATATTCCGTGCATGGATAACGCCTTGCTGCGCCGCGGCAAACCCACCATTCACCGCCAGTTTGGCGAAAGCGTGGCGATCCTCGCGGCGGTCGCGTTATTAAGCCGCGCTTTCGGCGTGGTGGCGCAGGCGGGATCGCTGCCCGACAGCTGCAAAACCGAGGCGGTCAGCGAGCTTTCCAGCGCGGTGGGGTTGCAGGGGCTGGTACAGGGACAGTTTCGCGATCTCAGCGAAGGTAACCAGGCCCGCAGCGCAGAGGCCATCCTTGCGACCAACGATCTCAAAACCAGCGTGCTGTTTGATGCCACGCTGCAAATCGCCGCCATCGCCGCCGGGGCCTCCGCCTCGGTCCGCCAGAAGCTGCGCCAGTTTTCGCGCCATCTCGGGCAGGCGTTCCAGCTGCTTGATGACCTGGCGGACGGCCTCAATAACACCGGCAAAGACATTAATAAGGACGCGGGCAAATCCACGCTGGTGGCGATGCTCGGCCCGGAAGCGGTGCATCAGCGCCTGCGCGATCACCTACTGCGCGCCGACGAACATCTCGCCTGCGCCTGTTCGCGCGGCGCGTCCACCCGCCGTTTTATGTACGCCTGGTTTGATAATCAGCTGGCCATGTTTGGCTGAACGCGCGGGTCTGCGCGGCTGACAGCGACCGTTACTGGAGTATGAATGAAGGACAAGGAACTAAGCCAACGCAAGAACGATCATCTGGATATCGTGCTGCATCCTGAGCGCGCTAAACAGACGACGCGTACCGGCTTTGAACAGTGGCGTTTCGAGCACTGCGCCCTGCCGGAGCTTTCGCTCGACGAGATCGATCTCAGCACCCGCCTGTTTGGCCGCCCGATGAAAGCGCCGCTCCTGATAAGCTCGATGACCGGCGGCGCGCGCCGGGCGAGCGAGATCAACCGGCATCTGGCCGAGGCGGCACAGGCGCTGGGGCTGGCGATGGGCGTCGGCTCACAGCGCGTGGCGATCGAGAGCGACGACAACTGGGGGCTGACCGGCGAGCTTCGCCAGTACGCGCCGGATATCCCGCTGCTGGCGAATCTCGGGGCCGCACAGATTAGCAGCGCGCAGGGGCTCGATTACGCCCGACGCGCCGTCGACATGGTCGAGGCGGACGCGCTCATCATTCACCTCAACCCGCTCCAGGAGGCGCTCCAGACCGGCGGCGATCGCGACTGGCGCGGCGTGCTGGCGGCCATTGAGCGGGCGGTACGCGCTCTGCCGGTGCCGGTCATCATCAAAGAAGTGGGTGCCGGGATCTCGGTGCCGGTGGCGCGTCAGCTCGCCGACGCAGGCGTCGCGATGCTGGATGTCGCGGGCGCGGGCGGCACCAGCTGGGCGGCGGTGGAAGGCGAACGCGCCGCCAGCGCGCACGCGCGCAATGTGGCGATGGCTTTCGCGGGCTGGGGCATTCCCACCGCGCAGGCGCTGCGCCAGTTGCATCAGGCGCTCCCGTCGATGCCGCTTATCGCCTCCGGCGGCATTCGCGACGGCATTGACGCCGCCAAAGCGCTCGCGATGGGCGCGCGCCTGGTCGGCCAGGCCGCGGCGGTGCTCGGCAGCGCCACCACCTCCACCAGCGCAGTGCTGGCACATTTCGCGGTGGTGATTGAGCAACTGCGGGTCGCCTGTTTCTGTACCGGCAGCGCCAGCCTCGACGCGCTGAAAGACGCTCGCCTGGTTCGCGCCGGGGATGAGGAATGAGCCACTACGCCGTCATTACGCCCCCGCTTTACAGTCACGTTCACGCCATGCAGGCGCTCGCGCAGGAACTTCTCGCGCGCGGGCATCGCATCACGTTTATTCAGCAGGCAGAGGCCCGCACGCTGCTGGACGATCCGCGCATCGGGTTTTATCCGGTCGGCGAAAAGAGCCACCCGCCCGGCAGCCTCGCCCGCACGTTGCGCCTGACGGCCCACCCTGGCGGCCCGGCAATCCTGAGCCTGATTAACGATCTGGCGCGCACCACCGACATGCTGTGCCGCGAGCTGCCCGACGCGCTGACGCGGCTTGGCGTCGACGGCCTGATTGTCGACCAGATGGAAGCCGCAGGCGGCATCGTCGCCGACGCGCTCGGTCTGCCCTTTATCTCGGTCGCCTGCGCACTGCCGGTCAACCGCGAGCCGGGGCTGCCGCTGCCGGTCATGCCGTTTCGCTACGCGCAAACGCCGCGCGCCCGCAAGATTTATCACGCCAGCCAGCAGGTACACGACTGGCTGATGGGGCGGCACGGCGAGGTCATCGCCCATCACGCGAAACGCTTCGGGCTCGCGCCCCGTCACGGCCTGCATGACTGTCTCTCGCCGCTGGCGCAGATAAGCCAGACGCTTGGCGTGCTCGATTTTCCGCGCCAGTCGCTGCCCGCCTGTTTTCATGCCGTCGGCCCGCTGCGCCCGCCGCAGCCGTCGGTGGCGGAGCCGCTGCCGGATGCAGCGCGCCCGCGCGTTTTCGCCTCGCTTGGCACGCTACAGGGCCACCGTTACGGGCTGTTTCGCACCATCGCCCGCGCCTGTCGCGATGCCGACGCCGAACTGCTGGTGGCGCACTGCGGCGGGCTTAACCCCGCGCAGGCGGCCCAGCTCGAAACCTGGGGCGCGACGCGCGTCACCGCGTTTACCGACCAGCCGCTGGCGCTCAGTCAGTCACACGCGGTTATCACCCACGGCGGGCTCAACACGGTGATGGATGCCGTCGCCAGCGCCACGCCGCTGCTGGTCGTGCCGCTGGCGTTCGACCAGCCGGGCGTCGCGGCGCGGGTGGAGCACTGCGGCATCGGGCGGCGCGTCTCGCGCTTCGCCGGTCGCCGCGCGTTTACCCGCCAGCTCCAGGCGCTGCTTGGCGATGCGGGCTGCCGCACGCGCCTCTCGGCGATGCAGCGCGCGCTGGCGCAGGCCGGCGGCGCGACGCGGGCGGCGCAGATCACCGAACAGGCCCTGCGCGAGCGTCGGCCCGTCACGGCGCAGGCCCGGCCATGACGAGCGAATGGGATCTGATACTGGCAGGCGGCGGCCTCGCCAACGGGCTTCTCGCCCTGCGCCTGCGCGTGCTGCAACCGGCGCTAAAGGTGCTGCTGCTGGAGGCGGACGAGGCGCCCGGCGGCAATCACACCTGGTCGTTTCATGGCGACGATATCACGCCCGCGCAGCACGCCTGGCTAACGCCGCTGGTGGCGCACCGCTGGGACGGCTATGAGGTGCGCTTCCCGGCGCTTAAACGCACGCTTGATGGCGGCTATTACAGCGTGACGTCAGAGAGATTCGCTGACGTTCTGCAAAAGACGCTGGCAGAAAACCTCTGGCGCAACGCGCCGGTGGCGCAGCTCACCCCGCAGTCCGTCACGCTGGCGGACGGACGCACACTGCACGCCCGCGCGGTTATCGATGGTCGCGGCTGGCGGGCGAGCCCGCACCTGACCGTCGGCCAGCAGGCGTTTCTCGGCCAGCAGTGGCGGCTCGCCGCCCCCCATGGCCTGACGCGCCCGGTTCTGATGGACGCCACCGTCGCGCAGCAGGGCGGCTACCGGTTTGTCTATACGCTGCCGCTCACGCCCGACACGCTGCTGATTGAAGATACGCATTACATCGACAGCGCGACGCTAGACCCTGCCCGCGCACGGGAGAATATCGCCGACTACGCCCGCACGCAGGGCTGGCAATTGATGACGCTTCTGCGCGAGGAGCGCGGCAATCTGCCCATCACGCTCACCGGCGCGCCGCAGGCGTTCTGGCAGGAGGCGCAGGGCGTTGCGCGCTGCGGCCTGCGCGCCGGGCTGTTTCACGCGACCACCGGCTATTCGCTGCCGCACGCGGCGGCGCTTGCCGATCTTATCGCGTCGCAACCGCCCGCGACGCCGCAGGCGTTATATGCCCTGACGGCAGGTTACGCGCAGCGCCAGTGGCGGCGTCAGCGCTTTTTCCGGCTGCTGAACCGGATGCTGTTTCTCGCCGGGAAACCGGACCAACGCTGGCAGGTGATGCAGCGCTTTTATGGACTTAACGCGGGGCTTATCGCCCGGTTTTACGCCGGACGACTGACCCCTCTGGATATGGCGCGGCTGTTGACGGGCAAACCACCGGTTCCGGTGGGCGAAGCCCTGCAGGCCGTCCTGAAGCACACACCCCGGCTGCGAGCTTTTCATCATGACTAAAACTGTTGTTATCGGGTCCGGCTTTGGCGGCCTGGCCCTGGCTATCCGCTTACAGGCGGCGGGCGTTCCCACGCTACTCCTTGAGCAGCGCGATAAACATGGCGGGCGGGCGTATGTCTATGAGGATCAGGGCTTTACCTTTGACGCAGGCCCGACCGTCATCACCGATCCTTCGGCCATCGAAGAGCTGTTCACGCTGGCCGGTAAAAATATTGCTGATTACGTCGATCTCTTACCCGTCACGCCGTTTTACCGCCTCTGCTGGGAGAACGGCCAGGTGTTTAATTACGATAACGATCAGGCGAGCCTTGAGGCGCAGATCGCGCGCTTTAACCCGCGCGACGTCGAAGGCTATCGCCAGTTCCTGGCCTATTCGCAGGCGGTGTTTAAAGAAGGCTACCTGAAGCTTGGCGCGGTGCCGTTTCTCTCGTTTCGCGATATGGTGCGCGCAGGCCCGCAGCTGGCGCGTTTGCAGGCGTGGCGCAGCGTCTATGGCATGGTGTCGAAATACATCGAAGATGAGCACCTGCGCCAGGCGTTCTCGTTCCATTCGCTGCTGGTCGGCGGCAACCCGTTCGCCACCTCCTCGATCTATACGCTTATCCACGCGCTGGAGCGCCAGTGGGGCGTCTGGTTCGCCCGCGGCGGCACCGGCGCGCTGGTGCAGGGGCTGGTGAAGCTGTTTACCGATCTGGGCGGCGAGACCGAACTTAACGCGCAGGTGACGCGCCTTGAAACCCAGGGCGATAAAATCTGCGGCGTTACGCTGGCAGACGGCCGACGCATCGCCGCCAGCGCCGTCGCCTCTAACGCCGACGTGGTGCATACCTACAACAACTTGCTCGGCCACCACCCGCGCGGCGTCGCGCAGGCGGCGTCGCTGCGGCGCAAGCGCATGAGCAACTCGCTGTTCGTGCTCTACTTCGGGCTAAATCATCATCACAGCCAGCTGGCGCACCACACCGTTTGCTTCGGGCCGCGCTACAAAGCGCTGATTGACGATATTTTTAACCGCGACGCGCTGGCGGAGGATTTTTCGCTCTACCTGCACGCGCCGTGCGTGACCGATCCGTCGCTCGCGCCGCCGGGCTGCGGCAGCTACTACGTGCTGGCGCCGGTGCCGCATCTCGGTACGGCCGATCTCGACTGGAATATCGAAGGCCCGCGCCTGCGCGACCGCATCTTCGCGTACCTTGAGCAGCACTACATGCCGGGCCTGCGCGACCAGCTGGTGACGCACCGGATGTTCACGCCGTTTGACTTCCGCGACCAGCTTGGCGCGTACCAGGGCTCGGCGTTCTCGGTAGAGCCTATCCTCACCCAGAGCGCCTGGTTCCGTCCGCATAACCGCGACAGCCGCATCGATAACCTCTATCTGGTTGGCGCGGGCACGCACCCTGGTGCAGGCATTCCGGGCGTGATCGGCTCGGCGAAAGCCACCGCCGGGCTGATGCTGGAGGATCGCGCATGAGTGATAAACCGCTGCTGACGCACGCGACCGAAACCATTGAGGCGGGCTCAAAAAGCTTCGCCACCGCCTCGAAACTGTTCGACGCCGATACGCGCCGCAGCGCGCTGATGCTCTACGCCTGGTGCCGCCACTGCGATGACGTCACGGATGGTCAGGTGCTCGGCTTTCGCGCGCCGGACGCGCCCGCCGACAGCCCGCAGGCGCGCATCGCCCTGCTACGCGCGCTGACGCTTGAGGCTTACGCGGGTACGCCGATGACCGAGCCGAATTTTGCGGCATTCCAGGAAGTGGCGTTGCGCCACCAGATCCCGCCGTCGCTGGCGCTCGATCATCTGGAAGGCTTCGCGATGGACGTGCGCGACGAGCGCTATCACACCTTTGATGACACGCTGCGTTACTGCTATCACGTCGCGGGCGTGGTGGGGTTGATGATGGCGCGCGTGATGGGCGTGCGCGACGAGGCAGTGCTGGATCGCGCCTGCGATCTGGGCCTCGCGTTTCAGCTGACGAACATTGCGCGGGATATCGTTGAGGATGCCGCCATCGGGCGCTGTTATCTGCCGGATGAATGGCTGATGCAGGAAGGACTGCGCCGCGAGACGCTGGCGGCGCGCGAGCATCGGCCTGCCCTTGCGCGCCTTGCCGCCCGCCTGGTGGACGAAGCGGAGCCCTATTACGCCTCGGCGCGCGCCGGGCTTGCCGGGCTGCCGCTACGCAGCGCCTGGGCTATCGCCACCGCGCACGGGGTGTACCGGGAAATTGGCGTGAAGGTGAAGCGCGCAGGCGCGAACGCCTGGGAGACGCGCCAGGGCACCAGCAAAGCGGAGAAACTGGCCCTGCTGGCGAAAGGCGCGGCGATGGCGGTCAGCTCTCGCGGCGCGACCTCGACGCCCCGCCCTGCGGCGCTCTGGCAGCGTCCGTCCGCGCAGGACGACCGTTACGCTCACGCAACACCGCCTGCAGCTTAGCGACCGGCGGCGCGTAGAGAAAACCAAAAGAGACGCAGCCTTCGCGTCCGCGCACCGCGTGATGCAGCCGGTGCGCCATATAGAGCCGCTTCAAATAGCCCCGGCGCGGCACATAGCGAAACGGCCAGCGCTGGTGCACCAGCCCGTCATGCACAATAAAGTAAAGCGCGCCGTAGAGCGTCATCCCGGCGCCAATCCACTGTAGCGGCCAGTGGCCGCCCGCGCCGAGCGCGATAAGCGCAATCGCCACGCCAGCAAACACCACGGCGTAGAGATCGTTGACCTCAAACCAGCCTTTACGCGGCGTGTGGTGGGAGAGATGCCAGCCCCATCCCCAGCCGTGCATAACATATTTGTGCGTCAGCGTCGCCACGATCTCCATAACGGCGACCGTCAGCAACACGATCGCCACGTTATACAGCACAGTCATAATTTCTCCTGGGCCCGGTGGAAGGAAACATCCTGTTGCCGGGAAACGTCAGCGCCATATGCGCTGCAACCCAGAGAGTATAGCAATCCAGGCGCAAATACCTGACCGATTCGCTTACCGGACGCCAGAATAAAAAACCCCGGCGAACCGGGGTAAAGGTCTGGCAGGGCTAACGCTTAAAAGTGTTCCCAGTCGCCCTGGGCGCCCGCGACGGCGAGCTTTTTCGGTACGGGCATATCGCTGACAATCACCGGCGCAGCGACAGGTGCCGGACGCTGCGGCGCGCCGTTGCCGACGTTAAACACGGCGACCATCTGTTCCAGTTCGCGCGCCTGCTCTTCAAGCGACGAGGCGGCGGCGGATGACTCTTCTACCAGCGCGGCGTTCTGCTGGGTGGTGGTATCCATTTCCGACATCGCCTGGCCTATCTGGGCGATGCCGCGGCTCTGTTCGGTACAGGCGCGGGCAATCTCATCCATAATCTCGCGCACTTTCGCGACGGAGCCGACGATATCTTCCATCGCCACGCCCGCGCTCGCCACCAGTTCCGCGCCGTTTTCCACGCGCTGGTTAGCCTCGGTGATAAGCGCGCCTATCTCTTTCGCGGCGGTGGCGCTGCGGCTTGCCAGCGTGCGTACTTCGCCCGCGACCACGGCGAACCCGCGGCCCTGTTCACCGGCGCGCGCCGCTTCCACGGCGGCGTTGAGCGCCAGAATATTGGTCTGGAAGGCGATACCGTTAATGACGCTGATGATGTCGGCGATTTTCCCGGAGCTTGCCTGGATAGTACGCATCGTCTCGACCACTTCACTCACCACTTTCCCGCCCCGATCCGCATTGGTGGACGCCTGCGCGGCCAGCATGCTCGCCTGCTGGGCGTTGCCTGCGGTCTCTTTTACGGTAGAAGTAAGCTCTTCCATGCTGGCGGCGGTCTGCACCACCGCGGCGGACTGCTCCTCGGTGCGCGAGGAGAGGTCAATATTCCCGGCGGCGATCTCCGACGACGCCCGCGAGACGTTATCCACGCCGTGACGCACGCGGGTGATAATGCTCTTCAGACTGTCGTTCATGGTGCCGACCGCCTGCATCAGGAGGCCCGGCTCGTCGCGACGCGCCGAGGAGACGGTCACGGTCAGATCGCCCTGCGCGATGCGATTCGCCACCGCTAAGGTTTCACGCAGCGGTCGGGTGATATTGCGGGTAATGAACGCCGCGACAATCAGCCCGAACAGGACGCCTGCCAGCGTGCCGCTGAGCATCAGCGTTTCGACATGGCTAATGGATTTCGCCATGCGCATTTTACGAAACTCATGGAAGTCGCTCACCGTCTGGTTCAGCTCGCCTGCGGCGACGCTGAGCGTGGTCGACTGGGTCTGCTGCTCCGCGAAAGCGGAAACAAACAGCGCGGCGCTGCTGTGCAGCAGGCGGGTGTGATCGGCAAGCGCGGGCAACCAGCCGAGCGGCGCATCGCGGGTGCTGGCGGCCAGCAGCGAGGCGGTCGCGTCAATGCTCGTCAGAAGTTCGTTGAGTTGATTAAGTATTTCGCGATCGCCGCGAATGACCAGCGCGTCGACAACACTCTGCACCTGTTGCGCTTTCGCGGCGAGGCGGGCTGCCAGCATCGCCGCCTGCGGACTGGCGTCAGCTTGCTCGCTGAACATGGAAGCCTGGTCGATAAACTGCGACGGCCACTGCTGATGCAGATCGGCGGCGAGCGTGTTGCGCTGACGCAGCGTCTGAATATATTTGTCACGTACTTTCAGATAGGTTTGCAGGTTCGTCTGCATGGCCGCAAACCGGGTGCGCCCTTCGGTATCCATGTTAAAGAGCGACAGCGAAGCGAGCTGCGACTCTACCTGACGCAGCGCATTCGCGTTGAGTTCGGCATACTTCTCATCGCTGGTCAGCTGAAACAGCGTGCGGTTAATACGCGCCTCGTTGAGGGCCGTCACGATACTGACGGTCAGCGTTTCCTTACGGGCATTTTCATCCACCTGGCGAAAGCCATAAATTCCGGCGCCAGCAATCAGCAGCATAATGCACAAAACAATAATAAAACCTGACGTCAGTTTTTTTCCGACGCTGAGGTTATTCACTTTCTCGCCAAACGACGTCACTAAAGCCATTGCATTCACCATCACATTAAAATGATAAAAATTGTTAATTGTTTATCGTCAGTGAAAGAATGATTCTTTAGCGAACGCCCTCTCAAAACCGCATTCAAAAAAATTCAACGAGTTTTACCGGCTGTATAAATTAAACGTAACGAAACGGATAAAACCAGATAAATAAAAAGCGCATTGTGCGCGCAATAAAGTGCAAAAGTAGGCACTTAAGCGCAATTGTTTTTCACTGCTCCCCGTCTTTCCCGCTTTCCTTTTAACGCAAATTTTTGTCGCAGGCGCAGCGCGGTTTACGGTGCCATTTTTAACCCGCTGATACTACGCTAATTTTATTTTTTGATTTTTTTAAACCAGTCGGTCAATTAATGTAGCATCGCTAAATACGATTTTAGTGAAATTTAACTAACGTTCCGATTTTACTCAAAATGCGAGGTGGCGGTGTAATTCACTCACATTGATGGTGATACGGGTATCACACGTAAAAAGTAAAAAACGGGTAAAAATATATCATGTATTATTGTTAAGCCTGAGCGAATAATTTCCCACGGCAACCAGTCTGATTTTGGGTAACGTCGCAGATCGCCGATGCGTATTTATTCACGAGCGATGCAGGGTGAATCTGTTACAAGCGCCTTTCAACGCCGCCGCGCTGGTAAAGCATCCAGAAAACACCGTTCGTATGCCGCATTCGCGTGACCTGCCTCACATTACTCCCCTGCCTTGCGAAGATGGCTAACCGCTCGTCCCGCTATACGACCATTCAGGGCGGCAATCGCGCCGCTTAATCATTTCGCCGCTCGCCGCTGCGCGCGTTTTGTCATCATTAGGCACGTTTTAGATCTTTCCGGTTACCCGCCGCCTGCGCCGTTATGGATGTTCGTCACGGGCGGTTTTATCTCTGTCTGAACAGCAGGTCTACTATGGACAAAAAAATAGTAATGAAACATCTGCCCTGGGCGCTTCTTGGCGTGATCGGGGCCTTTTGTCTTGCCGTGGTGGCGCTACGCCGCGGCGAGAGCGTCAGCGCCTTGTGGATTGTGGTGGCGTCCGTCTCCGTCTACCTGGTCGCTTATCGCTACTACAGCTTTTACATCGCCAGCCGCGTGATGAAACTCGACCCGACGCGCGCGACGCCGGCGGTCATCAATAACGACGGCCTGAACTATGTGCCGACCAACCGCTACGTGTTGTTCGGCCACCACTTTGCCGCGATTGCAGGCGCGGGCCCGCTGGTCGGCCCGGTGCTGGCCGCGCAGATGGGCTATCTGCCCGGCACGCTGTGGCTGCTCGCAGGCGTGGTGCTGGCGGGCGCGGTGCAGGATTTCATGGTGCTGTTTATCTCCTCGCGCCGTAACGGCGCCTCGCTCGGCGAGATGATAAAAGAGGAGATGGGCCCGGTGCCGGGCACTATCGCGCTGTTTGGCTGCTTCCTCATCATGATTATTATCCTGGCGGTACTGGCGCTTATCGTTGTGAAAGCGCTGGCGGAGAGCCCGTGGGGCGTCTTTACCGTCTGCTCGACGGTGCCGATCGCGCTGTTCATGGGGATCTACATGCGCTTTTTGCGCCCCGGCCGCGTGGGCGAAGTGTCGGTGATTGGTGTGGTGCTGCTGGTGGCGTCCATCTGGTTTGGCGGCGTGATCGCAGCCGACCCGTACTGGGGCCCGGCGCTGACCTTTAAAGACACGACCATCACTTACGCGCTGGTGGGCTATGCGTTCGTCTCCGCCCTGCTGCCGGTGTGGCTGATTCTGGCCCCGCGCGACTATCTGGCAACCTTCCTGAAAATCGGTGTGATTGTTGGCCTCGCCATTGGCATTGTTATCCTGAACCCGGAACTGAAAATGCCTGCGGTTACGCAGTACATCGACGGCACCGGCCCGCTGTGGAAAGGTGCGCTGTTCCCGTTCCTGTTTATCACTATCGCCTGCGGCGCGGTTTCTGGTTTCCATGCGCTGATTGCTTCCGGCACCACGCCGAAACTGCTCGCGAACGAAACCGACGCGCGGTTTATTGGCTATGGCGCGATGCTGATGGAATCGTTCGTCGCCGTGATGGCGCTGGTGGCGGCGTCTATCATCGAACCAGGCCTCTATTTCGCGATGAACACCCCGCCCGCCGGACTGGGCATTACCATGCCGAACCTGCATGAGCTCGGCACCGGCAACGCGCCGCTGATCCTCGCGCAGCTTAAAGACGTCTCCGCGCACGCGGCGGCGACGGTGAGCGCCTGGGGCTTTGTGATAACGCCTGAGCAGATCATGCAGACCGCCAAAGATATCGGCGAGCCTTCGGTGCTCAACCGCGCAGGCGGCGCGCCGACGCTCGCGGTCGGTATCGCGCACGTGTTCCACAAAAT
The DNA here is from genome assembly GCF_001277235.1 of Cronobacter dublinensis subsp. dublinensis LMG 23823. Lineage (NCBI taxonomy): Bacteria > Pseudomonadati > Pseudomonadota > Gammaproteobacteria > Enterobacterales > Enterobacteriaceae > Cronobacter > Cronobacter dublinensis. The sequence goes on from NZ_CP012266.1 coordinate 3,768,281, forward strand.
TATGCCTGCGGCGGATATGGGCTTCTGGTATCACTTCGGCATTCTGTTTGAAGCGCTGTTTATCCTGACCGCGCTGGACGCCGGTACGCGCTCTGGCCGCTTTATGTTCCAGGATCTGGTGGGCAATTTCGTGCCGTTCCTGAAAAAAACCGATTCGCTGGTGGCGGGTATCGTCGGCACCGCAGGCTGCGTCGGACTGTGGGGCTATCTGCTCTATCAGGGCGTGGTGGACCCGCTTGGCGGCGTGAAGAGCCTGTGGCCGCTGTTCGGCATCTCTAACCAGATGCTGGCCGCCGTGGCGCTGGTGCTGGCGACCGTGGTGCTGGTGAAGATGAAGCGCACCCGTTATGTGTGGGTGACGGTCGTACCGGCGGTGTGGCTGCTTATCTGCACCACCTGGGCGCTCGGGATGAAGCTCTTTAGCGACAACCCGCAGATGGAAGGCTTCTTCTACATGGCGAACGCGTATAAAGCGCGGATCGCGGCGGGCGGCGCGGAGCTGACCGAGCAGCAAATAGCCAACATGCACCACATCGTCATCAACAATTACACCAACGCGGGTCTGAGTATTCTGTTCCTGGTGGTGGTGTACAGCATCATTTTCTACGGCGTGCGCACCGCGATGAAGGCGCGTCGCTCGACGCAGCCCGTCGCCAAAGAAACCCCGTATGTGCCGGTGCCGGAAGGCGGCGTGAAGACCACGTCACACCATTGATTGATGGAAATTCGGTTGGTAAACGGCGGGTGCGCAGGCTTAGGCTTACCCGCCGTACATAACAAATGCATCGGTTGAATGCCGGGCGGGTAAGCGAAGCGCACCCGCCTGACATCGACACCATCCCAGGCCCCGGCGCGCATCGCGCCATCTGGCTTTTTCTGTCTGGACAACATCATGTTTGGTAACTTAGGGCAGGCGAAAAAATATCTGGGTCAGGCAGCGAAAATGCTGATCGGCATTCCGGACTATGACAACTACGTTGAGCATATGAAAACCAACCATCCGGATAAACCGTACATGACCTACAACGAATTCTTCCGCGAGCGCCAGGACGTGCGCTACGGCGGAAGCGGCGAAGGCGGCATGCGCTGCTGCTGACAATTTGCGGAGGTAGAAATGCAACCCGTTGCGGTCACGCTATTAACCGGCTTTCTCGGTGCCGGAAAAACCACGCTGCTGCGTCATATCCTCGAAGCCGATCACGGCTACAAGATAGCGGTGATTGAAAACGAATTCAGCGAGACGCCCATCGACAGCGAGCTTCTCGGCGACCGCGCCACCCAGGTGAAGACGCTAAGTAACGGCTGTATCTGCTGTACGCGTTCGCAGGAGCTCGAGACGACGCTCCTCGATCTGCTGGCGCTGCTGGACAGCGGCGCGTCGACGTTTGACCGGGTGATCATCGAATGCACCGGTATGGCGGACCCCGGCCCGATTGTGCAGGCGTTTTTTTCTCATGACACTATCTGCGAGCGCTACCTGCTGGATGGCGTGATAACGCTGGTCGATGCCGTCCACGCCGGGCAGCAGATGGACCGCTACGCGCTCGCGCAGTCGCAAATCGGCTACGCCGACCGCATTCTGCTGACCAAAACCGATATCGCAGGCGAAGACGACGCCCTGCTGGCCCGCCTGCGACGCATTAACGCCCGCGCGCCAGTGCATCGCGTCGTGCATGGCGAGGTTGACCTGCGGCTAATTTTCGACACTCAGGGCTTTATGCTGGAAGAGCGTATCGTCGAGCCCGCGCCGCGTTTTCACTTCGCGGCCCCGACGCAGACCGATATCACGTCTGTCGTGGTGAACTTCGACTATCCGGTCGCGCTCGATGCGATTTCCCGCGTCATGGAAGGGCTACTGCTGCGCTTCAATGAGCGTCTCCTGCGCTATAAAGGTATGTTGTTTATTGAAAACGAGCCGCGCCGCCTGTTATTCCAGGGCGTCCAGCGTCTTTACAGCGCCGACTGGGATCGCGAATGGACAAGCGACGAAACGCCGCGCAGCACGCTGGTGTTTATCGGCGCGCACCTGCCTGAAGAGGAGATCCGCGCGGCCTTCGCCGGGCTGGCGCCGAAGGAACGTTAAGCCTGCTTTTCCCTTCGCCCCTGAGGAATGCCGTTATACGCCTGCCGCCCGGCAGGCGTTTATTCTTCGCGTAATTCGTGTCGCGCCGCCTGCGCCAGAAAGTGGCTGCGGTCCCGGTATCGTCCGGCGCTCGCTTTTACCCGATTGTCGATGCGCTGGATAAGCGTATCCGGCAGCGTGATATTAATTCGCTGCTGACGCCCTTCGAGCCCGCTGAGATCGACCTCGATCGCAAACCAGCTATCGTAAGCGCGATAATCCGGATGCGCGGCATAGACAAGATGCCCCGCGTCCGCGATCGTCTCTGGGCGGTATTTACCGCTACGGATCATCTCCTCCAGCACCAGCAGAATCGCCTCGCGCGCCGCCGTCGCGATGCTCGCGCGATCGTCCGCCGCTGAATAACACCCAAACGCTTCATTACACAGCGCGGGCACCACGATGCCCCACGCCACAGCGTCATTATCGGGCGTCTCAACGCCTACAGAAAAAAACATGTGCGCCTCCCGCGTTTCACGATTTCAGTCCGGCCATTTTCAGAATGGCGTGCAACGTGCCGGGCGGCAGATCCTTTTTCGGGTGCGGCACCGCAAATGTTTTACCGGTCAACGGCGACCACCAGATCTGATGACTGCCGCCGTTGTGCCTGACGCATTCGCAACCCGCCGTCTGTAGTCACCTGATAAGCTCACTGGATCTCATCCGCCCTCCTGGCCTGATAAATATACACACCAATACACACAAGAACAATCCGCCAGCGCCTGGCACCGGCAGGCCTTCGTGCGCACTATGCGTTTTTTTCAGGAAACGTGCTGAACGGCGCGAAAACGCTGCGAGGCGTGTTCAGAAACTCTCTGCGTCAGGCGCTGATTTTTTATTGCCAGGCACCCTCCCCCTCATCCTCCATCCACGGGGCGTCGTCGGGGAAGTCATAAGGGAAATCCAGGTCAGGCGGCGGCTCGCGGTAGAGCGCGATCTGCGCAGGAGAGAAAAGCGGCTCTGCGTGGCTGGCAAGATGCAGCGGCGGTTCGCCGGGGAGCGGGCCGCGAGGGGCTGCGTCAAAGGCTGTCAGTGCATCACCCTCGCAGCGATCGTCAGGGGAGAACGGCGTACAGCCGCTGACAGCGCTGTTCGCGGTATTGCCTGCGGGTTCATAACTCTGCGTCCACAGCACCGTGATATTGAGAGTAATGATGGCGAGCAAAAAGAGAGAAATAAGGCTCCCTGCTGAAAAATCCCGTTTCATACGCATCCTCGCCGGTGATGAAGTCACCCGTAGAGCGTAGTAATAAAAAGTAAGACAAAGAGGAAGTGATTGTGATTCTGTGTAACTCGATGTGTCGGTAAGGCGTTTGCGAAGAGGAAACAGAACGGGAGCCAGGCTCCCGTTCAGGCTTACTTAAAGCTGCCGACCAGCGCCTGGCGCTGCTCTTCAAGCTGGATAGTGCGGGTACAGACTTCGTGCCCGAACTGCTGGAAATCCGCTTCCTGGTTTTTCCATTCATTCTGAATAGCGGTTTGCAGGCCGCCGAGGCTGCCGAGCACGCCTTCCAGCGGATTGCCGCCGCCTTTCAGCACCGCTTTAGCGCCCATTTCGTTGATGCTGTCCTGAAGAATGCCGCCCATCGCCTGATTCACCAGTTGCTGGCCGTCGGCGCGCACCTGATCGATGGCTTTATAGTGGAACGTCAGCCCGTCGTCGCGATGTTCGATGATCCGGTTCATCTGCGTTTTCAGCTGCGCGTCAAGCTTAGTCAGGCGCCCACGCATGCTGCTGTTTTCGCCCACTTCTTTCGCAATAATTTTATCCAGCGCGACGCGGCCTTTCTCGACGCGCGACAGCGCGCCCTGATCGACCCACGGCAGCGTGGCGCGCAGCGCTTTTTGATAGTCGAGCGCCTGCTGGCGCTGGGCGGCAGAGAGCGTGACCGCTTTACCGTTAAACTTCACCGCGCCATCCGGGCCAATGACCAGATCGCCGTTTTCGCCCACCACCTGAACCATCTGGGGCTTAAGCACCACGTCGTCGCGCGGCGTGACGCTGCATTTGTATTCCGCCTGGGCCTGCATCGCCGTCACCAGCAATACGCCCAGCAGCGCTTTACGCATCATACTCGCTCCTTAAATGCCAACGGGCCGGCTGAGCCGACCCGTTTTTTACCTTAATCCCACCAGATGTCGACCAGCTCGCTGACCTGCACATCCGTCATGCCGCGCGCTTCCAGCCACTTGCGCACGACGTCACGATCTTCATCGGTGCATTTGCCAATCTGCTGGCGGAACACCAGCCCTTCCCAGGCCTGGTTGCCGCTGCCGCCAAAGGCCAGACCGTTTGGCTCGATAGCCTCGTTGATAAGCTCATCGACCGTGGTGTTGATCTGCTCATCCGTGGCGCCCTGCGGGAAACGCCAGGTTACCGTAAAGCCCAGTTCCTGAAATTCGTCGATGTGCATCTTTTTACGCAGACGACGGCTACGGTTCTTCGCCATTATTTTACTCTCCCGAACATTAAGTCCCATACGCCGTGGCCAAGACGATGGCCACGCTGTTCAAATTTGGTCACCGGGCGCGAAGCCGGGCGTGGTACATAATCCTGAGTCTGGGACAGGTTCTCATACCCTTCCACCGAGGACATTACTTCGAGCATATGTTCAGCATAAGGTTCCCAGTCGGTCGCCATATGGAACACGCCGCCGGGCTGCAATTTACTTAGTACCAGCTGCGCGAACGGCACCTGTACGATGCGACGCTTGTTGTGGCGCGCTTTGTGCCACGGATCCGGGAAGAAGAGCTGCACCATATGCAGCGAGCCGTCGGGGATCATTTTTTCCAGCACTTCGACCGCGTCATGACACATCACGCGCAGGTTTTCGACGCCCTCGTCATGCGCGGCGCTCAGGCAGGCGCCCACGCCCGGCGAGTGCACTTCAATACCTAAGAAATTCTGCTGCGGATTGGTTTTCGCCATTTCCACAAGCGAAGAGCCCATGCCGAAGCCGATTTCCAGCGTCACCGGCGCGTCGCGGCCAAACAGCGCCACGAAATCGAGCGGCTCTGCGCGATATTCAACGCCCATCACCGGCCAGTAGTGGTCCAGCGCGTGCTGCTGCCCTTTGGTCAGGCGCCCCTGGCGGCGGACGAAGCTGCGAATCCGGCGCAGCGCGCGGCCGTTTTCATCAAATTCCGGTGAAATGACGTCGTTATTCATGGCGATTAGTCTGTTTGAGTAGTGGTTCGGGAAACGGGCATTATCCAAAGATAGTTGCCCGATGCAAGCACAGGAAAGTTCCTGTTTACAGCCCGCAGGGCCTGTGCTGGAATCACAGCCCCTGATTTCTACAAGCCGGAAGCCACGCGTTAATGATGCAGGCACAGCAGTTCTCCCGCCAGGTGCTCGACTGGTACGACAAATATGGGCGCAAAACCCTTCCCTGGCAGCAGGAAAAAACCCCTTACAAAGTATGGCTCTCGGAAGTGATGTTGCAACAAACGCAGGTCACGACGGTTATCCCGTATTTTGAACGCTTTATGGCGCGCTTTCCTGACGTCACGGCGCTCGCGAACGCGCCGCTCGACGATGTGCTGCACCTGTGGACCGGCCTTGGCTATTACGCCCGCGCCCGCAATTTACATAAAGCGGCGCAGCAGGTGGCGACGCTGCACGGCGGCAAATTCCCTGAAACCTTCGAAGAAGTGGCGGCGCTGCCGGGCGTCGGGCGCTCGACGGCCGGCGCGGTGCTGTCGTTATCGCTTGGCAAACACTTTCCTATCCTCGACGGCAACGTGAAACGCGTGCTCGCGCGCTGTTACGCGGTCGAAGGCTGGCCGGGTAAAAAGGAAGTGGAAAACCGCCTGTGGCAGATAAGCGAAACGGTGACCCCGGCTGACGGCGTGGCGCGCTTTAACCAGGCGATGATGGATCTCGGCGCGATGGTTTGCACGCGCTCGAAACCGAAATGCGAGATCTGCCCGCTCAATAGCGGCTGCGAGGCTTACGCGCATCAGAGCTATGCGAAATACCCCGGTAAGAAACCCAAACAGACACTGCCGGAGAAAACCGGCTATTTTCTGCTGCTCCAGCACGAAGAGGCGCTGCTGCTGCACCAGCGCCCGCCGGTGGGGCTGTGGGGCGGCCTTTACTGTTTTCCGCAGTTTGAGAGTGAAACCGCGCTGCGCGACTGGCTGCATGCCCGCGGCATTTCCGCCGACGGCCTGACGCAGCTCACCGCGTTTCGCCACACCTTCAGCCATTTCCATCTGGATATTGTGCCGATGTGGCTTGGCGTGCAGCAGACCGCCGCCTGCATGGATGAAGCGACGGGTCTCTGGTATAACTTAGCCCAGCCGCCTGCGGTGGGCCTCGCCGCTCCCGTTGAGCGCCTGTTACAGCAAGTGCGCGCAGAGCCGGTGGCGTCCCGCCCCGCTCGCGCCATTCATGAGGATTAATGATGAGCAGAACCATTTTTTGTACTTTCCTTCAGCGCGACGCCGAAGGCCAGGATTTCCAGCTCTATCCGGGCGAACTGGGTAAGCGTATTTATAACGAAGTCTCAAAGGAAGCCTGGGCGCAGTGGCAGCAGAAGCAAACCATGCTTATCAACGAGAAGAAACTCAACATGATGAACCCGGAGCATCGCAAGCTGCTGGAGCAGGAAATGGTGAACTTCCTGTTTGAAGGCAAAGAGGTGCACATCGAAGGCTACACGCCGCCGGAACAACAGTAAGGGCCTCTGGCCCTTTCATTTAACCCAACAGCACGCCCGGAATGATGAAAAAAATATTTGCGCTCGCGTTGATAGCGCCGTTGCTCATCTCCTGTTCCAGTAAAAAAAATGCTGAAAACGCCTATAACGAGGCCTGGATTAAGGACACCAACGGGTTTGATATTCTGATGGGCCAGTTTGCCCATAACATTGAAAACATCTGGGGATTTAATGAAGTTTTGATCGCGGGCCCGAAGGATTACGTTAAGTACACCGACCAGTACCAGACCCGCAGCCATATTAACTTCGACGACGGCACCATTACGGTGGAGACGATAGCCGGAACCGAACCGGCGGCGCGCCTGCGTCAGGCGATTATTACGACGCTTTTGATGGGCGACGATCCGGGCTCTATCGATCTCTATTCTGACGTTAACGATATTCAGATCTCCCGCGAGCCCTTCCTCTACGGCCAGGTGGTGGACAACACCGGGCAGCCGATCCGCTGGGAAGGCCGCGCCTCGAAATTCGCCGACTACCTGCTGCAAACGCGTCTGAAAAGCCGCAGCAACGGCCTGCGTATTATCTACAGCGTGACCATCAACCTGGTGCCGAACCACCTCGATAAACGCGCCCATAAATATATCGGTATGGTGCGTCAGGCGTCGCGTAAATATGGCGTGGATGAGGCGTTGATCCTCGCGATTATGCAGACCGAATCGTCCTTTAACCCGTATGCGGTGAGCCATGCCGACGCGCTCGGGCTGATGCAGGTCGTGCAGCACAGCGCCGGTAAGGATGTCTTCCGTTCGCAGGGTAAATGGGGCACGCCGAGCCGCAGCTATCTGTTCGATCCGCAGAGCAACATTGATACCGGCACTGCGTATCTCGCGATGCTCGACAATGTGTATCTGGGCGGCATCGCCAACCCGACCTCGCGTCGTTACGCCGTTATTACCGCGTACAACGGCGGCGCAGGTAGCGTATTGCGCGTGTTCTCCAGCGATAAAGATCAGGCGGTGAATATCATTAACCGCCTGTCGCCAGGGGATGTGTACGAGACGCTTACCACCCGCCATCCGTCAGCGGAATCGCGCCGGTATCTCTATAAAGTGAATACCGCGCAGAAAAGCTACCGCCGCAAATAGCGCGGCGTAGTGCAGCGCCGTCCCGTGGTGGGTGGCGCTGCGCACCCGCCTTTTTTTATGCCCCATCACGACGGCAACGCCGCCAGTAGCCAACTCACGGCCAGCAAATCTGCGCTGCCGCCGGGGCTGAGGTTGCGTGCAATCAATGCGCGGTCCATCTCCCGCAGCGCATCCTCGTCCCAGCCGCGCGCCAGCAGACCGCTCGCATACGCCTGCACGTAGCGCAGCCCCGCAAGCCCGCCGCGTGACGCCAGATTGGTATCGGGGTTAACCGCCATCAGCCGCAGCAGCGCCTGCTGCAAACCTCGCTCGCCCTGCGCAGGCTGCCAGAACGGCAAAACGTGGCGGCGCACTATCGCAAAACCGCTCTCCGCCTCGCCGCGCGCGCCTGTGAGACCACACTCGCGATACAGCCGCTCGCCCGCCGTCGCCGCACGTCGCCCGTGCGCCAGCTCGCGCGCCACCATGCCGCGGGTCATCGCGCTCACCGTCATGCAGAGCGTGGTTGCGCTCAGCGATTCGCCCTTAGCCGAAAGTCTCCCTGCGGCGGCGCACAGCAGGCCGAGCGAGAAAATACCGCCCTTATGCGTGTTTACGCCGCCGGTGGCGCTAAACATCGCCTGTTCGCAGGCGAGCCCCGCCGGGCGCAGGCGCCGCAGCATCTCGCGTTCCGGTTGCCCGGCGTCCTGCGCGCCCTGCTGGTAAAACACCCGCAGCCACGGCGCGATCGCGTTGATGCTGGCGACAAACAGCGCGTGATCCATATCCCGGTGCGCGCCGCTGTTGGCGCGGTCCACCAACCCTGGTTTCGGCGTCAGGTTCAGTTCGGCGTACAGCGCCGCCACAGCGAGCAGCGGCACATCGGCCACGCGCGCCGGGCACGTGTCAGTCGCGGGCAAACCAGTCATCAATCATCTTCTCCACGCGCCCGACCACCTCTTCCAGCGGATGACGACGCGAACGGGCGCAGGCGTGAGCCGGTTCGTCGCACAGCAGGCAGCGCCGCCCCGGACGGTCGAGCGACGCGCGCCCCACCTGGCCCGCCTGCGGACAGTGAACGTCGAAATCCCACAGCCTGCCGAGCGGGTGCGTCTGCTCAAGCGCCACGCACAGCGCTTTGATTTCGCTCGCCGGGTGCGCGACGCTCCAGAGCGCCGTCGGGCCCGCAGGCGCGTGAAACACTTCGCGCGCGAGCCACGACCAGCGATGCTGCCACAGCAGCTGATCGCAGGCCTGAACCGCCACCGCGAACGCGTTACGGTAGCGCACGCTGTCTTTCACCGGGCCGGGCGTCACCAGCGAGAGTGAAATCACCGGCTGGCCGTAGCGGGCAAGCCACGCCTGCTGGCGGCCCGCGCGCGCTTCTTTTGCCGCCAGCAGCTCATCAAGCGTGACGCCCGGATAAAAGGGCGTATCAATTTCCATGCGTTACTCCTTAACCTGACGCACCACGTCGATAACGCTGCCATCACGGTAGCGCACCACGCCAACGATGCGGTCGGTAAATTCAATCGGTTTCGGCTCGCCGGCGATCGCCACGGCGCGTTCGCACAGCGCGTGGATATCAACGACGTTAAGCCCCGCCGCGACCAGCCGCTCGCGCACCTCAGGCCGCGCCGGATTGACCGCAATGCCGTGATCGGTGACCAGCACGTCGATGCTCTCGCCCGGCGTCAGGCGGGTCGTGACGCGTTTCACGACCGTCGGAATGCGGCTGCGCAACAGCGGCGCCACCACGATGGTGAGATTCGCCGCCGCGGCCACGTCGCAGTGCCCGCCGGAGGCGCCGCGCATCACGCCGTCGGAGCCGGTAATCACGTTGACGTTAAACCCGACGTCAATTTCCAGCGCGCTCAGGATAACCACGTCGAGCTTGTCGCAGCAGGCCGCTTTGCTGGCGGGGCTTGCGTAAACGTTGGTGGAGATTTCGATATGCTTCGGGTTACGCGCGAGCGACGCCGCCGCCTGGCTGTCAAAGCACTGGGTGTCGAGCAGGACGTCGATCAGCCCTTTTTCATGCAGATCCACCAGGCTGCCGGTAATGCCGCCGAGCGCGAAGCGCGCCTTCACGCCGCGGCGCGCCATTTTCTCCCCAAGAAACCGCGTGCAGGCGGTAGATGCCGCGCCAGAGCCGGTCTGCATCGAGAAGCCCTCGTTGAAATAGCCGGAGTGCTCGATAACATCTGCGGCGTAGCGGGCAATCATCAGCTCGCGGGGGTTACTGGTGACGCGCGCCGCCCCCACGCTTATCTTCGCCGGGTCGCCCACGCTCTCCACCGGCACCACAAAATCCACGCGATCCTGCGACAGGCTCGCGGGCATGTTCGGGTAAGGCACCAGCGTTTCGGTCAGCAGCACGACGTTACGGGCGAACTGTGCGTCCACCATCGCGTAGCCGAGCGAGCCGCAGCAGGATTTGCCGTGGCTGCCGTTGGCGTTGCCGAATTCGTCGCTGCACGGTACGCCGAGAAACGCCACGTCAATCGTCAGCTCGCCATCCTGCAACAGCTTGACGCGCCCGCCGTGGGAGTGGATCTGCACCGGCTCGGCCATCAGCCCGTGAGAGATGGCATCCGCCAGCCTGCCGCGCATGCCAGAGGTGTAAATCCGCGTGATGACGCCGCTTTCAATATGCTCGATGAGCGGATCGTTGCAGGTCATCAGCGAGCTGGACGCCAGCGTCAGGTTTTTAAAGCCCATCTGCGCGAGCGTCGCCACCACCTGGTTAATCACCCGGTCGCCTTCGCGAAACGCGTGGTGGAATGAAATCGTCATTCCGTCGCGCAGGCCGCTTTTTCGCACCGCCTCTTCCAGCGACGCGCAGAGTTTGCGGGCGTGTTTGCATTCATCGTCCGCCAGCCACGGCGTGGCGGTATGGGCGGTGTCGAACGGCGTCAGGTCGCGCAGGTGCGGAAACTGCACGTGCAAAAGTTCTGTCTGGTTCATGGTTCTCTCCTTAACGGCGCACGCCGGAGGCCGCGGCGCGTTCCAGCACCACCTGCGCATGGTTGATAATCGGCGCGTCAATCATCTTGCCGTTGAGCGACACCACACCCAGCCCGTTGCGCTCGCCCTCTTCGGCAGCGGCAATCACGCGGCGGGCGTAATCCACTTCGTCTTGTGTTGGCGCGTAGGCGTTATGCAGCAGATCTATCTGGCGCGGGTTTATCAGCGATTTGCCGTTAAAGCCCATCTTGCGGATAAGCTCGACCTCTTTTAAGAAACCCGCTTCGTCATTGACGTCAGACCACACCACGTCGAACGCATCTATCCCGGCGGCGCGCGCCGCATGGAGCACCGCGCAGCGGGCATAGAAGAGTTCGGTGCCGTCGCCGCGCTCGGTCTGCATATCCATCACGTAGTCGAACGCCGCGAGCGCAATGCCGATAAGCCGCGGCGAGCTGCGGGCGATCGCCACCGCGTTGATAACGCCCACCGCCGACTCAATGGCCGCCATGATGCGCGTCGAGCCCGGCGCACGCCCGCATTCGCGCTCGATGCGCGCCAGATGACCTTCCAGCTCGTCGATATCGTCCGGGGAGTCGGTTTTCGGCAGGCGGATCACGTCCACGCCTGCGCGCACCGCCGCGTCGAGATCCGCCAGCCCGAACGGCGTGCTGAGCGGATTAATACGCACCACGGTTTCAATCTCCCGGTACATCGGATGTTGCAGGGCGTGGAAGACCAACAGGCGCGCAGTGTCTTTTTCGCGCAGCGCCACGGCGTCTTCGAGATCGAACATGATGGAATCGGGGCGGTAGATAAACGCGGTGGAGAGCATGGCGGCGTTAGCGCCGGGTAAAAACAGCATACTGCGGCGAAGTTTGCTCATTTGAGTGCCTCCCAGCGCAGCGGCTGCGCCTCACAGGCGCGCAGAATGGCGCTTTGCAGCCGGGCGCGGATCACGCAGTCGAGCGCGCCTTTATCCTCAATAATCACCAGTCCTTCGTCTACGTCCATCGCCGCGAGCGTCTCTTGCACTACGCGGCGGATCTGGTCGCCGAACTGCTTTATCACATCGCTGTAGATTTCAATCTCCAGCTCGCCCGCCGCCGGGGCGATTTTTACCATCAGGTCGCTGGACTCGGCGGTCCCCGCCAGCGCCTCCTTGACTATCTTCATTACGGTTGTCCTGTCAGAGAAGAATTCATGCCACTTCGGCGCGATAACTTTGCGCAAGAAGGGTCCAGGTGCTTTCCGGCACCCGTTCGCGAATCGAAGCAAAGCGCTGCGCCCTGAGCAGGCGGCGCACTTCGGACGCGGAGATAGCCTCGCCCGCCGCGTGGCTGAGGCGTGGAATTTCGATAACGTCCACCGGCGCGGCGCTCATGGGCGCGCGCTCAAGCCACGCGTGCATCGCCTGGTTATAGGCGCGCGTGACCGGGCAGAACGGCTCGCTGCCGACGAAGCGCTGCGTAATCCCGAGCGCAGGCGCGATATAACGGCGGAAAATCTGTAAATCCAGCCCGCTCCAGGCCTTATCCACCAGCCCGCGCTCCTTGAGGAAATAGCCCGGAAAGGTGGCGCGGGAAATCAGATACGCCGAGCCTTCGTGCACGGTCACGTTCGGCAGATGCGCGACGCCCGCCCGCACCATCGCGAGCCGTTCGCGGTAAGGGAAAAACGACGCCTCTTCGCGCACCACAAAAAGATGCAGCCAGTCGCTCTCTCTTGCCGCCTGTTCGGCCAGAAAGCGGTGGCCGAGCGTAAACGGGTTGGCGTTCATCACGACCGCGCCGATGCGCTCGCCGTGCTGTTTCAGTCTGCCAAGCTGCTGGCAGTAACGGCGAATGCAGGAGGGTGTGTTTTCAAGAAGCGCGGCGATATCGTCGCACTGGGCGAGCGGCCAGAAACCGCAGCGCCGGAAGCGCTCCAGGTGGTACGGACGTGTGCAGAGGAACAGATGAAAGTGCCCGAGGCTCATCGCCAGGTTTTCGACCTCCACCAGCAGCCGCGCGCTGAGGTTTTCGCCGCGCCAGCGCTCATCCACCGCCACGCCTTTGATGACGTTGCCCGCAAGCCCGGCGCAGCCCGCGATGCCGCCCTGGGCGAGCGCGATAACGACATGCGTGACGTCTTCATCCATCCCCAGCTGATGGCTGGCGAGAAACGCGGCGACGCGCGCTTTTTCCTGCGGCTGGCGGGCAAGCGCCACGGTAACCAGTTCCAGAGTGCTCATACGTCCGTCCGGCGTCGTTTAGTGGGCGGGCGCCGGTTGCGCGACAGGCGCTTCGGCGATCACATTGCACAGATGGCCGATCCGCTCGATCTCCACCTCGATTTTGTCGCCCGGCTTCATAAACAGCGGCGGCGTGCGTTTTTTACCGACCCCGCCTGGCGATCCGGTGATGATCACATCGCCCGCGCTTAAGCGGGTGAAGGTGCTGATATATTCGATAAGCTCCGCCACGCCATGGATCATGCTGCGGGTGTTGTCATCCTGCACCATGCGCCCGTTAAGCCAGGTGCGGATGGCGAGCTGGTGCGGATCGGGAATTTCATCGGCGGTGGTCATCCACGGGCCGAACGCGCCGGTCTGCCGCCAGTTTTTGCCCGCCGTAAACCAGGTGTGCTGCCAGTCGCGCGCCGAGCCGTCCATGTAGCAGCTGTAGCCCGCCACGTGCGAAAGCGCCGCCTCGCGGGCGATGTTCTCGCCGCCGCGCCCGATAATCACCGCCAGCTCCCCTTCGTAATCGAACTCGCTGGAGTGGCGCGGTTTGAGCACCGGCGCGTTGTGGCCGGTCTGGGAATCCGGGAAGCGGACAAACAGCGTCGGCGCCGGGTTGTGCTGGTCAAACTCTTTGCGTTTCTCGGCGTAATTCATGCCCACGCAGAGGATTTTCTCCGGCTGTTCGATTACCGGCAAAAACGTCACGTCGCAAAGCGCGATATCGGCGGGCGCGGCGGCGTAGCGGCGCGCGTTGTCCAGCGCGTCCTGCGCCAGCAGCGTTTTGAGATCCGCATAATCCGCCCCGAGACGGGAGCCCAGATCCACTACACCTTTATCCGTGACAATGCCGTAGCTGCGGCGGCCCTGATGGAGATAACTCGCAAGTTTCATAACAGCATATCCTGATGATTAAACAAGAAAATTGCCCAGTACCAGCAGGGAGAGCGAGACGTTAATCGCGCCGCCGATGCGAGTGGCTATCTGAGCGAAAGGCATTAAGGTCATGCGGTTGCCCGCAGTGAGAATGGCGACGTCGCCGGTGCCGCCCTGCCCGCTCTGGCAGCAGGAGACGATGGCGACATCAATCGGGTGCATACCGATTTTCTTGCCGACGAAAAAGCCCGTCGCCACCAGCGCCGACACGGTGCTGACAATCACCAGCAGGTTATTAAGCGTAAAAGCGTGCATCAGCTCTTCCCACGGGGTGATCGCCACGCCGACGGCGAAGAGGATCGGGTAGGTCACTGAGGTCTGGAAGAATTTGTAGACCACCTGCGAGCCTTCGAGCAGGCGCGGGGAGACGCCGTGCGCCAGCTTGATAAAGACCGCGATAAACAGCATGCCCACCGGCGCGGGCAGGCCAATCAGCTTGTGGCCGAGCATACCGAGCATGTAGAGCAGCACCGCCAGCAGCGCGCCGGAGGCGATAGTGGTGACGTCTGCCTTGCCGCTAAAGGCGGTGGTCAGCGTCTGGGTTTGCGGTTTGTCGCCGCGATCCGGCATCAGTTCGCCTTCGCCGGTCAGGTGCGGGTAGCGTTTGCCGAGCTGGTTAAGGCAGCCGGCAATAATGATGGCGGTGAGGCTGCCGAGCATGACGATAGGCAGCACGCGGCCCAGCGCCACGCCCTGATCCATATGCAGCAGCGTCGCGTAACCGATGGAAAGCGGGATAGCCCCTTCGCCCACGCCGCCCGCCATGATAGGCAGGATCAGGAAGAAGAAAATCTGGAACGGCTCCATGCCGAGCGCGATACCGACGCCCATGCCCACCAGCATGCCGACGATTTCACCGCACAGCATCGGGAAGAAAATACGCAGAAACCCCTGGATAAGCGTGGTGCGGTTCATGCTCATGATGCTGCCGACGATAATGCAGCAGATGTAGAGATAGAGAATGTTGGTGGATTTATAGAATTTGGTGGTGGACTCCACGACGACATCCGGCAGCCAGCCGTAATAGACCAGCGCGGAAGGAATGAAAGTGGCGCAAATCGCCGCCGCGCCCATTTTCCCGACAACAGGCAGGCGTTTGCCGAACTCGCCGCAGGCGAAGCCGAAGAACGCCAGCGTCGCGACCATCACCACGATGTCGCTCGGCAGCTTGCCGCCGAGGCAGTCAATGGCGATAAGCGCGCCGGAGAGGATAAACAGCGGCAATGGAACAATCCCGACTTTCCAGGTATCCATGATATGCCACCACTTTTCTTTCAGTGATATTTGCTTCGTTGCAGACGGGTTGTGGGGTACAACGTAAGAATCATCGGTTGTGCTCATTTAATTAAGCTCCGTAGTTATATTTCCCGTTAAGCCTAAAAGAGGTTACCCTTACAATTTGTGAGGAAGGCCGGATAGACACCGGTAATTTAATGGCACCTATGGTGTTTATGGTTTTAATTAACACGATGTGATCCACGCTCAATTTACGGGCATGGTTTTTATGGCGTTTATTCCGTGCGCGTCATTTTCAGCATAAAAACCGAATGCGGATAAACAGTTACCCGCGCGCGCCGTGCCCTGTGCAGGGGATCACAAGTTTCAGGCGCCGTTCCGCTAAGCGCCTGAAAAAATGATACAGTTCTCTACTGTTTGCATTCCGGCGCGCTAATGAATGATGAAGTTTTCCTTTCGCATTAAGTTATTTATTCATCTCATCATATTCTTCTCCGTATTGTTTACGGCGCTCGGCGTTTATTATTATCTCGACGTCAGCCGCCAGCTTTATCAGGAGATGAGCAGCCGCGCGAGAATACAGGCGGAAGAGATTTCTCTCATTCCGTCATTACGTGAAGCAGTACGAGAACGTAATATTCCGGCGATTAATGCCTTTATGACCGGTATGGCGCGCCACAGCGACGCCAGCTTTATGGTTATTGGCGATAAGAAAGGCCTGCACCTGTTTCATTCCGTGTTTCATGACCGCATCGGCACGCCGCTGATTGGCGGCGATAATCAGGATGTTCTCGAAGGAAAAACCATTACCAGCATTCGCCGGGGCGGGCTTGGGATATCGCTGCGCAGCAAAGCGCCGATTTTTGATGAGCAGGGCAACGTCATCGGCATTGTGTCGGTCGGCTATCTGACCAGCTATCTCGATACGATTACGCTTGGCAAAGTGGTGAATATCCTGATTGGCGCGCTGCTACTGCTGCTGGCGCTGTTTATCTTTTCGTGGTTCTTCACCCGCAGCATTAAAAAACAGATGTTTTTTCTGGAGCCGCGAGAAATCGGACTGCTGGTGCGCCAGCAAAAGGCGCTGATGGAATCCATCTACGAAGGCGTTATCGCCATCGACGAGCAGTCGCGCATCGCGGTAATCAACCGCGCCGCCAAGCGACTGCTGGGGCTGAATCTCTCCTCGCGCGCGCTGCGCGGACAGCCGCTGGAGACGGTGATTAATCCGGTCTCTTTTTTCTCGCCGCAGGTGATGCTGGAAAACGACACGCACGATGAGATTTGCGTCTTCAACCATGTCACGGTGATCGCAAGCCGGGTGCGCATTCTGCTGGAAGGCGAGCTTCAGGGCTGGGTTATCACCTTTCGCGACCGTAAGGATATCGACAGCCTGAGCGTGCAGCTAAGCCAGGTGAAACGCTACGCGGACAACCTGCGCATTCTGCGCCACGAGCAGCTCAACCGGATGTCGACGCTCGCCGGGCTGCTGCATCTTGGGCATTACGATCAGGCGCTGAGCTATATCCAGGCCCAGACCGAGCACACGCAGGAGCTGCTCGATTTTATCTCCGGGCGGTTCCACTCCCCCACGCTTTGCGGGCTGCTTATCGGCAAATGCGCCAGAGCGCGGGAGAAAGGCGTGACGCTGACCTTCGACCCGGCCTGCGAGATGACGCGCGCGTTCCGTGGGCTTGGCGAGGCGGAGCTGATTTCGGTTATCGGCAATCTGCTGGATAACGCGATTGAAGCCACGCAACGCGCCGAAGGGCCGCACGATCCGGTCGAAGTGTTGATCCGCCTGAATGAGCGGGAGCTGATTATCGAAGTGGCGGATCGCGGCGTCGGGATCGCGCCTGCGCTTCGCGACAGGATCTTCGATCCGGGGTTTACCACCAAGCGCCGCGGCGATCACGGGATCGGCCTGCATCTTATCGCCAGCTATGTGAAGCTCGCGGGCGGCACGCTGGAAGTGTCCGCCAATACGCCGCGCGGCACGATTTTCTCACTTTTTATTCCTGACGCGCCCGACACTCGTCCGGCCCAACCGCAGGGAGAACCTGACTATGCCACCTGAGATGACCGACGTACTGATTGTGGAAGATGAAAACCAGCTGGCGGCGCTGCATGCCGAAATGGTCAGACAGCACCCGCATTTGCGGCTGGTGGGTATGGCGACGACGCTCGCCGACGCCGAGCGGCAGATCCGCGACAAGCGCCCGCATCTGGTGCTGCTTGATAACTATCTGCCGGACGGGAAAGGCATCACGCTGACGGAGAGCCTGACGCTCAAGAACAGCGCCTGTTCGGTGATTTTTATTACCGCCGCGAGCGATATGGATACCTGTAGCCAGGCGATTCGCAACGGCGCGTTCGATTATTTATTAAAGCCGGTGTCGTGGAAGCGCCTGAGCCATTCACTGGAGCGCTTTGTGCAGTTTCGCGAGCAGCAGCGGGTGTGGAAGATTGTGGATCAGCAGAACGTGGATTCGCTCTATCAGTTGCAGGCGCGCAGCTTCCGGCCGGACTCCGGCGCGAAGGGCATCGAGGAGAATACGCTCACGCTGGTGCAGCGGCTCTTTACCGGACGCGGCGAGCAGATTTTTTCGGTCGATGATGTGGTCAGCGCGACAGGCTTAAGTAAAACCACCACGCGGCGGTATCTGGAGCATTGCGTGGAGAGCGGTTTTTTGAAGGTGGAGATGTTGTACGGCAAGATTGGCCATCCGCGGCGGCTGTACCGCCGGGCAGAGGGAGAAGCGTGATATTACGGCGGGCGTTTTACGGCGGTGCTTTACGGCGGGTGCGCTGCGCTTACCCGCCTACATTTCAGGCATTGTTTATCGTAGGGCGGGTAAGCGAAGCGCACCCGCCAGCGTCAAATAAAACCTCCGCCAGCCGTTATCCCGCCCGGCCACGCGTTACTCGCGCAACATATACCCGTATAACCGCTTGATGCCATCCGGATCGGTCTGGCTGTAAACCCCCTGCAACTCCGGCGAAAAGCCCGGTAACAGGTTCACGCCCTCTTCCAGCGCCAGGAAATAACGCAGCGCTGCGCCGCCCCAGACTTCGCCTGGCACCACGCACAACACGCCCGGCGGGTACGGCAGCGCGCCCTCCGCCGCCACGCGCCCTTCGGCCTCGCTAAGGCGCACCAACTCTGCGTTGCCGCGAATATACTCGATGTTCGCCTGCTGCGGGTTCATCACGACCTGCGGCAGCCCGGCCTTGCGGAACATCTCGCGCTGTAATGCCTTCGCGTCAAAGCTCACATACAGGTTATGCATCTCCTGGCAAAGCGCGCGCAGGGTGTAGCCTTTATAACGTACCGGGTATTTCTGACAGATGGTCGGCAGCACATCGGCAAGCGGCGTATCGTCTTCGATATGCTGCTCAAAGCGCGCCAGCATCGCGACCAGATGCGCCATTTTTTGCGCGCTCTCGGCGGGCGTCAGCAGAAACAGGATCGAGTTGAGATCCGCCTTTTCCGGCACGATGCCGTTTTCACGCAGGTAATGCGCGAGGATCGCCGCCGGCACGCCGAAATCGCTGTACTCGCCGGTTTCTGCGTCAATGCCGGGCGTGGTGAGCAGCAGCTTGCACGGGTCGACGAAATATTGCTCGCGCGCGTAACCGGCAAAGCCGTGCCACGCCGCGCCCGGCTCAAAGCTGAAAAAGCGCCGCTCGCGGGCGATGGCGTTGGTCGGGTGATCCTGCCAGGGCCGCCCTGCTACCGTATCCGGAATAAACGGTTTGATCATCCGGCAGTTGGCGATGATCGCTTTGCGCGCCTCGATGCCAAGCTCCACACAGTCGGCCCACAGCCGCTTGCCGCTCTCGCCTTCGTGGATTTTCGCGTTGACGTCCAGCGCCGCGAACAGCGGATAAAAGGGGCTGGTGGAGGCGTGCAGCATGAAGGCGTTATTGAGCCGCTTGTGCGGGCAAAAGCGCGCCTGACCACGAATATGGTTATCTTTTTTGTGGATCTGCGAGGTCTGCGAGAACCCGGCCTGCTGCTTGTGCACCGACTGGGTGACGAAAATCCCCGGATCGTTTTCGTTAAGCTCCAGCAGCAGCGGCGAGCAGTCGGCCATCATCGGGATAAACTGCTCATAGCCGACCCACGCGGAGTCAAACAGGATGTAGTCGCACAGGTGGCCGATTTTATCCACCACCTGACGGGCGTTATAAACGGTGCCGTCGTAGGTGCCAAGCTGAATGACCGCCAGCCGGAACGGACGCGTCTCCTGCGCGCGCGACGGGGCCACTTCGGCAATCAGCGCGCGCAGATAATCTTCCTCAAAACAGCGCTCGTCGATCCCGCCGATAAACCCGAACGGGTTGCGCGCCGCTTCGAGATAGACCGGCGTCGCGCCCGCCTGAATAAGCGCGCCGTGGTGGTTGGATTTATGGTTATTGCGATCGAACAGCACCAGATCGCCCTGCGTCAGCAGCGCGTTGGTCACCACTTTATTGGCCGCCGAGGTGCCGTTAAGCACGAAATAGGTTTTATCGGCGTGAAATACCTTCGCGGCGAACTTCTGCGCGTGCTTGGCGGAGCCTTCGTGGATCAGCAAATCGCCAAGTTTCACATCCGCGTTGCACATGTCGGCGCGAAACACGTTTTCGCCAAAGAAATCGTAAAACTGCCTGCCCGCCGGATGCTTTCTGAAGAACTCACCGTGCTGGTGGCCGGGGCATGCAAAGGTGCTGTTTTGCATCTCCACATACTGTGTGAGTGTGTCGAAAAACGGCGGTAGCAGGTTTTCTTCATAGGCCAGCGCTGCGGTTTCGAGCGCCAGAAACCCCTGCGCGCTGCCTGTGAGCGTGCCGCTGACCGGCAGCGCGCAGGTTTCCCCCTCCTGCAAATAAACAAAAACCGGCAGGTTAAACCCGGTGCGCGCGAGCAGCGCGAGGATACCGCTGCGAGTGTCAGGCACGCTGAGCACGACGGCGGCCACGTCGGTAAAATCGGTGCTGTCGAGCGTCACCACGTCGCGGGAGGTCGAAAGCAGAGAAGCCACGGCGTGGCTGGCGGCAATTTTTAACGATTTCATAAGCACAAAAACCCTGAGTGTCGGTGTAAGCGCCTTCGGGCACGGCAACGGGACGGAGCCCGGCGAAACGATGATGGTCTGACTGGTTCCCAGCTCCGACCGCGAGACATCAGTAAAAGCAGAGCACGCCTGATTTTACTGTTGTCCGGCAGTGAGCGTGCGACCGCCTCACCGCATGGTGGGCACAGGGAAGTATGGCGGACAGACATGACGGGCGCGCGGCATTGTGCAATGTCGCGAAGAAATGACGGCTGATAACTCACGCGCGGTCATGGCGGCACCCTGTCTGATGGAGAAAAGTCGCGCAATCATGTCACCTTACGCCACCAGCGGCAAGCCATCGCGGGCAGAAAATCGATTTTCTAATCACAATGCCAATGACGTTGATTTTTACCTTTATGATTATTAAGGTAAAAAATAAATGATTAAAATAAGTAAGCATTGTTTACGCATAATAATGCTCTTATTGCTCGCGCTTTCCCTGCTCCGGTAACGGGCTTATGCTGAGCGCGCGATGATAACCCTTAGCAGGAGCAACATGTGGTAACCGGACCTTTTATCAATGCGGCGGCGGTGCTGCTGGGCGGGCTGCTCGGCGCGGCCTTAAGCCAGCGTCTTCCCGAGCGGCTGCGCAGTTCCATGCCGTCTATTTTCGGGCTGGCGTCGCTTGGCATCGGTATTTTACTGGTGATGAAGTGCGTGAACCTGCCGGTGATGGTGCTCTCGACGCTGCTCGGCGCGCTGATAGGCGAGCTCTGCTATCTCGAAAAGGGTGTCGGCAACCTGGTGCATGGCCTGCACGGGCTGGCGCGCCGGTTACGGCCTGCGAAAAACGCGCGTCCGGCGCAGGATAATGTCGTGCAGAGCTTCGTCGCTATCATTGTGCTGTTTTGCGCGAGCGGCACCGGTATCTTCGGCGCGATGCGCGAGGGCATGACCGGCGATAACAGCGTGCTTATCGCCAAAGCGTTTCTCGATTTTTTCACCGCCACGATTTTCGCCACCACGCTCGGCGCTGCCGTGGCGGCGATTTCCGTCCCGATGCTGATTATCCAGCTGGTACTCGCCGCCAGCGCGGTGTTTATTCTGCCGCTCACCACGCCCGCGATGATGGGCGATTTCACCGCCACGGGCGGCCTGCTGCTGCTCGCGACGGGCCTGCGCATCTGCGGCATCAAGATGTTTGCGGTCGTGAATATGCTGCCCGCGCTGCTGCTTTCGATGCCGCTTTCGGCACTCTGGACGCATTTCTTCGCGTAACGCGTCAAAATGGCTATTTCGCATGCAAAGTGGCGCAGGAATGGGCGGACGGCGCAGAATTCGTGGAATTTCGTTGACGCCGAAAGATGAATCGGGTTTAATGCGCCCCGTTGCCCGGATAGCTCAGTCGGTAGAGCAGGGGATTGAAAATCCCCGTGTCCTTGGTTCGATTCCGAGTCCGGGCACCACTTATTCACAGAACCCGCCCAAAAGGCGGGTTTTTGCTTTTGGAGATCCGGACTCTCCATCGAACGCCGTTCGATTCACTCGTCGCCTCCCTGCGACTCGCCCTGCGGGCAGCGCGGCGCGCTGTGCAAAAACGCTCCCGGCGTTTTTGTCCGGTCCGGGCACCACTTATTCACAGAACCCGCCCAAAAGGCGGGTTTTTGCTTTTGGAGATTCAGACTCTCCATCGAACGCCGTTCGATTCACTCGTCGCCATTGTGCCAGGCCCCACCACCACGTCAGGGATTGGCATATTCGAGGATCTCTTCGCCCATCAGCGTACAGTCGCTGAGAAAAAGAAATCGCATCCGATATTTCCCTTTATAAATCGTTCCCCAGACCTGTAATACATCGAAATAGTGCGCGCGGTTTT
This sequence comes from Cronobacter dublinensis subsp. dublinensis LMG 23823, assembly GCF_001277235.1. Taxonomy (NCBI): domain Bacteria; kingdom Pseudomonadati; phylum Pseudomonadota; class Gammaproteobacteria; order Enterobacterales; family Enterobacteriaceae; genus Cronobacter; species Cronobacter dublinensis. Next base: position 3,790,472 of record NZ_CP012266.1, read on the forward strand.
CCGGGTTGCGCATTCTGGCAAGCGGCGTCACGTTATTATCAATGTCGGCGCGGTCGTCATTATCCCGATAAAAGGCCAGCAGCTTTTTAGCTTCGGTTACTGCCTGCGCTTTGCACGTCATAGCTGATTTTTTCTGCGCGGCCTGGATGTGAAAAGGCAGCGTGATTAAAACAGCTGTGATGATAACTACAAAACTCTTCATCATTATCTCTGATTGTCTTCTTGCCCCTGTCGGGGTTCCCTGTTTTCAGCCAGCCATCCTATACGGGTATGACGCTAATTAAATGCCCTGCCCCACGCGTAACAGGCCGTGGCCTGATGCTGGCCTCCCTCTGCGCGCTATCTTTTTCGCATCACTGATTGGTTTTTTCTCACCGGCAAACCGGCGTTTTCGCAAGTAACTCTGGCCACTGCGCCGCCCAGTCAGAACCATGGTTCATCCCCGGTACGACCTCAACCTGCGCGCAGCGCTCGCCTGCCGCCTGTTGAAAACGCGTCGCGACAGCGGGCGGCACCGTGTCGTCATCCGCACCGCTGAAATGCCTCTGCGGCAGGTTCGCAAGCATCACTGCCACGTCTGCCGCGCTTTGCGCATCCGGCATGGCCGAGACGCGGTGTAGCGCGTTCACGTATGCGACATCCAGGTTCCCCGCCACCGTGCGCAGCGACACCACGTCCGTACGCCTTGCCGCAAGCAGCGCGGCAATATTTCCACCGCCGGAATAGCCCACCAGCTCAATACGAGCCTGCGGGTAGCGCTGCACAATTTGGCTTAAGACCTCATCCATCGCCTGCACGATCTCCGGCGAGAAGCGTTGATCGGTCCAGAGATGAACGTTGCAGGCGGGCGGCAATGGCAGGCCGATAAACTGACACGGACGAGCCATATACAGGACATTCGCAGACGGATCCGCCGCTGCGAGCTTCAGCCCTACGGGGTTGTGCGGCGTCGGGTCGTCAGAGGGTCGCGAGCGGCTCACCCATGCAAACCCGTCACCCTCGATGTAAACGCGCAAACGCGTGACCGGCGGCGTTATGCGCTGCCAGGTACGCAGCGGTAAGCCGCGCGCAAAAAAATTTTTGCCGATGAGATCACGTTTTGTAGCCTGCGCATCGGCGTCTTCACGAAAATTTTTACCGGCACATCCGGCTAAAAATAAAGCCATACTAATCAATAGTACACCTGTAAAAGCGAGGTCATTTTTAGCCATTGTTCCTGCCCTGTACCCGTTTTATTTCACTTAAGTCCTAAAGTTCCGCCCGTCGTGCGCCGAAAATAGTTCACGACCGCTTATTGTTTTCTTTGCAAGCAAATGTATATTTCGTAGCGAAATGTAATCAGATTAATCTGAAGATAGCATATAACGGCCGTTCCCCTTAACCTGAAGCGCAGCGTCGCACGGTACATCATGAAGAAATCACGTTTTAGCCAGCAAGGCACCCTGCTGGTAGCGTTAACCTCTGCGCAAGGACTGCTGGCACCTTATGCCTTTGCAGTATCGAGCGACTATGTCATTTCCGGCCAGCAATCTGATGTTCAGATCTCAAGCTCCTATAGCCTGGTTCAGGTAACGAATACTGGTTCTGCGCTTAGCAGCGCCGGTTCGGCGCTCAGTATTGGGCAGGGCGTTGCGGTCACGTTACTTGATAACGATGGCGTCATTTCCGCTGAAGGCAACAGCCAAAATACTGACACCTATTCTTACGGCCTGAAAAACGAAGGTACGATCGATACTATCGATAACTCTGGCAGCATTAAAATGGCCTCTGCCAGCAACAATTATTATTCCGGCAGCGCGGTTAACCTGACCGAAACAAGCCAGGTAGGCACGCTTATCAACAGCGGTACGATTGAAGGCCCTGACACCTACTACAATTATGGCGGCAACTATAGCCAGGGCGGCATTACTAATAGCGGTACGCTCGGGACACTGAAGAATATTTCATCAGGCGTGATTACGGGTAGAACCGGCGTGAGTAACCTCGGCAAAATCGATCTGCTGGAAAACGCTGGCGTTATTAGTTCCACGACCACCAACACCAGCGGGTATAATTATAATAACGGCGCAATTTATAATACCGGCACGATTAATACACTGCATAATACCGGCACCATCGGCAACATCAACACTAGCACCAGTTATTATAACTCAGGCATTTTCAATACCAACACGGGCATCATTAAATCGTTAACCAATGACGGCAAAATCGCCAGTAATTATGTCGGCGTGTATAACCTGGGCCAGATTGATACGCTGACTAATAATGGTGATATCTCTGGCAATTTAGTCGGTATTTACAACGGTAACACTAACAGCAACTCTACCGCTGCCAGCACCATTATTAACAATGGTACCGTCAGTGGCAGTTACGGCTTTTATGCAACCAATTATAACTCCCAGACGACCACCACGACGCTGATTAACAACGGCACCATTACTGGCAGCACCCAGGGTGTTTACATCACCGGAAGTAATGGCGCCAGCAATGCCATTATCAATAACGGCACCATTACCGGTAAAGGCAATGCGATTTTTACCAATGGCACTAACGGCTCCGCGTTGACTATCACTAACAGCGGCATCATTGAAGGTAATATCTCCTCCAACAATGGCGCGGCACTGGAATTTATCGGCGGCACGGATAAACAGGGCGTGCTTACGGGTGTGCGTACCGTCGGCGATGACGAAACGGCGTCCAGCACGAACGGCATCGGTACGATTGCCAGCAACAGCGACGTTATCTTCCGCTCCGGCTCAATGCTGCTGAACGATAATATCAACGTTGCCAGCCTCACCACGCACAGCCTCTCAAGCGATGACAGCACCGCCACCGTCGGCACTGTGCTTAACGATGCGGCGCAGCTTCAGATTAACGCCCCGATCGCCATCACCGGCAATTACCATCAAAACGCCGGCGCGGCGCTGATCGTTGGCGTGAGCGACACAGCCTCCGCGAGCGGCGATATCGCCCAGGATACCAGCTATGGCCGCCTGAACGTCACAGGCTCTGCGACCGTGGATCAAGGCTCCAGCATATCGCTTACCCGCACCGGCAATACCTATAAGTTCGCGCCCGGCCAGCGCTATGTCGTTATCAACGCTAACAGCAACGGCACGAACTATAACGCGGACAAACTGGCTTATAAGGCAGTGGGCTATGCCGGTAAAGTCACGGGTTCAACCTATGTTGACGAGACCAACAGCGCGCTGGTCGTTCAGCTTGAAAAAGCGCCGACGCCGCCTGTGCCCGGAACGCCAACCGTCCCAGGAAACCCTACTACCCCTACCGTGCCGGGCAAACCGCCTGTGGTAGTGAAACCGCCAGTGGTTGTGAAACCGCCTGTGGCACCGGTCACCGGGCCTGAGCGAGCCACCACCTCGAACGCGACGTCGTCGCTGAATGGCCTCGCCAGTTACTCCGGCATCGCGCCACAGCTGCTTGAGCTGTACAACGCATCACTGGCGATTGAGGGCACGAAGGAAGCCAACCGCGTAGGCGAGCGTCTTTCCACCAGCCAGAACATCAACGTCAGCACGGCGAGCGGCGTGGCGACCTCCACCGCAATGGGTGTCGTCGGCAACCATCTGGATACCATCCGCAGTCCGCAAACGGCGGGCCTGAGCGGCGTGTCAACCGGTGACGGCTACAGTGACTGGATCGTCTGGGCGCAACCGTACGGCGGCTATACCCGTCAGGACAGCACCAGTGAAGTGAGCGGTTACAGCGCGAAATTTGGCGGCCTGCTGTTTGGCGCAGACCGTACCGTCGCAGAAGACTGGCGCGTGGGTGCGGCGCTGAACTACAGCAACACCTCCGTACACGGTAAAGACAACCTGACCGGCAACAACTCAACGGCGAATAACTATGGCGTGATTGGCTATGCTGGCTACTCCGGTGACCCGTGGTTTGTGAACCTGTCTGCCGCGCTGACCCGTCAGAACTACGACACCGTGCGTCGCGCAGACTTCACCGGTTTCTCCGGTACGGCCAACGGCAAGTTCAACGGCCAGTCTGTGACGCTGCAAAGCGAATTCGGCTACCCGTTCACGCTGCCTGCTGCGGTGGTGATCACCCCGATGGCGGGCCTGACTTACGGTTATCAGCACGTCGATGGCTATAAAGAGAGCGGCGGCAACGGCATGGCGCTGGACGTAGGTTCATCGCACTCGCAGTCGGTCACAAGCGATCTTGGCACTCGCATCGAGAAAGGCTTCGATACCGGTCTTGGCCGCCTGACCCCGTTCGCGCAGGTCTCCTGGATCCACCAGTATGACAACCGCCGTACGAGCAACACCGCGACCTACGCCGCCGATACCATTGGCGAGACGCAGTTCACCACCAAAGGTGCCGCGCCGGTTAAGGATATGGCGGGTCTGTCGGTCGGCAGCACGCTGTTTAACGCCAGTGACCTGAGCATTGACGCGCGTTATGACCTCCAGGCCGCCGAGCGTTACCAGGCACACACCTTCAGCCTGCGCCTGAACAAATCGTTCTAAGCGCTGACGCTGAACACTCACGGGGCCACGCGGCCCCGTTTTTTATTTCAGGCGTCCCACGTTTCGCTCTCCCGTCTCACGATACGCCCTCTCCTCTGCGGCCCGATCCCACGCGGCGCGCGTTTCATCATGAGCCCGGCCGTAATCCATCTAAAATGAATAAGATAACGTTCACCTGGCGCGCCGTCAGAAGGCCGCGCGGCGCAGCATCAACGTTGCTGGTTTACGCTTTTCACCTGGCCGTTGTGAAGGATCGCTGATGAAAACCTCTCGTCCCTTTTATCTCAGCGCAGGCGTTGCGCTGCTGGCGCTGCTGCTGGTCATCACCGCGCTGACCACCGGGCGCAGGCTAACCTGGCTTATGGAAGTGATGCCGGTGCTTATCGTGGCGCCGGTGCTGTGGCTCACCGCGAAGCGCTATCCGCTGACGCCGCTGCTGTATGCGTTGGTTTTTATGGGATGCGTGTCGCTTATCGTCGGCGGGATGTATTCCTATGCACGCGTGCCCGCCGGGTTTGCGGTGCAGGAGTGGTTCGGGCTTGCCCGCAACCCTTACGACCGCTTCGGGCATATTTTGCAGGGGCTCGTTATCTCAATGGCGGCGCGGGAAGTACTGGCGCGCGGCGGCTACCGGTTCGGGGCAAAGATGCTGGCGTGCCTGGTCTGTTGCGTGACGCTCGCCGTCAGCGCGTTTTATGAGCTGATTGAATGGTGGGTGGCGCTGGCGCTCGGTAAAGACGCCGATGATTTTCTCGGCACCCAGGGTGATGAATGGGATACGCAGGCGGATATGCTCTGCGCGCTGGCAGGCGCCTTTATCACGGTATTCGCGCTGGGCCGCTGGCATACGCGCCAGCTGCGGCGCTTTGTGCATTAACGCCCCCCCATTAAAAAGCCGCCCGCAGGCGGCTTTTATTTTAGCGCTTAGGGATTTCCGGCAGGAATAAGTCGCCCCGCAGCACGCCGCTGCCGAGCACATCCTGCGTTTTCTCATTCAGCCAGCCGACAATTCGCGCGGCCATCACATCCATCGAATACTCGATAGCCGGGATCGTCGGGATGCCTGGCATATGCAGCGTGCCCGCGAGGCTAAAGACCATGATCTCTTCCGGCACCGACTTATTAAACGCCTGGAGCTGCGGGATGACACGCTGCGCCTCCTGATCGTCGGCCACCAGCAGCGCGTTGAAGTTCACCGTCGTGGCGTTGTTGAGCAACTCCTGCAACGCCACCGACGATGAGGTCGCGTCCATCAACACCAGATTGCGGTTAAACGGCAGGAAGTTGCGCTCCAGCGCCAGCTTATAACCGAGCAGCACCTGATCGGCGAAGCCGCTGCCGTGGGGGTAAATGAGCGCAATCTGGCGTCGGTTCTGACGAATCAGATAGTTACAGGCGGTTTCCACGGCGAACGCATGATCGTACTGGAGACTGGGGGCGTTTTCGCTCTCCATGCAGTCCACCAGGATCACATTTTCCTGCGTGATGTTTAACGGAAACCGCGCGCCGATGATCAGCACGTCGTCGCACAGGCCGCTGGTCAGTTCGTCGAGCGCCTGCATCACCTCCTGCTTGCTGTTGGCGAAGCGCAGCAGCAGGTGTTTCTGATGCTGGCTGAGCTGTTTTTCCAGCGCGTAGAGGTAACCGGTGGTCTGGTTGATATTATCCTGCGCGCAAATCACGCCGATGCAGCCAGTGCTCTGGCTTAACAGCGACTGCGCGATGACGTTAGGGCGGTAGTTGAGTTCATCCACCGCTTTCAACACCGCCTGACGGCTGGCTTCCTTCACGCCGCGCGATCCGCTCAACACCCGAGACACCGTGGCTTTCGACACCCCGGCTAAACGCGATACGTCGTTGATTGTTGACATCTTTTTCCCCTGACAGAAACCTGGTTTTCTGCGTCAAACTTTCATCAAAAATCGTTCAGATGATAACCGGCTGAAGTATATCTGTTTCCCGAAATCATGGAAACCGATTTTCCGTTTCGTATCCGTGTCACGAATTTCACCTGAAAAGCTGTGATGCAAATCCAATTAATCCGCGCGATAAGCGGGAGATCATGATAGGGCTCACACTTCCATTTTTTATAAATGGAAATCGGTTTCCATATCCTATCCAATCATCTCCGCAATAAGTTTTTACATTTAAGGATGAGGTCATGTACAAGATTATGCTGTGTTGCTCTGCGGGAATGTCCACCAGTCTGCTGGTGAGGAAAATGGTGGACGCGGCCCAGGAGCGGGACCTCCCGGTACAGATTGAAGCCTGGGGCGTTGCCGAATTTGATACGCAGTTTCCAAAATATCAGGTGGTACTGCTCGGGCCGCAAGTGAAGTATATGTTACCGACGCTGTCGCAAAAGGCTGCCGCTCACGGCATTCCTGTTCAGGCCATCGACATGATGGATTACGGAATGCAGCGTGGCGACAAAGTGCTGGACTACGCGCTCTCGCTCATCGAAGCGGCGCATTAGAAACAGGATCTCGCCCATGAGTTCTTTATATCAGTCGATGATTGCCGTCATTGAACAGACGATCACTCCGCTCGCCGGAAAACTCGGCCAGCAGAAATATGTTATCGCCATTCGTGACGGCTTCACCGCGGCGCTGCCGTTTATGATTATCGGCTCGTTTATGCTGGTGTTTATCTTCCCGCCATTCTCCGCCGATACCACGGTTGGCTTCGCCCGCGCCTGGCTCGATTTCTCCGAGACTTACCGCGAGCAACTGATGCTGCCCTTTAACCTCAGCATGGGCGTGATGACCTTTTTTATCTCGGTCGGGATAGGCGCGAGCCTGGGGCGTCAGTTCCAGCTCGACCCGGTGATGTCCGGCCTGCTGGCCTTTATGGCGTTCCTGCTGGTCGCCGCCCCGTATGCCGACGGCAAAATCTCCACGCAATATCTCTCCGGCCAGGGCATTTTTACGGCGCTCATCACCGCCATCTATTCCACCCGCGTCTACGCGTGGCTCAAGCAGCATAAGGTGACGATTCGCCTGCCCAAAGAGGTGCCGACCGGCGTGGCGCGCTCTTTTGAAATTCTGATCCCGGTGATGGCGGTCATGGGCACGCTGCATCCGCTGAACCTGTTTATCGAAGCGCAGACCGGCATGATTATGCCGCAGGCGATTATGCATCTGCTGGAGCCGCTGGTTTCCGCCTCCGACTCCCTGCCTGCGGTGCTGCTCTCCGTGCTGCTGTGCCAGATCTTCTGGTTCGCGGGCATCCACGGCTCGCTTATTGTCACCGGCATTATGAACCCGTTCTGGATGGCGAACCTCTCCGCCAACCAGGCTGCGCTCGCCGCCGGCGCCGCGCTGCCGCACACCTATCTGCAGGGCTTCTGGGACCACTACCTGCTGATTGGCGGCGTCGGCTCCACCCTGCCGCTGGCGTTCCTGCTGCTGAAAAGCCGCGTCACGCACCTGCGCACCATCGGCAAGATGGGCGTCGTGCCAAGCTTCTTTAATATCAACGAGCCCATCCTGTTTGGCGCGCCTATCATCATGAACCCGATGATGTTTCTCCCGTTCGTCTGCGTGCCGCTGGTGAACGCGGTACTCGCCTGGACCGCCACCCGGCTGGGCCTGATTGAACAGGTGGTGTCGCTCACCCCGTGGACGACGCCTGCGCCTATCGGCGCGTCCTGGGCCGCCAACTGGGCCTTTGCCCCGGTGGTCATGTGCCTGGTCTGCATGGTGATGTCGGCGCTCATTTACCTGCCTTTCCTGCGCGCCTATGAGCGGTCATTAATTAAAACTGAAGAGCTGAAGGCCCGTAACGCCGCCCCGACGGCGCAAACCGTCACCGGATAATCATCGCCGCGCTAAGGACAGCGCATTATCCAGACGGGAGCGGAAAACCGTATCCGAAATACACGCGTGGCGAATTGCGCCATGCGGGGGCGGCTGCGCCCGCGTTATTTCCCTTTAACAGATGAAGAGTAATCAATAATGATGGCACTGGAAGAAGCGGTAATGGAAATCATCGTCAATGCGGGGCAGTCGCGCAGCCTCTGTTTTGAAGCGCTGCACGCCGCCCGCGCCGGGAATTTCACCGAGGCGCAGCAGCTGCTGCGCGAGGCAGACGGCTACGCCCGTCAAGCGCACCAGATGCAGACGAAGCTTATTGAGCAAGACGCCGGAGAAGGCCGCCAGCCGATGACGTTAATTATGGTGCACGCGCAGGATCATTTAATGAATTCCCTGCTGGCGCGTGAATTTTCTGAAGAGCTGATGCATTTATATCAGCGTCAGTAAATAAGAATTGCCGTGGATAAATATCCGGGTTGCGATAAATAGCTGTACCTGAAACGACGTAAATAGTTTTCCCGATGATAGCGCATTAATTCTGGCTCGCCAGAAGGGAAAGCTGTTGTCTTAATAATAGTAACGATAAAGAGATAATTATGACTACGTTAAAAAAACTGCCCTTAACCCTGGCGGTTATCGCCGCGCTTTGCCCGATGTCTGTGCTCGCTCATGAATATACGCAGGAACAAATCGACGCCATGGTGGCAAAAGCGGTGGATAAAGCGCTGGCCGAGCGTCAGGCGAAAATCGATGCCGCAATGAACAAGAAAGCGGATGTCATCACCGAGCCGCAATCCACCGCCCAGACGCCGGATCTCGCGATCCCGTTCGGGGTAAAATTCACCGGCTACGCCCGCTACGGCGCGCATTACCAGAGCGGCGACCAGAAGTATGTCGGGGTGGACGGCTCCTATAACGGCGCGTCCGCGATTGGCCGACTCGGCAACGAAGGCAACGGCGGCGAATTCCAGCTCTCTAAAGCCTTTAAAGGCGGCAATGGCGCCATCTGGGACGTCAACGTGATGTTTGACCACTGGGGCGACGAAGTGAACCTGAAAAAAGCCTACGCGGGCGTGACCAATCTGCTCGAATCCAACCCGAACGCCTATTTCTGGGCCGGTCGTGATTTCCACCAGCGTCCGCAACAAGGCATCAACGACTACTTCTGGATGAACCACGACGGCCAGGGCGCTGGGGTGAAAAACTTCGATCTCGGCGGCGTGCAGCTCGATCTGGCGGTGGTCGCAGCCGTCGAATCCTGTAGCCCGGAAGTGATGGAAGATGAGGCCAACCCGTCGCGCATCACCTGTACCGGCGGCTCCGGCACCGGCGATAAAGGCAACTACGCGGCCACCTCGAAACTGCACGGCATGAAAGTCGGCCCGCTCGATCTGGAGCTTTACGCCAACTACGGGTTCGACTCCAAAGCGGTGGATCGCGATGAGCGCCTGAAAGCCTGGCAGGGCGGCGTGGTGCTGAGCCACACCAATGACAGCGGCGTGAACAAACTTATCGCCCGCTACTCCGATAACTCAGACAACAGCGTCTATAACAAAACCGACGATCTGACCACCGTCTACGCAAGCTTCGAAGGACTTCATAAGTTCACGCAGCAGGCGCAGATTGAGTACCTGCTGGCGTTCCACGATTACGACAACGACCGTGACGACCGCGATAACCGCCGCAACTACAACGCCATCGTGCGCCCGATGTATTTCTGGAACGACGTTCACTCTACCTGGCTCGAAGCGGGCTGGCAGCGCGTCGATTATAAAGAAGGCGGAGACAACGACGGCTGGAAAGTCACGCTCTCGCAGAATATGTCTATTGCGATGGGACCGGAATTCCGCCCGATGCTGCGCTTCTACGTGACTGGCGGCGAGGTGGACAACAAACGCACCGCGCGCGTGAACAACACCGAAGAGTCGCAGCTCGATTCGCTGAATATCGGCGCTATGTGGGAAGCCTGGTGGTAATCCCCCTGACCGCGCGGCTTCTGTCGCGCGGTTCACCCTCCTCTTTTTAACAGGCTGACGCGCGCCGCAAACGCTGCAACAATGGCGCGGTACATGTCGTCTTCTGCCCTGTTAATCGCGCGTCCGCGCCGTCGGATGCCTGAGGAGCCGCGTAATGCCTGCCAATGAAATCCGCCCCGCCACCCTTGATGACGAAGCGCACGCCTACGCGCTCATTTGCGAACTCAAACAGGCGACGTTTGACAGAAGCAGGTTTCGCGACGGTTTCGCACGTCTCCTGGCGCAACCCAATACGCACCTGCTGCTGGCCTGGCATGATGACGAACCGATCGGGCTGATCACCCTGCATCTGCAATACCACCTGCATCACTTGCGCTTGATTGGCGAAATCCAGGAGCTGGTCGTGATGCCGAAAATGCGCGGTACAGGTACTGGCAAAGCGCTTCTGGCGTGTGCCGAAGAGATTGCCCGCAAGGCCGGCGCAGAGCTGACGGAGCTTTCCACCAGCGTCAAACGCCTCGACGCGCACCGTTTTTACGAACGCGAGGGCTACACACGCACCCATGCGCGTTTTACAAAACCGCTGGCATAAAAAAACCCGCCGCCGGACAAACCGGGGCGGGTGTTGCGAACCCTGCATACTTCAGCGTTACGCCTGGTGGGCTTGCTGTGGATTACCCTCCTGCGGCTTACCGTCTTCCTCTTTTTCTTCCGGCCCGTCAGACTGAATAATCACGCGGCTTGGCAGCGCCAGGCGCACGCCGAGCTCCTGTAACCCTTCCATAATGCGCAGGTTAATCTCCTGCTGCAGATCCATGTACTGGTTGTAATCCGCCGTATTAATGATGTGCACCACTTCATAGGTCAGGCGATCCTGGTCGAACGCGGCAAAGTGAGCACGATCGAAGCGGGTGTCGCCGCTCTTCTCGATGATCGCTTTCACCATCGGGCCTATCTGGCGCAGCTTCTCAGGCGGCGTGGAGAGCGCAACGCCGAACGTAAACACGATGCGGCGGGTCTGCATGCGTTTATAGTTGTGGATGGTTTGCTGAAGCAGAATGGCGTTGGCGCAGACAATCTGCTCGCCGCTCAGGCTGCGAATGCGCGTGGTTTTAAGGCCGATATGCTCGATAGTGCCGGAAACATCGTTAAAGACGATGAAATCGCCAATCTCGAACGGCTTATCGAAGCCTATTGAAAGCGAGGCGAAAACGTCGCTTAAGACCGTCTGCACCGCCAGCGCGATGGCGATACCGCCGACGCCGAGGCTTGCGACCAGCGCCGTGATGTTGACCCCGGCGTTAGCGAGAATCGACAGCAGCATGACCGCCCAGATGAGCGCGCGGATCATTAGCCCGAGGATAATCGTCGTCACCGGGTTGCGGTGCGCGCCGGGGCGCATCAGGGAATGGCGCAGCCACGACTGCACCGACTGATCGAACCACAGCGCGATTTGCAACGCCAGCACCAGGAACCAGGCGTGGGAAATCGTGCTGTGTAGCCGGTCAGGCAGGCTGACAAACTGCAGGCTGAACAGGAACGCCGCAAATAAAATCAGGATCCGCCGCGTCTTTTGCAGCACGTCGAGAAACACTTTATACGCGGTGCTGTTGTTGTGCTCCTCCGCCCAGCGGGCGATACGCTTGTGCAGCAGCGCGAGCACTTTATTCACGACCCAGTAAGTAATGGCGGTGACCGCCACGACCAGCAGGACATTTCCCCAGAACGTTAACGAGGTCATCAGCCGTAAAAAATTGGTGTGCAGAATGTACTCCATTCATCCTCCGTGGTTGGCAGCCCTTAAAAGAAATCTGAGTATAGACCATCGCTAAGGACGCTCTTTTCATAGGGTTATGCCGCCTGGCGGATAAAAAAGGCCCCTTCATCAGAAGGGGCTTAATCGCAGAATTAACCCGTCCGGCCTGTCTGCCGTAACGTGTTAATAGCCTTTTTCGCGGGAGATTTTATCGAGATATCCCATCACGAATGCCGATAGCACGAACGTGAGATGGATAATCACATACCACATCAGCTTATTATCCGGCACGTTCTTCGCATCCATAAAGACGCGCAGCAGGTGAATCGACGAGATAGCGACAATGGACGCCGCCACTTTATTTTTCAGCGAGCTGGCGTCCATTTTGCCAAGCCAGCTTAGCTTTTCCTTACCTTCATGAATATCCAGCTGGGAGACGAAGTTTTCGTAACCGGAAAACATCACCATGACCAGCAGACCGCCCACCAGCGTCATATCCACCAGCGACAGCAGCAGCAGAATAAGATCCGCCTCGGCTATCGATAAAATGTTCGGCAGAACGTGGAAGATTTCTTGGAAGAATTTGACGGTGAGCGCCAGCAGGGCCAGCGAGAGCCCGAAGTAAACCGGGGCCAGCAGCCAGCGCGAAGCGTACATTGCGTTTTCGATAAAGCGTTCCATAGCGTCCTGAAAAATAGCCAGAATGGCTTTCAGTATAACGCACAGAGGTTAACGTCTGGCAACACGCCAGCAAACGACGCTTAACAGGGGAATAACAACAACAACGGAGAAAGGCAGGCTTAGACCTGCGTGATATCGACCTGCGGGCGCTGATACTCCGGCCAGACGATCGCCACCAGTTGCGGGTACGCGTCCTGGCTGAACTCATGGAAGCAGTGGCGCAGGTTGAGGACTTCGATATCGGAGAAAGTGACTAACTCGCCGTTCAGACAGCGTTTTTTTAAATTGTCGTAATATTTATAAACCGCGGAATTAAGATTACTGCAACGGCGTTGCGCCTCAAATAAACCAGGCGTCGCATTGAGCTCTTCAAAACTCATTTTTTTAATGGTTGCATTAGTAAAATCAATATATTCATGATTAACGCGCCAGTACCATAACGGCGTAATTGCGTTAAGGAGCGCGGAGAAATGGTCTTCGCCCTCTTCTTTGTTGCGTGGCGGCATGGGCTCTGCACCAGAACCGTTCGCTGGTTTATTGTCACCATTTTCTTTCATAAAAAAAAGTACGCCGCTTAAAAGCAGCATCAAGGTAATGACAGAATAAAAAATACTGTTCATGTGCAGACTCCGTTTTTTTTGATTTTAATTTTGCGGCATGTTATTGTCAACGAAAACCATTCAGCCCAATCCTTTATCCTTCTGATATAAAAGGAAATAACATCAATGTTGCCCGACAATCTTGTGCCGGCGCGTTATCGTATTCCTACACCCGACACCCAACCCTCCGGCGAACAAAATAGCGAAAATTTAACTCAGGGAAAGCCAAAGCTCGAAGAATATGAAACCGACATATTGAGCGGCAAATCTCTGGCGGGCCAGAGCGGCAACGTGTTGCTTGAAGAACGCGACCGCCATATTAAAGCACGCCTGCTCAGTGTGGTTAAAATCGAGGCTTACACTAAAGTCCTGAATAAACTGGTCGAAGATAATACTATTAGCGCTGAAGAATTGGCTGAACTGATCGCCACCAAAACCGCGCAGATAAATGAAGCGGGTAATAAAATTTGGCTTAATCTCATTACCCAGGAAAAAGACGCCCCCGTTTTTTATAAGTTCGAGGATTAACTGGCGTGACGGAAATAACCTCCAGCCACCAATATTTCACTTTAGATAAGCAAGAAGAGCAGAAATTTATCTTAAGTCAGAATTTGCAGGCGCTGATTAACGAAAAGAATGAAGCCATTGCGGGTTATACCCGGGCAGTGCTGACGATCCCGGCCGCCCTGGTACAGCTGAAATGGCATAATCGCCGCGAAATCTATCCGTTGCTGGTGAAAGAAGAAGTGTATGGCGCGGTGCTGGAAGAACTCATGAACCGGCACCCGCAGCTGCGCGCGCAAATCATGGCGGCGATTGAACAACACTATCAGCAGATCAAAACGCAGGAAGCCGAAACGCTGATGCTGACCCGTCAGCTCGCCGATGGCAACTGCCAGACCTCCTCCGTTACGCCGCTCCCGGAACCGCCCGCCCCTTCAGCCAAAAAGTAGCGCGCCCGCTTTTCACTTGCCGCTCTCCTCTGCGTTATCACCTCCGTCACCTGCTACAGCGCGCCGATATGTGCGTCGCCGGTATGATTGCGTGTGCCGCGCTTGATGCGTCACAGCGATAGCGCCGCCCGGCGCAGCAGCGTTAACTATGCCTCACTTTACAGGCACGCCCCGAAGACTACCCTGCGCAACGTGAATACAGAAAATCCTGATAATTTTCGACAGCGCAGCACAAGGCACTACCCTTAGAGATACGCTTTGATAACGAGGAGGAACTTATGGCGAACGACCAGAACAAGATCCAGGACCCGACTTCCCAGTATTTCACCGGGGAATATCCAAAGCAGAAACAGCCTGCGCCGGGCATTCAGGCAAAAATGGAGCCGGTGCCGGACTGCGGCGAGAAAACCTACAAGGGCAGCGGTCGTCTTCAGGATCGTAAGGCACTGGTGACAGGGGGCGATTCCGGCATCGGACGCGCTGCCGCCATTGCTTACGCGCGAGAAGGCGCGGACGTGGTGCTGAACTACCTCCCGGACGAGCAGCAGGACGCCGAAGAGGTCAAAGCGCTGATTGAAGAGGCAGGCCGCAAAGCGGTGCTGATCCCAGGCGATCTGACCGATGAGAAATTCGCCCGTGAGCTGGTGCATCGCGCCATTAAAGAACTGGGCGGGCTGGATATTCTGGCGCTGGTGGCCGGTAAGCAGACCGCCGTTGAAGATATTGCGGATCTCACCAGCGAACAGTTTCAGAAAACCTATGCGACCAACGTGTTCGCGCTGTTCTGGATAACCCAGGAGGCGCTGCCGCACCTGAAACCGGGGGCGAGCATTATTACGACGTCGTCCATTCAGGCATATCAGCCGAGTCCGCACCTGCTGGATTACGCCTCTACCAAGGCCGCTATCCTGAACTACAGCCGCGGCCTTGCGAAACAGGTGGCCGAGAAAGGCATTCGCGTGAATATCGTGGCCCCAGGCCCTATCTGGACGCCGCTGCAAATCTGTGGCGGTCAGCCGCAGGAGAAAATCCCGCAGTTCGGCCAGCAGACGCCGCTTAAACGCGCCGGTCAGCCCGCCGAGCTTGCGCCGATTTACGTCTATCTGGCAAGCCAGGAGTCGAGCTACGTCACCGCCGAAGTTCACGGCGTGACCGGCGGCGAGCACCTGAGTTAACGCCCGGCGATGGAGCATAAAAAAGCGCGGCCTGTGCCGCGCTTTTTCTTTATCTGAAGGGTTATCTGAAGGCTTAAGCGTTACTTCGCTTTCGTCACTTCCTGACCGACCAGGCCGATTTTCAGATAGCCCGCCTGATGTAGCGTATCCATCACGCTCATCATGGTTTCGTAGTCGACCGTTTTGTCGGCGCGAAAGAAAATCGTGGTGTCTTTCTTGCCGCCGGTCTGCGCGTCCAGCGCGCCGACCATCGTGTCGCGGGTAACCGGGTCGTTGCCGATAAACATCGTTTTATCCGCTTTCACCGACAGATAGACCGGCTTTTCCGGGCGCGGCTGCGGCTGGCTCGACGCCGCCGGCAGATTCACCTTCACATCGACGGTCGCGAGCGGCGCGGCCACCATAAAGATAATCAGCAGCACCAGCATCACGTCGATAAACGGCGTGACGTTAATTTCGTGCATTTCGCCGTTATCATCCAGATTTTCGTTAAGACGCATCGCCATAGGGCATTAACCTAAACGCAGTTTCTGAGCAGTACGTACCGGCTGCGGCTGCGCCTGCGCGCTCGCCTCGAGATCCAGATCGCGGCTTTGCAGCAGCAGCACCTGTGCCGCGACATCACCGAGCGTCGCTTTATAGCTGCCGATGGTGCGCGCAAAAATGTTGTAGATAACCACGGCCGGGATCGCGGCGATAAGACCAATGGCCGTCGCCAGCAGCGCTTCGGCGATACCCGGCGCCACGACCGCAAGGTTGGTGGTCTGCGACTGGGCGATGCCGATAAAGCTGTTCATGATGCCCCACACGGTGCCGAACAGGCCGACGAACGGAGAAATCGCGCCGATAGTGGCGAGATAGCCGTTGCCGCGCCCCATGTGACGCCCTGCCGCCGCCACGCGACGCTCAAGACGAAAACCGGTGCGCTCTTTAATGCCTTCGTTATCTTCGCTGCCTGCCGAGAGCTCACGCTCGTTCTGCGCTTCGTCAATCAGACGGGCGCTGAGGCTTTTCGGGCCGAAACGCTCGGCCATCTCGCGCGCGTCGTTCAGCGTGCGGGCGCCTGCCAGCTCCTGCTGCTCGCGTTTGAGGCGGCGCTTGTGACCGGCGAGCTCAACGCTTTTGCTAAAGAAGATCGCCCAGGTCACGACGGAGGCCAGGATGAGGCCGATCATGACAATTTTCACCACGATGTCGGCATGCTGATACATGCCCCAGACGGAGAGATCCGTCTGCATCAAATTATTTCCCACTCTGCATCTCCAGGACGAAAGTCACAAAACTGCTCACAATGATATCAAAATGACATCGAATTGATAGTAGTTCTCATTAGTATTTGCATGGTGCGCCAGCGCACATTTTTTTTCTTTGCGCTCAGACAGGAAAGCGGCGCAGATGACGTTTTTTCATCTTTCCCGCCAAACGCAAAACAGCGCGAGGCGCTGGGGATTTTCCGTGGTAACGTAGTTTTAGACATCCAGACGTTCAGACAGGAGCCTTCCATGACCGACAAACACATCGAGACGACGCTCATCCATGCCGGACGCGCGAAACGTTACACGCAAGGTTCGGTGAACAGCGTGATCCAGCGGGCGTCATCGCTGGTGTTTGAGAGCGTTGAGGCGAAAAAACAGGCCACCGCCGGGCGCGCGCAGGGGGAACTGTTTTATGGCCGTCGCGGCACCCTGACCCACTTTTCGCTTCAGGAGGCGATGTGCGAGCTGGAAGGCGGCGCGGGCTGCGCGCTGTTTCCGTGCGGCGCAGCGGCGGTCGCTAATACTATTCTGGCGTTTGTTGAACAGGGCGACCATGTGCTGGTGACCAACAGCGCGTATGAGCCGACGCAGGATTTCTGCACCAAAATTCTCGCGAAGCTCGGCGTCACCACCAGCTGGTTCGATCCGCTGGCGGGCGCGGCTATCGCGCAACATATTCAGCCCAACACCAAAGTCGTGTTTCTGGAGTCGCCAGGCTCCATCACGATGGAAGTGCATGACGTCCCGGCGATTGTCGCGGCGGTGCGCCGCGTCGCGCCGCAGGCCATTATTATGATGGACAACACTTGGGCTGCGGGCATTCTGTTCAAAGCGCTCGATTTCGGCGTCGATATTTCTATTCAGGCAGGCACTAAATATCTGGTCGGCCATTCGGACGCGATGATCGGCACCGCCGTCGCCAATGCCCGCTGCTGGGATACGCTTCGCGAAAACGCCTACCTGATGGGCCAGATGGTGGATGCCGACACGGCGTATGTCACCAGCCGCGGCCTGCGCACCCTTGCCGTGCGCCTGCGTCAGCATCACGAAAGCGCGCTGAAAATCGCACAATGGCTGGCGGCGCATCCGCAGGTGGCGCGCGTCAACCATCCGGCGCTGCCCGGCAGCAAAGGCCATGAATTCTGGCAGCGCGATTTTAGCGGCGCCAGCGGCCTGTTCTCTTTTATTCTCGACAGACGTTTGAGCGAGACGGAATTCGCGCGTTATCTGGATAATTTCACCCATTTCAGCATGGCGTACTCCTGGGGCGGCTATGAATCGCTGATCCTCGCCAATCAGCCCGAAGAGCTGGCGGCGATTCGTCCGGCGGGCGGCGTCGACTTCACCGGCACGCTGGTGCGCCTGCACATCGGGCTTGAAAATGTCGAAGATTTAATCGCCGATCTGGACGCAGGCTTTCATCGCATCGCCTGAAGTGAAAAAAAACGCCGTTATCCCAGGAAAAGAGAGGGTTTGTTGAACCTGTAATGCAGATGTGCCGGTCCATTTAAGGGTACAATAAGCACAATTCCGCTGTTCCACAGGATCTCCCATGGCTGTTATCCAGGATATTATCGCTGCGCTCTGGCATCACGATTTTGCCGCGCTGGCGGACCCGCATGTCGTTGGCGTTGTCTGGTGCGTGATGTTTGCCACGCTGTTTTTAGAAAACGGTCTGCTGCCGGCCTCGTTTTTACCGGGCGACAGCCTGCTCCTGCTGGCGGGCGCGATGATAGCCCAGGGCGTGATGGACTTTGTGCCGACGCTTGTGATCCTCACCTCGGCGGCGAGCCTCGGCTGCTGGCTGAGCTATGTTCAGGGGCGATGGCTCGGCAATACCCGCCTCGTGCGCGGCTGGCTCGCGCAGTTACCGGCAAAATACCACCACCGCGCCACCTGCATGTTCGACCGCCATGGTCTGCTGGCGCTGCTGACCGGGCGTTTCCTGGCTTTTGTGCGTACCTTGCTGCCGACAATGGCGGGCATCTCCGGCCTCTCTAACCGCCGCTTCCAGATTTTCAACTGGCTGAGCGCCCTGATTTGGGTCGGCGTGGTCACCGGCCTTGGCTATGCCATCAGTATGATCCCGTTCGTTAAACGCCATGAGGATCAGGTCATGACGTTTCTCATGATCCTGCCCATCGCGCTGCTGGTCATGGGCCTGCTCGGCGCCATCGTGGTGGTAGTGAAGAAAAAAACAAGCTGAATGACCTCGGGCGGAGCGCCAGCTCCGCTCACGCCATCGCGCGCATCCGCGCGGCGTCCTCTCCCGGCGTGACGCCGAAATAACGTTTGAACTCCCGACTAAACTGCGACGCGCTCTCATACCCTACCTGCATTGCCGCCGCGCTGGCTTTCATGCCGTTATGCAGCATCAATAACCGCGCCTGCTGCAACCGCCAGGTTTTCAGATATTGCAGCGGAGAGGTGCTCGTCACCGCTTTAAAATTATGGTGAAACGCTGACACGCTCATGTTGGCCTCCGCGGCGAGTTGCTCCACCGTCAGGGTTTCGGCATAGCGCGTTTCGATGCGCCGCAGCGCGCGGCTTATCAGGCTAAAATGCGTCTGACGGCTCACCAGCGCCAGCAGCGCCCCGCCGCCCGGCCCTTTCAGGACGTGATACAGGATTTCGCGCACGACCTGCTTGCCGAGGATCCGCGCGTCGAGCGGCGTCTCCAGCACCTCCAGCAGCCGCTCGACGGCGCAGAGGATCTCATCGGTCAGCACGCCCGAGTTAATGCCGCACGAACAGGGCGCGGGCCGGAAGTGGTCATCTTCGCCAATCTCCATCACCAGCGCCTGAAGCTGTAACAGATCGATATTAATGCGCAGGCCCGCCAGCGGCTCCTGCGGGGTGGCGAACGTTTCGCACTCAAACGGCAGCGGCACCGTCAGCAGCAGATATTCGCGCGGATCGTAGCGGAAAACTTTATCGTTGAGATAACCCGTTTTATGGCCGGAAAAGAGAAATATGATGCCAGGCTGATAAATGACCGGTGTGCGCGCGCCGGGCGTCGTGCCGTACAGCAGACGCACCTCCGGCGGCAGAAACGCCAGCATTTTTTCTTTCTCTTTCAGTCTCCTAATCTCGTCGGCAATTTTGCGGCAGACGCTGTCACGGTTCATTAATCACGGCTCCTGATAGCCTTTTATCCGGCCTCCAGTGTGCGCAAAAAAATGCGTTTCCTCCAGCGGCAAAGAGAAATGGGCAAGAGAAAGGCAGGAATGAGCATTGAGGCTGTACGCTCCCGCGCCGAGAATAGTCGTCAACCTTTCACGCCTGGCGTGACGTTTATTCCAGAAGGAGTTTTCGATGAACAACTTTAACCTCCACAATCCGACCCACATTGCCTTTGGTAAAGGCGCCATCAGCGAACTGCGCTCGCTCATCCCGGCCGACAGCCGCGTACTCATTACCTACGGCGGCGGCAGCGTTAAGAAAACCGGCGTGCTCGATCAGGTCTACAGCGCGTTAAACGGTCTCGACGTGCTGGAGTTCGGCGGCATCGAGCCGAACCCGTCTTACGAAACGCTGATGAACGCCGTTGAACTGGTGCGTAAAGAAAAAGTGACATTCTTACTGGCCGTCGGCGGCGGTTCGGTACTGGATGGCACTAAATTTATCGCCGCCGCCGCGCACTACACCGCCGCAAGCGATCCGTGGCATATCCTTGAAACCCGCGGCAGCGATATTACCGACGCCATCCCGATGGGCTCGGTGCTGACGCTGCCTGCGACCGGCTCGGAATCCAATAAAGGCGCGGTGGTTTCGCGCCGCGCCACGGGCGATAAACAAGCGTTCCACTCGCCGTTTGTGCAGCCGCGCTTCGCCATTCTCGACCCGGTTTACACCTACACCCTGCCGCCGCGTCAGGTAGCGAACGGCGTGGTGGACGCGTTTGTGCACACCGTCGAGCAGTACGTCACGTACCCGGTGAACGCGAAAATTCAGGACCGCTTCGCCGAAGGCATTCTGCTGACGCTTATCGAAGAAGGCCCGAAAGCGCTGAAAGAGCCGGAAAACTACGACGTGCGCGCCAACCTGATGTGGGCCGCCACCCAGGCGCTGAACGGCCTGATTGGCGCGGGCGTGCCGCAGGACTGGGCGACGCATATGCTCGGCCATGAGCTGACGGCGATGCACGGGCTGGATCACGCCCAGACGCTGGCGGTCGTGCTGCCAGCGCTGTGGAATGAGAAGCGCAACGAGAAGCGCGCCAAACTGCTGCAATATGCCGGGCGCGTGTGGAATATCACCGAAGGCAGCGACGATGAACGCATCGATGCCGCGATTGCCGCCACCCGCCGTTTCTTTGAAACCATGGGCGCGCCAACCCGCCTGAGTGATTACGGCCTGGACGGCAGTTCCATCCCGGCGCTGCTGGCGAAACTCGAAGAGCACGGCCTGACCGCGCTTGGCGAACACCAGGACATTACCCTCGACGTCAGCCGCCGCATTTACGAGGCCGCCCGCTAAGCTTTTTGCGCGCGACCTTTCGTTTTTGGCTATTTGAACCAGACTTAACTCACCTGACTTGCGCCGGGGCAACAGCCCCGGTGTGTTAGCTCAAAAGGAGGACATATGGCAAATCCAGGCGTAATTAAGCTGCATGACGGCAACCTGATGCCCCAGCTCGGCCTCGGCGTATGGCAAGCGTCTAACGAAGATGTTGTCACCGCTATCCATAAAGCGCTGGAGGTGGGCTATCGCTCCATCGATACCGCGGCGGCCTATAAAAACGAACAGGGCGTGGGCGATGCGTTGAAAAGCGCGGACATTGCGCGCGACGAGCTGTTTATCACTACCAAACTGTGGAATGACGACCAGAAGCGCCCGCGCGAGGCGCTGGAAGAGAGCCTCGAAAAGCTGCAGCTCGACTATGTGGATCTCTATCTGATGCACTGGCCGGTGCCGGCTATCGACCACTATGTCGAGGCCTGGAAAGGCATGATCGAACTCCAGCAGGAAGGGCTCATCAAGAGCATCGGCGTCTGTAACTTTAACGTAGAGCATCTGCAACGCATCATTGATGAAACAGGCGTCACGCCGGTTATCAACCAGATTGAGCTGCACCCGCTGCTGCAACAGCGCCAGCTGCACGCCTGGAACGCCACGCACAAGATCCAGACGGAATCCTGGAGCCCGCTGGCGCAGGGCGGCGAAGGCGTATTCGATCAGAAAATCATCCGTACGCTTGCCGATAAGTACAGCAAAACCCCGGCGCAGATTGTCATCCGCTGGCATCTCGATTCCGGCCTGGTGGTTATCCCGAAATCCGTTACGCCGTCGCGTATCGCGGAAAACTTCGACGTCTGGGATTTCCGCCTGGATAAAGACGAGCTGAGCGAAATCGCGAAACTCGATCAGGGCAAACGCCTCGGCCCGGACCCGGAACAGTTCGGCGGATAAACGCGCCTGTTGGCGGCAAAAAGAAAAAACAGCATACTACGCAGGCCTGTTTACGGACGTTTGAGGACCAGTTCCGATGAAGCACCGCTTAGCGTTAGTTATGCTGTTTTTTTCCGCCAGCGCGCTGGCGCAAGGGGCCGAGCAGACCCCTACGCAATTTTTGAAAGCGCTTTACCAAAGTTATTCCAAAGGCAATGAACCCGTTGATTTCACAAGCCAAGGCGAGAAGCAGATCCTCTCCGATCGCCTGTTAAAGCTGGTCGATGAAGACACCCGTCTCGCGGGCGGCGAAGTTGGCTTTCTCGATTACGATCCCATCTGCTATTGCCAGGACTGGGACGATCTGGCGGTAGATAAAATCAATGTGACCAACAGCGATGCCGCGCACGCCAAAGCGACAGTGACGTTCCGTCCGTTTCGCAGCTCACCGGACGCCACCACGCAAAGCTTCGCGCTTATCAATGAAAAAGGCCGCTGGCGCATCGATGACATCATGAACGGCAACGGCAGCCTCTCTCAGTCGCTACAGGAGAGCAGTAAGCAACTGCGCGCCGATAGCGCTAACAGCGACGCCGTCGCCCCCTGATTCGCGCCCCATAAAAAACGGCTTGCCTGAGCAAGCCGTTTTTTTTGCGTTGACGCCGTCTTACTTCGCGCTGCCGCCTGCGAGTTTATCCAGCAGCATCACGTCTGAGGTTTCGATATATTTCGGCAGCTCAGAGAACAGGTGAACGATGTGCGCCGACTGCAGATGTTTTTGCAGCAGTTCACGGCTCTCCCACTCTTCAGTCCAGACGAAACGGCGCGGATTTTCACTGTCGCGGTTCAGCTGGTAAACGATGCAGCCCTCTTCCGCGTGCGTTTTCTCGATCACGCCGCGAAACAGCTGCTCAAGCGTCTCTTCATTGCCAGGCTTACTGACAAAAACAGCGACTACCGGAACGGTCATGTTGTACTCCTGAAGTTAAGGTTGGTAAATAAGCGGCGCGCTTACGCCCGTCGCGGTTATTTTGCCTGGTCGCTTAACAGCGCCACCTGCGTCTGCGCCGACACGCGCGCAAGGTACGCCTGCGCCTGCGGGCCGAATGCCGCGCCTTTCACGATGGTGAGCGAGCGCAGCAGCGGGAAGAGAATAAAATCGGTGGTATCGACCGCGTGACGCTCGGCTACCAGCGGCTCAAGCGCCGCGAGCTTCGCGTTAACCTGCTCAAGCAGCGCAGGCGTCTGCGCGCGTAGCGCGTCCAGATCGCCAAACGCTTTCTCTTCACGCGCGGCGTAGGCGCGACGGGCTTCCGGGGTCGCCAGTTCGGCGAAATCGCCCTCGGTAAAGCGCGGGATAACCAGATTGAACAGCGGGCCGGAGACCGACTCGCACCACTGTTTTACCGCCTCATCGACCGGCGCATCGGCGACGCGCGGCGCGGCAAGCCCATCAACGTAGCGCACGATGTCCATACTCTCCGGCATATACGTGCCGTCTTCTTTTTCAAGAATCGGCACCACTTTGCGCCCGACCATGCGGGTCGGCGTTTCGGCGTCACCTTCCATAATGACCGACACCTCAACGGGTAGCTTTTTCAGGCCGAAAATCATCAGGGCGCGGACGCAGAACGGGCAGTGCTCGTAGATATGCAGCTTCATGCAATTCTCCATGCTGGAAGGCGGCGACAACATTTTTATCGCGCGCAAAAGGACGACGGATGCGTTGTCTTGAATGTCATTACCATAACGCACTGCCATAACGAGGCGCCAGCCTTACGACCTGCCTGCTGGCTGACCGCCTCATCCCTTTGCCCGCGCCACAGACGACAGGCGCACAAATTCGCTGCTAACCGATTGATAAGCCACAAGCCATCGGCGAAGATAAGCGCCGCTTCGCTTAGCCGCGTACAAATGGCGCCCGCTCCTCGTTATTCATCAGGATCTGCCCGAACCAGATTTTACCCATTGCGCGCGGCGCGGCGCGCATTACCTTAACGCATAACACCTTTTCGACCGCCAGCCAGAGGAATGGACGATGCAAACCCGTCTCACCATCAAAGATATCGCGCGCTTAAGCGGCGTGGGGAAATCCACGGTCTCGCGCGTGCTCAATAACGAGAGCGGCGTCAGCGAGCGCACCCGTGAAAAGGTGGAGGCGGTGATGCGCCAGCACGGTTTTTCGCCCTCCCGTTCGGCGCGGGCGATGCGCGGGCAGAGCGATAAAGTGGTGGCGATTATAGTAACGCGTCTGGATTCGCTGTCGGAAAACCTGGCGGTGCAGACGATGCTGCCGGCGCTCTATGAACAGGGCTACGACCCTATCATGCTGGAGAGCCGTTTTTCGCCGGCGCTGGTGCAGGAGCATTTAGGCGTGCTGAGCCGCCGCCATATCGACGGCGTGATTTTATTCAGCTTTACCGGCGTCAACGAGGCGCTGAGCGCCGCCTGGCAGGATTCGCTGGTGCTGATGGCGCGCGACGCGCCAGGCTTTGCGTCGGTCTGTTTTGACGACGAGGGCGCGATACGGCTCCTGATGCAGCGGCTGTATGAACAAGGCCACCGGCGCATCAGTTTTCTCGGCGTGCCGCACAGCGATATCACCACCGGCAAACGTCGCCACGAAGCCTATCTCGCTTTTTGCGCGCAGCACGGGCTGACGCCCTGCGACACGCTGCCGGGGCTTGCGATGAAACAGGGCTACGAGCACGCCGCCGAAGTGCTCCATGACGACACCACCGCGCTGGTCTGCGCCACCGACACCCTCGCCATCGGCGTCAGCAAATACCTCCAGCAGCGCGGCGGCGCGCCGTTGCAGCTCGCGAGCGTAGGCAATACGCCGCTGCTGAAATTCCTGCACCCGGAGACGATCGCCGTCGATCCTGGCTACGGCGAAGCCGGGCGCGCGGCGGCGAAACAGCTTATCGATCAGATTACCCGCCGCGCCGATCCGCGCCAGATAGTGATCCCCGCTCATCTCGACTGATCGTGTGCCCTGCGTGACAGTGCGCCACGTTTATTGTGATCGCCCTCCATTTTCGGGAACGTTCCCGTTCACGTCCGGACGGTTACTCGTTACTCTGCGCATCAGGCCATCCGTGCCTCGTACCTACCTCTGCGACAGGGCTTCATCATGAGCAAAGTAAACCAACAGGATATCGATAAACTGATAGAACTGGTGGGCGGCCGTGAGAATATCGCGACCGTCAGCCACTGTATTACCCGCCTGCGCTTTGTACTGAACCAGCCGGCCAAAGCCAATCCGAAAGCCATTGAAGAACTGTCGATGGTCAAAGGCTGTTTCACCAACGCCGGGCAGTTCCAGGTGGTAATCGGCACCAACGTCGGCGATTACTATCAGGCGCTGATCGCCACCAGCGGCCATAGCGCCGCCAGTAAAGATCAGGCCAAACTCGCCGCGCGCCAGAACATGAAATGGCACGAGCGGCTGATCTCCCACTTTGCCGAAATCTTCTTCCCGCTGCTGCCCGCGCTGATTAGCGGCGGTCTGGTGCTCGGTTTTCGCAATGTGATAGGCGACGTGCCGATGAGCGGCGGCCAGACGCTGGCGCAGATGTTCCCGGTGCTGCAAACGGTGAACGATTTCCTGTGGCTTATCGGCGAGGCGATTTTCTTCTACCTGCCGGTCGGGATCTGCTGGTCGGCGGTGCGCAAAATGGGCGGCACGCCGATCCTCGGGATCGTGCTCGGCATCACGCTGGTCTCTCCGCAGCTGATGAACGCCTACCTGCTCGGCCAGCAAACGCCGGAAGTGTGGAACTTCGGGCTCTTTTCCATCGCCAAAGTGGGTTATCAGGCGCAGGTCATCCCCGCGCTGCTGGCGGGTCTCGCGCTCGGCATGATTGAAATACGCTTGAAACGGCTGGTGCCGGATTATCTCTATCTGGTGGTTGTGCCGGTCTGTTCGCTACTGCTCGCCGTGTTCCTGGCGCATGCGTTTATCGGCCCGTTCGGACGCCTTATCGGCGACGGCGTGGCGTTCGCGGTGCGTCATCTGATGACCGGCAGCTTCGCGCCCGTCGGCGCCGCGCTGTTTGGCTTCCTCTATGCGCCGCTGGTTATCACAGGCGTCCATCAGACCACGCTTGCCGTCGATATGCAGATGATCCAGAGCATGGGCGGTACGCCGGTGTGGCCGCTGATTGCGCTGTCGAATATCGCGCAGGGGTCGGCGGTGATGGGCATCATTGCCACCAGCCGCAAACACAACGAGCGCGAGATTTCCGTTCCGGCGGCGATCTCCGCCTATCTCGGCGTCACCGAGCCCGCGATGTACGGCATCAACATGAAATACCGCTTCCCGATGCTGTGCGGCATGGTGGGCTCGTGCATCGCCGGGCTACTGTGCGGCTTAAGCGGCGTGATGGCCAACGGCATCGGCGTCGGCGGCCTGCCGGCCATTCTCTCCATCCAGACCAGCTACTGGAGCGTGTACGGTATGGCGATGCTGGTGGCGATTATCGTGCCGTTTATCCTGACAACGTTCATCTATAAGCGTAAATCCCGCCAGGGAACGTTATTAGTCGTCTAACTTTTAGAGTGGTACGGGGAGCGCTGCGGCGCTCCCCTTCAGCAACGGCAGGAAGGCGTTATGACTAAAACTCTGCCCTGGTGGCAAAACGGGGTGATTTACCAGATTTACCCGAAGAGCTTCCAGGATACTTCCGGCAACGGCACCGGCGATCTGGCGGGCGTTATCCGCCGCCTCGATTATCTGCAAACGCTCGGCGTCGACGCCATCTGGCTCACCCCCTTTTATCTCTCCCCGCAGGTCGATAACGGCTATGACGTGGCGAATTACACCGCCATCGACCCGGCCTACGGGACGCTGGAGGAGTTCGACACGCTGGTGGCCGAGGCGCACGCGCGCGGCATCCGGCTGATTCTGGATATGGTGTTTAACCACACCTCGACCCAGCACGCCTGGTTTCACGACGCGCTGACCCGCGAGAGCGCGCACCGCGATTTCTACATCTGGCGCGACGGCACGCCGGAGGAGGCCCCCAACAACTGGCGCTCAAAATTCGGCGGCAGCGCGTGGCGCTGGCACGCGGAGAGCGGCCAGTATTATCTGCACCTCTTCGCGCCCGAACAGGCGGACCTCAACTGGGAAAACCCGCAGGTGCGCGACGACGTTAAAAAAGTCTGCGAATTCTGGGCCGATCGCGGCGTCGATGGTCTGCGCCTGGATGTGATTAACCTGATTTCCAAAGACAGCGATTTTCCTTCCGATGACCAGGGCGACGGGCGGCGTTTTTACACCGACGGACCACGCATTCATGATTATCTGCAGGAACTCAGCCGCGATGTGTTTACGCCGCGCGGGCTGATGACGGTTGGCGAAATGTCCTCCACCACGCTCGATAACTGCAAGCGTTATGCCGCGCTGGAGGGCCACGAGCTCTCAATGACCTTTAACTTTCACCATCTGAAAGTGGATTACCCCAACGGGCAGAAGTGGACGCTGGCGCAGCCCGATTTCGTGGCGCTGAAAGCCATCTTCAACCACTGGCAGCAGGGGATGCATAATGTCGCCTGGAATGCGCTGTTCTGGTGTAACCACGACCAGCCGCGCATCGTCTCGCGCTTCGGCGACGAGGGCGAGCTGCGCGTTCCGGCGGCGAAAATGCTCGCGATGGTGCTGCACGGTATGCAGGGCACGCCGTATATCTATCAGGGCGAAGAGCTCGGCATGACCAACCCGCACTTTACGCGCATCATCGATTACCGCGACGTGGAGAGCCATAACATGTTTGCGGAGCGCCGCGCGCAGGGGCAAAGCCCGGAGACGCTGCTCGCTATCCTCGCCAGCAAATCGCGCGACAACAGCCGCACGCCGATGCAGTGGGATGACAGCGACAACGGCGGCTTCACCACCGGCACGCCGTGGATTGGGCTGTGCGATAACTACCGCGAGATCAACGCCGCCCGCGCGCTCGACGATCCAGACTCCGTCTTTTACGCCTACCAAAAGCTGATTCAGCTGCGCAAAGCGCACCCGATCTTCACCTGGGGCGACTATCAGGATCTGCTGGCGGAGCACCCGTATCTCTGGTGTTACCGCCGCGAATGGCAGGGCCAGCAGCTGGTGGTGATGGCCAACCTTAGTCGCGAAACGCACTGGTGTACGCCGGGCGCATTCAGCGGCGAATGGCAGCTGTTAATGAGCAACTACCCGGACGCGGCCTCTGAACCTGCGGAAATGAACCTGCGCCCGTTCGAAGCCGCTATCTGGCTGCAATCCTGAACCTTGCCCGGCACCCGCCGGGCATCAGCTTACCAGCGCGTTTACCCGGCTCAGCCACTGCGCGATGCCCGCGTCGAGTTCGGCGTCGCTCAGTACATGGGTGCCCTGAATCAGCGCGGGCGTCTGCCAGACCATGCCGGTCATGTTGGCTGTCGCGCGGAACGGCAGCCAGAATTCTTCAATCGGATACCGGTTGTAGCCCTGCGGCGAATACGCCTGCGCGTTGCCGCCGGTCGAGACCATCAGCATAAACGGCTTACCGTGCAGGCGGTCGCCGCCGCTGCCATACGCGAAGCCGTGCTCCAGTACGTGATCCTGCCACTCTTTTAAAATCGCGGGCGCGCTGTACCACCAGAACGGGAACAGCATGACCACCGCGTCATGCGCCAGCAGCAACGCCTGCTCACGCTTCACGTCAATCCTGAAATCCGGGTACTCGCGCATCAGTTCATGCACCGTCACCTGCGGCAGCGCCTTCAGCGCCTCGATGGCGGCGTGGTTGACGCGCGATTCATCCGGGTAACGGTGCCCGGCCAGTACCAATACTTTTTTCATTTTTTCTCTCCTCAACGGTGATGTTGAGGTAATGTTGGCACGACGCAGGGTTAACCTGTAGCGCGGTTCCGGGCATATCTGTTTCAACCAAAGGTATCAACCATGACGCTGACTTCCGATGTACACCGCCTGCTGCCCGCTTTTCTGGCCGCCGCGCAGAGCCAGAGCTTTTCCGCCGCCGCGCGCCTGCTGGGCGTGACGCCCGCCGCCGTGAGTAAAAGCGTGCGCCAGCTGGAAGCGCGGCTCGGGCGCGTGCTGTTCCAGCGCAACACCCATTTTGTGGTGCTGACGGAAGAAGGCGCGGCGCTGCGCGACCAGGTGGCGCCGCTGTGGCACGCGTTGGATCAGGCGCTGGAAAAACCCGCCGACGAGCCGCAGGGGCTGGTGCGTGTGAGCGTCATTCCGGGCTTCGGCCGCTATCTCCTGATGCCGGAACTGCCCGCTTTTCAGGCGCGCTACCCGCAGGTACGTCTGGATCTGGCGATGGATCCGCGCCGCGTCAATCTGATTGGCGAGCGGATCGACGT
Source organism: Cronobacter dublinensis subsp. dublinensis LMG 23823 (assembly GCF_001277235.1). Classification (NCBI taxonomy): domain Bacteria; kingdom Pseudomonadati; phylum Pseudomonadota; class Gammaproteobacteria; order Enterobacterales; family Enterobacteriaceae; genus Cronobacter; species Cronobacter dublinensis. The sequence goes on from NZ_CP012266.1 coordinate 3,819,923, forward strand.
GGCGGTCGGCCAGCGCACCGTGCAGGACAGCCGGGTAGTGACGCGCGAGATCCGCCCGATGCGCATGATGCTCGCCGCCTCCCCCGCTTATCTGGCGCGCTTCGGCACGCCGCAACGCCCGCAGGATCTTGTACATCACCACTGTCTCGTACACCGCAATCCCGGCAACGGCAAGCTGCAAAGCTGGCTTGCTGACGAACTGGCGATGGAAGAGCAGCATGCGTTTCTTATCAGCACCTTTCCCGACGTGCTGGTCGACGCGGCGCTGGCGGATATGGGCATCGTTTCGCTCGCCGACTGGTATCTGGCTCCGCCCGTCGCCTCGGGCCGCCTCGTGCCGCTGATGGAGGCCCACTGGCCCGCGCCGCAGCCGCTATGGGTGAAATATCCGCACCATCGCCTGGCCCCGCGCGTGCGGGCATTTGTCGACTTTTTAATCGAAAAATTCACGGCGTAAATATTTCGCATCCGTCAGCGCAGACGCCGAGCGCGCTCGCCGCTTTGCTTTGTCCTGCATCAATAAAAACGCAAACTTGTTTGATGCAAATCACTATATATAGACATTAAAATCCAGCGCGGCCCAATATCTTGTTATTTCAGGCTACCCTTTCAACAATCCGGCATTGCTGAAAACGACGCAACGCTGTGGATAAAACGGGCCGGCTTCGCCGTTACTGAGGGGTTATCGGGAAGATACCGCTCATGCCGCACGACGAAGATTCTGTGGATAACCTGTGCTTAATATGGAGTGATCATGACACCGCATGTAGTGAAACGAGACGGGTGTAAAGTACCTTTCAATTCAGCGCGCATTCACGAAGCGATTCTTCGTGCGGCGCAGGCAGCGGGAGTCGATGACGCAGACTATTGCGCCACCGTCGCAGAGATCGTCAGCAGTCAGATGCAGCATCGTCGGGAAGTGGATATCCACGAGATCCAGACGGCGGTAGAAAACCAGCTGATGGCGGGCAACTACAAGCAGCTGGCGCGCGCGTATATTGAATATCGCCACGACCGCGATATCGCCCGCGAAAAACAGGGTCGCCTGAATAAAGAGATCCGCGGCCTGGTGGAGCAGACCAATTCGGCGTTGCTGAACGAGAACGCCAACAAAGACAGCAAAGTCATTCCCACCCAGCGCGATCTGCTGGCGGGCATCGTCGCGCGCCACTACGCGCGTCAGTACCTGCTGCCGCGCGATGTCGTGCAGGCGCATGAGCGCGGCGACATCCACTATCACGATCTTGACTACTCGCCGTTTTTCCCGATGTTCAACTGCATGCTTATCGATTTAAAAGGCATGCTGACGCAGGGCTTTAAGATGGGCAACGCCGAGATTGAACCGCCGAAATCCATCTCAACCGCGACCGCCGTGACGGCGCAAATTATCGCCCAGGTGGCGAGCCATATTTACGGCGGCACCACCATCAACCGCATCGACGAAGTGCTGGCCCCGTTTGTCACCGCAAGCTATAACAAGCATCGCCAGGTGGCCGAAGAGTGGCAGATTGCGGACGCGGAAGGCTACGCCCGCGCGCGCACCGAGAAAGAGTGCTACGACGCGTTCCAGTCGCTGGAATATGAAGTCAACACGCTGCATACCGCCAACGGCCAGACGCCGTTTGTTACCTTCGGATTCGGGCTCGGCACCAGCTGGGAATCACGCCTGATCCAGAGTTCGATCCTGCGCAACCGCATCGCCGGGCTTGGCAAAAACCACAAAACGGCCGTGTTCCCGAAACTGGTGTTCGCCATCCGCGACGGCCTGAATCATAAAGCCAGCGACCCGAATTACGACATCAAACAGCTGGCGCTGGAGTGCGCGAGCAAGCGCATGTACCCGGATATCCTCAATTACGATCAGGTCGTGAAAGTCACCGGCTCGTTTAAAACGCCGATGGGCTGCCGCAGTTTCCTCGGCGTTTATGAAGAGAACGGCGAGCAGATCCATGACGGGCGCAATAACCTCGGGGTTATCAGCCTGAACCTGCCGCGCATCGCGCTGGAAGCGAAAGGCGATGAAACCGTGTTCTGGCAGCTGCTGGATGCGCGCCTGACGCTCGCTCGCAAGGCGCTGATGACGCGTATTGCGCGTCTCGAAGGCGTGAAAGCGCGCGTGGCGCCCATTCTGTACATGGAAGGCGCGTGCGGCGTGCGTCTCAAACCCGATGACGATATCGCGCAGATTTTCAAAAATGGCCGTGCGTCCATTTCACTCGGCTATATCGGTATTCACGAAACCATTAACGCGCTGTGCGGCAATCAGCATGTATATGACAGCGACGCGCTGCGCGCCAAAGGCATTGCGATTGTCGAGCGTCTGCGTCAGGCGGTGGATGAATGGAAAGAGGAGACCGGCTACGGGTTTAGCCTCTACAGTACGCCGAGCGAGAACCTGTGCGACCGCTTCTGCCGCCTCGATACCGCCGAGTTCGGCGTGGTGCCGGGCGTGACCGATAAAGGGTATTACACCAACAGCTTCCATCTGGATGTCGAGAAGAAGGTGAACCCGTACGACAAAATCGATTTCGAAGCGCCTTACCCGCCGCTCGCCAATGGCGGATTCATCTGTTATGGCGAATACCCGAACCTTCAGCATAACCTCAAGGCGCTGGAGGACGTGTGGGATTACAGCTATCACCACGTGCCGTATTACGGCACCAATACGCCGATTGACGAATGTTACGAGTGCGGCTTCACCGGCGAGTTCGAGTGCACCAGCAAGGGCTTTACCTGCCCGAAATGCGGCAACCACGACGCCACGCGCGTTTCCGTCACCCGCCGCGTATGCGGTTATCTCGGCAGCCCCGACGCCCGTCCGTTCAATGCCGGTAAGCAGGAAGAAGTGAAGCGCCGCGTGAAACACCTCGGCAACGGCCAGTTGGGTTAACGCCGTTTGCCACGTCGCGACAGTCCCCAGGGCGGGTAAGCGCAGCGCACCCGCCATGCCGCGCGACAGCCCCCGGGGCGAATACGCGCAGCCAACGCCGCTATGGTGTCCATTGAGAAGCGATTTCGCAAAGCAATTGGCGTCAGAGCAAGGCGGCAAGCGAACGAGTCCCCGGGAGCTTACTCCGGTAAGTGCCCGGGGCGAATACGCGCAGCCAACGCCGCTATGGCGTCCATTGAGAAGCGATTTCGCAAAGCAATTGGCGTCAGAGCAAGGCGGCAAGCGAACGAGTCCCCGGGAGCTTACTCCGGTAAGTGACCGGGGCGAATGCGCGCAGCCAACGCCGCTATGGCGTCCATTGAGAAGCGAAAATGAATTATCACCAATACTACCCGGTTGATGTCGTCAACGGCCCCGGCACCCGCTGTACGCTGTTTGTCGCAGGCTGCGTCCACGAATGTCCGGGCTGCTATAACAAAAGCACCTGGCGGCTCAATTCCGGCTCGCCGTTCACCGACGACATGGAAAACCGCATCATCCGCGATCTCAACGACACCCGCGTCAAACGCCAGGGGCTCTCGCTCTCGGGCGGCGATCCGCTGCACCCGAAAAACGTGCCGACGGTCCTGCGACTCGTCCGTCGCGTGCGGGCTGAATGCCCCGGCAAAGATATCTGGGTCTGGACGGGATATAAAATCGATGAGCTGAACGACGCCCAGCGCGAGGTCGTGGCGCTCATCAACGTTCTGGTCGACGGCAAGTTTGTTCAGGAGCTCAAAGATCCGGCGCTCATCTGGCGCGGCAGCAGTAACCAGGTTATCCACCGGCTGCGCTGAGCGCCGCGGCCACGCTATCCGAATCACGCCTCTTCGTGCGCAAACCGCCGCTAAAAGCGGCTCAGACACGCCATCGCCACCTCGTGAAAATGAGCGAAATCGCGACACGTTTGTAGCTGCTGCGCCGCGCGTTCGCGCAAAAACGTCACGAACAGATCGTAAATCGTCATCGCCTCTTCATATTCGCGCTTGCTGATGGCGAGCAGGAAAATCACGTGCGCCGTCTCTTCGCCCCAGGCTATTCCCTGCGGCGCCAGCACGGTGTAGACCACGGTTTTGCGCGCCATCAGACCGAGCGAATGCGGCAGGGCTATCCCGTCGCCAAGCATCGTGCTGACAATCGCCTCACGCTCCACCACCGACGGCAGAAAATCCGCGTCCACGTAGCCCTCCCGCTCCAGCTCTCCACACAGCTGCGTAAAGAGTTCCTGCTGGGTCATGGGCCCTTCCACCACGCGAAAATGGCGAGCGTCAAAATATTTCTCCAGCATCCAGGGCCGGGTGCGGTCCACCAGCACCAGCTTGCCTATCTGTTCCAGCTGGAAATCGGTCGGAAACGGCGACATCACCACTACCGGCTTATCTTTTTCGGCGACCCGCGCGGTAGAAATCACAAAATCCTCGGCGATGCTGGCGCGCTGTTCATAGTCGCGCAGCGTGGCGATTTCGCTCACTTCGAGCTGCGGATATCTGCGCAGCAGCATCGACTGGATCATGCGCACCGTGGAGTTGCCGGTGTCGCACACCAGCAGCACGCGCGGATTGCGCTGGTAGCCCACGTTATAGTGGCGCTCCAGCCCGACGCCGATATGCAGCACCAGAAACCCCACCTCGTTTTCGCTGATTGTGTAAGGCGTATATTTCCCCCAGCCAGACACTGCCGCAAGCGTCATATCCCAGGCCATCGGGTAGTGCTGTTTTATGTTGCCGAGCAGCGGGTTAGGAATGTTTATCTGGTAGCGCACGCGGGTGATCATGGTGCGGATATGGGTCAGCAAATCGGCGCGCAACTGCTCGTCGGTCAGCAGGTTGTAGTTATAGTGCGTGTTGATATAGCGCAGGATGTAGCCCGCCAGCGCTTCGGCGTCATCGGCGCTGATAGCGCTGGGCTCCAGCTCCTGCACCTGCCGCGCGGCGATATGCACCCGTAGCCAGTTCTCTTCGGCATCCGACAGCGGCTTACCGCACAGCGTTTGCAGCAGGGCCGCAATATCGCGCGCCGCCGCGCGCACGCTCTCATCGACATCGTCCGCCACAAATTCAGACAGTGGATAGCCCTCGCTGATACGCCGCACCGCCACCGCGCAGTAGAGCCGGATAAACTGTTCGCCTTCGTCGGTGAAGCGCAGGCGCGCGCGCGAGAAAATCGCCGGCAGCCCGCCGCCGAGCCGCTCCTGCACGCCGGCGTTCAGCGCCTCTTCGGTAATCAGCGGGTTGGCGCTGTCCTGCTGGGCGAGCTGCCAGAGCAAGTCCGTCAGGCAGGCGCGCAGCGCCATCTCGCTCCCAAAGAGCTTCATACCGTGGCGCGGGCGGGTCTCCAGCGTCAGGTTATAGCGGGTGAACAGCTCGCGCACTTCCGTCATGTCGCTTTGCAGCGTGGCGCGGCTGACAAACCATTCGTCGGCGAGATCTTCAAGCTTCAGGGCAAACGCCGCCGTCAGAAAACGCACCGCCAGGTAGTTAACGCGCTCCGGCGCGGTGCGCGGAATGCGCAGCGCGTTCGGGCGGCTCGCCTGCAACGCCTGATACCGCCCCGGATCGTCGACGTTCAGCTGATAGCCGCTGCCGCGATTAAGCACCAGCTGGACGCCGTGCTGGCGCAGCAGTTCATTGAGCGCGCTGATATCGGCGCGCACGGTACGCGTGGTGACGTTTAACCGGCGCGCCAGCTCATCCTGCGGCAGCGCTTCGTTTTGCAGCAGATCAAACAGCCGGGACAGACGTTGACTCGGGAATCGCACACCGGTTTCCTCTCGTTGAACGGGCGCGCCATCGCGCCCGCGGACGGCGTCAGGCAGGGTTTATATTTATCACGGTGATAAATATATTCTCCAGCCTTAACGTAAAAGCGCTTACCCCACCCGCTCGCGCGTCATCGCCAACAGGCGGCGCACATCCTGCGGGCGCGTATCGCCGCTGGTTTTGTCGATGATCGAACTGTAAATATGCGGGATCACTTTGCTCACGCCCGCCTCCAGCGCGATACCCAGGATCTCCGAAAAGTTCGCCAGATCAATGCCGCCGGTCGGCTCCAGCCAGAAGTCGTGACGCGCGCACGCCTGCGCCACCGCCTGATACTCTTCGCGGCAGGCGAGCCCGCCCATCGGGAAATATTTCATCGAGCTGCCGCCCATATCCTTCAGCAGGGCAATGGCCGTTTCTACCGGCACGATGCCGTCGGGCGCGGCGCTGCTCAGCGGGCCGGTGGAGATTTTCACCATGCCGGGCGTGCCGGTCGGCGACACCAGCCCGTTGACGACGGTCTCCCGCTGCCCGAGCAGCGCGCGGCTCGTCCCCACGCCGGTAAAAACCTGATTCACATGCTGCGGCTGTAGTTCGCGCGCGATAGCGCTGACCATCGCCGACTGGTTCGGATCGCCTGCGCCAAGCCCTACAGACAGCGCATTATCGATACGTGCCGCGTAGTCGCGCATATCCGTGACGGCGCTCGCCACATCGGGATAGTTTTTGGACAGCACGCCCACCAGCACATGCCCTTCGGCGGCTTCATAAATCGCGCTGGCGTTTTCCTTAGAGCCCGCCAGCACGTTCAGGCAGACGCGATCGCGGTAAAAATTCGGGGTGAGTTTCATGCGGGCGTCTCCTGATTCAGCACGTCGCGAATGCGGCGCAAAACAATCGCCAACTGGGCGGCGCTGACGCTGCGCACGTCGGCTTCGATGATGCCCTCGTTGGCCTTGTAGCCGCGAAAGTAGATGGCGTATTCGCCCTGTTTCAGCGCGCTGACCAGATCGCTCGTCGGTACGCCGGTCGCGGCGTCGTCGAATGTCATCTCGCAGCGGGCAATGTCGCGTCCGGCGCTGTCCCATACCACGCGGGCCGTCACGCCATTCAGCGTGTTGAGCTGGTCGATAAACGGCGTCATCTTCGCGACCATCTCCGCCCCGCTCTCTTTCGGCGCGCTGAGGTAGTGTTCAATGGCGCAGGTCAGGCCGAGAATGCCCTCTTTGCCGACCTTCATGGCGCGTCCGATACCGTTCGCCTGGCGTTTTACCCACTCCACATACTGCGTTTTGCCGATAACCAGCCCGCTGCTGGGCCCTTCAATGGCTTTAGCGCCGCTGTAAATCACCAGATCGGCGCCGGCGCGGTAGTAGCACTGCAAATCTTCTTCGGCGGCGGCATCGACGATAAGCGGCAGCTGATGCGCCCGCGCCACTGCCGCCGCCTGCGCCACGCTCAGCATACTTTTTTGCACGCAGTGGTGGGATTTCACATAGAGAATTGCCGCCGTGCGCGGCGTGATCGCGGCAGCCAGCTGTTGCGCCGAGCACTCATTGGCGTAGCCCGCCTCGACCAGCTTTCCGCCGCCCAGCGCCACCATCGTGCCCACCGGCGCGCCGTAGTTCACGTTGTGGCCTTTCGGCAGCACAATCTCGTTTTGCGCCATCGCGGTGGTATGCAGGTTTTCAAGAAGCCAGTCGCTCTCTTTCACCAGCACCGCCGCCACCGACTGCGCGAGGCCCGCCGACGCGCAGGAGACGACCGTCGCCGCCTCCACATCCAGCAGGCTGGCGATGTAAGCGCCGGTTTTATTCACCAGATCTTTCATCTCGAAATAGTGATTAAGCCCTTCGGACATGGCCTCAACCACGGCCTGGCGCGGTGTGGAGACGCCTAAAATCGTCATGCGCCCGGAGGCGTTGATCACCTGTTTTAAATCATATTTTTCATACACTGAAGGCATGTTCCGCGCTCCCTTGTTCGGTCATGTGCCAGACGCCCGCGCGCACGGCGGCAAGCGGCACCAGTAAATGTTCGCCCTGCAGGCTCTGGTCGTCGGCATCGGTAAACCGCGCCGGCTGGCGGCGCAGGTCGAAAATGGTCAGGTCAGCGTGCGCGCCTGGGGTCAGGCGGCCTTTATGTTCAAGACGCAGCGCCTGCGCGGCATGCAGCGTCACGCAGTCAATCACCTGCGGCAGCGACAGGCCGATGGCGAGGAATTTCGACATCACATGGGCCAGGCTTTTCACCGGGCCGTTAATACGGTTGCGGCAGTAGATGTCCGAGCTAATGGTGTGCGGCACAATGCCCTGTGCGATAGCCTGGCGCGCCACCTCAAAGCTAAAGCTGGCGCTGCCGTGGCCCACGTCCAGCCGCACGCCGCGCCGCAGCGCGTCGCTGATGCTGGTGCGAAGCGCGCCCTGCGGCGTCAGAATGCGGTTCGGCTTACCGTTAAAGCAGTGGGTGATAATGTCGCCTTCGCATAACCGCGCGGCGATGTCATCGAGCGGCGGCGGGCCGTTGCCGATATGCACCATCAGCGGCAGATTGCCGTTCTCCTGCTGAATGGCTTTGGCACGCTCAAGCGGCGCGATGCCGTTGTCGCCCACCACGCTGCTGCTCATCCGCGCCTTCAGGCCAACGATAAAATCGGGGTGACGGGCGATGGCGTCGCGCGCGGCAACAGCGTCGATATTCGCCATATCCGCAAGCTCATTCTGGGCGATTAGCCCGACCTTCGAGATATTGAGCAGCGCCAGCACGTCAGTCGCGACGCCGCGCGTCAGCGCGTAAAAGTCGTCAATATCGTTCGCGCCGGTGCTGCCCGCGTCCACGACCGTCGTGACGCCCGTCGCGATACCGACCGCGTCCGGCTCATCGTGATAAATCGGCGATTTCGGGTAGCAGTGGACGTGCAGGTCTATCCAGCCGGGGCTCACGTAATGTTCGCCGTTGAGCTCGCGCGTCTCGCACGCCGCGCCGGAAACCTCGCCAAGCGCGGCGATGACGCCGTCTTTAATGGCGATATCCGCCAGCGTGTCGTCCACCAGCCGCGCCTGACGCAGGATCAGGTCAAACATAGGCACTCCTTAAGGGCGGGCGCCGCAGCGCTCGCGCGGTTAACCGATCGCGACCGGGAACAGCGAGCCCAGGATCATCGCGCCGAGAATAGCGCCGCCGGTGATAGGCTTCTGCCAGAGGTAGAACAGCAGCGCGCCGACGAGCGAGCCGATGCCGATAGGTATCGACGCCGTCATCGCGCTCAGGATAATCAGCGGCCCGAGAAAGCGCCCGGAGGCGTTGCCCGCGCCCATCATGACGTCCGCCCCGTAGGTGGAGTCGCTCTGGTTGATGGTGAATTTACGCGCCAGAATGATGACGTAACCGATAGCGAGGCCAATCAGCAGCCCGGTCGCCAGCGAGGCGGCGAAGTTCGCCACCGGGAAGACAATGCCCGCGCCGAGCAGCAGCGCCGGAACACCGAGCCCTACGCCGGTCTGGATGGCGCCGCCGATATCCAGGATCCCTACCAGCGAACCTTCGATAATGCGCGCAAAGAGAAAACTCGCGCCGAACGCCGCCACCGCGCCGTAAACGCCCGTGTCGATCCCGGCTTTGAGCATCGCCACGAACGCCACTTCGTTAAACGCGCCGATGCCGTAGAGGTAGTACATGTGCGTTCCGGCGAACACGCCGGAGGAGAGCAGGCCGACGAAGATCGGGAATGACCAGTCGGCGTACCAGAAACCTTTGTTCTCTTCCATTACGCGCTCCTTATTTGCCGCTCAGCGAGTTGTGGATAAGACTGAGCCAGTCCGGCACGGTCAGGTGGAAAGATTCGATCATTTTCATGTCGAAGCCGCGGAAGAAGGCGCTCAGCACAAACAGCAGCACAATGGCGACCATCATCACTTTGGTGACGCGGTTCCAGCCGCTCTCCTCGACGCCTTTGCCGATAAGAATGCCAAGCACCAGGCCCGGTACGGCGTTGCCCATAATCAGCTGCGCCGCGCCGCCGAAGACGGTAGCCCAGAAACCCGATTTTTTACCGGCGTCGATAGCGGCCAGCCAGAAAATCACCGGCATGACTGTATTCACAAGCAGGTTGGCGGCAGGCACCAGCACTTTGACGGCGGTCACCTGTAAGGCTTCCGGCACGGCAGAGGCCGTGGTATTCAGGAACGTGACGACCGCCATGCCGATAAGCCCGCAGGCGATAGCCATTTTTTTCGGATTGTGCAGGGTTTCGCCGAGGTTGCGGTTTTTCACCATCAGCGCCGCCGCGCCCCAGTTGGGGATAATGCGGTGGTCCACATCCTGCGTGAACGCGCCCGCCGCGACGGACGAGGCCCAGGCGTTAAAGAAGAACCCTAACCCAAAGGAGAAATGCGAGGCCGGATCGCCTTCGCAGGCGTTCAGCTCGCCGAGGGTACGAAAGGCGCCCATCCCCTGCGTGGTGGGCGCATGAAACATGCGTGCGGCCCCGGCGCCCACGCCAACGCCGACCAGGCCGCCGATGATGAGCGATTTTATTAAAATTATCAGGAACATTCGTCTGCCCTTATAGTAACGATCAGCTGTGTTGCGTGACGAAATCCACCTTGTCGAGATTGATGGCGGTCACGTTGACGGTCACCTCCAGCGCCACGCTGAAAGTCCGTCGTTCCCGGCGCAAAAAGAAAAACAGAAACGCTTCTTTGCGCACCGTTTCCCGCGCATGAACAACCTGCACCTCCTGTGGCTCAATGCGCAGTAAGATGTGCGGCGAGGCTTTCATCACCGCCGCCTGAACCTGATTTAAGGCATCGGCAAACGCGCGTGCGCGTGCCTCGCCTTTGCCTTGCACCGTCACCGTGGTGGTGAATTGTTCTTTCATACGTTATGCGCCGTATTTCTTTTTCCAGGCTTCCACCAGCCGCTCGCCCAGCTCTTCTTTATCCATAAAGCCGAAGCCCAGCACATTGCAGCCCTCGTTGATGGCGGTGACGCCCTCTTCGACAGAGCGCATACCATATTTGGCTTTGTACCCATGTTTGGTTTGCGCGGTGATAGCGCCTGCGCCGCCGCTGCCGCAAAACGAGATGCCGAACGTCGCGCCTTCGGTTTTCATGACGTCGCCAAGCTTCATATCTGCCGCCACACCCGGTACCACCACGGCGCGTCCGCCCGCCTTTTCGACCCCCGCCGCCACTTTCTGGCCTTTGCCCAGACGATCGCCAATCACTACCGTAATCTGTTCCATGGTTCGCTCCTGAAGGTTAAAGATTCTCTTTCGCTACCTCGAAGTGCACCGACAACAGCCAGGCCTCTTCATCGGGCAGGTTGCCGAACTGCGCCACAATTTCACGCGCAAGCGTCATAGAGGCTGGGGAGATCTCCTCAAACAGGCTCTCTTCGACTTCCGGCAGCGGCTCGCCCGTCACCGCGCGGTGCGCCATGGCCCGCACATGCGAGCTGAGCATCTGCCGCTGCACGGCGTTCGGCGCTATCTGGTGACGTTCGAGCAGCGCGTAAACCTCGCCAAGCATCCGCTCGGCAAGCGTCGCGGCGCATTCCGTGTGTTGACATCCCGCGTTGTTCATTACCGCTCCGTTATTCACTCTGCATACCTGGTTGATTGCGCTGAAGTCACAGTAGCGGCGGGTGTTAAAGGTTTGTAGCGAGTTGTTTTCCACTTCGAAGTGGAAAGGAGAACGGCGGCAGTGATCCGTCCCACATAAAATCTGTGAATAGATATAAATCACTAGATAAATGTGATGAATGTCACCAGGTGGGGGGTCAGCAGACCGGAAAAGAAAATATCGGGCTTGCGACGCCGCGCGTGAAAGACAGCGGTGAATAAGCGTTGCTTATGGCAGTGGGAAAACGAGGGGAACGCGGCGGCGAACCGCCGCGCAGAAAGGGGCTTAACGGTATTTCTTGTGATAGGTGTTGCGGGTGGTTTTGAAGTCTTCGGCGCTCACCTGCGCCTCTTTGATTTTGCCTTCATCAACCAGCTTCAGCGCGCCGTCAATCTGGCCTACCAGCGTGTCGAGACCGTGGCGGAAATCTTTCATTTCCGGGCTGTCAGCCGGTTTATCTTCAAGTTTCGGCGGGGTTTCCTTTTTGGCTTCCAGCGCCGCCTCACGCATTTTCGTGAGCGCCGTTTTCATCTCTGCCGCATCGCTGGTTTTCTGCACGACTTTCAGGTTTTCATTGAGGGTGTCCATGTTGTCTTCCAGATCCGCCCACGCCGCGGCGCTGGTGAACAACAGAGAGGAGACCGCTAACATCGCTAACGCTTGCTTACGCATTGACTCACCTTTTTATTGTTATGACGAAAAAAAGGCGCCGCAACGGGCGCCCTTGCCTTACTCACCGGCGATTTTCATCTCCGGCAGCAGTACTGAACCACACTGAATATTGCTACGTGTTTCAATATCGTCACCAATGGTAACCATATTGCGCCACATCTCTTTGAGGTTGCCGGCGATGGTGATTTCGCTCACCGGATACTGGATTTCACCGTTCTCCACCCAGAAGCCCGCCGCGCCGCGCGAGTAATCGCCAGTGATGCCGCTGACACCCTGACCCATCAGCTCGGTCACGACAAGACCGGTACCCATCTCTTTCAGCAGTTGCTCAAAGCTCAGGCCGCGCCCGTTGATGCGCCAGTTGTGGATGCCGCCCGCGTGACCAGTGCTTTTCAGCCCCAGCTTGCGCGCGGAGTAGTTGGTAAGCAGCCACTGTTGCAGCACGCCGTCTTTGATAATGTCGCGGCGCGAGGTCGCCACGCCTTCGCTGTCGAACGGCGTTGAGGCGAGACCTTTGCGCAGGTGCGGATGCTCTTCAATGGTCAGCCACTCCGGCAGGATCTGTTTGCCGAGCGAGTCGAGCAGGAACGTCGATTTACGGTATACCGCGCCGCCGCTGATCGCGCCGACCAGATGACCAAACAGCCCGGTCGCCACTTCGCGGCCAAAAATCACCGGCGCTTTCATGGTCGGCAGTTTGCGCGGCGAGAGGCGGGACAGCGTGCGGCGGGCGCACTCTTCACCGACCCACTCCGGCGATTCCAGATCGCCCAGCGCGCGGCCGATGGTGTAGGCGTAGTCGCGTTCCATGTCGCCGTTTTCTTCCGCGATAACGCAGCTGGAGAGCGAATGGCGCGTCGAGCTGTAGCTCTGCAGCATGCCGTGGCTGTTGCCGAACACTTTGATGCCGTAGTGACTGTTAAAGCTGCCGCCTTCGGTGTTGGTGATGCGTTTATCCGCTTTTAAGGACGCCTGTTCGGCGCGCGCGGCGTACTCGATAGCCTGTTCCGGTTCGATTTCAGCCGGGTGGAAGAGGTCGAGATCCGGCGCGTCAAAAGCCAGCAGATCTTTTTCCGCGACGCCTGCGTACGGGTCGGGCGAGGTGTAACGGGCGATATCCAGCGCCGCCTGTACGGTACGGGCGATAGCGTCCGGGCTTAAATCGGTCGACGAGGCGCTGCCTTTGCGGTTCTGATGATAAACCGTGATGCCAAGCGCGCCGTCGCTGTTGAACTCGACATTCTCCACCTCACCGTAGCGGGTGCTGACGCTAATGCCGGTCGTTTTACTGACCGCCACTTCCGCGCCGTCCGACTTGCCGGACGCCAGCTCCAGCGCCTGAGAAACCGCCTGTTCCAGCGCTTTGCGCTGCGCTTCAACTTGTGTGATTACTTTCATCGCGAGTGCCATAATGTAAGGTGAAACTTCAAAGCCACATTTTGTGAGTCTAACAGAGAACCATTTCGCAGTGCGCGCCTTAACTGGTAGTATTAGCCTCTTTTTTGAGGAGCCTGAGATGACAAAGCAGCCCGATGACTGGCTCGATGAAGTGCCCGATAACGAAAACGATGACGACGATGATGAGATTATCTGGGTCAGCAAAAGTGAAATTAAACGCGATGCCGAAGAGCTGAAGCGCCTTGGCGCTGAACTGGTGGATCTCGGTAAAAACGCGCTGGAAAAAATCCCGCTGGATGACGATCTGCGCGCGGCCATTGAACTGGCGCAGCGTATTAAGAAAGAAGGCCGCCGCCGCCAGATGCAGCTTATCGGCAAAATGTTGCGTCAGCGTGACGATGAGCCGATTCGTCAGGCGCTGGATAAGCTGAAAAACCGTCATAACCAGCAGGTGGCCCTGTTCCACAAGCTGGAGCAGCTGCGCGACCGCCTGATTGAAGAAGGCGACGACGCGGTGCCGGACGTGCTGAACCTGTGGCCGCAGGCGGATCGCCAGCAGCTGCGTTCGCTCATCCGCAACGCCAAAAAAGAGAAAGAAGGCAATAAACCGCCGAAATCCTCACGTCTGATCTTCCAGTATCTGCGCGAACTGGCGGAAGGCGAGCAGTAATCCCCACGGCTCAGGCGCTGCCTGAGCCGTTTTCTTTTTCTATTCCTTTTGCTGATGCTTTACGGCGGTCTTCCCACGCGTTTACGTGCCGCAATGTGTTTACCTTTAGCGAGCTGAATCGTTAAAGCTAAAACCACCCCATCTCACACATTTTCACTCCATAAAACTGACATTTTCATTCTCATCGCGACATTCATCACAGTTAGCGGCGTTAAAAACGGCTTTTTTTGGACAGTTGAAAACGATCACGTTTTCTTTTCATCCAATCAGCCAGGCTGCACGGGCGAAACAAAAATCGATTCAGCTAAAAGGACGAAAAGATGAACAAAACCGTATGGCTTACCCCGCTTGCCCTGCTGATTTGCGCCCAGGCGAGCGCGCAGACTTGGGTGCTGACCGATGCTGAACAGGGCGTCGAGAAAGGAAACTGGCAAATCAGCAGTCAAAAGCTGAAGTTGCAGGGCGCGCCGTTCAGCATTGAGCAAAAAGTGCTGCACGGCGGCAAACAGGAAGGCAGTAAAATCATCACTATCACCAGCAAAGATGGCCTGACTATCGTCTTAAGCCCGACGCGCGGCATGAACCTGCTGCACGCCGACGGGTTTGGCGTGCGTATGGGCTGGGATTCGCCGGTAAAAGAAGTGGTGAACCCGGCGTTCATCAATCTGGAAAGCCGCAACGGCCTCGGCTGGCTGGAAGGCTTCAACGAGATGATGGTGCGCTGCGGCTATGAATGGACCGGCCACCCGACCACCGCTGACGGTCAGCTGTACACGCTGCATGGTAAAGCGGGCAACACGCCTGCCTCACGCGTAGAAGTGGAAGTGAGCGAGAAAGCGCCGTATGAAATCAAAGTGCGCGGGCTGCTCAAAGAGAGCACGTTCAAGAAAGCCGATTTGCAGACGATGACCGAGTTGCGCTACGTGCCGGGCAGTAACAGTTTCAGCCTGAACGACGTGCTGACCAACCACGCGGATTACCCGCACGACTACCAGATTATCTACCACAGCAACTTCGGCCAGCCGATTCTGGAAGAGGGCTCGCGCTTTATCGCTCCGCTGGAAAAAGTGAGCCCATTCAACGATTACGCCAAAGGCGGGATGAACAGCTGGAACACCTACAGCGGGCCGACTAAAGGCTTTGACGAAATGGTCTTTAACCTCACGCCGCTTGGCGACGCCAGCCAGCAGACCGTCGCCGCCGTGGTCAATAAAGCGGGCGATAAGGGCGCGGCGATTAGCTTTAACCTGAAACAGCTGCCGGTGCTGACGATGTGGAAAAACACCGACACGCTGAAACAGGGTTATGTGACCGGCATCGAGCCTGGCACCAGCTACGCGTATCCGGTGACGATTGAGCGCGAGCAGAAACGCGTGAAACAGCTGGCGCCTGGCGAGAGCACGCGCTTTGAGCTGACCTATACGCTGCTGCATAACGCACAGCAGGTGTCCGAGGTAGAAAAACGCGTTGCCGACATTCAGGGGGATAAAAAGACCACCCAGGAAGAGACGCCGATCGCCAAAGAGTAATCGTTGCCTGTAAAAAAGCCTCCGCATGCGGAGGCTTTTTTTATCAGCGGAAACGGCTCAGTGCGTCTGCGCCTGTTCCGCTTTTTTCGACAGCGCATCCAGCAGTTTTTGATGAATGCCGCCGAAGCCGCCGTTGCTCATGACCAGAATGTGGTCGCCCGGCTGCGCGGTTTTAACAATCATCTCTACCAGCGTGTCGATGTCGGCGCTCCAGTGGGCTGGCTGAATACAGGCGTCAGCCACTTCCGCCACCTGCCACGGAATGTGGTGCGGCTGGAACAGGAACACTTCATCAGCGCGACCGAGGGACGGCGCGAGATCGTCTTTGCAGACGCCCATTTTCATGGTGTTGGAGCGCGGCTCAAGCACGGCGATGATGCGCGCGGTGCCGCCCACTTTGCCACGCAGCGCAGCAAGCGTCGCGAGGATAGCCGTCGGGTGATGCGCGAAATCGTCATACACGGTAACGCCGTTGGCCTCGCCGCGCAGTTCAAGGCGGCGGCGCGCGTTCACAAACGAGCCCAGCGCCTGCGCGGCGTCAGCCGGCGTCACACCGACATGGCGTGCCGCAGCGATGGCCGCCAGCCCATTATGCATGTTGTGCTCGCCCACCAGCTGCCACTCCACCTGACCCACGCATTCGCCGTCCAGCCAGACTTCCCATTTCGACGCGTCGTTGGTGAGTTTTTTCGCCTGCCAGCGGCCCTGCTCGCCGAGCTGCTCCTGTTCGCTCCAGCAGCCCATCGCCATCACCTGTTTCAGGTTGACGTCGTTTTCCGGCCAGATGATTTTCCCTTGCCCTGGCACGATGCGCACCAGATGGTGGAACTGCTTCTGTATGGCTTTGAGATCGTCAAAGATATCGGCGTGGTCGAATTCGAGGTTGTTCAGCACCAGCGTGCGCGGCGCGTAGTGAACAAACTTGGAGCGTTTATCAAAGAACGCGCAGTCATATTCGTCCGCTTCGATAACGAAAAACGGGCTTTCGCCCAGGCGTGCGGAGACGTCGAAATTGCCCGGCACGCCACCGATAACGAAGCCAGGCTTATAACCGCAGGCTTCCAGAATCCAGGTCGCCATGCCCGCCGTGGTGGTTTTGCCGTGGGTGCCCGCCACCGCCACGACCCAGCGGTCGCCCAGCACGAAATCATGCAGCCATTGCGGGCCGGACATATAAGGAATGCCCTGCTCCAGCACCGCCTCGACGCACGGGTTGCCGCGGGTCATGGCGTTGCCGATCACCACCAGATCCGGTCGCGGCTCCAGTTGCGAGGCGTCATAGCCCTGAATTAAGTCGATCCCTTGCTTTTCCAGCAGGGTACTCATCGGCGGATAGACGTTGGCGTCCGAGCCTGTCACTTCATGACCCAGCGAGCGCGCCAGCATCGCCACGCCGCCCATAAATGTGCCGCAAATTCCCAGTATATGAATACGCATAGGTACAGTCCTTATAAAAACTGACGCACATTCTACCTGCATGAAGCGGGGCGAATAAATGCATTTCAGGATAATCCGCATTTTGCTGGCGCGATTCACCTGTGCGCTACAATTTGAATCTTTGTTAAGATTGTTGCGATCGCTTTACTCAACTTCAGGATGCAGGGAAAGTGTTATGAAAACGTTAGGTGAATTTATTGTTGAAAAGCAGCACGAATTTTCTCACGCGACCGGGGAACTGACGGCGCTGCTGTCGGCAATAAAGCTTGGCGCGAAGATCATCCACCGCGATATCAATAAGGCCGGTCTGGTCGATATCCTGGGTGCCAGCGGCGTCGAAAACGTGCAGGGCGAGACGCAGCAAAAACTCGATCTGTTCGCCAATGAAAAGCTGAAAGCCGCGCTTAAGGCACGCGATATCGTCGCGGGCATCGCCTCTGAAGAAGAGGACGAAATCGTCGTTTTCGAAGGCTGCGAACACGCGAAGTATGTCGTGCTGATGGACCCGCTGGACGGCTCTTCCAACATTGATGTCAACGTTTCTGTCGGCACCATTTTCTCTATCTATCGCCGCGTGACGCCGGTCGGCACGCCGGTCACGATGGAAGATTTCCTGCAGCCTGGCAGCCAGCAGGTCGCCGCGGGTTACGTGGTTTACGGCTCCTCAACGATGCTGGTCTATACCACCGGTTGCGGCGTACATGCGTTTACCTACGACCCGTCGCTCGGCGTGTTCTGCCTGAGCCAGGAGCGTATGCGCTTCCCGCAGAGCGGCAATACGTACTCCATTAACGAAGGGAACTACATTAAATTCCCGGCGGGCGTGAAGAAGTACATTAAATATTGCCAGGAAGAGGACAAAGCGACGCAGCGCCCGTATACCTCGCGCTATATCGGTTCGCTGGTAGCCGATTTCCACCGTAACCTGCTGAAAGGCGGCATTTACCTTTACCCGAGCACCGCGAGCCACCCGGAAGGCAAGCTGCGCCTGCTGTATGAGTGCAACCCGATGGCGTTCCTGGCCGAGCAGGCGGGCGGTAAAGCGAGCGACGGCAAGCAGCGTATCCTGGACATCAAGCCGGACAGCCTGCACCAGCGCCGTCCGTTCTTCGTCGGCACCGAGCAGATGGTGAATGACGTCGAGCGGTTTATCCGCGAGTTCCCGGACGCGTAAGCGCGCGTTGGACGTTAAAGATAAAGGCAGCCACGGCTGCCTTTCTTATTGGCGGCGAGAGGGGAAAACGGCGGGTGCGCTGCGCTTACCCGCTCCACGCGAAGGTAGATTGTGGATTGTAGGGTGGGTAAGCGCAGCGCACCACTAACCCATACCAACCACTACCCCATACCATCCGCCACGGCGAGCCCACCCGTCAGCCGTAAACCGTTACCCGGCCGTCTGCAACCGGAACGACGCCATCGCCTCCACCAGTTGCTGGGCCTGTTCTTCCAGCGAACGGGTCGCGGCGGAGGATTGCTGCACCAGCGCGGCGTTCTGCTGGGCGGTTTCGTCCATCTGGCTCACCGCGATATTTACCTGTTCAATGCCGCGACTCTGCTCCAGCGACGCATCGGCAATCTCGCGCACCAGCTTCGTCATCCGCAACACTTCTTCGGCGATTTCATCCATCGTCTCCCCGGCCTGCAGGGCCAGCTCGCTGCCCTCGCCCACCTGACTCTGGGAATTACTGATAAGCGTGCGGATCTCTTTCGCCGCCTCGGCGCTGCGGCTGGCGAGCGTGCGCACTTCGCCCGCCACGACCGCAAACCCGCGCCCCTGCTCGCCCGCGCGCGCGGCTTCCACCGCCGCGTTCAGCGCGAGGATATTGGTCTGGAAAGCGATGGCGTCAATCACGCTCAGAATGTCGCCGATACGGTTGGAACTCCCGGAAATATCACGCATCTTTTCAATCACATAACACACCATCTCGCTGCCGCGATCGGCGGTATCGGAAACCGCCTTCGCCAGCTGATGCGCCATTCCGGCGTTGTCGGCGTTTTGCTTCACCGTCGCGGTGATCTGCTCCATGCTCGCCGCCGTCTGCTCAAGCGACGTAGCGGTGGATTCGGTGCGCTGGGCCAGATCGACGTTGCCCGCCGCCAGCTCGCGGCTGCCGGTGTCTATCTGCGCGCTGGCGTCACGCACGCGCATCACCGACTCCGCCAGCGACAGACGCATGGTTTCGATAGCGCTGATAAGACGCCCCAGCTCGTTATTGCTGGTCGCCGTCAGCGCGCGCGTTAAATCGCCCGCCGCCACGTGCTCCAGCTGTTCCACCGACTGTTCAAGCGGGCGTAACAGCAGATGACGCAGCGCCAGCCAGACCAGCGTCATGATGGCGGCCGTCAGCAGCGCAACCAGCCCAATCAGCGCCAGCATCACCTGTTTTTGCGTCAGCACGCTTGCCACTTCCCGGCTACCGCGCGCCTCGCCCCAGCGCTGGAACGCGTGCACGTCGTTATCAAACGCGCGGGTCAGCGGGATGAGACCGTTACCGAGCAGATCGTAATAATCATCCGGGCTCTGCTTATTGAGCGCGGCCATCATCGGCGCGAGCCCCTGACTGTTCAGCGCGTTAAAGCTTTGATTGAGTTTGCTTAACAGCAGCGCGCCCTGTTCGTCATCGACATCGCCGGTCAGCACCGTTTTCAGCAGTTGCTGGCCGCGCACCAGTTCGCCCGCGATGGTTTTAATGGAGGTGGCGGCGTCATCGACCATGCCGATTTCCATCAGGCGCACCGCCTGCCCCGCCTCGTTGCGCGCGCGCAACAGCAGCGTATAACCTTCGTTCAGACGCATCATTTTCTCACCCTGCAACGCATTAATGCGCTGTAAGGAGGCAGAACTTTGCGTCAGAGAATAGATGCCCATGGCGCTTACGAGCAGAAGCAGAAAAGCCATGACTGCCAACAGCGTCAGCAGCCCAGTACGGATAGAGAGATTTCTCAACATATGGGTCCCGGTCATCGCGATAGCGTATTCCATTGAGTAAAAAACTATCGGCAATGACCGGGGAAAGTTTAGACAATTTAGTCAGATCAATATCTTATATATGAAAAGTTAGTGTGGCGTCACACGCGTTACCTCGGCGCTCTGGCGGCTCTCCCAGAGCACCGTCAGCCCGCGTTGCAGCGCGATAAAAATAAACAGCAGCAGGCCGATGGCGATTTTGGTCCACCAGGAGCTTAACGTGCCGTCGAAGTTAATATAGGTCTGAATCAGCCCCTGGATAGCCACCCCAAACAGCGTGCCGAGCACCGTGCCGACGCCGCCGGAGAGCAGCGTGCCGCCAATCACCACTGACGCGATGGCGTCCAGTTCAACCCCCACGCCCGCGAGCGCATAACCCGCCGAGGTGTACACGGAGAAGACGATGCCTGCGAGCGTGGCAAGCCCGGTTGAGAGCATATAGATGCGCACCGTGACGCTGCGGGTTGAGATGCCCATCAGGTTTGCGGACGTGGCGTTGCCGCCGATGGCGTACACCTGGTTGCCAAAGCGGGTGCGGTGCGCGAGAAAAATCCCGATAACCACCACGCCGAGCATCAGCAGTCCCATCGCGCTGAGCCGTCCGCCGCCGGGGATTTTCCAGGCGAGACTTGAGAGCGTGTCGTAAATCGGATGGTTAATCGGAATAGACTCCTCCGAGACCAGATAACTGACGCCGCGCAGAAAGAACATGCCCGCCAGCGTGATGATAAACGCCGGAATTTTAAGCGCGTCGATAAGCCAGCCCATCAGCGCGCCGAACGCGCAACCCATCAGCAGGATCAGCGGAAACGCCACCAGCGGCGACATGCCCCAAAAGCCGATCGCTTTGGCGAGAAACACGCCGGTAAAGGCGATCACCGAGCCGACCGACAGATCGATACCGCCGGAGAGGATCACAAACGTCATGCCGACGGCGATAATGCCGAGAAAGGCGTTATCGGTCAGAATGTTGCAAATCACGCGCGTGGAGGCGAACCCCGGAAACTGCGTCAGGCAGTAGAGGTAGCCGAGTACAAATACCGCAAGCGTAATGGTGAGCGGCAGATTACGTTTTATCATGGCGGCGCACTCCTTTAATCAGACCAATAAACCGCGGCGACTGAACAATCAGCACGCAGAGCACCACGATGGCTTTCACGACCTGGTTCAGCTCCGGCGGGAAGCCCGATAACAAAATCCCGGTATTCATCCCCTGAATAATCAGCGCGCCCACAACGGACAGCGCGAGATTAAAGCGCCCACCCATCAGCGATGCGCCGCCAATCACCACCGCCAGAATGGCGTCGAGCTCCAGCCACAGCCCGGCGTTGTTGGCGTCCGCCCCGCGGATATCCGCCGTGACGATAAGCCCGGCTATAGCCGCACACAGCCCGCTCAGCATATAGGTGAGCATGACGATAAGCCGGGTGCTGACGCCCGCGTTTTTCGCCGCGCGAATGTTAATCCCCACCGCTTCGATAAACATCCCGAGCGCGGTTTTGCGGGTAAAGAGCCAGAACGCCAGCAGCGTCACCAGCGCGATGATGACCGGCGTCGGGAAGAGCAGCAGCGAGCCGCTGCCAAGCCAGGCGAGCGCCGGCGAATCAAAGGTGACGATCTGCCCCGAGGTAATGAGCTGCGCCACGCCGCGTCCGGCGACCATCAGAATAAGTGTCGCCACAAAGGGCTGGATTTTCAGCACCGCGACCAGGATGCCGTTCCAGAGCCCTGCCAGCACGCCGACGCCAAGCGCCGCCAGGATTACCACCGCGAGGCTGTGCCCTTCCACGGTGAGCGTCGCGGCGGTGGCGCCCGCAATCGCCATGACGGCACCGACGGAAAGATCGATGCCGCCGGTGGCTATCACCAGCGTCATCCCGATGGCGAGCAGCGCCACGGGGGCGGCGCGGTTGAGAATATCGACAGGGCTGCCGAAGAGCCGCCCGTCCTGCAGGACTATCTGGAAGAAGTGATCGGCCACCAGGCCGTCAACCAGCAGCACCAGCAGCAGCGCCGCGATTTGCGGCATGCCAGGCGGAAAGCGTAAGCGGCGCTTCGGCGCTCCCGTTTCCGGTAATGAACGAGACATCACGCGTTGCTCCTTATGCCGCAATGGCATTCATAATGGCGCCGACCGAGAGCTCGCCGAGCGGGATCTCAGCCACCTGCTGACGGTCGCGCAGAATAATCACCCGGTCGGCGTAGCCCACCAGTTCCTCGAGTTCCGACGAGATAACCAGCAGCGCCAGTCCATCGGCGCAGAGGGTTTCGATAAGCCGGATAATCTCCGCATGCGCCCCGACGTCGATGCCGCGGGTCGGCTCGTCGAGGATCAGGAACTGGGGTTTTGTCAGCAGCCAGCGCGACAACAACACTTTCTGCTGGTTACCGCCGGAGAGAAACTCGATGGGCTGTTCCGGCCCCGGCGTGCGGATGCCGAGCTGGCGAATAAAGCGCGCGGCTATTTCATCCTGTTCGCGCCGCGGGATCGGGCGCAGCCAGCCGCGCTGGGCCTGGAGCGCCAGAATGATGTTTTCACGCACCGACGCAGCCCCAATGATCCCGTCGGTTTTCCTGTCTTCCGGGCAGAAGCCGATCCCCAGCCGTGAGGCCTGCTGCGGCGAGCGCAGCGCGACCGGTTTGCCTTTGACGCTCGCCGTGCCGCTGTCCGCCGGGTGGATGCCGAAGATAACTTCGGCGGTTTCGGTGCGCCCGGAGCCGAGCAGGCCCGCGAGGCCGACGATTTCGCCGGGGCGGACCTCCAGCGAAAACGGCGCGATGACGCCTTTTTTGCCGTAATCCTGGAACGCGGCGACCGGTTTTTCGCTAAGTAGCGTGCGCCCGGCACGCTGAAGGGCGTTACTCTCAAGCTCACGCCCGAGCATCATTTTCACCAGCTCGATTTGCGGCAGTTCGGCGGTCTCCCGCGTACCGACAAATTTGCCGTTGCGCAGTACCGTGATGCGATCGGTCACTTCATAGACCTGATCGAGAAAATGGGTGACGAACACGAGGCTGACGCCCTGCGCGCGCAGCTGGCGCATCAGGGTAAAGAGCATTTCGACCTCTTTGGCGTCGAGGCTCGCGGTGGGTTCATCGAGGATCAATACGCGCGCCGAGAGATCGATAGCGCGGCAGATTGCGACGATCTGCTGCATCGCGACCGAGAAGCGGTTGAGCGGCTCGCGCACGTCGAGGTGGAAACCGTACGATTCGAGTAGCGCAGTGGCGCGTTGCTCCATCTCTTTGCGGCGCAGCAGGCCGAAGCGGCGCGGCTCGCGGCCGATAAACAGGTTATCCGCCACCGACATGTTAGGCAGCAGGTTGACCTCCTGGTACACGGTGCCGATACCGAGCTGCTGCGCGTGCGCGGTGTTGCGCGGGCGCACCGCCTCGCCGCCGAGATAAATTGTGCCGCCGTCAGGCTGGTAGACGCCGGTGAGCGCTTTAATGAGCGTCGATTTACCGGCGCCGTTTTCCCCCAGCAGCGCCATGATTTCCCCGCGCCGCAGGCTGAAATCGACATGGTCGAGCGCCTTTACGCCAGGAAACGTTTTGCTTAAGCCTTCCGTTCGCAGGATTTCCTGGTGGTTATTGTTATGCATTGTCGGACTCTCCTGTGGCCTCGGGCCGTGTTGCCCGAATAGCGGGTGCGCTTTGCTTCGCCGCTCCAGAACATTGCTACGTGTCGTGGAGCGGGGCGGCGGGTTTCCCCCTTCCCTTCCAGGGAGAGGGCCGGGGTGAGGGGCAATCCCTCACGGCCCCCTCGCCAGAAGCCTGTCACGCGCGGCCTGTCAGTAACCCATCGTTTTCTTCTTCTCTAACATCTCTTTGGCGGTATCCGGCAGATAGAGCACCGATTTGGTGAGGGTCAGCTTCTCTGGCTGCGTGCCGTCTTTCTTGAATTTCTCCAGCGCGTCAAACGCCGGGCCCGCCATATTCGGGGTCAGCTCCACGCTCGCGTTGGCCTCGCCGTCCACCATCGCTTTGAAAATATCCGGTACGCCGTCGATGGAGCCCGTCAGGATATCTTTGCCCGGCTTCAGTCCGGCCTCTTTGATGGCCTGAATGGCGCCAATCGCCATGTCGTCGTTATGGGCATAAACCATGCAGATGTTTTTGCCGTTGTTCTCGGCCTTGATAAAGCTTTCCATGACTTCTTTCCCTTTAGAGCGGGTAAAGTCGCCGGACTGCGAACGGATGATCTTGATATTGGAAGCCTTTGAAATCGCCTCGGCGAAACCTTTTTTACGATCGATAGCCACGCTCGCGCCGACGGTGCCTTGCAATTCGACGACGTTACATGGTTTGCCCGCGACGGTTTTCACCAGCCATTCGCCGATAAGCTTGCCTTCCAGCACGTTGTCAGCGGTGACGGTGGTCATGTAGAGCGACTTGTCTTTCACATCAATGGAGCGGTCCAGCAGCATCACCGGGATCTCGGCGTCTTTCGCCTCTTTCAGCACCGGCTCCCAACCGGTCGCTACCACCGGCGCGATAAAGATCGCGTCCACGCCCTGGGCGATGAACGAGCGTACGGCTTTAATCTGGTTCTCTTGTTTCTGCTGACCATCGGCGACTTTTAGCGTAATGCCGCGCTTTTGCGCCTCGCTTTTCGCAACGCTGGTTTCCGCCGCGCGCCAGCCCGATTCAGAACCAACCTGAGAAAATCCCACGGTTAAAGGGGCAGCGAATGCCATAGACGACATGGCTGCCGAAACTGCTGTGACAACAAGTAAGCGCTTCCACATAAAGGTATCCTCGTAGGGTTATTGTTGGGTAAGGTCCACCTGTGGCGAAACTATAGACAAGCGTGGATGTAACTGAATGCGTTACATCACAATTCAAA
The DNA here is from genome assembly GCF_001277235.1 of Cronobacter dublinensis subsp. dublinensis LMG 23823. NCBI lineage: Bacteria > Pseudomonadati > Pseudomonadota > Gammaproteobacteria > Enterobacterales > Enterobacteriaceae > Cronobacter > Cronobacter dublinensis. The sequence continues at coordinate 3,844,758 of NZ_CP012266.1, forward strand.
AAAGTAACGAAAAAGTTAAAAATCAGGATGCCCGCGATGTCACGCCAGCCGGGATACGACGCGGCAGGCACCAGCACGGCATCGGGCAAAAATTTTTAGCGTAAAAACGCCCGTCAGCGACGCTTTGTAAACGGTTTCAGTAATTTATTGAGGATGCAGCTGGCTTTATGGATTATTTTGTTATGGGAAAACGCTGAAAGCGCCACCAGGCGCGCGGGCGAAAGAAAAGAGTCCACGACTTTCCATTGCAGTTGGCTATAATACCGGGCACTTGTTTGCCATACATTTTTAAGGAAACAGACATGAGCTTACTGAACGTACCTGCGGGCAAAGATCTGCCGGAAGACATCTACGTTATTATCGAAATTCCGGCTAACGCAGACCCGATCAAATACGAAGTGGATAAAGACAGCGGCGCGCTGTTCGTTGACCGTTTCATGTCCACCGCCATGTTCTACCCGTGCAACTACGGCTACATCAACCACACCCTGTCTCTGGATGGCGACCCGGTTGACGTGCTGGTCCCGACGCCGTACCCGCTGCAGCCGGGCTCTGTGATCCGCTGCCGTCCGGTCGGCGTGCTGAAAATGACCGACGAGTCTGGCGAAGACGCCAAACTGGTTGCGGTTCCGCACACCAAACTCTCTAAAGAATACGATCACATCAAAGACGTGAACGATCTGCCGGAACTGCTGAAAGCGCAGATCACCCACTTCTTTGAACACTACAAAGATCTGGAAAAAGGCAAGTGGGTCAAAGTGGAAGGCTGGGAAAACGCCGAAGCCGCTAAAGAAGAGATCCGCGCCTCTTTCGAACGCGCGAAGAAGTAATTCGCCGCGAATGAAAAACACCGCCTCCGGGCGGTGTTTTTATTTGAACGGTTGCACACGGCTTTTTAGCAACGTACGACAGCATCAGCGTCAAAAGCAATCAAACCGCGGATCGTCAGGCCACATAGCTTTTGCCTTAACGCATAACGACTGCGCCAGAGGTTCGCCTTGCGAACGATAGATCATAAGCAAACTTGTGTAGACAGCAGGGTCGTTATGCACGGTTAAATAGTGTTCTGCCCATGCGCGGAAGCGGGTAAGCAACGCGGCATCCCTCGTAATATTAAAGCGAAGCAGTAACGCAACATGACGGTCAAAATCGAGGCGATCATACTGACTGTATGAGTTGGCTAATGATTCAATCACAGCCTGTTCATTATATACAAAAGGTACCAGCCCCTGTTGCTCAATACGGGTTAACTGCACTTCCGTCACCACACCAGAAATCATAAACGCCAGTACGCTGCATGCCAGCAGGCCCACGCCGATACGCAGCGGCTTCTCAAGACGGCCATAAAGAGTAGCGGTCTTTCTCGCCGCCGGGCCGGTTATGGTCAGTAGCATCACCAGCGTCATGCCATGCGTCACCGATTGATAAAGGGGATATTCCAGGTTCATATGTAACGCCAGCGGTAGCATCACAGCAAGGCCTGGCCAGCGACAACCACCTTTTCCCCACAGCCGTCTGAGAATGCCGATAATCATTAGCGCAATACCTGCTACAGCGACCAGCCCACCTTCCATCCAGGTATAGAGAAACTCATTGTGCGGATACTCGATCGTGGCGCTGCCCATACCCAGTGGCACCTGCTGCACCATTTGCCCAAACAGTGTTTCAAAACTGCCGTAGCCGTTGCCGATGAGTGGATGATTCAGAAGCAGTTGCCATGTCAGTGTGATCAAATACCAGCGCTGAACATTAGAGCTCTCCTTTTGCACCAGCTCAGGTATGAAGCCAGAGATCAGCAGCGGCCCGACGTACAACGTGAGCACACCCACGCCAGCGCCCATCATGAGTAGCAGTACCGCATATCCAGTACGACGTCGGTTTTTGCCTGCCGCCAGCAACAGAACCAGAGCGCCTGAAACCGCTCCGAGTCCTCCCGCGCGGCTTTGTAATAACACCAGCATGACCGGAATCACCACCAGCGCGGTGGCGGATATATATGCAGGTAATCGCTCACGGGCGCCCAGAAATAGCCACAAGGCACAGATCATTCCGGTTGCCAGAAACGAGGCCAGCACGTTGACCTGCTGGAAGCTACCATAGGGGCGGCCCCCGGTCAGATGCGCAATATCGCTGAGTTGAACTACCCCAAAACCGACCTGGAGCAGCGCGGATATCACCATAATCAACAGCCACCCACGACGCATCAGGTGGCAGCGGGTCGATTTCAGCATCAGCAACCAGATACCGACCAGCCCCCAAAATGCCAGTACTTTGGGCAGCGCATTCCACTGCCAGGCGACACGAGGAGACCAGAACAACGGCAGTGACCACAGCGCAGTACCCGCAAGTATTAGGTATGTGCCAGGTGGCCAGGCCACTTTCCATTGAGGGGAAAATAGTGCGCAACACAGCGCAATCAGCGCCAACACGCACCAGGCGAGAAGGTTTTGTGGCAGGGCTAACCCGGCGTGACCGTGGTTGGGTAGCATCCAGAGCAACCCACCGCAAAGCCAGAGTAGAATGAACAGAGTGACAAGCTTATTCGCGGACCGTTTTTTTAAATAGCGTAGCAACATAACGATAGATGACAACATTCAGGACGGGAAATATCCCGTCCTGTTAATGTATATAAAGGGAGTGATTACTGCTGAGTCATTACTAATACCGCACTCGCTGTAAAAGCACCGGTAGGAATATCTTTTAATGCCACAGTAGCATCACGCACGGCCTGGAAACCTAACGTCAGGGTATTCGAGCCCTCTAAAAAATTCACCGCTGTAACGTCCGTAGGTGCAAGCAGTTTATTATTGTAAAATATCGCTGCCCCAACGCCATTGGCTGAGCTTTTTACCGCCTGACCGCTACCAATAGAAACCGGCGTATAGTTCAGTTGCATTTTGGCCGTCAGGGCTCCACCAGTACAGACGACTGAAATCGTTTTACTGATGGCTGAACCTGAGTCAGGTACCGTAGGGATTTCATCGCGGTTTAACGTTCCAAGAGAGACGCTTAACGCATTACTGTTATTGATAGTACAGGATGTATCTGGGACTGGCGGCGTTGGCGAAGGTGACGGGAGACGACCTCCGCAATTACCATAACCCGCCGTTGATACAACAGGAACCCCCTTACTACTATCACCATCCTTTATCATAGCAATGCATAATGAATACCAGGCGTCTGTGCGTAACCATTTCGCCGAACTTATGGAAAAGACAATATCAGTCGCTCCTAAATTCGTTGTTGAATCAATATATACAGAGTTACTATAAAGAGAACGAAAGCTATGAGTTACGCCATCCATAACATATAAGGAATAGTATCCACTAGGCACGTAGCCGGACATATTATAGCTACAGTTGCCTGGTATCAATAATGGCCCCTTAGGTCCGTCAACTTGCTCCTGCCCTTCAGTAATACATGCCGCAGGTTTTTGATCATAATCATAATCCAGTTGCGGTATGCCACGAACCTGGGCCCATGAAACCTGAATACTAATTGAAAAAAGAACAGCCATCAAAAATATTTTAATGATTGGCTTTAGCATATACCTGAAATACATAGACACCTCAAAAAAACTTTTCAAGCGTCATATAAAACCGCATGAAATTGAAAATAAAGATAACATCCATAATGGCAATAAATATAACCGCGGCAATAAAGTTTTATATTTTCTATAAACGATCACTGCTGCTATGAGCGATATTATGGATACGCCAACTCAAACGTCGCCGTCGCCGAAAAATCTCCAGGCGTAATAGTTTTCTGGGCGATTGCTACTGGCTCGCCCTGCACATAGGCCTGCAACGTAATTTGGTTGTTGCCGGTGGCTATCGCATATTCCGGCGTAGGCTGATTAAACGGCAGCGCCGTGCCCTCCGGCGTTTCCATACCAATTGCGATTCCCGTCGCAGTCCCCGTGACTGCCAACAACCCCGGTAGCGCGCTGTTTTCGGTGCCTTTAAAGGTCATCGTCACTTTGTTTCCAAGGCTGATATCGCAGTCCGTCAGGTTCACCACAAACGGCACCCCCTGGGTGCGGGCGTTCTGATACAGGTATTTTTCCACTACAGAACTAAAATCTACGGTGATATCACTGGTCTGCGGGTCCAGATTGCAGGGTTCACTGACCAGAGAGCCACTGAAATGCAGGTTGTTATCCAGTGCCCGAGCCTCGTTAACGTTAATAGCAGCAAGCAGCGCCAAACTGAGCGCGCAAAGGGGCACACCTGCACAAAATGATCTCTTCATGTCGTCCTCACTGGTACTGCGCGATCAGCGTTGCGGTGGCGTTAAAAGGCTGTTCGGTTAACGTCTTTAACGGGTCTTTTACCGGCACTGCGGTCAGGGTCAGCGAAGGCAATGCCCCAAGCGTGGTACTGAACGGTTTGTTGAGCTTCATCGTCTGACCGTTAGCCTGAATTTGCAACCCAAGGCCATCTGCTGAGGTGGTTAACGCCGCATCGTCATAGCTTTCTGCGGTGCCTTTAATGGTAAGATCCAGCGGAGAATCATCCGGCGCGCCGTGGCAGTCAACACTGTAAGGTATGATCTGGCTATTAGCCTTACCGTCGACACCATTTACACTGATATTGCCAAAAGTGACATCAATCACTTTGTCATTCGACACCGTACAGGGGGTAGAAATAATAAATTTCCCCTGAAAAGTAATATTCATCGTGTCGCCTGTCTGCTCGGCTCTTCCCGTCGATACTATTGCGAGTAACATCAGCCCCAGGGCGGAAAGCGCTACTGCTTTTTTGCTTTTCATATCCTGTAACCTTAGTTAAAAGCCATCACTAGCGTCGCGGCTGCGGTGAACGTATCACCACTGACCACATTGCTGCTGTTCGTTGTGCTGGTCTGGACTAGTTGGGCCTCCAGCGATGGCGGACTGTCCTGATTTACGGTGAACCAACTTCCCGTACTTTGCGCAACGCCGTTGACCAGCAGTTCAACGCCGACTATCCCTTTATCGGTATCCAAAACCTGAACGCCGTTATAGATTTTTTCGCCGCCACCGGTATTGCTGAGCTTCATCTGGAGCAACCCGGCACTGTCACCGCTACATGTAAAGTCGCTGACGATGGGCTTGCGGTAAGTGCCATCCAGAATCACAGTGTCATTTGCGCTTCCCTGCAGCCGAACTTCACCAAAATCCACAGTCAGGGTGCCACCCTGGTTAAATTTGCAAGAGCCGTTTGCCATGATCGTGCCGTCAATCGCAATATTCATTGAATATTGCGAGCCAGTATTAGCCTGGGCCGCAGGATTCAGACCCACTAATAGCACCGAGGTCATCAGGTAAAGCGCCTGTATGTTGAGTTTTGCTACCATCTTCTTCGCCCGCTCCTATTGGTAGATCAGGCTAAAGTTAATTACCGCATGGTACGGCCCGGCGATGAACGGAGCCGCAGTGCGTTCCGGTATCAGCGTAAAAACCATCTCGTCCTGGCCGGGATTAAGCAACAAGGTATCGCTGACGCGCGATAATTTTACCGTCTGTCCTCGACTGTCTTTTAACCGCAAACCAATACCCGATGCGCCAGTTACACTAATCAGCTCAGGATTACTGTTATCAGCGCGGGCAATAAAGCGCGCCTGGTAACCGGGCTGTTGTGCACTTCTTGTGTGCGTCAACGGCGTAATGTTGGTGCTTCGCGTCATAATTTCCGGGCAGTCATGCAAATAAAGCTTAACGGTGACCGGCTTCGCCATTCTGCCAATGATATTGACGTCTGCTCGCGCCGTATCGCCGAGATCGACATCCTGCCAGGCGGAATCCATATCCAGACGACACGTATTTTCGCGCAGTACACCATAAGCGTAAATTTCGCCGCCATTGACTATCGACTCATCTGCAACCGCAGGCGGCAGAATTGATAAAGCTGCGCAGAACGTCAATATTGTGGTTATCCTTTTCATACCGGTTCCTTAACGTTGTTGCTTAACGTTTCTCTTTCAGCAACTTCGCTGTGCAAGTCGCCCCGTTGCAGCTGAATTGAATATGAGGGCGACCGCCGTAATCATTCACATATGACAGTACTGGACTCGTGCCAAATGCAGATGCTGATGCTTCAATCGCCGCGCTGGATTTCGGACCCACCATGAGCGGTTCAAAGTTTACCGGTTTCCCTTTTACACCTGCCGTGCCTTCAACAATGGTCATGAAATAGGGCGTCGGATTATTCACCAAATATTTATCCCCCTGGCGCGTCAGGGTGATTTTTTCCGCCCAGTCGCCTTCCGCTGCCTGGGTTTTATCAAGCGCAATGGCAGCAGGTCGGTAAAACAATTTGATACGCGTCTGCAATGCAATTTGCAGTGTGTTCGGTTTATTGCTGCGCGGCGGAATTTCGCGCAGGTTAAAATAGAACAAGGTTTCACGGTCCTGCGGCAAAGAGGCTGTTGCAGCAGAAGCCTGCACTTTCACCTGACTTTTCGCCCCCGCCTCAACGCGTTGCACTGGCGGCAAGACATTCAGCGGCGCAGTAATTTTGTTGCCCTGCGCATCTTCAATCCACGCCTGCGCAAGATAAGGCAAATGTTTGTTTTCGTTGCTGATGGTCAGGCTGATAGATTTCTCATCGCCGTTATAGACCACGCGGGTGCGATCAAGCGCGATTGCCGCAAATGCCTGTTGGGAAGCTATTATGCTGGTAAGCGTTAGCGCGGCAGCGAAAACCGTTTTATTCATCGTTAACATGTTCAAAGACCTGGTTTAGTTAATCAATTCTCACCGTGCCTTAACGGCACGGCAGTAGCAGATTTCCGTTCTCGCTCGTTCCTTGCAGATTTTCCGGCACCGTGACCGCGCATTGCGTTTCACCGTTCCAGCTAACCTGTAATTTGTGGCCCGGCTTAAGGCCGCTCAGGTACGCCTGGCCATCGTCGTTGACGATGCCCACCTCCTGGTTTTCCTCGTTACGCACGCTGGCACCAAATGGCGGGAAGGTACCGTCTGCCAGACGAAGTATGGCCATCGCCTTAAGCCCGGAAATAACGTTAAATTTACGATACCCAATCGCCCCTTCGGTCAGCGTCGCCTGCACGACAGAGGCAGACGCCTCGGCATTCTCCGGCAGTCGGTTGATATCAATACTCAGGCTGTTTTTGCTGTAATTACTGACATCTGTCACCACGGCTTTACCAAAATGGTTGGTCGTGGTTGCACCGGCATAGCCTTGTACTGGAATGTCCGCCGCATCGCCGGTATCCAGCAGAACGCGTGTACCCCCCATCACATTGGAGCGATGTAACGCCGCGCCTTTGGCTGTTGCCGTCATGCCACCACGCAGCGACAGACCTGCCGAGCTGTACTGGCTGTGCTGATAGTCAACATTCCCGCTCACTTCTGCCAAATTGCCCAGATGATCGTAATAGCCGCTCAGATTTCCGCCGTCATTGCTGCCGCCAGCGGCAAGGCGATAGTTGTCACCATTGTCGAGACGGTTGTAGTAGCTCAGGTTATGGCTATTGGCATCAGCGCTGTATGACGAGTTGAGCCCAAGCGTGCCGGAATCGCCCATCGGTACAGAAAGCGACATATACATTCCATCGTCTTTCTCACCATTAAATTTGTTACGGTACGCCGTCAGTGACGCGCTAATGTTTTTCCATTTACCGATGTCAAAATACCGGGACAGCGACAGGCTGTAGCGATCTTCAGCCGGATTATTCCAGTAGGTCTGATGCGAATAGTTCAGGTACGCGCTCAGCCCCAGACTTTCAAACTGCTGGTTGAAGGTGACGGTATACATCTCCTTACTTTGCATAAAATCGCCGTTATCTGCGCTGTGATTCAGATAATCGTTAAAGCTCATAAAGTCTTTTTCAGAGAATCGATAGCCTGCGAACGTCACCTGGCTTCCGGTTTCATCGAACCGTTTCGAATAACTCACGCGGTAAGACTGGCCATGACGATCGTCGCCATTATTTAGCGTCGCGCTGGAACGAGTGATGTCGAATGCCAGCGCGCCCAGCGCCATAAGGTCACGACCTACACCCAACGCCGTTGCGAGATAATTACGGCTCGCCACCAGACCACCATAGAGAGACCAGCCGTTACTGATCCCCCAGGAAAATTCACCAGAACCAAAACCGTTGCCTTCGCTTTTGTGATCGTACGTGCTTGGTCGACCGGCATACATTTTGTAACGCACGCTACCCGGGCGCGTCAGGTAAGGGATCGAAGCGGTATTCACCTTATATTCCTGCACCGAACCATCCTGTTCCTGAATGCGTACATCCAGTGCGCCAGATACTGAGTTATTCAAATCCTGAATCGCAAACGGCCCCGCCGCGACCTGTGTTTCATAAACCACGCGGCCCTGCTGCGAAATCGTCACTTTGGCGTTAGTTTTCGCAACACCCGTGACCTGCGGCGCATAACCACGCAGGTTTGGTGGCAGCATATTATCGTCCGACACCAGGCTTGCCCCGGTGAAGCGCACGCTGTCGAACATGTCGGAATTCATGTAGTCTTCGCCGACAGTCAGCTTCGCGCCCATTTTTGGCAGCGCGCGATACATCTGAAAGCGGCTCCATGTCCACTTTTTCTGGCCACCGCTATTCTCATCATGATTATCATAATTGGCTTGCCAGTCCGCGCGCGCGCGCCATGGACCCGCGTTAAAACCGACCGTACCATTACCGGAAACCGAATTATCGTCACCGCCATGACGTCCTTCGTTATGACGTGCTTGTGCGTTGACGTTGTAATCCGCCAGCACACCCGGTATACCGTCATCCCACATGGACGGCGGCACCCAGTCGTCTGACGTATATTCCAGGTATGCCTGCGGCACGTTTAACGTGAGCGTGTTGCTGCCGAGATCCGGCGTGACTTCCACACCGTTCAACGCCGTCACGTCTATACACTCGCCGTTATGCCAGCTTTTAAACTGCGGCAAAAATTTTTCTTTAAAACCGAATTTTTTTACCTGCTCCGGCGTAAAACAAACTATCGACTGGCTTTTATCATTTTCGGCAGCAAACACATTGACCGATTGTTCTTCCAGTTCGTTTTGATTTATTTTTATTTTAAAATCGTAAGTGCCCGGCATAATATAGCCGCGCTTTGAGAAGCGACTCAGATCGATATTTTGCTTATCTTTTACGTCTAATACATCAGTATTAAACTGGATATCATCCGCCGCCATCGCGGGAGTCCGTAAACACGCGCAGATGCATAAAGCCAATGCTGATGGCATCACCAGTTTCGACATGGTGGCTTGTTTGTTATGTAGTCTGGCCATATCCCTTTTGCCTGTTTACGGGCAATCTCTTTCATCGAAAAATTATTTGGAAAAAGCAATATTCAAAAATAATCAATGCGGTATTTGATTACTGAAGAATAACCACCAGGACGCAAATCCTCATGATTAGCTTTCAAACGTAACGTGTAATCCAGTCGAATATCGTCCGTGGATATTTCTGTATAAGATTGGGGTTTGCCCGGGTATATCTGTTCGCCATTTTTACTGGCAATCTCAAGCGCTACGCCTTGTGCTTCACCGGTAACTGCAAATAACCCTTCATCATTTGCTCCATCGAACGTGACTTGTAAAAAATGCCACGGCGCACTGTCAGGATCACCATTATCAAAGGTGCAATTAACCAGATGTATGGAAAAGGGTTTTGTTATTCCTTCTCCGGTACGTTTCATAATACCTACCGTATCGTCAGGCATTTTGATGGACTGATAACGACTTTCCATCGCGATATCGCAGGCTTTTGAAACAATCGCGCCTTGCATACTGACCCGCCCTGTCAATCCGAGATCAAATTCTGATGCAGGGTTGGCATTCTGCAGTGATGCCCGCACGGCTCCGCTCGCTAACACCATTGTTAGCGCTATCGCACAATGCGTAAGTCTTGTCATGAGCTCCATCTCTGAAAGCGAAAAATTATACGCCCGCCGCAGCGGGCGTATGCTGCCTAAAAAGCTGTATTACTGATAAGCAAGAGTAAAGTCAGCAACAGCAGTGAAATCACCTGGGGTTACAGTGGCAGACGCACCATCGCCCTGCAGGTAAGCAGAGAACAGCAGGGTGTTATTGCCTTCCTGCAGTTGATGCGCGTCAGACGCTTCACCCAGTTTAATCTGCTCGCCGTCACCGTTGGTCAGGATCAGGCTGGCGCCTTTCGCCGTACCGGTGATGCCCAGAGAACCGTCAGTTGCGCCTTCAGCACCGGTAAAGGTGGTTTTCACGGTTTTCAGCGTGGAAACATCGCAGTTTTCCAGCTTGATTTCGAAGTTACGCGGTACAGAAGTACCAGTGTTACCATTTGCTTTCAGCGCAACGTTAGAAATCTGACCCATGCTGACGGTCTGATCAACGCTGTCCGGGTTAATGGAGCACGGCGCATCAATGATAGAACCCGTAAAAGTAACTTTTCCGTGGCCCTGATCTTTCGCGTTAGCCATACCGGTTGCCAGGATCAGGCCCATAGCCGCAGCCAGAGAAACTTTGCTGAATTTCATGTTTTTTCCTTGAGTAAAATAAAGAGTTCCTTAAAAAAGGATCCACTTGGCTTATATAAAATTCACCATATGAATATATGGCGCACTTTATATTTACCATCCTGCGAATTCGGGAGAATTTTATGTTTCAGAACTGACCACATCAAGGAATATAAATTCTAAAAAAAGAAGAGATAAATTCATTAATTAAAAAAAGCGTCAACCCTTTAAAATTAAAAAGAAAAATACTTCTTAAAAGCCATTAACAAGCCTCATTCCCCTTATTAGGGGGACCTCCAGATATCTATTTATTTACGACACAATTGACATGTTTTGCAACATGCTTCTTATAAAAGTGTCAATTGACGTTTATTAAAAAACAGGTTTAATGAAACTCAAGGCAATAAAAAACCACGCCGGAGCGTGGTTTTCAAAACGTATTTCTATTACCGGTCGAGCCAGTTACCGCTCTCGATACGGATAAGCCCTTCTGTGGAACGCTGATACACATACATCCAGGCGCTGCCATAGGGCGTCTGGATAAGCTGACGTTTATACTCGCCGCGCGCGGTGCGCAGCGCATCCAGCTCGGCAAGCGTCGTGGCGTCGATACGATACACTTCGCCCACGACCAGGCCTTCTCCCGGCACAGCGCCCGGATAGTGACCCAGGCTGAAGAGCTGGAAGTTTTCGATGTCGTAATCACCCAGCCACTGGGCGTTGGTCATCCAGTGGCTGTTGCCTTGTTTGCGTCGTAAACTGCCGTAGACAAATATTCGCATTGCTAAAACTCAAACTGATAGAGCAAATCAAGTGCCTGATCTACGCCAGACACCGCTTCCAGATATAGCTTAGGCATCAGGCGATACCTTAGCGTGAGCGTCGCCAGCGAGTCAAAAATGCCCACGCCGTATTTCACCTGGAGACCCGGCAGTACATAGCCGCTGACCACCACCTGGGAGGAATCCCCTACCCCTTCGGTGTCCAGCGCCAGATTGCTTACGCCAAACGTCTCGCCGATTTTACCCACAACCTGCCCACTTTGTGCAACCCCCAGGCCAATAAGCATGGAAGTCATGGCGTCGCTGTCGCTCTGACCGCTCTCCAGCCCCTGCCCGCGCAGCAGATAAGAAAGGGCTTCCTGCTGCGACATCGCCGGGTCGGAGAAGACTTCCACTTTCGGCTCGTCGGTCTCGCCGGTCACGCGAACGCCGGCTATCACGTCGTTTTCGGTGGCCTCAGGGTTCCGGATCGCCTCGATATTTACCAGCGGTCGGTCCGGCGGGCCAGAGAACAGCAGCTCGCCTTTACGCACCAGCAGATCCTGCCCGTAGGCATGGAAGCGACCTTGCGGGATGTTGATCTGCCCGTTCAGGCCGAGCCCCTGTTTATCCTGCGCGACTTTCAGATCGCCCGTGAGGCGCGCCTTCAGCCCAAAAGCATCTATCCGCACGTTGTTTCCAACGTGAACAATCAGATTACTATTGATAGGAATGGACGCGCGCTGTTCTTCTTCCGGTTTCAGATTTTCATCGAGCAAAACTTCATCGCTGGAGACGCCCACGGCGCTTTCCGGCAGGTCATGCACGACGATCCGCGCCCAGGGCACATCCACGCGGCCATCGAGCGAAATCAGGCTCGGCGTTGCCTCCAGCACCACATCCGGCGACACATCCAGACGCACCATCGGCGGCACAGTGATCCGCACCCGGCTGCCGCGCGCTGCCACTCGGGCGCGCCAGTTGTCGAGCTGGCTCCAGTCGGCGTTGCCGTCGAGCGCGATATCGCCCTGTTTCGTGCGCACCACGCCCTGTAGCGTCGAGCTCATGCCGTTAAAATTCATCGCGAGCTGGCTCGGCTGCATTTCAAACGGCATAAAGTTGCCTTCGATATCCACACCGTTCAGCTGCATCTGGCCGAAAAGCTGCGGCTGACGCGCGTTGCCGCCAAGCCGCAGGTTCGCGCTCAGGATGCCCGCCGCCTTTTCACCGCGTGAAAAGACCGGGTTGGCGATAGCCAGCGAGAAATTACGGATATTCACGTTCCCGGAAAGATTACGTCGCTCCTGCGGGTCCGCCACCTGAATATCGCCGTCGAACTGGCCATTATTCGCCAGCCGAATCAGCCAGTTAAGCCGCGCACGATTGTTGCGCAGCTCCGCGTTGAGATTCAGCGTGTCGAACGCCACCCGCAGCGGGCTGCCGTTAACCTGTTGCGTAACCTGCACGCTGCGACCGGCCAGCTGCACCTGCCCCTGCGGCAGCCCTTCTTTCGTCGTATCCCAGCTGACGTCCGCCTTACCGGTAAAGAGGCCGCTCGCCTGCGTCTCTTCGGGCATAAACGGCTTGATCATCGCGAGGTCGAAGCGGTTGAGATTGACCTGCGCGCGGCCGCTGGCGCCCGCGTCGATGGTTTGCGGCACGCACAGTTCGGCGTTCGGGTTACGCCAGCAGTGCGGGCCAATGGCGATTTTCTGCTCCTGACCGCGATAATCGAGCGTGAGCGCGCGGCTCAGCGCCCACGGGCCGACCGGCGTGGCGAAGCGGGTGTTGTCTATTTCGCCGCGCCAGCGCATCGCCTGACGGTCAAAACTGCCGCGCAGGTCAAGCTGGCCGGAAACAGGCTCGCCCTGCACGCGCAGCGCCATCTGGTGCGATTTCTCGTTGCCTTTGGCCGCAAGCGTAATCAACCGCAGGTTGATATCGCCCTGCACGAGGCGCTCGACGCGCAGATCCAGCGTGCCGCCAATCTGATCGGTGGATTTCACATCGCCCAGCAGACGCACCTGGGCCACGGAGAGTTCCTGCCAGCGCAGATTGCGCGCGGTCACGTCGGCGTTAAGCTCAGGCGCCTCGACGTTGCCGCGGATTTTCACCAGCCCTTTCGCCGTGCCGCCAAGCCCCGGCAGCGCGTTATCAAGCGAGGGCGCGTCAATCGTCGCATCCAGCGCCAGATCTTTAACGCCAAGCTCGCCTTTGACATCCGCTTTATTACGCCCAAGCTCGAGATGCAGGCCGGGGATTGTCCACTGAAGATAGCTGTTGCCCTTAAGCTGCCCGTCAACCTTCACCTTATTCTGTTTAACGTTGCCAGCAAGCTTCAGCTCCGGCACGTCAAGCTGCCAGGTGCCGCCGTAGAGGCTGCCGCGCAGCTTCATCAGCCCGTCGAGCTTCGACGGCCAGTCAGGATACTGTTTGGCGGTATTAATACCCTTGAGCGCCAGCTCGCCGCGCCAGCTGATGGCCTGCTGCCAGTCGAGCAGCGCCTTCAGCGTGGTATGCCCCTCGAGCGCCGCGACATCCAGCTTATCGATAGCGATCTGCTGTTCGTTGCCTTTGCCATCGAGCGTAATGGTGGCGGGCGGCAGCTGATCGCCTTTCACGGCGGTACGGAACGACAGCGCGTAGTCGGTCATTTTGCCGGAAAGCTTCAGTTTAAGATCGTCCGCCTGATACTGTTTCGGGCCGGTGAGCGGCCAGTAAAGTTGCTCGCTGGTGATATCCAGATTAAGCGGTAACCCGGCCTCGGCCAGTTTCGTCTGGCCGCGCAGCACCACATCCACCGGGCCGGAAAGATTGACGCCAAACTCCAGCTGCTCACGCAGCGCGCCGCCCACTTTGAGCTTCACCTTTTCGCCCTTGAGCGGCTCGACGTTCAGCGTACTGTTGAGCGTGATGTCCACCGGCCAGTTATTGCGCAGTTCGGCGCTGCCGGTGGCGTTTACCGTGCCCTGGTTCGAATCGATATCCAGCGTGTCGAGCTTCGTCACGCCCTCCACGCTGCTGATTTTCACCAGCATCGTATTAACCGTGATATCGGTATCGCCGGTCAGGCGCAGCTGTTCGCCGCGAAAACTTTCCACCGTCAGGTTCAGCGGCAGATGCACGTCGGTCATCTCCGGAAGCACCGGTTTGGCGAACAGATCCCGCAGCGTCTCGCCGAGCGGTTTCTCCTGCGGCTGCGGGTTATTAACCTTCGGTTCGACCACTTCTTCCTGCGCGACATCCGCCGCTTTAGGCAGGGCTATCAGCAGCCCCTGCAAAGAGGTGGGTTTGAGCGTCAGGTTGCGGCTCTCCCAGGCGAGACCGGAGCTGAAATCCATCACCGACACCAGCGTGTCGTCGATTTTAATATTGACGTTATGCAGCGCCGCGCGGCTCAGCGTAACCGGGTAGGGCGTGGAGAGATCGAGCGGCCCGCTCTCTTCTTCTTCCACTTTCGCGGCAGGCGGCATCTTTTTGGTGTCCACCACCACATTCACATCTTTGAGCGAGAAATCATTCACGCACAGGCTGCTGTCGCGAAGGCATGCGAGCTTTACGGAAAGGTGTATCTCACCGGCGTTCACATCCACGCCCGGCTGCTGGTAGCGCAGCGACTTAACGGTAAGATTACGCCAGCCCCCGGTGACGCTGCCGATGTCGAGCCCCGGCACCCAGCGGTTCGCCGCGTTGAAAATCAGATGCAGGCCGGTGGTGGTGCCCACCAGGAACCCGACGGTGGCGATAAGCAGAACAATGACGACCAGTACGGCGAGGCTGATTTTTTTTACACGACTCATAATTCAGGCCCCAGACCGATGTAAAACTGCAAACCATGCTCCTCTTTGTCGCCTACCGGCACCGCGAAATCGAGCTTGATCGGGCCGACCGGCGACTGCCAGCGCACCCCGACGCCCGCGCCGGTTTTAAAATTACTCTGTTTGATATCGTTCACCGCTTCGCCGGAATCGATGAACACCGCACCCCACCATTTGCCGGTGACGTTGTACTGGTACTCCAGCGATCCGGTGGCAAGTTTCGAGGCCCCCGTCAGCTTGCCCTTGTCGTTTTCCGGCGAAATCGATTTGTATTTATACCCGCGAATGCTGCGGTCGCCGCCCGCAAAGAAGCGCAGATCCGGCGGTACGCGTTCGAAATCGTTCGTCTCGATCCAGCCGAGATTGCCGCGCGCCACAAAGCGGTGTTTGTCATAGAGCGTGCGGATCCAGGCGTTTTGCGCCTGCAACACCACGAAATCGACGTCCGAGCCCCAGGCGGTATCGGAGTAATCAATGGAATAGCGCTGTGAATCGCCCCACGTCGGCATCAGGCCGCCGCGCGAGCGGGTGCGGCTCAGCATCACGCCAGGATAGAGCAGCATCGTGGTATGGGTGACGTTGGCCTGGGTAAAGTGGTCGAGACTCCAGCGCAGGTTAATCGCGCGCTGCCAGCCGCTCGAAAGATCCCAGTAGCGTGAGACCGCAAGGGTCGTTGAGTCGGCCTCGGTATCGTTGAGATCGGTGCGCTTAAAGCCGCCCTGCACCAGATAATATTGCTCCAGCGGGTTCTTCAGCAGCGGCATTTTATAGCTGAAATCGAGCTGCTGTTCCGGCGCGGAGATACTGGTCGACGTGGTCAGGCTGTGACCGTAAGAGTTGATCCACGGCTTGCGCCAGTTCGCTTTCAGGCGCGGCCCGACGTCGGTGGAATACCCCGCCCCCACCTCCACGGTGTTTTTAATGCGCGGCGATACCACACCGCGCAGCGGCAGCACTTTCGTCTGACGGGATTTTTCAAATTCCGGTGCCACAACCACGGAGTTAAACCAGCCGGTGGCGGATAAACGACGGCTCAGCTCCGCCACATCGCTCGACTGGTAGTAATCGCCTTTTTTAAACGGCACGAGGTTTTGCAGATACTCTTCACGGATCTGCGAGCCCGCGAAAGTGACGTCGCCGAAGCGGTAGCGGGTGCCGCTGTCGTAATCGATATCCCAGAACGCCTGGCGGCGCTCCACCGAGACGCCGAGCTGGCTTTTTTTGTATTCGCTGTCGAAATAGCCCCGACGCAGCGCCACGCTGGTCAGCCCTTTTTTGAAGCTGTCGTAGTCGTTATGGTTCAGCACGGTGCCGACGGCGGGACGCTTTTTCAGCAGCGCGAGATACTCTTTATCATCGCGCGCGCCGCCGCGCAGAATGACGTTGGTGGCGCCGATACGCACCGGCTCGCCAGGGCTGACGCGCGCCAGCAGCACCTGACGGCGACCGCCGGCCGGCGGCTCGCGCAGTTCGAAATCAATGGTAGGCTCATAATAGCCCAGCGCTTTCAGCCCTTTGCGGATAGCGTCATCAACGCGCGCGCGAAAGCGGCGGTCCGGCGTGACCTCATCAACCTGAATCGTGGAAAGTTGAGCGCGAACGTTTTTTTGCAGCGCGCCGGACAACCCTTCTACCTGCAAACGCACGGGCGCCGCAGTCGAGGCGCTCGCCATCAGCAGTGCGGCCCAACACAAGTTACGGATTTGTGGCACGTTTTCTCCTGAATATCCCTTATTCCCACCCCTGGAAGGAAACCTGACGCCGCTCCGCGGCCTGACAAAACTCCGCTAAATGGAGTTGAAAAAAAGACGATCAGCCAAATATTTCTTATGTTTAATTTAGTCGCATTTAAGCGCTTTATTGTGGGCAAAGAGCCGCTTCGTGACAACCGCAGGCGAAAATTTGCGCGCTCAACAATTTTCAGGAGGTCGGCGCCATGAGTTTTTTTGATAAAAAACAGATAATTACCGAAGAAGAGGCCCTGCCGGGACGAAATACCAAAATGCCGGTGGCGTCACTGCATACCGTGACAGGCCACTCAATGACCAATGTACCGGAAAGCATGGAGGTGGCGCTGTTCGCCATGGGTTGCTTCTGGGGCGTGGAACGGCTGTTCTGGCCATTGCCGGGCGTCTACAGCACCGCGGCGGGTTATACCGGCGGCTATACGCCAAATCCGACCTACCGCGAAGTGTGCAGCGGCCAGACCGGCCACGCGGAAGCGGTGCGCGTGGTTTATGACCCGAAAGTCATCAGCTATGACCAGCTGTTGCAGGTGTTCTGGGAAAATCACGATCCGGCCCAGGGGATGCGTCAGGGTAACGATGTCGGCACGCAATACCGTTCGGCGATTTATCCGCTGACGCCTGAGCAGGAAACCGCCGCGCTGGCGAGCCTCGATCGGTTCCGCGCGGCGATGGAAGCGGCGGGCGACTATCGCCACATTACGACGGAAATCGCGCCAGCCTCGCCGTTCTACTACGCCGAAGACGAGCATCAGCAGTATCTGCATAAAAACCCGTACGGCTATTGCGGTATCGGCGGCATCGGCGTCTGCCTGCCGCCCGAGGCGTAACGATTTATCAATCATCGTTTTATCACGCTTTTTGATAAGTGATGAGAGGCGATAAGCGGCACGCGCATGGTATGTCTCAGGCGATCCTGACTGCGGAGACATACTATGAAAACCACGACGCTGTTACGCACGTTTATTCCGGTTGTAACGGGCCTTAGCGCCCTCTCCGCCTGGGCTGGCCCTCAGGCGGACGTTGTCTGTTCTTACCACCATACCGCTGGCGATGACGCCATCATGATGTACGGGATGCCGAACCATGCCATGCTGCATGACTTTTTCGGCAATACACACACCGACGCCTATTCCGATTACGCCCGGCTGCGCAGTCAGCCGGAGACCACCTGCAACAACAAAGCGGACAGCTCCGCCTGGTGGGCGCCCACCATGAAGCTGCCCGACGGGCAAATCGTCAAGCCGGCCTATCAGAAAACCTACTATCAGAGCACCAATGTCGATCAATACCCGCTGACGCCCTTCCCGCTCGGGCTGGAGCTGCTGGCGGGCGATCACCACGGCATGGGGCCGAATAAACGCATCACATTCCTTTGCGGCAACGGCAAGGGCTATACCAACACGGCGGGCGAGGTCTGCGGTCTGCGCGAAAAAGGCGACGCGGTGCAATTTAATATCGGCATTCAGTTTCCGAACTGCTGGGACGGCGTCAACCTGAAGCCGGTGCGCGGCAGAATGAACGCCACCTATGCCAGCGACGCGGGCGCGTGCCCGGCGGCCTTCCCGGTAAAAATCCCGACGGTCAATATGAATGTCGCCTGGGTATTGCCGCAAATCACCTCGCTGGATACGGCAAAAATTCAGCTCTCCATGGACCCGGTGATGAACGGCGAAACGCGCATCGAACAGTGGGGCAGTATCTACACCGCGCACGGCGATTTCATGAACGGCTGGCCGGTGCAGTCAGCGCAGTTTATGACTGAGGAGTGCATGAACAACAACATGGACTGCGGCACCAATATTCCGTTTAGCTACACCCGCGCAATTGCCGATACCTGGGTCAGCAGCGCCGAGCCACAGCGTAATTACGGCGACGACACCACATTGCAGGTGCAGGACGACTGGCGTAACGGCGGGCGCACCGCCAATACGGAGATCATGTCGCTGGTGAAATTTACCATTCCGCCGCTGCCGGAGGGTTATTCCGAGGCCGATGCGGCGCTGTTTAAATATAAAATTCGCATTTACGGCGGCAAAAACGCCGAAGGGGCGGATCAGATCTTCTTTTACCCGACGGACACGCAGTGGGACGAGCATCAGGTGACCTGGAACAATCGCCCGGCGTGCAATTACCGATCGGACGGCAGACTTTATCTCGATAAACAGCGCGTCTATCGCTACGTGGATGTCGATAGCGCCGTGCGGGCCGCGCTGGCAGCCGGGAAAACGGAGATCGCCTGGTATATCGGCGGCGATCGTCAGGGTAACAACTACAGCTTTAACCCGGCAGGCAGTAAAGAAAATCTGCTGCTAATGCTGGTAGGCTATAAAACCACGCCGGAAATCTGACCCTTTACCCCGCCGTCGCGCCCTGGCGCGGCGGCGGCTTTCTTCACGCGTTGCGCAACCCTCTGGCAGCCCCGCTGGGGCTTACGCTATACTACCCTTTGAATTTGCAGGCCTCCTTCTCTACGGGCCCGCAGTCACCGTGTTTTCACACAATAATCAACTTCCCTTCCGAGGATCCGGCGATGGCTGGATAAGATATGTTAAACAGTATTTTACTGATACTTTGTCTCATTGGCGTCAGCTCGTTTTTCTCGCTTTCCGAGATCTCGCTTGCCGCCTCCCGTAAAATCAAACTCAAGCTGCTGGCCGATGAAGGCAACATCAACGCCCAACGGGTGTTGAAGATGCAGGAAAACCCCGGCACGTTCTTTACCGTGGTGCAGATTGGCCTGAACGCCGTCGCCATTCTGGGCGGTATCGTGGGCGATGCGGCGTTTTCCCCGGCTTTCTATACGCTGCTGGTGCGCTTTGTCTCGCCTGAAGTCGCCGAGCAGGTCAGCTTTATTCTCTCCTTTACGCTCGTGACCAGCCTGTTCATTCTCTTCGCCGACCTGACCCCGAAACGCATCGGTATGATTGCGCCTGAAGCCGTGGCTTTGCGTATCATCAACCCGATGCGCTTCTGTCTGTTCATCTTCCGCCCGCTGGTGTGGTTCTTTAACGGCATGGCGAATGTGATTTTCCGCATCTTCAAACTGCCGATGGTGCGCAAAGACGACATCACCTCCGACGATATCTATGCGGTGGTGGAAGCCGGCGCGCTCGCGGGCGTGCTGCGTAAGCAGGAGCATGAGCTTATCGAAAACGTGTTTGAGCTGGAGTCGCGCACCGTGCCGTCCTCCATGACCTCGCGCGAAAACATCGTCTGGTTCGATCTCCATGAAGACGAGCACAGCCTGAAGCAGAAAATCGCCGATCACCCGCACTCGAAATTCCTGGTGTGTAACCAGGATATCGACCACATCGTCGGGTATGTCGATTCCAAAGAGCTGTTGAACCGGGTGCTGGGCAACCAGAGTCTCGCGCTCAACAGCGGCGTGCAGATCCGCAACACGCTGATCGTGCCGGATACGCTGACGCTCTCCGAAGCGCTGGAAAGCTTCAAAACGGCGGGCGAAGACTTCGCGGTTATCATGAACGAATACGCGCTGGTGGTGGGGCTTATTACGCTGAACGACGTGATGACCACGCTGATGGGCGACCTGGTGGGTCAGGGGCTGGAAGAGCAGATCGTCGCCCGCGACGAGAACTCCTGGCTTATCGACGGCGGCACGCCTATTGACGACGTGATGCGCGTGCTGGATATCGACGAGTTCCCGCAGTCCGGCAACTATGAAACCATCGGCGGCTTTATGATGTTTATGCTGCGAAAAATCCCGAAACGCACCGATTCGGTAAAGTTCTCCGGCTATAAGTTTGAAGTCGTGGATATCGATAACTACCGCATCGACCAGCTGCTGGTGACGCGTATCGACAGCAAGCCGGGCGTCCTGACGCCCAAACTGCCGGACGAGTCCACCGCTGCCTGAGCCTCAAAACACTAACGGCCCCATCGGGGCCGTTTGTCTTTACTGCCTACGCACAACGCTGTCGTTACGCCGCCTCGGTCTGGAGGCGCATAACCTGACGGTTGACTTCGGACATGACGGAGTAGTGCTGCTTGTCCTTCACTTTCGGGACGAGGATTTTGCCTTTATCAAACTCGAAAGCGCCAACATCCTTGATATACAACCGTCCACGAAACAGGATCTTCACGTACTTCGCCACCTGAAGCGGGTTGTAACGTTGGAAAATTTTCATTGTTCTCTCCTGCTGAAGATTACGCCCTGCGGTGCCACATTTGGACCAGCATGATGAAGGCGCAAAATTTGTTGCCAGATGACTATAGACCAGAACCGCGAGAGCACCCACTCTGCCTGACTTTATTTACCCTTTTATTACAATGTTTCAGAATTTTCTTTTCAAAACTCTAAAAACCGCAGGAGAATGCCGCTTTTTTTCACGGGTTCTGTGCGTTCGCCCGCAAACTGGCACTCTGGTTGCGTGAAAACAGAAAATTAACAATTAAGCTAACAAGCAATGGACTCAAGTGGTCCGATCACCTGCAAAACAGAAGAAGGAGTCACCTATGACCCTGCGCGGAATGCTGGCGCTGAGCTGTCTGCTGCTGCCGTTGATGGCCTCGGCACATAACTTCAAAGAGAACGAGCGCGTCCCACCGGTGGGTATCAACGACAAAGGCGAACTGATGCTGGATAAAGATCAGTTTAGCTACAAAAACTGGAACAGCGCGCAGCTGCCTGGAAAAGTGCGAGTGCTGCAACATATTGCCGGGCGCACCTCGGCAAAAGAGAAAAACGCGGGGCTGATTGAAGCCATCAAAGCCGCGAAATTCCCGCATGACCGCTACCAGACCACAACTGTAGTAAACAGCGACGACGCCATTCCCGGCACCGGCATGTTTGTTCGTCACAGCATTGAGACCAATAAACAGCAATACCCGTGGTCGCAGTTTATCGTCGACAGCAACGGCGTAGCGCTGAAAGCCTGGCATCTGGAGCCGGAAAGCTCGGCGATTGTCGTGCTGGATAAAGACGGGCGGGTGCGGTTCGCGAAAGACGGCGGACTGACGCAGGATGAAGTGCAGCAGGTGATTAGCCTGCTGCAACAGTTGCTCAGTAAATAGAGACGCGGAAGCTGGGGTTCAGGAACGATTCACGCGGCGTATAATCCAGGGTTTTGCCCTGCCAGTCGTGAACCTGCGCCCCGGCGGCGACTGCTACGGCGTGACCGGCCGCGGTATCCCAGGTACAGGTCGGCCCGAAGCGCGGATAGAGCTGCGCCTCGCCCTCCGCCACCAGACAGAACTTCAGCGACGAGCCGATAGACGTGGTCTGATGCTCACCCAACTGCTGTAGATAATCCTTCAGTTCCGCGTTATTGCCGTGCGAGCGGCTAATCACCACGCGCGGCGGGCGCGCATCACGCACCTGAATCTGCTTACGCACGCCGCACTCTTCTTTCCAGGCTTTGCCGTCCGCCGCGCTGTACATCACCTTCAGCACCGGCGCGTAAACCACGCCGAGCACCGGTTTGCCGTCTTCAATCAGCGCGATATTGACGGTGAATTCACCGTTGCGCTTCAGAAACTCTTTAGTACCGTCCAGCGGGTCCACCAGCCAGTAGCGCTGCCAGTGCTGACGTTCGTCCCAGCCTGGCGGATCCTCTTCTGAAAGTACCGGCACCTGCGGCGTCAGCGCTTTCAGCCCGGCGACAATCACCGCGTGCGCTGCGATATCCGCCGCCGTTACCGGCGAATCATCAACCTTATGGGTGGCTTCCAGCGGTTTGTGACCCTCGTAGACTTCCATGATGGCGTCGCCTGCATCGCGCGCCAGTTGGCAAATCTGTTCTAACATTGTCATCCACCTCTTTCTCGTTTCGCAGTCCGTCCCGGCTGCGGATTTAACACCTTGTTTTATCGATATGATTTTTATATCGCATTGCGTCGTATTCCGCTATCTGTGAAGCGATTCCGGTTTCCCTGCCTTTTTTTCTGGCAGGATTCACACTTTTGTAAGCAACAAACGATAAATACATAAACTTTTGTGGCTTCGCTCTGAAAAAGGACCTGCATAATGATTAAGTTTAGTGCAACGATGATAGCCACGCTGGTCGCCGCCAGCGTGAACGCCGCCACGGTGGATCTGCGGATTCTGGAAACCACCGATCTGCACAGTAATATGATGGACTTTGATTATTACAAAGACGCGCCGACGGAAAAATTCGGTCTGGTGCGTACCGCAAGCTTAATCAATGCCGCGCGTCAGGAAGCCGCCAACAGCGTGCTGGTGGATAACGGCGATCTGATTCAGGGCAGCCCGCTTGGCGATTATATGGCGGCCAAAGGCCTGAAAGACGGCGATGTGCATCCGGTCTATAAAGCGATGAACACGCTTGATTACGCCGTCGGCAACCTCGGCAACCATGAATTCAACTACGGCCTCGATTACCTGCACAAGGCGCTGGCGGGCGCGAACTTCCCCTACGTCAACGCCAATATCATCGACGCCAAAACCCAGAAGCCGCTGTTCACGCCTTATCTCATTAAAGAAACCCAGGTAAAAGACAAAGACGGCAAGCCGCACACGCTGAAAATCGGCTATATCGGCTTTGTGCCGCCGCAGATCATGACCTGGGATAAAGCGAACCTGAGCGGTAAAGTCACCGTTAACGATATCACCGAAACCGCGCGGAAATATGTGCCGCAGATGCGCGCAGAAGGCGCGGATCTGGTGGTTGTGGTAGCGCATTCGGGGCTTTCCGCCGAGCCGTACAAGGCGCTGGCGGAAAACTCGGTTTACTACTTAAGCCAGGTTACGGGCGTGGATGCCATCCTCTTTGGCCACGCGCACGCCGTCTTCCCTGGCAAAGATTTCGCGACCATCAAAGGCGCGGACATCGCGCAGGGTACGCTGAACGGCGTACCGGCGGTGATGCCGGGCATGTGGGGCGATCATCTGGGGATCGTCGATTTAGTGCTGAATAACGACCACGGCAAATGGAAGGTCACGCAGAGTAAAGCCGAAGCGCGCCCTATCTACGACGCCCAGGCGAAGAAATCGCTCGCCGCGGAAGATCAGGATCTGGTGAAGGTGCTGAAGGCCGATCACGACGCCACGCGCGAATTTGTCGGCCAGCCGGTCGGGAAATCCGCCGATCCGATGTACAGCTATCTCGCGCTGGTGCAGGACGATCCGACCGTGCAAGTGGTGAATAACGCCCAGAAAGCCTATGTCGAACACTTTATCCAGGGCGACCCGGATCTGGCGCAGTTACCGGTGCTCTCCGCCGCCGCGCCGTTTAAAGTGGGCGGGCGTAAAAACGATCCGGCAAGCTTTGTCGAAGTGGAAAAAGGCCAGCTGACGCTGCGCAACGCCGCCGATCTCTACCTTTACCCCAACACGCTGGTGGTGGTAAAAGCGACCGGCGCCGAGGTAAAAGAGTGGCTGGAGTGCTCCGCCGGGCAGTTTAATCAGATTGACGTCAACAGCGCCAAACCGCAGCCGCTGCTGAACTGGGACGGCTTTCGCACCTATAACTTCGACGTGATAGACGGCGTGAAGTACCAGATAGACGTCACGCAGCCTGCGAAATATGACGGCGAATGCCAGACCGTGAACCCGAAGGCGGAACGCATTAAGCATTTGACGTTTAACGGCAAACCCATCGATCCCAACGCGACATTCCTGGTCGCGACCAATAACTACCGCGCCTACAGCGGCAAGTTCGCAGGCACGGGCGACAGCCATATCGCCTTCGCCTCGCCGGACGAGAACCGCGCGGTGCTGGCGGCGTGGATCGGCGCTGAAACCAAACGCGCGGGCGAAATCCACCCGGCGGCGGATAACAACTGGCGTCTGGCGCCCATTAACAGCCGCCAGAAACTGGATATCCGCTTTGAAACCTCGCCGTCCGACAAAGCCGCCGCGTTTATCAAAGAGAAAGCGCAATACCCGATGAAAAAGGTCGGCAACGACGACATCGGTTTCGCGGTCTATCAGCTGGATCTGTCGAAATAAGGGTTATCAGTGCCGGGTGTGGTGGTAGCCGCACCCGGCACTCTGTCTCCAGCACCAGAGCCCGACGCTCACGCCGCACGCGCGTCCCGGTTTGCTATCACCTGCGGCGTATGCACTTCAATCCAGTCGGCCAGCGCCGCCACCTTCTCACTCACCTCCACGCCGAGCGGCGTCAGGCTGTACTCCACGTGCGGCGGCACCACCGGATAGGAGACGCGATCTACGAAGCCGTCCTGCTCCAGCGCCTGTAACGACTGCGCCAGCATCTTCTCGCTGACGCCGCCCATTTTGCGGCGTAAATCGCTGAAACGGTGCGTGCCGTCGCGCAGCGCCACCAGGATCAGCACGCCCCAGCGGCTGGTCACGTGCTTCAGCACGTCGCGGGACGGGCACTCTTCGGCGAACAGATTGCCGTCGCGCAGCTGTTCGCTCAAGGTAGGGATGGACATAGGATACTTACCTTTTTGTACGTACTTACTAAAAGTGAGCTTGGATGATAGTGTGCCACAACACACACCAGAGACAAAGGAAAAGACCATGATCGCGATTACCGGCGCTACCGGCCAGCTTGGCCAGCGCGTTATCCATACCCTCATGAAAACCGTCGCGGCAAAGGATGTCGTGGCCATCGTCCGTAACCCGGCGAAAGCCACCGCCCTGCAGGAAAAAGGCGTGCAGGTACGCGCCGCCGACTACAGCGACGTCGCGGCGCTGAGCGCGGCATTACAGGGCGTGGAAAAGCTGCTGCTTATCTCCTCAAGCGAAGTTGGCCAGCGCGTGGCGCAGCACCGCAACGTGATTGAAGCGGCCAAAGCCGCAGGGGTTACGCTGATTGCCTACACCAGCCTCCTGCATGCTGACCGTTCGCCGCTCGCCCTGGCGGATGAACACGTTGCGACCGAAAAAATGCTCGCCGACGCGGCTATTCCTTATGTGCTGCTGCGTAACGGCTGGTATACCGAAAACTATCTGGCAAGCGTGCCGCCTGCGCTTGAACACGGCGTATTTATCGGCAGCGCAGGCGACGGGAAAATCGCTTCCGCCAGCCGTCAGGATTACGCCGATGCCGCCGCAAACGTGCTGACGCTTGATAACCAGGCCGGACGCGTATACGAACTGGCGGGCGATGAAGCCTGGACGCTTCGCGATCTCACCGCGCTGTTAAGCGAAACCACCGGTAAAAACGTGATGTACCAGAACCTGAGCGAGGCGGATTTCGCCGCGGCGCTCGCGGGCGCGGGCCTGCCAGAAGGCTTCGCGAAACTGCTGGCCGATTCCGATATCGGCGCGTCCAAAGGCGGTCTGTTTGATGACAGCCATCAGCTCAGCGCGCTGATTGGCCGCCCCACCACGCCGCTTGCCGCCAACCTGCGTGAAATGCTCGAAAAGTAATATTTCGCACGCGCCAAATCTGGCAGGCTGATTTCCCTGGGCCTGCCGGATACAATGCGCTCGCCTGCCGAAGGCGCTCACAACAAAAAACTGAAAACAGGGATCTCATGAAAGCACATATTCTCGCTCTTCCGCTGCTGCTGTGCAGCGCCGCCGCATGGTCGATGAGCTGCGACAATCCGCGTAGCCCGTACGACACCACCTACTGCGCCGCACTGGAAATGGTTCAGGGTGACCGCGACCTCAACCAGCAGTACAAAAACACGATGGCGGCGCTCTCGCCCGCGCAGAAACAGGTCGTGAAAAACGCGCAGATCTCCTGGCTGAAAGTGCGTGACCACGAATGCGCGGAAGGCTCCACGCTGCTGCTCGGCTGCGCCAATGAGAAAATGGCCGCCCGTATCGAACTGCTGAAAAGCATCGAGCGCGAGTGCCGTAACTCCGGCTGTAACGATGCCGACCTCTCCCGCATCGAATAACCGCCAAGTTAATTAATTGTTAATACCGGTGGCTAAGCCCGCAGTTGTTCTTATAATGAGGCTTCACCTTTAGTGGAGAGCCACCGTGCAAGGCGTACCCGAGCAGTTCTTCGACGAACGCGACAGCGCCCGCTTCCGACAGTTGCCCGCACTGCCGGGCGTTGAGCTTTATCACGCCCATATCGCCCGTTACGCCTTTGAACCCCATACGCACGAAGCCTTCGGCATCGGCGCTATCGAACTCGGCGCCGAGCGCTTTCGCTATCGCGGCGCGCAGCACGTGGCGGCGGTCAATTCACTGGTCACAATGAATCCTGACGAACTCCACACCGGCGAGGCGGCCACGCAGCACGGCTGGCGCTACCGGATGATCTATCTGGAGCCCGGCACACTTGAGCAACTCACCGGCGAGCGCCACTGGTGGTTTGGCGAGGTGGAACGTCATGATCCGCTGCGCGCGCGCCAGACGG
This sequence comes from Cronobacter dublinensis subsp. dublinensis LMG 23823, assembly GCF_001277235.1. NCBI lineage: Bacteria > Pseudomonadati > Pseudomonadota > Gammaproteobacteria > Enterobacterales > Enterobacteriaceae > Cronobacter > Cronobacter dublinensis. The sequence goes on from NZ_CP012266.1 coordinate 3,871,821, forward strand.
GCCAGCTTATCGCCGCGCTCTGGTCCGCGCCGGACACGTTGGCGCAGCAGGGGTTGTTGCTCGATATTATCGACACGTTTCGCCCCTACGCGCGCCATGCGCCGCAAACGGCGGCCGACGGCGCGCACCGTTTCGACCGGGTGCGCGACTATCTTTACGACAACTACATGCAGCCGCTGACGCTCGATGACATCGCCGCCGAGGCGTCGCTCAGCCCGTATCATTTTCAGCGGCAGTTCAAAGCCCGCTATCACGTCACGCCGCATCAGATGCTGATGGCGGTGCGGCTGTGGCGCGCCAAGCAGTTTCTCGCCGCCGGTCTGCCCGCGGCCGAGGTGGCCGCCGCCGTGGGCCTTGCCGATCAGCCGCATCTCACCCGCGCGTTCACCCGCCGCTACGGCATCACCCCCGCACGCTACCAGAAACAGGTGGCTCGCTAGATCTTCAGCCCGGCTATAATTCAGGCACATTTGCAAGGGAGAAGACCGATGGAATATCTGGCGAACGGGCGCTGGCTGAACGAACCGGCCCGCTGGCGGCTTGAGGGTGACGCGCTGCATGTGACGACCGACGCGCAAACCGATTTCTGGCAAACCACCTGGTATGGCTTTCAGCGCCACTCCGGGCATGTGTTCGGCGTGGAAGTAACCGGCGATTTTACGTTTCAGGTGCGCGTCGAGGGCGATTTCACCACGCTGTATGACCAGGCGGGATTGCTGCTGATGGCAGACGAACACCACTGGCTGAAGGCGGGCATTGAGTATAACGACGCGCAGCCGATGATAGGCAGCGTGCTGACGCTTGAGCGCTCCGACTGGGCGACCGGAATTTTCCCCGAAGCGCAGCAGCACTTCTGGCTGCGCCTGACGCACCAGAACCACTGCCTGCGGCTTCAGTACTCCACCGATGGCGAGACCTGGCCGCTGCTGCGCCTGTGTCCGTTCCCGGACGCCGACCGCTATTTCCTGGGCGCGATGTGCTGCACGCCGACGCGCGCCGGGCTGGAGGTCACGTTCTCCGATTTCCGCCTCGGGCCGCCGAACGGTAAAGACCTGCACGATCTGAGCTGATGCGCAGCAAGCTGGTACAAGACGCCCGCTTTCCCCCGCCGCTACACTCGAAGGCTCACGAGATGAGCAGGTGGTTGAGATGTTAACTGGCGTGTTGTATGCCCTGCTGGCGGGGCTGATGTGGGGGCTGATTTTCGTCGGCCCGTTACTGGTGCCGGAATACCCGGCGGTATTGCAGTCGATGGGGCGCTATCTGGCGCTGGGCCTGCTGGCCGTGCCGCTGGCCTGGGCCGGACGCAGGCGGCTAAAACAGCTGAGCGGGCGCGACTGGCTGACCGCGCTGGCGCTAACCATGATGGGCAATCTTATCTATTACGTGTGTCTCGCCAGCGCCATCCAGCGCACCGGGGCACCCGTTTCCACGATGATTATCGGCACGCTGCCGGTAGTGATTCCGGTTTTCGCCAATCTGCTCTACAGCCGACGCGATGGTCGCCTGCCCTGGCGGCGGCTCTTTCCGGCGCTGGCGGCGATTTTCTGCGGGCTTATCTGCGTCAATTTCGCCGAGCTGCGCCAGGGCCTGCCGGGCTTCACGCCCGCCCGTTACGGGAGCGGCATCGCGCTCGCGGTCATCTCGGTTATCTGCTGGGCCTGGTATGCGCTGCGCAACGCGCGCTGGCTGCGGGAAAACCCCGACAAACACCCGATGATGTGGGCGACCGCGCAGGGGCTGGTGACGCTGCCGGTTTCACTGGCGGGTTATATTGCGGCGTGCCTGTGGCTGGCGGCGGGCGACAGCGGTTTCGCGCTGCCCTTCGGCCCGCGCCCCGGCGCGTTTATCGCGCTGATGGTGGCTATCGCGCTGTGCTGTTCATGGATTGGCGCGCTGTGCTGGAATATCGCGAGCCAGCGTCTGCCGACGGTGATCCTCGGGCCGCTGATTGTTTTCGAAACGCTGGCCGGGCTGCTCTATACTTTTTTGCTGCGCCAGAGTATGCCGCCGCTCCTGACCCTGACCGGCATCGCGCTGCTGGCGCTGGGCGTGGTGATGGCGGTGCGGGTAAAGATCGTGCCGGTAGCGGCGCGCGCCGCGCAGGAGACGCCATAAAAAAAGGCCCGTCAGTGACGGGCCTTAAGGCTCAGAAGGTTTCCCAGTTGTCGCTGCCGCCAGCCGGGGCGGCTTTCAGGCTCACCGCAGGCTCCGGCGCGTTGAAGGATGACGCCTTCGGCGCGGCGCTCGCCATGCGGGACTGGGCGCGGTTGAGTTTAAACACCGCGACCGCCTCGTTCAGTTTGCCCGCCTGATCTTCCAGGGCGGCGGCGGCGGCGGCGGATTCTTCCACCAGCGCGGCGTTCTGCTGCGTCACTTTATCCATCTCGGAGACCGCAAGGCCAACCTGGTCGATGCCGCGGCTCTGCTCATCGGACGCGGAGGCGATTTCGCCCATGATATCGGTCACGCGCGTTACCGCACCGACCACTTCTTTCATGGTTTCACCCGCTTCACGCACCAGCTGCGAACCCGCGTCAACGCGGTTGCCGGAGTTCTCGATAAGCGCTTTGATCTCTTTCGCCGCCTGGGCGCTGCGGCTTGCCAGCGTGCGAACTTCACCCGCCACGACCGCAAAACCACGGCCCTGCTCACCGGCGCGCGCCGCTTCCACCGCCGCGTTGAGCGCGAGGATGTTGGTCTGGAACGCGATACCGTCAATGACGTTGGTTATCTGGGCAATCTGATTAGAGCTGGCGGCGATTTCATCCATAGTGCGCACGACGCCATCCACCACTTCACCGCCTTTCAGCGCGGTTTCCGACGCGGTACGCGCCAGCTGGGTCGCCTGACGGGCGTTATCGGCGTTCTGTTTCACCGTCGCGGTGAGCTCTTCCATGCTGGCGGCGGTTTCTTCCAGCGACGCGGCCTGCTGCTCGGTACGCGAAGAGAGATCGTTGCTGCCCGCAGAGATTTCGCTCGCGCCGGTAAAGATGGTGTCGGTGCTGTCGCGCACGGTGCTGACCGTGCGAGCCAGCGACTGCTGCATGTCGTGTACGTTGCGCGCCAGCAGCGCCATTTCGTTATTGCCGTCGGCGTCGATAGGCTGCGTCAGATCGCCTGCGGCAATCGCGCGGATATGACCCATGACGTCATGCAGCGGCAGCAGGAGCACGCGGCGCATCGCCACCCAGCTGACCACAATCACAGCCAGCACCAGCACCATAACGGCGGAGAGGATCCACATAATGCGCTGGTAGTCGCTTTCGTTATCCTTCACGCCCTGGCTGGTCAGCTTCGCCTGCTCGGCGCGCCACTCGCGGTAGACCACCTGCATCGCGTTTTGCTTCTTCTCGGCGTTCTGCTTGAACATCTCTTCAAGCTTGCCTTCCGCCAGCAGCTTGTTCATCTGCGCGAGCGTCGAAGAATAGATGCGATACTGCTCTTCCAGACGGTCAACGAGCGGTTCGCTCATGCCCGGCGTTTCTGGTAGCGCAAAATATTTATCGTAATGACTTTTCGCGTCCGCCAGCTGCGTATTGGCCGTATTGACCAGTTCGGTCAGCTGACCGCCGTTGATCTGGTTCGCCATGCTGCTTTGCAGGCGCAGCATGCCGCGGTTCAGCGTGACGCGCGTCTGGTTGAGGCTAATCCACGCGTCGGTAAATTCCGCCACGTTCTGGCTGGAGAGTTGCGACACGTTAAAATTGTCTTTGTCGTTATTGAGCGCGCTAATAAAGATGCCCGCTGCGATAAGCTGCATCGCACCCAAAACGATCAGAACAGTAATTAAAAGGGTTATGACTTTTATACGTTTAAACATGAATGGCCTTAGTGCAGGTGTAATCTGATGTGTATCTATCGGCAGGACATTCAGGTTATTTAACGCGCCAGCCCCGGCGCAGCGCGGTTTCCAGTTATTTCCTGATAGCGATCAGTAGTTTAGTCATGAAAATATTTTTGTGACGCACCTCTCATTTTAATCCCCCTCCCCGAAAGGGTTATAGCCTGTTTTTAAAGATGCATTTAATATGCATCTTATATAAATGATGAGTGAGGTACTACTATGGCCTTCCGTGACCAACCCCTTGGCGAACTGGCGTTAACCATCCCCCGCGCCTCCGCGCTGTTCCGTAAATACAACCTCGATTTCTGCTGCGGCGGCAAACAAACCCTGCTGCGCGCGGCAACGCGTCAGGATCTCAATCTGGAGATGATTGAAAACGAGCTCGCGACCCTTGCCGAAGCGCCGCTGGAGAAGGACTGGAAAGCCGCGCCGCTTGAGGAAATCATCGATCACATCATCGCGCGCTATCACGACCGCCACCGTGAGCAGCTGCCGGAGCTGATTTTGCAGGCCACCAAAGTAGAGCGCGTCCACGCCGATAAACCGGGCGTGCCAAAAGGGCTCGCCAAATACCTGACGATGCTCCACGAAGAGCTGACCAGCCATATGATGAAAGAAGAGCGCGTGCTGTTCCCGATGATTAAACAGGGAATGGGCAGCCAGGCGATGGGGCCGATTAGCGTGATGGAGAGCGAGCACGACGAGGCGGGCGAACTGCTGGAAGTAATTAAACACGCCACCAATAACGTGACGCCGCCGCCGGAGGCCTGCACCACGTGGCGCGCGATGTACAACGGCATTAACGAGCTTATCGACGATCTAATGAATCACATCAGTCTGGAAAATAATAATTTATTCCCGCGTGCCCTCGCTGGCGAAAAATAAAGGCGCCCTTTCGAGCGCCTCTTTAACCTGACCTTTTGGGCCCGATACGTGGGCCCTTTTTTATGGTTTAACGGCGAAAGTTCGCGAGGCGTTTCTTGCCGATAAACAACCAGCACACGCCGAGCACGACAAACCACAGCGGAGTGACCATCAGCGCCTGGCGCGTGTCATCTTCCAGCGTCAACAGCGCGATAACAAACACGAAGAACGCCATGCAGACCCAGCACATCACCTTACCGAGCGGCATTTTGTAAATCGACGTCTCATGCAGCTGCGGGCGCTGCTTACGGTATACCAGGTAAGAGCACAGGATGATGGTCCAGACGAACATAAACAGGATCGCCGACACGGTGGTTATCATCGTAAAGGCGGTGATGACGTTCGGGTTGATATAGAGCATCACGACGCCGCCGAGCAGGCAGATACAGGAGAAGGTAAGCCCTTTCGCCGGTACCGCGCGTTTGGAAAGCTTGGCGAACGCTTTCGGCGCCACGCCGTCCTGCGCCAGACCGTAGAGCATACGGCTGGTGGAGAAGACGCCGCTGTTAGCGGAAGACGCCGCCGAGGTCAGCACCACGAAGTTAATCAGGCTCGCCGCCGCTGGCAGCCCCACCAGCACAAACAGCTCCACGAACGGGCTCTTGGTCGGGACGACCGAGCTCCACGGCGTCACGGACATAATAATGATCAGCGCGAAGACGTAGAACATGATGATACGAACAGGAATGGAGTTGATGGCGCGCGGCAGCGATTTCTCCGGATCTTTGGTTTCGGCGGCGGTGGTGCCTACCAACTCAATGCCGACAAACGCGAAGACCGCAATCTGGAAGCCTGCGAAGAAGCCGCTCAGCCCTTTCGGGAACCAGCCACCCTCGTTCCACAGATGCGTGAAAGACGCCTCGACGCCGGTCGGCGATTTAAAGTGCATCAGCACCATCACCAACCCGACCACAATAAGCCCGACGATGGCGACAATTTTGATCATCGCGAACCAGAACTCCATTTCGCCGAACATTTTTACGGTGGCGAGGTTAAGGGAGAGCAGCAGCACGACGACGGCCAGCGACGCGACCCAGTCCGACAAGCCGGGGAACCAGAACTGCGCGTAGGCGGTGATCGCCACGACATCTGCCATCCCGGTGACAACCCAGCAGAACCAGTACGTCCAGCCGGTAAAATACCCCGCCCACGGCCCGAGCAAATCGGCGGCGAAGTCGCTGAAAGATTTATATTCGAGATTAGAGAGCAGCAGCTCGCCCATTGCCCGCATGACGAAAAACAGCATAAAGCCGATTATCATATAGACGAAAATAATCGACGGACCGGCGAGGCTGATCGTTTTGCCGGACCCCATAAACAGCCCGGTGCCGATAGCGCCGCCGATAGCAATTAACTGTATATGACGATTAGTAAGATTACGCCGTAGCGACTGCTCGCCCGGCGCCTCAGCAGCATCAGCCACTTTGATCTGATCTGACATGTTCGTTTCCTGTACCTGTCTGTGTTGTTGAGGCTCTGCTGGCCTCTATTTACGCATCGAAATGACGATGTCCTTGGCAAAACATCATCGATATTAGGTAAGAATCGGAGGGTTGAATACTAAGATTTAAATATAATGTTAATTTTATGTTTAAAATGGGTGGCAAATCACTTTCACTTCGCGAAATGCATCACAAAAATACCCGCAATCCGCTTATTATCAAAATAAAATCGCGTCATTTCACTTATGGGAAAACAAATCCCCGCCGCCGCGGGGATGATAAAGCCGTTACAGGATTTCCAGCAGTTCGACTTCAAATACCAGCGTGCTGAACGGCGGAATGGACGCGCCAGCGCCGCGCTCGCCGTAAGCCAGGTTGTGCGGAATGGTCAGCTCCCATTTGGAACCCACCGGCATCAGGGTCAGCGCTTCAATCCAGCCCGCGATCACGCCGCTCACCGGGAACTCCGCCGGTTCGCCGCGCGCGACGGAGCTGTCGAACACGGTGCCGTCGATAAGCTTGCCGGTGTAGTGCACGCGCACGCGATCTTTACGAGAAGGGATCGGGCCCTCGCCCTGGGTCAGTACGCGGAATTGCAGACCGGACTCGGTGCTGTTCACCCCGTCGCGCTCGCGGTTTTCGTCCAGGTATTTCTGGCCTTCTACCGCCATCTCCTGCTGGCGCTCGCGGCGCACCGCATCGGCGCGTTCGTGGATTTCACGCAGCGCGCGATGCACGACATCAACAGGCACGGCAGGCTGGTTGCCTTCCAGCGCGTCACGCAGCCCCGCCACCAGCGCTTCCGGCAGCAGCCCTTGTAAGCCTGACTCGCGCAGTTGCTGTCCGACCTGTAAGCCAATACCGTAGCTTGCCTGCGCTTCGATGGTGTCAAAAGAAGGGGTTGTCATGGGGTTATCCTTTCTCATTGGGAAAATTAGCGGGCAGCATAACAGCAGCGCCACGTCGGGTAAAATAATCCTCCGGCGCGCTGTATGTCATGGCGCTCACGAATGCGCGCTTTACTACCGGCATCAAACAGTTAGCGCGCTATAATGATACACTGGCGCGGCGATAGCGTTTGAGTGAATGAGGAGAAGACATGCCTGGACGAATTAAACCGCTGCTGGCGCAGGTATGGCACGCCCCGGACCATATCCGCCTGATGGATCCGCTGCCCCCCGCGCACCGACGCGGCATTATTCTGTGCGCGGTAGTCATTGTGCTGTGCTTTTTATGGCCTTCTCCCGACGCGCCGGATACCCCGCAGCGACGCGATGCCGAACTCGACTTTAACCGCACACCGGAGCCGCCCGTGCAGCCGCAAGCCGTCGCGCCGACAGAAACGCAAACGCCCGAGACAAACGTCGCGCAGCCTGGCGCCAGCGCGCCGCAACCCTTCCAGAATAACGATATCGAACAGCAGTGGCGTACCTATCGTGTAGAGCCTGGCAAAACCATGGCGCAGCTCTTCCGTGACCATAACCTGCCGCCAACGGATGTTTACGCGATGGCGAAAGTAGAAGGCGACGGCAAGCCGCTCAGCAATCTTCAGGAGGGACAGATGGTGCAGGTGCGTCAGAACGCCAGCGGCGTGGTAACCGCGCTGACTATTGATACGGGCGATAACCAGCAGGTGCTGTTTACCCGCCAGCCGGACGGCAGTTTCTTACGGGTGCGCTGAGGTTTTCAGCGGCTCAGAAAAGCAAAACGCCGGCACAAGGCCGGCGTTTTTACGTGCAGTCGAGTAAGAACTTACTCAGCAACCACGTTTACAGTCAGTTTAGCGAATACTTCGCTGTGAACCTGGAAGTCCACTTCGTGTTCGCCAGTGGTACGCAGAACGCCGTTCGGCAGACGAACTTCGCTCTTAGCCACGTCAACGCCAGCTGCAGTAACAGCGTCAGCGATGTCGCGAGTACCGATGGAACCGAACAGTTTACCTTCATCGCCCGCTTTGGACGCGATGGTAACGGTGCCCAGCGCATTGATTTTCTCTGCGCGAGCTTCAGCAGCGGACAGAACGTCAGCCAGTTTGGCTTCCAGTTCAGCACGACGTGCTTCGAAGAACTCAACGTTTTTCTTGGTAGCCGGGACAGCTTTGCCCTGCGGAACCAGGAAGTTACGAGCGTAGCCCGCTTTAACGTTTACCTGGTCGCCCAGGCTGCCCAGGTTTGCTACTTTATCAAGCAGAATAACTTGCATTACCTTATCCTCTCAAAGTCGTATTAATGGACCGTGACCGATTACTGATGACGATCAGTGTACGGCAGCAGGGACAGGTAGCGAGCGCGTTTGATAGCGCGAGCCAGCTGACGCTGATATTTTGCACGGGTACCGGTGATACGGCTCGGGACAATCTTACCGCTTTCGGTGATGTAGTTTTTCAGCGTAGCGATATCTTTATAGTCGATCTCTTGAACGCCTTCCGCGGTGAAACGGCAGAACTTGCGACGACGGAAATAACGTGCCATTTGGCTAGTCTCCAGAATCTATCAATTCAATCTGCTCGGCATGCAGCACCATTTTGCTCAGTCCGTTCTTTGCCTTGTGGCAACTGATGAACCCCTGAACGGTGACTGCCGTACCGACCGTTATACTGTGAGTAATGGCCTGGTTTTCGTGCCCGCTGATTATTACAGGCATCTGACACCACGCCTGCCGGTGGAAACCGGCTTCCTCCTGCACAGAACGATGCTCAAGCACGAACTGGCAATGAGGAATTCCTGATGGGCTGACCTTACGAAGCGGTGCCCTGCACACGGTGCCGGACAACACCAGACGGTTGGCCATCAGAATTACTCTTCAGAATCCCCAGCTTCAGCATCATCTGCGGTTTCGTTAGCGAAATCATCGCGACGCTCACGGCGCTCGTCTTTCGCTTTAACCATTGGAGAGGCTTCAGTTACGGCGTGTTTGGTACGCATAACCATGCTGCGGATAACGGCATCGTTGAAGCGGAAGGTAGTTTCCAGCTCATCGATCACTTCCTGCGGCGCTTCAACGTTCATCAGAACGTAGTGTGCTTTGTGCAGTTTGTTGATCGGGTAAGCCAGCTGACGGCGGCCCCAGTCTTCCAGACGGTGGATCTTGCCTTCTGCACCAGTGATGGCAGCAGAGTAGCGCTCGATCATGCCCGGAACCTGTTCGCTCTGGTCAGGATGGACCATAAAAACGATTTCGTAATGACGCATCGAATTGCTCCTTACGGATTATTCAGCCTCCTGTCTGGGTCAGCCGCGGCCCATGGAGGCAAGGAACGTGATTAAAGTGCGGCTGAAAAATTGACGCGTCATTCTACTTGCGCACCCTGATAAACTCAAGGCGATTGGTAAAAAAAAGCGCAATGGCTTTTTTGCATGGCAAGCCGCTAGAGATGACGGCGGAAAAAGGCCACCGTCGCCTCCAGCGCGTCGGGGGTGATGCGATGTTTTACGCCTGCCTCCCAGGCGCACGTGAGGTTCGCGTCCAGCCCGTGTTCGCGCAGCGCGCTGGCGAGACGCAGGCTCTGCGCCGCGGGCACCACGTCATCGTCTTCCCCATGCCAGAGCAGCAGCGGGCGATCCGCGACGCGCGCCAGCTGCGTGCTGACATCCCAGGGCGCCAGCACGGCCCGAATGGCGTCGGCCCCCGCGGGGTCTGGCGCAAAGAGCGTATGCGAAAGCGAGGTGAAGTAACCGGAGCCCATCAGCGCCGCGACCGCCCGCGCCTCGGGGTGATGCGTCATGATGCCGAGCGCGGTCATCGCGCCCATCGACGCGCCGCCGATGGCGAGCCTGTCATCCGCCACCAGCCCTTCTTCCCGCAGCGCGTCGCGAAGCCGAGGATATTCCGTGATAGTGGCATGAAGAATGTGCCAGAACCGCGTTAAGCGCCGCGCCGCGTCGCCATTAAAGCGCGCGCCGTGCTCAGGCGCATCCGGCATCACCACCCGAAACCCGGCCTGCGCCAGCGCGACGGCGAAATAGCTGTAGACCGTTTTGGACGAGGTAAAACCATGATAAAACAGCACCGTCGGCAGCGCCGTGTCGCCCGCGCCTGCCGGTGCGGCGTGCAACGCCTCGATATCCGCAAACCGTCGTGTTGAAATTTCGATCATACTTGTCTCCTGCGCAGCGTCATGGGGCAGGTATGCCACGGCGCACAGATGAGCGCAATGCGTGAGAGTTTTTATCGGGTTGAGAGATGGCTTACGTTTTTTCGATTTTATTGTGAAAAAATCGCGCCTTACCCGGCAGAAACGGGATATTCAACGCCCCCATTCTTTAACACTCACTACACTTTAACGCTGAGGTAACGACAATGCCTGTACGACGGCTCATTCCTTTATTCATGGTGGCGACACTTACCGCATGCAGCGCCCTGCAGGGCACACCACAGCCTGCGCCGCCGGTGGCGGATCATCCCCAGGAGATCCAGCGCTACCAGACGCAGGGGCTCACAAAAATGGGCACCGTCACCACGCTGCAATATGGTTCGCCAGACGATGCGCTGCGCGATATCGCCGCCCAGGCGGGCGCTGCCGGCGCGGATTACTATCAGGTGGTCTCGAATGACGACACCCTGTTGCCGGGCCGCTGGCACGCGCAGGCCATTTTGTATCGAAAGTAAGCGTAAGCCGCCGTTTTATTTAGCGAAATTTACACTGCTTTGCGTGCATTGATCGTACCTCCTGCACAATACCTTTCGGACTGCGCCGGGAACCGGAGCGCTGCGTTTATCGAAACAGGTGTAAGGGAGCTGACAATGAAACGATCGCTGGCTTTGACGTCGCTATTATTATCCGCGGGTCTGATTAGCACTTCTGCGCAATCTGCTGAAGAGGTGAATGCCGACCGGACGACGGGCTTAAATGAAATCGGCCTCATTTCGGTTAATGATATTTCCGGCACGCCCCAGGAGATTGAAAAAGTCATTGCGTATAAAGCGGACGAACAGGGCGCGGCATATTATCGAATTATTCAAATGCATGAAAACCACCGGCCCGATAACTGGCGCGTGCAGGCAATTATTTATAGTTGAACGTTCTTTAGCTAAATTTTGTTTTTTATTTACCCTTGCAATGATCTGCATCAAATTTACTTGAAACAAATAGTTACAGTTAGCCACTAAATGTTAGCGCTCACCTGCCGTTGAAGGTGCCGAATATTAAGCGCACATGGGCTAATTTATGACACTTTCATTTCAACGCTGGGGACTGGGCGCGAAGCTCTCATTCCTCACGGGCGTCGCGGTGGCGGCGCTTTTTCTGTTATTCACGTTTGCTTTAAGTCACAAAGCCAGCCAGCAACTGGAAGCGCTGGCGCTCGAAGATCTGCATAACCAGACCGCCAGCGTGGTCGATATGGCGCAGATGTTCGACAGCAGCCTCAATGAAGAAGTCGCGAGCTTCACGAAACTCTTCAACAGCTTTATCCCGCAGCCCATCAGCCGCGACGACAGCCAGATGCAGAGCATTAACGGCATCAGCGTGCCGATGCTTAAGGGCGGCGAAACCTCCCTGCATGAAAACAACGCGCTGCCTGATGATTTTCTGACCCGTACTGGTGCCATCGCCACGCTGTTTGTACGCAGCGGCGACAACTTCGTGCGCGTGGCGACCTCGCTTCGCAAAGAAGACGGTAGCCGCGCAATCGGCACGCAGCTCGACACCGCAAGCCCGGCGTTCGCGCCCGTGATGAAAGGCGAAACCTACCGCGGTCTGGCGCTGCTGTTCGGTAAACGCTACATCACCCAGTATGAGCCGGTAAAAGACGCCAGCGGCCAGGTGATCGCGATTCTGTTCGTCGGGGTCGACATCACCAACTCCTGGCAGGTGATGCGCAATAAAATCCTGAGCCGCCGCCTCGGCGAAAGCGGTCATTTCTATGTTATCAGCCGCGCGCCGGGCAAAGCCTACGGCCAGTTCCTCTTCCACCCGAGCGAAGAAGGTAAGCGCCCGACATGGCCGGAGGCGATTCTCACGCCGGTGCTGACGCAGCCGCAGGGAACGCTGGAGATGGAAAAACCGGATGGCCGCACAGCGCTCCTGAGCTTTACGCAGATGCCGGGCTGGAACTGGGCCATTGTCGGCGAAGTGGATAAAGCGACGCTGCTCAGCGGTGTAAACAGTATGCGTAATCAGTTCCTTGCGGCCGGGATTATCGTGTCGCTGCTGTTTGCCGCCGCGTTTGTCTGGACCGTCCGCCGCTGGCTGACTACACCACTGCGCAATGTCATTACCCTTGCGCGCCAGTACGCCGCAGGCGATCTGCGTGAGACTATCGATACCCGTCGTCATGATGAAGTCGGCCAGCTTATCGACGCGATTAACGGCATCGGCAACGGCTTACAGCAGATTGTGACGCAGGTGCGCGACGCCGCAGGCGAAATCAGCCAGGGCACGCGCGCGCTGGCGTCCGACAGCGGCGAGATAAGCGAGCAGATCAACAAACAGGCCAGCAGCGTGGAAGAAACGTCCGCGAGCATGGAGCAGCTGGCTGCCACCGTGGCGCAGAACGCCGCGAACATGGAGCAGACGCAAAGCCTGGTGAAAGAAGCGTCTGACGCCGTACAGCAAGGCGGCGCGACCGTCAGCAATGCGGTGACCACCATGAACGACATTCGCAGCGCCTCCCAGCGCATCGCGGATATCACCCATGTTATCGAATCTATCGCCTTCCAGACCAACATTCTGGCGCTGAACGCCGCGGTGGAAGCGGCGCGCGCGGGTGAGCACGGCAAAGGCTTCGCGGTCGTGGCGCAGGAAGTGCGCGCGCTGGCGGCACGCAGCGCCAACGCGGTTAAAGAGATAGAGCAGCTGATCAGCGATACGCTCGCCAAAGTGAGCGAAGGTCACGCGCTGTCCGAGCAGACGCGCCAGGCGATGGAGTCAATCATCGGGCGTATCGGCCAGATCAACCAGCTGGTGACGGAAATCAACCACGCTTCGCACGAGCAGTCGGCGGGTATTGGTCAGGTGAATATCGCCATGCATCAGATTGGCGAAGCCACCCACATCAACGCCGAGCGCGTCACGCGCAGCGAGCAGACCTCGCAGACGTTGCGTGAGAAAGGGAATCACCTGAACGAGCTGGTAAGCCTGTTCCGCCTCAAGGCCTGATTAGCCTGCCCCACCCGTGGCGCGCAGCAGCGCCTGCGCCAGCACCGGCTCCGGTAGCGGGCTGTCGCCACGGGTATCCAGCATCGTCCGACACCAGGCCTGCGCCAGCGGCGGGGTCAGCGAACGCAGCACCTGAGCGCCGGTCGCCAGTAAAAAGAGCTGGCCGGTAATGGCGCGACCGGCCGCTTCATCCGGATGCCGCAGTCGCCCGGCCAGTTGTCGCCAGGCGCGGTCGAAGTGCCGGTCCTGCCCTTTCACCGCCTCAAACTCGTCGCTCAGCATCTCCATGACGCCAGGCTGGCGCGCCAGCACCCGCAGCACGTCAAGGCACATGATGTTGCCAGAACCTTCCCAGATACTGTTGACCGGCATCTCACGATACAGACGCGGTAATTCGCTCTCCTCGCAATAGCCGATGCCGCCCAGCGCTTCCATCGCCTCCGCCACAAACGGAATACCGCCTTTGCAGACGCCATATTTCACGGCCGGCGTGAACAGCCGCGCGAAAGCCACCTCATGCGGCGATTCGCGCCGCTCCCAGGCGCGGGCGAGGCGAAAGAGCAGCGCAGTCTGGCCTTCCAGTTGCAGCGCCATACGCCCTAACACCTGGCGCATCAGCGGCTGGTCGATAAGGTTTTTCCCGAACGCCTGACGCTGATGGGCGTGATAGAGCGCCACCGCCAGCGCGCGACGCATCAGCCCGTGACTGCCGAGCGCACAGTCAAAGCGCGTCATGCCGCCCATTCGTAGGATCTGGCGCACGCCTTCGCCCTCCTCGCCCAGCAGCCAGCCGAGCGCGTCCAGAAACTCCGCCTCGCTGCTGGCGTTTGAGCGGTTGCCGAGCTTCTCTTTCAGACGTTCGAGCCGCACCGCGTTACGCTGTCCGTCAGGCAGAAAACGCGGCACGAAGAAGCAGGAGAGCCCGCCTTTCGTCTGCGCCAGCACCAGGTGCGCGTCGCTTTGCGGCACCGAGAAAAACCATTTGTGCCCCACCAGCCGGTAGGCTTCGCCCGCGCCGCGTCGTGCGACGGGCTCCGCGCGGGTGGTGTTGCTAAGCACATCCGAACCGCCCTGTTTTTCGGTCATTCCCATGCCGATAAGCAGCCCGCGCTTTTGAGCGCCGGGCAGCAGGTGGGGATCGTAGCGATCGCCCGCAAGCGGCGCACGCCAGTCGGCGAAGAGCGGCGGCAACTGGGCCTGAAGCAGCGGCGTGGCGGCGAAGGTCATGGTAATGGGGCAGAGCGTGCCCGCCTCCACCTGCGCATGGAGCACAAAGCGCGCGGCGCGGGCCACCAGCGCGCCATCAGGCGCGGTCTCGCTCCAGGGCAGATTATGAACGCGGTTGGCGCACAGCCCCTGCATCAGCAGGTGCCAGGCCGGGTGAAAGCGCACATCGTCGAGGCGCGCGCCGCGCGCGTCGTAGCGCAGAAGCTCCGGCGGGTTGGCGTTGGCGAGACGCCCCAGTTCCAGCGATTCCGCCGTGCCAAGCTGCTGGCCGATGCTGGCGAGCAGTTCGGCGTCCCAGCCTGCGCCTTCGCGCAGCACCGCCTCGCGCAGCGCCGTATCGGAAAGAAAAAGATTGCTGTTATTGAGCGCGACGGGCTGGTTAAACACCGTATGGGTTTGCCAGTGCATATTCCCTCTCCTTACCTGTGGCAACGCCAGTAAGTATGGATGGAGAGGGAAAAGAAACCGCCCGCTCGCTTCACAAAAGCGAAAAGCCGTCAGCCGGCGATATAGTGCGGAACGAAGCGTGAAGTATCTTTGGTGATGAGCGAGCAATCCTCGCGGATGCCGATACCGGCGGGCTCGTCGCCGACGATCCAGCTGCCAAGCAGCGTATAGCTTTCGCCAAAGCGCGGCAGCGCCTGAAACGCCTGCCAGATGACCGGCTCATGGCCGTAGTCGCCGTCTTCCTGCGCCAGCACCCGCGCGTCGTTATCAAACAGCGTCACGTTGCCGCCTTCGCGTGAAAAGAGCGGCTTGCGCACATAGCCCGCATAGCCGGAAAGCGCTTGCGCCACGTCATGCCGCTCGCGCGCGAAGTCATCAGCAAACCAGGACGGCAGCAGGTTCGGATGCCCCGGAAATTGCGCCCAGAGCAGCGGCAGCAGTCCTTTATTGCTGAGGATGCTTTTCCACAGCGGCTCATACCAACGTTCCGCGCGCTTACGCAGCAGCGGGCCGTTGTCATCGCGCATCATCCACTCCAGCGGGTAGAGCTTAAACGCCTGGCGGATGACGTTATCGTCCAGATCGGTCAGGACGCCGCCGAGACCCAGCCCGATATCTTCAACATAGATAAACCGCGTATCCAGCCCCGCCTGACGCGCGCAGTCTTCCAGATAGAGCACCGTGCCGCGATCTTCCTCAGACTCCTGACAGCAGCTGAAATAGAGCGGATCGGGCGTGGCTATCTCGGCCAGACGAGCGATAAGCTTTTCCTGGATGGAGTTGAACTGATCGGCGTCGCGCGGGATGGTGCCGTGACGGCGGGCGTCTTCCAGCCATTGCCACTGAAAATAGGCGGATTCATACAGTGAGGTGGGCGTATCGGCGTTGTATTCCAGCAGCTTGACGGGCCCCTTGCCGGTCCAGACAAAATCCATGCGCCCGTAGAGCGACGGATCCTGCGCATTCCAGCTTTCGGCGATGGCGTCCCAGTACAGCTCGGGGATAGCCAGGCGCTCAAGCATCGCCTGATCGCGTACGGCGCGGTCGACCACCTCCAGGCACATCTCGTGCAGCTCGGCGGTAGGCGATTCTATCTGCTCTTCTATCTGGCGCAGCGTAAAGCGATAGGCGCGGCTCTCATCCCAGTAGATCTCATCGTCAATGATGTGAAAGTGAAAGCCGTGGTCATGGGCGATACGCGCGAGATCGGGGCGTACCGGGGTTTGGTGGCGCAGCATTTAACCTCCCCAGCTACTGCGGGAACTTGATGAGCGGCCAAAACCGCCGCGTGAAATCGTCGTCGCGCTGCGGGTCACCAGGCTACGGCTGCTGCTCGCGGTCGTGCCTTTGCTGCCGCGCCAGACGTAGTCGCCGGAGCCGTTCTGCCACACGGGCCGCGTGTAGTAGTAATGATAACCCGTGCTGGAGGTCGTATAGGTCGAGGGGTTATCGTCCTGATCGCGCTTTTTATTCGCGTTGCTGGCCAGCAGGAAGCCGGCCATCATCGGGACCCAGGTTTTCCCCACGCCGTCGTAATAGCAGTTGTTGCCGTAGCTCGCGCTACAGTCATCCCAGTTCATTTTTGCGGTGGGAATATTTCTTTCGAACTCGGATTTGGCGGTGTTCCACGCGTTCGTGCAGACGTCTGCGGGCTGGCCGTCGGCGGTGCACTCTTCCGCCGTGGCGTAGTAAATGCCATCGCCGTCATTGTCGTTATCGCCATCATCCTGACAGGCTTTCAGACCGAAAAACGCCGCCCCGCCCATAATGGCGAGCGTTAATATTTTCGCCCCTTTTCGGTCCGACTCGGGGCGCGAATACGATTTCAGTTCGGGCGAGTTGTCCACCGGCGTATACGGTTTTCTTCTGCCGCGTTTTTTCCTTGCTGCCGCCATATCCTTCCTTGTTTTCTCTTTTTACCAGGTCATGCAGGCCGCATTCAGAATACCGCCAGCCAGCGACGCCACGCCCATGAAAATACCGGCTGCGACGTTACGGTTAATAATTTTCTCGCTCAGTTTCGGCATGTATAAGCGCACGCCGCCGTAGATTATAAGCTGTACGACGAGCGCGATCGCCCCCCAAATCAGATAGTCAGTAATGCTGACGGAGTTAATCGCGGCGCTGGCGAGCGGCACCACATAGCCTAAAATCGCGCCGCCGAAGGTAATGGCCGCCGCGCTGTTATTCTCTTTAATCAGCGTCCATTCGTCGTGGGAGGTAATACGGGTGTAGATGAACATAAAACAGTTGATCATCGCCAGCCCGATAAAAAAGTAAGCGCAAAACGCCATCAGTCCGTGGAATGTCTGCACGATTTCATCTCCTGAATCCAGTTAGAGGTAGGTAATTAACAGGTAAATAACCTGTGGCGCTTATAGTAGCAGCGCAGTTTAGCGTGATTGACGCTTTAATAAAACTTTACACAGGCCAGAGGGTTATCGGCGGGCGCGCGGCAAAGGCCGCGGAAATAAAAAACCCTCCGCAGAGGGTTTTTAAGATTAGCTGCGCTGACGCACGGCTTCAAAAAGGCAAATACCGGTTGCGACCGAGACGTTCAGCGAGGAGACGCTGCCCGCCATCGGGATGCTGATAAGCTCATCGCAATGCTCGCGGGTGAGACGGCGCATACCTTCGCCTTCCGCGCCCATCACCAGCGCCAGCGGGCCAGTCATTTTGCTCTGAAACAGCGTATGATCTGCCTCACCTGCCGTGCCGACGATCCAGACGTTCTCTTCCTGTAAGAGACGCATGGTGCGCGCGAGGTTGGTGACGCGGATCAGCGGGACGTTTTCCGCCGCGCCGCAAGCCACTTTTTTGGCCGTCGCGTTGAGCTGCGCGGAGCGGTCTTTCGGTACGATCACCGCATGAACGCCCGCCGCGTCGGCGCTGCGCAGGCAGGCGCCGAGGTTATGCGGATCGGTAACGCCGTCGAGGATCAGCAGGAACGGCTGATCGTGCGCCGCCAGCAGATCTGGCAGATCGTTTTCGCCATACTGACGCCCTGGCTTCACGCGCGCCACAATGCCCTGATGCACCGCGCCGTCGGCTTTTTCATCCAGCCACTGGCGGTTCGCCACCTGCACCGGCACGCCCTGCGCTTCGATAGCATGGATGAGCGGCAGCAGGCGTTTATCTTCACGCCCTTTCAGAATAAAAACTTCCTGAAAACGCTCGGGAGCGCGCTCCAGCAGGGCCTGCACCGCGTGGATGCCGTAAATCATTTCACTCATGAATGGTACTCGTTATGGGCGGCGAGCCGCCCGGTGTTAGGCAATACATTATCAAGCGGGCCTGACGCGCAGGCCCCGCGATTAGCTGTCGCGCTTTTTCTTCGCCGCGCGCTTCGCTTTCGTGGCGGCGGGGATTTTAGCGGTTTTCTCCGACGGTTTTTTACTGCTTTTCGCCGGTTTGTCACTCTTCTCAGCGCGTGCGACGCCGTCTTTCTTCACCTTTCCACGGACTTTCTCGTTACGAAAAGCGTCGTTAGGTTCGAAATTCTGGCGCTTGCCGACCTGACGACGGCTGCGGTTTTTGCCGCCGCCACCGCCGCCTCTTTTCTCACGCTCGCGCGCGGTTTTGCCGACGTTACGCGGCCCGCGTTCGCTGGAGATCAGCGAGAAGTCGATTTTACGCTCATCCATGTTCACGGCTTCGACTTTCACTTCGACGCGATCGCCCAGACGGTACGTCTGGCCGCCAGATTCGCCGATCAACCGCTGGCCGACCTGATCGAAACGGTAGTAGTCGTTGTCGAGCGAGGAGACATGCACCAGACCATCGATAAAGAGGTCCGCGAGGCGCACAAAGAAGCCAAAGCCGGTCACGCTGGAGATGACCCCGGAGAAAGTCTGTCCGACCTGGTCCTGCATGAAGTCGCATTTGAGCCAGTCCGCCACTTCGCGGGTCGCTTCATCGGCGCGGCGCTCGGTCATGGAGCAGTGCTGGCCAAGTTGCAGCATCTCTTCCATGGTGTAGTGGCAACCGCCGCTTTCGGTGGTGTGGCCTTCATGGCCCTGCTCTTTCGCCAGCAGATATTTAATCGCGCGGTGCAGCGTAAGATCCGGGTAGCGGCGGATAGGCGAGGTAAAGTGCGCGTAGGATTGCAGCGCCAGGCCAAAGTGGCCGCGGTTTTCCGGATCGTAAATCGCCTGTTTCATCGAGCGCAGCAGCATGGTTTGCAGCATCTCGTGATCGGGACGATCGGCGATGGAATTCAGCAACTCGGCGTAGTCGCGCGGCTCCGGCTTGCTGCCGCCCGGCAGTTCCAGGCCCAGCTCCGCCAGCACCGAACGGAACGAGGTAATCGCTTCGTTGGTCGGACGATCGTGAATACGGAACAGCGCCGGCTCTTTGTGCTTCTCGACAAAGCGCGCCGCCGAAATGTTGGCGAGGATCATGCACTCTTCGATGAGCTTGTGAGCATCGTTACGCTGGGTCTGTTCGATGCGATCGATGCGACGCTCGGCGTTGAAGATAAACTTCGCCTCTTCGCTCTCAAACGAGATGCCACCGCGCTCGGTACGCGCTTCATCCAGCGCTTTATAAAGATGATGCAGCTCTTCGAGATGTTTCACCAGCGGCTGATACTGGCTGCGCAGTTCTTCATCGCCCTGCAGGATGTGCCACACCTTGGTATAGGTGAGACGCGCGTGCGAGCTCATGACCGCTTCATAGAATTTATAGCCCGTCAGGCGGCCTTTGGCGGAGATAGTCATCTCACAGACCATACAGAGGCGGTCAACCTGCGGATTGAGCGAGCAGAGGCCGTTGGAGAGCACTTCCGGCAGCATCGGGACGACCTGCGAGGGGAAGTAGACCGACGTGCCGCGATTGCGCGCTTCGTCATCGAGCGGCGTCGGCGGACGCACGTAGTAGCTGACGTCCGCAATGGCGACCCACAGGCGCCAGCCGCCGCCGCGTTTCTTCTCGCAGAAAACGGCGTCGTCAAAGTCGCGGGCGTCTTCGCCATCAATGGTGACGAGCGGCAGGTCGCGCAAATCGACGCGTCCGACCTTCGCCTCTTCCGGCACCTCTTCTTTCAGGTGCGCAATCTGCTCTTCGACGGCTTTCGGCCAGACGTAGGGAATTTCATGGGTGCGCAGCGCCATATCCACGGCCATGCCGGTGCCCATGTTATCGCCGAGTACTTCGACGATTTTACCGATGGCTTTGGTGCGGCGGGTCGGACGCTGGGTCAGCTCGACGACCACGACGTAGCCCATGCGGGCGCCCATAATCTCTTCCGGCGGGATGAGAATATCAAAGCTCAGGCGGCTGTCGTCCGGCACCACAAAGCCGACACCGGCGTCCGTGAAATAGCGGCCGACGATATTGCTCTGCTTTGGCACCAGCACGCGCACGATGCGCGCTTCGCGGCGGCCTTTACGATCCGATCCGAGCGGCTGCGCCAGCACGATATCGCCGTGAATGCAGGTTTTCATCTGCTCTGAAGAGAGATACAGATCGTCTTTACGCCCTTCGACGCGCAAAAAACCGTAACCGTCGCGGTGGCCGATCACGGTGCCTTTTTGCAGATCGAGACGTTCCGGCAGCGCGTAGCACTGGCGGCGGGTAAAGACGAGCTGGCCGTCGCGCTCCATCGCGCGCAGGCGGCGGCGCAGCGCTTCCTGCTGCTCTTCGCCTTCAATGCCGAGTTCGTTTGCCAGTTCATCGCGGTTAGCCGGTTTTTCACGTTTTGTTAAATGCTCGAGGATAAATTCCCGGCTCGGGATGGGATTGGTGTACTTCTCAGCTTCTCGTTCCTGAAAAGGATCTTGTGACATGGCGGTTCCTCCGTTGTCATCTGTGGCGCGAATGCGTCATTCCACCAGCAATAATTTGTAGAGCGGCTGGTTTTCATGCACTAAATCGGCCAGCGTGTAGTTATCCAGTTCCTGAAGAAAGCGTTCTACCGCCCCGCCCAGCACCTGCTTCAGGCGACACGCGGGCGTGATGTGACAGAACGCGCTGCTACAGTTCACTATAGACAGGGGCTCCAGCTCGCGCACGACATCGCCGATGCGGATGGTCGCGGCCGGTTTGCCAAGGCGGATCCCGCCGTTTTTGCCCCGCACGGCGGTAACATAGCCCGCACGACTCAGTTGGTTGATAATTTTAACCATATGATTGCGGGAGACGCCGTACACCTGAGTGACTTCAGAAATGCTGGTCATGCGGCCTTCCGGCAAGGACGCCATATAGATCAAAGCCCGTAGCCCGAAATCGGTAAAACTCGTTAACTGCACATCAACCTCAGAGTATGGGAGGGGAAAAACGCGGTTCGCCCAAAGGGCGATGTGTTGATGATAAACCAGCCAGATGTCAGGCGGCTAATTTATTTGAAAAAGGCGGGTAAAATCCGGGAAAAACAGAGGGCGCGATCGCCGCGCCCTGGGTGTCTTATGCGTCGAACGGATCGCGCAGGATCATGGTTTCGGTACGATCCGGACCGGTAGAGATGATGTCGATCGGCACGCCGGTGACTTCTTCAATACGTTTGATGTAGTTCAGTGCCGCCTGCGGCAGACCACTACGCTCTTTCACGCCGAAGGTGGATTCAGACCAGCCCGGCATGGTTTCGTAGATCGGCTCGATACCTTCCCAGTCATCCGCCGCCATCGGGGTGGTGGTGACTTCACGGCCATCCGGCATACGGTAAGCGACGCAGATTTTCACCTCTTCCAGACCATCCAGCACATCCAGTTTGGTCAGGCAGAAGCCGGAGAGGGAGTTGATCTGCACGGCGCGGCGTACCGCGACCGCATCCAGCCAGCCGGTACGACGGCGACGGCCAGTGGTAGCACCGAATTCGTTGCCTTTCTTGCACAGGAATTCACCGATGTCGTCGAACAGCTCCGTCGGGAATGGGCCTGCGCCAACGCGGGTGGAGTAGGCTTTAATGATGCCGAGCACGTAGTCCACATAACGCGGGCCAATGCCGGAACCGGTCGCCACGCCGCCGGCGGTGGTGTTGGAGGAGGTGACGTACGGATAGGTGCCGTGGTCGATATCCAGCAGCGTACCCTGCGCGCCTTCAAACATGATGAAGTCGCCGCGTTTACGCGCCTGATCCAGCAGATCGGACACGTCCACCACCATGCTGGTCAGCACGTCGGCAATCGCCATAACGTCATCCAGCACTTTCTGGTAGTCAACCGCTTCCACTTTATAGAAGTTCACCAACTGGAAGTTATGGTATTCCAGCACTTCTTTCAGTTTGTCGGCGAAAGTGGCTTTATCGAAGAGATCGCCCACGCGCAGACCGCGACGCGCCACTTTATCTTCATAGGCCGGGCCAATGCCGCGACCCGTGGTGCCGATGGCTTTGGCGCCACGTGCTTTCTCACGCGCCACGTCGAGCGCGACATGGTAGTCGAGGATAAGCGGGCAGGCTTCAGATAACAGCAGTCGTTCGCGAACCGGGATACCGCGGTCTTCCAGTTCCTTCATCTCTTTCATCAGCGCCGCAGGCGACAGCACAACACCGTTACCAATGATGCTGGTGACGTTATCGCGAAGAATACCTGAGGGGATAAGATGGAGGACGGTTTTTTCACCGTTGATTACGAGAGTATGGCCTGCGTTGTGACCGCCCTGGTAGCGCACAACATATTTAGCCCGTTCAGTCAGAAGATCGACAATCTTCCCTTTACCTTCGTCACCCCATTGGGTGCCCAGTACGACGACGTTGTTACCCATTTTTCAAAATCACCGTTTGCTTAAAAAAGGATTCTAACACCAGCTTTCCTGATGTTCAGCCCTTTTTGTATACAAATTTCGTCGATTATGCCCGAATTTTATTCAGTTAATCGTTTTCCTCAACATGTAGTAGATAACTATCCCGGCCACCACAAGACCGCCGCCGAAACGGCGCAGTAAGGTGTCCGGTAATTGCGCTACCGAGACGATCATGCGCCGCCACAAGCGCGGAAAAAGCAACGGACCGAGCCCTTCAACCACCAGCACCAGCGCGAGCGCCAGCAAAACCGTTGTATTCATGGTGCGTAAAACCTGGATAAAAAAAGAGCCGGCAATGACCGGCTCTTGTTTAGGATTATGGCTTAGCGTGCGCTATTGGCCGGCGTTTTCATATAGCGGAAGAAATCGCTGTCCGGGCTCAACACCATCACGTCCTGATTCGAGTTAAAGCTGCTCTCATAGGCACGCAGGCTACGAATAAAGGCGTAGAAATCCGGATCCTGGCTGAACGCGTCGGCGAACAATTTCGCGGCTTCGGCATCGCCTTCACCACGCAGGATACGCGCCTGACGCTCAGCTTCCGCAAGGGTACGGGTGACTTCGTAATCCGCTGCAGCGCGCAGCTTCTCCGCTTCTTCCTGACCCTGCGAACGGTGACGACGGGCGACCGCTTCACGCTCGGCACGCATACGGTTGTAGATAGCCTCGGAGACTTCCGCAGGCAGGTTGATCTGCTTAATACGCACATCGACCACTTCTATACCGAGCGCCGCCATGCTGTTCGGGTTGATTACCGGCACTTTGCCGTTGGTCTCTTCCGTCACGCGCTTGGCCGCAGAGGCGATAGCGTCATCCGCCGCCGGGGTTTCGACTTCATCTTCCGTGCCCGCAGAACCGGAGTTCAGCGCTTCGCGCACTTCTGAGGTCAGGCGACCGCGGGAGTCGGTAACGATATCTTTTACGTCAAGACGACCAATTTCAGAACGCAGACGGTCCGAGAACTTACGTTTGAGCAGGACTTCAGCCTGAGAGAGATCGCCGCCGCCTGTCGCCAGGTAGTAACGGCTGAAATCGCTGATGCGCCACTTGATGTAAGAGTCAACGATCAGGTCTTTCTTCTCTTTAGTAACAAAGCGGTCCGCCTGGTTATCCATAGTCTGGATACGGGCGTCCAGCGTTTTCACCGACTCGATAAACGGCATCTTAAAGTGCAGGCCAGGCTCATACACCTTCGGTTTGTTATCGTTGTCGCGTACTACTTTGCTGAATTGCAGGATGATGCCGCGCTCACCCTCTTTCACCACAAAAATCGAGGTGTAAAGCACCACCAGCACGATGATGATTACCGCAATGACTGACTTACGCATCGTTATTCACTCCCTTCGCGCTGGTAATCGTTACGCTGCGCGTTGGCACGGCGTTGATCCATAATATCGCCACGGCCAGAAGACGCGCTGTTGCTCGCGCCGCTGTTGCCGCTGCCGGAAACCGGCGGCAGACGCAGCAGCGGATTGCCGCTGTTGCTGTCGTCGCTGGCCGCAGGCGCGGAACCGCCTTTCAGCATCTGGTCGAGAGGCAGGACCATCAGGTTGCCGCCCTTGTCGTTAACCAGCACTTTACGGGTGTGGCTAAGCACTTTTTCCATGGTTTCGATATAGAGACGCTCGCGGGTGATTTCCGGCGCGGCTTTATACTCCGGCAGGATCTTCGCAAAACGCGCTACTTCACCCTGCGCCTCAAGGACAGTCTGGGTTTTGTACGCGCGAGCCTCTTCGAGGATACGCTGCGCCTGACCGTTCGCACGCGGCTGCACTTCGTTGGTATACGCTTCCGCTTCACGGATGTACTGCTGCTCGTTTTCACGGGCGGCAATCGCGTCGTCAAACGCCGCTTTCACCTCTTCCGGCGGACGAGCGGCCTGGAAGTTGACGTCCAGCAGCGTGATACCCATGTTGTACGGACGAATCGTCTCTTCCAGCTCGCGCTGGGTGTCGCTGCGGATAACGGTACGGCCTTCGGTGAGAATGCGGTCCATGGTGTATTTGCCGATAACGCCGCGCAGGGCGCTGTCGGTGGCCTGACGCAGGCTGTCATCTGCGTTGGCGACGCTAAACAGGTAGCGCTGCGGATCGGTTACGCGGTACTGCACGTTCATTTCGACGCGCACGACGTTTTCGTCAGAGGTCAGCATGACCCCGGAGGCTGCCAGCTCGCGCACGGCTTCCACGTTGACGGGCACCACTTCATCAATAAAAGTCGGCTTCCAGTTCAGGCCCGGCTCGACCAGATGGCTGAATTTGCCAAAGCGCGTCACAACGCCGCGCTCGGCTTCTTTAATGGTATAGAACCCGGTGACGGCCCATAAGATGACCGCCGCCGCGGCGACGATACCCACGACGCGACCGCCGAGATGACCGCGCGGCTCCTGCGAAGAACCACCGCCTTTACCACCGCCAATTCCGCCCAGCTTTTTACTGAGCTTACGGAAGATATCATCCAGATCCGGCGGCCCCTGCTCGCGACCGCCTTTATTTCCCCCAGAGTTGCCGCCAGGCTTGCTGCTTCCCCACGGGTCGCGGTCCTGTCCGTTATTACCGGGCTGATTCCACGCCATGTTTATGCTCCATATTTGTTATGCGGTGATATACCTTTCGTTCTCCTGGTCGCGTCATGGCAGGCGCCTTTCTCACTCGGCATGAGTGAAACACGCGCGGGCGCCATAACGCGGCCGGGGTCCATCCGGGTACCCCCCAAAGGGGAATATTTTCAGGCTTCGGCCAGCCAGTTAGACCACGTAGTCAACCAATGCCGGCTCCTGTTTACAGAGGCGACGCCAGTCGACTATCGGCATGCGAATTTGCAGCCCGACGCTACCGTTCTCCTCCATCCACTCTTTTTCTATCGCCTGAAGCTGGTAAAACCGGCTCCGCAGACGTCCGGCTTCCGGCGGAAGGTGCAGCGCATGCTGGACGATTTCACCGGAAAGACGTTCTGTCAGGGCCTGGAAAAGCAGTGGCACGCCCGCCCCCGTCTGTGCGGAAAGCCACACGCGGATGGGCAAATTCTCATCATTCCTGTCGATACGCGGCTCGAAATCTTCCAGCATGTCGACTTTATTCATCACCAGCAGCGTTGGGATCTCGTGGGCGTCAATCTCTTCGAGCACGGTGTTCACCGCCTCAATGTTTTCCGCCATCCGCACGTCCGCGGCGTCAATGACATGCAGCAGCAGCGTCGCCTGACGCGTTTCCTGCAGCGTCGCTTTAAACGCCGCCACCAGATCATGCGGCAGGTGACGGATAAACCCTACGGTATCCGCCAGCACCGTTTCGCCGACGTCCGCGACGTCAATGCGGCGCAGGGTCGGGTCGAGGGTCGCAAACAGCTGATCTGCTGCATACACCTCAGCCGTGGTGATTTGGTTAAACAGGGTGGATTTGCCGGCGTTGGTGTAGCCCACCAGCGAGACGGTGGGAATATCGGCTTTCGTGCGCGACCGACGTCCCTGCTCGCGTTGCTTCTCGACGCGCTCCAGCCGCGAGAGGATCTGAGTAATACGGTTACGCAGTAAGCGACGGTCGGTTTCCAGCTGGGTTTCACCCGGGCCGCGCAGGCCGATACCACCTTTCTGGCGCTCAAGGTGGGTCCAGCCGCGCACCAGTCGCGTGGCTAAATGGCGCAACTGCGCCAGCTCAACCTGCAGCTTCCCTTCATGGGTGCGCGCACGTTGGGCGAAAATATCGAGAATCAGCCCGGTGCGGTCGATAACGCGACACTCGCACAGGCGCTCAAGGTTACGTTCCTGAGCCGGGGTCAACGCATGATCAAAAAGGACAACAGACGCCCCAGTGGCTTTGACTGCATCGGCAATCTCAACGGCTTTACCTTCACCAACAAAATACTTTGGGTGCGGCGCTTTACGGCTACCGGTAATCACCTGTAATGCTTCGACACCGGCGGAAGAGACCAGAGATTCAAACTCCTGGAGGTCTTCCATATCTTTGTCTTGCGTAAAATAGATGTGTACCAGCACCGCCTGCTCACCGGCATCATAACGGTCAAACAAGCGTAAACCCTCTTAAAATACCAGCGGGGAACACAGACGACCTGGTCCCCCGACATGGAGCAACAGCCTGGCCTTATTCGGCGTCTTCGCTATCCTGAGAGGCAGCGGAAGATGGCTGTGCGTTGTTGCTGTGATGGTAGTTGTTAGAACCGCCACCCGCGTTGTTGCTATGGTGAGAAACCGGACGAGACGGCACCACGGTCGAGATCGCGTGCTTATAAACCATCTGACTGACCGTGTTTTTCAACAGGATCACGAACTGATCGAAAGATTCAATCTGACCTTGCAGCTTAATACCATTCACCAAATAAATAGAAACTGGAACACGTTCCCGACGCAGAGCGTTGAGGAACGGATCTTGCAAAGATTGCCCCTTAGCCATTCTATCTTTTCCTTATATGCTTGTTGTTTATACTCTTGAACCCTTGGGCTCTGAAAAACTGCGTAAAAATCCGCGCACGATACGATTCAATTGTACACATTCATTGTTGCTTCGCACCAATAACCTGTAACACATCGCTGTACGCTTGTTCAGGCGCCGCACTGTCGAGCCAGTGTACCCCTTCCCAACCGCGCAGCCAGGTCATCTGGCGCTTCGCTAACTGTCTCGTGGCGCAAATACCTCGATAAACCATTTCGTCGTATGAGATTTCACCCGCCAGATAAGACCACATCTGCCGGTATCCCACGCAACGAACGGAAGGCATATCCGTATGCAAATCTCCACGGGCAAATAGCGCCCGGACTTCTGCCTCAAAACCTGAAGCTAACATCTGGTGAAAACGCTGCTCAATGCGTTGATGGAGCAGTTCACGGCTCGCCGGGGCGATGGCGAACTGATGCACCTGATAGGGCAGAGCTTCTCCTGACGTTTGCGTCAGTTCCGTTAAAGTTTTACCCGAAATGAAAAAAACTTCCAGTGCCCGGGAAAGCCTTTGCGGATCGTTGGGATGGATTCGCTGTGCCGCGACAGGATCTATCTCCTGAAGCTTGCGATGCAGCGCGTCCCATCCCTGCTCTGCCGCCTGTTGTTCAATCTCCGCTCTGACGGCGGCGTCTGCCGACGGAAGCGGGGAAAGCCCTTCCAGCAGCGCCTTAAAATAGAGCATGGTGCCACCCACCAGCAGCGGTATGCGCCCGGCGGCGACAATCTCTGCCATTTCCTTTAGCGCGTCGCGGCGAAAATCAGCCGCCGAGTACGCCTGCGCCGGGTCGATAATATCCAGTAACCGGTGCGGCGCCTGCGACAATTCGTGCGCGTCAGGCTTGGCGGTGCCGATATCCATGCCCTTATAGACCAGCGCCGAATCGACGCTAATCAACTCTACCGGCAGCGTCTGGCGCAGGCGAATGGCTAACGCCGTTTTGCCCGACGCCGTCGGACCCATCAGAAAAATCGCCTTCGGAAGGCCAGTATTGCTTACGTCATTCATGTGTCAGGGCATTCATCGCCGGTTGTAAATCAATAAGGTGCAATAAACCATCCGGCGGTGTTTTCACCATCAGCGGACACAACCTTTCGAGTTCCGCGAGCGTCGCGATGGCTTGCGCGATGCTCCACGGCTGCGCGTTAACCAGATGGCGGGCAAGCCATCCGGCCACAGCGGCGTCGTCAGCGTTTGTCTGCTGCGCCAGGTAGCCTATCAGTTCAGGAATCAAGATTTGTAAATTTTGTTGGCGTAAGGGTAAAGGCACTGCACGAATCGTCACATGTTGCGCATCCAGCACGATTTCAATGCCCAACCGCTGAAGCTGCGGCTGCGCGCGCGTCACGATATCCCGCTCCTCGCCGGAAATTTTGAGCCGCACCGGGATCAGCAGCGGCTGCGCGCAGGGCTTCTCGCCGCGCGGCAGCAGTTGTGCCTGTTTGAGGTGGCGCTCGGCGACGCTTAACGCCAGCAGCATCAGCTTTCCGTCGCGCTCCAGCAACGCGACATTTCCGGACACCAGCGTAAGCACGCGCCCGAAACTGTGCGTATGACCGTCAAGCGCGGCTGCGGGCGGCGATGACGATTCACGCGCGGGCGTGGCTGGCGGCGTGGCACTGGCAGGCGTTTCCAGCAGTTGCTTATAGAGCGCGCCCTGCTGTTTCTGATACCCCGGCGCCGCGTGAGGCCAGCCGCCGTTGCCGGGTGCGTTTGCGCGCCCTGCGCCGCCGGAGGACGAACCGCCCGAAACCGCATAGCGCGGCGCGTCGTTTTCCCGCGCAGAGGTGCGATCACGTTCGCGCGGCGCCGGGTCGGCAAAGTGATTTTTCCCCGCTGCGACGCGGTTTTCCGGCTGCCAGCGCGGCGCGTCTTCGGCAGGTTCTTCCAGCGCCAGCGGATTCGCCGCCTGCTGCTGGAACACGCTGACCACGCCCTGATAGATAAAATCGTGCACCAGCCGCGACTGGTGGAACCGCACTTCATGCTTGGCGGGATGCACGTTGACATCCACCTGGTGCGGGTCGATTTCCAGATACAGCACATACGCAGGCTGCTGATCGATGCCGAGCTTATCTTCGCAGGCCTGGCGAATCGCGTGGTTGATCAGCCGATCGCGCATCATGCGGCCATTCACGTAGCAATATTGAATTTCGGCAAGCGCCGCTGTGGTGCCTTTCGGCTTCGCCACCCAGCCGCGCAGCGCCAGATCGCCGTGCTGCCACTCAATAGCCAGCGCCTGCTCAAGAAAGGCGGGGCCGCAAATCGAGCCAAGACGACGCTCGCGCGGCGCGTTGCCCTGCACCGCCCGGTACTGGCGCATCATCTTGCCGTTGTGGCTGAGGTTAATCGTCACGTCAAAGCGCGCCAGCGCGATGCGCCGCACCACTTCGTCAATGTGGGTGAATTCGGTTTTCTCGGTGCGCATAAACTTGCGCCGCGCGGGGGTGTTGTAGAAGAGATCGAGCACCTCCAGCGTGGTGCCGACCGGATGCGCCGCCGGTTTTATGGTCACGTTCATGTCACGCCCTTCGGCGTAAGCCTGCCACGCTTCCTGCTGGTCAGCCGTGCGGGAGGTGAGCGTCAGGCGCGATACCGAACTGATACTCGCCAGCGCCTCGCCGCGAAAGCCGAGGCTGATGATGGCTTCCAGATCGTCCAGCGAGGCGATTTTGCTGGTGGCATGACGCGCCAACGCCAGCGCCAGCTCCTCTTTTTTGATGCCGCCACCGTTGTCGCGAATGCGAATAAGCTTCGCGCCGCCGCGCTCGATATCGATATCAATGCGCGTGGCGCTCGCGTCGAGGCTGTTTTCAACCAGCTCTTTTACCACCGACGCAGGGCGCTCCACCACCTCGCCGGCGGCGATCTGGTTCGCAAGCTGCGGCGGCAGAACCTGAATCGGCATGAACTCTCCTTACTGGATAACAGTGACCTGACCTGACGCGTTGTCAGCGGAGCGGGCGGTCTGCCCCGTTCCGCCGTCACCCTTTGGCGCGGCCTGGAGCGGATGCGCGATAAAATAATCGCGCAGCCCCTGATAGATGGCGTCGGCAATTTGCTGCTGGTAGTCATCGCTTGCCAGCAAGCGCTCTTCGCCGTTGTTACTAATAAAACCGGTTTCGACCAGCAGCGACGGAATATCCGGCGAGCGCAGCACGCCGAGACTCGCATGTTCCGGGCGGCGTTTATGCAACGAACCGACGCGCTGTAGCTGCCCCAGCACGCTGGTGGCGACATCATACCCGACACGCTGCGAATGGCCGAACTGCAAATCCAGCACCGCCTGGCTCAGGTAAGGGTCAGCCTGGCTGTTAGCCAGTACGTCGCCTGCCCCGCCCAGCAGCTCCGACTGCTTCTCGTGCTGCTCCAGCCAGCCCGCCATCTCACTATTGGCGCGGCGGTTGGAGAGCACCCAGACGGACGCACCGGTGGCGTCGCGGTTTGGCGCGGCGTCGGCGTGAATCGACACCAGCAGGTTCGCATTTTGCTGGCGCGCCACGTCCGAGCGGCCCATCACCGAAATAAAATAGTCGCCGTCGCGGGTCAGCACGCCTTTAAACATCGGATCGTTGTTCAGCAGCGTACTTAGCTTACGGGCGATGGCGATAGTCACGTTTTTCTCGCGCACGCCGCCGGGGCCGATAGCGCCAGGATCCTGCCCGCCGTGTCCGGCGTCGATCGCCACAATTACCCGGTCGGACGACACACGGCTCGCGCTGCGGCCAGGGCGGGTCACGGTATTGCTGCCCACGACGCTGGTGATGCGGTCGTTATCCGAGCGGAACGGATTGCGCGCAGGATCCGACGACCGCACGGGCGCGGCGACCGGCTCACGCTGCGCCACGACAGGTGGCGGCGGAGGAGGCGGCGGTTCGTCGGCCTCAATGGTGAAAACTACGTTATAGCCCGCGCCTTTTTGCTGCTTCACGGCGCGCGCCTTGCCGTCTTTCGTTAAATCGACCACCAGACGCAGGGATTGATTATCTTTCGGCTGCCCGGCGCGGATGCTTTTCACCAGGTTTTCGCCGCTGAAGAGCAGCGGCAGGCCCTGAATCACGCCGGTCTGTTTAATATCAAGCGCGACGCTGCGTTTACCCTGCTGCGAATATGCATATTCCGGATCGCCCATGAAACTTAAGGTGATCCGCGCCTGGCCGTCGCCGTTGGAAACCTGAATATCGGAAAGCGTCGCCCCGAACGCGGGCGCGCATACCGCCAGCAGAAGCGCCGCTACCCAGTTTTTCATGCGTATGATCATCCCGTCGTCCCTGCGTTCAGGCGAGGCGCGTCAGCAGCGCGTCGCCGGCGGCGGAGACCGCTTTCACCCGCGCTTCACGCCCCTGATCCTGCCATGACAAGTGAATTTCGATATCCGGCGGCGGCAGAACGCCCGCCCCCTGCTGCGGCCACTCCACCAGACAAATAGCGTCATCGGTGAAGTAATCGCGGATGCCCATAAACTCAAGCTCTTCCGGATCGGCAAGGCGATAGAGATCGAAGTGATAGACCATTATATTTTCAAGCGTGTAGGGCTCGACCAGCGTGTAGGTCGGGCTTTTGACGTTGCCCTGGTGACCGCACGCCTGCAGGAACCCGCGGCTGAACGTGGTTTTACCCGCGCCCAAATCGCCGTACAGATGGATTACGGTCGCCCCGCGACAGGCACGCGCCACGCGTGCGCCGAGGTCGAGGGTCGCCTGTTCTTCGGGTAAAGGTATAACGCGATTCATCATGATTCTGGTCTGTCTGTATCCGGGTTAACAAAACGATAGAGCGTGGAGAACAGATCGGTCGCCAGCATACCGCGCGTGCCAAAACGCGCCGCCAGCGCATCCGCCGCCGCGCCGTGGGCCACACAGCCCGCGCAGGCGGCATCATACGGGCTCAGCCGCTGCGCCAGCAACGCGCCGATAATGCCCGACAGCACATCGCCCATGCCGCCCGTGCCCATGCCAGGGTTGCCGACGTCGATAATGCCGCATTCGCCCTGCGGGCCTGTCACCAACGTGCCCGCGCCTTTCAGCACCACGCAACCGCCGTAGCGCTGCGCCAACTCTCTGGCGCTAAGTAAGCGGTCACTCTCAATTTCCGCTACGCGGCGATTAAGCAACCGCGCAGCCTCGCCAGGGTGCGGCGTAAGAATGCGATTGTGACGTGTATCGGGAGCGATTGCCAGAAGGTTCAGCGCGTCCGCATCCCAGAGCATCGGTTTGTCGCAGCGGCGTACTTTTTCCAGCGCCGCCTTGCCCCATTCCTGCTGTCCGAGCCCCGGTCCGATGACCACGACATCCGCCCAGGCCAGGCTCTCATCGAGCGCGTCGTCGGTGAGCGCATGCACCATCAGCTCCGGTCTTGCAGTCACCAGCGGCGCGATGTTTTCCGCGCGAGTAAGCACTCGCACCAGACCCGCGCCCGCGCGCAGCGCCGCCTCGCCGGTCATGCGGATAGCGCCCGCGGTGCCGTGGTCGCCGCCGATGATCACCAGCTTGCCGTTATCGCCTTTGTGCGAGCCGGGCCTGCGCGGTGTCAGCCATTGAGAAAGCTGCGCCGTGTCGAACCGGGCATACGGCGCCTGCTGCCCGGCAAGCCACGCCTCAAGGCCCAGCGCGTGGTAGTGCAGCCGCCCGACCACATCGCGCGCCCGGCCGGTAAGCAGGCCCGGTTTGAGTGCGATAAACGTGACCGTATGCGCGGCGTGAATGACCGCGCCCGGCGCGCCGCCAGTTTGCGCCAGCAGGCCGGAGGGAATATCCAGCGCCACAACGGGCGCGGCATGGCGGTTGGCCTGATCAATCAGCGCGGCGACGTTCTCACGCGGCGCCTGAGTGAGCCCTGTGCCCAGCAGCGCGTCGATGATGACATCGCTGGTTTCCGGCAGCGGCGCGTGCGGCGCATGAATTTCGCCGCCCGCGTTGAGCCACGCGTCGCGCGCGGCCTGGGCTTCTTCCGGCAGCGGTTTGTCGCGCTCCAGCGCCAGCAGCGTAACGTTAATACCCGCCGCCTGCGCGAGACGCGCCACGACATAGCCATCGCCGCCGTTATTACCATGGCCGCAGAGCACCAGCCAGTGTTGACTGTGCGGATACGCCGCGCGCGCCACCTCAAACGCCGCGTCGCCGGCGCGCTGCATCAGCTCGTAAAGCGTCAGCCCGAGGCTGTCCGCCGCCTCTCGCTCCGCCGTGCGCAGCCAGTCCGCAGGCCAGACGGAGTGTGGTATACTGGCGCCGTTTTTATTCATCCCGTGGTCCGTCATGTCTGAACCCCTCGATCTCAATCAGTTAGCCCAAAAAATTAAACAATGGGGTGCCGAGCTTGGCTTTCAGCAGGTAGGTATTACCGATACCGATCTGAGCGCCAGCGAAGGCGCGCTTCAGGCGTGGCTCGATAAGCAGTATCACGGCGAGATGGAGTGGATGGCCCGTCACGGTATGCTGCGCGCGCGTCCGCATGAACTCCTGCCAGGCACGCTGCGCGTCATCAGCGTGCGGATGAATTACCTGCCCGCCAACGCCGCCTTTGCCCGTACGCTAAAAGATCCCTCGCTCGGTTATGTGAGCCGTTACGCCCTGGGGCGTGATTATCATAAGCTTTTGAGAAACCGGCTGAAAAAACTCGGCGAAACGCTGCAAGCGCATTGCGCGTCGCTGAATTTTAGACCCTTTGTCGACTCTGCGCCCCTTCTTGAACGCCCGCTGGCGGAAAAAGCGGGGCTCGGCTGGACAGGCAAACATTCGCTGATCCTCAACCGTGACGCCGGGTCGTTTTTCTTTCTCGGCGAGCTGCTGGTCGATTTGCCGTTGCCGGTGGATAAACCCGTCGAAGAGGGCTGCGGGCGCTGTGTGGCCTGCATGACTATCTGCCCGACTGGCGCGATTGTCGAGCCGTACACGGTGGATGCGCGCCGCTGTATCTCGTATCTGACTATTGAGCTGGAAGGCGCTATCCCGGAAGAATTTCGCCCGCTGATGGGTAACCGCATCTACGGCTGCGACGATTGCCAGCTGATTTGCCCGTGGAACCGCTTTTCGCAGCTCACCGACGAGGCAGATTTTAGCCCGCGCCAGGCGCTACACGCGCCAAAGCTAATCGAACTGTTTGGCTGGAGCGAGGCGCACTTCCTGAAAGTCACCGAAGGCTCGGCGATCCGCCGCATCGGCCACCTGCGCTGGCTGCGTAATATTGCGGTCGCGCTCGGCAATGCGCCCTGGGACGAAGCGAACATTGTGGCGCTGCGTCAGCGCAAAGGTGAGCACCCGCTTCTTGATGAGCACATAGACTGGGCGATTGCGCAACAAACAGACAAACGCAATGCCTGCGTGGTGGAAGTGCAGCTGCCGCAGAAACAACGGCTGGTGAGGGTCATTGAAAAAGGCTTGCCGCGCGACGCCTAGACGCGTTTCGCTGTGAATAAAATCGAAAAAGCGTTGTCATTCAAAGGCCCGATTTATCAAAAAGCCTCAAAAATAACATTTAGTAATAAATTATTGATTAATAAAATCAGCAGGTTAACAAAAAGATGTGAGCAAAATTATCATTGCCGCGCGCAGGATAAGTTTATGCAATCTGTGGATAAGTCTGTTCAGAAAATTTTACGTCAGACGAGAAAAACCAGCCGCAGCGCGCATTGTCGCTGTGGATAATTTGTACAATCGAAGAGATTTGGAGCGGGAAACGAGACTCGAACTCGCGACCCCGACCTTGGCAAGGTCGTGCTCTACCAACTGAGCTATTCCCGCTTGGGTGGTGTTGCCTTTCGGCATATCAAATTTTGGAGCGGGAAACGAGACTCGAACTCGCGACCCCGACCTTGGCAAGGTCGTGCTCTACCAACTGAGCTATTCCCGCTTAATCTTCGTCTTTCTGGTTGCTACTACGTTAGCTGCCTTCACTCACCTTAGTCACTTACTTAAGTAAGTTCCCAAGGATTCGTTCAGTTGCTGCCTTGTTGCAACCCGAAATTCTTTGATTGGGTGGTGCTGCCTTTCGGCGATTTCAAATTTTGGAGCGGGAAACGAGACTCGAACTCGCGACCCCGACCTTGGCAAGGTCGTGCTCTACCAACTGAGCTATTCCCGCTCTGCGTAATTCACATTTCTGTGTCGTTACGGGAGGCGCATTATACGAGAAATGATTTCTACCGCAACCCCTTAAACGCTTTTTTTCGTGATTTTTGTCTGACTGCGTTTTTATTCGCCAAAGTGATCACTTTACCAGCAAAAGAGGGGCTTAGCCCCTCTTCGTCATCACAATTTAATAAAATGTTCGCGGTAATAGGCAAGCTCCGCTACCGACTCGCGGATATCATCCAGCGCCTGATGCGTATTCTGTTTCTTCAGGCCGTCGAGCACTTCCGGCTTCCAGCGGCGCGCCAGTTCTTTCAGCGTGCTCACGTCCAGATAACGGTAGTGGAAGTACGCCTCCAGCTCCGGCATGTACTTAAACAGGAAGCGGCGGTCCTGGCCGATGCTGTTGCCGCAGATGGGCGATTTACCCGCCGGGACCCATTCTTTAAGAAATTCAATCGTCGCCCGCTCCGCCTCATGTTCGTCCATCGTGCTCGCTTTAACGCGATCCACCAGACCGCTGGCGGTGTGGGTGCGCACGTTCCAGTCATCCATCAGCGCCAGTTGCTCGTCAGACTGATGCACAGCGATAACCGGTCCTTCCGCCAGAATATTCAGCTCGGCGTCGGTCACCAGGGTAGCGATTTCAATGATGCGATCCTGACGCGGATCGAGCCCGGTCATCTCCAGATCGATCCAAATGAGGTTGTTTTCATTGGCACTCATGCTATTTTCCATCCGTTATCGCGTCACACTGGGGTGACAGGCAGTTAATTCATTTACAATAGCTGATATCATAGAGGTTTTGCCCACCAGGGGCGACCAGGAGCCATTAAGATTGAGCAAAAATAAACTCTCCAAAGGTCAGCAGCGCCGCGTGTCAGCGAACCATCAGCGCCGGCTCAAACAGACTACGGAGAAAGCCGATCCCGACGACTCACAATTTGGTGAGCCCCGCGACGGCCGCGTTATCAGTCGTTTTGGTCAGCATGCCGACGTCGAATCGTCTGACGGCGGGGTGTACCGCTGTAACATTCGCCGCACCATCCGTTCGCTGGTCACCGGCGATCGCGTCGTCTGGCGTCCGGCGAAAGAGAATGTGCAGGGCAAAGGCATTGTCGATGCGGTCCACGAGCGCACCTCAGTCCTGACGCGCCCGGATTTCTACGACGGCGTGAAGCCTATCGCCGCGAATATCGATCAGATAATCATCGTCTCGGCCATCCTGCCGGAGCTGTCGCTGAACATCATCGACCGTTATCTGGTGGCCTGCGAAACGCTGGACGTTGAACCGCTACTGGTCCTCAACAAAACCGATCTGCTGGATGAAGAAGGCCTCGCCTTCGTCAACGAGCAAATGGATATCTATCGCCGCATCGGCTATCGCGTCCTGCTGGTGTCCAGCTACAAAGACGAAGGGCTGAAGGAGCTGGAGCAGGCGCTTATCGATCGCACGAGTATTTTCGCCGGACAGTCGGGCGTGGGTAAATCGAGCCTGCTGAATAACCTGCTGGGCCTGAAAGATAATCAGATTCTGGTTAACGACGTTTCCGACAACTCCGGGCTTGGCCAGCACACCACTACCGCCTCGCGCCTGTACCACTTCCCTGGCGGCGGCGAAGTCATCGATTCGCCAGGCGTGCGCGAGTTCGGCCTGTGGCACCTTGAGCCGGAGCAGATAACCCACGGCTTTACCGAGTTCCACGACTACCTGGGCCTGTGCAAATTCCGCGATTGCAAGCACGGCAACGATCCCGGTTGCGCCATCCGCGAGGCCGTCGAGCGCGGCGACATCGCCGAAAGCCGCTTCGACAACTATCACCGGATTCTGGAAAGCATGGCGCAGGTAAAAACGCGTAAAAACTTTTCTGATAGCGACGACTGACAATTAAGCTGGGCGTCGTTAGAATCAGCCCCTTTTTCTGACAGGCCCGGCGCACAGCCGGGTCAGGAATGATGAAACACTGGCCTGGAGGCTACCTTGTTAAACGAAATCAAACTTTCGCTGCAATACATTCTGCCTAAGCAGTGGCTCACTCGCCTTGCCGGCTGGGGCGCGAGTAAACGCGCGGGCTGGCTGACCAAACTGGTCATCGACCTGTTCGTGAAATACTACAAGGTCAACATGAGCGAGGCGCAAAAGCCCGATACCGCCAGCTACCGCACCTTTAACGAATTTTTCGTGCGCCCGCTGCGCGATGAAGTCCGCCCGCTTAACACTGATCCGAACGTGCTGGTAATGCCCGCCGATGGCGTCATTAGCCAGCTCGGTCGCATTGAAGGCGATAAAATCCTGCAGGCCAAAGGCCACAACTACTCGCTGGAAGCGCTGCTGGCGGGCAACTACCTGATGGCCGATCTGTTCCGCAACGGCACCTTCGCCACCACCTACCTGTCGCCGCGCGACTACCATCGCGTGCATATGCCGTGCAACGGCATCCTGCGCGAAATGATCTACGTACCGGGCGATCTCTTCTCGGTCAATCACCTGACCGCCCAAAACGTGCCGAACCTGTTCGCCCGTAACGAGCGCGTTATCTGCCTGTTCGATACCGAATTCGGGCCGATGGCGCAGATTCTGGTGGGCGCGACCATTGTGGGGAGCATCGAAACCGTCTGGGCAGGCACCATCACACCGCCGCGCGAAGGTATTATCAAACGCTGGACGTACCCGGCGGGCGAAAGCGATGGCGCGGTGGCGCTGCTGAAAGGCCAGGAGATGGGCCGCTTCAAGCTGGGCTCGACGGTTATCAATCTGTTCGCGCCGGGCAACGTTGAACTGGTCGAGCATCTGCAAAGTCTCTCAGTCACTCGCCTCGGCGAGCCTCTGGCGGTATCGACCGACGCGGTGACGGCCGATGTCACGCCTGCGGTGATTTCAGCCGAAGAAGTTGACGCTGAGCGCGATGCCAACCCGCTGGTAGATAACGACAAAGACCATTAAGACAAAGGTAAAATGACGTGCGCCTGATCCTTTACGTGCTGCTGGCATGGAGCCTGAGCTTTTGGGCGAACGCCGCAACCGCGCCTGATGAAAAACAGATAGCGCAGGAGCTGGAGCAGGCCAAAGCGGCCAAAAACCAGCCCGATCAGGCGCAAGTGGTTGAAACGCTGCAATCTGCGCAAAACGCGCTCGAGGAGAGAAAAGCCTCCCTTGAGCGCGCCAAACAATATCAACAGGTTATCGATAATTTCCCCAAGCTGTCGCAATCGCTGCGTCAGCAGCTCAATAACCTGCGCGACGAGCCGCGCCGGGTGCCGACAGGGCTCACCACTGACGCGCTCAATCAGGAGATCCTCCAGGTCAGTAGTCAGTTGCTGGAGAAGAGCCGCGAAGCGCAGCAGGAGCAGGATCGCGCCCGCGAAATCGCCGACTCCTTAAGCCAGCTTCCCCAGCAGCAAACCGACGCGCGCCGCCAGCTTAACGAGATGGAGCGCCGTTCGGGCGCGTCGACCGGTTCCAGCGCGCTCGGGGCGGCGCAGCTTCTCGCCCAGCAGGCGGAATCCGCACAGCTTAAAGCGCGCGTGGATGAACTGGAACTCGCGCAGCTCTCCGCCAGCAACCGCCAGGAGCTGGCGCGCCTGCGCTCCGAACTCGCGCAAAAGCAGAGCGAACAGCTCGATACTTACCTCCAGGCGCTGCGTAACCAGTTAAACAGCCAGCGCCAGCAGGAAGCCGAGCGCGCGCTGGAAAGCACCGAGCTGCTGGCGGAAAACAGCGCCAACCTGCCGCCGGCCATCGTCGAACAGTTCAACGTCAACCGCGAGCTCTCCCGCGCGCTGAACCAGCAGGCGCAGCGCATGGATCTTGTCGCGTCGCAGCAGCGTCAGGCCACCAGCCAGACGATGCAGGTGCGTCAGGCATTAACCACGCTGCGCGAACAGTCGCAGTGGCTTGGCGTCTCCAATGTGCTTGGCGAGGCGCTTCGTGCGCAGGTCTCACGCCTGCCGGAAATGCCGAAGCTGCAACAGCTGGATACCGAAATGGCCCAGTTGCGCGTGCATCGACTGCGCTATGAGGATCAACTCAACAAACAGCCGCAGCTGCGCCAGCTTCGTCAGGCCGACGGCAAGCCGCTGACGGCGGAGCAGAACCGCATTCTCGACGCCCAGTTGCGCACCCAGCGCGAACTGCTCGGCTCGCTGTTGCAGGGCGGCGATACGTTAATTCTTGAGCTCACCAAGCTGAAAGTGGCCAACAGCCAGCTTGAGGATGCGCTGAAGGAAGTGAACGAGGCAACGCACCGTTATCTGTTCTGGACCTCGGATGTCAGCCCGCTCAGCATCAGCTGGCCGGTGGATATCGTTCAGGACTTGCGTCGTCTTATCTCGCTCGACTTTTTCGGCCAGCTCGGCAAAGCCGCCGTGATGATGGTCACCAGCAAAGAAACGCTGCTGCCGCTCTTCGGCGCGCTGCTGCTGGTGGGCTTTAGCATCAGCTCCCGCCGCCATTTCACCGCGTTTCTGGAGCGTTCCAGCGCGCGCGTCGGTAAGGTCACGCAGGACCATTTCTGGCTGACCATGCGTACGGTGTTCTGGTCGATTCTGGTGGCCTCGCCGCTGCCGGTGCTCTGGGCGACGCTCGGCTATGGGCTGCGCGAAGCCTGGCCCTGGCCTATCGCCGTGGCGGTAGGCGACGGCGTGACCGCGACCGTGCCGCTGCTGTGGGTCGTGATGATCTCGGCGGCCTTCGCCCGCCCGAATGGCCTCTTTACCACACACTTCGGCTGGCCGCGCAACCGCGTCGCCCGCGCGATGCGCTACTACCTGATGAGCATCGGCTTTATCGTGCCGCTTATCATGGCGCTGATCACCTTCGATAACCTCAATGACCGCGAATTCTCCGGCTCGCTGGGACGTCTGTGCTTCGTGCTGATTTGCGGCGCGCTGGCCATCGTGACGCTCAGCCTCAAGCGCGCGGGCATTCCGCTCTATCTGGATAACGAAGGCAACGGCGATAACTGGGTCAACCGGCTGCTATGGAATCTGATGCTGTGCGCGCCGCTAATGGCGATCCTCGCCGCGGCCGTCGGCTATCTCGCCACCGCGCAGGCGTTGCTGGCGCGCCTGGAAACCTCCGTAGCCATCTGGTTCCTGCTGCTGGTCATCTACCACATTATTCGCCGCTGGATGCTTATCCAGCGCCGTCGTCTGGCCTTTGACCGCGCCCGCTCGCGCCGTGCGGAAATCCTGGCCCAGCGCGCCCGTGGCGAAGAAGAACCACATCACGGGCACAGCACCGAGGGCAGCGTTGAGGTAGATGTCGCCGAGCTCGATCTCGACGCCATCAGCGCCCAGTCGCTGCGCCTGGTGCGCTCCATCCTGACGCTTATCGCCCTGCTGTCGGTAATTGTGCTGTGGTCGGAAATTCACTCGGCGTTTGGATTCCTTGAGAATATTTCGCTGTGGGATGTCACCTCAACCGTTCAGGGCGTCGAGAGCATTGAGCCCATTACGCTTGGCGCGGTGCTGATAGCCATTCTGGTGTTTATCGTCACCACGCAGCTCGTGCGCAACCTGCCCGCGCTTCTGGAGCTGGTCGTGCTGCAACATCTGGAGCTGACGCCCGGCACCGGCTACGCCATTACCACCATCACCAAATATCTGCTGATGCTGATTGGCGGTCTGGTGGGCTTCTCGATGATTGGTATTGAATGGTCGAAGTTACAGTGGCTGGTGGCGGCGCTCGGCGTCGGGCTCGGTTTCGGCCTGCAGGAAATTTTCGCTAACTTTATCTCGGGCCTGATTATTCTCTTTGAAAAACCGATTCGTATCGGCGATACCGTGACCATCCGCGATTTAACGGGCAGCGTGACGCGCATTAATACGCGTGCCACCACCATCAGCGACTGGGACCGCAAAGAGATTATCGTGCCGAATAAAGCGTTTATCACCGAGCAGTTTATCAACTGGTCGCTTTCGGATTCCGTCACCCGCGTGGTGCTGACGGTGCCTGCGCCGTCGGATGCCAATAGCGAAGAGGTGACGCAGTTGCTTTACCGCGCCGCCGAGAAGTGCAGCTATGTGATAGATAACCCGTCGCCGGAAGTCTTTTTGGTCGATTTGCAGCAGGGTATTCAGATTTTCGAGCTGCGTATCCATGCCGCTGAAATGGGGCACCGCATGCCGCTGCGCCACGAGATCCACCAGCTGATTTTGCAGGGTTTCCGCGAACACGGTATCGATATGCCGTTCCCGCCGTTCCAGATGCGTCTGGAGAGTCTCGACGGCAAGCGTATGGCGCGAACGTTAAGCTCTGCCGGGCGCGCCAGCCGCGCGCCGGGAAGTATGTAATACGTAACGAAAAAGGAGCCGCAAGGCTCCTTTTTTATGGCTGTGATGCTGCTGTTAAAGCGGTTTAGTAAAGGTGGGTGCGCTTCGCTTAGCCCCCCTGCAAAAGCACAATCCTTTTTTGTAGGGCGGGTAAGCGAAGCGCACCGCCACAGGCCAGGATTCGGCCGTTACGCCCGGTCGACCGTGAAGGCGATAACTTCCGCGAGGCTTTCCGCGCCGAGCGCCAGCATAATCAGACGATCCACGCCCAGCGCGACGCCAGAGCAGTCCGGCAGGCCGACTTTCAGCGCCTCCAGCAGGTTGTAATCCACTGGCTGTTGCGGCAAACCGCGCTGGAGTCGCTTGCGGTTGTCCTGCTCAAAACGCTGCTGCTGTTCGCGCGCGTCGGTGAGTTCATGGAAACCATTCGCCAGCTCAATGCCTTTGTAATAGACCTCGAAGCGCTCCGCCACGCGATGATCTTCGGTGCTGATCTGCGCCAGCGCCGCCTGGCTTGCCGGGAAGTGATAGACAAACACCGGGCGGTCTTTGCCGATATGCGGCTCGACGCCCATTGAGAACAGCAGTTGCAGCAGCGTATCGCGATCTTCTTCGGTATCGGCGATGTTGCTCAGATCGAGCTTCGCCGCGACCTCACGCAGCTGGGTTTTATCCGCCGACAGCGGGTCTATCTCCAGATGGCGCTGAAACGCCTGCTGGTAAGAGATAGTCTCTGCGGGCTGGCATTCCAGCACCTGTTGCAGAAGATCGTCCACCTCGTTCATCAGGCGGTACATATCGTAGTGCGGGCGGTACCACTCCAGCATCGTAAATTCTGGGTTGTGATGACGCCCCATCTCTTCATTGCGAAAGCTGCGGCACAGCTGATACACCGGCCCGCAGCCCGCGGCCAGCAGGCGCTTCATGTGGTATTCCGGGCTGGTCATCAGATAGAGATTGATCCCCTGAGAATGGCCGGGGCCGACGAAACGCGTTTCGAACGGGAACAGGTGGATATCGGTTACCGTCGCCTGGCTCATGCAGGGGGTGTCCACCTCCAGTACGCCGCGGTCCGCAAAGAAGCGGCGGATCTCCGCCATAATCGCGGCGCGTTTTAACAGGTTGGGGATGGATGCGCTCGGCTGCCAGGTGGCCGTCTCGCTCATGATACTTTCTCCGTCGTCAAACAAGGGCACGAAGTCTACTCGTATCGCGTTCGCCAGACAAATTTTGCGCAGCGTTTTCCGCTGAAGGGGCCGATGTTCCGTTTTGTGAGCCACCTCATCAACCGGGCGGATAAAGCCCCTCGTACTGCCCTAAAAAATCGAACACATCAAATTTCCCCTCTGGGGGCACGGTTATACTCAGCTACCCAAAAAGGAGCAGGGGAACGCTTTACCCCCGCGCAGCCCCGTATTTTTGCCTTTGTTACCGCGCGGTGGGAATAACTAAAACCCGGAGGAATGTCGTGCATACTTTTCAAGCCGATCTGGCCATTATCGGTGCTGGCGGGGCGGGACTGCGGGCAGCCATTGCGGCGGCCGAGCGCAATCCCAACGCTAAAATCGCACTGATTTCAAAAGTCTACCCGATGCGTAGCCATACCGTCGCCGCAGAGGGCGGTTCGGCGGCGGTCGCCCAGGATCATGATAGTTTCGAGTATCACTTCCATGACACCGTCGCTGGCGGCGACTGGTTGTGCGAGCAGGACGTGGTCGACTATTTTGTGAAGCACTGCCCGCGCGAGATGACCCAGCTTGAACAGTGGGGCTGCCCGTGGAGCCGCCGCCCGGATGGCTCGGTCAACGTGAGGCGCTTTGGCGGCATGAAAATCGAGCGTACCTGGTTTGCCGCCGATAAAACCGGCTTTCACATGCTCCACACCCTCTTCCAGACTTCCCTGCAATTTCCGCAAATTCAGCGTTTCGATGAGCATTTCGTCCTCGATATTTTAGTGGACGACGGCCAGGCGCGCGGTCTGGTGGCGATGAACATGATGGAAGGCACGCTGGTGCAGATCCGGGCCAATGCGGTCGTGATGGCGACCGGCGGCGCGGGTCGCGTTTACCGCTACAACACCAACGGCGGCATCGTCACAGGCGACGGCATGGGCATGGCGCTCTCACACGGCGTTCCGCTGCGCGATATGGAATTCGTACAATATCACCCGACGGGCCTGCCCGGCTCCGGCATTCTGATGACGGAAGGCTGCCGCGGCGAAGGCGGCATTCTGGTCAATAAAGACGGCTACCGTTACCTGCAGGATTACGGCATGGGCCCGGAAACGCCGCTCGGCGAGCCGAAAAACAAATATATGGAGCTCGGTCCGCGCGA
The DNA here is from genome assembly GCF_001277235.1 of Cronobacter dublinensis subsp. dublinensis LMG 23823. NCBI lineage: Bacteria > Pseudomonadati > Pseudomonadota > Gammaproteobacteria > Enterobacterales > Enterobacteriaceae > Cronobacter > Cronobacter dublinensis. Next base: position 3,915,672 of record NZ_CP012266.1, read on the forward strand.
TAAAGTCTCGCAGGCGTTCTGGCACGAATGGCGTAAAGGCAACACGATCGCCACGCCGCGCGGCGATGTGGTCTATCTCGATCTGCGCCATCTTGGCGAGAAAAAGCTGCTGGAGCGGCTGCCATTTATCTGCGAACTGGCGAAAGCCTACGTCGGCGTCGACCCGGTCAAAGAGCCGATTCCGGTGCGCCCGACGGCGCACTACACCATGGGCGGCATTGAAACCGATCAGCAGTGCGAAACGCGCATTAAAGGGCTGTTCGCCGTCGGCGAATGCTCATCCGTCGGGCTACACGGCGCCAATCGCCTCGGCTCGAATTCGCTTGCGGAACTGGTGGTGTTTGGCCGCCTGGCGGGCGAACAGGCGATGGAGCGCGCGATGGCGGCCGCACCCGCCAGCGACGGCGCGCTGAGCGCCCAGACGGCGGATATCGAAGCGCGTTTGCATCAGCTCGTTAATCAGGAAGGCAGCGAAAGCTTTGCGAAAATCCGCGATGAAATGGGGCTCTCCATGGAAGAAGGCTGCGGCATTTACCGCACGCCGGAACTGATGCAGAAAACCATCGATAAACTCGCCGAGCTGCAGGAGCGCGTTAAGCGCGTGCGCATCAGCGATACCTCCAGCGTCTTCAACACCGATCTGCTCTACACCATTGAGCTGGGCCATGGCCTGAATGTCGCCGAATGCATGGCGCACTCCGCCATGGCGCGTAAAGAGTCTCGCGGCGCGCATCAGCGCCTGGATGAAGGCTGTACCGAACGCGACGACGTTAATTTCCTGCGCCACACCCTCGCCTTTCGCGACGCTGACGGCACCACTCGCCTGGATTACAGCGACGTGAAAATTACCACCCTGGCTCCGGCGAAACGCGTCTATGGCGCGGAATCGGAAGCGGCCGATAAAAAGGAGACGGCGAATGGCTGAGATGAAAACGCTGCGCATTGAAGTGGTGCGCTATAACCCGGAAACCGACCACGCGCCGCACAGCGCATTTTATGACGTGCCCTGGGATGAACAGACCTCGCTGCTGGACGCGCTGGGCTATATCAAAGACAACCTGGCGGCAGACTTAAGCTACCGCTGGTCGTGCCGCATGGCGATTTGCGGCTCCTGTGGGATGATGGTCAACCGTGTACCGAAACTCGCCTGCAAAACCTTCCTGCGCGACTATCCCTCGGGCATGAAAGTTGAAGCGTTGGCGAACTTCCCTATCGAGCGCGATTTAGTGGTCGATATGACCCACTTTATCGAAAGCCTGGAGGCGATTAAGCCGTACATCATCGGCAACCCGCGCACGCCGGAACAGGGGCCGAATACCCAGACGCCGGCGCAGATGGCGAAATACCATCAGTTTTCCGGCTGCATTAACTGCGGCCTCTGCTACGCCGCCTGTCCGCAATTCGGGCTGAACCCGGAGTTTATCGGGCCCGCCGCCATTACGCTTGCTCACCGCTATAACCTCGACAGCCGTGATAAGGGCCAGAAGGCGCGTATGCCGCAGTTGAACAGCCAGAACGGTGTGTGGACCTGTACGTTCGTCGGTTACTGCTCGGAAGTCTGCCCGAAACATGTCGACCCGGCCGCGGCAATCCAGCAGAGCAAAGTAGAGAGCTCGAAGGATTTCTTAATCGCCATGCTGAAACCCGGCGCAAGGAGTGAATAATGACCTCGAAACGTAAGCCTTATGTACGGACGATGGAAGCGGGCTGGTGGAAACAGCTGCCCTTCTACCGCTTTTACATGCTGCGCGAAGGCACGTCTGTGCCCGCCGTCTGGTTCAGCATCGTGCTGATTTATGGCCTGTTCGCGCTTAAACATGGCCCGGAGAGCTGGGCTGGTTTTGTGGGCTTTCTGCAAAACCCGGTCGTCGTGTTAATCAACGTCATCACGCTGCTGGCAGCGCTGCTGCATACCAAAACCTGGTTTGAGCTGGCGCCAAAAGCCGCCATCGTGGTGGTGAAAGATGAAAAAATGGGGCCTGAGCCGGTCATCAAAGGGCTCTGGGGCGTGACGGTGCTCGTCACCATTATCGTGCTGTTTGTCGCCCTGTACTGGTAAGGAGGATATCGTGATTAATCAACACCCGAAACGTTCCGACGAGCCGGTATTCTGGGGCCTGTTTGGCGCAGGCGGCATGTGGTGCGCCATTGTCGCGCCGGTCATTGTGCTGCTAGTGGGCATTCTGCTGCCGCTCGGTATCGGCCCGGAAGGCGCGTTCAGCTATGCGCGCGTTATGGCGTTCGCCCAGAGCTGGATCGGCCGCTTGTTTTTGCTGCTGATGATTGTGCTGCCGCTGTGGTGCGGGCTGCACCGCATTCACCACGGCATGCACGATCTGAAAGTGCATGTTCCCGCCGGCAAATGGGTCTTCTACGGCCTCGCCGCTATTCTGACGGTTGTTACGCTGATTGGCGTCGTCACGCTCTGACGCCCTCGCGCCGCTTCTTCGCAAGCGGCGCGTTTCCCGCACTATTTCACTTTCGCGCGATTACAAAAGCGCAACGGGCATCTACACTTAGCAGTAAAAAAACAGAAGGATCCCGTCATGCGTATTCGACTACTCCCGGTTATTGCTACCGTCGCGACCGCGGCACTGCTGGTCGCCTGCAGCACCCCGACTCCACCAAACGGCGTGAGGGTGGTGGAAGATTTCAACGTCAACCGCTATCTCGGCACGTGGTATGAAATTGCCCGCTTCGATCACCGCTTTGAGCGTGGGCTGGAGCAGGTCACCGCCACTTACAGCCTGCGCGGCGATGGCGGTCTGAACGTCATTAATCGCGGTTTTAACCCCGACCGCAACAAGTGGCAGCAGAGCGAAGGCAAAGCCTATTTCACCGGAAATACGCGCCGCGCCGCGCTGAAAGTCTCTTTCTTCGGCCCGTTCTATGGCGGCTATAACATTATTGCGCTGGATAAAGATTATCAGCATGCGCTAATCTGCGGCCCGGATCGCAGCTACCTGTGGATCCTCTCCCGCACACCCACCATCAGCAAGCAAGTGAAAGAGGATCTGCTCGATTCCGCCACCCATCAGGGCTTTGCGGTGGAAAAACTGATCTGGGTAGACCAGCGCGCCCGTTAGTGGGTGCTGAGTTTAAGACCGATGATCCCGGCGACAATCAACCCCAGGCTCACCAGACGCGCGGGGCTTGCCGACTCGCCTAATAGCAGGATCCCGGTGATAGCCGCGCCGACCGCGCCAATGCCCGTCCAGACGGCATAGGCCGTGCCGGTCGGCAGGCTTTTCATCGCCCATGAAAGCAGCACAATACTGACGATCATCGCCGAAACGGTGATGAGGCTCGGAACAATACGCGTAAAACCGTGGGTATATTTCAGGCCGACGGCCCAGACCACTTCCAGAAGACCAGCAATAAACAGAACGAACCAGGACATAATCAGCTCCAGGTTTGTGGGGCCGTCCCCGTTCAACGTGACGCGCTTGCAGGTCGTCCCGCAAGGCCAGGTGATTAAAACGTCGCGATCATCCCTTCTCAGCGCCCATTTTGCAACCGTGTTTTTCCGCAAACAGCGGATTTACGCGGGTTAAGCCAGGAAATAGCCGCGATTGTGCGCGTACATCACGGGTTCAGTTAACGATAAATATTCCTATTATGGGACACTTTCCTGCTGGCTTCAGCAGGTGCGTCTTCCTCTCCATAATGAATCCGAGCATGTATAAAATTTTACTGGTTGATCGCTGTCATTTCAGCCGTACCGGGCTCGAAAGCTGGCTCAATCACTCCGAAGATTTCGCCGCGCCGTTCCATGTGACGGCAACCGATCATTTACTGCGCGCGCGTGAGCTTCTTCTTCAGTGGCAGCCCAATATGGTGATTGCCGATCTTCACGGGTTTATGGGAGATGTTCATCACGTCAATCAGTTCTCCTCCATCTTTGCCGCCTGCGGCAACACCACGCGTTTGATCCTGCTGCAAAGCGGCGAATCGGATGTGCTGGATGATTACTGTTCGCAGCAAATCACCTGGCGTATCGTCAATAAAGCGATTGGGCTGCGCGACCTGGGACAGCTGATTAGCAAAGCGCTGATGTCGCGGCCACCTTTTGGCGAGCCGAAAAGCATTACGCCGTTACTGACGCTGCGTGAAGAGCGCATTCTGGAATGGTGGGGCGTGGGGATGAGCAATGAAGAGATTGCGCGCAAAATGGAGATCGCCGTAAAAACGGTTTACACCTATAAACGCAATATTCGCATGAAACTCGGCGCCGATAACCGCTTTTCGCTGTTCGTGCCGTTGCCGGAGATGGACGCAAGATAACGGTACGACGCCGCACGGAGCCGTACCGTCGTCGTCATAATTACTGCGATGCGCGGGTTGCCGCGCCGGAGATCGCGCTGCCGCCGTCCTGAATATCTTCACCCACACCACGAGTGGTGTTACAGGCCGTCAACAGTGAAGAAAGGACCAGTGCTGAAAAGAGCGCCGCAATTGTTTTCTTAACCATAATCTCTTCCTTTTATTGCCTACGTTATTTGTGTATAGCTGTTTAAGCATAGACAAAAACTGACAAGTTGGCGGAAGGAAACGGTTTTTAGGAACAGAGGAACTATTTTGCCGCGCGCTCAATCGCGCCGCCGAGATGGCGGATATCTTCGCCAAAGCCGCGAGCCGTATTACAGGCGCAGGCAAGCGAACAGAGCAGCAAGACAATGAAAGGACGTAACAGCGGGGTTTTCATCGCGGATCTCTGCACATCTGCGGCGTAGCGAAACCACGCCGCAGAGCGCAATCGGGATTATTTTACGCGGGAAACGTATTCACCAGAGCGGGTATCCACTTTGATGATTTCGCCGATCTGAACGAACAGCGGCACTTTCACCACAGCGCCGGTAGAAAGCGTAGCCGGTTTGCCACCAGTCCCTGCGGTGTCGCCTTTCAGGCCCGGATCGGTATCAACGATTTCCAGTTCTACGAAGTTCGGCGGCGTCACGGAGATCGGCTGGCCGTTCCACAGGGTCACGATGCACTCAGCCTGATCCAGCAGCCATTTCGCGTTGTCGCCTACGGCTTTCGCGTCTGCGGCCAGCTGTTCGAAAGTTTCGTTGTTCATGAAGTGCCAGAACTCACCGTCGTTGTACAGGTAAGTCAGGTTCATATCGACAACGTCTGCGCCTTCAGCGGAGTCGGTGGATTTGAAGGTTTTCTCTACGCGGGAACCCGTCAGCAGACGGCGCAGCTTAACGCGCGCGAACGCCTGACCTTTACCCGGTTTAACGAATTCGCTGGATTCAACGGCGTACGGTTCGCCGTCCATCATGATTTTAAGACCGGCACGAAAATCGTTGCTAGAATAAGTCGCCATAAGGCCCTCTGAAATTGTTAACTGGTAGCTAAGCCACAAAATGGCGCATATTGTAACCCTAAATCCCCCATCCAGAGAAGATTGGTTATCGCAACTTGCCGATGTTATCACCGATCCCGATGAGCTCCTGCACCTTCTCAATATAGACGCTGACGAAGAACTGCTGGCCGGACGCGATGCGCGCCGTTTATTTGCGCTACGCGTCCCGCGGGCGTTTGTCGCGCGCATGGAGAAAGGCAACCCGCAGGATCCGCTGCTGCGCCAGGTGCTGACGTCGCGCGAGGAGTTTGTGGCGGCGCCAGGTTTTACCACCGATCCGCTCGAAGAGCAAAACAGTGTCGTGCCTGGGTTGCTGCATAAGTATCACAACCGCGCGTTACTGCTGGTGAAAGGTGGCTGCGCGGTTAACTGCCGCTACTGCTTCCGCCGTCATTTCCCGTATGCGGATAACCAGGGCAACAAGCGTAACTGGCAGGCCGCGCTGGACTATATCGCCGCGCACCCGGAGCTGGACGAGATTATTTTCTCCGGCGGCGACCCGCTGATGGCGAAAGACAACGAGCTGGAGTGGCTGGTGACGCACCTTGAGGCGATTCCTCACCTGAAACGCCTGCGGATCCACAGCCGCCTGCCGATCGTTATCCCGGCGCGGGTCACCGACGGTCTGGTGCGCTTGCTCGGGCAGACGCGACTGCAGGTGCTGCTGGTCAACCATATTAATCACGCTCAGGAGATCGACGACGCATTTCGCGCCGGTATGACGAAGCTGCGAGCGGCGGGCGTGACGCTGCTCAACCAGAGCGTGCTGCTGAAAGGCGTGAACGACAACGCCGCGACGCTGGCGGCGCTCAGCAATGCGCTGTTTGACGCGGGCGTGATGCCCTATTACCTGCACGTGCTGGATAAAGTGCAGGGCGCGGCGCATTTTATGGTGAGCGACGACGAGGCGCGCGCAATCATGCGCGAGCTGCTGTCACAGGTGTCGGGTTATCTGGTGCCGAAGCTGGCGCGCGAGATAGGCGGCGAGCCGAGCAAGACGCCGCTGGATTTGCAGTTGCGGCAGAATTGATATTTTTGTGAATGATGAGATGGCGGGTGCGCTGGCGCTTACCCGCCCTACACAAAAAAGTGGCGGTATTACAAACCACAGGGCGGGTAAGCATCAGCGTATCCGCCATTTTTTATCTTTAAAAAACCGTTAGCGCGCGGGCATCGCCATCAATTCGGGCACTTATAGACCTGGCCGACCATTTTGCTGGAGGTAGGAACGAAGCTTGAAAGCAGATTCTGGGTCGGGCTACTTACGCCGTAAAGCACGTTTCCGCCCATTGCGGCAGCCTGATTACGCAGATCGTTCGCCGCGCCGCGCATAGAGCCACCCTCTTCGCCATGCTGGCCGGAAAGCCAGTTGCTCTGCTCGCCCGTCGCGGTGCCCAGTAAGCGGCACTCTTTGCCCGGCTGCTCTTCGACAAAACGCACGCTCTGGCCTGCGGTCGAGAGTGAGTTACCGCTGCTGCATCCCGCCAGCAGCAGCGCGGCGACAACCATTCCTGTAGTGACTTTCAAGCGCATGTTATTCCCCATGATGAGTAGCTATTGATAGCCTGGGCTTCGTATGCCCGGTAAGACCTTATACTAAAAAGATGACCAAAAGAAAAACCCCGGCCATTACTGACCGGGGTTTTCTCTACTTAAGCTGCCGGGATGACGGAATACCATTCACGCCCGAGCGGCCTGAAGTAAGCGGATGACATTACATCATGCCGCCCATACCGCCCATGCCGCCCATGCCTGCAGCGCCTAAGTCGGCTTTATCTTCTTTCGGCAGATCGGTAACCATGCACTCGGTGGTGATCATCAGGCCCGCCACGGAGGACGCGTACTGCAGCGCAGAACGGGTCACTTTGGTCGGATCCAGGATACCCATGTCGATCATGTTGCCGTATTCTTCGGTTGCCGCGTTGTAACCGTAGTTACCGTCGCCTGACTTAACGGTGTTCGCAACCACTGACGGCTCTTCACCGCAGTTCAGCACGATCTGACGCAGCGGCGCTTCCATTGCACGCAGTGCAACTTTGATACCGACGTTCTGATCTTCGTTCGCGCCACGCAGGTCGCTCAGTTTGCTTGCTGCACGGATCAGCGCCACGCCGCCGCCAGCCACCACGCCTTCTTCCACCGCAGCACGGGTCGCGTGCAGGGCGTCTTCAACGCGTGCTTTTTTCTCTTTCATTTCAACTTCGGTCGCCGCGCCAACTTTGATAACCGCAACGCCGCCAGCCAGTTTCGCTACGCGCTCCTGCAGTTTTTCACGGTCGTAGTCAGAGGTCGCTTCTTCGATCTGCTGACGAATCTGACCAACACGGCCCTGGATTGCGGTTTCGTCGCCCACACCATCGATGATGGTGGTGGTGTCTTTGTTGATAACCACACGTTTAGCCTGACCCAGATCTTCCAGAGTCGCTTTTTCCAGTTCCATACCGATCTCTTCAGAGATAACGGTACCGCCGGTCAGGATAGCGATATCCTGCAGCATGGCTTTACGACGGTCGCCGAAGCCCGGCGCTTTCACCGCAGCCACTTTCACGATGCCGCGCATGGTGTTCACCACCAGGGTCGCCAGCGCTTCGCCTTCAACATCTTCAGCGATGATCAGCAGCGGTTTGCCTGCTTTCGCAACGGCTTCGAGAACCGGCAGCATTTCGCGGATGTTGGAGACTTTTTTGTCAGCCAGCAGGATGAATGGGCTTTCCAGTTCAACAGCGCCGGTCTCCGGCTTGTTGATGAAGTACGGAGACAGGTAGCCGCGGTCGAACTGCATACCTTCAACCACGTCCAGCTCGTCCTGCAGGCCGGTGCCTTCTTCAACGGTGATAACGCCTTCTTTACCCACTTTCTCCATCGCTTCGGCAATCAGTTTGCCCACGGTTTCATCGGAGTTAGCGGAGATGGTACCGACCTGAGCGATAGCTTTAGAGTCAGAGCACGGTACGGAGAGCGCTTTCAGCTCTTCAACAGCGGCGATAACCGCTTTATCGATACCGCGTTTCAGGTCCATCGGGTTCATGCCTGCCGCAACGGCTTTCAGGCCTTCGGTGATGATAGCCTGAGCCAGTACGGTTGCAGTGGTGGTGCCGTCGCCTGCCGCATCGTTCGCTTTGGAGGCCACTTCTTTCACCATCTGGGCACCCATGTTTTCGAACTTGTCTTCCAGCTCGATTTCACGTGCTACGGACACGCCGTCTTTGGTGATGGTCGGCGCACCGAAAGATTTATCCAGCACCACGTTACGGCCTTTCGGGCCCAGGGTGACTTTCACTGCGTCTGCCAGTACGTTTACGCCGCGCAGCATTTTTACACGAGCGTCGTTACCGAATTTTACGTCTTTAGCTGCCATATCGTTATTTCCCTTAAATTCGTACGTTCAGTTTGTTCGCGCGTGAGATTACGCTTCAACAATTGCCAGAATGTCGCTTTCAGACATGATCAGCACTTCCTGATCGTCCAGCTTCTCGGTTTTCACACCATAGCCATCGTTGAAAATAACGATGTCGCCGACTTTCACATCCAGCGGCTTCACTTCGCCGTTTTCAAGGATGCGGCCATTGCCAACAGCCAGCACTTCGCCACGCGTAGATTTACCCGCGGCAGAGCCGGTCAGAACGATGCCGCCAGCAGATTTAGATTCAATTTCTTTACGCTTGACGATCACGCGATCATGCAATGGACGAATATTCATTGATAGCTCTCCTTTGAGAAAGTCCGTATCAGTTAGGGATTGAGCCGGCCCGTTGAGGTTTCCGGCTGGTGCCCAGAGAGATGGGGTTGGGGTTTTCCCCCTTCAAGGGGGTAAAAGAAAAATTTTTTGGATTTTTTATCGCGAGTCGCGATCGTGGTCGTCGAGGCGCTTCGGGCCGTCATCTTTGCGCTGGTACTCGCCGTCAAAGGTATTGCCGCCCTGCGAAGAAGCGCCAAAACCGCCGCCTGGCGTGCGGCTAAAGCGCAGATGCGGCATCAGGCGCAGCGTGATGAGTTTCTGCACGGGCGGCAGTAACAGCAGCAGGCCCAGGAAGTCGGTAAAGAAGCCAGGCAACAGCAGCAGCAGACCGGCGATAATCAGCGACACGCTTTTCAGCATTTCCGCCGCCGGGCTCTCGCCTGCTTCCATTTTCTGCTGCATCAGCATCAGGTTTTTAAAGCCCTGGTTGCGCACCAGCGACATCCCGATAACCGACGTGAAGATAACCAGCAGCAAGGTCAGAAAAACGCCGAACACATGCGCCACCTGAATAAAGATGGAAATTTCAATGTAGATGTAAAGAAAGAAGGCGATAAAGGGTATCCAGCGCACCGGGTTCTCCTGTAAAAAGCAGGCGCCTTCTGGCGCCTTAGAAATAGATGTGCAAACGCATATACCGTGAGATGGAGGCGCCTTAGCCAAAGTTCAATCACTTTGCACGGACATTTTTTCTGGAAATTTTTAAGCGGTGACCCATTTCACAGTTTAATAATTGTCATCAGACGCGGCCGGGAATAAGTGATCCAGGTTACTGCTTTTCGCTATCATCAGCATATGATCGTGGGCACCAGACCGATTAAGGACATAAATGTCGGTCATTTTATCTCCATAACCACATATATCCTGTGAGTTTGGTGCAATCTTAGTCAGCTTAAGTAAGAAGGTTCACATGTTAAACAACATTCGTATCGAAGAAGATTTGTTGGGTACCAGGGAAGTTCCAGCGGATGCCTACTATGGTGTTCATACTCTGCGAGCGATTGAAAACTTTTACATCAGCAACAGCAAAATCAGCGACATCCCTGAATTTGTTCGTGGCATGGTGATGGTGAAAAAGGCGGCGGCGCTGGCCAACAAAGAGCTGCAGACCATTCCGCGCAAAGTTGCCGACACGATTATCGCCGCCTGCGATGAAGTGCTGAACAACGGAAAATGCATGGATCAGTTCCCGGTGGACGTCTACCAGGGCGGCGCGGGCACTTCCGTGAACATGAACACCAACGAAGTGCTGGCGAATATTGGCCTTGAGCTGATGGGCCACCAGAAAGGGGAATATCAGTTCCTCAACCCCAACGATCATGTGAACAAGTGCCAGTCTACCAACGACGCCTACCCGACCGGTTTCCGCATCGCGGTTTACGCGTCCATCGTGAAGCTGGTCGACGCCATCAAAGAGCTGGGCGAAGGCTTCCAGCGCAAAGCCGTAGAATTTGAAAACATCCTGAAGATGGGCCGTACCCAGCTGCAGGACGCTGTGCCGATGACCCTCGGCCAGGAGTTCCACGCGTTTAACGTGCTGCTGAACGAAGAGACCAAAAACCTGCTGCGTACTGCGGAGCTGCTGCTGGAAGTGAACCTCGGCGCGACCGCTATCGGCACCCGTCTGAACACTCCGGACGGCTATCAGCAGCTGGCGGTGCAGAAACTTGCGGAAGTGAGCAACCTGCCGGTCGTCCCGGCGGAAGACCTGATTGAAGCGACCTCCGACTGCGGCGCTTACGTCATGGTGCACAGCTCGCTCAAGCGTCTGGCGGTAAAACTCTCCAAAATCTGTAACGACCTGCGTCTGCTCTCCTCCGGTCCGCGCGCGGGCCTGAACGAAATCAACCTGCCCGAACTGCAGGCGGGCTCGTCCATCATGCCAGCCAAAGTGAACCCGGTCGTGCCGGAAGTGGTAAACCAGGTCTGCTTTAAAGTGATCGGCAATGACACCACCGTCACGATGGCGTCCGAAGCGGGTCAGTTACAGCTGAACGTGATGGAGCCGGTTATCGGCCAGGCGATGTTTGAATCTGTCCACATTCTGACCAACGCCTGCTACAACCTGCTGGAAAAATGCGTTAACGGCATCACCGCCAACAAAGAAGTTTGCGAAGGCTACGTCTACAACTCTATCGGTATCGTCACCTATCTCAACCCGTTCATCGGCCACCACAATGGCGATATCGTCGGGAAGATTTGCGCCGAAACCGGCAAGAGCGTACGTGAAGTCGTGCTGGAGCGCGGCCTGCTGACGGAAGCGGAGCTGGACGACATCTTCTCTGTCCAGAACCTGATGCATCCGGCTTACAAAGCTAAACGCTATACCGATGAAAGCGAACAATAATCCCCTTTCGGGATACACTAAAAAGGCACGTCTCCGGACGTGCCTTTTTCGTTTAATGGATACCAAATTATAACTTTTAATTATCCAATAATTAACCATCAAGGAAGCCATCATGATAGTTGTCGAACTTATCATCGTTTTACTGGCCATTTTTCTTGGCGCCAGGCTTGGGGGGATCGGCATAGGGTACGCCGGCGGGCTCGGGGTATTGGTGCTCGCCGCTATCGGGGTTAAACCCGGTAATATCCCTTTTGACGTTATCTCTATCATCATGGCGGTGATCGCCGCCATTTCCGCCATGCAGGTCGCAGGCGGGCTGGATTTCCTGGTCAACCAGACGGAAAAGCTGCTGCGTAAGAACCCGAAATACATTACTGTCCTGGCGCCGCTGGTCACCTATTTTCTGACCATTTTCGCCGGTACCGGCAACATCTCGCTCGCCACGCTGCCGGTTATCGCCGAGGTCGCGAAAGAACAGGGCGTGAAGCCCTGCCGCCCGCTCTCGACGGCTGTGGTCGCCGCGCAAATCGCTATCACCGCGTCGCCTATCTCCGCCGCTGTGGTGTATATGTCCTCCGTGATGGAAGGCCACGGCGTCAGCTACATTCACCTGCTGATGGTCGTGATCCCCTCAACACTCGCCGCCGTGCTGGTGATGTCATTCCTGGTTTCCATGCTGTTTAACTCAAAACTCTCTGACGATCCGGTTTATCGCAAACGTCTGGAGGAAGGGTTAATCGAACTGCGTGGCGACAAGCAGATTGAGATCAAACCGCGCGCCAAAACCTCCGTCTGGCTGTTCCTGCTGGGCGTGGTCTGCGTGGTGGCTTACGCCATCATCAACAGCCCGAGCCTGGGCCTGGTGGCCAAACCGCTGATGAACACCACCAGCGCTATCCTCATCATCATGCTGAGCGTCGCGACGCTTATCACGCTTATCTGCCGCGTGGAAACCGACAGCATCCTGAACTCCAGCACGTTTAAAGCCGGGATGAGCGCCTGTATCTGTATTCTCGGCGTGGCGTGGCTTGGCGATACCTTTGTTTCCGCCAATATCGACTGGATCAAAGCGACCGCAGGCAGCGTGATCCAGGGCCATCCGTGGCTGCTGGCGCTGATTTTCTTCGTCGCCTCGGCGCTGCTCTACTCCCAGGCGGCCACCGCCAAAGCGCTGATGCCGATGGCGCTGGCCCTCAACGTTTCGCCGCTGACCGCCGTAGCGTCGTTCGCCGCCGTGTCCGGCCTGTTTATTCTGCCGACCTACCCCACGCTGGTCGCCGCCGTACAGATGGACGACACCGGCACCACGCGTATCGGACGTTTTGTTTTTAACCACCCGTTCTTTATTCCCGGCACGCTCGGCGTCGTGCTGTCGGTCTGCTTCGGCTTCCTGCTGGGCAGCGTACTGCTGTAACCTCTTCGGGGCGCTGCGGCGCCCCTTTTTCTGCGCCAAAACCCACGCTTACACTCCGTCGCTAACGCGTATCCCCTGCCCGTTGTATAGTAACCGTTTGAACGTTTCAGGCAGGAGGGCTCTATGCTGGATGAAAATACCGTTACTCACGCCGCGCCGGAGCCGGTTGTTGTGCTTTGCACCGCGCCGGATGAAGCCACCGCGCAGGACCTGGCCGCCAAAGCGCTGGCGGAACATCTCGCCGCCTGCGTCACGCTGCTGCCGGGCGCTACGTCGCTCTACTACTGGGAAGGGAAACTGGAACAGGAGTACGAAGTGCAGATGGTGCTGAAAAGCGACACCGCGCGTCAGCAGGCGCTACTGACGTGTCTGAAAAGCCATCATCCCTACCAGACGCCCGAACTGCTTGTCATACCTGTCATTCACGGAGACGAAGACTACCTCTCATGGCTCAACGCATCCTTACGCTGATCCTGCTTTTTTGCAGCGTTCACGCATCCGCCGGTCTTTTCAGCCAGCAAAACGCCTCACAATTTGTGCCTGCGGACCAGGCCTTCGCATTTGATTTCCAGCAGCAGCAAGACGCCCTGACGCTGAACTGGCAGATTAAGCCGGGTTACTACCTCTATCGCCAGCAGATCCGCGTCACGCCTGCGAACGCGCGCGTGGCCTCGCCCGTGCTGCCCGCAGGCGAATGGCATGAAGATGAATTCTTCGGCAAAAGCGAAATTTACCGCGACATGCTGCGCGTGCCGGTCACCGTAGAGCAGGCATCGACGGGCGCGACGCTGACCGTCACGTATCAGGGCTGCGCCGACGCGGGCTTTTGTTATCCGCCGGAGACGCGCAGCGTGCCGTTGAGCGCGGTTGAGCCACCGAAAGCCGCAGATGCCGCCGCACAACCCCGCGCTGAGCAGCCCTCGCTCTCCACCGGAGAACGAGAAGCCGTGAAGGACGACGCGCCGCCCGCGACGCTGCCTTTCTCCGCCCTCTGGGCGCTGCTTATCGGCATCGGCGTCGCCTTCACGCCCTGTGTGCTGCCGATGTACCCGCTGATTTCCGGCATCGTGCTCGGCGGCGAGAAGCGCCTCTCCACCGGGCGAGCGCTGCTGCTGGCCTTTGTCTACGTGCAGGGCATGGCGCTGACTTACACCGCGCTGGGGCTGATTGTCGCCGCCGCCGGGCTGCAATTTCAGGCGGCGCTGCAAAGCCCGTGGGTGCTGGTGACCCTCTCCGTGGTGTTTATTCTGCTGGCGCTCTCCATGTTCGGAGCTTTCACGCTGCAGCTGCCCGCATCGCTGCAAACGCGCCTGACGTTGATGAGCAACCGTCAGCGCGGCGGTTCGCCGGGCGGCGTCTTTGCGATGGGCGCGATAGCCGGGCTTATCTGCTCGCCCTGCACCACCGCGCCGCTCAGCGCCATCCTGCTTTACATCGCCCAGAGCGGCAATCTGTGGCTCGGCGGCGGCACGCTTTATCTGTACGCGCTCGGCATGGGCCTGCCGCTGATACTCGTTACCGTGTTCGGCAACCGCCTGCTGCCGAAAAGCGGCCCGTGGATGGAGCAGGTAAAAATCGCCTTCGGCTTTGTTATCCTCGCCCTTCCCGTGTTTCTGCTGGAACGCGTGCTGGGTGACGTCTGGGGGCTACGGCTCTGGAGCGCGCTTGGCGTCGCGTGTTTTGGGTGGGCGTTTATCGCAAGCCTCAGCGCCGTCAAACCCTGGATGCGCGCGGTGCAAATTGTACTACTGGGCGCCGCGCTGATTTGCGCGCGTCCGCTGCAGGACTGGGCCTTCGGCGCACCCACGGCCGAAACGCAGGCGCACCTGACGTTTACGCGTATCGCGACAGAAGGCGATCTCGAGCGGGCGCTGGCGCAGGCGAAGGGCAAGCCGGTCATGCTCGATCTCTACGCCGACTGGTGCGTCGCCTGCAAAGAGTTTGAGAAATACACGTTCAGCGCACCCGAGGTGCGGCGCGCGCTCGACGGTGCCGTGCTGTTACAGGCCGATGTCACCGCCAATCGACCAGCGGATGTCGCGCTCCTGAAGCGCCTGAACGTCCTCGGACTGCCTACGATTATTTTCTTCGATGCGCAGGGCAACGAGGTCGCTAATGCACGTGTTACCGGCTTTATGGACGCGTCCGCGTTCGCCACGCATTTGCACAATCGCCTGCGGTAAACAACACTTGAGTGGGAGAAACCGTTGGGCTAAACGGAGAGGAGTAAACCGTGCAACGTGAAGAAGTGCTGGAGCAGGCCCTGCATGTCCTTGAACAGGAAGGGATTGCCAATACCACACCTGAAATGGTGGCCGCTGCCGCGCAGTGTCCGACGGAAGAGATGCAGCGCTACTGGCCGGATCGCGAAGCGCTGTTGTATGACGCGCTGCGCTATTTAAGCCAGCGCGTGGACGCCTGGCGTCGTCAGCTGATTTATGACGATACGCTGAGCGCCGAGCAAAAACTGATGGCGCGCTACCAGGCGCTGACCGATTGCGTCAGCCAGGACCGCTACCCCGGCTGTCTGTTCATCGCCGCCTGTACTTTCTATCCGGAGGCGTCGCACCCTATCCATCAGCTGGCGGATAATCAAAAGCGCGCCGCGTATCACTATACGCACGAACTGCTGACGCAGCTGGAAGTGGACGACCCGGCGATGGTCGCCGAGCAGATGGAACTGGTGCTGGAAGGCTGCCTGAGCCGGCTGCTGGTGAAACGCAGCCAGGCCGATGTCGACACCGCGCGTCGTCTCGCCGAAGATATCCTGCGTTTCGCGCAGTGCCGTCAGGGCGGTGCCCTGACCTGAGACGCGCTGACCGGCCTTTTTGCCTGAAAATCAGCCAGTCAGCACAGTTTCAGGGATTTTTTATGACAAAGCCGTTGACGCCTTCGGGCCTTTACGGTTTAATGCGCCCCGTTGCCCGGATAGCTCAGTCGGTAGAGCAGGGGATTGAAAATCCCCGTGTCCTTGGTTCGATTCCGAGTCCGGGCACCACTTATTCAGAAAAACCAGCCCTAGGGCTGGTTTTTTGCTTTGGTGAATTCGGACTCTTCATCGAACTGCGTTCGATTCACTCGTCGCCTCCCTGCGACTCGCCCTGCGGGCAGCGCGGCGCGCTGTGCAAAAACGCTCCCGGCGTTTTTGTCCGGTCCGGGCACCACTTATTCAGAAAAACCAGCCCCAGGGCTGGTTTTTTGCTTTTGGAGATCCGGACTCTCCATCGAACGCCGTTCGATTCACTCGTCGCCTCCCTTCCCTCTTTCCCGCTGGCCTGCGCGGCTGACATCGTTATACTTGCTGGATGCTTATTTACGGGATATCCGCATGTCGACTGCCATCCTGAACCGCCGCTGGCAACGCCCCGGCGCGCTGCTGCTGGCGTTCTGCGCGCTGGGCGCGGCGTTTTTGCTCTGGCACCACTGGGGCGCGTTTCTTCAGTGGGCGTTCAGCCTGCAAGTCGCTCTGCATCGTTATCTGGTGCTCTATCTTTTGCAGCTCAACAACCATCAATACACGGGCGGCGTCTGGCTTATCAGCGGCGCGTTTATTTATGGCGTGCTGCATGCTATCGGGCCGGGTCACGGCAAATTTATCGTCAGCGCTTACCTCGCCACTAACCGCGAAAGCCTCTTCGCCGCACGGCTGGTGCCGCTCGCGGGCAGCCTGATGCAGGGCGTCAGCGCCATCGCGTTTGTGTTTATTCTGGCGGTGGGCTTTAACCTCGCGTCGGGCGATCTCAGCCAGAGCCGCTGGTATCTTGAAAAGGCGAGCGCGCTGCTTATCGGCGCGTTCGGGCTGTTTCTCATTCTGCGCGCGTTGCGCAGCCTGCGCGCCCCGACACTCAATATTCATGCGCTTACGCCGGTCGGGTCGCATCCGGAGCACTGCGGCTGCGGCCATCACGGCGTCGGCAGAACGCAGGACGACAGCGACTGGCGCACCCGGCTGGGTGTGATTTTCGCCATCGGCGCGCGGCCCTGCAGCGGCGCCATCATGATTATGCTGTTCGCCAACGCGCTCGGCATGGTGAGCTGGGGCATCGCGGCGGTCATGACAATGGCGCTTGGCACAGCGCTCTCCATTATGGCGCTGTCGCTCGGCGTGCAGTATGCGCGCAACGCCACCACGCGGCTGTTCGGCGCGCAGACGACGCCGCGCCAGGCACAGCGTATCGCTGCGCTGCTGCGTATCGCGGGCGGGCTGGCGCTGCTGCTGTTCGCCGCCGTGCTGTTTGCCACCGTTATCCCGGTCAGCGCGGGCGGCGACTATATCGCCGCCGGTTGTTGAGCGCGTAATGCCACAACCGGATAACAGGTGAAGACGCCCTCGCCTGCTACACTCGAAAACGCGAGCCGGAGGCCCGGTTTATTACTTACTTACCGCGCGGGGTAACATGATGTCTCAAAACGAATATCAGCCACCTGAAGTCTGGACCTGGGAACCACAATCTGGCGGTGCCTTTGCCAGTATCAACCGGCCTGTCGCCGGGCCGACGCATGAGAAAACGTTGCCGGTCGCCAAACATCCGCTACAGCTCTATTCCCTCGGCACGCCGAACGGCCAGAAAGTGACCATCCTGCTGGAAGAACTGCTGGCGCTCGGCATCAGCGGCGCGGAGTATGACGCGCATCTGATTCGCATCGGCGAAGGCGATCAATTCTCCAGCGGCTTTGTGGAGGTAAACCCGAACTCCAAGATCCCGGCGCTGCTGGACCGCTCGGTTACGCCGGCGGTGCGCGTGTTTGAATCCGGCGCGATCCTGCTGTATCTCGCCGACAAATTCGGCCATTTCCTGCCGGAAGATTTCGCCGGGCGCGCCGAAGCGCTGAACTGGCTGTTCTGGCTGCAGGGATCAGCGCCTTATCTCGGCGGCGGTTTCGGCCATTTCTATCACTATGCCCCGCAGAAAATCGAGTACGCGATTAACCGCTTCACCATGGAAGCCAAACGCCAGCTCGACGTACTGGATCGCCAGCTCGCGCAGCATCGCTTTATCGCGGGCGACGAGTACTCCATCGCCGACATCGCCATCTGGCCGTGGTATGGCAATATCGTTATCGGCGGGCTGTATGAAGCGAGCAAGTTCCTCCAGGCTGATGAATACAAAAACGTGAAGCGCTGGGCCGAAGAAGTGGCGCAGCGTCCGGCGGTACAGCGCGGGCGTATCGTTAACCGCACCTGGGGGCCGCTTAACGAGCAGCTTCACGAGCGGCACGACGCTTCGGATTTTGAGCGCAACACCGAAGACAAACGCGGCGCATAAGCCACAAAAAAGCCTCGTCAGTGACGAGGCTTTTTTATGCGCGTAACCTCATGAACCGTTAGCGCAGATCTTTCACCGCAACGTGATCCATATCGTCGAATACCTGGTTTTCGCCCACCATGCCCCAGATAAAGGTGTAGGCACGCGTGCCGACGCCGGAGTGAATCGACCAGCTCGGCGAAATCACTGCCTGCTCGTTTTGCACCACGATATGACGCGTCTCCTGCGGCTGGCCCATCATGTGAAACACGCAGCTGTTCTCTTCGAGACCGAAGTAGAAATAGACCTCCATGCGGCGCTCATGCGTGTGGCACGGCATCGTGTTCCACAGGTTGCCCGGCGCGAGCTCGGTTAGCCCCATGCTGAGCTGACAGGTTTCCAGCACATCAGGAATGAAATATTTATTGATGGTACGGCGGTTGCTGGTGACGTCCTCGCCAAGATGCACCGGCGAAACATCCGCCGGCGTGACGCGCCTGGTCGGGAAGCTCGTATGCGCCGGGGCGCAGTTATAGTAAAAACGGGCCGGATTCGCCGCCTCTACGCTCGCAAACACCACTTCCTGCGCGCCCTTGCCGACGTACAGCCCGTCGCGGCTGTTCATCTCATAACGGGTGCCATCCACCGTGATAACGCCCGGCCCGCCGATATTAATCACGCCCAGTTCGCGGCGCTCCAGAAAATAACTCACGCCCAGTTGCTTGCCCACTTCGCCGCCCACGCTAACCGTGCGGTTCACCGGCATGACGCCGCCGACGATGATGCGATCGATATGGCTGTAGGTCATGGTGTACTCGTCAGCCACAAAAATCTTCTCGATTAAGAATTCTTTGCGAAGCCCGGCGGTATCCAGGGTTTTCGCGTGATCGCTATGAATGCTTTGACGAACGTCCATTCTGACTCCTCGTGACGTGCGCAGGGTAACGTCGCCCCCGCTATGTTGTAAGCGTAAAAAACTCAATTAAATAACAATCAATTTACATAAATTTGCGCTGAATTTGATGCTATCAAACGCGTGAATCAATAATGTGATCGAGATAACTAAAACGTTGTTTCATTTCTATTGAATCATTATTCCACAAGAGACATAGTAGCACCAGTTACTTCAATAACGGGATAAGTCACTGACAGACGACTCTCCATAATCATAACGCTAATGATAGCCGCAGCTGCCTCTTCGCTGCCGCCCTACGCCAAAGAAAAGAAACTAACACGATGAAAATGAATGATTTTCATCGCAGGACACTTTTGACTTTCATTCAGCCAGGCGCTGAATAATACCGCTGAGGTTTATGATGAAGATTAAAGCCACGATGGAGCGCATTCCGGGAGGGATGATGCTTATCCCGCTGTTACTTGGGGCAATGTTAAATACGTTTGCCCCGGAGACCGGGAATTATTTCGGCTCGTTTACGAAAGGAATGATTAGCGGAACGGTGCCCATCCTCGCCGTCTGGTTTTTCTGTATTGGCGCATCCATTGATTTGCGCGCGACGGGCACGGTGCTGCGTAAATCGGGCACGCTGGTCCTGACTAAAATCGCCGTGGCCTGGCTGGTGGCGATGATTGCGGCGTCTTTTATTCCGGATACCGGCATCCAGACCGGCTTTTTCGCCGGACTGTCGGTGCTGGCTATCGTCTCCGCGATGGACATGACCAACGGCGGCCTCTACGCCAGCCTGATGAACCAGTACGGTACGAAGGAAGAATCCGGCGCGTTTGTGCTGATGTCGCTGGAATCCGGCCCGCTGATGACGATGGTGATCTTAGGCTCTGCGGGGCTGGCCTCTTTCGAGCCGCATCATTTCATCGGCGCAGTGCTGCCGTTCCTGATTGGCTTCACGCTCGGCAACCTCGACCACGATCTTCGCGCTTTCTTCAGTAAAGCCACACCGGTGCTGATCCCGTTCTTCGGTTTCGCGCTTGGCAACACCATTAATCTGGGCGTGATTATGCATACCGGCCTGCTGGGCATTCTGCTGGGCGTGGCGGTGATCATCATCACCGGCATCCCGTTGATCATGGCGGATAAATTCCTGGGCGGCGGTAACGGGACGGCGGGCGTGGCGGCGTCATCGGCAGCGGGCGCTGCGGTAGCGAACCCGGTTATCATTGCGCAAATTAACCCGGCGTTTGAACCGGTGGCGGCGTCGGCCACGGCGCTGGTCGCCGCGAGCGTCATTGTTACGGCGATCCTGGTGCCCATCATCACCGCGCTCTATGCCCGGCGTGTGGCGAAACCCGTGCCAGAGGCGGAGAAAGCGCAAAGCGTCGGTACGCTGCCGCGCTAACCCCAACACCCCGCTGCGGCGGGGTGTTTTTTGCGCTTTACAGCAGGAAAATCTCCTCCACCAGCGCGTTCGCCAGCCGCCGGGCAGAGCAGATACGCGGCATACCGAGGGAGACGCTCTGCCAGGTCTGGGTGACCGACCAGCTCACCGGATGGCGCTCGTCGTCATAGTCTGCCCCCAGCCAGCAGAGCAGATCTTTATGCTCCAGCAGGCCCGGCTGTGGCGGCATATGCATCCATTGGTGATAAAAATGCCGCGTGTGGGTCGAGGCGTCGACGCTCTGCGCCAGCCGCATCGCGCTCTCTTCATACACCGGTTGCAGCAGCGCGCTTTTCACCGAGGGCTCACTCAGGCGCAATGCGTCGCCGAAAGCGCCCCAGCGCAGCTCTTCCAGCGCCACATAGCAGCGCCCGGCGGGCGACCAGCCGTTGAACTCGCCACGCTGCCAGCGCGTCATGACATCCCTGAAATGGCGCTGCGCCGCGGCCGTGAGATCCTGCTGTCGTAACTGCGATTCCAGCCGTGCAGCGCTGTGCTGATACTGCCCGATAATCCCGTCCAGCGCCTCGGCGAAAGACGCCGAAACGCCTTTTTCACTGAGCCGCTGACGGCGCAGGGCCAGCGTCTGCGCCGTCAGACTTAACGCCAGATGCCCAGGCGGGCGCTGGCGGCTCAGCGTCGCCAGCATGTTCAGCGCGAGAATGTCCGGCGTCGCCGCAGGCGGCTCAGCCGCCGCCAGCGATTTGTGCAGCTGCTCGCGCACTTTCTGATGCTGCAGATGCGGGCGACAGTGGCGATCGTCGTCCGTCCCTTTTGCCAGATCAACCATCAGGCGCCCGTGCAAGGCGTGTAAATGTCGGCCCGGCCCTTCAACGAGTGAACCGTTCATGGCGTTCAGTGCTCCACGGAAAACAGCGTCAGAATGTCATCCTGCAGTAAACGGGCGTCTTCATTAATATCACGCGCGGTCCGCGCGCATTGCTGAAGCTGCTCGCGCAGCGCATCGCGTGACGTTTCGCTCTGCTGGCGCGCCGTCAGGCTCTGCTTGAGATTTGCCTCAATGGCCGCCATCGCCATCTGGAATTCCGCGAAAAAGGTCGCCATGCCCGCCGTCACGGAGATATCCACCTGCGCATTCATCGCCTGGCGGATCTGCGCGCAGAAGCGGCTGACATAGCGGCTCAGCGTCTGTTTGAGCTGCGGCAGGTCGATAACGTAACGCGAACGCATCGCCGTACAATCATCCCAGCCCAGATCGTTGCTGTTCAGCCAGCGGGCCACGGTGCCGCGCACGCCGTTATTACGCGGGGCGGTGGCGACCGGCACGCTCTCTTCTTCAATCACATCGTTAAACAACTGGTGCGCGTTGAAATTAAGCTGGCTGCGCTGGAATACCGGCAGCGTGATATGCGCGCGAAAACCGGTGCGACGCAGCCCTTCCGTCACGCGCTGCTCCAGCGGCGCCAGGGCCGTACGCAGGATATCGCCGAGCGCGGTTTCCAGCTCGCTGAAATGGGCCGCCAGGTCACGGGTCAGGTTTTCCTGTACCGATAACAGGATCAACTCGCAGGAGGCGCGGATTTTATGCAGCAGCATCCGGGCGTCGCTCTCCTGGTCCAGATGAAGCTGTTCGCTGCCCGCATCGAAATCGCGACCCCAGGTCACCGCGCGGCGTACCGGGCTGCTGAGAGAGAGTGGCGGCACGTTACCGGTGTCGAAATAGCTGGCGATATCCGCCAGCACCTTTTGCTCGTGACCCGCGATGTTCTCCGACGCGCGCGCCAGCGCCTGAACGACCTGCTCCTGAATGGCTTTGCTGGCGTCTGCCTGGGAACGTTGTAGCTGTGCGATGTCATTCTTCATTTGAGAAATACTCTCCACCAGTTGGTCATTTGCGATATCCAGCCCCTGACAGCGAAAGTCCAGGTAGTCTCGGGTGCATTGCGCATAGTAAATTAATTTTGCGCAGGCCGAACGCAGCGCATAGAGCGAAGCGTGAGCGTGCGCCGTGTGCAAAATAGCGCGGATGGGCGCTTCAAAAAGGGAATCCTCCCAGAGCAGGTCGGCGGCGTGGCGCAGGTGTTCGGCGTCAGAGAAATCCGCGCTGCGCCAGCGGCGGCCGAGCGCCGCCTCGGCGAAGTCCTGCACCCAGCGCTGTTCCTCGTGAGGCGGCAGGCAGCCCTGCGCCGCCAGCTCCTGACGCGCGCGGTTGGCCAGATAGCCCCACATGGAGGAGACGGGGAAAATATGCGCCGGATCGATAGCGCCTTTCATTAGCGTGCCGGCAATCAGCGCCCGCACCTGATCTTCATCGTCGCTGTTGCGATCCATCTGATCGAATTTATTCACCAGGGCGTAGAGCGGTACCGACTCACCCACCGCCGCCAGCGCCAGGCGCACCTCCTCGTCGGAGGTCGATTTCAGCTGGGTGTAATCCATCACGGCGAGAACCGCCGAAGCGCGGGCGATTTGCTCCTGCAACATTTTTTGCAGATGCGGCTGTCCGGCTTCGTTCGGGCCTGGGGTGTCGAGCAGCGTCAGCTGACCCAGCCCGCGCTCCATCCCGGCCAGGTGGGTAAACTCCACTTCTATCACCGGAATGTGTTCAATAGCCGCGTAAGCGCGAAACGGAAAAGGCACGTCCAGCACGCCCGAGAGACGCACCAGATCGTTTAAGCTTTTCAGGCAGTGAAAAATCGGCTGGGCGCCGAGGTAGTGTTTTTCAAACGAGGTGCCGTTCAGGATGCGCGCCAGCAGGGCGTCCATATCGCGATCGATTTCAAGACGCTGCGTCAGGGTGTCGCGCGAGGCGTTCTGCAAACGCGCGCGCAACGCCTGCATCAGCGTTTCGATAGGTCCGGCGTGCGAAAAGTGCAGCACCGGCTCCTTCTGACCCGGCGTGTGGCGGATAAGCGTCGGCAGCGCCGTCATCGGGCGGTTGCGGTTGGGCAGCACTTCTTTACCGACAATCGCGTTAATGGTGGTCGACTTACCCGCCTTCATCGTGCCGACAATCGCGAGCACCATCTCCTGATGGGTGGTTTTTCGAAGCTCGGCCTGCAGCATCTCCTGCTGGGCTTCCATACCACGCAAAGAAAAATGAAGCGGATGCACGGTTGCGCAAGCGTAGCTGGCGGCGTTCCCACGGTCGTCCTGTACCGCCAGCGGCACTTTTTTCATGGCGCTGAGATTACGCAGCGCCAGTTGAAGTAGCCGTTCCGCTTCCTGATTCATTTCAAATACAGTCTGTGTGTGCATGAAAAATCTTTCCTTAACACAAATTAAATGACCTTTTGCCTTATCTTTTTATTAGCTCAATGCGGCTTTTATAATTACGTGTGGAAAATATCCTGCGCGTCACAACGACACCCGATGAAAACTGGCGTAAAAAATGCCATACCATCGTTGTGGTAAAATAAGCATGAGACGATGAGAAACGTTTCTGAACCTTCATCTTCGTCAGGAAACCAAATAATCACTCTGTGATACCAGAGAGCTGAGCGGTTTTTCAGAGCGAAAGAATATATCCTCACATCGGCCATTTCACAAAAATGTTCCGACTTCAGGGGATGGATTTAATAATACAAATCTACATTAACCGCTCCAGAATAACACCGCCTGGCAATAAATCACGATATATGTTTTATCGCGAACCGGAAAATTGTAACGCGGCCTGCGGCTTCGCCGCGCCAGACACGTTTGCGCCGCAGACAGGCCCGTAAAAGGTAAGGTTTTAGGGTATAATCCCGCCTTTCGCGCGCGTCGCGTCAGCGAGCGCTTCTTGTGCAGCCCTCTTTTGCTGCCCCGTTGGTTCATTTTAAGGAGTCACCATGTCCCTGCCCGCCTGCCCGCAATGCGGTTCTGAGTATACCTATCTGGATAATAATCTTTACGTCTGCCCTGAATGCGCCCACGAATGGCGCGACGGCGAGGCCGCCGCCGACAGCGACGCGCTGGTAGTGAAAGACGCTAACGGCAACCTGCTTGCCGACGGCGACAGCGTGACAATTGCTAAGGATCTCAAGGTCAAAGGCAGCTCGTCGATGCTGAAAATCGGCACTAAAGTGAAAAATATCCGCCTGGTGGAAGGCGATCATAATATCGACTGCAAAATCGACGGTTTCGGCCCGATGAAGCTCAAATCTGAGTTCGTCAAAAAAAGCTGACGCCTCGCCAGGCCGCATTTCTCCTGGGCTGGCAGCCAGCGCTGCCAGTTCAGAAGCCAGAGCGCCGCAAACCAACTGGACGGAGCTCTGGGCAGAATAAAATAGCGCGCTCGCCCGATTTATCCCTGATTTTTTTAAGCCTGATTTATTCGTACCCGGGTATCGTTAACACGATCCGACGCTTATTTTCACGTTTATTCTAAAAAAATAATGAAAAAATCCTCCAAAGCGGCATAAAATAGAAACCTGAAGAGCAACGCTCGCAAATAACCTTAAAAATCAACGAAATAAATAAACCCTACATACAAATTAAGCCCTGCTTAACTTTTCGCCAGTTTCTTTTAAGAATATTATTAGAGCGCCACATTTAAATGTTAAATGCACGCCGATAAATATAATCACAAAAACAATTAAATAAAATAGCACTGCGCATTCCGGGCTGACATATAATAACCGATAAAAGCAAAACCCTTTATTTAAAGCAGCAGGCTGTTCTTTTTTCTTACCTGACTTAAGCCCAATATTATCTCCTCTCATCGATGATTCCGTTAAAGGCAGCGCGATCGTCTTCTGCCTTTATTGCGTCACAATTCATCGGGCTGTCATGTTTGTTTAACAATAGGGTCATATTAGGCGGTCAGGATGTGCCGCAACCTGCATCCGGCAACGTCTGCTGACGTCACGCCGCGATGCGCAGCAGTATGGAGAACCTGATGACGTTAAATACCGACTTTGATTCACCGGTGCACGATGCGCAACAGTGCTTTCGTCGCCTGCTAAAGGCCATGAGCGAGCCTGGCGTGATTGTATCGCTGCAACTGCTTCGTCACGGCTGGCAGCCGCTCGGCGTGGCGACCACCAGCGTGCTGCTCACAATGACCGACAGCGATACGCCCGTCTGGCTGTCCCCTGGCCTGACAAATGACATTGTGCGCTCTAATCTGCGCTTTCATACCGGCACGCGGATCGCCGAAACGCCGGACGACGCGGTGTTCGCCGTGGCTGATGACAATCTTAGCCCGCTGCTGCCCGACCGACTGGCCCACGGCAGCGCCATCGCGCCGGAGCACAGCGCCACCCTGATTTTGCAGGTCAACAGCCTGAGCGGCGGGCGAATGCTGCGCCTCACGGGCGCGGGCATTGCGGAAGAGCGCATGATCGCGCCGCAGCTGCCGGAGTGCATTATTGAACAGCTCGCCGATCGCTTTCATGCCGGGTCGCTCGGCATCGATCTGCTGCTGACCTGCGGCGATCGTCTGCTGGCCATCCCGCGCGCGACCCACGTGGAAATCGCCGACAGCGGCCGCTAGCGATACGCGTCGTCATCCAGCCGCTGTTCTTCTTCCTCAAGACGGCGGCGTTCATCATCCAGCCGACGCTGGCGCTCATCGAGCTGCCGGTGACGCTCCTCCAGACGCCTGCGCCGCTCGTCATAGCCTGAACGGCGTTGGTCATAGCGCGTGCGATCCTCGTCGTCATAGTCGCGGTTATCCTGCGTGTCGCGGCCATCCGGGCGATAAGCCTCGTTAATCGCCTGCGTCACGGCATTCACCGTATCATCAAAAACCGAATCGAGACCGTCCGCCAGCGCGTGCGTGCTGGAGAGCGAAAGTGCGGCAAAAAGCCAGGCGTGAAGAGGTGATTTCATAATGCCAGTCCTGTGTTTGACTGGTCTTAAGGTAAAGAGGACGAAGAGAGGCAGACAGCGGAGGATTCTCAAATCGGGCGGCGTTGACCGCCGCCCGTGATATCGACTACAGCTGGTAACGCTCCATCACCTGGCGGTGACGGGTTTCATCAAGGCCGCCCGACATGGCGACATCCAGCCAGTGGATCGGGTGTTTCCACCCCTGCGTCAGTTCGCGCAGCATCGCGTCCACTTCCAGCGGCGACACCGACTGCGGCATCGCCAGCATAAAGTAGATGCCCGGCAGCGTTTCACCGCTTTCGCTGTCGGTAACCTGATAATCCGATTCGCAATGCACCCAGACTGCGCCGCCGCGCTGGCGAACGCCATTCACAAACGCGTTGAACGTCTCTTCGCCCGGATCGACGCCGTCAATAAACCAGCTCGGCGCGTAGTCGCCTGACGCAAGGGTTTTCACCACGTTATGCAGCGGGATAAAGTTCGCGCGCTCCTGCTCATCTTCCGGCGGGGTGTTGAGCAGGTTGGCGTCAAACACCACCGACTCGTTCATATGCTGCGGCGCTTTTCGCCATGACGGCTGGAAGACGCGCGCCGTCACCGGACCGGTACGCTGGGCGAAATAGAAATGCTCATCGTGGTTCTCGAAGAAGCGCAGGCGCACGGTGCCCCACTCCTCTTCGACCGGGCCTTCATCGGTGCTGAACTGCATACCAAGACGCGCACCGGCTTCGCGCACGGTCGTCCAGTCTTCGCTGGCGCTCGCCGCAGTCAGCAGATCCCACAGGATGTTGCTGGCGTCTTCTTCGCGCGCGTCCATCATCGCCACGGCATCTTTAAAATACGCGGTCGCGCGATCATGCGCTTTCTGGCGAATTGCCGCCTGGCCTGCGAGCATCAGCGGCGCGATTTTGTGCTGGCCCTGCGGCGTGGCGCGCAGCGCCTGGCTTAAGGTTTCAAGGCTTTCCCAGTCTTCCTGCGCCTGCGCGACCTGCGCTTTAAACCACAGCGCCACATGCGGCAGCGCGTCGTTGTAGGTGTCAGCCAGCGCCACAATCTCATCGTAGCGGCGTGCGTTGATGAGCGCGGAGAGCAGATGGAACAGCGGCGACGCCTCCTCCTGCGGATGACGCTTCTGCCAGTCGAGCAGGAGATCCGTCGCTTCGCCATTCGCCTGGCAGGCTTCGAGCGCCGCGGCCGCGAGCATCAACAGGTTTTCGTCGTCCGGACGCTGGGCGGAGGCCAGCATCAGCCACTGGGCTTCCTGCTCCGGATCGCGCGTGACGCCTTCCTGCTCGCCGCGCTCTTCAAGCCACGCCATCAGTGATTCGGCAGGCACCGGCAGTTCAACCTGGGTTTCCATCGCTGCGATCTGCTGCTCAAACGCGTTCAGAGCGTCATCTTCGTCATGCGGGTTACGCAGTCTGGCCGCACACGCTTTCGCCTGAGAAAGCGCACGACGCGCAATCCAGGTGGTGCCGCGCGCCAGCGCCATCGCGATATGGGTTTTCGCGACGATGATGGCTTCGCGCCAGGCCTGGGCTTCAAGGCGCTGTTCCAGAATCAGCTGCAGCGCGCTGCCGGTCTGCCAGTTGTTGTATGCCGGGTTGAGGCGCGCCAGTTGCTCCACCACGCGCACCCAGCGCATACGGTTATAGGCGGTGAGGCGATCCCAAGGCAGCAGCCATTCGCGGGCATCTTCTTCGCGGCCCATCAGCGCCAGGACTTCCGCCTTCATCATCATCATGACCTGGCGGGTCTGCTCGCTACTGTTTTCCATCTCGTCTTCGTGCAACTTATCGATGATCGCCAGCGCTTCGTCATAACGGCCCAGCAGCATCAGCGCCTGCGCTTCGTTCTCTTTCAGGCCGTTGACATCTTCTTCGCCTGCCGCGCGACGTTTTTCCATCTGCTGATGAATAAAGGCCAGCGCCTGCTCAACTTCGCCTTTGTCGATCATCGCGAAGAATTGCTCTTCCGAAAGACAAAGGAAGCAGCTGCGCAGCGGAGTAATTTTCGACAGCGTTTCCTGACAGACGGCGATACGCTCATCCGCCCAGCCCGGACCATCGACATTGCTGTAACAGGCGCTGAGATCCTGGGTAACGCAAATGGATTGCGGGCACTCCGCGGCATCGGCCTGGTGGGCGCGTTCAAACAGCGCGACGACGTCGCCGAGCGCTTTTTCGCCTTCACCGAGGTTGCCGATGCGGTGGCGCATCTCCCAGTGGCCGACCATGACTTCAATCCACGGATTGCCTGAGGTTTTTTTCAGCGCGCGCGCTTCCGGCAACAGCGCTTCGGTTTTACCGGTCTGTACTTCAACAACGGAATCGATAAGTTTATCGACATGCTGCGTTATCCAGGGTTTACCGGCTTCTTCCAGGTCTCGCTGATATTGCTCATACCATGCCCAGATATCCATTAGTTGCTTCCTTTTGTTGTCGGTGTAATAAGTTGCGCGGTGATGCAACTGAAAGTCTCCAGCGCCTGACGGAAGTCATACTCACGAGAATCTCCCGTCGCCAGAGCAAGAATAATTTTGAGGCTCTTTAACAGCTGCGTGGTGCCGGGCGCGATGGGTTGCCCGGCGCGCCAGGCCTGTGACAAGGCTTTTACCGCAGGATTGTTAAAATTGATGTAGAGCCGCACCGGCGCCTGCTGTTCGATTTTGCTGGCAAACTGGCGCGCCAGCATCAGCGCAGCGGTGCTCATGCGGCGGTCGGCGTCATCCTGTTCCAGCCGGGCTTTCAGCTCGGCGTCGCGGTTGACGACCATCACCAGCGGCAGCGTCGCGGGTTCAAAAGAGGACATCACGCACTCTTCATCGTCGCGCAGCTGCTCGCTCCACCAGGCGGCTTCGTCTTCGCTGACGTCATGCAGCGCGAACAGCTGCTCGTTGCCCGCCGAGGTGCCGACCTCCACCAGGCGCGCGCCGTAAAGCGTGGCCCAGCGGCGCAGGAACGGCACCACGGCGTAACGATAACCCAGCGCGACCGGACGCCCCGAGAGACGGAACAGCATCTCCTCAAAGCCGCCTTCTTCGCTGAGCATCACGTTCAGGGTGTTGTTCTGGCGCAGCGCCTTGACCGGCAGATCGCCCTGCGAGGTCGGAATCAACAGCTCATCTTTCAGCAGATCGAACAAACGATCGTCGCAGATGGCCGCGCCGAGGAGCGCTTCGTTATGACGCACCAGTACACGACGCCAGACGGCGGGCTGCTGTTTCGCGAGATCCGCAAGGCCGTTAATCAGCGCCTCGGTGAGCGCCGCCTGGGTGGCGTACCAGGTGACGTCGCGCTGTAAATCCTCGCGGCTGGCGGTTGGCGTCAGGCGGTTAGACTCGATAACCCCGCCGACGAAACCGGCCCAGGGCGGCAGCAGCTCGCGCGCCTGATCGTCAAGCAGCATGCCGCGCAGAAAGAGCGACAGATTGCGGTTATCGCTGGTGCCATACGTCGCGCCATCCTGCAGCCACAGCATGCCGACCGCGTCGCTGTCAGCCGAAGGCTCGACCAGCAGCGTACACAGCGGGGTAAAGGCGCGCTCAAAGCGGCTGGCGAATTCGATATTCTGCTTCTGACGCAGCGCCGGGTGCAGCGCCACGCCATCCTGCGATGCCACGCGCCACGGCGGCGTCAGGTGGTTGACGGCGGTCTGCTCGTCGCCGACAAACAGCGGCTCTTTCATTAATATGCAGTAGCGGCCCAGCACGTCGCCGAGCAGTTTGTTATTCGCCAGGTATAAGAACTCGTCTTTCAGATGCAGCGTGACGGTGGCGCCAGGCTCGCGCGGCGTCGCGGGCGTGACGCTGTAGGTTTCGCCACTGGCGGAGGCGTAAAGCCAACCTTCCTCGGGCGTTTTCCAGGAGGTGGTGTGTACCGTGACCCGCTCCGCCAGCACAAAGGCGGAAAGGAAACCGAGACCAAACATCCCGATAAGCCCGGTGTCGTCATCCTGCTGGCGTAAATGGCGGGTGTAACCCACGCCGACGGTCGCCAGGAAATCGTGGATCTCCTGTTCCGTCAGGCCTGAGCCGGTATCATGTATGACGATGGTACGGTTTTGCGTATCGCCCGTGACGCGGATCTCCGCAAGCCGGTCCGCAGCGCCCTCTTCCAGTCGTCGTCTGACAATCGCGTCGTGCGCGTTTTGCACCAGCTCGCGAATGGCGACCATTGGCGTGGAGTAAAGGTGTTTGCTGAGCACCTGCATTAACCCCGGCAAGTTCACCGGCGTCTCGTGTTGTCCTGTTAATGGCGCGGTAATGAGGTTATCCACTGTGACTCTCTGTATTTTCCGGCTGTGGTTGTCGGTAGGCCTGGCCGGGCTGCGCGCAAGCGCGTCTTCGCCTTTTCGGCAGGCATAAGAGGGAGATGATAAGGGTGTACGGACGCGGGGTATACTATCATTCCCGATAGTTTTCAGGCCCACTGGCTTGCCGTCACGCTGACTCTCTTCATAAGCATACACAATGCGGAGATTTCAGCGCGCCTGCCCGGAAATAAAATACCGTAAATAACCGCCTTTACTGGATCGTGTAATAACACCCTGTTACACGAGCTGTTATTTAAAAGTATTTTAAAATGCGAGCGTTATTCCAGAAACCCTGCAAATGGTGCATCAGGAGTTACATGATGCTTTTATATAAAAATCCAGGTGAAGGAGTATTATAAGCGCGGGTGCTTAAGGCTTTCTGTCTTAAGCAAACGTGAGGGACAGAAAGAAGAAAGCCCCGGACAATATTTCTATTAACCCGAGGCTATCCCTCAACTCCCAACAAGTTGAGATTAGCCGCTTACTCATCGAATGACAAGGAGTAAAAGGCATGATGCCACTGCGTTATTTACTGGCCTGTTTATTAGTGGTCTGCGTAACTATTTTGATTTTTGCTTTAATGAATCGGGGTTGTTATGCGAATTTACCCTCAGAAGCGGCAACCAGGAGGTGGCAGCTATGCTTTCCTGTAAGGACAAGTAAGGCTCTCCCGGGCGGGGTTTCCTCGCCCGGCAAGCCGGGCGTTGAGGACTTAACGCACCCATTTTTTCTGCTCGCATAATGGGGTCTGCTCGTAGGTTTATGAGATTTTATTGCGCTAAAAACGGCACGTATATTCATATTACTCTACAGCCCTTTAATATCCATCACCAAAATAAATGCAGCAAACCCGCATTAAATTACATTTGAATTTTTATTTAAATCAGGCGTGATGATCATTATGATGGGCGTCGGCTTAAGACTTTCTGTCTTAAGCCGACGCGAGGGACAGAAAGAAGAAAGCCCCGGGCAATATTCCTATTAACCCGAGGCTATCCCTCAACTCCGACAAGTTGAAATTAGCCGCTTACTCGCCGAAAGGCAAGGAGTAAAAGGCATGAAGCCACTCAAATATCTGTTCGCATGTTTCGTTGTATTTTGCGTCACGATATTAATTTTCGCTTTAATTAACCACGGCACGTTATGTGAGTTAACGATAAAGCACGGAAATAAGGAGGTGGCGGCACGGCTTGCCTGCTCTGACCGGTAATGCTTTCCGGGCGGAGTTCGCTCCGCCCGACTTGCTGGCGTTGAGTGCTTAACGCACCCGTTTTTACGGTTATCGGCCTGTCGCCACTGGCGGTGCGCCGCCTTGTTTACACCGCCTTGTTTTACGCCGACATCATTGGTGGGCTGGCAAAGTCGTAAACGTCTCGTACGCGGTATTCAGCACGCCGCCGGGCAATAAAAAAACCCCGCCGGAGCGGGGTTTGCAGAACAGTACGCGCAAAGCCTTAAGTGCGGCGCGTTAATCGTTGGCGGTACTGTCGAACCGGCCAAGCACCTCGCGCTCATAAGCCTGCGCTTTTTTGCGGTCGAATTTATGCTCCCACTTGGCGATAACCAGCACCGCCAGCGCGTTGCCCACCACGTTCAGCGCGGTGCGCGCCATGTCGAGGATACGGTCAACGCCCGCGATAAAGGCCAGGCCTTCCAGCGGAATACCGACGCTGCCAAGCGTCGCCAGCAACACCACAAAAGAGACGCCCGGTACGCCGGCGATCCCTTTTGAGGTCACCATCAGCGTCAGCACCAGGATAATTTCCTGGCCCAGCGACAGCTCAATTCCGTAAAGCTGCGCGATGAAAATCGCCGCGATGCTCTGATAAAGCGTTGAGCCGTCGAGGTTAAACGAGTAGCCGGTCGGCACCACGAAGCTCGTAATAGACGCAGGCGCGCCGTAGGCTTCCATTTTTTCGATAATACGCGGCAGCACGCTTTCGGAGCTCGCCGTGGAGTACGCCAGGATCAGCTCATCTTTCAGGATGCGGATCAGCGTCCATACGCGTAGCCCACACATCCGCGCGACCGCGCCCAGCACCACCAGCGCGAAGAACAGAATCGCCACGTAGACCAGGATAACCAGCTTGGCGAGCGGCCACAGCGATGCGAAACCAAAGTTCGCCACCGTCACCGAGATCAGCGCAAACACCCCCACCGGTGCATAACGCATCACCATATGGGTGACTTTAAACATGGTTTCGGAAACAGAGCGGAACACGGTCACCAGCGGCTCACGGTGCGTGGCCGGGAGCGAAGACAGCCCTAAGCCGAACAGTACCGAGAAGAAGATGATCGGCAGCATCTCGCCCTTCGCCATCGAGGCGAAAATGTTGGTCGGCACCAGCGACAGGATCGTACCCATCAGGCCGTGAGCGTGGCTCTGCACCTCTTCGGTCGTATGCTGATATTTTGAAATATCCACGGCCGCCAGCTGCGACATATCGATGCCGCTGCCCGGCTGAAACACGTTCGCAAGCGTAATACCAATGACGATCGCGACGGTCGTGATCACTTCAAAATAGAGGATGGTTTTCGCGCCGATACGTCCAAGCTGTTTCGCATCACCGACACCGGCAATGCCCACCACCAGCGTGGAGATAACAATCGGCACCACAATCATTTTGATCAAATGAATAAAAATGTCGCCGGCGGGCGAAAGAAGATTAGTGACCAGCCATTCGCGGCTATCCGCCTGATAATGAAGAAAACTGCCCAGAAGAATACCCAGCACCAGAGCCAGCAGGATCTGCCAGGCCAGGCTGATTTTACTGTTTTTCATAACGACTTTACTTCCTAAATTACAGCGCCATTCCCACGCGTGCTCCAGTGAGAACGACGCAAGCTGAAAGGGGTATGACAAACGTTGGGTGATATTGTGGGGTTTTTTAACGCTTTTAATCAGTACCACTTGCACGGCATCCTGCGCAACCCTTTAAGAACAGGCATATTCACTGAAAATTGCCTTAATAACCCTAATTTATCGCGGTAATCAACTATAAGTTGATGTTATAAAAAGGATTACAAAATCGATCCAGAAAATAATACTTAACAGCAATTATTTTCCCTGAAAGATTCGTTTGATGAATTTTCATGCAGTTTCGGTAATGCGTGATCTGCCGCCCAAAAAGTAAACAAAGCTATTCGCAAGCCTGTTCTTAACTTTTGCGTGACATATCATTAACATCTAAAAGGAGAAAAAAGCCATGAGCCAAATCCATAAACACCCTATTCCCGCAACTATCGCGGAACGCTGCCTGATAACAACGGAACAGTACGAAGAGAAATATCAGCAGTCCGTGCATGACCCTGACGCGTTCTGGGGTGAGCAAGGTAAAATCCTCGACTGGATAACGCCCTACCAGAAGGTGAAAAACACCTCCTTCGCCCCCGGCAATGTCTCTATTAAATGGTACGAAGATGGCACGCTGAACCTCGCGGCGAACTGTCTTGACCGTCATCTTAACGAGCGCGGCGACCAGACCGCGATCATTTGGGAAGGCGATGACGCCACCCAGAGCAAGCACATCACCTATCGCGAACTGCATCGCGATGTCTGCCGCTTCGCCAACACGCTGACCACGCTTGGCATCAAGAAAGGCGACGTTGTCGCTATCTATATGCCGATGGTGGCGGAAGCCGCGGTCGCCATGCTCGCCTGCGCCCGCATTGGCGCGGTGCATTCGGTCATTTTCGGCGGCTTTTCGCCGGAGGCGGTCGCCGGGCGCATTATCGACTCCAGCGCCCGTCTGGTTATTACCGCGGACGAAGGTGTGCGCGCCGGCCGCGCGATCCCGCTTAAGAAAAACGTCGATGACGCGCTGAAAAACCCGGGCGTAACCAGCGTTGAACATGTGGTGGTGTTTAAACGCACCGGCGGCGCGATCGACTGGCATGAAGGGCGCGATCTCTGGTGGAACGAGCTGGTCGAGAAAGCCAGCGCGCACCACCAGCCGGTAGAAATGAACGCCGAAGATCCGCTGTTCATCCTCTATACCTCCGGCTCAACCGGCAAACCGAAAGGGGTACTGCACACCACTGGCGGTTATCTGGTGTATGCCGCAACCACCTTCCTCTACGCTTTCGACTACCATCCGGGCGATATCTACTGGTGCACCGCGGATGTTGGCTGGGTCACCGGTCATAGCTATCTGCTCTACGGGCCGCTCGCGTGCGGCGCGACCACGCTGATGTTTGAAGGCGTACCGAACTGGCCTTCCGCCAACCGCATGGCGCAGGTGGTGGATAAGCATAAGGTCAATATTCTCTACACCGCGCCGACGGCCATTCGCGCGCTGATGGCGGAAGGCGATAAAGCCATCGACGGCACCGACCGCTCGTCGCTGCGCATTCTCGGCTCGGTGGGCGAGCCCATCAACCCGGAAGCCTGGGAGTGGTACTGGAAGAAAATCGGCAACGAAAAATGTCCGGTTATCGACACCTGGTGGCAGACCGAAACCGGCGGCTTCATGATAACGCCGCTACCGGGCGCGACCGAACTGAAGGCCGGTTCCGCCACGCGTCCGTTCTTCGGCGTGCAGCCTGCGCTGGTGGATAACGAAGGCAACCCGCAACAGGGCGCTACCGAAGGCAATCTGGTGATCACTGACTCCTGGCCTGGTCAGGCGCGTACGCTGTTCGGCGATCACGAGCGCTTTGAGCAGACCTATTTCTCAACCTTTAAAAACATGTACTTCAGCGGCGACGGCGCGCGTCGCGACGAAGATGGCTACTACTGGATAACCGGTCGCGTGGATGACGTGCTGAACGTCTCCGGCCATCGTCTCGGCACGGCAGAGATCGAATCTGCGCTGGTGTCGCACCCGAAAATCGCCGAAGCCGCCGTGGTCGGCATTCCGCACAGCATTAAAGGCCAGGCGATTTACGCTTACGTGACGCTGAACCACGGCGAAGAGCCGTCGGCGGAGCTCTACAGCGAAGTGCGCAACTGGGTGCGCAAAGAGATTGGCCCGCTGGCGACGCCGGACGTGCTGCACTGGACTGATTCGCTGCCGAAAACCCGTTCCGGCAAAATCATGCGCCGCATTTTGCGCAAAATCGCCGCGGGCGATACCAGCAACCTCGGCGATACCTCAACGCTTGCCGATCCTGGCGTGGTGGAAAAACTGCTCGAAGAGAAACAGTCCATCGCGATGCCGTCATAACCGAACACCGCTTGTCGCGGCACCCTCTCCCCGGTGGGGAGAGGGAAAACCACCCTACCGATAATAACAACCCCTACCCTACTTCTGGAGACTGCGATGATGAATAACGATATTTGTCAGCAGATAGAGAACAGTGCGCCTTACAGGGAGTTAATTCATAAACGGCAACGGTTTGCCTTCACCCTTTCCATCATCATGCTGATTATCTACGTCGGCTTTATCCTGCTTATCGCCTTCGCGCCGGGCTGGCTTGGCACGCCGCTCTCGCCTGGCAGCAGCGTGACGCGCGGCATTCCGATAGGCATCGGAGTGATCCTGATTTCGTTTATTCTCACGGGCGTCTATGTCTGGCGCGCCAATAGCGAATTTGACCGCCTGACCCGTGCGGTGCTCAAAGAGGTGCAGTCATGATGAAAAGGCTACTTTTTCCGCTGCTGATGGCGCTGTCGCCTGCCGTCCTGGCGGATGCGCTCACCGGCAATGTCGAACGTCAGCCGACTAACTGGCAGGCGATTATCATGTTCCTCATTTTCGTGGCGCTGACGCTTGGCATCACGTACTGGGCCTCCAAACGCACCCGCTCGCGCAGCGATTATTACACCGCGGGCGGCAACATTACCGGCTTCCAGAACGGCCTGGCGATTGCGGGCGACTTTATGTCCGCCGCGTCTTTTCTGGGGATTTCCGCGCTGGTTTACACCTCCGGCTATGACGGGCTGATTTACTCGCTGGGCTTCCTGGTGGGCTGGCCGATCATCCTGTTTTTAATCGCCGAGCGGTTGCGCAACCTCGGGCGTTACACCTTTGCGGATGTCGCTTCTTACCGCCTCAAACAGCGGCCCATTCGTTTGCTCTCCGCCTGCGGCTCGCTGGTGGTGGTAGCGCTCTATCTCATCGCGCAGATGGTTGGCGCGGGTAAGCTGATTCAGCTGCTGTTCGGCCTTAACTACCACATCGCCGTGGTGCTGGTCGGTGTGCTGATGGTGATGTACGTGCTCTTCGGCGGTATGCTGGCGACCACCTGGGTGCAGATAATCAAAGCCGTGCTGCTGCTGTTCGGCGCAAGCTTTATGGCCTTTATGGTGATGAAGCATGTCGGCTTTAGCTTTAATAATCTGTTCTCAGAGGCGATGGCGGTACACCCGAAAGGCAGCGCGATTATGAGCCCTGGCGGCCTGGTGAAAGATCCGGTCTCCGCCCTCTCGCTGGGCCTCGGCCTGATGTTCGGCACCGCCGGTCTGCCGCATATTCTGATGCGTTTCTTCACGGTTAGCGATGCCCGCGAGGCGCGTAAGAGCGTCTTTTACGCCACCGGTTTTATGGGTTACTTCTACATTCTGACCTTTATCATCGGTTTCGGCGCCATCATGCTGGTGGGCGCGAATCCGGCGTTTAAAGACGCTGCCGGCGCGCTGATTGGCGGCAACAACATGGCGGCGGTGCATCTGGCCGACGCGGTGGGCGGCAATCTGTTCCTGGGCTTTATCTCGGCGGTCGCCTTCGCCACCATTCTCGCGGTAGTCGCGGGGCTGACGCTTGCGGGCGCTTCGGCGGTGTCGCACGACCTCTACGCCAACGTGTTCCGCAAGGGCGCGACCGAACGTGAAGAGCTGCGGGTCTCGAAAATTACCGTACTGGTGCTCGGCGTGGTGGCGATTCTGCTCGGCATTCTGTTTGAGAAGCAGAATATCGCGTTCATGGTGGGTCTCGCGTTCTCTATTGCCGCCAGCTGTAACTTCCCGATAATCCTGCTGTCGATGTACTGGTCGAAGCTGACCACGCGCGGTGCGATGATTGGCGGCTGGCTGGGTCTGCTGACGGCGGTGATCCTGATGGTGCTGGGTCCGACCGTCTGGGTACAGGTGCTCGGCCATAGTGCGCCGGTGTTCCCATATGAGTACCCGGCGCTGTTCTCCATTGCCGTGGCGTTTATCGGAATCTGGATCTTCTCCGCGACCGACAACAGCCCGGAAGGGAATCTGGAGCGCGAGCAGTTCCGCGCGCAGTTTATCCGCTCGCAGACCGGTCTTGGCATCGAACAGGGCCGCTCGCACTAAGCCTCTCCCCCGGCCATTGCGGCCGGGATCCTGACGCAGCAGCCAGTGTATATCAGGGCATTTGCACCGGCGCGGCGTCAGGGACGATAAAGAAAAACCGCCGGGCAGGCCCGGCGGTTTTTGTTATTTACGCTCCATCAGCAGCGCTTCCAGCAGGTCCATATCGTGCAGCATTTTCTGCAGCGTCTCGTTGCTTATCTGCCGCGTGGCGCGCAGGTGATACAGCTCGCCACGCTCCGCACGCAGCGCGGTCAGGCGAAAACGCCGCTCAAGGTTTTCCTCAAGCTCGCTGTTTTCGACGTCGTTGCGCCCGTCGGCGCGGCGGCGCAGATTGCCAACGACGCGCGCCGACACCTCTTTCAGCAGCTGATCGTCGATATTCTCTTCGGTATTGGCGGCCAGACGTTCTTCCATTTTCTGGATAGCCGTAATCGCCACTTCCGCCGTCACCGCGCGCGCCATGCGCTCTTCCTTATGCGCGAGGCCGTGGTCCGGCGTTTCGACCTGTTGCAGCAGAATAGGCAGCAGGACTACGCCGACAAACAGCGAGAAGAGGATCACGCCCGCGGCCAGGAATACCAGTTCGTAGCGCGCCGGGAACGGCGAACCGTCCGGCAGCAGCAGCGGGATCGAGAGCACACCCGCAAGCGTAATCGCCCCGCGCACCCCGGCGAACGACGCAACCAGCAGCTCGCGCGTGGTGTACGCGCCAAACGTCAGCGGTTTCTTCTTAAGAAAACGCAGGCTAAAGCGCTTCATTATCCACAGCCACAGGAACCGCACGCTGATCAACGCCGCGTAGATCAGGACGATATCCATGAACAACATCCAGGTTTCCACGTTCGGATCCAGTTCGGCGGCGGCGAGTGAGGTTTCCATAATCCCCGGCAGTTGCAGGCCGAGCATCAGGAACACCATGCCGTTAAATACAAACTCCAGCATCGACCAGACGCTGTTGGCGCGCAGGCGCATCGCCAGCGGCGCGGTGCGCATCACGCCGGAGCGGGTGATGGTCATCCCGGCGGCCACGGCGGCCAGAATGCCGGAGAAGCCGATATGTTCGGCAATCAGGTATGACGCGAACGGCAGCAGGAACAGCAGGACTATCTGCGTGGCGGGTTCATCGCCGCCCCAGCGGCTCAGCAGACGCAGCGAGCGGCCGTACAGCCAACTGACGGCGATACCAGCCAGCAGGCCGCCAATCGCCACTTTTAAAAACTCCAGCGACGCGCCGCCGACGGTAAAGACCATCGTGCCCATCGCGACCGCCACGGCGAATTTCAGCGACACCAGGCCGGAGGCGTCGTTCATCAGCGCCTCGCCCTGCAAAATCCCCATGATTTTCTTTGGAATGCGGCCTTCGCCGACAATGCCGGAGAGGGCTACCGCATCGGTGGGCGACAGAACAGCCGCGAGCGCGAACGCGGGGATCAGCGGGATACCCGGCACCATCCAGTAGATGAGAAAACCGATACCGACGACGGTGATGACCACCAGCGCCAGCGCAAGGCCGATGATTTCGCGGCCATGATCGAGGAATTCGCGGGTCGGCGTTTTCCAGCCGTCGGCAAACAGCAGCGGCGGAATAAACAGGACCAGGAACAGCTCGGGGTTAAAGTCAACGTGCAGACCGAACGTCGGCCAGGCCAGCAGCGCCCCGATGGCTATCTGCATCAGCGGCAGCGGGATCTGAAACGGCAGCATGCGGGTCACGACGCCGGAGAGCGAGACCATGAGGGTCATAATGAGGATGGTAAAGAAGATTTCCATGCGGTCTGTGCGGCTCCTTGTTATCTGTGATGAAAGACTCACCCCTGATAATAGAACATTGACGCGCCGGAAAAGGAACCAGGTTGTGCCGTGAGGGCAGCAAAAAGCGGGCCGTAGCCCGCTTCGTTAAAGAAATATTTAGATTGCCCAGCCGCCCGCGTAGAAAGCGACCAGCGCGATGGCGATAACGACAGTGCCGATATTGAGCTTGCGGAACTCGCCGGAAACGAGGCGGCCAATCACCAGCGACGCGAAACCGATCATGATGCCGGTGACGATGTTGCAGGTCAGCACGATGAATACCGCCGTGATAAGACCAGCCATCGCGTCAACGAAATCATTGAAATCGATTTTCGCGACGTTGCTGAGCATCAGCAGGCCGACGTACATCAGCGCCGGCGCGGTAGCGTAAGCCGGAACCAGGTAAGAGAGCGGCGAAAGGAACAGGATCAGCAGGAACAGCACGCCGACGGTGAGCGCCGTCAGGCCCGTTTTACCGCCCGCGGCGGTGCCTGCGGCGGATTCGATATAAACGGCCGCCGGCGCCGCACCCACCAGGCCTGAGAAGACGCTGGAGAGCGAATCGGTGGTCAGCGCTTTGCCGCCGTCGATAATCTGACCGTCTTTATCCAGCAGATTCGCCTGGCCTGCGACCGCGCGAATGGTGCCGGTGGCGTCGAATACGGCGGTCATCACCAGCGCCAGCACGCTTGGAATAACCACCGGGTCGAGCGCGCCCATGATATCAAGGCTGCCGATGAGCGAATTGCCGTGCTCATCGCTCAGTGACGGCATGGCGAACAGGCCGGTGAATTTCACCGCCGGGTCGAAAATCAGGGCAACGACAGAGATGCCAATAATGGTGAGCAGAATTCCGCCCGGCACTTTAAGTTTTTCCAGACCGATAATCACGGCGAGACCCACCAGCGACATGATAACCGGGAAGCTTGCGAAATGACCGAGCGCCACCGGCAGGCCGTCGAGCGGGTTCTTGATGACCAGGCCCACGCCGTTGGCCGCAATCAGCAGCAGGAACAGACCGATGCCGATACCGGTGCCGTGCGCCACGCCCTGCGGCAGGTTGCGCAGGATCCAACTGCGAATGCCGGTCGCGGAGATAACGGTAAACAGCACGCCCATCAGGAAGACCGCGCCTAGCGCGACCGGAACGCTGATGTGCTGGCCGAGCACCAGGCTAAACGCGGTAAACGCGGTCAACGAGATGGCGCAGCCGATGGCAAGCGGCAGGTTCGCCCACAGCCCCATGACGATGGAGCCAACGCCCGCGACCAGACACGTGGCGACGAACACGGCGGCAGGCGGGAAACCTGCTTTGCCGAGCATGCCCGGCACGACGATCACCGAATAGACCATCGCCAGAAACGTAGTGAGACCGGCAACAATCTCCTGACGGACATTGCTGCCGCGTGCGGAAATTTTAAAGAAGGCGTCGAGTGAACCGCCGTTACGCGCAGAAGGCGTAGACATAATAAGACATCCCCTGAAAGTAAGTTTTTATAGCTCGCGCGTGGCAAACAACCCACTGCGGATCAAACGTTAACTCCCTGCGTTCTGTTTGTGGTTTTGGAGTGACCACAAAAAGCAAACGTTTAACTCCACGCGCAAAAAACGGCAAAATTTTAAGGCAAACGATTATCCAG
The DNA here is from genome assembly GCF_001277235.1 of Cronobacter dublinensis subsp. dublinensis LMG 23823. Lineage (NCBI taxonomy): Bacteria > Pseudomonadati > Pseudomonadota > Gammaproteobacteria > Enterobacterales > Enterobacteriaceae > Cronobacter > Cronobacter dublinensis. The sequence continues at coordinate 3,956,879 of NZ_CP012266.1, forward strand.
CGTTCGGACGGGGATTTTCAACAGAACTTTATGGCTTTTGGCAAAAACTTACGCTGGCTGATGAAGAATTCAGCACAGGCTGCGCAAACGATATCGTTGATGCGCAAAAAAGTGGCCTTCGGGTGAAGGCCATCAGGGTTAACCGCCAGGGATCTCCAGCGGGCCGCCTTTTTCGATAGCACGCTGCCAGGCCGGGCGCGCCTGCAGATTAGTGAGCCACGCGCGCAGCTGGCGGAATTCGCTGGCATCGCTACGCGCCAGCAGGGCGATAATCGGGAAGCTCATCTGGATATCCGCCATGCTGAAGCTCTGCCCCGCAAACCACGGATGCAGGGTCAGGTGATCTTCGATAAACCGCGTGTGCGTGGCTATCTGCTTATTGAGCCAGGCTTTCTGCACGCCCTGGCCGAGCGCTTTGCCGAGCGTGCGAAGGCCTATCGGCACCGGTTTTTTACCGAGGCTGCCGAACACCAGCTTCATCAGCAGCAGCGGCATCAATGAGCCTTCGGCGTAATGCAGCCAGATCCGGTACTGAATTTTCTCTTCGGCGTCCTGCGGCTTCAGGCGCTGCGCGGTGTCATACGTCTCCTGCAGATACTCCAGAATCGCGCCGGACTCGATAATTTTGTGGCCGTTATCTTCCAGCACCGGCGACTTGCCGAGCGGATGCACCTTCTTCAGCGCCGACGGCGCCAGCATGGTGGGCTCGCGCTGATAACGCACCAGTTCATAAGGCAGGCCCAGCTCTTCCAGCGCAAAAAGAATGCGCTGCGAGCGGGAGTTATTCAGATGATGGACCGTCAGCATGGCGTTTTCCTTTCGCTTTTCATTGCATTAACTATAGAGAATCCGCCGCGCTCGCACAGAATTTGTTTGCCCGACGTCTATTCGTCTTCCAGCAGCCGCGCCCCGCTGCCCTGCGCGCCGAGCCGGTCCTCGGGGTTGCGCAGCGGACAATCGCGGTGCGACAAACAGCCGCAGCCGATGCAGCCGTCCAGATCGTCGCGCAGGGCAGTCAGGGTTTTAATGCGCCGGTCCAGCTCCTCGCGCCATTGGGTCGAGAGCTGTTTCCAGGCCTTCGGGCTCAGGTTATGCCCTTCCGGCAGGACGCCGATGGCTTCGCCAATCGTCGCCAGCGGAATTCCGATGCGCTGGGCGATTTTAATGATGGCCACCTGGCGCAGCACGTCACGCCGGTAACGGCGCTGATTGCCGCTGTTGCGGGTGCTTTTGATTAACCCTTTGGTCTCATAAAAGTGCAACGCGGAGACCGCGACGCCGCTGCGCTTCGCCACTTCGCCGGGCGTCAGTAGCGATTTGATTCGGGGTGCTTTCTTTTCCATCAGGGGCTTTACCTCAAGTTAACTTGAGGAATTATACTCGCCGACCAGAAGAACAGCGAATCCATAACTGAGGAAGAGGACGGCTTATGTCACATCAGGAAATTATCCACGCCCTGACGCAATGGATTGATGAGCATATTGACCAGCCACTGAATATCGACGTGGTGGCAAAGAAGTCGGGCTATTCGAAATGGTATTTACAGCGGATGTTTCGCACCGTGATGCACCAGACGCTCGGAGAATACATTCGAAAACGTCGTCTGCAACTGGCCGCGCAGGAGTTGCGCACGACACGGCGGCCGATATTTGATATCGCGATGGATTATGGTTATGTGTCGCAGCAGACGTTTTCGCGTATCTTCCGTCGCCAGTTTGACCGTACGCCGAGCGATTATCGTCAGAGCGCCTGACGGTTAACGACGCAGTTATGCCAGCCCGGCATCGCCCGGGCGTCATCCTGTTGCAGCCAGGTGATAAACTCCTGCTGCGACAGCGCTTTTGAGAAGTGCCAGCCCTGACAATACTGCACGCCGCGCTTTAACAGCCAGGTCACCTGTTCGGCGGTCTCCACGCCTTCGGCGATGATCTTCAGCCGCAGACTCTGGGCCATATCGATAATATGTTCGGCAATCAAATGGCTGGTGCTGTTGGTGGTGAGCGTATCAATAAACGATTTATCAATCTTGAGAATATCGACGTTCAGCGAATAGAGGTTATGGAGGTTGGAATAGCCGGTGCCGAAATCGTCAATCGCAATCTCAAAGCCTGACTGGCGAAACGCCTGAATAACCGGCGTGGTGCGCGGCACGTCAATAAAGCCCCGCTCGGTCACTTCAATCTTGATTTGCTGCGCCCGCACGCCGTGCTGGCTATTTTTGCCTTCAATTAACGCAATCAGCCGTGACGAATGGAAATCAGACGCCGAAAGGTTAATAGAAATATAAATTTGCGGGTGCGTCGCTAAGAAATGCCCTAAGTCATTAAATAACTCTTCGACTACATAATCCGTCACCTGCGCGATCATTCCCGTTTTTTCGGCGAGCGGAATAAATTCCGCCGGGCTCATCACCTGACCGTTATAGCCAGGCCAGCGCAGCAGCGCTTCCGCGCCGACGCACATGCCGTGTTTGATATCCATAATGGGCTGATAATGCAGGCGCAGCGCACGCTTATGCAGGGCGCGTTGCAGTTGTCTGCTCGGTGAGTTAAAGCGGTTGCGGGTGCGCGTGCCGATAAATACCAGGAAGCCGCCCATCAGCAGCCCAAGCGGCAACATGACCGACATCTGACGCTGCCACGCCTGCCAGAACCAGGTGTCCGAGGTCGAGACGACAATCGCGATGGGGCGCTTGCCGGAAACGACAATCGACCAGAAACGGCCCTCTTTCTGGAAAACGGTTTGCGGCGAATGAACAAAGGGTGCCAGCGTTCGGGCCTCGACTTTTTCGCTAAGCGAAAAAAAGTCGCGAGTGACCGTATCATAAACGCCGTAAGACAACGTCGCGTCGTTAGATAATATTTCGCTAAACGAGAGCGGGTTAACCACTGCGACATAATTCCCTTTACGCAAGTAAATCATTTTATGACCAGAGAAAAACGGCGTGTCACGGTAATAATAGAAGGCGATATCCGGCGTGCGTGTGTAATTCGCCGGAGAGAGAATAAAAGGCTGATCAAACAGCGGCGAGCACAATAACTCATCGCCCTGCGCATAAATTAAATCTTCGACATAAATCTGGCCGCGAGAAATATCCAGCATATTGCGCTGATGCGCTGGCGAACATATTTCGCCCTGATATTTTTCGGCTTCATTACGGGCTTTTTCGACGTGACTTAACACCAGTTCGGTACGGTTGAGCACAAGCTGCGCGAAGGTATCGAGATGCTCGCGCGTTTCGTTGACAGCCCGATGGTGGGCGAGCCAAAGCGCAAGCATCACAGGCAGTAAGACCACCATGATTATGCCTGAGATTCGCAACGCCTGACGTCGTGCCCTGAAATTCATTATGGCCTCATATCCCTGCTTTCTGTGTCACATTTATTGCCTGATGAGACACGTCGCAAACAGGTGTTTACGTTGCATCAATCAGCAGGCATTGGCAATAGCCATTTCCGGTTATCAGGTCAATATTTCACGCGAAAGATTAAAATTTGCCGTAAGGAAAATACAGCATGGCGATTTAATTTTTCTTAAGTGAAATATTTGCGCTGATGCCGGCGCTAAAATTTATCAACCGCTTCTGAAAATGATTTAAGTTAAATTAATCGCGTCTGTCGAAAAAATGTACGACTGCGTTTTAGCGGCGCAGAAATGAAAATGTCCGCGTCGGTAAAAACTAATATGCGTTTTTTCTGTATTGCGTTCTTTCTGACCAGGTATCGTGTCCCGGGTCGTTGTCCCCGACTTTCTTCGCGACTTTTTTTCGACGAAGCGCAACTGCCGGACTGGCGAATAAAACAACAAATGTGATACAGTTCACACTTAGTGTGCAAGTTTGCAAACTTGCCGTCACGTTAAATCTTTACGCCGCGCCAGGCCCTTCCTCCCCCGGCCACCCGCGCGGCAGGTCGTTTTGAGGACAGGTTTCATGGCTACGCTTACCGCCAGCATGGTATTGATGCGCTGGCAACTTCTGGGTGCGGTTTTAATGTTTCTTGCCAGCACGCTTAATATTCAATTTCGCAAATCAGATTACCAGGCGCTGGCGGTGATCAGCAGCGGGCTGGGCATCGTCGCTTCCTGCGTTTTCGCAACCGGTCTGCTCGGGCTCAGCATCGACTTCCATGCCATCTGGCACAATATGAAAGACGTCATGGTGGAAGTGATGAGCCATACGCCGCCGGAATGGCCGATGGTCGTCACCTGATACCCACTCCCCGTACCATTTACGCCCCTGTACCAGGGGCGTTTTTGTTTATGCCGTTTACATACAGCCGGCGCAGCTGGTACAGCGCCAGTCCGCTTTATTGACTGCACGCCAGAAGGCGCGGTAGTAGCGCTCTTCAAGCGGAATGCCGTTATCGAAAAACCAGTCGGTCAGCCACTCGACATGCTCGACAATCCACTCATCCTCGTGCAGCCCGTCAGCGAACGTTTCATCTTCCGGATCGATAATTGAGTAGATCCCCCAGGTGTTCATCGCCTTTTCCTGCCAGTGTTCCGGCAGCGTGACCGGGCGGCCTTCAAACGTAATAATCCAGTGGCCGTGGCAGAGCAGATTGCCATTACGGCTCCAGGCGGCGGTAAACGGGTTAATGTCCTGTGTCATCGCTTGCGTTCCCTGTGTGAAATTCACCTGCGGGCGGCAACTGGCGCGCGCGTCAATAAACGCCGTCGCACAGGAAGGAGTCGCAAAGCATGGCACTTCGTCACCACCGGTAAAATGCTAACTAAGGGGTAACCGGGGGTTATTTTTCATTCATTTTTAACGGTTAATTAGCAGGTTAATCAGCGATAACCAGCCGGTTGCGGCCTTGCTGCTTCCCGGCGTACAGCATTTTATCGGCGCGATTGAGCGCCTTTTCGAACGCTTCGCCTTTGCCGAAGGCGCTGAGCGCCAGCGTCGCGGTCACTTCTCGCGGGTTTTTATCCGTCTGCCCCACCCACTCCTGAATACGCGCAAGCAGGCGCTCCGCCACCCGTTGCGCGTCCGGGAGCGACGTTTCTGGCATCAACACCAGAAACTCCTCTCCGCCCCAGCGCGCCACAATATCGCTCTCACGCACATTATCGGTAATCGCCCGCGCGATGCGCTGCAAAATCATATCCCCGTGGCTGTGGCCGCAGCTGTCGTTGATCGTTTTGAAATGATCGATATCCAGCAGCAGCAGCGCCACGTCATGGTTGCCAGACGCTTTGTCCAGTAGCGAAACCTGATGCATAAAGTGTCGACGGGTATAGAGATTCGTCAGGCTGTCGCGGCTGGCGGTATTAAAGAGGTCGAATTTCATCGTGTGCGTAAACTCGACCGAACGCAGCGTCGTGTACATCAACAGTCCAATCGCCATCACGGCGTTGGCGATACCGATACCATTAATGACCGATGGGCTTAACCCGGACGCCGTCCCTGTGTGTTCGCGCAGGGCATAGCCGACCGTGCCAAGCACCGCAATCGCCGCCAGAAACAACGCGCGCCGCACCGGCACCTGCTGAAAGCTGAACGACACAATCGGGATCAGCGAAAACACAAAGAGATAAAAATTACTCTCCCACCCCAGCAGCGCCGTGGTGGCTACCGCATGCGCCAGGATCTCCACGCTCATCAGAGTGCCGACGTAGAGATACCGGTAATGCTCTATCTCATTCAGACAGTGGATATACACTATCACGCTGAAAATATTAAAAATTGCGAGCGTCGGAATACTCATTGACAGAAAAAGAAAAATCAGCCCGACGTGAATCATCAACGCCAGCCAGACGATCGGAATAATGTGTTGCCAGTACTGGTCGGTCGCCTGGCTAAGAAGTTGGTCACGATCTCTTTCTGACATGGGCTAACCTGAAGTCGGGGCATCCCTGCCGGAAACGTATTGAGCGTCTGAATGCTTCATGAGAGCTATATCGGCAGCCGTGGGGCGAGATTTAGCCTCGCGGCGCGTAAAAGCGCTATGCCATTCATTTACGGCCTGTTTATATGGCCGGCTGGCGGCATGACTGCGGTGATGCGCAATGCATCACCCTGGCTTACCTGTGGGCGCGTTGGCCCCAGCACGCCGGTGATGGCCTGCCCGACGATATTGTTACACGAGACTCACGAGCAGCGTGGCGAGAAGAGAATGAGCGCGAAATGGCGGGTGCGCAATACGGTCGATGATGACTGTGGCGTGGCGGGAGAAAAGAAGCAAAGGGGCAAAGAAAAAGCCCTGCCGGAGGCAGAGCTTTTCGGTGCATGCTGACACAGGGCGCTCCCGAAGGAACGCGCGTAATCAGAACGGGATATCGTCGTCAAAGTCCATCGGCGGTTCGTTGGAAGGCGCCGGTGCCTGCTGCTGCGGGCGAGACTGTGCGCCGCCGCTGAACTGCGCGCCGCCACCCTGCTGCTGCGGCTGCTGAGGCTGACCCCAACCGCCCTGCTGCTGGCCGCCGCCCATGTTGCCGCCTGCCGGAGCGCCACCGCCCTGACGGCCGCCCAGCATCTGCATGGTGCCGCCGACGTTAACCACCACTTCGGTAGAATAGCGATCCTGACCGCTCTGATCCTGCCACTTACGGGTGCGCAGCTGACCTTCGATGTAGATCTGCGAGCCTTTGCGCAGGTATTCGCCCGCCACTTCCGCCAGCTTGCCGTACAGCACCACGCTGTGCCATTCGGTTACTTCTTTCATCTCACCGGTCTGCTTGTCGCGCCAGGATTCGGAAGTCGCCAGGCGCAGGTTCGCCACGGCCCCGCCGTTCGGCATGTAGCGTACTTCCGGGTCCTGCCCCAGATTACCGACGAGAATCACCTTGTTTACGCCTCTGCTGGCCATGATCGTGTCTCCTGAAAACATTTCTTAATAGTGTAAACATTCCATTCTACCACGTCAGCCTTCAATGTTGATAGCTGCGAGACGGCTTCAGGAAATGTTCACACAGTATACACAGTTGCAAATAAATACTGGATATCCATTCAGGTTAAATTGTGTCATAATTAACCGTTTCTGGCCACCGGTTGTCCTTCAAACACCCAGGCATTAGCGTTCAAATCCAGGAAAGGTGAATGGATAAGATAGAAGTTCGGGGCGCCCGCACCCACAATCTCAAAAATATCAACCTCGTCATTCCGCGCGACAAACTCATCGTCGTGACCGGGCTGTCGGGTTCCGGCAAGTCTTCTCTGGCGTTCGACACGCTCTACGCCGAAGGGCAGCGCCGTTATGTCGAGTCGCTTTCCGCTTATGCGCGTCAGTTCCTGTCGCTGATGGAAAAGCCGGATGTCGACCATATCGAAGGGCTGTCGCCTGCGATTTCCATCGAGCAGAAGTCGACCTCCCATAACCCGCGTTCCACCGTGGGTACCATAACTGAAATTCACGATTACCTGCGCCTGCTGTATGCCCGCGTTGGCGAGCCGCGCTGCCCGGATCACGACGTCACGCTAGCGGCACAGACCGTCAGCCAGATGGTGGATAACGTGCTGGCGTTGCCGGAAGGCAAGCGCCTGATGCTGCTGGCGCCGGTCATTAAAGAGCGTAAAGGCGAGCACACCAAGACGCTGGAGAACCTCGCAAGCCAGGGGTACATCCGCGCCCGTATTGACGGCGAAGTGTGCGACCTCTCCGATCCGCCGAAGCTTGAACTGCAGAAAAAACATACCATTGAAGTGGTGGTTGACCGCTTTAAGGTGCGCGAGGATTTAGCCCAGCGCCTGGCGGAGTCGTTTGAAACCGCGCTGGAGCTCTCCGGCGGCACGGCGGTCGTGGCCGATATGGACGACGAAAAAGCGGAAGAGCTGCTGTTCTCCGCCAACTTCGCCTGCCCGGTGTGCGGCTACAGCATGCGCGAGCTTGAGCCGCGCCTGTTTTCGTTCAACAACCCGGCTGGCGCGTGTCCGACTTGCGACGGCCTCGGCGTGCAGCAATATTTCGATCCGGATCGCGTTGTGCAGAATACCGAGCTCTCGCTTGCGGGCGGCGCTATCCGCGGCTGGGATCGCCGTAACTTCTACTATTTCCAGATGCTGCGCTCGCTCGCCGACCATTATAAGTTTGACGTCGAAGCGCCGTGGAACACGCTCAGCGATAAAGTACAGAAAGCAGTGCTGTTCGGCTCCGGTAAAGAAACTATCGAATTTAAGTACATGAACGATCGCGGCGATACGTCCGTGCGTCGTCATCCGTTCGAAGGCGTGCTGCATAATATGGAGCGCCGCTATAAAGAGACCGAATCCAACGCGGTGCGCGAAGAGCTGGCGAAATTCATCAGCAACCGTCCCTGCGCGACCTGTGAAGGCACGCGTCTGCGTCGTGAAGCGCGCCATGTGTTTGTGGAAAACACCGCACTGCCGACGATTTCTGACATGAGCATCGGACACGCGATGGAGTTCTTCAATAACATGAAGCTCTCCGGCCAGCGCGCCAAAATCGCGGAAAAAGTGCTGAAAGAGATTGGCGATCGCCTGAAATTCCTGGTGAACGTCGGCCTGAACTACCTGACGCTCTCCCGTTCTGCAGAGACGCTCTCTGGCGGCGAGGCGCAGCGTATTCGTCTGGCGAGCCAGATTGGCGCCGGGCTGGTCGGCGTGATGTATGTGCTGGATGAACCGTCAATCGGTCTGCATCAGCGCGATAACGAACGCCTGCTCGGCACGCTTATCCATCTGCGCAACCTTGGTAATACCGTCATTGTGGTAGAGCACGATGAAGACGCCATTCGCGCCGCCGACCATGTCATCGATATCGGCCCTGGCGCGGGCGTTCACGGTGGCCAGGTCGTCGCGGAAGGCCCGCTTGACGCGATCATGGCGGTGCCAGAGTCGCTGACCGGGCAGTTCATGAGCGGCAAACGCAAAATTGAAGTGCCGAAAGAACGCGTGAAGGCGGACCCGGAAAAGGTGCTGAAGCTTACCGGCGCGCGCGGCAACAACCTGAAAGACGTCACGCTGACGCTGCCGGTTGGGCTGTTCACCTGCGTGACCGGCGTTTCGGGTTCCGGCAAGTCGACGCTGATTAACGATACCCTGTTCCCGATAGCCCAGCGCCAGCTTAACGGCGCGACCATCGCCGAACCTGCGCCATATCGCGACGTTCAGGGGATGGAGCATTTCGATAAAGTTATCGATATCGACCAGAGCCCGATTGGCCGCACGCCGCGCTCGAACCCCGCCACGTACACCGGCGTGTTTACGCCCGTGCGTGAGCTGTTCGCCGGCGTGCCGGAATCGCGCTCGCGCGGCTACACGCCGGGCCGTTTTAGCTTTAACGTGCGCGGCGGGCGCTGTGAAGCGTGCCAGGGCGACGGTGTTATCAAAGTTGAGATGCACTTCCTGCCGGATATTTACGTGCCGTGCGACCAGTGCAAAGGCAAACGCTATAACCGCGAAACGCTGGAAATTAAATACAAAGGCAAGACTATCCACGAAGTGCTGGATATGACTATCGAAGAAGCCCGCGAGTTCTTCGACGCGGTGCCGGCGCTGGCGCGTAAGCTGCAAACGCTGATAGATGTAGGTCTGACTTACATTCGCCTCGGCCAGTCCGCAACGACGCTCTCCGGCGGTGAAGCCCAGCGCGTGAAACTCGCCCGCGAGCTCTCAAAACGCGGCACCGGCCAGACGCTGTATATTCTCGATGAGCCGACCACCGGTCTGCACTTCGCGGATATTCAGCAACTGCTGGCGGTATTGCATCAGCTTCGCGATCAGGGCAACACGATCGTCGTGATCGAACATAACCTTGATGTTATCAAAACCGCCGACTGGATCGTCGATCTTGGCCCGGAAGGCGGTAGCGGCGGCGGCGAGATCCTCGTCTCAGGCACGCCGGAAACCGTGGCGGAGTGCGAAGCATCGCACACGGCCCGCTTCCTCAAACCCCTTCTGAAGTAACCCTTCACGCGTCGGATCGCCCGATCCGACGCGCCTCACTTCTTCTCACTTCTTTCTGATGAGGTTTCCTGTGTTCGGCGTGAGCAACGATGATTTGCGCGCATTACGGTCTGATGCTGAATTTTGCGAAAGACACGCCATCGCAAGGGGACACTATGCCGCACCAGACTCACCTGATGCTTTTCAGGCAGACAACTCTGCTGCTCGCCGCTCTGCTCACCGCCTGTAGCCTCGCCGGAAATTACCAGGCCAGGGCGCACGAACAGCTTACCGATCTGATGGCCACGCATTTGCAGCTGATTGATGATTTCACCGCGCCGTCTGCCGAGCTGGATAACGCCGCGCTTGCGAAAGCAGACCACGACATGCGGCTGCGTTTTGCCCAGGCCATTCCTTATGCCGAAAGCCTGCACGACACGCTTCGCACCGACAATTTGCGTCTGTTGCAGTCGGTCTACCGTGACGATCACACGCGTTTAGTGAAACAAAACCACCCTTTCAGCCCGGCGCAGGCCGCGCTCTGGCGCGAGCAGGCACGCCTGGCCTATCTCGAAGCGCTCCGGGGCGAATGCAGCCGACCCGCTTCGCCCTGTCAGTAGAGGAGGATCGTGATGAGTGATCTGTTTAACGCTGTCCGCCAGCTGCTGGCGTCACCGCAGTTCCAGAAAAGCGCCGGGAAGATTGTCGCTGAGGAGTTTCTCGGCCTGTTAAAGGAGGGCCTGAACGATGAAGAGACGTTTATTAAAACGACAGCGGAGATGACAGCCCAGGCGGTGCTGAATCAGGCGCAGGGGTTGATCACCGAAGAGGATATGACTGCACTTCTGAACAAGCAGAAAACGATCGCACAGATCCATGCCAATAGCAGCGAGATCGCGCTGCGCACACGTATTCAGACACTGACGGTGCGCCTAATTGATATCGCGATCCGTTCCTTCAGCGGAGCGGTAAATTAAAAAACCCCGCCGGAGCGGGGTTTAATGCGGCTCATCTTAATGATGGCTGTAGGCAGTATTATGATTGTTGTCCTGCGTAACCGGTACATGATAGTCCGGGCGATCAGGCGTCGGCATCGGCTCTGGCGTCGGCGTGTAGCCGCCGTTATCAGGCACATGACTGCCGTTATCATCCGGGTTCGGAACCGGAGTATTACCTCCGCCAGCGGGAACAAAATCCGGCGTGATGGTACCCTGGTTATCCACTTCACCGGTGCCCCCAACCGACTCACCCGTAATGGTTGCGTCTTTCGCGTTAGTCAGTTTGCTCACATAAAAGTTAATCGCGTTTTTACTGGAAATGCGGCCCTGGTTAGTAACGTTATTACCGTACCAGGTTAAACCATTATCTGCGTCCATCGTGCCCGCGTTAACAAAGTCACCGCTCTGGGTTTGCAGTGTCATTTCACCACCGGCAGACATGTTACCTTCGTTACGGCTTTCACCAGACGGGTAACGATATGCAATGGACATATCGAGGCTCAAATTATTATTTGCTGCGATCTCACCTTTGTTATTGAAATGCTCATAGGTGCGGATATTTACGTTATTACCTGCGGCAATTTTGCCATCATCCTCAGAATTAAATACCGCAGACTCCAGTGATAAATCTTTAGCGGCATTAATTTTACCCGTGCCGTTATTGATAGCATTCGCGTAGCTTACCGCCAGCGACGCTGCTGAATCGATAACGCCATTATTATTATTCAGTGAGTCGTAACCATAAATCTGCAGCGCGGTTTGGTCGCCGCTGGAAATAATACGGCCATTTTCATTGTTCAGATTTTTCGCGTTAATGACAGACTGCGACGGCGCATAGTGCGCATACGGCGAGGTAGCGGCGTTGCCAGCGTAGACCCCGCCCTGTGCCTGGTATTGGTACTGCCATTTATCATTCGCAGCGAACGCATCGCTGTCAGTGTTGACAAGGTTATGTGCATCGATACTTAGCGCACCATCAGAATGAATTAAACCAGCGTGGTTATTAATTTTTAATGACTGTACGGTCATGTTCCCGCCAGACGAAATCACGCCTTTTTCATTGTTGATAGCGCTTTCAGAAAGATCGGCGCGTTCATTATAATTGTACGACACCCACATATCAGAACCGCTATGGATTTCACCTTCCGTGTTATCCAGCGTCTGGCCGCCTAAGTTCATCTGCTGCTTTGCATCGATCAGGCCATTCGTATTGTTGGTATGACCGCCATTGAGATAAATACTTTCACCGGTAATTTTACCATTGTGGTTATTGAGATCGTGGGAAATATTGACGTTAAGGTTACCGCGCTCTGCATGGATAATACCGTTGCTATTATCCAGCGAGTCAGCATTAATGCCCATTTCCGACATAGACACGATGCGGCTACCGTTATTTTCCAGTTTACCGTTGGTTGAAAGGGACAAACGGCCAGTAGAGACGATATCAGCGTTATCGAGACGAACGCCTACGCCTGTTTCAGTGCCCAGCATATTGATTTTACCGGCGTACATAGAGCCTAGCGAGGTGACATCCAACGCCAACTGAGGCGCATCGCCGGTGCCTGTAATATATTTATCCAGATCGCCATTCATCTTAAGGCGGTTAGCACCGGTGACAATATTCAGGTTGTTTGCTTGCAGTTTTGCATTCACTTTCACTGAACGCGCAAAGATATCCGTCAGTTGCGGTTTACCGTTGTTATCGACATCCATGCCCGCGCCGGTTATAACCACCTGACCTTTTTTGATATCGTAGCCGGTAAGTTTACCGTCGGAGAAGTTTGCAGTACCCGTGGTTAACGTCGCGTGATTCGTGTTAATGAAGCCACAACCATCGCAGGTAATACCTGATGGGTTAGCAATAATGACCTGTGCAGACTTGCCTGCGACTTCAACCATACCGTTTAACTGGCTCGGATCTGAAGAACGCACTTCGTTCAGAATGATTGTCGCACTGTTGCCAGCCAGGTTGGCGTTGCCGCTGATATTACCTGCCAGCTGCGTGTTAGTATTTGCGGTGCTGTTATTAAGCACCACTCCGTTTTTATCTACGTTAAATTCGGTGTAAATATTATGTGAAACACCCTGGCTGCTGGCTTTATTAATATCAACGACAGTCGCTCCACTACCATTGCTGTGGATGTCCGGCTGATGAGTAACGCTGGTATCCGCCGTGATTGCCGCGCTGGCATTTTGCACCATACCCAGCGCCATCAGCGTAGCGAAGCAGACTGGCCCCAGTTTAGCGCGCAACTCTTTTTGCGCCGCTCCTTGATTATTTTTCATTGATCGTCCTTATATGTTACACTTAGATTATAATTACTATTTATGAATGGGTTAATGAATAAATATAAATTCACCACCCCGCTTGTAATTATAATTGACCGCACGCCTTAATAGATGCCAGAAAATAACTTTCAGATATTCGATCGATATTATCCAAATAAAGAAGCCATTCTTAAACTTATTCGTTTGCAAAAAGCAGATATCGATAAACAACCGTATCGTGAATATATCAATAAAAATAGACAGTTCACTCTTATTAGGGATTTAATAAAGAGAGGAAGGCGCTGGAATGAATCGAATAAATAAGAAAAGGAGGGAAATAGTCCAGAAGTGCAGCGACTGTCGCCGAACTCCTGGCACCTGACTAAAGGTTTAAACCGACAACTGTTGCCGCCTTTGTTCCGGTAGTAAACCGACAGCCTGTTGATACGACGCATCGACCAGATAGTAAATTTGCGAATCCGGTAATTCTCCATCCAGATACACGGTGCTCCAGTGCGCTTTATTCAGTTGCGCGCTGGGGAACACGTCTTTGTGCTCCTGGCGCAGCAGCTCGGCCAGCTCCGGGCTCGTTTTCAACGAAACAGCGGGACGCGCGTTAACGTCATGCACCATGGCAAACAGCACGTCGCCCACTTTGATTTGCGCCGCTTTCCAGTCGCGATGCTCGCTTTGTTCAGCACCCGGTTTTTTCATACAGTAATCAAGCAAGTCAGCGTTTTTCATAAAGAATCTCCTTGAAGCGTCGCGACTATCCTGCGCGCGCCGCCATGATTGCGATGTTCTCCGAGCCAGATGCCCTGCCAGGTACCGAGCTGCAGACGCCCTTGCCTGACCGGCAGCATTAAAGAAACACCCAGCGTAGAAGACTTAATGTGCGCGGGCATATCGTCCGGCCCTTCGTCGTCATGTTCGTACGTCACACTTTCAGGCACAGCCTGAAGAAAATGGCGCTCCATATCGTGGCGCACGGCGGGAGAGCAATTTTCGTTCAGCGTGAGGGATGCAGAGGTATGTTCAAGCAGCAGATGCAATAACCCCGTCTGCACCTGCGAAAGCGCCGGAAGCTGGCTGACAATGTCATCGGTAATAAGGTGAAAACCCCGAGGCCTGGCCTTTAATGTCAGGGTTTGTTGAAACCACATAGTCGGCTCCCATAAAAAACGTGATTCTCTAAGTGTGCAGACTGAGCGGCAAAACGCAAAATTCCGCTGGCGTTCTGTACGAATTTTACACAGCGCACCAGCAAAAAAAGCAATCCGGCATGCGAGGATCAGTATTGCCACTGCATTGCAAAGCCCAGCGTAAATGGGCTGGTATGCATCTCTTCAGGTTTTAACAAAGGCGCACCGGCGAAGAGATCGTAACCGAATTTGCCTTTCACCCCACGAACGCCGATAGCGGCACCTGCGATGTGTTTTCCGCTCCAGTAGTCATTTTTAGAGCCTTTCACCTGACCATAGTCCACGCCCACATACGGCTGCATACCCCACTGCGGCAGGTTGAGGTTGATATCGTTACGCAGATACCAGCCTTTATCAGCATAGATTGTCGTTTCGCCATCAAAGCCGCGAACGGTCCAGCGGTTACCGATAGTGAACTTATCGGGCTGCGTCAGGCGATCCGGGGAAGTTTGCGACATAAAATGCGGCTCATAGCTCATCGACAACTTGCCCACGTTAAAGGGCAGAGTGCCGTCAACGCCAAGCGTAATAATGCGCGCCTGCGGATCAGCATTGCCAACGACCTCTTCTGCGTCCGCCTGTTCATGAAACCAGTGCGCCGCTTTCTGGTAACCGAGGCTCGCTTTTAGCTGACCGAACGGCAGGTATGCCAGATGTTCCAGCGACAATTTCCAGGTGCTGGTTTTACGGCGCTGAACGTCGATTTCCACGTCGTTAAGCAGGTAGGTGGAATCACGACGAAACGCTTTTAATGCCAGCGTCGTTTTCTGGCTGGCGCTGCGGTAAATCACACGGCTGATTTGCGCGCTGCGGTATTTTTCTATACCGCTGTAGAGATAGCTAAAGGGCCCGTCATGGATTGTCTGGGTATAACGGTATTTGCTGCCGTAAAGTTCAAGCAGCCAGTTACCCCAGGGAACAGAATAAAACGCCGAGACGTTATCGCTGCGCCGGCCATCTTCGTTTTTTAGGCCTCCCCCATATGCGGCATAAAACATATCGTTAAGTGAGGTCAGATTATCAAGATAAAATGCCAACCCGCTTTGATAGCGCCCGGTATACTTACTGCCTGAATCATCCGCCCAGGCACCAAGACGCCAGTGTTTAGGCTGCGTACGCGTGACTTCAATTTGCGTTTCACCCGGCTTCGTCCCTGGCAGCAGGTTGATACTGGCGTTTGAGCCCGGCACGCGCTGAAGGTTTTCCAGTCCCTGTTCGAGGCCGCGTAAATCCAGGACATCGCCCTTTGTCTGCGGAAAGTTATTTATGGCGTGAATATATTTTCCACTATTGTCTTTAAAAACGATATCACTGATGGTACCTGGCAGAATTTGAAATTTCAGCGTGCCGCTTTTGAGATCCTGCGCGGGCACCAGAATACGGGTCGTAATATAGCCGTGTTCTAATAAGCGGTTTTGTGCCACTTTATGAATCATTCGGATACCATTAATACCAACGCACTTTCCTTTTACGCTTTTTTCAATATCACGAAAACTCAGCCAATGCGCTACCGCATTTTTATTCTCAAATAAAACCGTGCTTACAGGATAACAGGGCTGCTCCTGCGGCAGATTAAGCCCCTCTTTGACCTCTGGCTTCGTTGAAGAAAGTAAGGATTTACTTTCTGTAGCGAGCGTGTCGTGCCGAGCTTCATTCTGTTGTTGTTGGTTTAATGCCTGCTGATTCGCCATCACTTCAGCATAAGCCGGAGAATGAACTCCGCTCAGAACTGACAGGATCGCAATGTATATGCCAGAGTGACGAGTAATCACAATAAATTCCTTAACCATCCCTGTTACCGGGCATCCCGTTGAGGCTTATTCACGACAACGCTATTGCCATTTATAAAAAGCGTGAACACGATAAAATGCCCCGAATAAATCGGGGCAGAGATACTGACCTGGCTTTTAGATAAATAACGTCTGTCAGGCGGTAACAAAACCATAGCCGTAAGGGGTAACGTCAATTGAGACAATAGTTTTGCCTTTAATTTTATCCCCAACGCGATAGTGCACGCCGTTCATCCAGGCACCCTGACCGTCACTGTCGACACCATCGGGATAGCCGCCGTTATTCGCAGTAGAGCCGCCATTATTGGTGGAACTGCCGCTATCGGCATTACCGTTGTTATCAGGCGCAGGCGCGTTATTCGTGTCATCAGCGGGTGCTGGTGTGTTATCTGATGAACCTGTATCTGCACTCTGGCCGTGGGTTTCGGTCATCGTGCCGTAGTTTTTGAGCTTGCCGGACGTAGAGATAGTGTCACCGACAACCGTTTCGTAGTTTGTGACACCGTTCGAGCCACTCAGATAAACGTTGCCTGCGCTCTGGATAAGCCCGCGGTTCGTCAGGCTGCTGGCGTTAACATAGACACTGTCATCGCCTTTCATCGTGCCGTAGTTAGTGAAATTCACGCGGTTCATTTGTGCATTTAGCGCACCACCGGCGGTGATGTTGCCGTCGTTATACGCGGATGACGTGGAGCGAGAAGAGCTGCTGCTCAGTCGCAGATTAAGATCGCCCCTCGCCGCGAGATCGCCACTGTTACTCAAGTTTTTCACGTCCAGAGACAGATTCCGGCCCGCGTGGATCACTGCACCGGCGTCGTTAGTCAACGTCGTTACATACAGCGACGCACTATCCACAGCATCGATACGACTACCCGCATGGTTTTCAAGATAAGAGGTGCTTAAATCAAGCGTCCGTGCGGCATTGATGATCCCGCTATTTTCAAGATCGTTGAGTTGCCATTTCATACTATTAGCGTGAATTGCACCGGTATTCGTGAAAATGCCGTTGCTCATCATCACATCGAGATCGCCTGTCACCTGAATATCGCCCGTGTTAGCGGCGTTCTGCGCACGCGCGTTGCGACCCGTTGCATTCAGATCCAGCGTCATGTTATTGCCTGCATGGATATGACCGGCATTACGGAACTCCCCGCCAGTGATAGTGATATCTTGCTGCGCGTTCAGCTGGCTATGGGCATCGGAGCGATAGTCGCTGTTATAAAGGCTAATGCTTTTGCCTTCGACCGTACCGGAGGCGTTATTAAGATGCTGAGTGAAAGAGATGTCTCCCGCGCTGCGGATGACCCCGTTTGCATTACTAACGGTTCCGTCCCCTTTCAGCGTGCTGAACTGCAACTCGCTTCCCTCACCACTTACTGTGATATCGCCGTCGTTATTATTCAGCGTATTGGTCTGGAACGTATTCCAGCTCGCCACACCAGCTTTACCCGCAGCAATATGGCCCTGCGCGTTATTCAGCGTATTGGTTTTAATATTCAGGCTGGCTTCGGTCGTGATGTTGCCGTTGCGGTTATCCACATTCGCGGCATCAATATTAGTATTGCCTTTCGCAGAGATGGTGCCCTGCGTATTGATGAGGCCTGGCGCCGTTGATGTGTAAGAAGAGGTCTGCGTTCTGCGGCTAATACTCAACGTACCGTCGCTCAGGAGAGTACCGTGAGTATTGTCCAGGATATCTGCCGTAACGCCGGTCGAGTTTTTACCGTGAATGACACCGTTGCGGTTATTCACCGTGCTGCCGTCCGCATTGGCGTACAAACCATCAATGATGCCACTATTATCCACAGCGCCGTTCCGTGCGGTGACATCCGCCTGTCCATTGACCGCCGAGATATGGCCGTTGTTATTCGCAACGCTTGTGCCAATAACCACCGCGCCATTGTTACCGCTCAGCGTGCCGCCGTTGTTTTCTACTTTGCCGTTAACATCAAGAGAAAGCATGTCGTTTGCGGTCAAGTCAGCATGATCGATGCGCACGCCAACGCCCGCCTCGGTGCCTTTCATGTAGATCTTATTGGCATACATTGACCCCAGTGATGACACATCCAATGCCAGCGCCGGTTTTTCGCCTTCGCCGGTAATTGCTGTCACACGGCCATTTTTCGCGATGTGATTAGCACCGGTGGTGATATTCAGGTCATTAGCTTTTAATTGCGCATTAACCTTAACGGAACGGGCGATAATATCTGCGTATTGCGCCGAAGCGGCATCCATTCCTTTACCGGTGATGATCACCTGACCTTTTTTAACATCGAGGCCAGAAAGGTTTCCCTGGCCGTCGAAGGTCGCGCTGCCTGTCGTGAGCGTAGCGCGGTTAGTATTAATAAACCCGCAGCCGTCGCAGGTAATGCCTGATGGGTTCGCGATAATCACCTGTGCAGACTGCCCGGCGACTTCTACTATCCCATTTAGCTGACTTGGATCCGCTGAGCGCACTTCATTCAAAATCACTTTTGCACTGCCGCCAGCCATATTGGCATTACCGGCAATCTGGCCGGAAAGCTGCGTATTGGTAGCAGAACCACTGTTATTGAGAATAACGCCGGACTTATCTACGTCGAATGACGAATAAATGTTATGCGAAACGCCTTCAGCACTGGCTTTATTAATGTCCACAATGGTGGCGCCATTCGCACCCGTGTGTACCGCTGGCTGATTTGCAGCACCTTTGTCGGCGATAACCGCCGCGTCGACCGGCATGATCATGCCGAGCGCCAGCATAGTCGCGAAACAGGCCGGCGCCAGTTTCGCTTGTAATTTCACGCTATTACGCAGTGCTTTTGCTTTATTCCGTTGTTTCATCTAAATATCCTTAATATCCTAAACACGCCTTGATTGAAAAAACCTTTTCCAACGCGAGAGTGCGATGGAAAAATGGCGAACAGATATATTACGGCGTGTTACCACCCGCAAAAAAAACGTGTAAATAATTGCAAAAGACTTATTCCAAAATAAAAATAAATTACTCTTGCGTGAATAATTATCAGGAAAGCAACACGGTTAAATTCTTCCAGAAGTAAACCAGAATTAAAAACAGTGTCCATAAAAATGTTTTTTATTTAACAATCTAAATATTGCTGACAAGAATATTAATAACGCCAATATCATTAGCAGAACGAATGTATTTTTGCGCTGTTACAATTTAGTGATGAGAGAATAGGAATGGACGCAACGGTCAAAGTAAAAAAGCGCTGCGGGGCAGCGCCTGGTAATCAGCATTACATGACCGCAGCAAACGCTTTTGCAACCTGTTGCACGTTGCGGCTGTTAAGGCCAGCCACGCACATGCGGCCGCTGCTAATCAGATAAACGCCAAATTCGTCACGCAGGCGATCAACCTGCGCAGCGCTGAGGCCGGTGTAGCTGAACATACCACGCTGCTTAAGCAGGTAATCGAAATTCCGCCCCGGCACCTCGGTTTTCAGCACGTCCACCAGCGCCTGACGCATCTCCAGAATGCGGCGGCGCATCGCCTCGACTTCCGCGAGCCACTGCGCTTTCAGCGAGGCGTCGTTGAGAACCATCGCCACCACCTGCGCGCCGAAATTCGGCGGGCTGGAGTAGTTGCGGCGCACGGTCGCTTTCAGCTGCCCAAGCACGCGCGCGGCGGTTTGCGCGTCGTCACAGACCACCGACAGCCCGCCCACGCGCTCGCCATACAGCGAGAAGATTTTCGAAAAAGAGTTGCTGACCAGTGCCGGCAGGCCCGCGCTGGCAATGGCGCGGATAGCATAAGCGTCTTCGTCCATTCCGGCACCAAAGCCCTGGTAAGCAATATCCAGAAACGGGATCAGCTCACGCGCTTTCAGCACCTCGACCACCGCGTCCCACTGGGTGTTAGTGAGGTCGGCGCCGGTCGGGTTATGACAGCACGGATGCAGCAGCACGATGTCGCGCGCGGGCAGCGTGTTAAGCGTTGCCAACAGCGCATCGAAACGTACCCCGTTGGTTTCATTATCAAACCAGGGGTAAGTGCTTACTTCAAACCCGGCGCCGCTGAAAATCGCCACGTGGTTTTCCCAGGTCGGGTCGCTGACCCAGACACGAGACTGCGGAAAATAGCGTTTAAGGAAATCCGCACCGATTTTCAGCGCGCCCGATCCCCCCACAGTCTGGATACTGGCGATACGGCCCGCGGTCAGTGCCGGATGATCGGCACCAAACAGCAGCGGTGCAATCGCACTGCGGTAAGGATTGAGCCCTTCCATCGGGAGATAAAGCGATGCGCCATGCGGCTGCGCATTGAGGCGCGCTTCTGCCTGAGCCACGGCCTGTAACTGCGGGATGATGCCCTGCTCATTGTAATAGAGGCCGATACTCAGGTTTACTTTGTCGCTGCGCGCGTCTTCTTTAAAACGTTCCATGAGAGAAAGGATGGGGTCGCCGGCGTAGGCGTCAACATTCTGAAACACGCTTGGTTCTCCAGATTTACGGTGTGATGTTTCTCCACAATAAACCGGATAGCGCAGCAGATCGAGCGGGATGTGGACCAATGGCGGGTGATGAAGATAACGGGTGGTCGTGAAGATGGCGGGTGCGCTGCGCTTACCCGCCCTACATATTAAAAGGGCGTTGAAGGGTGGATAAGCAAAGCGCACCCACCGCCATGCCTTGACGCGCCTGCGTTGCTCTTAATCCACGTAGCGCATCGCCACCCGCGAGGTTAAACGCGTGACAAGCTCGTAAGCGCTCACTTTTGTCGCTTCGGCGATACGCTCGACCGGCAAGCCGTCGCCCCACAGGATAACGGCGTCACCCGCGCGCTCCTGCGCGTCAGGGCCTAAATCGACGCAAATCATGTCCATCGCCACGCGCCCGATGATGGGCACTTCGCGACCATTGACCAACACTGGCGTGCCCGTGGGCGCGCAGCGCGGATAGCCGTCGCCATACCCCATCGCCACCACGCCAAGCCGCGTGTCACGCTCGCTCACCCAGGTGCCGCCATAGCCGACCGGTTCGCCCGCTTTGTGGTCGCGCACCGCAATCAGGCTGGACGTCAGCGACATCGCAGGCTGAAAGCCAAGCTCCGCGCCCCACGGGTGCGTATCGAGCGGCGAGACGCCGTAGAGAATAATGCCAGGACGCACCCAGTCGAAATGCGACTGCGGCCAGAAGAGAATACCGCCGGAGGCCGCAATGGAGCGCTTGCCGGGTTTGTCGTGCGTAAAGCTGTTGAAAATATCCAGCTGGCGCTCGGTGGCACCGCAGTCCGGTTCGTCTGCACGAGCGAAGTGGCTTACCACATTCACCGGCTGGCGCACGTTTTTACAGGCCGCGAGCCGGTCGTAAAAGGCCTGCGCCGCCTCCGGACGCACGCCTAAGCGGTGCATGCCGGTATCAAGCTTCATCCAGACCTCCACCGACTCCGGCAGCGTCGCCTGCTCCAGCGCCGCCAGTTGCTCTTCGCTATGCACGGCGGTGTGCAGATGCTGCGCCGCGATAACCGGCAGGTCGCTTGCGCTAAAAAAGCCTTCCAGCAGCAGAATGGGTTGGGTGATACCGCCTTCGCGCAGGCGCAGCGCCTCTTCAAGGCGGGCTACGCCGAACGCGTCGGCATCGGGGAGAGTGCGGGCGGTCTCCAGAAGACCGTGTCCATAGGCGTTTGCCTTCACCACCGCAACCAGTTTGCTGGCGGGCGCCAGTTCACGCAGGCGTTGCAGGTTGTGACGCAGAGCGCGGCGGTTTACTACCACAGTTGCCGCTTGCATTGACTTTCCTTGCTTATTTAAAGGGTTACTGTAAATCCCCTAAATCGTTCGCGTTGCAGGAAGGCGACAAGCTCGTGAATCCCCGGGCGCTTAGTGAACTAAGTGGGTGAGCGAGCGCGGTCAACGCACCTGCGGCGTGAAGGATGACGGGGATTTTATTCGTCGTCGTACTGAGGGCCGGCGTAGTTATCAAACCGCGACCACTGCCCATTAAACGTCAGGCGCACCGTGCCTATCGGGCCGTTACGCTGCTTACCGATGATAATCTCCGCGATGCCTTTTAAGTCGCTGTTCTCGTGATACACCTCGTCACGATAGATGAACATGATAAGGTCGGCGTCCTGCTCGATAGAGCCAGATTCACGCAGATCCGAGTTCACCGGGCGTTTGTCGGCGCGCTGTTCCAGCGAGCGGTTAAGCTGCGAAAGCGCCACGACCGGCACCTGCAACTCTTTCGCCAGGGCTTTCAGCGAGCGCGAAATTTCGGCAATTTCCAGGGTGCGGTTATCGGAGAGCGACGGCACGCGCATCAGTTGCAGGTAGTCGATCATGATAAGGCTTAAGCCGCCGTGCTCGCGAAAGATACGGCGCGCGCGGGAGCGAACTTCAGTCGGGGTCAGGCCGGAGGAGTCATCAATATACATATTGCGCTTCTCAAGCAGAATGCCCATGGTGCCGGAAATACGCGCCCAGTCTTCGTCGTCCAGCTGGCCGGTACGAATACGCGTCTGATCCACGCGCGAGAGCGACGCCAGCATACGCATCATGATCTGCTCGCCGGGCATCTCCAGTGAGAAGATCAGCACCGGTTTATCCTGAAGCATCGCGGCGTTTTCGCACAGGTTCATGGCGAAGGTGGTTTTACCCATCGACGGACGCGCCGCGACGATGATCAGATCCGAGCGCTGTAAGCCCGCGGTCTTTTTATTGAGATCCTGATAGCCGGTATCGACGCCCGTCACGCCGTCGTGCGGCTGCTGGTAAAGCGTTTCGATACGCGCGACGGTGGCTTCGAGGATCTGATCGATACTCTTGGGCCCTTCGTCTTTATTGGCGCGGTTTTCGGCTATCTGGAACACGCGCGATTCAGCGAGATCGAGCAGATCTTCGCTGGTGCGGCCCTGCGGATCGTAACCGGCGTCGGCGATTTCATTGGCGACCGAAATCATGTCGCGCACCACCGCGCGCTCGCGCACGATATCGGCATAGGCGCTAATGTTCGCGGCACTTGGCGTGTTCTTGGAAAGCTCCGCGAGATACGCAAAGCCGCCTACGCTTTCCAGCTGCCCTTGCAGCTCCAGCGATTCAGAAAGCGTAATCAGATCGATGGGTTTACCCATCTCCTGCAGGCGATGCATTTCGGTGAAGATCATGCGGTGCTGGCGGGTATAGAAATCCTCAGCCACGACGCGCTCGGCCACATCGTCCCAGCGCTCGTTATCCAGCATTAAACCGCCCAACACCGACTGTTCCGCCTCCATGGAATGCGGCGGCATTTTCAGCCCGGCGACCTGCGGGTCACGAGGTTCAGTGGGTTTGTTGAAGGGTTTATTTCCTGCCATAGTGAATGGAGTTACCAAAAATCATCATCAGAGAGAATGAGGAGTGTATCTGATCTGAGTCGTTTTGTACTCAGTTTGCACGCTCCCGCGTTCATGCCCGACACTTAACAAGGAGTTCCTATGGCGACGCGTATTGAGTTCAGCCAGCATGGCGGACCAGAAGTGTTAAAAGCGGTGACGTTCACCCCGGCCGACCCGGACGAGCTTGAAGTGCAGGTGGAAAACAAAGCCATCGGCATCAACTATATCGACACCTATATTCGCAGCGGGCTCTATCCACCGCCCGCGCTCCCGGCGGGGCTTGGTACTGAGGCCGCAGGCGTTGTCACCAAAGTCGGCAGTGGCGTGACGCATCTTAAACCCGGCGATCGCGTGGTCTATGCGCAGTCGGCGCTTGGCGCTTACAGTTCTGTGCATAACGTCCCAGCGGACAAAGCCGTCGTGCTTCCGGACGTTATCTCTTTTGAACAGGCGGCGGCCTGCTTTTTAAAAGGGCTGACCGTCTTTTATCTGCTGCGCAAAACCTATGAAATCAAACCCGACGAGATGTTTTTGTTTCACGCGGCCGCAGGCGGCGTCGGGCTTATCGCCTGTCAGTGGGCGAAAGCGCTTGGCGCGCGCCTTATCGGCACCGTAGGTTCGGCGGAGAAAGCCCAGCGCGCGAAGCAGGCGGGGGCGTGGGAGCTCATTAACTATCGCGAAGAGAGTGTGCCCGAGCGGGTGCGTGAGCTGACCGGCGGCAAAAAGGTGCGCGTGGTGTATGACTCGGTCGGCAAAGAGACGTGGGAATCGTCGCTCGACTGTTTGCAACGCCGCGGCCTGATGGTGAGCTTTGGCAATTCCTCCGGCCCGGTGACGGGCGTCAATTTGGGGATCCTGAACCAGAAAGGCTCACTCTACGTCACGCGTCCGTCGCTCAATGGCTACTTAACAAATCGCGCCGAGCTGGAAGAAGCGAGCAACGAGCTCTTTTCGCTCATCGCCAGCGGCGTGATTAAAGTGGATGTGACTGACAGCCAGACATTCGCGCTACAGGACGCCGCGCGCGCGCATCAGACGCTGGAGAGCCGCAGTACGCAGGGCTCCAGCTTGTTGATTCCCTGAAAGAATTAGGGCTTCCCGCAGGAAGCCCTTTCTTTTTATTGTTCGCGCTGGTTGTAGGGTACAGCGCTGATGAATTCTGTAATACGGCGGACATAGTGACAGATTGAATAAGCAAATAATATGGCTTTCGACTGAAACCTCGCCGGAAAGTTGCAAGGTTGTGATCAACCCCGCAACTTATCAGTAACGCCAGCGGTTCGCGCGGCTATAGCGTGAAGTACGGCGATAAGCAGGCACTTTCGGGGCCTTCACGCTGCGGATAACCCAGACGACCGCGACCGCCAGCAACAGCCACGGCAGCACCTTAATCATCAACGCGAACACGCCGCCGAAAAACATCACCAGCGTCGCTACCATCAAGGCAGCGATAATGCCCAGCAGCGACACGCCGGTCGCAAGCAGCATCAGGAAGAAAGCCACCACAAACAGCAGTTCAAACATTGTCGTTCTCCTTTAAAACGTTATGCCCTGCTATTACAAGTTTCGTGCCAGAATTAACCTGTTGAATTAAAAAGAAACGCCCCCGGTAACCGACGGAGGCGTTAGTGAAATTAACCATATTGTGGCGAAGATTAACGTTTATCTGCCACCAGCTTCAGCGCCTGCTCCAGCACGCTGACATCCGCGCCGGGCTTGTGGGCGTTTTCGCTCAGATAACGCCGCCACTGGCGCGCACCCGGGATCCCCTGAAAAAGGCCGAGCATATGGCGGGTGATATGGCCCAAATAAGCGCCATCCGAAAGCTCGCGCTCTATGTATGGATACATCGCGCGCACTACTGCCACCGGGTCGGCGTCCGGCGTATTGAGCCCGAAGATGTCGCGGTCAACAGACGCCAGCAGGCCCGGATTCTGGTACGCCTCACGGCCCACCATCACGCCATCCATATGTTCCAGATGCGCTTTGGCTTCTTCCAGCGTCTTGATGCCGCCGTTAATGGACATTGTAAGCTGCGGGAAATCGCGCCTGAGCTGATAAACGCGCGGGTAATCAAGCGGCGGGATTTCGCGGTTTTCTTTCGGGCTCAGGCCAGACAGCCACGCTTTGCGCGCGTGAATAATAAAGGTGTCGCAGCCGCCCTGCTCCGCCGCGGTGCCGACAAAATCGCAGAGAAATTCGTAGCTGTCCTGCTCGTCAATGCCGATGCGGGTTTTTACGGTGACAGGAATGGAGACGACATCCCGCATCGCTTTAATGCAGTCGGCAACCAGCTGCGCTTCGCCCATCAGGCAGGCGCCGAAGCGGCCATTCTGCACGCGATCGGATGGGCAACCGACGTTGAGGTTGATTTCATCATAGCCGCGCGCCTCGGCAAGCTTCGCGCAGTGCGCCAGCGCCGCCGGATCGCTTCCGCCAAGCTGTAACGCCACCGGATGTTCCTCTTCGCTGTAAGCGAGGTAATCGCCTTTGCCGTGAATGATAGCCCCGGTCGTCACCATTTCGGTGTACAGCAGCACCTGCGACGAGAGCTGGCGCAGGAAATAACGGCAGTGGCGATCGGTCCAGTCGAGCATCGGCGCGATGGAAAAGCGGTGGGCGGGGAAAGCGTTACGGGATGTGGACGTCATAATGGCTAAGCGAGTCGAAGTTCGGGCTGAAAAAGGGGCGCTACTATAGCACAAACTTCAGGCAGGGGCGCAAAGCGCCCCTGCAAAGGATCAGAAGGTCAGGCTCAGCTGCGCGCCTGCGCCCCAGGTTTCGTCTTCGCCGACGATCCCGGTGAGATCGAGATGTACGCGGTTAAACGGCGCAAAACCGACACCCGCGGTAAACACATTGCTCTCGTTATCCTTCACGTCGGCACGATAACCGGCGCGCACCGCCAGCCAGTTAAGCGGACGCACTTCAGCGCCGACGCCGACAAACTGCGAGTTCTCTTCGCTCTTAAAGCCTTTGGTTTCCGTCAGGTCGCCATCAGCGCTCAGCGTCACCAGTTCGTTATGCCAGGCCACACCGGCGGTCACCAGCGGCGAGATCTGATAAGTATCTTTATAGCCGTTGACCTCTTTGGTCTCGATATCGCGCGATACCAGGTTCTGGCCGCTCAGGCCCACGGTCCAGTTCGGACCGAAATCCGCCGCCACGCCGGCGTCGACGTTAAAGCCGGTGTCGTCGTTGCGATAGCGCGTGCTGTTCAGGTCGCCGCTGTCGTAGTTATAAATCGACGCGGTGTAGTTATAGAGCCAGGTTTTTTGCAGCTTCGGCGTAACGCCGACGGAAACCGGCACATCGCCCAGCTGGAACTGGTGCGCAAACGCCACGCCGTAGTCGGACACGATCGCCGCGCGACCAAACGCGGTGGAGGTCAGACGGTCAGTAATTTCATCGGAGCCGTTGATGGCGGCGTTGATTATCTGCCCGCCCGCGTAAATGTCGTCATTCTGGATACGACGCAGATAGTCGATATCGCTCTGATCCACACGGGTACTGATGCGGGCATGCGCGTACGCTTTCGCCACAAAGGCTACCGCCAGCACATCGTTCGGGATACTCACCGCAATGCCGCCCGCCGCACGGGCGCTCGCCGTTTTGCCGCGAAGATATTCCAGCTCATCGCCAAGCTCACCCGCCGCGCCCTGAAACTGACGCAGCGTACCGACAGGGTCGGCAGCGATATCGCCAGGCGTCAGGCTGTTCACCACATCGCGATAATATTTAACGCGATCGCTGATATGGTCGATCTCATCTTCAAGATTGTCTTTGTCGGTAATTTGCGCCTGCAACGCCGGTAGAATAACGGTAATGTCATCTTCCGGTTGAGAGCGCGCCAGCAAGGCCGGGTTAATCAGCGCGCCGCTGCCGTAATCGGCTGACGCCACGCCCGTTCCGCCCATTGCATCGTTTCGGGCCTGCGCCCAGGTATTTGCCGCACTCGCCTGATTTGCCATCACCAGAGAAAGAGCGACGGCTGCCACTGAAGGTTTGATTATATGTTTCACAGTTTACCCGCTTATTATCAACATGAAGGACATCCTCTGTCCTGGTAAGACAGAGACGATTTCTGTTGTGAAGAACGCACTACGCCAGAGGTTGAGGCATTAACTCAACGGCAATTCCGGGCTCGTTTCGTGATCGCCCTCATTATTTATAGATTAGGCTTCTTAATTCGTGTAGGTAAGCCATCGTGCGGACCGAAAAATTGTGGTGGATGATCGATCCAGCGATCCGGCCGGGTAGCGGCATAAGCGCCGTTGAGCGGGTAATAGATGCGGTTCTCCGGTTTATTCGCCTCGCCGACGACCAGCAGCCGCACCTCGCTGTCGGTATTATTGATAAAGGTGTGGCACAGACCGGTACCCGCCGGGAAACCGACGCTGTCGCCCGGTTTAAGCGGCCAGAGCTCGCCGTTAAGCCAGACCTCCGGGAATCCTTCCAGCACATAAACAAACTCTTCTTCGCTACTTTCGGCATGCGGGTACGAGGTGCGACGCCCCGGCGGCAGACGTTCATGATGGATGCCAAGTCGTGTCAGCCCCATGCGCTTCGCCAGCGGCGCGCCAATCGACATACGTTCATTGCTGTCAGGATAGGCGGCCTCATCATTGCCCTCAATGTCCTGCCAGTGACAAATACAATCAGGTCGTGCTTGCATAGAACCTCCAGAAAACGTTACCTGAAAGGTATAACACAGCCCATATGTCGGTGTTTTGGTCGGTTCATGATAAAGTGATGACTTAATCATGATTCATAGAGGATGCCGATGGATACGACGATTTCGCAGGAAGTTCTGGCGCAGGCTGAAAAGCTCTGCCAGCAACGTAATGTGCGCCTGACTCCGCAGCGCCTCGAAGTGCTGCGCCTGATGACGCTACAGCCGGGTGCCATCAGCGCGTATGATCTGCTCGATCTGCTGCGCGAAACCGAGCCGCAGGCGAAACCGCCAACCGTCTATCGCGCGCTCGATTTTCTGCTCGAACAAGGATTCGTCCATAAGGTGGAATCCACCAACAGCTATGTGCTGTGTCATCTGTTCGACAACCCGGCGCATACGTCAGCCATGTTTATCTGCGGTCGTTGCGGCGTGGTGAAAGAGGAAGCAGCGGAAGGGGTGGAAGATATTATGCATGCGCTCGCGGCGAAAATGGGCTTTGCGCTGCGCCATAATGTCATTGAAGCGCACGGGCTTTGCGCGGCCTGCGTGGAAGTCGAAGCGTGTCGTCACCAGGGCCAGTGCGGACATGACCACAGCATTACGGTGAAAAAGAAAGGACGTTAAAACAGGAAAGTGTGGGTGGTACATCCTTGTACCGTCGGGCAGGGCAGCCTCAGGGGAAAATACCGTTGAGGTGGTAGCCAGCAGATTACCAGCGGTAATCGTGGCGAGATTCCCAGTCAGTGACTTCCTTATCCGCTTCGTCTTTCGCGTAACCGTAACGCTCCTGGATTTTACCTACCAGCTGGTCACGTTTCCCTTCGATGATGGTCATGTCATCGTCGGTTAATTTACCCCATTGTTCTTTCACTTTACCTTTAAACTGTTTCCAGTTACCGCCAGCTTCATCTCTGTTCATAGACGTCTCCTTTAACATTCGGTAGTGAATCAGTCTCACAGGTTTTCCTGTGGGGGCTCAGCCAGAGTTATCTTCATCATTTGCTGAACGTACTATTCATTTTAGACGTCAATTTTAACCGTGGCGGAATATTCAGAATCTTTAACCATAACGAAGCGCCGGAGCCGACAATTACTCCCCTGACGGCACCCGCTTATTCGTGATGAAAAGTTCAGTGCAGCAGGCGCCCGCGACGCCATAAATAGCCAAGCGACAGCCCGCGCAGCGCCAGAAACACGGTGAGCGCCAGCCACAGCCCGTGGTTGCCGAGATACGGCAGCGTTAGCAGCGTCAGTCCAAACCCCAGCGCCGCGACAGCCATGCTGTTGCGCATCTCGGCCCCGCGCGTCGCGCCGATAAACATGCCGTCCAGCAGATAACACCAGACGCCGACGAGAGGCAGGATCGCCTGCCAGAAGAGATAAGGCTGCGCCAGCGCCTGCAGCGATGGCAGGGAGGTTAGCAGCGACACGATAGACGGCCCGGCGACGGCATACAGCAGCGTGAACGCGAGCGCCACCATGCCCGCCTGTCGGCACGCGGCGCGCCAGACGCTATGCAGTTGCGATTTGTCCTGTGCGCCGAACGCCTGACCGGCGTGGGCTTCCACCGCGTAGGCAAAGCCGTCGAGCGCATAGGCGGTAAAGGTGAGTAGCGTCATCAGCAGCGCGTTAACGGCGACGATATCGCTGCCGAGCCGCGCGCCAAGCACAGTAATGGATCCAAAACAGAGTTGCAGCAGCAGCGAGCGCAGCATGATGTCCCGGTTCAGCGCCAGCAGCCTGCCGACGCCGCCGCGCCAGGCGGTTTTCAGCATCAGGCGCGTAATGCCGCGCAGGCGCAGAACGCGCGCCGCCATAATAAGCCCGATGCCAAGCGTCGCGTACTCCGCGATGGCGGTCGCAAGCGCCGCGCCCTGTACATTCAGGCCCAGCCCCATCACAAACCAGAGATCGAGCGCGATATTAAGCAGATTACCGACGACCAGCAGAATGACCGGCGCTCTCGCATATTGCACGCCGAGCAGCCACCCCAGCAGCACCAGATTCGCCAGCGACGCGGGCGCGCTCAGCCAGCGAATTTCGAGAAACCGCCGCGCCTGCGCCAGCACAGCCTCGCTACCGCCGGTGATATGTAACGCCAGGTGAATAAGCGGTTCACGCAGCGCGATAATCAGCGCGCCAGCAAGCAACGCCAGCGCCATCGGCTGTACCAGCGCGCGGGCCAGCGCTGCCGGATCACGCGCGCCGAACGCTTGAGCAGTAAGGCCAGTGGTGCTCATACGCAAAAAGAGGAGCAGCATAAACAAAAAGCTGGTGGCGGTCGCGCCGACTGCGACGCCGCCCAGATACACCGGGCTGTCGAGATGGCCTATCACTGCGGTATCGACCAGCCCGAGCAGGGGCACGGTGATATTGGAGAAAATCATTGGCAGCGCGAGGCGCCAGAGGGCTTTGTCGGTAGAGGTCAGAAAGGGCATATGGCGTTCCGATGCCGTTACGCGAAGAAAACCGTTAAGAGAGGTCGCGAAGCCGGAGAGCCATTACCGTAACCGGGGCGGGCCAGTTACGGTAATGAAGCGTCACGAGGCCGGTAACGCTGTCAGAGCCATTCGCCGTTGCGAATAACGCCGACCGCGAGGCCTTCGATAGAGAAGTTGTGCTCACGCAGATCGACAACGATAGGTTTAAACTCGCTGTTTTCCGGCAGCAGCTCAACGACATTCCCCTGCTTTTTCAGGCGTTTTACCGTCACTTCATCGTCGATACGCGCCACAACGACCTGGCCGTTGCGTACATCCTGCGTTTTATGCACGGCTAACAGGTCGCCGTCCATGATCCCGATGTCTTTCATCGACATCCCGCTAACGCGCAGCAGAAAATCGGCATTCGGCTTAAACAGGCCCGGATCGACCTGATAGTGGCCTTCGATATGCTGCTGCGCCAGCAGCGGTTCGCCCGCAGCGACACGCCCTACCAGCGGCAGGCCGTTTTCTTCTTCCTGCAGCAGACGAATACCGCGCGATGCGCCAGAAACAATCTCCAGCACCCCTTTGCGCGCCAGCGCTTTCAGGTGCTCTTCCGCCGCGTTAGGCGAACGGAACCCCAGACGTTGCGCAATTTCCGCGCGCGTAGGCGGCATGCCGGTCTGGCTGATGTGATCCCGAATGAGATCAAACACCTCTTGTTGCCTGGTAGTTAATGCTTTCATTCCGCCCCCTGGGTGCATATACAGTGATGCTGTGAGTATATACAGCTAAAGGCGATTTTAAAACCATAACCGGTTAAAAAAGCGCTTCTTTAGCGATTTCTGGAAAACTTATCGCAAATGCTGCCAGAGCAGCGTGACCCACACGACCAGCGCAAGGATAATCGACATCAGCACGGCGGCGGAGCCCATGTCCTTGGCGCGGCCCGAAAGCTCATGAAATTCAGGACCGATACGGTCCACTACCGCTTCGATGGCGCTGTTGAGGATCTCGACGATCATCACCAGCATCACGGAGCTTATGAGCATGACACGGGTCATCGGGTCGACGTCCAGCCAACAAGCGATAATAATTGCAGCAATAACGGCGACCGCCTCCTGGCGAAACGCCGCTTCATTTTTCCAGGCAGCGCTCAATCCCTTCCAGGAATAGCCAGCTGCTTTAATAATTCGGGTTAATCCCTTGGTGTTATTGGCCATGACAAGAAACCTTTTTTAAATTCAGGCGTCAATGCTAATGCGCTTCGATAAAGAAGCACCACAGAAATTCTACGGAGTTTCTGATATTCTTGCGCCGCAATTGCATTATTAACCAGAGGCTTTACATCGTTTATGTCCGGTTGGCCACGAATTTACTACAAATTACTTAATTTACCATTAAGCGTGCTGGTAAAAAGCAAGTCCATCCCGGCGGCGCCCTGCCCCGAACTTGGGCTCGACACGTCACGTCCCATCATGTACGTGCTGCCATATAACTCGAAGGCAGATCTCCTGACGCTGCGGGCCCAGTGCCTGGCGCACGATCTGCCGGACCCTCTGGAGCCGCTGGTTATCGACGGCACCGAGTTGCCGCGCCATGTGTTTATCCATGGCGGCCCGCGCGTGTTCACGTACTACACGCCGAAAGAAGAGTCGATCAAGCTGTTCCACAACTATCTTGACCTGCACCGCAGCAACCCGGATCTCGACGTCCAGATGGTGCCCGTCTCCGTCATGTTCGGTCGCGCACCGGGCCGCGAAAAAGGCGAAGAAAACCCGCCGCTGCGCATGTTAAACGGCATTCAGAAATTCTTTGCGGTCTCCTGGCTTGGCCGCGACAGCTTTGTCCGTTTCTCGCCGCCGGTGTCACTGCGCCGCATGGCGACCGAGCACGGCACCGACAAGCGTATCGCCCAGAAGCTGGCCCGCGTGGCGCGCATGCATTTCGCCCGCCAGCGCCTCGCCGCCGTCGGTCCGCGTCTGCCGGCGCGTCAGGATCTCTTTAACAAGCTGCTCTCGTCAAAAGCTATCGCCCGCGCCGTTGAAGACGAAGCGCGCACCAAAAAAATCTCGCACGAGAAAGCCCAGCAGAACGCCGTGGCGTTAATGGAAGAGATCGCCGCCAATTTCTCTTATGAGGCGATTCGCCTTACAGACCGCGTACTGGGCTTTACCTGGAACCGTCTCTATCAGGGCATCAACGTCCATAACGCCGAGCGCGTGCGTCAGCTGGCCCACGACGGCCATGAGATTGTGTATGTGCCCTGCCATCGCAGCCACATGGACTATCTGCTGCTCTCCTACGTGCTCTATCATCAGGGGCTAGTGCCGCCGCATATCGCTGCCGGTATCAACCTGAACTTCTGGCCTGCCGGGCCGATTTTCCGTCGCCTGGGCGCGTTCTTTATTCGCCGCACCTTTAAAGGTAATAAGCTTTATTCCACGGTGTTTCGCGAATACCTGGGTGAACTGTTCAGCCGCGGCTATTCGGTAGAGTACTTCGTTGAGGGCGGGCGTTCACGCACCGGTCGTCTGCTCGACCCGAAAACCGGCACGCTCTCTATGACCATCCAGGCGATGCTGCGCGGCGGCACGCGTCCGATTACGCTGGTGCCGATTTACATCGGCTATGAACACGTGATGGAAGTGGGCACTTACGCTAAAGAGCTGCGCGGTGCCACCAAGGAAAAAGAGAGCCTGCTGCAAATGCTCCGCGGCCTGAGCAAGCTGCGTAACTTAGGCCAGGGTTACGTGAACTTCGGCGAGCCGCTGCCGCTTATCGCCTTCCTTAACCAGCATGTGCCGGAGTGGCGCGACGCTATCGATCCTATCGAAGCGGTGCGTCCGGCATGGCTGACGCCAACGGTCAATGAGATTGCGGCACAGCTGATGGTGCGCATCAACAACGCGGGCGCGGCTAACGCCATGAACCTCTGCTGCACCGCGCTACTGGCGTCGCGCCAGCGCTCGTTAACCCGCGAGCAGCTGACCGAACAGCTGGAGTGCTACGTGAGCCTGCTGCGCAACGTACCGTACGCGTCGGACGCCACGGTGCCGGACGCGACGGCCACACAGCTCATCGAGCATGCGCTGCAGATGAACAAGTTCGAGGTCGAGAAGGACACCATCGGCGATATCATCATTCTGCCGCGCGAGCAGGCCGTGCTGATGACCTATTACCGTAACAACATCATGCATATGCTGGTGCTGCCTTCGCTTATCGCCGCTATCGTGACGCAGCATCGCCGCATCAGCCGCGAGGCGGTGCAGCAGCAGGTCGAACTGCTGTTCCCGATGCTCAAGGCGGAGCTGTTCCTGCGCTGGGAAAAAGAAGAAGTGGCCGCCGTGGTCGATGCGCTGGTTAACGAACTGGCGCGCCAGGGGCTCATCCTTGCGGATGACGTCTGGTTGCAGGTTAACCCGGCGCGCTCCCGCACGTTGCAACTGCTGGCGGCGGGCGTTCGCGAAACGCTGCAACGCTACGCGATCACCTTCTGGCTGCTGAGCGCGAATCCGTCCATCAACCGCGGCACGCTGGAAAAAGAGAGCCGAACCGTGGCGCAGCGCCTCTCCGTGTTGCATGGCATCAATGCGCCGGAATTCTTTGATAAAGCGGTGTTCTCAACGCTGGTGCTGACGCTTCGCGATGAAGGCTATATCAGCGATACCGGGGATGCCGAGCCCGCGGAGACCATGAAGGTTTACCAGATGCTGGCGGAGCTGATGACCTCTGACGTCAGGTTGACGATTGAGAGCGCGGCCGCACAAGCGGGCGAGTGACAGGTTCTGGCAACAGACAACAAAAAGGCGGGGAGACCCGCCTTTTTTATTGGCGGGTGCGGCGTTAAATCTTCTGCAGCGAGGACGCTTTGCTTACCCGCCATGCGTATATACAGCGCTCAGGCATTATCTGGTTTCACAGGATAGGTAAGCGCAGCGCATCCACCATCAGGCGTCCATTCTGTCGTTACGCACATCTGCTCTTCACGCCATTAAAAAAGGCGGGTTTCCCCGCCTTTTTATTAAAATTTTAAATAACTTAGCGCCAGCCCGATAAACACCAACAGCCCCACGTAGTTATTATTTAAAAATGCGCGGAAGCAGGCGTCGCGATCGCGCCCGGCGATGATTTTCTGCTGCCAGATAAACAGCGCAGCAGCGCCTGCCAGCCCGGTGTAGAAAAACGCGCCCAGGCCATTCAGCCAGCCGACGGTACCCAGCAGCGCCAGCACGGCAATCTGCAACAGCCCGATAATCAACTTATCGTGACGCCCGAACAGGATAGCCGTCGACTTCACGCCGATTTTCACATCATCATCGCGATCGACCATCGCGTATTCCGTATCGTAGGCCACCGCCCAGCAGATATTGGCGAAAAACATCAGCCAGCAGCTTAACGGCAGCGACTCGCTGACGGCGCAAAACGCCATCGGAATCGACCAGCCAAACGCCGCGCCCAGCACCACCTGCGGCAGATGGGTGTAGCGCTTCATGAAGGGATACATCCAGGCCAGCGCCAGCGCCGCGACCGAAAGCAGGATCGTTTTCACATTCAGCGTCAGCACCAGCAAAAACGACAGCAGCACCAGAATAACGAACAGATTCCGTGCCTCTTTCTCCGTCACTGCGCCGCTCGGCAAAGGCCGGTGCGCCGTGCGCTTCACATGACCATCAAATTTACGGTCGGCATAATCGTTCACCACGCAGCCTGCGGCGCGCATCAGCCAGACACCGGCGACAAAGACCGCGAGGATCCACAGCGGCGGCACGCCAGGAGACGCCACCCACAGCGCCCACAGCGTCGGCCAGAGAAGCAGTAACGCGCCGATCGGCTTATCGGTGCGCATCAGGCGGTGATAGGCGAGCAGCTTATCCTGCGTCAGGCTCCACTCCATTATTTTTCCTCTCCGTACAAGGGTGATGCGGGTAAAAACAGTTCGGTCAGCAGCAGCGGCTTGCCGGACAACCGCAGCAGGGAGCGTCGTCCCCAGAGTTCGTCGCTGCGGCCCGGCTGGATAAAGTCGCGCGTCAGGGTCGATGACGTGAAGAGATAACGGCCAAGCGGCGTGGTGCCAAGCTGCTGCAACGCCAGTTCCGGCCCACACAGTGTAGACTCAGGTACCAGCGTGCGCCCAACCAGCCACGGTACGCCATCGCCGCACAGCAGAATCTCCCGCAGCCAGTAACGCGGCTCGTGGGGTAAAAACGCGCCCTCTTCAGCCAGTGCCTCGGGGCCGACAAACCCTTCAAACAGCATCTCCACGGTGACGCGTTCGCAAAAACCTTCAAAGCGGCGGGTCATGGAGTCTTCCAGCATCAGCCACTCCAGTAATGTGCTATCAAGCGTGCTGGTATCGTCAAAAAAGGACAACGCGCGCAGTTGTCTTAGCGCGGGATGGGACATGCGTGACTCTCCGGGGCCAAAAGTGGACGTATTGTAACGCAGAACCGGCAAAACGGGGGCGGGGAAACAAGGAGTAAGAACAAGAGCGCAACATGGGTGCAACAGGACATCATGTTGCGTCGGGAAAAAAGGTGCGCGAACGCGCACCAGGTGTTGCAAACATCAGCAGCGCGGGGCGACTGTCACCCCTTGCCTTTTACGCTGCTGATAAAAGTCTGGCGAGCCGTGGTGGAGCCCAGACGCTCGGCTTCATTCAGCAGTTTCAGGGCCTTATCGACATCCCCTTTGGCGACCGCCTGTTTGATGGCGCGGTTAAAATAGGCCTCAGTGTCATTCAGTACCGGTTCGCTCTTCGCGGCAGGCGCAGGTGCGGCACCCGGTGCTGGTGTTGGTGCCGGTGCGCTATAGGCCGTGGCAGGCGCTGCGGTATTGCCAACCGTCACAGAAGACGGGCCGGAAGAGCCAAACAGCGGGCCGACCAGAACGCTGGATGCGGAGTTAGTGCTTACTTTCAGTTTAAGCTTGCCGTCAGGCGTATGACGGGCCACCGGGTCAGCGATATCCGGCACGGCGTTACCCACCCCTTTGGCGTAAGCTTTCGCCGGGTTGGTCATGGTGGTGGTCTTTTGCAAATCCTGCGGCGTAGTGAAAACCAGCAGGTAAAGTTTCTGCTGCCCGAGCGCTGGCGTCAGCTTGATAACGCCCTCGAGCCGGTCTTCAGAGACCACTCCCGGTTCCTGATAGGTAAAGTAGCTGCTCGGGAAGTACGCGGCAGGCGTTAAGTTCTGATCCAGCACCAGCACGTTCGGGGCATAAATACCGGTCTGTTTGTTTGCCAGACTGGTGAGCGTGATAGTCAGCTCGCCGATATTCGCCGGTACGCTGTACGCGGCGACTTTACCGGTAATGCCCGGCACGTTCAGGGTCTGGCCGATGGCGGCGAGATCGGTCGTCTGAGTTTGCGACTGCGCGACAGGGGTCCAGGTCAGGCGCTGTAATTCAGCGGCCGGGATAGCGGGCGCAGCAGCGGTGTTCTGCGGTACGATATTCACATCAGCAACGCTGACGGCAGGCGCGCCCGCGAGCAGCGCTGCGCTTAAGCATAATGCGACGAGACGTTTTTTCATTTTTATTACCTCGGGTGGAAAGGGAAACGGTAGCCAGGCAATAGCGCGTTTCCCGAAAATCGGTACTTTCAATGAGGGGTAAGAGGGGCTTTCGCCCCCCTTGTTACTACGATAACGCGTGATTACCACCAGATTTCCATCTGGGCGCCGAAGCTCCACTCGTCGCTGTCGCCGCGGCCGAAGCTGCCGCCGTTAAAGCCATCTTTAACTGCGTAGCCATAGTTGGCGTTGTTGCTCGGGTTACCTTCACGGTCATAGCCCCATTTTTCATCCCACTTCGCATAGGTTGCGAACACGCGCAGCGCCGGACGAGACCAGATGCTGTCGCCTGCCTGCCACTGTTGCGCCAGGGTGATTTTGTACTGGTTGTTGGTTTCGTCAGTACGCTGGGATTTCACGTTGTCATAGCCAACTTCCAGCAGGGTGCTCATGATAGGCGTCCATTTGAACATCGGGCGCACACCCACGGTCCACCAGCGGGTGCCGTTGTTGTTATCCCAGTCGATATCCTGGTACATACCGACATACATCATGTCCCAGCGATCGCCCATGGAAATTGAGCCGTGGTCGATCAAACGCAGCATGTGGCCGTTGTTGTTCTGGGCATACGCAAATTTAGGATCGGTGTCGCTGATGCCAATGCCGGAGCCCTGAGACAGGCCTTTGCCCTGAGAGGTCAGCGCATCTGTCGCATACTGAACAACAAATTTGTTGAAGCCAGTACCGATGGTCTGAACGTGTTCAGCGGTGAACATCCAGCCGTCTTTGGTCGCATCGTCAGCAAGATAGTAGTCGTCACGCGCGTTGGCACGGCCATAGTCCACACCGAGTTCCAGCGTGCCGCCCGGGTTCAATTCCAGGCTACCTAAACGTACGTCAAAGACGTCGTTAGCCGTGCTCTTGTTGTAATCATAAATGCTGTCGCTTTGGAAGGTGGCCGAACCGCCAGCTTCAGAGGAACGGGTTGCCGCAACAGAGAGCTTACCAAAGCCCAGATCGACATTTTCAATACCTGCGCCCGGGCCAGAGATATCCCAGTAGTAGAAGTCGATCATGTGAACATCGTGACGCTGATAGAATCGTTTACCGGCCCAGATGGTTGAACCCGGCAGCGCATCGATCAGGTTTTTACCCTGCACGTTAGCTTCACGGAACGCCGGGCTGGTGGCTTCCCAGTCATTTTGCTGAGCAACGGAGTACGCCACGTTAGTATCGAAGTAGAAGCTCTTGTCGCCCTCTTTCCACACTTCCTGACCGAATTTAAGTTCCGCATAGGTTTCGCATTCGTTACCCAGACGGTATTTAGAACCCGCACCCGTTGCCTGGAAGCACTGCTGTTCGCCGCCACTACCGGTCCAGCCAATGCCGGAACGGGCATAACCTTTGAAGTCCACCGCAGAGGCCTGCGCGGCGAAGATACCCGCCATGACGGCCACAGCCAGAGGGAGTTTACGCAGAGTTATCATCATTCTATCTCCTGAGATCTTTTGCTTTTCTTTGTAATCGGGGGCGCTTAAACGCCCGGCTCTTTATGCAACCGACGACAGGCGGTGCCATCTTCCCGAAAAAGATGACAACGCTCCGGCGGCAAGCCGATAGCGAATGTGGCGCCCTCTTCTACCAGCACGACGTCATTCTGGCGGTAAACCAGGTTCTGACGCAGAGCAGGGATTTGGATGTGAATCTGAGTTTCATGACCTAACTGCTCGACCACCTGCACTTCGCCTTCGAGGGTAACGTCGGCGATATCGCTCGGCAGGAGGTGTTCCGGACGGATGCCAAGAGACATATTGGCGCCCACCTGAACCTGGGCACTCTCTACCGGCAGCCAGACCAGCTGGCGGTTCGGCAGCTCCACCTGCACCTGATCGATGGCGGTGGCGGTGACTTTCACCGGCAGGAAATTCATCTTCGGCGAGCCAATAAAGCCCGCGACGAAGCGATCCGCCGGATAGTGATAAAGCTCAAGCGGCTTGCCGACCTGGGCGACGCGGCCTGCGTCCAGCACCACGATTTTGTCGGCAAGCGTCATCGCTTCGACCTGATCATGGGTGACGTAAATCATGGTGCGCTTAAGGCGCTTATGAAGACGGGAGATCTCTATGCGCATCTGTACGCGCAGCGCGGCGTCAAGGTTAGAAAGCGGCTCATCAAGCAGGAAGACAGACGGCTCCGCCACCAGCGTACGGCCAATCGCCACGCGCTGACGCTGACCGCCAGAGAGGGCTTTCGGGCGGCGATCCAGCAGGTGCGCCAGCTGCAACACCTCGGCCACCTGCGTGACGCGCTGGTTGATAGCCTCTTTGCGTGCGCCGGCCAGCTTCAGGCCAAAGGACATGTTTTCAGCAACCGACAAATGCGGATAGAGCGCATAAGACTGAAACACCATCCCCACGC
Source organism: Cronobacter dublinensis subsp. dublinensis LMG 23823 (assembly GCF_001277235.1). NCBI lineage: Bacteria > Pseudomonadati > Pseudomonadota > Gammaproteobacteria > Enterobacterales > Enterobacteriaceae > Cronobacter > Cronobacter dublinensis. The sequence goes on from NZ_CP012266.1 coordinate 3,996,327, forward strand.
CGCGCTCGGCGGGCGGCACGTCATTCATACGCTTGCCGCCGATATGCAAATCGCCGCTGGTGATGGTCTCAAGCCCGGCAATCATACGCAGCAGCGTTGATTTACCGCAGCCCGACGGCCCGACAAACACGACAAACTCGCCTTCGGTAATGTCGAGATTGATATCCTTCGACACCACCACCTCGCCCCAGGCTTTTGTTACGTTGCGAAGCTGAACGCCTGCCATTCCCTTCTCCCTTGTCTACTTCACCCGCCTCTCGCGGGGGAAAACCACGTTGACGGCACTATGCGCCCTGCGCGAGGCCGGGCCATCCTCCACCCCCGGCTTTTTTATGGGGGAGGAGACGGGAGGATGAGGGGTTGGCGGCAGTCCCGACGCCGGGCGGCCCGCGGCGATTTTCGTGATGTGGACGGCAAAAAACGCAGCGGTTTTCTGTGCGCCAGACCACATAAATTCTACTTATGTAACCCAGATCACATTACGAGGCGGTGGGGCGTAGAGGAAAGGAGGATGAGAAGCGCTTGTCAGATGCCCAGACTGGTAAAGGTAAAGCCAACACGTGTATCCACGCGCAAACCACTAAAAGGATAGGAGTTATGAAAATTAAAAGCGGCGTACGCCTCCTCGCCCTCTCCGCGCTGACGACGGCGCTCTTTTCTGCCTCTGCTCTGGCCAAAATTGAAGAAGGTAAGCTGGTTATCTGGATCAACGGCGATAAAGGCTATAACGGCCTGGCCGAAGTGGGTAAGAAGTTTGAACAGGACACCGGCATCAAAGTCACCGTTGAGCATCCGGACAAGCTGGAAGAGAAATACCCGCAGGTCGCCGCGACGGGCGACGGTCCGGACATCATCTTCTGGGCTCACGACCGTTTTGGTGGTTACGCGCAGTCTGGCCTGCTGGCAGAAGTCACGCCGGAGAAAGCCTTCCAGGACAAACTCTATCCTTTCACCTGGGACGCGGTGCGCTATAACGGCAAAATCATCGCCTACCCGGTGGCGGTGGAATCCCTGTCGCTGATTTACAACAAAGATTTGGTGCCGAACCCGCCTAAGACCTGGGAAGAGATCCCGAAACTGGATAAAGAATTGAAAGCGAAAGGCAAGAGCGCGCTGATGTTTAACCTCCAGGAACCGTACTTCACATGGCCGATTATCGCAGCCGACGGCGGTTACGCGTTTAAGTTTGAGAACGGCAAATATGACGTGAAAAACGTCGGTGTGGACAGCGCGGGCGCGAAAGCGGGTCTGAATTTCCTGGTTCAGCTTATCAAAGATAAACACATGAACGCCGACACCGATTACTCCATCGCGGAAGGCGCGTTCAACAAGGGTGACACCGCCATGACCATTAACGGTCCGTGGGCGTGGGCGAACATCGACAAGAGCAAGGTGAACTACGGCGTCGCCCAGTTGCCGACCTTCAAAGGCAAGCCGTCTAAACCGTTCGTGGGCGTGCTGAGCGCCGGCATTAATGCCGCCAGCCCGAACAAAGAGCTGGCGAAAGAGTTTCTGGAAAACTACCTGCTGACCGATCAAGGTCTGGAAGCGGTGAATAAAGACAAACCGCTGGGCGCCGTCGCGCTGAAATCCTACCAGGAGAAACTGGAGAAAGATCCGCGCATCGCCGCCACGATGGCGAACGCGAAAACCGGTGAAATCATGCCGAACGTGCCGCAGATGTCTGCGTTCTGGTATGCCGTTCGTACTGCGGTCATCAACGCCGTAACCGGTCGCCAGACCGTTGACGAAGCGCTGAAAGACGCGCAGGGCCGTATTGCGAAGTAATTCTTAATGGAAAACGGCGGGTGGCGCTTTGCTTACCCGCCCTACAAAAACAATTGCAGAGATTTACGGTGGGTAAGCGAAGCGTACCCACCAACAAAAACCGGTGGGTAAGCCAACGTACCCATCACAGCATGCAAAGCGTTACATCGTGGCACGGCCACACCTACGTTTTCACCGTTGTTGAGGAAGATCCCCATGGATGTCATTAAAAAGAAACGCTGGTGGCAAAGCGACGCGCTGAAATGGTCGGCGATGGGTCTGCTGGGCTTACTGGTGGGTTACCTTGTCGTTTTAATGTACGCGCAGGGGGAGTACCTGTTCGCCATCATGACGCTGATTTTAAGCTCGGTTGGCCTCTATATTTTCGCTAATCGCCGTGCCTACGCGTGGCGTTATATCTACCCGGGCCTTGCGGGCATGGGGCTGTTCGTCCTCTTTCCGCTGGCCTGCACCATCGCCATCGCCTTTACCAACTACAGCAGCACCAACCAGCTCACCCAGGAGCGCGCGCGTCAGGTGCTGATGGACCGTAAATATCAGGCGGGCGACAGCTACACCTTCGGCCTTTACCCTTCAGGCGAACAGTGGCGTCTGGCGCTGACCGACGGCGCTGGCGGCAAATACTTCGTCTCTGAGCCGTTTAAATTCGGCGGCGAGCAGAAACTCAAGCTCACCGCCGCGCCTGCCCTGCCGGAAGGCGAGCGCGCGACGCTTCGCGTCATCACCCAGAACCGCCAGGCGCTGACCCAGCTCACCGCGGAACTGCCGGACGCCAGCCAGCTCGTTATGAGTTCGCTGCGCCAGTTCTCCGGCACCCGCCCGCTCTACACGCTCGCCGATGACGGCACGCTCACGAATAACCAGAGCGGCGTGAAATATCGCCCGAATAACGACATCGGCTTCTACCAGGCCATTAATGCCGATGGCCAGTGGGGCGATGAAAAGCTCAGCCCCGGTTACACCGTTTCCATCGGCTGGGACAACTTTTTACGCGTTTTCGCCGATGATGGCATCCAGAAGCCCTTTATGGCCATCTTCGTCTGGACCATCGTATTCGCGGCGCTGACCGTCGTGCTGACGGTGGCGGTCGGCATGGTGCTGGCGTGTCTTGTCCAGTGGGAATCGCTCAAGGGCAAAGCCATCTATCGCGTGCTGCTGATCCTGCCCTACGCGGTGCCATCGTTTATCTCGATTCTGATTTTCAAAGGGTTGTTCAACCAGAGTTTCGGGGAGATCAACATGATGCTGAGCGCGCTGTTCGGCATCAAACCGGCCTGGTTTACCGACCCGACCACGGCGCGCGCCATGATAATCATCGTCAACACCTGGCTTGGTTATCCGTACATGATGATCCTCTGCATGGGCCTTTTGAAGGCGATTCCGGACGATCTGTATGAAGCCTCGGCGATGGACGGCGCAGGCCCGTTCCAGAACTTCTTTAAGATAACGTTCCCGCTGCTCATCAAACCGCTGACGCCGCTGATGATTGCAAGCTTCGCGTTTAACTTTAATAACTTCGTGCTGATCCTGCTGTTGACCAACGGCGGCCCGGACCGCATCGGCACGACGACGCCTGCGGGGTATACCGACCTGCTGGTGAGCTACACCTGGCGTATCGCCTTTGAAGGCGGCGGCGGACAGGACTTCGGCCTTGCGGCGGCGATCGCCACGCTGATCTTCCTGCTGGTCGGTGCGCTGGCGGTGGTGAACCTCAAAGCCACGCGCATTAAGTTTGATTAAGGAGACTTCACATGGCTATGGTTCAACCGAAATCGCAGAAGCTGCGTCTGCTGGCCACGCATCTGCTGCTGCTGGCCTTTATCGCCGCCATTATGTTTCCGCTGTTGATGGTCGTGGCGATTTCGCTGCGCCCCGGCAACTTTGCCACCGGCAGCCTGATCCCGGACCAGATCTCCTGGGAGCACTGGCGTCTCGCGCTCGGGTTTAGCGTCGAGCATGCCGATGGCCGCGTAACGCCGCCGCCGTTCCCGGTGCTGTTATGGCTGTGGAACTCGGTGAAAATCGCCGGGATCACCGCAGCTGGCATCGTGGCGCTCTCCACCACCTGCGCCTACGCCTTCGCCCGTATGCGCTTTCCGGGCAAGGGCGCGCTGCTGAAAGGTATGCTGATTTTCCAGATGTTCCCGGCGGTGCTGTCGCTGGTGGCGCTCTATGCGCTGTTTGACCGCCTGGGTCAGTACATTCCGTTTATCGGGCTCAACACCCACGGCGGCGTGATCTTCGCCTATCTGGGCGGTATCGCGCTGCATGTCTGGACCATCAAAGGCTACTTCGAAACGATCGACGGCTCGCTGGAAGAAGCAGCGGCGCTGGACGGCGCGACGCCGTGGCAGGCGTTCCGTCTGGTGCTGCTGCCGCTCTCGGTGCCGATTCTGGCGGTGGTGTTTATTCTGTCGTTTATCGGCGCCATCACCGAAGTGCCGGTCGCCTCGCTGCTGCTGCGCGATGTGGACAGCTACACCCTGGCGGTGGGCATGCAGCAATATCTCAACCCGCAAAACTACCTGTGGGGCGATTTCGCCGCGGCGGCCGTGCTGTCCGCGATCCCGATTACCGTCGTCTTCCTGCTGGCGCAGCGCTGGCTGGTGAGCGGCCTGACGGCGGGCGGCGTGAAAGGCTAACCCTCTTCATCATTTTTTTTGCCACTGTAGATCCATTGTATCCCTGACTTGATGTTTGTTTCGGCGGCCTGCGGGCCGCCTTTTTTATTGTCCGCGCGCGCCGCCACGAAGCGCGCGACGGGGTCTATACTCAAGGGTTCAGATTTTGCAGCGCCCGACGGGCCTGCGTACCGTTAACGGTCGCGTTAACGCTTACTGACGACAGGGAAAGAGAATGAAAATAGCCTGCCTGCATACGGCGCAAAGTAACGTCGCGGTGTTTGATGAAGCCGCCCGCTCGCTGAGTCTTGCGCAAGACGCCCTAACCCACGAGGTCATGCCGCACCTGCTCGAACAGGCGCAGGCCGCGGGCGGTGTGACGCCAGAGATTGAAAAAGAGACCATCGCCGCGCTGGCGCAGTTGCGTACCGATGCCGATGTGGTCCTGCTTACCTGCTCGACGCTCGGCTCCGCTGCTGATTTCCTGAGCCAGGATCCGGGCATCATGCGCGTGGACCGCGCGCTGGCGCAGGCGGCGTCCACCGCCGGGCAGCCCGTGGTGGTGCTGTGCGCCGCGCCGACCACGCTTCACCCGACCGCAGCGCTGTTTCGCGCCACGCTGTCGCCCACCACACCGCTGGCCGTAGAGCTTATTCCCGACGCCTGGACGCTGTTCCAGAGCGGCCAGCATGACGCCTTTCACCAGCGTGTCGCCGGGGCCGCTGAGCAGGCATTCGCGCGCGGCGCAGGCTGCGTGGCGCTGGCCCAGGCTTCGATGGCGGGCGCGGCGCGTTACTTCAGCCACCCCAAATTGCTCACCAGCCCACGCGCCGCACTGGCGCAGATTGTCGCTCGTCTTGAGCGGGAGCGTGCGTGATGTTCGGAAATACGCCGAAAATGCGCGAGGCGCGGGTGAGTGATGTCGTGGTGGGGCGCGACGTGATGATTTATCACCCCGCCAACCTGTATGAGTGCGAGCTGGGCGACGGGGTATTTATCGGCCCGTTTGTGGAGATCCAGCGCTATACGCGCATTGGCCGCGGCACGCGGGTGCAGTCGCATACGTTTATCTGCGAGTCTGTGACCATTGGCGAGGATTGTTTTATCGGTCACGGGGTGATGTTCGCCAACGATATGTTCCGTGACGGCAAGCCAGACCCGAACAGCGACCACTGGGTGCGGATAACCATTGGCGATAACGTCTCGATTGGTAGCGGTGCGACGATCCTCGCAGAGTCGATTTGCAGCGGTGCGGTGATTGGCGCAGGCAGCGTGGTGACGAAGCCCATCACCGAGAAAGGCGTGTACGCCGGGAATCCGGCGCGGTTGTTGCGGCGGTTGTAAGCGGTAAATCGCGTGGCGGGTGCGCTACGCTTACCCGCCCTACGACATCTCAACCGTATGGTGGTTAAGCGCACCCGCCATCCCACACGAACAACCTTGTAACGGCGGTAAGCGCAGCGCGCCCACCGCCCCCTACATCTGCCGTACCTTTAACGGAAGTTCAGGCTCTTATCGCTGGTCATGCTATAGAGATCAAATTTACGGCCCAGCATCTGGCCGCCGTCGCGGGTGAGCGGCGTCCAGCCGATGGCCGCGCGGCTGCGGGTCGGGCTGGTGGTAAAGAGATCAAACGGCACGGACACATACACGCCCTTGGTGAAATCCCCTTCGCCGTACTCTTCCGGCGAGACGTTGGTGATGGTCGCGTACGCGCCCACCACGATCCCGCTGTCGAAATGTTTCATCACCTCAAGCGTGCCGCCTTTATCGCCCGCCAGATACTGGCCGACGCTCGCTTTAAACAACACGTCCTGCGCGAATGGCGGTGTCCAGTAGGCGGTCAGATGCCCGGTTTTCACGCTGTAATCGGTGAACTTCATCATGTTCTGCGGGCTGGTCCAGTCACGCTGCTTCACATAGTTGCCGTTGACGCCGAACGCCCAGTTGCTGTCCACCGGACGCCACAACACTTCGGCACCCGCGCCCGCGTACATGGTTTCCAGATAACCCGCGTAGACCTGACCGTAGAAGTCGCCGCCCAGATGCTGGAAGTAGTTCGCCTGCATGTTGTTAACGTAATAGTTGTTTTCAACATATTCACGCACGCGGGTACGCACGCGCGGCAGCGGCGAATTGTCTTTCGGGTTGGTGTAGCTGAACTTGTCGTAGTTATTCGCCAGGTTCACAAATACGCTGCCTGTCGTCAGCAGATGGTCGGTCAGCCACAGATCGGCGGTGCCCATCAGGCCGAGCTGGTACATGTAGAAGTTTTCAGGGCCGCCGATGGACTGGTTCAGCACCGGGTTTATCGAAAAGTTAAAGCGCGACTTCTCGATATACCAGCCCTGCTCCGGGTTTTCTGCCTCAACCGGCGTGACGCGCTGCTGCACCAGTTGGGTTTCATGGCCGAGCGGCTCGCCTTCGAGATGGTGCCTGAGGCTCGCCACGTCGGTTTCCGTCGTCACTTGCGGCATGTTCAGCCGCGTTTCGGTCACCCGGATGCGGTTCACGCCTTCCGGCAGGTCGTTCATGATGATACGGTTGGCGCGCTCGATGCCTTCGCGCGAGTCGCGATATTTATACTGCTCGCCGGTCACATAGAGGGTGTCGCCTTTGACCTGAATCTGCGGGTTGTTAAGCCCGGCGTTATATTTCAGCGAGGTGAGCTGATTGGCCACCACGCTGTGCTGCAGCATCGCATCCTGCGGCTGCGGATCATACTCCGGGCGACGGCTATCGTTATACGACGGGCGTAGATCGTTAAAGTTGGTGCGCAGCGTAAAGCCGAACATCACCGTGTTGCCGCGCTCGTAGCTCAGGTTAACGTCCGCCCAGTCGGCGACGCGGTAGATAGCGCCGACGTTGAACTTGCTCTTCTGATCGATTTTGCCCGCGAAGTCTTGGGTGTAGTTGTTGCCTTCATACTCCAGCTTCAGGCGCAGCGGCTGCCACGGGGTCTGGTATTCGACGCCGCCGAAAATCGCGGCCGGGCCGTGGAACATCGTGCTGCCGTCAATAGAGCCCGCGCGCTGGTAGCTCGGGTCGCGATAGCAGAATTTGTCGTCATACTGGCAGAACGGGTTTTTCACGTTGCCGTTGGTGCCGAGATAGCCCCAGCCGAGCCCGAGTGAAAAATCAAACGGGCCCCAGGCTTTGTTGGCGACCAGGTATTCGGCATCAAACAGCCCCGTACCGCCGATATCGCGCGCGCCCACCGCCACCTGCGGCAGCCAGTAGCCCTCTTCCCACAGACGCAGCTTGAGATCGAATGCTTTATCTTTATAGGTCTGGTTACCGGAGAACGACTCCACGTTGGAGTATTCGCGGGTACGCACGTCGGTATAGCGCAGCGTGGTTTCGAGCCACGGGAACAGCTGAATAGACGCCGAGTAGTAACGATACTGGTCGTTGTCGTGATAGTTAAGGCTGAGCTCGCCTTCGCGCGCCATACGCGCCGTCGGCGTCTGCAGCAGGCCCACGCCCCCAAAATCGGTCTGCGAGGGGCCAACAGGCGCCTGATACGTTTCGGCATGACAGCCGCAAGCGACCGCCAGCGCCAGCAGGCTGAAGTAGTGATGTTTTTTCATTAATCCGGTATCCGATGCGTCAGAGAGGAGATGATTTGCTCGTTCAGCCCGTCATACGCTGAGGTAAACGTATGGTCGGCAAAGCCGACGTACAGGATGCTGCCGGGCATCGGTTCGACGTGGCGTTTATTCCAGTAGGCTACCGGCACTTTTTCCACGCGCCCGGTTGGCTGAATAAGCCAGGCGTAGCTGCGCTCAGCGCCGCTCAGACGGCTGACTTCATCGAGGTAATCGGTCACCGGCTTGCCGGGGGTAAAAATTTTCTTGCCAGGCGAGCTGACCAGACCTGCGAGCGTAATGGTGGATGGCTGCTGGCCGACCCATAGCTCATAGTCGCCTTCCAGCGGCGGGTTGTTTTTCGCACGCACCCGCACCCGGTCAGGATCGAGGATCACGCGCTGACGACCCGTCACTTTCATAGCCTGCAACTGCTGGCGCACGCGGTTAATCGCCGCGCCGTCTTCGCCGCCCTCTTCGGCGGCCAGTGACGCCAGGCGGCTTAACAGCACCTGATGCTTCGCCTGCGCTTCAACGCTTGCCTGACGTTCGCTGATAACCGCGCCCAGCCACCAGCTGCCGGCTAACTGCGGTTGAGAAACTAGATCGGCGAGATGTTTCGCGCCGGAGACTTTTAGCGGCTGTGCATGGTCCCGATAAACGGTAATGGTGCCGTCGGCGAAAGCGGAAAAGCTGCCGAGGCTAAATATCAGCGAAGCGATAAGAGTGGTTTTCATTATTTCGCTGCCTTCAACAGAATAGTGGTGATGGGAAAATAGCCCGCACCCAGATATTGTTTTGACTGACGAATCTGCCCTTCGCTGTCCACCCAGAAGCGGTTATGCCAGGTGGCCGCGTCGGTGGTCACTTCTTCATCCAGCACGCGCACGGTCGTCGTGTCGCTGCCCACGTTCAGCGTGTCGGTGCCGTCCCAGGTAAAAGTGGAACGCGCGGTGGCGTAACGCACCTGATGGCGCTCGGTCCAGCCCATCGTGCGCGTCCAGGTGGCGCCGTCGATAATTTGGTTCGCGTGCGCCAGCGGGTCGGCGGCCACGTTATTGATGTCGATAAGATTGTCGGCGAGGCTTAAGGTTTTCACGACGCGGCCATGCTGCGTCACGATGGTCGCACGGTCCTGCGTAACCCATTTTTGCTGGCCATTCTCAGAAAACGCGAGCACCACAAAAAGCTGCGGGCCATTATTCAGCGTCATGTACTGGCTGGCGTAGGGCATATTCTGGATATCTTCATCCGTGAGCTGCACGCCATCCGGGCCGAAGATACTTTGCCTGAGTGAATTGCCGAGTTCCCTGGTGGTGGTGGAGCAGGCCTGGAGCATCAGGCACATCAACACAATCGCGAGTCGCTTCACGATATTTCCCCAAAAAAAGTCAAAATAACCACACCGTAGTGTGGTTATGGTTAAAGCCCCCGAAGGGTTTACTGGGTGGTGCTGGTGGTGGTGGTAGTGGTGGTACCGGTATTGGAACCATCACCGCCGCCGGTGGCGGCAAGCGCCACACCGACTACCGACCCTACAGTGCTTGACGCGGTGGCGCTGGAGCTGCCCACCGACACGGAGGTTGCTGCCGAGCCTGCCGCTTCACCGACGCTAACCGGTTCAGCCTGGGCTGAGGCAGCAGCGCCCAGCGCTGCAATGGCGAAAACGCCACTAAGGATTTTCTTCATATCAATTTCCCTTCATTGAATGAATGGAGATTTACCCGAAAAGATTTTCAGGCGCTTCCGAGTATACACAACAACCCCTGTCGGTTTACGACACAGGGAAATAGGCACAGGGTTTTAGGATAATTAGACAAATAACGCGAGATGGCATAATGAATTTTATATAAATCGCATATTTTTCAATTTGTTATAATATATACCTGCAAGATGTTTATCCGGTTTATCTGAAACCCTTCCGGCGTGCGTAAGCCGGGCGCGGCGATTTTCGGATTAACCTCAAGATTAAAGAGTAGCGGGAAGACGGCGGACAACAAGATTTATCTGAGAAAAAAATGCCGGCATATTGCCGGCATCATTACGCTTATTTTTCAGGGCTGCTGCTCTCAGCCGCGCCAGGCTTTATAACGGTTAATTAAGCCGTTGGTCGAGCTGTCATGGCTGTCGATCGCTTTCTCATCGCCAAGCTCCGGCAGGATGCGGTTAGCGAGCTGCTTGCCAAGCTCCACGCCCCACTGGTCGAAGGTGAAGATGTTCAGGATTGCGCCCTGGGTGAAGATTTTGTGCTCGTAGAGCGCAATCAGCGCGCCCAGGCTGAATGGCGTTATCTCGCGCAGCAGAATGGAGTTGGTCGGGCGGTTGCCCTGGAACACTTTAAACGGCACCACGTGATCGAGGGTTTTCGGATCTTTGCCCTGCGCGGCGAATTCCTGCTCCACGACCTCGCGGGATTTACCGAACGCCAGCGCCTCGGTCTGGGCGAAGAAGTTAGACAGCAGCTTCGGATGGTGGTCAGAGAGCGGGTTATGCGTGATAGCCGGCGCGATGAAATCGCACGGCACCAGCTTGGTGCCCTGGTGGATCAGCTGGTAAAACGCGTGCTGGCCGTTGGTGCCCGGCTCGCCCCAGATAATCGGGCCAGTCTGGTAATCCACGGCGTTGCCGTTGCGGTCAACGTATTTGCCGTTGGATTCCATGTTGCCCTGCTGGAAGTACGCCGCGAAACGGTGCATGTACTGGTCGTACGGCAGGATCGCTTCGGTTTCCGCGCCAAAGAAGTTGTTGTACCAGATGCCAATCAGCGCCAGCAGCACCGGCAGGTTTTTGTCGAGCGCGGTGGTGGAGAAGTGCTGGTCCATCGCGTGCGCGCCGGAGAGCAGCTCGACAAAGTTGTCGTAACCGACAGACAGAATAATGGACAGGCCAATCGCCGACCACAGGGAGTAACGGCCGCCGACCCAGTCCCAGAATTCAAACATATTGGCGGTGTCGATACCGAACTCGCCGACCGCTTTGGCGTTAGTGGAAAGCGCCGCGAAGTGCTTCGCCACGTGTTTTTCATCACCGGCCGTGTTCAGGAACCAGTCACGCGCGCTGTGGGCGTTGGTCATGGTTTCCTGGGTGGTGAAAGTTTTGGAGGCGACCAGGAACAGCGTGGATTCCGGGTTCACGTTTTTCAGCACTTCGGCGATGTGAGTGCCATCGACGTTAGAGACGAAGTGCATGTTCAGGTGGTTTTTGTACGGACGCAGCGCTTCGGTCACCATGAACGGGCCGAGGTCAGAGCCGCCGATACCGATGTTTACCACGTCAGTAATAGGTTTACCGGTATAGCCTTTCCATTCGCCAGAGATAATCGCTTCGGAGAATTTTTTCATTTTCTCCAGTACGGCGTTCACTTCCGGCATGACGTCTTTGCCGTCCACCAGAATAGGCGTGTTGCTGCGGTTGCGCAGCGCGACGTGCAGCACGGCGCGGTCTTCGGTGCGGTTAATCTTCTCGCCGGAGAACATGGATTTGATAGCGCCCGCCAGATCGGTCTCTTTTGCGAGATCCAGCAGTTTGCTGAGCGTTTCTTCGGTGATGCGGTTTTTGGAGTAGTCCACCAGCATCAAATCATTGAAGGTGGCAGAGAATTTACTGAAGCGGTCGGCGTCGTTGGCGAAGAGCTCAGCGATCGTGACCTCTTTCATGGCGTCAAAGTGATTCTGTAGTGCCTGCCAGGCAGAAGTCTGCGTTGGGTTGATGTTTTTCATAGCAATACTCTTGTGATTTGAGAATCGTGACTGCGGTCGATTGTAGCGCCAGTCGCTGAAATTGTGATGATTTTTATCATAAGGCCGGACGCAAGCCTTCCCAGAGACCAGAGCAAAGTATAGCCGTTATAAGTTATTTTCCTGGCAGGCCGCGTAACATGAAAAATCCCCATGACCGTATCGTTGACAATCCCCCGGCCAAACCTTTATTTATGAATACGTCCCGCTACGATGCGCGCTGCGCGCCATCTGCCGGACAATTTTATAGTGTTTCAGGCGCAATACATGGAAACCTGAAATAGCTGAAAACCGATACTCCAGCATTTCGTTTTGCCAGGCCAGACATGCCGCGGGAAAACAAATAGCAATGAGTCGCTGTTTTCCAAAATAGTTCGGGATGTGGCAAGGCGGTAAGCGAGAAAGCAAACGCACGCTCAGTCTGAACAAAACCGATACTCCAGCATTTCGTTTTGCCGCAAGGCGGCGACGCAGCGAATCCTCAGGAGCATACAAAGGTATGTGACTGGGGTGAGCGAGGAAAGCCAACGCTGCGGGAAAACAAATAGCAATGAGTCGCTGTTTTCCAAAATAGTTCGGGATGTGGCAAGGCGGTAAGCGAGAAAGCGAACGCACGCTCAGTCTGAACAAAACCGATACTCCAGCATTTCGTTTTGCCGCAAGGCGGCGACGCAGCGAATCCCCGGGAGCATACAAAGGTATGTGACTGGGGTGAGCGAGGAAAGCCAACGCCGCAGCAGGACGAAAGGCGCAGAGTATCGCCGGAAGAGGCGCGTCGCCCAGGTAGCGTGTGCAAGGAGCCAGTCCTGCGACCACACGTAATGGGGAGCGACGCCGAGGTAGCGCGGCGTCTGGCAACGTTCGCTATCGACTGCAGGGGCTGAATCCCCTGGGTTGTCACCCGAAGCGCCCGCAGTCGGACGCTTCGCAAGGTGGAGCGCTTCTGGGTGAATGTGGTTGTGGTTTTTCCCGTCTGCGTCCGCCCCCTTACCGCTCTCTCCTTGTGCCATGGCTGATAAACGTTGTGCCATCACGGATGGCTCCCTGACACGAGGTAGTTATGACAAATTCTTTAGTGGTCGCTAAATTTGGCGGCACCAGCGTGGCGGATTTCGACGCCATGAACCGCAGCGCCGATGTCGTCCTGGACGATGGCAAGGTCCGCCTGGTGGTGCTTTCCGCCTCCGCTGGCATCACTAATCTGCTGGTGGCGCTGGCCGAAGGGCTGGAAGCGACCGAGCGCTTTGTAAAGCTCGACGCCATCCGCAAAATTCAGTACGACATCCTGGAACGCCTGCAAAACCCGGCGGTTATCCGTGAAGAGATCGACCGTCTGCTGGAAAACATCGCCACCCTTTCGGAAGCCGCGTCGCTTGCCACCTCTACGGCGCTGACCGACGAGCTGGTCAGTCACGGCGAACTCATGTCCACGCTGCTGTTTGTCGAGATCCTCCGCGAACGTGACATGCAGGCGCAGTGGTTCGACGTGCGTAAAGTGATGCGCACCAGCGACCGTTTTGGCCGCGCCGAGCCGGATGTCGCGGCCCTCGCCGAACTCTGCGCACAGCAGCTCGCGCCGCGCCTGGCGCAAGGACTGGTCATCACGCAAGGGTTTATCGGCAGCGAAGCCAAAGGACGCACCACCACGCTTGGCCGCGGCGGCAGCGACTATACCGCCGCCCTGCTCGCCGAGGCGTTACAGGCGCGCCGCGTCGATATCTGGACGGACGTGCCGGGCATCTACACCACCGACCCGCGCGTGGTGCCTGCCGCGAAACGCATTGATGAAATCGCCTTTGAAGAAGCCGCCGAGATGGCGACCTTCGGCGCCAAAGTGCTGCACCCGGCGACCCTGCTGCCGGCGGTGCGCAGCGATATTCCGGTGTTTGTCGGCTCCAGCAAAGATCCGCAAGCGGGCGGCACGCTGGTGTGCAACAAAACCACGCACCCGCCGCTGTTCCGCGCGCTGGCGCTGCGCCGTAAACAGACGCTGCTCACGCTCCACAGCCTCAACATGCTGCACTCGCGCGGTTTCCTCGCGGAGGTGTTCAGCATCCTGGCGCGGCACAATATTTCGGTCGATCTGATAACCACCTCGGAAGTGAGCGTGGCGCTGACGCTCGACACCACCGGCTCGACCTCAACCGGCGATACGCTGCTCACCCAGGCGCTGTTGACCGAGCTCTCCTCGCTCTGCCGCGTGGAAGTGGAAGAGAACCTGGCGCTGGTGGCGCTGATTGGCAACGATCTCTCTAAAGCCTGCGGCGTGGGTAAAGAAGTGTTTGGCGTGATGGAGCCGTTCAACATCCGCATGATTTGTTACGGCGCATCCAGCCATAACCTTTGCTTCCTGGTGCCGGGCCACGAAGCCGAGCAGGTCGTGCAGAAGCTGCATCACAATCTGTTTGAATAAGAAAAAAATGGCCTGACATCGTCAGGCCATTACCGTTTCATACAGCAGCTTATCTAACAGACTCGCCTGCGCTTTTTCGCTGTGCGGCAGGTCGGGCGGGATTTCACCGCGCGCGAGCTCTGCGGCGATGAACGCGTGTATCCGCGGCATCGCCGCGCCATACTCGGCCTCGTCCGCCCGCTGTTTTCTCGCCAGCAGTACGTCGATGTCGTCACGCAGCAGCGGATTGTCCACCGTGCCATCCAGTAAGTCGACAAAACGCATCGGCGGCGCGCCCTTGCCTGCTTCTATCCAGCGCACCGCCAGCAGCGGGCGCAGCACGTAAAAATATTTCTTCAGCCGCACCTGCTCGCCCTGCAAATAGCTGTGAAAGTTTTTGCGCGCCATCGAGTAGTAGTGCCAGCGCGCCCGCTCGGCGGAGAACCACAGCGGCACCTGTTCGCGCAGCGCAGCGATGGCGGTTTCATCCTGCTGATAGACGACGGGCGAATCGAGCCACTCGATAAGCGTCGGGTTCGCACGCTTGAGCAGCCCGAGCGCTTTGCGCCACTCCCAGCCGCAGACGTCGAGCGTATCGTCTATCGGCAGTTCGATGACATCGCGCGGCGCATCAACTCGTAAATACCACGCGGGCGGATGCACATAGAGAAAGCGCACGTCATAGTCGCTGTCCGGCGAGGCAAAGCCCCAGCCCCGACTGCCCGACTCACAGGCGTAAAGCACCTTCACGCCATACTTTTCTTCCACTTCGCTTAACACCTGCCGCACGCGCTCGCGCATGGCGGCGTCTACGCCGTTCAGTTCCATGTTGTTTTCCTTAAAATTATCCCTTAACGCACACGACCTGACGCAGCGTATGCACAATTTCCACCAGCGATGACTGGGCGGCCATCACGGCCTCGATGTCTTTATACGCCATCGGGATTTCGTCAATGACGTCACTGTCTTTACGGCACTCCACGTGCGCCGTGGCGCGGATCTGATCTTCCACCGTGAAGCGTTTTTTCGCCGCGGTACGGCTCATGGTACGCCCGGCGCCGTGGCTGCATGAGCAGAAGCTCTCTTCATTACCCAGCCCGCGCACGATAAAGCTTTTCGCGCCCATCGAGCCTGGGATGATCCCCATCTGCCCTTTCTGCGCCGACACCGCGCCTTTACGCGTGACCAGAATCTCCTCACCAAAGTGCGTCTCCTTCTGCACGTAGTTATGGTGGCAGTTCACGGCCTCCTGCTGCGTCATAAACGGCTTCGTGATGATGGCGGACAGCGCGGCCAGCACGCGATTCATCATCACTTCACGGTTCTGACGGGCGAAATCCTGCGCCCACTCTACCGCCTCGATGTAATCGGCGTAGTGTTTGCTTCCCTCTTCAAAATACGCGAGGTCGCGGTCAGGCAAATTAGCGATATGGCGCTGCATATCTTTCTGGGCAAGCCCGATAAAGTGCGTGCCGATGGCGTTACCCACGCCGCGCGACCCGCTGTGCAGCATCACCCAGACGCGCTCCTGCTCATCAAGACAGATTTCGATAAAGTGGTTACCGGTACCGAGCGTTCCCAGGTGCTGATGGTTATTAGTTTTCAGCAGGTTGGGGTATTTATCGGTCAGGCGCTTAAAGCGCGGCGCGAGCGTCGCCCAGTGGTTATCCACATCCTGCGGCGTGTTCGACCACGACCCGTGATCGCGCTTACCGTGGCCGACGTTACGCCCGTGCGGCACGGCCCGTTCGATAGCGCTGCGCAGCCCGCTCAGGTTATCCGGCAGATCGCGCGCGACAAGCGAGGTGCGTACCGCGATCATCCCGCAGCCGATATCGACACCCACCGCCGCCGGGATAATCGCCCCTTTGGTCGGGATCACACTGCCGATGGTCGAGCCTTTCCCCAGATGCACATCCGGCATCACCGCCAGATGTTTAAAGATAAAAGGCATCTTCGCCGTTTTCAGGAGTTGCTCGCGCGCTTCCGGCTCTACCGGCACGCCGTGCGTCCACATTTTTACCGGTGCGCCGTTAGCCTGCGCCAGCGTCTGATAGTGGTTCTCGCTCATTTTCATACTCCTTTAATCTGTACCAGACCCTGCAGCACCTGATCCAGGCCGCCGAAAACGGAGATCTTATCGATACGCTCCGCCACTTTCTCCAGGGTTTCGAGTTCTTTCAGTCGCAGGGCGACCGGGTTGTTTTCCATCACCTTCGCGGTGTTCAGCAGCGAACGGGTCGCGGCGGTCTCTTCACGGCGGCGGATAACATTCGCCTGCGCGGATTTTTCCGCCTCCACCAGCCGCGATAAAATCGTTTTCATGTCGCCCGGCAGCACTATGTCTTTTACGCCGGTTGACGCGACTTCGATGCCGAACGGCGCCATTCGGGCAATCACCTGCGCGCTCACCACGTCGTCGATGACCTGCTTGTTTTCCAGCAGTTCATCGAGCGTGCGGGTGCCGACCGCCTCGCGCAGGGCGAACTGTAATTCGCGGTATAAGTGCTCCAGCGGTTTGGTGAGCTGGCTGTACGCCTGCAACACGTCCTGATAACGCCAGTTCGCGCCGAGGTTAATGCGCAGGTTCACTTTATCTTTGGTCAGGATCTCCTGACCGGAGACTTCCATCGCCTGGAGGCGCGTATCCACCACTTCGGCTTCCACCAGATGGTTGATTTTCCAGTATGCGCTCAAGCCTGGCGGCAGCAGCGGCTGGGTCACCCCGTCGATTTTCAGCACGCCCACGTGCCACGCCGGTACGTTGACGGTAAGGAGCGCATCGCGGCCCTTCACCGCCGCGTCGCGACCGCGCGGCTGCAATACCGCGTTCATGATCTCCGTCGGCACCTGGACATCGCGGGTGTCGATAGTCACGGCGCGCAGGCTATCGCCATCACGCCAGAAGAGACGACGCGCGCCCGGCGGGATAATCTCCACCAGCACATTGTTGCGCCACAGCGCCGCCGTTTCGTTATCGGCGGTATCGACCGCCAGGCAATAACGCTCTACCCATTCTGGCTGAAAACGGCGCAGATAGTCGGCAAGCTCAGGCGCCACGTCGCCGCTGTTCAGCGCGACCACGGTCACCTCCGGTTTGTTAAACCACGGCAGGCGATGCTCGCCCGCTTCCAGCACCTGATAAAAGTCGCCCTGTTTTGCCAGTAAGCCCAGCTGGCCTTTACGAATCGTCAGTTTGTTATTCATTTTTATCCCTTACTGTTAAAGCTGGCGCGAATAACGGCGCGAAGCGAAAGGGGGAAGCAACCGCTGCTCTGGTCTTTTCTGCCTGCCGCCCGGCGCCGTTACCGGCGTCAGCGTGTGGCGGTCGTTAACCACCCGACCGCCGGGGTACTGCTGAGATCGTTTCTCTGGGAGGAGAAAAGCATGTTCAGGAGTCGAACCTGATAAACCGAAAGTTTTCCACGTCATGTCTGGCGGAACGCCCCCTGGATAACGTATTACCGTTCCCGGTGCGCCGGCGGGGTCTTTAACCCCTGCATATCCAGCGTGATGACGAGCTAATCTTTGCCAGAAGCGTGCCAGTTTCAGTTAAGGGAAAAATAATTTTTTAATTTGTTGATTTTTATGAATTAAATTTTTCAAATCTGTCGGGACGGTTCACCTGAAAAACGCTATGATTTATCCATAATTATCGGTATTTATCTTTAAGGATAAGCAATGCAAAAACGTCGGGTGGTGATTGGCATGCTGGGTACGGTACTGGATCAGCGGGGTAAACGCGCCAACCGCTGGACGAAATGGCGGCCCTCTGTTGCGCTGTGCCAGCAGCCGGATTTGCCTGTCGATCGCGTTGAACTGCTGCATCAGGCGCGCGACGCGTCGCTCGCCGAGCGGGTCACGGAAGACATCGCCGCCGTCTCGCCGGGTACGCAAGTGCGCACGCATACCGTCGTGATGGACGACCCGTGGGATTTCGAAGAGGTCTACGCCGCGCTGCTGGATTTCGCCACGCGCTATACGTTTGATACCGACCACGAAGAGTATCTGGTGCATATCACCACCGGCACGCATGTAGCGCAGATTTGCTGGTTCCTGCTGACGGAAGCCCGCTATCTGCCTGCGAGTCTGCTGCAAACCAGTCCCGCCCACCGCGACGTGACGGACGCCGAAAAAGCCATCGGCACCAGTTCGGTTATCGATCTCGATTTAAGCCGCTACGCGACGCTCACCAGCCGCTTTCAGCGCGAGCAGCAGCAGTCGGTCTCGTTTCTGAAGTCGGGCATCGACACCCGCAACGCCACCTTTAACCGCCTGATCGACCAGATCGAGCGCGTGGCGCTGCGATCCACCGCGCCCATCCTGCTGACCGGGCCCACCGGCGCGGGCAAATCGTTTCTGGCAACGCGTATTTTCCAGCTGCGTCAGGCGCGGCACCTGGTGCAGGGGCGGCTGGTGTCGGTGAACTGCGCGACGCTTCGTGGCGATAACGCGATGTCGACGCTGTTCGGCCACGTTAAAGGCGCGTTTACCGGCGCGCAGCAGGCGCGGCCAGGGCTTTTGCGCGAGGCCGATGGCGGCGTGCTGTTTCTTGATGAGATAGCCGAGCTGGGGCTCGACGAACAGGCGATGCTGCTCAAAGCCATTGAGGAAAAAACCTTTTTCCCGTTCGGCTCGGATAAAGAGGTACAGAGCGATTTTCAGCTGATCGCGGGTACGCATCGCGATATGCCAGCGTGGGTCGCCGAAGGGCGTTTTCGCGAGGATCTCTACGCGCGTATTAATATGTGGTCGTTCGCGCTGCCGGGCCTTGCCGAGCGGCGCGAGGATATCGCGCCCAACGTGGAGTATGAGCTGCAACGCTTCTCCGCCCAGCAACAGGCGCAGATCCGCTTTGATAAAACCGCGCGGGAGGCCTACCTCGCCTTTGCCTGCTCGCCACAGGCGCGCTGGCCGGGCAACTTTCGCGAGCTGGGCAGTTCGGTGGCGCGCATGGCGACGCTTGCTGAACAGGGGCGCATCACGGACGCGCTGGTGGAGGAGGAAATCGCCCGCCTGCAAGCGAGCTGGCAGCCGCGGTCAGCCCCTGACGCCGCGCTGCCTGTTGATGCGGCAACGCTTGATCTCTTCGACAGAGATCAGCTGGCGGCGGTGATCGCCGTGTGCAGGCGCAGCGCCTCGCTCTCCGATGCCGGTCGCACGCTGTTTGCCGTTTCACGCCAGAAAAAGGCCAACCCTAACGATGCCGACCGGCTGCGTAAATATCTGGCGCGCTTCGGGCTGAGCTGGGAGAGCGTCAGAGACGCCGGATGAAATAAGCACGGCAAAACCGGGCGTAGTTACTGTGTTGCCTGCGGCGTTGCGCTACACTGGCGGCTCACCCCCTGAGGAGTCGCTACCATGTCCCTGCCCCGACTGACCCAGAAAGAGATGACAGAAAGCGAACAGCGCGAGTTAAAAACCCTGCTCGACCGCGCCCGCATCGCTCACGGCCGCCCGCTGACCAATTCCGAAGCGAATCACGTTAAAAAAGAGTACATCGACAAGCTGATGGCGCAGCGCGAACTGGCCGCCAAACAAACCCGCAAACAGAAAAAAGCGCAGGCGTATAAACCTGACAGCGAAACGACCTTTTCGTGGTCCGCCAGCACGCCGGTGCGCGGCAGGCGTTAACGCCAGCGCGCCCAGCCTGTACGACAAAATAAAAAAACCTCGCCACAGGCGAGGTTTTTTGTAAGCGCTGAAACGGGTTGCCGGTTACTCCTCCAGCCTTTCCTCATCGTCGTCCGGCTGTTCCAGAATGCTGTAAGCCACGGCGCAGAAGAGCGAGTTGAGGCGTTTCATATCGCCAAGCAGCCCGAGATGCAGCGAGCTGGTTTCGATGCTCTGCACGTTTTGCTGATGCAACCGGTCCACGTGCGCGTGCGCATAGCGGCGGTTAAGAATGCGGAAACGATGCTTGTAGCGCCGCAGGCGGCGGGCGCTCGGCACATCGCCGGAGAAAAAGACCGACAGGCTCAGCTTCAGGTTGGCGGTAAGCTGGCTCAGCAGCGTGTCCAGCTCTTTGACGCCTTCCGGCGAGAACGCGCGGCGCGCGGCGAGGGATTTATCCGCCACCTCGCTGCCCATGCGCTCCAGGATATCCGCCGCCTGTTCAAGGTTGAGCGACATCTCAATGATTTCCGCCCAGCGCTTCGCTTCGTCCTCCGCCAGGTCTTCTTTCGGCATGCGCGCCATGTAGAGCTTAATGGCGGTATAAAGCACGTCGACATCATCGGCAAGCCGTCGCAGCGCCTTTTCCTGGCGCGGCTCGCCGTGCATCACCTTGCCGTAGACCTCCAGCATCTGTTCCAGCACATCGCCGATGCGCAGCGTTTCGCGCGCCGCGTTGGCAAGCCCGAGCGCCGGGGTGTCCAGGGCGCTGGGATCGAGATGGCGAGGCTTCATGCGCAGATCGGTTTCCGGCGCATCGGCAATCAGGCGCTGGCACAGCCGCGCCATCCAGCCCGCGAACGGCACCATCGCCAGACAACGGATGAGGTTGTAGAAAACGTGGAAGTAGATGACCAGCTCCGACTCCTCCAGCGGCAGCTTATGCAGCGTTTGCGCCAGCAGGTGTACGAAAGGCAGCACCAGCAGGCTGCCCACCAGCTTAAACAGCAGGCTGCCGAGCGCCACGCGTCGCGCCGCCGGGCTGGCGGCCCCGTTGTTGAGCATCGCCAGCAGGCCGGAGCCTAAGTTCGCGCCGATCACCAGACAAAGCGCCACCTCAAACGAGATAACATCCGTGGCGGTGAGCGTGGCGGTGAGCAGTACCGCCGCCAGGCTTGAATAGCTGATGACGGCGAACATGGCGCCGATCAGCGCATCGAGCATGAGATCGCCGGTGAGCGAGGCGAAAATAACCTGCACGCCGGAGGCGTTGGTGATGGGCGTGACCGCCTGCACGATAAGCTCCAGCGCCTGGAGGATCAGCCCAAGCCCGATGGCGACGCGTCCCAGTTGCCCGGCGCGGGTCTGCTTGCGGCCCAGAAAGAAGATGACGCCGATGAAAATCAGCAGCGGCGAGAGCCAGGAGAGATCGAACGTCAGCACGCGCGCCATTAGCGCCGTCCCGACATCGGCGCCGAGCACGATAACCAGCGCAGGCGTGAGCGCCACCAGCTCCTGCGCGACAAACGAGGTGACGAGCATCGTGGTGGCGTTGCTGCTTTGCACCAGCGCCGTCACGCCAATGCCCGCGCAGAAGGCGAGCGGTTTTTTCTCCACGCTGCGGCTAAGCACGCTGCGCAAGCGCGCGCCGAAGACGCGCATGACGCCGGTACGCACAATGTGTGTGCCCCAGACCAGCAGCGCCACAGCAGAAAGCAGGTGTAACAGCGTTAACACGGCTTCTCCTTACAATGAGAGTTCCTGAGTGTCATGAGACGAGGCGCATCAACAGGTTATCGACCGCGCCTGTCATCATTATAAGAGGTTAATCAAAGGAAGTCGGCGGGACGGTGATGTATGGCGGATGGCATCACTGGCGGGTGCGCTGCGCTTACCCGCCCTACCAATCCATCCAGCGAATTTTATCCGGTCCAGGATGGGTAAGCGCAGCGCACCCACCGGCGTACAGAAGCAAGCGTCTGGCCGTCGGCGGCGAAGCCAGGCCAGAAGGGTGAAACTACTCGGCGTCGTAGCCGAGGTTCGCCGCCAGCCACCGTTCTACGTCACTTACGCTCATGCCTTTGCGCTGCGCGTAATCCTCCACCTGGTCACGCTGGATTTGCGCCACGGCGAAATATTTGCTCTCCGGGTGGCTGAAATACCAGCCGGATACCGACGCGCCAGGCCACATGGCATAGGATTCGGTGAGCTTCATGCCGATGCGGTTTTCCACATCAAGCAATTGCCAGATAGCCGCTTTTTCGGTGTGCTCCGGACACGCGGGGTAACCCGGCGCCGGGCGGATACCCTGGTAATTTTCGCGGATAAGCTCTTCATTGCTGAGGTTCTCATACGGCGCATAACCCCACAGCACTTTACGCACGCGCTCATGCAGGTACTCGGCGAACGCCTCCGCCAGACGGTCCGCCACCGCTTTCACCATGATTTTGTTGTAATCATCGTGCTGTGCATCGAAGGCTTCCGCCAGCGCGTCCTCTTCCAGCCCGCCGGTGACGGCAAACGCGCCGAGGTAATCAGCTTTGCCGCTGTGCTTCGGCGCCACGAAATCCGCCAGACAATAGTTCGCAAAGCCCACTTTCTCGGTCTGCTGACGTAAGTGATGGCTCACTGACAATACATGCGTGCGCGTCTCGTCACGGTAGATTTCGATATCGTCGCCAACGCGGTTCGCCGGGAAGAGCCCCACCACGCCGCGCGGCGTGAGCGATTTATTGGCGCTCAGCGCGTCGAGCATCTCATTGGCGTCTTTAAACAGCCGCTGCGCCTCTTCGCCCACAATCTCATCTTCAAGAATGCGCGGGTATTTCCCGGCCAGCGACCAGGTCATAAAGAACGGCGTCCAGTCGATGTAGTTACGCAGCGTTTCAATGCTGGCGACCACCTCTTCAACGCCCAGACGATGCGCTGCGGGCGGCGTGTAGCTCTCCCAGTCGAACGCCAGATCGTTCTCGCGCGCGGCGGCGATCGTCACCGGCGGCGTGCGCGGCTTTTTACGCGCATGCTGAATACGCACGGTTTCATACTCTTTACGGGTGCGCGCCACAAAGTCGTTACGCAGCGTGTCGGAGAGCAGCGAGGAGACCACGCCCACGGTGCGCGAGGCGTTCTGCACATAGACGGTCGGCCCGCTGTAGTTCTGCTCGATTTTAACCGCCGTATGCGCTTTGGAGGTGGTAGCGCCGCCAATCAGCAGCGGCAGCGTAAAGCCCTGGCGCTCCATCTCTTTCGCCACGTTAACCATCTCATCGAGCGACGGCGTAATCAGCCCGGAAAGCCCGATAATATCGGCGTGCTCTTCGCGCGCGGTTTTGAGGATTTTATCGGTCGGCACCATCACACCGAGATCGATAATCTCGTAGTTGTTGCACTGGAGCACCACGCCGACGATGTTTTTGCCGATGTCATGCACGTCGCCTTTTACGGTCGCGAGCACGATTTTGCCGTTGCTCTTGCCGACCTCTTTGCTCGCCTGAATATAGGGCTCCAGGTACGCCACCGCCTGCTTCATTACGCGCGCGGATTTCACCACCTGCGGCAGGAACATTTTGCCTTCGCCGAAGAGATCGCCGACGACATTCATGCCGTCCATCAGCGGCCCTTCAATAACCTCAATCGGGCGTGCGGCCTGCTGGCGCGCCTCTTCGGTATCCTGTTCGATAAATTCGGTGATGCCTTTCACCAGAGAATATTCGAGACGCTTTTTCACGTCCCACGAGCGCCATTCGGCCTGCTGGGTGTCAGCCGCCGCATCGCTTTTACTGCCGCGGTATTTTTCGGCCAGCGCCAGCAGCCGCTCGGTGCCGTCAGCGCGCCGGTTGAGGATCACGTCCTCGACCGCGTCGCGCAGCTCGGCCGGAAGGTCGTCGTAAATCGCGAGCTGCCCGGCGTTCACGATGCCCATGTCCATGCCGTTGCGGATAGCGTAGTAGAGGAACACGGCGTGAATGGCTTCGCGCACCGGATCGTTGCCGCGAAACGAGAACGACACGTTCGAGACGCCGCCGGAGATCAGGGCGTGCGGCAGCTCGCGTTTAATGTCTTCACACGCGCCGATAAAGTCCTGCGCGTAGTTGTTGTGCTCGTCGATGCCTGTTGCGACCGCGAAAATGTTCGGGTCGAAGATAATATCTTCCGGCGGGAAGCCCACCTCTTCAGTGAGAATTTTGTACGCCCGGCGGCAAATTTCGATTTTGCGCTCGCGGGTGTCAGCCTGGCCCACTTCGTCAAACGCCATCACCACGACTGCCGCGCCGTAGCGCCGCACCAGTTTTGCGTGATGTACGAACGTTTCAACGCCCTCTTTCATCGAAATGGAGTTAACGATGCCCTTGCCCTGAATGCACTTCAGCCCTTTTTCGATAACGTCCCATTTCGAGGAGTCGATCATAATGGGCACGCGGGCGATGTCCGGCTCGCCGGCAATGAGATTGAGGAAACGCACCATCGCCGCTTCGGCGTCGAGCATCCCCTCATCCATGTTGATATCGATAATCTGCGCGCCGCTCTCGACCTGCTGGCGCGCCACGTCCAGCGCCTCGCTGTATTTCTCTTCTTTGATAAGTCGCTTGAATTTAGCGGAGCCGGTGACGTTGGTGCGCTCGCCGACGTTCACAAACAGCGAATCGTCGCCGATATTGAGCGGCTCAAGGCCCGCCAGGCGGCAGGCGACCGGCACGGCCGGAAGTTTGCGCGGCGGCACGCCGTCCACCGCGCGGCACATGGCCGCGATATGTTCCGGCGTGGTGCCGCAGCAGCCGCCGACGATATTTAAAAAGCCCGACTCCGCCCACTCGCGGATCTGCGCGGCCATGACGTCGGCATCTAAATCATATTCGCCAAAGGCGTTCGGCAGCCCGGCGTTGGGGTGCGCGGTGACGTAGCATTCGGCGATGCGCGACAGCTCGGCCACGTACTGGCGCAGCTCATCCGGGCCCAGCGCGCAGTTAAGGCCAAACGTCAGCGCGTCGGCGTGACGCAGCGAGTTGTAAAACGCCTCGGTGGTCTGGCCCGACAGCGTGCGGCCCGAGGCGTCGGTAATAGTGCCGGAAATCATGACGGGCAGCTCGACGCCGAGCGCCTCGAACTCCGCTTTCACGGCGAAAATCGCGGCCTTGGCGTTGAGCGTGTCGAACACGGTTTCGATAAGGATAAGATCCGAGCCGCCTTCGATCAGCGCGCGCGTGGATTCGCGGTAGGCGTCCACCAGCTGGTCAAAGGTGACATTTCGAAAGGCCGGATCGTTAACATCAGGAGAAATAGACGCTGTGCGGTTAGTGGGCCCTAACACACCGGCTACATAGCGCGGTTTTTCCGGCGTCCGCGCCGTCCATTCGTCGGCACAGGCGCGGGCAAGTTTCGCGGCCTCCAGGTTGATTTCCGCCGACAGCGATTCCATCTGGTAATCGGCCATCGCGATGGTCGTCGAGTTGAAGGTGTTAGTTTCGATAATATCGGCGCCCGCTTCGAAGTAGGCGTAGTGAATAGCCGCGATGATGTCAGGCTTTGTGAGCACCAGCAGATCGTTGTTGCCTTTAAGATCGCACGGCCAGTCGGCAAAACGCGCGCCGCGGAAATCTTCTTCATCCAGACGATAGCTCTGGATCATGGTGCCCATACCGCCGTCCAGCACCATAATGCGTTCAGCTAGTTGCCGGTGCAGCTGTTCAGTTTTGCTACTCACATATGCTCCTGATACTCGACTCAACCCAGGCCGGAAAGGCCAGCAAACCATACTGGCATAAAGCGATCGGGCGGGAAAGGCGCGCGGCGGTAACTTGAGACATGTTCATTATTGACTGATCCGATGAGTTGCCTGGCGGTTGCATTATCGCCAAATAAAACGAAAATGATTTCCACGATACAGAAAAGGAGGCCGCTATGGTCGCTGCCGTACCCGCCAAACGTGGCAAAAAGCCCCGTAACGCCACCGCTGCCGCCGCGCCGCAGGCAACGGGCCAGGTGCAGTCGCTCACGCGCGGCCTGAAACTGCTGGAGTGGATCGCCGAATCGCAGGGCAGCGTGGCGCTGACCGAACTGGCGCAACAGGCTGGTTTGCCGAACTCCACCACGCATCGTCTGCTGACCACCATGCAGCAGCTGGGTTTTGTGCGCCAGGTCGGCGATTTAGGCCACTGGGCGATTGGCGCGCACGCGTTTATTATCGGCAGCAGTTTTCTGCAAAGCCGTAACCTGCTGGCGATTGTTCATCCGATTCTGCGCACGCTGATGGAAGATTCCGGCGAAACCGTGAACCTGGCCGTGCTCGATAAGAGCGATCATCAGGCGATTATTATCGACCAGGTGCAGTGTAATCAGCTGATGCGTATGTCCGCGCCGATTGGCGGCAAGCTGCCGATGCACGCCTCCGGCGCCGGCAAAGCGTTTTTGTCGCAGCTCGGTGATGAAGAGGTCTCGGCGCTGCTGCACCGTCAGGGGCTGAAAGCCTATACGCATGCAACGCTGGTCGCGCCCGCGCACCTGAAAGACGATCTCGCCCAGACGCGCAAGCGCGGCTACTCCTTTGACGATGAAGAGCACGCGCTCGGCCTGCGCTGCGTGGCGGCCTGTATTTATGACGAGCACCGCGAGGCGTTCGCTGCGATCTCCATTTCCGGGCCCATTTCACGCATGACCGACGATCGCGTGACGGAGCTGGGCGCGCTGGTTATCCGGGCGGCAAAAGAAGTTACGCTGGCTTATGGCGGTATTCGTTAAAGCGGTCAACGTGTTATACAAAAAGGCCGGAGCGGCTGCGCATCCGGCCTGTTTTACTTCTACCCTTCGCTCACCGTCGAGGGCGTCAGCCCGGAAATGAGACTCTCCAGGTCGGCGCTCGGACCTGGCCAGCGAACACAGAACCGTTGCCTTCGGCGGTACGCATACACATCCTCCACATGCCCTTCACGAATGCGCGTCTGTAGCGCGCGCCAGTAGCTGGCGCTGAACAGGTCGCTGTGCATCTCTTCAAACAGCGGACCGATTTTCGGATCGGCGCAGAGCCAGTGGCGAAACTCTTCCGGGAAGACGTCGCCGGGGGCGACGCTGTACCAGGGCTCGGCGCTGAGCTCGTCTTCCGGGTAGCGCGGCGGCGGGATATCGCGAAAGTTCACCTCGGTCATGTAGCAAATCTCGTCATAGTCGTAGAAAACGACCCGTCCGTGGCGTGTGACGCCGAAGTTTTTAAACAGCATATCGCCGGGGAAGATATTGGCGGCGGCGAGCTGGCGGATAGCGTTGCCATATTCTTCGATGGCGTCGCGCAACTGCTGGCCGGTCGCCTGCTCAAGCCAGAGGTTGAGCGGCACCATTCGCCGCTCAATATAAAGATGGCTGATGGAAATGGCGTCGCCCATGTCGGTGAGTTTCTGCCCGACCTCCTGTTGCAGCAACGCCATCAGCGCCGGGCTGATTCGCCGTTTTTCGATAACGAAATTCTCAAATTCCTGGGTGTCCGCCATGCGCCCGACGCGGTCGTGCTCTTTAACCAGCTGATAGCAGGCGCGCACGTGCGCTTCGCTCATCTCCTTCTGCGGGGCGAAACGGTCTTTGATGACTTTAAACACCCGGTCGAACCCCGGCAGTGTGAAGACCAGCATCACCATGCCGCGAATGCCGGGCGCTTCAATGAACTGTTCGTCGGCATGGCGCAGGTAGTAAAGGTATTCGCGATAGCTTTCGGTTTTGGCGTGTTTCTGACAGCCAATCGCCATGTAGAGCTCCGCCGTGGTTTTACCCGGCAGGATTTCACGCAGCCACTCGACGAGCGCGGCGGGCAGCGGCGCATAGACCATGAAATAGGAGCGGGCGAAGCCGAAGACGATACTGGCTCCGGCACTGCCGGTGAGGCAGGTGTCGACGAAGAGTTCGCCGTCGTCGCTGCGATGAATCGGCAGCAGGAAAGGCAGCGTGGCGTCGGGCAGGCGCAGTTTACCCACCAGCCAGGCAGCTTTGTTGCGGTAAAACAGTTCGTTGGCTACTTCCAGATGCGCCTGTGCGAGTCGCGTCGGGCCGAGCGTCTCACCGAGATGCGCGATGATGTAGCGAATGTCGCGCGCTAAATCCTGCCACGGCAGACGCAGCGGCAGATCGCCAAGCAAGGTGGCGAGCAACGGTTGCCAGCCCTGTTCCGGGAAAAACGTTTTGGCGAGCGGGCGCGCGATGGTGCGAAAACGTCGCTCCGGTTGAGAACTGAAAATAAAGAGCCGCTCCGGCGTCAGGGAGCGGTGGTCGTACAGTCGGCAGTAGACCGAATTGAAAAAGCTTTCGGCTATTTCAAAGCGCGGGTAGTCGGGAAGAAGATCGGTGTAGTGGCGCTTTACGCGCAGCAGAAAGTCCGCATCGGTAGCCTTTCCTTCCATGATGCAGCGCAGTTGCTCCACCACCAGCCCGACGTGATGATCGTAGAGATGGATGCGGCTTTTCATCGCCTGCTGGACGGCGTGCCAGTCGGCCTGCTCGAAGCGATGCTGCGCACCCGCCGTGATCTCCAGAAAGCGGCCATATTGCGCGTCAAACCCTTGCAGGATGGTCTGAGCGATGAGGAGTTCGAGTCCACGCGACGGCATAGGCAGGCTCCGTGTGTGAAAGTGGAAAGGCGTCAGCCGGTGACTGTGAGCGATATGCGCCATTATTCAATGGTGGGTGCGCTTCGCTTACCCGCCCTACAGTGCCACAAAACGACAGCGCGCCATCGTGGAACGTAAGGCGGGTCAGCGTTAGCGCCCCCCGCCATCGCGTCGTCAGAACTGCGCTTCTTCGGTCGAGCCTGTCAGCGCCGTGACGGACGACGCGCCGCCCTGAATGATGGTCGTCACGTTGTCGAAATAGCCAGTGCCCACTTCCTGCTGGTGCGAGACGAAGGTGTAGCCCTCTTTACCTGCGGCGAACTCCGGCTGCTGCACTTTCTCGACGTAATGCTTCATCCCTTCGCCCTGCGCGTAGGCGTGGGCGAGATCGAACATGTTGAACCACATGCTGTGGATGCCTGCGAGCGTGATGAACTGGTATTTGTAACCCATCGCCGACAGCTCCTCCTGGAAAGACGCGATGGTTTTGTCATCGAGCTTTTTCTTCCAGTTGAAAGACGGCGAGCAGTTGTAAGCCAGCAGTTTACCAGGGAAGCGCGCATGGATGGCTTCGGCGAAGCGACGGGCCTGGTCGAGATCCGGCGTGGAGGTTTCGCACCACACGAGATCCGCATAAGGCGCGTAGGCGAGTCCGCGGCTGATGGCCTGCTCGACACCTGCGCGGGTGCGGAAGAAGCCCTCGCTGGTGCGCTCGCCAGTAATAAATTCGCTGTCATACGGATCGCAGTCGGAGGTGATGAGATCTGCCGCGTCGGCATCGGTGCGCGCAATAAGCAGCGTCGGTACGCCCATCACGTCGGCCGCCAGGCGTGCCGCCACCAGCTTCTGGATAGCCTCCTGCGTCGGCACCAGCACTTTGCCGCCCATATGGCCGCACTTTTTCACTGAGGCGAGCTGATCTTCAAAATGCACCGCCGCCGCGCCGGCTTCAATCATGGCCTTCATTAACTCGAACGCATTAAGTACGCCGCCAAACCCCGCCTCGGCATCGGCCACGATCGGCAGGAAATAGTCGACATAGCGCGGATCGCCCGGCTCAATGCCCGCCGCCCACTGGATCTGATCGGCGCGACGGAAGGTATTGTTGATCCGCTCCACCACTGCCGGAACCGAGTTAGCCGGATAGAGCGATTGATCCGGGTACATGCTGGCCGCAAGGTTAGCGTCCGCCGCCACCTGCCAGCCGGAAAGATAGACCGCCTCGATCCCTGCCTTCGCCTGCTGCAGCGCCTGGCCGCCGGTCAGCGCGCCGAGACTGTTGACGTAACCTTTTTTTGACTCGCCGTGCAGCAGACGCCACATCCGGGCCGCGCCGAGCTGCGCCAGCGTACATTCCGGGTTAACCGAACCGCGTAATTTCACCACGTCCTGCGCGCTGTAAGGACGACGAATGCCTTCCCAGCGCGGGTGTGTCCATTCCTGCTCTAACTGCTGAATTTGTTGGGTACGAGTCGTTTTCATGGCAGATGCTCCGTTTTGTTATGGTGTAGGTTCAGGCCAGCAGGCGATAGCCAGGCAGCGTCAGGAAGTCGATCAGTTCATCAGAGGTGGTGATTTGTTCCATCAGGCGGGCGGCTTCATCAAAGCGGCCGTGGCTGTAGCGCTGCTCGCCCAGCTCTTCCTGAATGACCAACATCTCTTCGGCGAGCATCTGGCGGAACAAGTCTTTTGTGACCTGTCTGCCATTGCTGAGCGTTTTCTGATGATGGATCCACTGCCAGATGGAGGTGCGCGAGATCTCCGCCGTCGCGGCATCTTCCATCAGGCCATAAATCGGCACGCAGCCGTTGCCGGAGATCCAGGCTTCGATGTATTGCACCGCCACGCGGATATTGGCGCGCATGCCCTCTTCAGTGCGCTCGCCGGGGCACGGCTCAAGGAGTTGTTCTGCGGTAATGGGCGCATCATCGTCGCGCAGCACATGCAGCTGATTTTTATGCTCGCCGAGGGCGCGGTCGAACACGGCCATGACCGTATCGCCGAGACCCGGGTGCGCAATCCAGGTGCCGTCATGACCGTTGGCGGCTTCGAGCTCTTTATCCGCCTTCACTTTGTTGAGCACCCAGGTGTTGCGCTCGCTCTCTTTGCTGGGAATGAATGCCGCCATGCCGCCCATTGCGAACGCGCCGCGGCGATGGCAGGTTTTAATCAGCAGCCGCGAATACGCGTTCAGGAAGGGTTTGTCCATCGTCACGGATTGTCTGTCCGGCAGGACACGATCCGGATGATTTTTGAGGGTTTTGATATAGCTGAAGATGTAATCCCAGCGGCCGCAGTTGAGCCCGACGATATGGTCGCGCAGCGCGTGCAGGATTTCGTCCATCTGGAAAACCGCAGGCAGCGTCTCGATAAGCAGGGTGGCTTTGATGGTGCCGCGCGGCAGGCTGAAGCGGTCTTCGGCATAGCTGAACACCTCGCTCCACCAGGCGGCTTCACGCCAGGACTGAGTTTTCGGCAAGTAGAAGTAAGGGCCGCTGCCTTTGGCCAGCAGATTTTTATGGTTGTGGAAGAAATAGAGCGCGAAGTCAAAGAGGCTGCCGGGGATCGGCTCGTCACGCCAGGTAACATGTTTTTCCGGCAGATGCAGGCCACGCACGCGGCAGACCAGAACCGCCGGGTCGGGCTTGAGCTGGTAAATTTTACCTGCCTCGTTGGTCCAGGTGATGGTGCCTTTTATCGCATCGCGCAGGTTAACCTGACCTTCAATCACTTTGCTCCAGGCAGGCGCCAGTGAATCCTCAAAATCGGCCATAAACACTTTGACGTTGGCATTGAGCGCGTTGATCACCATTTTGCGATCGACCGGGCCTGTTATCTCGACGCGACGGTCGAGCAGATCGTCAGGAATACCGCGAATTTTCCAGTCACCACCTCTTATGGAAGCCGTTTCCAAAAGGAAATCTGGCAGCTTGCCGCTGTCGATATCATGCTGCACCTGCTGGCGCGCCGCGAGCAGGCTGTTGCGCTGCGGCGTAAAACGGGCCACCAGTTCAGTAAGAAACTCGACGGCTTCTGGCGTCAGGATCTGTCGTTCCTGCTCGCCAAAGGGCTGGCTGAACGCCAGTTCTGCGGTAATAGCCTGTTGATTCATAGCAGCGCTCCTCGGTTTTGATCCAAAAGATTCCTCATTGCTGGCGTACGCGATCTGTCACGTTCAGATTTCGTACAGCATCATTAAGACTACTCAATCTAATTTCAAAATCAAAAACAATTTCCATTTTTACAAAAAAAACTCAATAAGTAATTGAATTTCATGAAAATAAAGTAATGATTAAGAGTGAAGTGATTTTCAAAAATAAAGAAAGGCACCCGAAGGTGCCTTATGGAGCGTGCTGAAACGCTTAAGGATCGCGTACGTGGAATTTTATTCGAGCGTAGGGTTCATATGCCGCAGATCGTATGGGGTTATCTGATAAACGTAATAGTTGAGCCAGTTGGTAAAGAGCAGGTTACCGTGGCTGCGCCAGGTGGCGCGCGGCGTTTTTGTGGGATCGTCATCCGGGAAATAGTTATAGGGTACGCATGGCGAAAGACCCGCTTCAACGTCACGGAAATATTCGCCGGCGAGCGTCAGGGCGTCATATTCAGGGTGGCCGGTGACAAACGCGATGCGCTTGTCTTTACTGGCGAACAGGTAAGCATCGCCTTCTTCTGACTCAGCAAGGATATCGAGATCGGTGTAGTCGCGGATCAGCGCCGACGGGAAATCCGCATAGCGTGAATGTGGAGCAAGGAAGGAGTCGTCAAAGCCTTTGGTCAGCAGGGCGTGCGGCTGCGTGATGTGATGCTCGTAGACGCCGGAGATTTTCTCCTGCCGCGTCTGTTTAGGGATGCCATACAGGATGTTCAGTGCGGCCTGCACGGCCCAACAGACAAAAAGCGTTGAGGTGACGTGCTCTTTCGCCCATTCCAGCACCTGCTTGATCTGGGGCCAGTAGGCGACATCGTTGAACTCCACCAGGCCCAGCGGGGCGCCGGTGACGATTAAGCCGTCATAGTTGTCGTTGCAGATATCTTCGAAGTTACAGTAGAAGTTGTTGAGATGCTCTGCGGGCGTGTTGCGTGACTCGCGGCTGTCGATGCGCAGCAGGCGGATATCGACCTGCAACGGCGAGTTGGAGAGAAGCCGCAGGAACTGATTTTCCGTTTCGATTTTCTTCGGCATCAGATTGAGGATCAACACCTTCAGCGGGCGGATTTCCTGCACGCTGGCGCGTGATGTGGTCATCACGAAAACATTTTCCTGACGCAAAAAATTTACGGCTGGCAACTCATCAGGCACCCGAATCGGCATAACCTTACCTCATAACACACGTTTATACGTTTAGACATCCAGACAGCCAACAATAACCAGGAATGGCGTGAATGTCGAGCATGCCAGCATAAGGTGAAAATGTTTCACGGGAATAGAATAGCGATCTGAAGGGTGAAAGGGATATCGCGCAGCGGACGCAGAGTTGCGGGTTATGGGGAGGGGAAAAGGCGGGGCTGATGCTGTTGTCTGGTACCCAGAAAGCAAAAACCCCTCAGCATCGCTGAGGGGTTCTTTATTTGATGACTGGCAGTTCCCTACTCTCGCATGGGGAGGCCCCACACTACCATCGGCGCTACGGCGTTTCACTTCTGAGTTCGGCATGGGGTCAGGTGGGACCACCGCGCTACAGCCGCCAGGCAAATTCTGTTCGTCCACCGCTTACGCCATGAACGTTTATCCGTCACAAGCTGAATCGTCTCTCAACACGCCAGACTTCTTTGGCGTTGTAAGGTTAAGCCTCACGGTTCATTAGTACCGGTTAGCTCAACGCATCGCTGCGCTTACACACCCGGCCTATCAACGTCGTCGTCTTCAACGTTCCTTCAGGAGACTTATAGTCTCAGGGAGAACTCATCTCGGGGCAAGTTTCGTGCTTAGATGCTTTCAGCACTTATCTCTTCCGCATTTAGCTACCGGGCAGTGCCATTGGCATGACAACCCGAACACCAGTGATGCGTCCACTCCGGTCCTCTCGTACTGGGAGCAGCCCCCCTCAATTCTCCAGCGCCCACGGCAGATAGGGACCGAACTGTCTCACGACGTTCTAAACCCAGCTCGCGTACCACTTTAAATGGCGAACAGCCATACCCTTGGGACCTACTTCAGCCCCAGGATGTGATGAGCCGACATCGAGGTGCCAAACACCGCCGTCGATATGAACTCTTGGGCGGTATCAGCCTGTTATCCCCGGAGTACCTTTTATCCGTTGAGCGATGGCCCTTCCATACAGAACCACCGGATCACTATGACCTGCTTTCGCACCTGCTCGAGCCGTCACTCTCGCAGTCAAGCCAGCTTATGCCATTGCACTAACCTCCTGATGTCCGACCAGGATTAGCTGACCTTCGTGCTCCTCCGTTACACTTTGGGAGGAGACCGCCCCAGTCAAACTACCCACCAGACACTGTCCCCACGCCAGATTATGGCGCCAGGTTAGAACATCAAACATTAAAGGGTGGTATTTCAAGGTTGGCTCCACGCAGACTGGCGTCCACGCTTCAAAGCCTCCCACCTATCCTACACATCAAGGCTCAATGTTCAGTGTCAAGCTGTAGTAAAGGTTCACGGGGTCTTTCCGTCTTGCCGCGGGTACACTGCATCTTCACAGCGAGTTCAATTTCACTGAGTCTCGGGTGGAGACAGCCTGGCCATCATTACGCCATTCGTGCAGGTCGGAACTTACCCGACAAGGAATTTCGCTACCTTAGGACCGTTATAGTTACGGCCGCCGTTTACCGGGGCTTCGATCAGGAGCTTCTCTTGCGATAACCCCATCAATTAACCTTCCGGCACCGGGCAGGCGTCACACCGTATACGTCCACTTTCGTGTTTGCACAGTGCTGTGTTTTTAATAAACAGTTGCAGCCAGCTGGTATCTTCGACTGACTTCAGCTCCACCCGCAGGGGCTTCACCTACATGTCAGCGTGCCTTCTCCCGAAGTTACGGCACCATTTTGCCTAGTTCCTTCACCCGAGTTCTCTCAAGCGCCTTGGTATTCTCTACCTGACCACCTGTGTCGGTTTGGGGTACGATTTCGTGTTACCTGATGCTTAGAGGCTTTTCCTGGAAGCAGGGCATTTGTTACTTCAGCACCGTAGTGCCTCGTCATCACGCCTCAGTGTTAAAGTGAACCGGATTTACCTGGAACACACACCTACACGCTTAAACCGGGACAACCGTCGCCCGGCCAACATAGCCTTCTCCGTCCCCCCTTCGCAGTAACACCAAGTACAGGAATATTAACCTGTTTCCCATCGACTACGCCTTTCGGCCTCGCCTTAGGGGTCGACTCACCCTGCCCCGATTAACGTTGGACAGGAACCCTTGGTCTTCCGGCGAGCGGGCTTTTCACCCGCTTTATCGTTACTTATGTCAGCATTCGCACTTCTGATACCTCCAGCATGCCTCACAGCACACCTTCACAGGCTTACAGAACGCTCCCCTACCCAACAACACATAGTGTCGCTGCCGCAGCTTCGGTGCATGGTTTAGCCCCGTTACATCTTCCGCGCAGGCCGACTCGACCAGTGAGCTATTACGCTTTCTTTAAATGATGGCTGCTTCTAAGCCAACATCCTGGCTGTCTGTGCCTTCCCACATCGTTTCCCACTTAACCATGACTTTGGGACCTTAGCTGGCGGTCTGGGTTGTTTCCCTCTTCACGACGGACGTTAGCACCCGCCGTGTGTCTCCCGTGATAACATTCTTCGGTATTCGTAGTTTGCATCGGGTTGGTAAGCCGGGATGGCCCCCTAGCCGAAACAGTGCTCTACCCCCGAAGATGAGTTCACGAGGCGCTACCTAAATAGCTTTCGGGGAGAACCAGCTATCTCCCGGTTTGATTGGCCTTTCACCCCCAGCCACAGGTCATCCGCTAATTTTTCAACATTAGTCGGTTCGGTCCTCCAGTTAGTGTTACCCAACCTTCAACCTGCCCATGGCTAGATCACCGGGTTTCGGGTCTATACCCTGCAACTTAACGCCCAATTAAGACTCGGTTTCCCTTCGGCTCCCCTATACGGTTAACCTTGCTACAGAATATAAGTCGCTGACCCATTATACAAAAGGTACGCAGTCACCCTCTTACGAAGGCTCCCACTGCTTGTACGTACACGGTTTCAGGTTCTGTTTCACTCCCCTCGCCGGGGTTCTTTTCGCCTTTCCCTCACGGTACTGGTTCACTATCGGTCAGTCAGGAGTATTTAGCCTTGGAGGATGGTCCCCCCATCTTCAGACAGGATATCACGTGTCCCGCCCTACTCATCGAGCTCACAGCCTGTGTGCCTTCGTGTACGGGGCTGTCACCCTGTATCGCCGGCCTTTCCAGACCGTTCCACTGACACACAAACTGATTCAGGCTCTGGGCTGTTCCCCGTTCGCTCGCCGCTACTGGGGGAATCTCGGTTGATTTCTTTTCCTCGGGGTACTTAGATGTTTCAGTTCCCCCGGTTCGCCTCACAGCACTATGTATTCATGCTGAGATAGTGTGACGAATCACACTGGGTTTCCCCATTCGGACATCGCCGGCTATAACGGTTCATATCACCTTACCGGCGCTTTTCGCAGATTAGCACGTCCTTCATCGCCTCTGACTGCCAGGGCATCCACCGTGTACGCTTGTTCGCTTAACCTCACAACCCGAAGAAGTCTTCGTGCTGCGAGTTTGAGAGACTCTGACACACCGCGCATTCCTTATTTACGGAAGAATGCAGCAGCGTGTCTGTTTCAATTTTCAGCTTGTTCCGGATTGTTAAAGAGCAAATACTTCGCAGTATACTCAGGGAGTACACTCTGAAGTGATGGTGGAGCTATGCGGGATCGAACCGCAGACCTCCTGCGTGCAAAGCAGGCGCTCTCCCAGCTGAGCTATAGCCCCATCGTAGTTAAACCTCTGCAACTCCGTGCGGAGTTGGTAGGCCTGAGTGGACTTGAACCACCGACCTCACCCTTATCAGGGGTGCGCTCTAACCACCTGAGCTACAAGCCTGTAGAGGTTTTGCTTCTTTACTTTCTATCAGACAATCTGTGTGAGCACTACGAGGTTGTATCTTGCAGGTAAGGAGGTGATCCAACCGCAGGTTCCCCTACGGTTACCTTGTTACGACTTCACCCCAGTCATGAATCACAAAGTGGTAAGCGCCCTCCCGAAGGTTAAGCTACCTACTTCTTTTGCAACCCACTCCCATGGTGTGACGGGCGGTGTGTACAAGGCCCGGGAACGTATTCACCGTGGCATTCTGATCCACGATTACTAGCGATTCCGACTTCATGGAGTCGAGTTGCAGACTCCAATCCGGACTACGACGCACTTTATGAGGTCCGCTTGCTCTCGCGAGGTCGCTTCTCTTTGTATGCGCCATTGTAGCACGTGTGTAGCCCTGGTCGTAAGGGCCATGATGACTTGACGTCATCCCCACCTTCCTCCGGTTTATCACCGGCAGTCTCCTTTGAGTTCCCACCATTACGTGCTGGCAACAAAGGATAAGGGTTGCGCTCGTTGCGGGACTTAACCCAACATTTCACAACACGAGCTGACGACAGCCATGCAGCACCTGTCTCAGAGTTCCCGAAGGCACTCCCGCATCTCTGCAGGATTCTCTGGATGTCAAGACCAGGTAAGGTTCTTCGCGTTGCATCGAATTAAACCACATGCTCCACCGCTTGTGCGGGCCCCCGTCAATTCATTTGAGTTTTAACCTTGCGGCCGTACTCCCCAGGCGGTCGACTTAACGCGTTAGCTCCGGAAGCCACGCCTCAAGGGCACAACCTCCAAGTCGACATCGTTTACGGCGTGGACTACCAGGGTATCTAATCCTGTTTGCTCCCCACGCTTTCGCACCTGAGCGTCAGTCTTCGTCCAGGGGGCCGCCTTCGCCACCGGTATTCCTCCAGATCTCTACGCATTTCACCGCTACACCTGGAATTCTACCCCCCTCTACGAGACTCAAGCTTGCCAGTTTCAAATGCAGTTCCCAGGTTGAGCCCGGGGATTTCACATCTGACTTAACAAACCGCCTGCGTGCGCTTTACGCCCAGTAATTCCGATTAACGCTTGCACCCTCCGTATTACCGCGGCTGCTGGCACGGAGTTAGCCGGTGCTTCTTCTGCGAGTAACGTCAATTGCTGTGGTTATTAACCACAACACCTTCCTCCTCGCTGAAAGTACTTTACAACCCGAAGGCCTTCTTCATACACGCGGCATGGCTGCATCAGGCTTGCGCCCATTGTGCAATATTCCCCACTGCTGCCTCCCGTAGGAGTCTGGACCGTGTCTCAGTTCCAGTGTGGCTGGTCATCCTCTCAGACCAGCTAGGGATCGTCGCCTAGGTGAGCCTTTACCCCACCTACTAGCTAATCCCATCTGGGCACATCTGATGGCATGAGGCCCGAAGGTCCCCCACTTTGGTCCGAAGACGTTATGCGGTATTAGCTACCGTTTCCAGTAGTTATCCCCCTCCATCAGGCAGTTTCCCAGACATTACTCACCCGTCCGCCGCTCGTCAGCAAATCAGCAAGCTGATTCCTGTTACCGCCCGACTTGCATGTGTTAGGCCTGCCGCCAGCGTTCAATCTGAGCCATGATCAAACTCTTCAATTAAAGTTTGATGCTCAAAGAATTAAACTGTTAGTTCGTAATGAATTAACTGTTGTTCACTTGAGACTTGATAATCATTTATCGTCCGAAGACGTTAAGATATCAGTGCCCCGAGTGCCCACACAGATTGTCTGATAAATTGTTAAAGAGCGGTGCGACGCGGCTTTCAGCCTGCTGTCGCGAGGTGGCGTATATTACGCTTTCCTCTTTCAGAGTCAACCCTTAATTTCAGAGTTTTTCTCTTATCGCTTCGACTATTTCGT
Source organism: Cronobacter dublinensis subsp. dublinensis LMG 23823 (assembly GCF_001277235.1). Lineage (NCBI taxonomy): Bacteria > Pseudomonadati > Pseudomonadota > Gammaproteobacteria > Enterobacterales > Enterobacteriaceae > Cronobacter > Cronobacter dublinensis. Next base: position 4,034,565 of record NZ_CP012266.1, read on the forward strand.
GAAGTGCTTCACATTGCCGTCTCGATGGAGGCGCATTATAGGGATCTCTGATTTCAGCACAACCCTTTTTTCGATCTTTTCTTTCAACTGTCGTTTTTTCACACGCATTGCTGCGATCCCGCTCGATCTGCTCAACGAATACGCGCATTTACGCTTGCGCAGCGCCTTAAATCCAACCAAAGTCTTCTTATCAATTGATAAAAACCGAGGCGATCATGTCTTCTGTATTGCGTCCTTATAAAAATACCTTCCCCCAGACCGGCCAGCGCGTGATGGTTGATAACTCAAGCGTGGTGATTGGCGATGTAAGAATGGCTGATGATGTCGGGGTCTGGCCTCTGGTGGTTATCCGGGGCGACGTAAACTATGTCTCCGTCGGTGCCCGCACCAACATTCAGGATGGCAGCGTGCTGCACGTAACTCACAAGTCCTCCTATAATCCGCAAGGTAATCCGCTGCTTATTGGCGAAGACGTTACCGTCGGGCATAAGGTGATGCTGCACGGCTGCACTATTGGTAATCGCGTGCTGGTTGGGATGGGGTCTATCGTTCTCGACGGTGCCATTATAGAAGACGACGTGATGATCGGTGCCGGGAGTCTGGTGCCGCAAAATAAGCGGCTGGAAAGCGGGTACCTTTATCTCGGTAGCCCGGTAAAGCAGATCCGCCCTCTGAAAGAGGCTGAACGGGAAGGGCTGCGCTATTCAGCCAATAACTATGTGAAGTGGAAAGATGAATATCTGGCTCAGGAGAGCCAGACCCAACCCTGAGCATCTTCTTGCTGAGCGGCGATAAGCTGCTCAGCGTTTTCTTCCAGATCCCAGCGATGCTCGCGGAACGCGGCTAACCATTCATCGGGCGACTCGCCAGAGAAACGCGCCACCAGCACAGGCTGAGGAATGGCGCAGGTGAGCACCAGGCCATTAACCAGCGCCGGAAAGCAAACGGCTTGTCGCTGTTCATCCCAGTGCTCGCGATCGGGGAACTGAATCGCCTGGTTCATTGCGCCAGCTCCTGCTTAAGCTTTTCAATAACGGGCTCCACTTCCGGCAGTACGCCGTGCCAGAGCAGCACCGCATGCGCCGCCTGCCCCACCAGCATTCCTAAGCCGTCTGACATCTGCGTGGCGCCGTGCGCTGCGCACCATGAAAGAAAAGGCGTCTGTCCCTTTTGATAGAACATGTCGTAGCAGCCAACCGTCTGATTTATCAGCGCAGCAGGGAGCGCCGGTATGTCACCGTTGATCCCGCTGGACGTCGCATTAATAATGAGATCGAACACGTGACCGTCCAGATCCTGGAGCGCAACGGCGTTGACGCTACCGGTATGGCTGAACAGGTTCGCCAGTTCCTGCGCTCGCGCAAAAGTGCGATTGGTGATTGTCACTGCGCAATCTAACGAAAGCAGCGGCAATAAGACGCCTCTGGCTGCGCCACCCGCGCCTGTCAGAAGGATCCGGTAGCGCGGTTTGATCATACCGAGGCGTTCAAGATCGCTCAGCAGGCCGATACCATCGGTGTTATCACCAAGCAAACGCCCATCATCGAGCCGCTTCAGCGTATTGACCGCTCCCGCCAGCGCCGCCCTTTCCGTCAGCTCATCTGCACGGGCAAACGCCTGTTCCTTGAAGGGCACCGTGACGTTGGCCCCTTTCCCTCCCGCCATGAAAAAGCCTTCCAGCGTTTCCACGAACGTATAGAGCGGCGCGAGCACGCGTCCATATGGATGCTCAATCTGCAGCTGTGCGGCAAATTGCTGATGAATAAACGGCGATTTGCTGTGCGAGACAGGATTGCCAAAAACGGCGTAAGTTTCCATGCGTTAACCTTGTCGGAAAAGTTCACCCGTCAGCGCGTCACGGATCTCCGACGGATTTTGCCGTCCACCCGTTGCGCCATGTAGCACAGGGAAATCGTCGCCAAACTGCGCCAGGACTTCCTGCGCCGTACGACACGGCTCCAGCCCGGACAGATTGGCGCTGGTCGACACCAATGGTTTGCCAAAGGCTTCGCAGAGCGCGATAACCTGCGGATGATTGGTCACGCGCACCGCCAGCGAATCAAAACGGCCAGTCAGCCAGCGAGGCGTTGACGGCTTCGCCGGGAAGACAAACGTCACGGGGCCCGGCCAGCAGGCAAAGACCGCCTCACGTTGTTCTGGCGTCAGCGCCTCATCATCTATATAAGGCTTCAGTTGCTCAAAATTCGCCGCGATCAGAATAAGCCCTTTCTCCATGGGCCGTTGCTTAAGTTCAAGCAGTCGCTTTACAGCAGTTTCGCTATCAGGATCGCACCCTACGCCAAATACGGCTTCTGTCGGGTAAGCAATGACATGTTCATTTTTAAGGACGTCGACGACATGCGATATCGCGTCCGCAGGTTGGTTATTCTTCACGGTCTGATTCCGCCGTTACCGGCTTTCCACATTGTTTACTGGCACAAAAGCGCTTTACGCCCTGTGCGGTTTTCTTCTCTATAAGGAGGGGATAATGGCATTCCGGGCACTCGCCAGCCACCGGTTTGAAATTAATCACAAACTGGCACTCCGGGTAGCGATCGCAGGAATAAAAGGTTTTGCCAAAGCGCGAACGCCGCTGAACCAGATTGCCGGTGCTGCACTGAGGGCATTGCAGGGCGGTGTCATCAGGTTTGTCGATCTGCTCGGTATGCTCACACTCAGGGTAGCGGCTGCAACCGATAAACATGCCAAAGCGTCCCTGGCGGAGCACCAGCGTTGCATCGCATACCGGACATTGCTGGCCATCCAGCACTTTGACAATGTGACCATCCGCCTGCCCTTTTAGCGGACGGACGTAATCACATTCAGGATAATGCGAACATCCCAGGAAAGGACCATGCTTCCCGGAACGGATAAGAAGTTCAGCCCCGCATTTTGGGCAGGGCTCGTGTTTGGGCACTGAAAAGAGTGCTGACCTTGCCATAATTCACCACTGCACTGAAAATATCAGTGCAGCATACCGTCATTCACTTCAAAGAGCAGTTCTTCCATTTGTTGATAGGCATTTTCACATCCGGGAATGTTGAAAAGCACCATCAGGATGACCCACTTTAAATCTTCTAAATCAAACTCGGCGGTATCCAGCGCCATGACGCGCTCAATAACCATTTCACGAGTTTCGAGATTCAGCACCTGAATTTGTTCCAGAAACAGCAGGAACCCCCGACAGCTGGCGTCCAGCCGCTGGCACTCTTCTGCGGTATAAATACGCATCGAGAGTGGATCCGAAGCCAGTTGCATCGGCGCGGAAAGACCATCCTGATAATCCGCCAGCTTTTCCAGCCATAACAGCGCATTAAAGATATCTTCCTGATCAAAACCCGCATCCGTCAGGTCCCGCGTCAGCTTATCCTGGTCAACGCGCATCTCAGCTTCGTTATGGATATAGGTTTCAAACAAATACATTAGTACGTCGAACATGGCCTGCCCTCCTCACTCGGACATAGCCGCCGGGTACAGCTGCGATCCATCCTGCTAACTCCAGTTCGAGTAGCTGGGCTACTGTCAATGGCACAGGTTGGCCGGCACGTTCAGCGACGACGTCAACAGGTGTAACCTCATCTCCTACGTTAGCCAACAGCTCGGGAAATGGCAATGCACCTTCCTCTTGATCCGGTGAATAATTCGCCGCGTTGAGCCAGGGCAGCTCGTTTTGTAAATAATCGATAATGTCCTGAGGATGCGTAACGGCTATCGCGCCTTGCTGAATCAGCCAGTGCGGCCCTTCACATCCCGGATTACCGATGGGGCCGGGCAGAGCGAAAACTTCACGCCCTTGCTCCAGCGCGCACCGGGCGGTAACGAGCGAGCCGCTGCGCAGCGCTGCCTCGACCACCAGCACGCCAAAGCTTAACCCGCTGATAATACGGTTACGTCTGGGGAAATTGGCCGGACGGGGCTGTGCTTCGAAAGGGAACTCCGAGATGACGGCGCCGCCTTGCGCAATAATCTCCTCCGCCAGTTTACGGTGGCGAGCCGGGTAGACCTGCGTCAGGCCGTTGCCCAGCACTGCGATCGTTTTCCCCTGAGCCCGCAGCGCACTGCGATGCGCGACGGCATCAATACCCAGCGCAAGACCGCTGGTTAACGTCAGGCCGGCTTCCGCGAGCGCATAACAAAGCTTGCTCCCCCAGTGCTCGCCGTACCAGGAGTGATGACGACTGCCCACCACGGCCATCTGCGGTCTGGTCAGTACTGTTGGGTCGCCCGCCACCAGCAGCGCGCCGGGAAACCACTCAATCGCACGTAAAGGGAGCGGATAAGCCGGAGAAAGGGCCGTGAGCAGATGATGCCCCGGTATTTCAAGCCAGCGCAGAACCGCATCAAGCTTCGCGGCGGGATAACTGAAAAACAGTGTTCGTTGCTTTGCATTCAGCCCCGCCAGGCGCAATGCATCCGCAGGATCCTCCCGCCTGTTTTGCAGACGCTGAAATGCCTGCACCATTATTTCACCGCTCAGGCTGTAAACCGCCATCAGGCGTAACCAAATCTCCGTTGGTGACATCGCGCTATCCCTCGCCAGACGCCGCTCTCTAATCCCTGTGATTCGTTGCTGATGCTGTCAATCAAAGGGGGATTTGTCTAGAATAGAGGGTAAGATCCTTTCAACTCTTGAATACAGCTCTGGAAATTTATGTCAGTTTTGCAGGTATTACATATTCCGGACGAGCGGCTTCGCATCGTCGCTGAACCGGTAAAAGAAGTTAATGCAGATATTCAGCGCATCGTTGATGATATGTTCGACACGATGTACGCCGAAGAAGGTATTGGGCTTGCCGCCACGCAGGTAGATATTCATCAGCGCATTATCGTGATTGATGTCTCTGAAAACCGCGATGAACGCCTGGTGCTTATCAATCCGGAGTTGCTGGAACAGTGCGGCGAAACCGGCATTGAAGAAGGCTGCCTGTCTATTCCGGAACAGCGCGCTTTTGTGCCGCGCGCCGAGAAAGTAAAAATTCGCGCCCTCGACCGTAACGGCAAGTCTTTCGAACTGGAAGCTGACGGCCTGCTGGCTATCTGTATCCAGCACGAAATGGACCACCTGGTCGGTAAGCTCTTTATCGATTATCTGTCGCCGATGAAGCGCCAGCGTATTCGTCAGAAAGTTGAAAAACTGGATCGCATGAAGGCGAAAGCCGCAGATTAAATAAAGACAGGGAATAACGTGTCCGAGTCACTTCGCATTATTTTCGCCGGTACGCCGGATTTCGCAGCGCGTCATCTTGAAGCGCTGTTGTCCTCCTCCCATGAGATTGTCGGCGTGTTTACTCAGCCGGACCGTCCGGCGGGCCGCGGTAAAAAGCTCATGCCAGGGCCTGTAAAGGTGCTGGCCGAGGAAAACGGCCTGCCGGTTTTCCAGCCTAAGTCTCTGCGCCCTGCTGAAAATCAGGCGCTCGTGGCTGCGCTGAATGCGGACGTGATGGTTGTTGTCGCTTATGGCCTGATTCTTCCGGAGGCGGTGCTTGCGATGCCGCGTCTCGGTTGCATTAATGTCCACGGTTCCCTGCTGCCGCGCTGGCGCGGCGCGGCGCCTATTCAGCGTTCGCTGTGGGCGGGCGATACGGAAACCGGCGTGACTATCATGCAGATGGATAAAGGGCTTGATACCGGCGATATGCTGCGTAAGCTCTCATGCCCGATTACGACGGATGACACCAGCGCTTCGCTGTATGACAAACTCGCGCAGCTGGGCCCGCAAGGAATGCTCGCCACCCTGAGCGATCTGGCATCGGGCGCTGCGGTGCCTGAAAAGCAGGATGACACAAACGCCACCTATGCTGAAAAGCTCAGCAAAGAAGAGGCGCGCCTCGACTGGACGCTAAGCGCTGCTCAGCTGGAACGCTGCATTCGTGCGTTTAACCCGTGGCCGGTCAGCTATTTCATGATTGACGACCAGCCGGTTAAAGTCTGGAAAGCGTCAGTGCTGGATCAGCAGAGCAAAGCAACGCCGGGCACCGTGCTTGAGGCCGGTAAAGCGGGCATCAAGATAGCGACGGCCGATGGCATCCTTAACCTGGAAGAGCTGCAGCCTGCGGGCAAAAAAGCGATGTCAGCGCAAGATCTTTTAAACTCCCGCCAGGAGTGGTTTACGCCGGGCCATATTCTCGCCTGAGCGACGGCATTAACAGCCCGGATTTCCGGGCCTTTTTATTTCAGATGCAGGTTAACCTGCCCGTGGCTATGAAAAAATCCATTAATCTGCGCAGCATGGCGGCGCAGGCTATCGAACAGGTAGTCGAAAAAGGCCAGTCACTCAGTACCGTTCTGCCACCGCTCCAGCATAAAGTCTCCGACAAGGACAAAGCCCTGCTACAGGAGCTCTGTTTCGGCGTGCTTCGCACGTTCTCGCAGCTGGAGTGGCTTATCAATAAGCTGATGTCGCGCCCGATGACCGGCAAACAGCGCACCATTCACTATCTGATTATGGTGGGCTTTTATCAGCTGCTGTATACGCGCATTCCACCGCACGCGGCGCTGGCGGAAACCGTCGAGGGTGCAGTAGCCATCAAGCGTATGCAGTTCAAAGGCCTCATTAATGGCGTGTTACGTCAGTTTCAGCGCCAACAGGAAGAATTGCTGGCCGAATTCGCAGAGCAGGATGCGCGCTATCTGCATCCGATGTGGATATTAACGCGGTTACAGGCGGCCTGGCCGCAGCAGTGGCAGGCAATCGTAGAGGCGAATAACGAACGTCCGCCGATGTGGCTGCGCGTCAATCGTCAGCATCATTCCCGAGATGAATGGCTCAGCCTGCTCGAAGAGTGCGGGATGACGGGCCATATTCACCCGCGTTATCCTGACGCCGTACGCCTTGAAACGCCCGCGCCTGTCAGTGCTCTTCCAGGGTTTGACCAGGGCTGGGTAACCGTACAGGACGCTTCGGCGCAGGGCTGTGTCGAACTTCTGGCACCGCAAAACGGTGAAACTATTCTCGATCTCTGTGCCGCCCCTGGCGGAAAAACCACGCATATTCTTGAAGCCGCGCCGCAGGCCACTGTGATGGCGGTGGACATAGACGCGCAGCGTATCTCCCGCGTCTATGACAACCTTAAACGCCTCCGGATGAAGGCAGACGTCAAGGTGGGTGACGGTCGCTTCCCGGCGCAATGGTGCGGAGATACGCAGTTCGACCGTATTTTGCTGGATGCGCCCTGTTCCGCGACCGGTGTTATCCGTCGTCACCCGGATATCAAATGGCTGCGCCGTGATTCCGATATCGCCGAGCTGGCGCAGTTGCAGTCGGAAATTCTGGACGCCATCTGGCCACACCTTAAGCCAGGCGGTACGCTGCTGTATGCGACCTGCTCCATTTTGCCGGAAGAGAACAGCGAACAGATCCTGGCATTCCTCGCCAGAACGCCGGATGCACAACTGGACGGCACCGGGTCAGCACAAACGCCCGGCATACAGAATCTTCCCGGCGCGACCGAAGGCGATGGCTTCTTTTACGCTAAGCTAATCAAAAAGTGATTGGGCCCGCGCAGGCGGCCCCGGACGGGTGAAGCAAAACGATGAAGATAATCATTCTGGGCGCCGGTCAGGTCGGCGGGACGCTGGCGGAAAACCTGGTGGGAGAAAACAACGATATTACCGTTGTCGATACCAACAGCGATCGTCTGCGCTTACTTCAGGATAAGTTTGATTTGCGTGTCGTACAGGGGCACGGCTCCCATCCGCGCGTGTTGCGCGAGGCGGGCGCTGACGACGCCGATATGCTGGTTGCAGTCACCAGTTCCGATGAGACGAACATGATCGCCTGCCAGGTGGCGTATTCGCTCTTTAATACGCCTAACCGAATCGCGCGCATCCGCGCGCCGGATTATGTTCGTGATGCCGAGCGTCTCTTCACGCCCGAAGCGGTGCCTATCGATCATCTGATTGCGCCAGAGCAACTGGTGATTGATAACATTTACCGCCTGATTGAATATCCGGGCGCGCTGCAGGTGGTGAATTTTGCCGAAGGTAAAGTCAGTCTCGCGGTCGTGAAAGCGTACTATGGCGGTCCGCTGATTGGTAACGCGCTCTCCACGATGCGTGAGCATATGCCGCATATCGACACGCGCGTCGCCGCGATTTTCCGTCACGACAGACCCATCAGGCCGCAGGGTTCCACGATTGTGGAAGCGGGCGATGAAGTGTTTTTTATCGCGGCGTCCCAGCATATTCGCGCGGTGATGAGCGAGCTTCAACGCCTCGAAAAACCTTATAAGCGCATTATGCTGGTAGGCGGCGGGAATATCGGCGCGGGTCTCGCGCGCCGGCTGGAAAAAGATTACAGCGTTAAGCTTATCGAGCGCGATCAACAGCGCGCCGCAGAGCTTGCAGAGAAGCTGCAGCATACGATCGTGTTCTATGGTGATGCGTCGGATCAAGAGCTTCTGGCCGAAGAGCATATCGATCAGGTAGATCTTTTTATCGCGGTTACCAATGATGACGAAGCGAATATCATGTCCGCGATGCTTGCCAAACGCATGGGCGCGAAAAAGGTGATGGTGCTTATTCAGCGCCGCGCCTATGTGGATCTGGTGCAAGGCAGCGTTATCGATATTGCTATCTCTCCGCAGCAGGCGACCATTTCTGCGCTGCTCGGGCATGTGCGTAAGGCGGATATCGTAAGCGTGTCGTCGCTACGCCGCGGCGTGGCTGAAGCCATCGAAGCCGTTGCCCATGGCGACGAGACGACTTCCCGCGTTGTCGGGCGCGTAATTGATGATATTAAACTGCCGCCAGGCACGATCATTGGCGCCGTCGTGCGCGGTAATGATGTCATGATTGCCAATGACAATTTACGTATTGAGCAGGGCGATCATGTGATCATGTTCCTGACCGATAAAAAATATGTCACTGACGTCGAGCGTCTCTTCCAGCCAAGCCCCTTCTTTTTATAATAAAGGCGGCTGCGGCCGCCTTTATTATTATCGCTGAATATATCCGCATGATCTTCAAGGATAAAAGGACATTCTTACTTCAGCGAGAAAATGGAAAATCATATTTCCTTTGTTAGACTTAGTTAGGCTTTGAAATCCAGGGAGTAGAAAAATGAGCTTTTTTAAAGAGTTTCGCGAATTCGCCATGCGCGGAAATGTTGTGGACCTGGCGGTGGGTGTCATTATCGGTGCGGCATTCGGTAAAATCGTCTCGTCATTAGTGGCAGATATCATTATGCCGCCGTTGGGCTTACTGATAGGGGGAATCGATTTTAAACAGTTCGCCCTGACGCTGCGCCCGGCTGTTGGAGATACACCCGCAGTCATCATGCACTATGGCGTTTTCATTCAGAACGTATTTGATTTCATCATCGTCGCTTTCGCGATTTTTCTGGCCATTAAGGTGATCAATAAATTGCACCAGAAAAAACCGAAGGAAGCCGCAGGTCCGAGCAAAGAAGAAGTGTTACTTACCGAAATTCGCGATTTGCTGAAAGAGCAAAACCGTCACCCATAACGGTCTTCAAAAGCAGAAGGCCAGTGGTAAAAAAGCGATCTGCTTGTTTGCCACTGGCCTCCCAGTTCCCCCGCTTGCCGTACTTTCCTTTCCGTTGATAACTGCCTTTCCCTTTGAGATTCTTTTCAATACGCTGACGAAACAGAGGATCGTGTAGCAAGGCTTCTATCGCATTATACTGAATTTGCCCTTTCGTATGTTTATAGCGAGTCATAAGTGCTCCTGTGGTTTATTCGCCGCAAGTGTAGGCCTGCGACTGGAAAAGATCAATGTGGTCCTGTTTGTCCGTTCGCCCCCTGTTCTAGCGTTTCAAGGATCGAGCAATAGACACTGCTGTGCGCCGTGCCGCAACAGGCATCATTCAGCTTCTGCAGAGAAACGCGCATATTTTGTAATTCCTGTATACGGCTGTCGACTTCCTGCAGCCGCGCCTGAACAATGCTTTTCGACTCCTGACAGGTGTGATGTTCCGGATCGATGCGAATCGATAACAGCTCTCTTATTGATTCAAGGGTAAACCCCAACTGTCGCGCATGACGAATGAATCGCAGACGGCGCAAATCGTTTTCTGAATAAAGCCGAAAGCCACCTTCAGTGCGGATTTCATGGTCCATCATTTGCTGCTTTTCATAATAACGCACGGTGTCTGGTGTGACGCCTGCGAGCCGTGCAAGCTCTCCGATACGATACATCGCTATTCCTCCAGTTTGCTGGCAAGAGAGTGAGCATAACTGCCATGAAGAAAATCCGTACTGAGCCCGGCCTGTTTTAGCTTCAGCTCAAGTAAAGCCAGCCTTTTGCTTACGGTCTGGTAATCAGGATGCTGATGGTTGATTTCCTTAAGAAGATCGTTGAGCAGTACTGCCTCTCGACGCGCTTCAAGCTCGGGAGGAAGGAAACCCGCATTTTTTAAAAGCCGGTAACCGACCCGGAGTTCGGGATCGAGGTGAGAATCATCGTCGAGTACCAGTGGCTCGCCGGAACCAGGAAGATTGTCGAACTCACCTTTTTGCTGGGCCTCGAGGATATGACGCTCGGCCCACTGATCCATTAACCACATTGCAGCCTCCTTAAAGGGAATGAGAAATGAAACAGAACTGAAGAATAGGCGATAGCAGCACAGAACGACAGATATAAAAAAACCCGCCGAGGCGGGTTTTTTCACTTCACTGCAAATTACTCTGCAGCTGCTTCTGCTTGCGGCTCGGCGCGATCAACCAGCTCGATGTATGCCATCGGAGCGTTGTCACCAGCACGGAAGCCACACTTCAGAATGCGAGTGTAACCACCGGCACGGGTCGCGAAACGCGGGCCCAGCTCGTTAAACAGTTTTGCCACGATCTCGTTATCACGAGTGCGGGCGAATGCCAGACGACGATTAGCTACGCTGTCGGTCTTGGCAAGAGTAATCAGCGGCTCAACTACGCGACGCAGCTCTTTCGCTTTCGGCAGGGTCGTCTTGATGATTTCATGACGAACCAGGGAGCCGGCCATGTTGCGGAACATTGCCTGGCGATGGCTGCTGTTGCGGTTCAGTTGACGACCACTCTTACGATGGCGCATGACCTTATCCTTCTCAGTAAAACCTTAACCTGTGATCCGGTTACTCATCTGCAATGCTTGCCGGCGGCCAGTTTTCCAGGCGCATGCCCAGAGACAGACCACGGGAAGCCAGCACATCTTTAATCTCAGTAAGAGATTTCTTACCGAGGTTCGGCGTTTTCAGCAACTCAACCTCGGTACGTTGTACCAGATCACCGATGTAGTGGATAGCTTCTGCCTTGAGGCAGTTAGCAGAGCGGACAGTCAATTCCAGATCGTCAACAGGGCGCAGCAGGATCGGATCGAATTCTGGTTTCTCTTCTTTAACTTCCGGCTGACGAACATCACGTAAGTCAACGAAAGCTTCAAGTTGTTCTGCCAGGATGGTCGCCGCACGACGAATCGCCTCTTCAGGATCGATTGTGCCGTTGGTTTCCATTTCGATGACCAGCTTGTCCAGGTCGGTACGCTGTTCTACACGCGCTGCTTCAACATTGTAGGCAATACGTTCTACAGGGCTGTAGCAAGCGTCGACCAACAGACGGCCGATCGGGCGCTCATCTTCTTCCGAATGAATTCGGGCAGACGCCGGCACATAACCACGACCGCGCTGAACTTTGATACGCATGCTGATAGATGCGTTCTCATCGGTCAGGTGGCAGATCACGTGCTGCGGCTTGACGATTTCGACATCACCGTCATGGGTGATGTCGGCTGCGGTTACAGGGCCAATGCCAGATTTATTCAGAGTAAGTACGACTTCATCTTTACCCTGAACTCTCACCGCCAGCCCTTTCAGGTTGAGCAGGATTTCCAGGATATCTTCCTGAACGCCTTCTTTGGTGCTGTACTCGTGCAGTACACCATCAATCTCAACCTCGGTCACCGCGCAACCCGGCATCGATGAAAGCAGAATACGGCGCAGTGCGTTACCCAGAGTATGGCCAAAGCCACGCTCTAAAGGCTCAAGGGTCACCTTGGCGTGCGTCGAACTCACTTGCTCGATATCTACCAGGCGCGGTTTTAGAAACTCTGTCACAGAACCCTGCATTGTGTCCTCTCTTTGGTACTAAGCTTTACTTGGAGTAAAGCTCGACGATCAGGTGTTCGTTAATGTCCGCAGACAGATCGGTGCGCTCAGGCTTACGCTTGAAGGTACCTTCCATCTTGCCAGCATCAACTTCCAGCCAGGTTGGCTTTTCACGCTGCTCAGCCAGCTCCAGAGCGGCTTTCACGCGAGACTGCTTTTTCGCTTTCTCACGAACGCTAACTACGTCGTTCGGACCAACCTGGTAAGAAGCGATGTTAACAACACGACCGTTTACCATAATCGCTTTGTGGCTAACCAACTGACGTGCTTCTGCACGAGTGGCGCCAAAGCCCATACGGTATACAACGTTGTCCAGACGACCTTCCAGCAGAGCCAACAGGTTTTCACCGGTGTTGCCTTTCAGACGCGCTGCTTCTTTGTAGTAGTTACGGAACTGACGCTCCAGCACACCGTAGATACGGCGAACTTTTTGCTTTTCACGCAACTGTACACCATAGTCAGACAGACGCGGTTTACGTGCGCCGTGCTGGCCAGGAGCTTGTTCAATTTTACACTTGGTATCGATCGCGCGAACGCCAGACTTAAGGAACAGGTCTGTGCCCTCGCGACGGCTCAGCTTGAGCTTAGGACCCAAATATCTTGCCATTTTCTTTCTCCAACATTCCTAAAAACGGGCGTTATACGCGACGTTTTTTCGGCGGACGACAACCGTTGTGAGGGATCGGAGTCACATCAGTAATATTAGTGATGCGGAAACCAGCGGCGTTCAGAGCACGAATAGTAGATTCGCGGCCCGGACCCGGTCCCTTAACCATAACTTCCAGGTTCTTAATACCGTATTCTTTCACGGCTTCTGCGCAACGCTCTGCTGCAACCTGAGCTGCGAACGGAGTGGATTTGCGAGAACCACGGAAACCGGAACCACCGGCAGTTGCCCAACCCAGAGCGTTACCCTGACGATCAGTAATAGTAACGATGGTGTTGTTGAAAGAAGCATGGATATGAGCCACGCCGTCAGAGACTTGTTTTCTTACACGCTTACGTGCACGAACTGGTGCCTTTGCCATTATTCAATTCACCCCGATTATTTCTTGATCGGTTTGCGCGGACCCTTACGGGTACGTGCGTTGGTCTTGGTACGCTGACCGCGAACCGGGAGACCACGACGATGACGCAAACCGCGATAGCAACCAAGATCCATCAGGCGCTTGATGCTCATACTCACTTCACGGCGCAGATCACCTTCAACGACAAATTTGGCAACTTCGTCACGCAGCGTGTCGATTTGTTCTTCAGACAGCTCACTGATCTTAACATCTTCAGCGAAACCCACTGCAGCCAGGATAGCTTTAGAACGGGTTTTACCGATACCGTAGATCGAGGTTAATGCGATTACGGCATGCTTATGATCAGGAATGTTAATGCCTGCTATACGGGCCACTATGCACTCCTACTATAATGATTATGCGTCCCATGCTGAAAAGCCCGTTTTCAGGATACTCAAATGGAAACGCACAGACATACAAAAGATTGGCTGGCTAATCTAGCCAGCTCAACCCAACTTTGCAAGAAAAATATGCGAGATAATCAGCCTTGACGCTGTTTATGCTTCGGCTCGGCACTGCAAATCACGCGGATGACGCCATCACGCTTAACGATTTTGCAGTTACGGCATAATTTCTTGACGGAAGCACGAACTTTCATTTTTACTCTCCGTAACTTCTCAAGCGACCATTAACGGCCATAGCCTTTCAGGTTCGCTTTCTTCAATGCAGACTCATACTGACTAGACATCATCAGAGTTTGCACTTGAGCCATAAAGTCCATGATGACAACGACAACGATAAGTAACGATGTTCCACCGAAATAGAACGGAACCTTCATTGCATCACGCATGAACTCCGGGATCAGGCAAATGAAAGTAATATACAGCGCACCGACTAAAGTCAGACGTGTCATTACTTTATCGATATACTTCGCCGTTTGTTCTCCCGGACGAATTCCTGGCACGAATGCACCGGACTTCTTCAGGTTATCTGCTGTTTCGCGCGGGTTGAAAACCAACGCCGTGTAGAAGAAACAGAAGAAGATGATTGCAGACGCATAGAGTAACACATAAAGCGGTTGCCCAGGCTGCAAATACAGCGAAATTGTTGTCAGCCAGTTCCAACCAGTACCGCCCCCGAACCATGACGCGATGGTTGCCGGGAACAGAATAATACTGGAAGCGAAAATTGCCGGAATAACCCCAGCCATGTTCACTTTCAGCGGTAAATGTGTGCTCTGTGCAGCATAAACACGACGACCTTGCTGACGTTTTGCATAGTTCACGACGATGCGACGTTGACCACGCTCAACAAACACAACAAAGAAAGTCACTGCGAATACTAATACTGCAACCAACAGCAACAGGAGGAAGTGCAGGTCGCCTTGCCGCGCTTGCTCGATGGTATGGCCAATGGCCGGCGGAAGCCCCGCAACGATACCAGCGAAGATTATGATTGAGATACCGTTGCCGATACCGCGTTCAGTAATCTGTTCACCCAGCCACATCAGGAACATTGTCCCGGTAACCAGACTCACAACAGCGGTGAAATAGAATGCAAAGCCCGGATTAATTACCAGGCCTTGCATACCAGGCATATTCGGCAGACCGGTAGCAATACCGATCGACTGAAATATTGCCAGCACCAGAGTGCCGTAACGGGTGTACTGGCTGATCTTACGACGACCAGACTCCCCTTCTTTTTTCATTTCTGCCAGTGTCGGGTGAACGACAGTCAGCAGTTGGATAATAATAGAAGCCGAAATATACGGCATAATACCCAGAGCGAAAATAGAAGCACGGCTGAGGGCACCACCAGAGAACATGTTGAACATTTCAATGATGGTGCCACGCTGTTGCTCAAGCAGTTTGGCAAGTACAGCGGCATCAATACCAGGGATTGGAATAAAAGAGCCAATTCGGAACACAATCAGCGCACCGATAACAAACAGCAGTCTGCGTTTCAGTTCGCCAAGGCCACCTTTGGCACTTTGAAAATCTAATCCCGGTTGTTTAGCCATCTGCTACTTATTCCTCGATTTTACCGCCAGCAGCTTCGATAGCAGCACGAGCGCCTTTAGTCACACGCAGGCCACGAACAGTTACCGGACGAGTAACTTCACCAGCCAGAATCACTTTCGCGAATTCGATCTGGATGCCGATAATGTTTGCCGCTTTCAGCGTGTTCAGGTCAACTACGTCGCCTTCTACTTTAGCCAGATCGGACAGACGAACTTCTGCCGTGATCATTGCTTTACGAGAAGTGAAACCGAATTTCGGCAGACGACGGTACAGAGGCATCTGACCGCCCTCGAAACCGCGACGTACGCCACCGCCAGAACGAGACTTCTGACCTTTGTGACCACGACCACCGGTTTTACCGAGGCCAGAACCGATACCACGACCCAGGCGTTTACCCGCCTTTTTGGAGCCTTCGGCCGGAGACAGAGTATTTAAACGCATCTCTTACTCCTCAACTTTAACCATGAAGGAAACCGCGTTGACCATACCGCGAACAGCAGGAGTATCCTCGCGCTCAACGGTGTGACCAATACGACGCAGACCCAGGCCAAGCAGCGTTGCCTTATGTTTCGGCAGACGACCGATTGCACTGCGGGTTTGAGTGATTTTAATAGTCTTTGCCATGGTCAATTACCCCAGAATTTCTTCAACGGATTTACCACGCTTGGCAGCGACCATTTCCGGGGATTTCATGTTGGCCAGGCCATCAATAGTTGCACGAACCACGTTGATCGGGTTGGTGGAACCATAGGCTTTAGCCAGAACGTTATGAACCCCAGCGACTTCCAGAACGGCGCGCATTGCACCACCGGCGATGATACCGGTACCTTCGGAAGCCGGCTGCATGAATACACGAGAACCCGTGTGAGCACCTTTAACCGGGTGCTGCAGGGTGCCGTGGTTCAGCGCGACGTTAATCATATTGCGACGAGCTTTTTCCATCGCTTTCTGGATCGCTGCCGGAACTTCGCGTGCTTTACCGTAACCAAAACCAACGCGGCCGTTGCCATCACCCACTACAGTCAGAGCTGTGAAGGAGAAAATACGACCACCTTTAACGGTTTTAGATACGCGGTTTACCGCGATCAGCTTTTCCTGCAGTTCGCCAGCTTGTTTTTCGATGTGAGACATCTTACACCTCTACCTTAGAACTGAAGGCCAGCTTCACGGGCAGCATCTGCCAGTGCCTGGACACGACCATGATATTGGAAACCAGAGCGGTCAAAAGAAACATCTTTGATGCCTTTTTCCAGCGCGCGCTCAGCAACAGCTTTACCAACTGCAGCAGCGGCGTCTTTGTTTCCAGTGTACTTCAGTTGCTCAGCGATAGCTTTTTCTACAGTAGAAGCGGCTACCAGAACTTCAGAACCGTTCGGGGCGATTACCTGTGCGTAAATATGACGCGGGGTACGATGTACCACCAGGCGGGTCGCACCAAGCTCTTTGAGCTTGCGACGTGCGCGGGTCGCACGACGGATACGAGCAGATTTCTTATCCATAGTGTTACCTTACTTCTTCTTAGCCTCTTTGGTACGCACGACTTCGTCGGCGTAACGAACACCCTTGCCTTTGTAAGGCTCAGGACGACGGTAGGCGCGCAGGTCAGCAGCAACCTGGCCGATCAGCTGTTTATCAGCGCCTTTCAGCACGATTTCAGTCTGAGACGGACATTCTGCAGTGATACCCGCAGGCAGCTGATGATCAACGGGGTGAGAGAAACCCAGAGACAGGTTTACTACATTCCCTTTGATCGCTGCACGATAACCTACACCAACCAGCTGCAGCTTCTTAGTGAAGCCTTCGGTAACACCGATAACCATTGAATTCAGCAGGGCACGCGCGGTACCAGCCTGAGCCCAACCGTCCGCAAAACCAGCACGCGGACCGAAGGTCAGAGCATTATCTGCATGTTTGACTTCAACAGCATCGTTGAGAGTACGAGTCAGCTCGCCGTTTTTACCTTTGATCGTGATAACCTGACCGTTGAGTTTTACGTCAACGCCGGCAGGAATAACGACCGGTGCTTTAGCAACACGAGACATTCTTTCCTCCGATTAGGCTACGTAGCAGATAATTTCGCCACCAAGACCAGCCTGGCGCGCTGCACGATCAGTCATAACACCTTTAGAGGTAGAAATAACCGCGATACCCAGGCCAGCCATAACTTTCGGCAGCTCATCTTTTTTCTTATAGATGCGCAGACCTGGGCGGCTGACACGCTGAATGCTTTCTACAACAGCTTTACCCTGGAAGTACTTAAGAGTTACTTCCAGTTCCGGCTTGGTGTCGCCTTCAACTTTGAAATCTTCAATAAAACCTTCTTCCTTCAGCACGTTGGCGATTGCCACTTTCAGCTTGGAGGAAGGCATGGTGACCGCAGCTTTATTCGCGGCCTGACCGTTACGGATACGGGTCAGCATATCCGCGATCGGATCTTGCATGCTCATCTGTCTTTACTCCCGTGATTCAATTGGTGACAATTACCAGCTAGCCTTTTTCAGACCCGGGATTTCACCGCGCATAGCGGCTTCACGGACCTTAATACGGCTCAACCCGAACTTCCGCAGGAAAGCGTGCGGACGACCAGTTTGACGGCAGCGGTTACGCTGACGAGACGGGCTGGAATCACGCGGCAGAGTCTGCAGCTTCAGAACAGCGTTCCAACGATCTTCGTCGGAAGCGTTCACATCAGAAATGATCGCTTTCAGTTCAGCGCGTTTAGCGAAGTATTTTTCAGCTAAAGCTACGCGCTTTACTTCGCGTGCTTTCATTGATTGCTTAGCCATGAAGTAACCCTACCTTACTTGCGGAACGGGAAGTCAAAGGCAGCCAGCAGAGCACGGCCTTCTTCATCAGATTTCGCAGTAGTGGTAATGGTAATATCCAAACCACGAACGCGATCGACTTTGTCATAGTCGATTTCCGGGAAGATGATCTGCTCACGGACACCCATGCTGTAATTGCCACGACCGTCGAAAGACTTAGCGGACAGGCCGCGGAAGTCACGAATACGCGGTACAGCAATAGTGATCAGGCGCTCAAAGAACTCCCACATGCGTTCGCCACGCAGAGTTACTTTACAGCCGATCGGATAGCCCTGACGGATTTTGAAGCCTGCAACAGATTTGCGTGCTTTGGTGATCAGCGGTTTTTGACCGGAGATTGCTGCCAAGTCAGCTGCTGCGTTATCCAGCAGTTTCTTGTCAGCGATCGCTTCACCAACACCCATGTTCAGGGTGATCTTCTCGACCCGAGGGACTTGCATGACAGAATTGTAGTTGAACTGAGTCATCAGTTTATTAACTACTTCGTCTTTGTAGTAATCATGCAGTTTCGCCATCGTACTACTCCAAATTACTTGATAGTTTCGCTGTTAGATTTGAAGAAACGGACTTTTTTGCCATCTTCGAATCTAAAGCCTACACGGTCAGCCTTGCCGGTTGCCGCATTGAAGAGTGCAACGTTAGAAACCTGAATAGCAGCTTCTTTTTCAACGATGCCACCCGGTTGGTTCAGGGCCGGAACCGGCTTCTGATGTTTCTTAACCAGGTTGATACCTTCAACAATGACCTTGCCGGAAGACAGGACATTCTTAACTTTACCGCGCTTACCTTTATCTTTACCGGTTAACACGATAACTTCGTCATCACGACGGATTTTAGCTGCCATGATTCGCTCCTTAGAGTACTTCTGGTGCCAGAGAGATGATTTTCATAAACTTCTCAGAACGAAGTTCACGAGTTACCGGCCCAAAAATACGCGTACCGATAGGCTGCTCGCTGTTGTTGTTCAGAAGAACACAAGCATTGCCATCGAAGCGAACGACAGAACCGTCAGGGCGACGAACACCCTTCTTGGTGCGCACCACTACCGCCTTCAGCACATCACCTTTCTTAACTTTACCGCGAGGAATTGCTTCCTTGATGGTAATTTTGATGATATCGCCGACGCCTGCGTAGCGACGGTGCGAGCCACCCAGAACCTTGATACACATTACGCGACGCGCGCCGGAGTTGTCGGCGACGTTCAGCATAGTCTGTTCTTGGATCATTTCAGTGCTCCGCTAATGTCAACTACTACTTCGGGACCTAAAAATCAGGTCGTTAAAAATCCCCATAATCGAGGGCGCGGCATTATAACACCGCTCACAGGATATGGGTAGAAAAAATAAACGGCTCATCGCTGAGCCGTTTATTCTGTTAGAGAGCGCTACTCTATTACAGAACCGCTTTCTCTACAACGCGAACCAGCGTCCAGGACTTAGTCTTGGACAGCGGACGGCATTCGCGGATTTCAACCACGTCACCGATACCGCATTCGTTGTTCTCGTCATGTACGTGCAGTTTGGTCGTACGCTTAATGAATTTACCGTAGATCGGGTGTTTCACAAAACGCTCGATGGCAACAACAATGGATTTCTCCATTTTGTCGCTAACAACGCGACCTTGCAGAGTACGGATTTTATCGGTCATTACGCACCCGCCTTCTCAGTCAGTAAAGTCTTAACGCGTGCGACATCACGACGCACTTGCTTCAACAGGTGAGTCTGTTGCAGCTGGCCACTTGCAGCCTGCATACGCAGGTTGAACTGCTCGCGCAGCAGGTTAAGCAGCTCGGTGTTCAGCTCTTCAACACTCTTCTCACGCAGCTCTTTTGCTTTCATTACATCACCGTCTTAGTTACAAAGGTGGTTTTAATCGGCAGTTTCGCTGCTGCCAGCTTGAATGCTTCACGGGCCAGCTCTTCCGGCACACCATCCATTTCATACAGGACTTTACCCGGCTGAATCAAGGCAACCCAATACTCCACGTTACCTTTACCTTTACCCATACGCACTTCCAGCGGCTTTTCGGTGATCGGTTTGTCCGGGAATACACGGATCCAGATCTTACCCTGACGCTTAACTGCACGGGTCATTGCACGACGTGCTGCTTCGATCTGACGGGCAGTCAGACGACCACGGCCAACAGCTTTAAGACCGTAAGTGCCGAAGCTAACATCCGTACCCTGCGCCAGACCACGGTTGCGGCCTTTGTGCACTTTACGGAATTTTGTACGCTTTGGTTGTAACATCAGCGACGCTCCTTATTTACGGCCTTTACGCTGCTGCTTTTTCGGTTGAGCAGCCGGTTTTTCCGGTTGTTCAACAGCAGCCATACCACCAAGGATCTCACCTTTGAAGATCCACACTTTAACGCCGATTACACCGTAAGTGGTGTGCGCTTCGGAGGTGTTGTAGTCGATGTCAGCGCGCAGAGTATGCAGCGGAACGCGACCTTCACGGTACCATTCGGTACGTGCGATCTCAGCGCCGCCCAGACGGCCGCTAACTTCAACTTTGATACCTTTAGCGCCCAGACGCATGGCGTTCTGAACAGCACGCTTCATAGCACGACGGAACATAACGCGACGTTCCAGCTGAGAAGTGATGCTGTCAGCAACCAGTTTTGCGTCCAGTTCAGGTTTACGAACTTCGGCGATATTGATCTGTGCAGGCACGCCAGCGATGTCCGCTACGCCCTTACGCAGTTTTTCGACGTCTTCACCTTTCTTACCGATAACGATGCCCGGGCGAGCAGTGTGAATGGTCACACGGATGCTTTTAGCCGGACGCTCGATAACGATACGAGATACAGACGCTTTAGCCAGTTCCTTGTTCAGGTACTGACGAACTTTAAAGTCGCTGTCCAGGTTGTCAGCGAATTCTTTGGTGTTCGCGAACCAGGTAGAGTTCCATGGTTTGACAATACCCAGGCGAATACCATTAGGATGTACTTTCTGACCCATTGCTAGTCTCCAGAGTCTCAGCGATCGGACACAACCACAGTGATGTGGCTGGTGCGCTTCAGAATGCGATCTGCACGACCTTTCGCACGCGGCATAATGCGTTTCATGCTCGGGCCTTCGTCTACGAAAATTTTCGTGACTTTCAGATCGTCAATGTCAGCGCCATCGTTGTGTTCAGCGTTAGCAATGGCAGATTCCAGGACTTTCTTAACCAATACAGCCGCTTTCTTATTGGTGTAGGTCAGAATATCCAGAGCCTGCGACACTTTCTTACCGCGAATCAGGTCAGCCACCAGGCGAACCTTCTGAGCAGAAGAACGAGCATGGCGATGTTTAGCGATAGTTTCCATCTCTTCCTCCTACTTATTTCTTCTTGGCTTTTTTATCAGCCGCGTGACCGCGATAAGTACGGGTCGGTGCGAATTCACCCAGTTTGTGACCGACCATTTCATCGGAAACAAAGACTGGAACGTGCTGACGACCATTATGGACAGCGATGGTCAAACCGATCATGTTTGGAAAGATCGTTGAACGACGGGACCAAGTGCGCAGGGGCTTCTTGTCACCGCTTTCCACCGCTTTCTCTACCTTCTTCAGCAAGTGCAGGTCAATAAAAGGACCTT
This sequence comes from Cronobacter dublinensis subsp. dublinensis LMG 23823, assembly GCF_001277235.1. NCBI lineage: Bacteria > Pseudomonadati > Pseudomonadota > Gammaproteobacteria > Enterobacterales > Enterobacteriaceae > Cronobacter > Cronobacter dublinensis. The sequence continues at coordinate 4,056,100 of NZ_CP012266.1, forward strand.
TCTTGAGAGAACGTGGCATGGCTTATCCTCTAAAATTATTTGCTACGGCGACGTACGATGAATTTATCAGTACGCTTGTTGCTGCGGGTCTTCTTACCTTTGGTCTGAACGCCCCACGGAGTTACCGGGTGCTTACCAAAGTTACGACCTTCACCACCACCATGTGGGTGATCTACCGGGTTCATCGCCGTACCGCGAACGGTAGGACGAACACCACGCCAGCGTGCAGCACCTGCTTTACCCAGAACGCGCAGCATATGCTCAGCGTTACCAACTTCGCCCAGAGTCGCGCGGCAGTCAGCTTCCACTTTACGCATTTCGCCAGAACGCAGACGCAGGGTGACATAAGCACCGTCACGAGCAACGATCTGAACATAGGTACCAGCTGAACGTGCCAGCTGACCGCCTTTACCTGGTTTCATTTCTACGTTGTGAACAGTAGAACCAACCGGGATGTTGCGCATCGGCAGGGTGTTACCTGGTTTGATTGCAGCATCAACGCCAGACTGAATCTGGTCGCCAGCTTTTAGGCCTTTAGGGGCCAGGATGTAACGGCGCTCGCCGTCTTTGTACAGAACCAGCGCGATGTTCGCGGAGCGGTTCGGATCGTACTCAAGACGTTCAACAACTGCCGGGATACCGTCTTTGTTGCGTTTGAAGTCAACAATACGGTAGGCCTGTTTGTGACCACCACCGATGTGACGAGTGGTGATACGGCCATTGTTGTTACGACCACCGGATTTGCTGTTTTTTTCCAGCAACGGAGCAAAAGGTTTGCCCTTGTGCAGCTCAGGGTTAACCACTTTAACAACGTGGCGACGACCCGGAGATGTCGGTTTACATTTAACAACTGCCATTGTATTACTCCTCCGACTTACTCAGCGCCGCCGATGAAGTCCAGATTCTGGCCTTCTTTCAGGGTGACGTAAGCTTTTTTCCAGTCGCTACGACGACCGATACGCTGTCCGTGACGTTTAACTTTCCCTTTAACAACCAGGGTGTTAACGACTTCGACTTCGACTTCAAACAGTTTCTGCACAGCAGCTTTGATTTCTGCTTTAGTCGCGTCTTTAGCAACTTTGAGAACGATGGTATTGGTTTTTTCCATCGCAGTAGACGCTTTTTCAGAAACGTGCGGTGCGCGCAGCACCTTCAGCAGACGTTCTTCACGAATCATGCCAGCATCTCCTCAACTTGCTTAACAGCATCAGCAGTCATTACGACTTTGTCGAAGGCGATCAGGCTAACCGGGTCGATACCTGTAGCATCGCGAACGTCAACCTTGTGCAGGTTGCGTGCGGCCAGGAACAGGTTTTCGTCCAGTTCACCGGTGATGATCAGCACATCTTCCAGAGCCATGTCTTTCAGTTTCTGTGCCAGCAGCTTGGTTTTCGGCGCTTCAACAGAGAACTTCTCGACAACGATCAGACGATCCTGACGTACCAGTTCGGACAGGATGCTTTTCAGCGCGCCGCGGTACATCTTTTTGTTAACTTTTTGACTGTGGTCCTGCGGACGCGCAGCGAAGGTCACGCCACCAGAGCGCCAAATCGGGCTCTTGATGGAACCAGAACGCGCACGACCAGTACCTTTCTGGCGCCACGGTTTTTTACCGGAGCCAGTTACTTCAGCACGGGTCTTCTGAGCACGAGTACCCTGACGAGCACCAGCTGCGTAAGCAACTACAACCTGGTGTACCAGCGCTTCGTTGAAATCACGACCGAAGGTAGTTTCGGAAACAGTCAGCGCGCTCTGCGCGTCTTTCAGTACTAATTCCATTGCTATCTCCTCACGCCTTCACAGCTGGTTTAACGATCAGGTCGCTACCGGTCGCACCCGGGACAGCACCTTTAACCAGCAGCAGGTTGCGCTCAGCGTCAACACGTACTACGTCCAGGCTCTGAACGGTTACACGCTCGTTACCCAGCTGACCTGCCATTTTCTTGCCTTTGAACACTTTGCCCGGAGTCTGGTTCTGACCGATAGAACCCGGAACGCGGTGAGACAAGGAGTTACCGTGAGTAGCGTCCTGGGTACGGAAGTTCCAGCGCTTAACGGTACCGGCGAAACCTTTACCTTTGGAGGTGCCAGTTACGTCAACTTTTTTAACTTCAGCAAACAGCTCAACGCTAATGCTCTGACCTACGGTGTATTCTTCGCCATCAGCGAGACGGAATTCCCACAGACCACGGCCAGCTTCTACGCCAGCTTTAGCGAAGTGACCCGCTTCCGGCTTAGTTACGCGGTTAGCTTTTTTAGCACCGGTGGTAACCTGCACAGCGCGGTAGCCGTCGTTAGCCAGGTCTTTAACCTGAGTAACGCGGTTTGCTTCAACTTCGATTACGGTTACTGGGATAGAAACGCCTTCTTCAGTGAAGATGCGGGTCATACCCACTTTTTTACCGACTAAACCAATCATTGTTTCAACCTCTCAATCGCTCAATGACCTGATTAACCCAGGCTGATCTGCACGTCTACACCGGCAGCCAGATCCAGACGCATCAGAGCATCAACGGTTTTCTCGGTTGGCTCAACGATGTCAACCAGACGCTTGTGAGTGCGGATTTCGTACTGATCGCGCGCGTCTTTGTTGACGTGCGGGGAGATCAGAACGGTAAAGCGCTCTTTGCGGGTCGGCAGCGGGATCGGACCACGGACTTGCGCACCAGTGCGCTTAGCAGTCTCGACGATTTCCGCGGTTGATTGATCGATCAGACGATGATCAAACGCTTTCAGGCGGATACGGATTCTTTGGTTCTGCATGAGACCAGAGCTCCAATTATTTTATAGACGAAAATGATTACTCCTCGAACCCATTACGATTGATGGGAGAGTGTAATCGTTCTTACGTAGCCCCCCGATTGGGAGCATTGTAGATAGCTAAACTTCAGCTATCAGGGCTCATATCGAACCCGCCGTCATTAATGACAGCCCGCGCATTATACGTAAATCTCACGCTGACGCAAGCGCTGATTAGAAATTAAACATTCTCTCGTACTGTCTCGCATTACATTACAACGTGTCAGGCTGCACTATTGATTTGCTGGAAAGCCCTACGCGCACCTGAAATCTGGCGCTTCATCTCGCCTTTTACAGGGCCTATTTTGTCTTGCACATGGATGATTCTTCGCAAGGATAAAAATGGTTACGGTATGGATGTTTGGATACGTATTGCTAAACGCAGGGCTCGTGCTCAAGGATCTGCGCCATGGTCTGTTACCCGACAGTCTGACCTGCCCCCTACTCTGGCTGGGCCTGTCGTACCATCTTATTTCCCGGCCAGACGCACTCTCCGATGCGGTAGCAGGCGCGCTTCTCGGTTATCTCTCATTGGCGCTGCTTTACTGGGCTTACCGATGGTTGCGGGGAGTTGAAGGGCTGGGCTATGGCGATGTGAAATATGTTGCCGCGCTTAGCGCCTGGCATGGATGGCAGATGCTGGGTCTGTTGCTTATGACTGCCGCTCTACTGGGCCTTGCCGCGTCTTTTGTGATGTATCGGAAAAGAGAGCCGGCTCTTTTACGAAAAACCCCGCTGCCTTTTGGTCCATTTCTGGCAGCAGCAGGGTTGGTATGCAGTATCTCTACCTTCCAGATACTGAAGGTATAGATGTCAGCTCTGTTCTTTAATCTGGGACTGAATGTAGTTCTGCAGGCCAATTTTGCTAATAAGATCCAATTCGGTTTCCAGCCAGTCGATATGGTGCTCTTCATCCTCAAGGATTTTAATCATGATATCCCTGCTGACGTAGTCATGAATTGAATCAGCATAGGCGATCGCCTCGCGCAGATCTTTAGCGCCTTCCATCTCAAGCGTAAGGTCTGAACGCAGCATTTCTTCTACATCTTCGCCGATATGCAACTTGCCCAGGTCCTGAAGGTTAGGAATGCCTTCAAGAAATAAGATACGCTCAATATAAATATCGGCGTGTTTCATCTCATCAATGGACTCATGATATTCAACATCGTTGAGGCGCATCAGGCCCCAGTTTTTGAACATTCTCGCATGGAGAAAGTACTGATTGATTGCGACAAGCTCGTTTCCCAATAATTTATTGAGATAATTTATTATCTTGATATCACCTTTCATTTTGCTTCCCTCCGCTTCCACTACATGAAGCGTAGATGGGCTGGCGAGGAAGTCAAAATCTGCGGTCAGGCAATTTCCTGATATTCAGGGATCTGCATCAGTTCGTCCTGCATGATCTCGCGGGCGGCACGCACGCATTTACCACACTGGTTGCCGATCGGCATAAATTTGCGAAGCTGCTGGAAGGACTGGGGATGGTGCTGACGTACCGCCTGCCGTATTTTTTTATCGCTGATGCCATTACACAAACAAACGTACATGATAACTCCCGTTCAGTTTATGCACAGATTGTAAATGAGAATGGTTATGATTACAACGAAGTAAAAGCAGACATTAACTCTGTGTTCCGGGGCGAATGAGAGGCTCAATCCCTTTCAGAAAATTTTTCCTTATAAAACAAAAAGGGCGCCGAAGCGCCCTTTTCAATTCTGGAAAAATTAGCCCAGAACTTTAGCAACCACGCCCGCGCCAACGGTACGGCCGCCTTCGCGGATTGCGAAACGCAGACCGTCGTCCATCGCGATCGGGTGGATCAGGGTGACAACCATTTTGATGTTGTCGCCCGGCATTACCATCTCTACGCCTTCCGGCAGTTCGATGGTACCGGTTACGTCAGTCGTACGGAAGTAGAACTGCGGACGGTAGCCTTTGAAGAACGGAGTGTGACGACCGCCTTCATCTTTGGACAGAATGTACACTTCAGATTCGAACTTGGTGTGCGGCTTGATGGAGCCCGGCTTAGCCAGTACCTGACCACGTTCGATTTCTTCACGTTTGATACCACGCAGCAGAACACCTACGTTCTCGCCCGCACGGCCTTCGTCCAGCAGTTTGCGGAACATTTCAACGCCGGTACAGGTGGATTTCGCGGTGTCTTTGATACCAACGATTTCAACTTCTTCACCAACCTTGATGATACCGCGCTCTACACGACCGGTAACAACGGTACCACGACCAGAGATGGAGAATACGTCTTCGATCGGCAGCAGGAACGGCTTGTCAATCGCACGCTCCGGTTCCGGGATGTAAGAATCCAGGTGACCAGCCAGCTCGATGATTTTCTCTTCCCACTCAGCTTCGCCTTCCAGCGCTTTCAGCGCGGAACCGCGAACGATCGGGGTGTCGTCGCCCGGGAAGTCATACTGAGACAGCAGCTCACGCACTTCCATCTCAACCAGTTCCAGCAGCTCTTCGTCATCAACCATGTCGCATTTGTTCAGGAACACGATGATGTACGGAACGCCTACCTGACGACCCAGCAGGATGTGCTCACGGGTCTGCGGCATCGGGCCGTCAGTCGCAGCAACAACCAGGATAGCGCCGTCCATCTGAGCAGCACCGGTGATCATGTTTTTCACGTAGTCGGCGTGGCCCGGGCAGTCAACGTGCGCGTAGTGGCGAGTCGGGGTGTCATATTCAACGTGAGAGGTGTTGATGGTGATACCACGAGCTTTTTCTTCCGGCGCGTTATCGATCTGATCGAATGCACGAGCAGAACCACCGTAGGTTTTAGCCAGAACGGTAGTGATGGCAGCAGTCAGGGTAGTTTTACCATGGTCAACGTGGCCGATAGTACCGACGTTGACGTGCGGTTTTGTACGTTCAAATTTTTCTTTAGACACGGCTATATTCCTTACTATAGTGCCCCCTCGCCGAGAGGGCACGGGACTTTGGTTTTAACCCTGCGGCTTATTTGCCACGGGCTTCGATAACGGCCTGAGCAACGTTGTTCGGCGCATCATCATACTTCAGGAATTCCATCGTGTATGATGCACGACCTTTGGTCAGAGAACGCAGCTGAGTTGCATATCCGAACATTTCAGACAGCGGAACTTCGGCGTGGATCTTAACGCCAGTTACTTCGGATTCCTGACCACGCAGCATACCGCGACGACGGCTCAAGTCACCGATAACGTCACCAGTGTTCTCTTCCGGAGTTTCTACTTCAACCTTCATGATCGGCTCAAGCAGAACTGGTTTTGCTTTCTTAAAGCCTTCTTTAAAGGCGATAGAAGCTGCCAGTTTAAACGCCAGTTCAGAGGAGTCAACGTCGTGGTAAGAACCGAAGTGCAGACGAACACCGATGTCTACTACCGGGTAACCTGCCAGCGGACCAGACTTCAGCTGCTCCTGGATGCCTTTATCAACGGCCGGGATGTATTCACCAGGAATTACACCACCTTTAATGTCGTTGACGAACTCGTAACCTTTCGGGTTAGAGCCCGGCTCCAGCGGGTACATGTCGATCACAACGTGACCGTACTGACCGCGACCACCAGACTGCTTAGCATGTTTACCTTCAACGTCGGTAACTTTGCTGCGAATCGCTTCGCGGTAAGCAACCTGAGGTTTACCTACGTTCGCTTCAACGTTGAACTCACGCTTCATACGGTCAACGATGATGTCGAGGTGCAGCTCGCCCATACCAGCGATGATGGTCTGGTTAGATTCTTCGTCAGTCCATACGCGGAAAGACGGGTCTTCTTTAGCCAGACGGCCCAGAGCCAGACCCATTTTTTCCTGGTCAGCTTTGGTTTTCGGTTCAACCGCGATAGAGATTACCGGCTCAGGGAACTCCATGCGCTCCAGAATGATCGGGTGATCCGGGTTACACAGGGTGTCACCGGTAGTCACGTCTTTCAGACCGATCGCTGCAGCGATGTCGCCCGCGCGAACTTCTTTGATCTCTTCACGTTTGTTCGCGTGCATCTGTACGATACGACCGAAACGCTCACGTGCGGATTTCACGGAGTTCAGGATCGTGTCGCCAGAGTTAACCACGCCAGAGTACACGCGGAAGAACGTCAGGTTACCCACGAACGGGTCGGTAGCGATTTTAAATGCCAGAGCAGAGAACGGCTCTTCATCGCTCGCGTGACGCTCAGCCGGAGTATCTTTACCGTCGTCCAAGATACCGTTGATCGCAGGTACGTCAACCGGGGATGGCAGGTAATCAATTACCGCATCCAGCATCGCCTGAACACCTTTGTTCTTGAACGCAGAACCACAGGTTACCAGGATGATTTCGTTGTTCAGAACGCGCTGACGCAGAGCTTTTTTAATCTCTTCTTCAGTCAGTTCTTCACCACCCAGGTATTTCTCCATCAGCTCTTCAGAAGCTTCAGCAGCGGATTCGATCAGGTTCTGGTGCCATTCGTCAGCCAGGTCCTGCATGTCAGCCGGGATATCTTCGTATTCGAAGGTAACGCCCTGGTCTGCATCGTTCCAGTTGATGGCTTTCATTTTCACCAGGTCAACAACACCGGTGAAGCCGTCTTCAGCACCAATTGCCAGCTGCAGCGGAACCGGGTTCGCGCCCAGACGGGTTTTGATCTGACCAACAACTTTCAGGAAGTTCGCGCCCATGCGGTCCATTTTGTTAACGAACGCAATACGCGGAACTTTGTATTTGTTTGCCTGACGCCATACGGTTTCAGACTGCGGCTGAACACCACCTACTGCGCAGTAAACCATTACCGCACCGTCAAGCACACGCATGGAACGTTCTACTTCGATGGTGAAGTCAACGTGCCCCGGGGTGTCGATGATGTTGATACGGTGCGGCTCATACTGCTTAGCCATACCAGACCAGAATGCGGTAGTCGCAGCGGAGGTAATGGTGATACCACGCTCCTGCTCCTGCTCCATCCAGTCCATAGTAGCGGCGCCGTCATGAACTTCACCGATTTTGTGGTTTACACCGGTGTAGAACAGAATACGTTCGGTAGTAGTGGTTTTACCGGCGTCGATGTGCGCACTGATACCGATGTTACGATAGCGTGCGATGGGTGTTGTACGAGCCATTTGATTCCTCGTTTGTTTCTTTAGGCGCTCAAATTAAGTTACCCAGAACGGGCGACTCACTTGAAGCGCCCGTCTGGTGACTAACATGCCGAAGGGATTACCAACGGTAGTGTGCGAACGCCTTGTTGGCTTCTGCCATACGGTGAACGTCTTCACGTTTCTTAACTGCAGTACCTTTGTTATCTGCAGCATCAGAAAGTTCGTTCGCCAGGCGCAGAGCCATGGATTTATCACCGCGTTTACGAGCAGCTTCAACGATCCAACGCATTGCCAGGGCATTACGACGAACCGGACGGACTTCAACTGGAACCTGATAAGTAGAACCACCTACACGACGGGACTTAACTTCGACGGTCGGACGAACGTTGTCCAGAGCGACTTCGAAAGCTTCCAGTTCAGATTTACCAGAGCGCTGAGCCAGGGTCTCAAGAGCACTGTATACGATTGCTTCTGCAGTAGATTTTTTACCATCTACCATCAGGATATTTACAAATTTAGCCAGCAGTTCTGATCCGAACTTCGGATCCGGCAGAATTTTACGCTGACCAATGACGCGACGACGTGGCATGGAAATACTCCGTTGTTAATTCAGGATTGTCCAAAACTCTACGAGTTTAGTTTGACAGTAATATAAAACGTTTGGCCTTACTTAACGGAGAACCATTAAGCCTTAGGACGCTTCACGCCGTACTTGGAGCGAGCCTGCTTACGGTCTTTAACGCCAGAGCAGTCAAGTGCACCACGAACGGTGTGGTAACGAACACCCGGGAGGTCTTTTACACGACCGCCACGGATCAGGATCACGGAGTGTTCCTGCAGGTTGTGACCTTCACCACCGATGTAGGAAGTCACTTCAAAACCGTTAGTCAGACGAACACGGCACACTTTACGCAGTGCGGAGTTCGGTTTTTTCGGGGTGGTGGTATATACGCGAGTACATACGCCACGTTTTTGCGGGCATGCTTCCAGCGCCGGCACGTTGCTTTTTGCAACTTTGCGAGAGCGTGGTTTGCGTACCAGCTGGTTAACTGTTGCCATTAAATAGCTCCTGGTTTTAGCTTTTGCTTCGTAAACACGTAATAAATCGTCCCCATATAATATGAGGACGCGGAATTTTAGGGCTGTGCTTTAAGGGTGTCAAGAAATATACAGCGTTCGGGCATTACCAGGCCATCTGGCTCGCGTGTTTTACTGTGAGTTCGACGAAATCAGTATAGCTAATCGTTGCGACATTGCGCGAAATTTGAGCGACCAACCCTCTGGCTTCAATGTCGTTTTCTAAAGCGCACACCCGGGCGGGTGAGGCCAGCAGCACGCTCAGAAAGCGGCTGTCGTTAAGCGCGGCGACCACGCCGTCCTGCATCAGCAGGATATCGTCGCCGGGGCGCACCAGACGCAGCAACGCGTCGAGATCGGTCTGCCAGGGCGAGCGAGAAAGCGTATACAGCATGGCGTTCCTTAAAAAGTCAGCACGACATCGTATTCATCCAGACGCTCGCGCAGGGCGGCGGCATCCAGCGTTTCGACATCAATCACAAACGTCTGCTCCTCGTTCAGCCCGCGCTCGCGCAGCGACTCGCGGCACACATAGCAGCGCTCGATATCGTACAGCGGCAATACTTTGAACGTGGAGATATAGTCGCGGGCGAGAATAGCCTGCGGCGACTGGCCTGGCAGAATCTGAAAAACCCCGTCGCTCAGGAAAAAGACGCCAATCTCTTCTGTCAACGCAGACATCGCCAGCAAAGCATCAAGTCCTTCACGACCCGCCGCGCTGCCATGCGGCGCATGGGTAAAAACAAAAGCCACCTGTTTCATTAAAATTCGACCACTCTGTCACAGGTCAGCGCGGCTTCCGCCAGCGCGCCGAGGCCGCTTAACACAAACCCTGGCTGAAGATTCGCGCCAGCAAGCCCCTGCTGGCGCGCCTCATGTTCATCCGTTACGCCGCGGCGCAGCGCGGCCGCGACGCAGATATGCAGCGCCACGCCATTTTCGTTGTGAAGCGCTTCCCAGGCACGCACCAGATCGAACTCATCGCTCGCCGGCGCCGTCATCTGGTTCGCGTTATAGACCCCTTCGCGGTAGAAAAAGACGCTCTCAAGGCTGTGACCTTCCGCCAGCAGCGCCTTCGCAAACTGCAGCGCGCTGCTCGCCTGCTGGGTGCCATACGCGGGCCCGGTCACCATCAGGGCAAAACGCATCAGCGATCCTGCCCCTGAAAGTCCCCGTTTTTGAACTGACGGATATAAAGGTAAACCGTGTGTTTGGAGATATTGAGCCGGTCGGCCACCTGGTTAATGGCGTCTTTAATATCGAAGATGCCTTTCTCATAGAGATTAAGGACAATCTGACGATTTTTGGCATTGTTAGAGACGTTACGGTCGGCGTTCACTTCTTCGATGGTGAACTCCAGCGTCTGGGTCACCAGGTCTTCAACCGACGAGGCGAAATTCACAGACGACGGCACTTCTTGGGTTTCCGGCGGCACAAAGGTGCTCATTATCTGGGAGAACGGCACATCCAGGTTCATGTTGATACACAACAGGCCAATTACGCGGTGTTCGCGGTTGCGAATGGCGATAGTGACCGACTTCATTAAAACGCCGCTTTTCGCGCGGGTGAAATAGCACTTCGATACGCTGCTGTCAGCGCCGGTCATATCGTGCAGCATACGCAACGCAAGATCAGTAATCGGCGAGCCGATTTTTCGGCCCGTGTGTTCGCCGTTGGCGATGCGAATGGCCGAGCATTTCAGATCCTGCAGAGAATGCAGCACAATTTCACAGTGGGAGCCGATGAGCATCGCTAACCCGTCCACGACCGCTTCGTAGGAGCGCAGAATATCAAAATCGGTCTGTTCGAAGGGACGCTGATCCAGCAGATCGAGTTCGCTGGCCTCATTGGTTAATAGCGAATTGGACATGAAAACATACCACCCTTTACAGCGAGCCTGTCGTCTCTCAAGGTCTGGGCAGACTCATCATTCAGTTGTTACGTAACTCGCTAAAGTAATACAGCGGGTGCAACACTAGCCAGCTTTTATTATATGTGCGCGGGATAAAAAAAACCGCCGCCCTGAGGCGGCGGTCTGCGAAGCGTTACTTCACTTTAGCGGCGTCGTCCGCTTTATCACCTGCGGCGGCCTTCGGGGCAGCGTCAGCTTTCGCTGCCGGGTTGATGTCCAGCAGTTCTACGTCAAACACCAGCGTGGAGTTAGCCGGAATACCCGGCACGCCATTTTTGCCGTAAGCCAGTTCAGGCGGGATGACCAGCTTGATTTTGCCGCCTTTCTTGATGTTTTTCAGGCCTTCGGTCCAGCCCGGGATCACACCGTCAAGACGGAAAGACAGCGGCTCGCCGCGCTTGTAGGAGTTGTCGAACTCCTGACCGTCAATAAGCGTGCCTTTATAGTTAACCACAACGGTGTCGCTCTCTTTCGGCGCAGCCCCAGTACCTTCTTTCTCGACTTTATACAGCAGGCCGGTAGAAGAGGTCTTCACGCCTTTTTCTTTAGCGAATTTCTCACGGTAGGCTTTGCCTTTGGTTTCGTTTTCCGTCGCGTCTTTCTCGACTTTCGCCTGAGCGGCGCCTTTCACGCGGGTTTCGAAAGCCTGCAGAGTCTGCTCGATTTCCTGATCGGAGAGTTTGCTCTTATCAGCGAAAGCGTCCTGGACACCGGCGATCAGCTGGTTTTTATCCAGTTTGATGCCCAGTTTTTCCTGTTCTTTCAGGGAGTTTTCCATGTAACGGCCCAGTGAAGCACCCAGCGCGTAAGCCGATTTCTGATCGTCGTTCTGGAATGCGGCTTTGCTGTCAGCGGGAGCAGCGTTCTGCTGCTGTGCGGCTGGCGCAGCAAAAGTCAGGGGAGCGTTGAACGCCACAGCCATCGTGGTCGCCAGCAGCGTTACTTTAAACAGTGATTTCATCCATTATCTCCAGGGTTGGGGCCTCTCACCCCAGGGGTTATCTTTAAAAACGAAAGTCGTACTATAAAACGTCGCAACGGAAATCAACATAACCACTTTTCCGTTTCGGGCGTTATTTCAGACTTAATTTGTTTAAATAAGTTTCTTTCTGTTGAAGCAACCCGGCAGAATCCGGAAAAGTTGCGTAGAATCGCGACGCAAAGGGGGAAACATCATGCAAAACGAATCGACAGAACACCGTATCGCTGAGCTGGAAAGCCGGCTGGCGTTCCAGGAAATCACTATTGACGCGTTAAACCAGTCCGTTACCGCGCATGAGCTGGAACTCGCGAAACTACGCGAACAGCTCAAAATCATGGTGGAGAAAATCAAAGCCTCGCAGACGTCGATGATCGCGTCGCAAGCAGAAGAAACGCCGCCGCCGCATTACTGACAGACAACGGCGGGCAGTAAAAAGGGGCGCCGGAGCGCCCCTTTTTTATCAGGCTTAGTGGCAACCGCAGCCGCCGTTGCCGCAACCACCTTTACCGTGGTCGTGATCGTGGCTGTGGCCGCCGCAGCAACCGTCATGGTCGTGATCGTGGCCATGGTCGTGACCGTTCGCACCGTGAACGTGGCCGTGAGCCAGTTCTTCTTCGGTCGCTTCGCGGATAGCCACAACTTCAACGTTGAAGTTCAGGTTCTGGCCCGCCAGCATGTGGTTACCGTCAACCACAACGTGGTCGTCGCCCACTTCGGTGATTTCTACCGGCACCGGACCCTGATCGGTTTCCGCCAGGAAGCGCATGCCAACCTGCAGCTCGTCAACGCCCATGAAAACGTCTTTCGGTACGCGCTGTACCAGGTTTTCGTCATACTGGCCGTAAGCGTCGTTGGCGCCTACGTTCACATCGAATTTATCGCCAACATCGTGACCTTCCAGCGCGGCTTCCAGGCCGGAGATCAGGGAGCCGTGACCATGCAGGTAGTCCAGCGGCGCACTCACCGGAGACTCATCAACCAACACACCGTCTTCTGTACGTACCTGATAGGCCAGGCTGACCACCAGGTCTTTTGCTACTTTCATGATATCTCCTGAGTGAGGAAAAAAGACTGGCGCCGATTGTAGCCCAAATCGACGCCTGTGTACCCTTTAGCTTAAAGAAACCTGGGGCATCTCGCTAGTCGGGATGAAAAATCCCTATAACTTGCTCATCTTTGCGAACCTTCTCGCGAACTTCTTTATCCGCCTCGCGCATCTGGTGCCCGCACTTTACGCACTCGACGATATCGACCTGATTCTCCCGCCACATCGCGAGAGAATCCTGCGCCTGACACTTCGGGCAGACGGCCCCGGCAATAAAACGTTTACGCACCGCCATAGCTTAACCTCTATTCAAACTCATCCCAGCCGTCCAGCTGGCGTCGTTCCTGCTGCATCTCACGGTGGAAAATCTCTTCCAGCTCGCGCCGCGCCTCGCGCACGCGGGAGATTTGCGCGTTATCGGTATGTACCGGCATCAGCTCGCGCAGCATCCGCATATCAAGACGACGGAAATGCAACTGCGCGCGCTGCGCCTGATGCGGATGCATACCCAGCGAAATGAGCGTCTTGCGCCCCAGCTCCAGCGCGCTGGAGAAGGTTTCACGGGAAAACTGCTTCACGCCCGCCTGCAACAGCTCATGGGCTTCAACACGCCCGCGCGCGCGCGCCAGAATCTCCAGCTGCGGGAAGTGCTGCTGGCAGAGATGCACAATCCGCATCGTGTCTTCCGGATCGTTACAGGTCACGACGATAGACTCCGCCGATTCCGCGCCCGCGGCGCGCAGCAGTTCAAGCTCCGTCGCGTCGCCATAGTAAACTTTGTAGCCATATTTACGCATCAAGTTGACCGCGCTGATATCGCGCTCCAGCACCGTAATGCGCATTTTATTGGCCATCAGCAGGCGGCCAATCACCTGACCAAAGCGCCCGAAGCCGACGATGATCACCTGCGGTTTATCATCTTCCACATACGGGGTTTCGTCATGCTCATCCTGCGCGTTGAAGTGGCGCGCCAGCAGCCGGTCGATGCCTTTCATTACCAGCGGCGTGGTCATCATCGAAAGCGTGACCGTCACCAGCAGCAGCGCCATCTGGTCGTTATGAAAGAGTTTCTGCGACGAGGCGCTGGAAAAGAGCACGAACGCGAATTCGCCGCCCTGGCTCAGCACGCCCGCGAACTGCAAACGCTCGGTGCGCCGCAGGCCCTGAAAGCGTCCCAGGCCGTACAGCACTGCCATTTTGACGCTCACCAGCACCGCCACGCTCATCACCACCCACAAAATATGGGTATAGAGGACGCCCAGATTTAACGCCATGCCGACCGAGATAAAAAACAGTCCCAGCAGCAGGCCTTTAAACGGCTCGATGGCTATCTCCAGCTCATGGCGATATTCGCTCTCCGCCAGCAGGATGCCGGCGATAAACGTGCCGAGCGCCATCGACAGCCCCAGCAAATCCATAAACAGCGCCGAGCCCAGCACCAGCAACAGCGCGGCGGCGGTAAACACCTCGCGCACGCCGGAGCCCGCGATAAAGCGAAACACCGGGCGCAGCAGATAACGCCCGCCTATCAGCATTCCGCCGAACGCCAGCACTTTCATGCCGATCTTCATCCAGTCAGGATGTTCATCGCCGTTGCCCGCCAGCAGCGGCACCATTGCCAGCGCCGGGATCACCGCCAGATCCTGGAACAGCAGCACGGAAAATCCGAGCTGCCCGCCTTCGGTGCGGTTCATGCCCTTATCGCGCATCAGCTGCAACGCCATCGCGGTTGACGACATCGCAAGGCCGATACCGCCCACCACTGCCGCCTGCCAGGCGAAATCGGTCAACATCAGCAGCCCGGCCAGCACCACCGCGCTTAACAGCACTTGCGCCGCGCCGATACCGAAGATAGAACGCCGCAACTTCCAGAGTTTCGAGGGGTTCAGCTCAAGCCCTATCAGGAACATCAGGAACACGACGCCGAGCTCCGAGAAGTGCAGAATTTCGTCGACGTCGCTGATAAAACCGAGGCCCCACGGGCCAATCGCTATCCCGGCGAGCAGATAACCCAGCACCGCGCCGATGCCAAGCCGCGCCGCAATCGGCACCGCCACCACCGCGGCGAAAAGAAACAGAATGCCTGCCAGCAGCAGGTCCGAGCCTTCCATCAGAAGCCCCCCGGTGTTAACGGCGCGGCCAGCCAGCTTTCATACGCGCGGCCCTGCGCCGCCAGTTCAGAAAGCGACTGACGCCGCGCCCAGTAAATGATCAGCGGCGTCATCCAGTGCATACGACACATGGCGGCCGTCAGTTCGAAGGGACGTAAAATGTCGCTCAGGGCATAGCGGTTAAAGCCGTCGGGGCGATAAGCCGTTTCCGGCTCGCCGGTCGTGATAACGCAGCGCCAGTATTTGCCGGCAAGCTCGTTGCCGCCCACGCCGCTGGCGAAACCGCGGCTTAACACGCGATCGAACCACTCTTTCAGGAGCGCCGGACAGCTATAGGTGTAGAGCGGGAACTGAAAAACGATCACATCGTGCTCGCGCAGCAACGCCTGCTCATGGCTGATATCAATAAAGAAATCGGGATAGTGGGCATAGAGGTCATGCACCGTGACATTAGGTAATTGCAGAGCCGGCTTAAGCAAAACCCGGTTAGCCACCGAGTCCTGAGATTCCGGATGGGCATACAGCAGCAAAACTTTCGCTGTCTGTGACATCATTCCCCTCCAGGGCGTCGTCATTGTTACTATTTTGGGCTACCATGGCGGCCCCACGCGGTGCCCTAAAGCATCACGTTACATGAATATAATGACAATTTAACATAGTCTGAATCTACGGCGCCTTATGATTGTTTTCTCCTCGTTACAAATTCGTCGCGGCACCCGCGTGCTGCTGGACAACGCCACCGCCACCATTAACCCGGGCCAGAAAGTGGGCCTGGTGGGTAAAAACGGCTGCGGCAAATCCACGCTGCTGTCGCTGCTGAAAAACGAGATAAGCGCCGACGGCGGCAGCTTCACTTACCCTGGCACCTGGCAGCTCGCCTGGGTGAACCAGGAGACGCCCGCGCTCCCGCAGCCCGCGCTAGAGTACGTCATTGACGGCGACCGCGAATATCGCGCCTTTGAGCACGAGCTTAACGAGGCGACCGGGCGCAACGACGGCCACGCCATCGCGACGGCGCACGGCAAGCTGGACGCCATCGATGCCTGGACCATCCGCTCGCGCGCCGCGAGCCTTCTGCACGGTCTGGGTTTCAGCAATGAACAGCTGACGCGCCCGGTGAGCGACTTCTCGGGCGGCTGGCGTATGCGTCTTAACCTCGCGCAGGCGCTGATTTGCCGCTCTGATCTGCTGCTGCTCGATGAACCCACTAACCATCTCGATCTCGACGCGGTCATCTGGCTGGAGAAATGGCTGAAAAGCTATAACGGCACGCTGATCCTTATCTCGCACGACCGCGACTTCATGGATCCGGTCGTGGATAAAATCATTCATATCGAACAGCAAAATATGTTCGAGTACACCGGCAACTACAGCTCGTTTGAGCGCCAGCGCGCCACGCGTCTCGCCCAGCAGCAGGCGACCTACGAAAGCCAGCAGCAGCGCGTCGCGCATCTGCAAAGCTTCATCGACCGCTTTAAAGCCAAAGCGTCCAAGGCGAAGCAGGCCCAGAGCCGCATCAAAATGCTGGAGCGCATGGAGCTGATTGCGCCTGCGCATGTCGATAACCCGTTCCACTTCAGCTTCCGCGCGCCGGAAAGCCTGCCTAACCCGCTGCTGAAGATGGAAAAAGTCAGCGCCGGTTATGGCGAACGCACCATTCTGAACTCCATCAAGCTCAACCTGGTGCCCGGCTCGCGCATCGGCCTGCTGGGGCGCAACGGCGCGGGTAAATCAACGCTTATCAAACTGCTGGCGGGCGAGCTGGCGCCGGTCAGCGGCGATATCGGCCTCGCCAAAGGCATCAAACTTGGCTACTTCGCGCAGCACCAACTGGAATTTTTACGGGCCGACGAGTCGCCGCTGCAACATCTGGCGCGCATCGCCCCGCGTGAAACCGAACAGCAGCTGCGCGACTATCTCGGCGGCTTCGGCTTCCAGGGCGATAAAGTCACGGAAGCGACCGAACGTTTCTCCGGCGGCGAGAAGGCGCGTCTGGTGCTCGCGCTCATCGTCTGGCAGCGCCCTAACCTGCTGCTGCTTGATGAACCGACCAACCACCTCGACCTCGATATGCGCCAGGCGCTCACCGACGCGCTGATCGAATTTGAAGGCGCGCTGGTGGTGGTCTCGCACGACCGTCACCTGATTCGCTCCACCACCGACGATCTCTATCTGGTGCATGATGGCAAGGTCGAGCCTTTCGACGGCGATTTGGACGACTATCAGCAGTGGCTGAGCGACGTGCAGAAGCAGGAGAACCAGGGCGACGATGCCAGCCGCGAGAAAGACAACGGCAACAGCGCCCAGGCGCGTAAAGATCAGAAGCGCCGCGAGGCGGAGCTGCGCACCCAGACGCAGCCGCTGCGCAAAGAGATAACCCGTCTGGAAAAAGAGATGGAAAAGCTCAACGCCACGCTCGCGGCCGTTGAAGAGAAGCTCGGCGACAGCGCCATTTACGATCCGGCTCGCAAAGCGGAGATGAATGAATGCCTGCAAACGCAGGCGAAGACCAAAGCGGCGCTGGAAGAGTGCGAAATGGCGTGGCTGGACGCCCAGGAGCAGCTGGAAGCGATGCTGCAAAACGACTAACCGGGCCCGCAGGCCCGGTTGGCTTGATTAACGCTGCGCCGCCAGCCGCTGGCGCAGCGTTTCCAGATGTTCCACGCCGTGCAGTTTGCCATCCAGGAAGCGGGTTTTCAGCTCGCCCTGCTGTTCCTGCTCCAGCGTCTGCTCGTCAAACAGCTGATACTCCCCTTCGTTGTTACGCTCCACCCGCAGGAGGCCGCGCGCTGAACGTTTCAGACCGTTGTCGGTTTTCGGCTCTTTGAAAATCATGCGGCCGACGCCGTTCACTTCACCGTAGGTGGCTTTCATCGCAAAGCCGAAGGTGTCGCGGGTGTTGTACTGGTAGGTAAACGAACCCACGCCGAACACCACGTTCGAACTGGCGAAGCCTTTCGCCGCCAGACGGCGCAGGATCTCTTCGGCGCGTTCCAGGGTGATGGAATCGCCGTAAATCAGGCCCACGTGCGGGTCGAGCACTTTAAAGCCTTTATCATTCACTGTGCCGCCGAAAATCTCCCACAGCACTTCTACCGAGCCTTTCTCTTCCGGCGTGCGGTCAGCGCGGGTGTCGTCATCCGCGCCGGTGCCGCACAGGATCTCTACCGGGTCGCCGCTGTCCGGGCGGAACACCACGCGGCCGTCACGCGCCATGATCTGCGTTTTCAGCTCCCGGGTATACTCGGTGATAACGCGCCAGTAATCCCAGGTATCGGACACAATCGAGACAAAGCCGTTCGGGTAGAGAGAGCAAATCAGGCGGCGGAACGTCTCGATCTCGCTCTCTTTCTCGCCCATGCACATCACGCTGTGCTCGGTCGCCGGAATAGAGGCGGCAATAAAACATTCCTGTCCCTGGGTGTAATAATCGCGGGCGTAGAGCATCGACGGAATATTATCGGTGCCTTTAAAGCTCAGCAGATGGCCGCTGCCCGCCTGCGCGGTATCCTGCAAGCCCGACATCCCGCGAAAGGAGAAGTCGTGGCACTGGAAATCCAGGTGGCTTACGTCAGAGCAGGTTTTCTCTGCCCAGTGTTCGCAGATTTTACGGTAGTGGTGCGCAATCGTGGCGTTGGTGGACGATTTCCACAGCTCCGCGGAGAGCACGGTTTCCAGGTAGTTCACCAGCCAGAAAAATTCCGGGATCGTGTTGGTGATGGTCAGCACCGGCACTTTCATCGCCACCTTGCTGCCTTCATCCAGCGCTTTGATATGCAGCGGCAGATAACCGAGCTGATGCAGCGCGCGAATATGATCTGCGCTCACCGCGCCTTTGCCGATATAGCTGTCCATCACGGCCTGATATTCGTCGACCACTTCCGCCTGCGGGCGGGCGAAAAACTGCTCGTTAAAGAGATCCACCAGGAACCACTGCAGGAATCCTTGTAAACCGAAGAACACCAGCTTGCCGTCCGCCACCGGAGAGTGGAAATGATTATCGCTGCGTGGCGTGAAGTTGGAATACACTTTGGTGGTGCCAGCCGGATACTGTTCGCGATGCGACACTTTGTAGCCATCAATAGCCAGAATCGGATTCATCTTCATCTCCCTTCTCCTTACGCGTTATAAATAGTATTGATATCAATCATTTCTACCCGATCCTGCGCCAGTGTCGCAGGCGCGAAAGAGGTGGTCGTATACAGCTGGTCAATGCCGTTATTCAGCAGGTTCTCGACGCCTTTGGAAAATACGCCGTGGGTAACGTACAGGCTGACGCTGCGGGCGCCCGCGTCGCGCAGCACCTGGGCGGAGCCGATAAACGTGCCGCCCGCGTCGCACAGGTCATCGACAATCAGCACCGCCTTGCCCTGCACATCGCCATCTACCAGACGAAAGCCAGTCAGCGCGCCGGTGGCGACATTGCGCTGTTTGGTCAGCGTGGCGAAGCCTTCAGCCCCGACCGCCTGCGCTACCGCGTGGATTTTTTTCAGCGCGCCGGCGTCCGGCGCGACCAGCATCAGCTCACCGGCCTTCAGGGCACTGACGAGCGTCGGGCTTTGCATCAGGCAGCGCTCCTGCGGGATGGCCACGAGATTATCGATGGCGGCCGCGGCGGCTTCACTGTGTGGATCCAGCACCAGCACTTTGTCGAAACCGAGCGTGTTTAGCTGGCGGGCAAACACTTTCAGCGCAAAGCTGTCGCCCGGCTGCATATGTCTGTCCTGGCGGGCATACGGCAGCCACGGCAGTTCCAGATGGCTGAAGCGGACATCGCAATGCTGACGTACTGCGTCGGTCAACTGCGCCAGCAGCATAAAGTCGTCCATCGTTTTCATGGCGGCGGCGCGAATACGCATCAGCGAGGCGACGCGAGGCAGCTCGCCGGTCACTTTCGCCCATACGGCGCCGTCAGGAAAACGCCCGGTCTGTGTTGCTATCTCTTGTCCGTCTACCATCAGTTGCGTCTGCATCATGTTCGCCCCGGTTAATGAGTTAATGTCCTTGCGACACATTTAATATTGTCCAAGAGACACTAATAAGCAAGCGAAAAATTCGCCGGCGTGGTTAAAAAATAGCATGTTGCTGAAAAATAAAGCAATAAAGGTTTGCTTTGCCCCGCTCTGTCGGGCTGGTAAACTTGTCTCTGAGACAATTAAACGGAGCGGCGCATGACCACTGAAGCAGAATATCTGGAAAACTACGATCCTGCGCGGTTCCCTTCGCCACTGGTAACCGTGGACAGCGTGCTGTTCACCCTGCATGACCAGGCGCTCTGTGTCCTGCTGGTGCAGCGCGCGCGTCAGCCGCAGCAGGGGCGCTGGGCGTTGCCGGGCGGCTTTATCGATATGCAAAAAGACGCCTCAACGCACGCCACGGCGCTACGCAAGCTGACCGAAAAAACCGGCGTGCGCCCGTCATGGCTGGAGCAGCTGGAGACCTTTTCCGGCCCGGATCGCGACCCGCGCGGCTGGAGCCTGACGACCGCGTGGTTTGCGCTTATCGCCTGGGTCGACTGCCAGCCGCATATCGCGTCGGTCAGCGATGCGCAGTGGGTGCCGGTGACGGCGCTGGATACCCTCGCGCTGGCGTTCGATCACCGCGCGATTATCGAGGCGGCGCTGCGCCGCTTACGCCAGAAGACGATGTACTCGCTTCTGCCGGTATACTGCCTGCCGGAATGCTTTACCCTGAGCCAGCTGCAGGAGGCGACGGAGATTATTCTCGGCCAGCCTATCCAGCGCAAAAGCCTGATCCGCCGCTTTGAGGCCTCGGGCATGTTTGAAGAGACCGGCGAGAGCGTCGCCACCGGCGCGCGTAAAGCCCGGCTCTGGCGGCGCAAGCCGGATGCGGATATTCATCTTTTCTCGCGCAATTTGCTGGCTGAGTGATCCGCATCAAACCATCAACAAAATGAATAACAATCGTTATAGTAGTTAGCGAACTAACCAACAGACAGCGTGCCATGGCCGACATTACCCCCGCAGAACTCCCTGCACTGAACACCGATTCTTCACACTTTCAGCCAATGCCGGGAGTCAGCAATCCGCATCTGCAAACCATGCTGCCGCGCGTTCTGCGCCGCCGGTTGCAGTTTGAGCCGCACTGGCAGCGGCTCGATTTGCCGGACGGCGATTTCGTCGACCTCGCGTTTAGCGAAAACCCGGAACAGGCGCGCCATAAGCCGCGACTGGTGGTGTTCCACGGACTGGAAGGCAGCCTGCACAGCCCCTATGCACACGGGCTTATCCACGCAGCGAAACAGCGCGGATGGCTCGGCGTGGTGATGCATTTTCGCGGTTGCAGCGGCGTGCCGAACAAATTGGGACGTATCTATCATTCAGGCGAAACCGAAGACGGCACCTTTTTCCTGCGCTGGCTCGATGAACGCTTCGGCACGGTGCCGACAGCGGCGGTCGGGTACTCGCTCGGCGGCAATATGCTCGGCTGCCTGATGGCGGAGATTGACGCCGCCTTCCCGCTTACCGCCGGGGTCATTGTTTCCGCGCCGTTTATGCTGGAGCACTGCTGCAATCATATGGAAAAAGGGTTTTCGCGCTTTTATCAGTTCTATCTGCTGAACCTGCTGAAAGCCAACGCGACCCGCAAGCTGAAGGCCTGGCCTGGCACGCTGCCCGTCGACCTCGCCCAGCTTAAACGCCTGCGCCGCATTCGCGATTTCGACGATCTCATCACCTCGAAGATCCACGGCTACCGCGATGCCGTCGATTATTACCAGCAGTGCAGCGCCCTGCCGCGGCTCGCGGCGATTACTCGTCCGACGCTGATTATCCACGCCAAAGATGACCCGTTTATGGATCATCATGTGATCCCCGACACGACCACGCTGCCTGCTAATATTGAGTATCAGCTGACGGAGCACGGCGGTCACGTGGGCTTCGTCGGCGGCACGCTGCGTCAGCCGAAAATGTGGCTTGAGCAGCGCATTCCTGACTGGTTAACCCCTTATCTGGACCGATAAATGATCATTCCCTGGCAAGACATCGCGCCCGACACGCTGGAGCGCCTGATTGAAGCCTTCGTCTTGCGCGAAGGCACCGATTATGGTGAACATGAACGCTCGCTTGAGCAAAAGGTCGCCGATGTACGGCGTCAGTTGCAAAGCGGCGAAGCCGTTCTGGTGTGGTCTGAACTGCACGAAACGGTCAATATCATGCCGCGCTCGCAGTTTCGCGGTTAACGTTGCCAGGCGGAGCCTTGCCCCGCCGCTTCAGGGAGTTGTCTCGCTATGTCTGCCAAACATCCGGTTATCGCCGTCACGGGCTCCAGCGGCGCGGGCACCACGACCACCAGCCTCGCGTTTCGTAAAATCTTCGCCCAGCTGAATCTTCACGCCGCCGAAGTGGAAGGCGACAGCTTTCACCGTTATACGCGCCCGGAAATGGACATGGCAATTCGCAAGGCGCGCGATCTGGGCCGCCATATCAGCTATTTCGGCCCGGAGGCGAATGATTTCGGCCTGCTGGAGCAAACCTTTGTGGAATACGGCCTGACCGGCAAAGGGCAGTCGCGCAAATATCTGCACACCTACGATGAAGCCGTGCCCTGGAACCAGGTGCCGGGCACCTTTACGCCCTGGCAGCCGCTGCCGGAACCGACCGACGTGCTGTTTTATGAAGGCCTGCACGGCGGCGTGGTGACGCCGCAGAACGACGTGGCGAAGCATGTCGATTTACTGGTGGGCGTGGTGCCTATCGTCAACCTGGAGTGGATCCAGAAAATGATCCGCGATACCAGCGAGCGCGGGCATTCCCGCGAGGCGGTGATGGACTCCGTGGTGCGTTCGATGGAGGATTACATCAACTACATCACGCCGCAGTTCTCGCGCACGCATATCAACTTCCAGCGCGTGCCAACGGTGGACACCTCTAACCCGTTCGCCGCCAAAAGCATTCCGTCGCTCGACGAAAGCTTCGTGGTTATCCATTTCCGCAACCTGGACAATATCGATTACCCCTGGCTGCTCGCGATGTTGCAGGGCTCGTTTATTTCGCACATCAATACGCTGGTGGTGCCGGGCGGCAAAATGGGGCTGGCGATGGAACTCATCATGCTGCCGCTGGTGCAGCGACTGATGGAAGGCAAGGAGATACAGTAACGCCGTATCGATAAGCCGTTGGGCGGGTCAGCGCAGCGCCGCCCGCCGTCACACGCTTACCCTTCTGTCACTTCGTACGAATGGGTAATATTCACGCCCTTGCCAAGCATCAAGGCGACCGAACAATACTTCTCCGCCGACAGGTCTACCGCACGCGCAACCGCCGCATCTTTCAACTCTTTACCCGTCACAACGAAATGCAGGTTGATATGCGTAAACAGGCGCGGCGCCTCTTCGCGACGCTCGGAGGTGAGCTTCACTTCGCAGTCGGTCACGTCGTGACGGCCTTTTTGCAGAATAGAGACCACGTCGATCGCGCTGCAGCCGCCGGCGGCCATCAGCACCATTTCCATCGGGCTCGGCGCTTTGTCGCCGGAGTTGCCATCCATCAGGATCTGGTGCCCTGACGCCGACTCGCCCAGGAAGGTTAAGCCTTCCACCCATTTCACTCGTGCGTGCATGATAATCGCTCCAGGCTATTCATTTTACTGACAGATTACTCGGCCCCGTCATAAGAGGCAACGGAAGGCGACCTGCGTCAAGCTGAAACGAGACAACAGGAGACACCTGTGAAAAGCTATGCTAAAACAGTCTGGATGCAGCGGCGATACATTGATGTTACGCATGTATGCAGAGGAGAGACAATTTATCGGCTGCGACGTCCACGGACAGCCAACTTCCCTGGATGCGGGAAGATGATGATTGCAAAGCCAGACAGGGGTTACGCGCCCTGTCTTTGGAGCCAGTTTAAAACAGAGGATAACCGCGCATGGTGCTTGGCAAACCGCAAACAGACCCGACTCTTGAATGGTTCTTGTCTCATTGCCACATTCATAAGTATCCATCTAAGAGCACGCTGATTCACCAGGGTGAAAAAGCGGAGACGCTGTACTACATCGTCAAAGGCTCAGTGGCAGTGCTGATCAAAGATGAAGAGGGCAAGGAGATGATCCTCTCGTACCTGAACCAGGGAGACTTCATCGGCGAACTGGGTTTGTTCGAGGAAGGTCAGGAGCGCAGCGCCTGGGTTCGCGCTAAAACTGCCTGTGAAGTGGCTGAGATCTCTTACAAAAAATTCCGTCAGCTGATTCAGGTAAACCCGGATATTCTGATGCGTCTCTCTTCGCAGATGGCGCGTCGCCTGCAGGTCACCTCTGAAAAAGTCGGTAACCTGGCGTTCCTCGACGTGACGGGCCGCATCGCGCAGACGCTGCTGAATCTCGCCAAACAGCCGGACGCCATGACTCACCCGGACGGCATGCAGATCAAAATCACCCGTCAGGAAATCGGCCAGATCGTGGGCTGCTCCCGCGAAACCGTGGGCCGTATCCTGAAGATGCTTGAAGATCAGAACCTGATCTCCGCGCACGGAAAAACCATCGTGGTTTACGGAACCCGCTAAGGTTCCTGAAAAAAACGGCGTGTCGCTTCGGTAACACGCCGTTTTTGTTTCTATACTTCTCCCCTATGTGGCGTCGTCTTATCTATCACCCTGAAATCAATTACGCTTTGCGGCAAACGCTGATCTTAAGCCTGCCGGTCGCAGTGGGATTGCTGCTGGGTCACTTACAACAGGGGCTGTTGTTCTCGCTGGTGCCCGCGTGCTGCAACATTGCCGGTCTCGATACCCCGCATAAACGCTTCTTCAAACGGCTCATCATCGGCGCGTCGCTGTTTGCGTTAAGCAGCCTCGCCGTGCAGTTTCTGCTGTTGCAGGCGGTGCCGCTGCCGCTCATTCTGCTGATGCTGGCGCTGCTGCTCGGCGTGACAGCGGAAATCAGCCCGCTGCATGCACGCCTGTTGCCCGCATCGCTTATCGCGGCGATTTTCACGTTAAGCCTCGCCGGGAATATGCCCGTCTGGCAGCCGATGCTGCTCTATGTTCTCGGCACGCTCTGGTATGGCGCGTTTAACGGCTTCTGGTTCTGGCTATGGCGCGAACAGCCACTGCGCGAGTCGTTAAGCCTGATTTATCAAAGCCTCGCCGACTACTGCGAGGCTAAATACAGCCTGCTGACGCGCCATACCGACCCGGAGCAGGCCTTGCCGCCCCTGCTGGTGCATCAGCAAAAAGTGGTGGATCAGATAAGCCAATGCTATCAGCAGTTGCAGATGCTGGCCGCGACCCGACAGAACGGCTACAAGCGCCTGCTGCGCGCCTTTCAGGTGGCGCTCGATCTCCAGGAGCATATCTCGGTCTCGCTGCATCAACCCGGTGAAGTGCAAAAGCTGGTGGAGCGCAGCCACGCTGAAGAGGTGCTGCGCTGGACGGCGCAAACCGTGGCGACGCGCCTGCGCACGCTCTCCGACGATATCCTCTATCACCGCTATTCGCGCCGCTTCACGATGGACAAGCAGATCGAGGCGCTCGCAAAAATCGCCCGCCAGCACCCTGACAACCCGGTCGGGCAGTTTTGCGAATACCATTTCAGCCGCATCGCCCGTGTGCTGCGTACCCAGCGCCCGCTTTATGCCCGCGATTTAATGGACAACGGTCAGCGCCGCCTGCCGCTCCTGCCCGCGCTGAAAAGCTATCTGTCGTTCAAATCGGCGGCGCTGCGCACGGCGGCGCGGCTTGGCGTGATGCTCGCGGCGGCGGGCCTGCTGGCGAGCGTGTTTCAGCTGCCGAAGCCGTACTGGATCCTGATGACGGTGCTCTTTGTTACGCAAAACGGCTACGGCGCGACGCGGGTGCGCATTCTGCACCGGGCGGGCGGCACGCTCGCCGGGCTTATCATTGCGGGCATCACGCTGCATCTGAACGTGCCGCAGGGCTATACGCTGCTCGGCATGCTGCTGGTGACGTTAATCAGCTATCTCATTATCCGGCGTAATTACGGCTGGGCGATGATTGGCTTCACCGTGACGGCAGTCTATTCGCTGCAACTGCTGACGCTCAACGGCGAGCAGTACATCGTGGCGCGCCTGATAGACACGCTGACAGGCTGTCTTATCGCCTTCGCGGGCATGGTCTGGCTCTGGCCGCAGTGGCAAAGCGGCCTGTTGCGCCAGAATGCGCACGACGCGCTGGAAGCCGACCAGGAGGCGCTGCGCCTGATCCTGAGCGACGATCCGCAGCCCGCGCCGCTCGCCTGGCAGCGAATGCGCGTCAACCAGGCGCATAACGCGCTCTATAACTCGCTTAATCAGGCGATGCAGGAGCCGGGCTTTAACAGCCAGTATCTGGAGGATATGCGCCTGTGGGTGACACACAGCCAGTTTATCGTCGAGCACATCAACGCGATAACGACGCTGGCGCGCGAGCAGTCCTCGCTGACGCAGGAAACGGCGGCGCGCTACTTACAGGCCTGTGAAATCGCGCTGCAACGCTGTCAGCAGCGGCTGGAATATGACGCGCCGGGCGAGACGCAAAACGAGGCGGTGCTGGAGGGCGAAGAGGTATTGCCGGAAGGGCCGCTCAGCGTGATGGAGCATCACCTGCTGCGTATTCTCGATCATCTGCGCACCATGCACACGATCTCTTCCGTGGCGTGGCGCCAGCGGCCCCACCACGGCATCTGGCTCAGGCGGCGCCTGAGCCAGTCACGCTGATTAGCCGTTCACCACGCGCGCCGCCGCGCGGGCAAAACGGGCCATGCCTTCGTCAATGTCGGTGCTCTCCACCAGCAGCGACGGCGCGAAACGCATCACGTCCGGCCCGGCGTTAAGCACCATTACCCCCTCGGCTGCTGCCGCGTAGAGCAGATCGCGCGCTCGTCCGTGGAAAGCGGGTGCCAGCTCGGCGCCAATCAGCAGGCCCAGACCACGGATATCGCTGAACAGGCCGTACTGCTCGCCGGTTTTCTTCAGATGCTGCACGAACTGTTCGCGCTTGTGCGCCACACCGTTCAGCACGTCCGGGGTATTGATAATATCGAACGCCTCGCCCGCCACCGCGCAGGCCAGCGGGTTGCCGCCATACGTGGAGCCGTGGGAGCCGACGTGAAACGCCGAGGCCACCTCATGCGTCGTCAGCATCGCGCTCACCGGGAAGCCGCCGCCCAGCGCTTTGGCGCTGGTGAGGATGTCCGGCGTCACGCCGTAGTGCATATAGGCAAAGAGCTTACCGCTGCGGCCCATGCCGCACTGCACTTCATCGAATACCAGCAGCGCCTGATGGGCGTCGCACAGTTCGCGCAGGCCGCGCAGAAATTCCGGCGTCGCGGCGGTCACACCGCCCTCGCCCTGTACCGGCTCCACCACGACCGCGCAGGTGTGGTCGTCCATCACCGCTTTAACCGCGTCGAGATCGTTAAAGGGCACATGGATGATATCTGCCGGTTTCGGGCCGAAGCCGTCGGAGTATTTCGCCTGGCCACCCACGGAGACGGTAAACAGCGAACGTCCGTGAAAGGCGTTATAAAACGCGATGATTTTGGTTTTGTATGGGCTGTGACGCGTGATGGCGTAATGACGGGCCAGCTTGAACGCGGTTTCGTTGGCTTCGGTGCCGGAGTTCATAAACACAACGCGCTCGGCGAACGTGGCGTCCACCAGCTTTTGCCCCAGGCGCAGCGCGGGTTCGTTGGTGAAAACGTTACTGGTGTGCCAGAGCGTTTCGCCCTGCGCTTTCAGCGCCGCCACCAGCCGCGGGTGGCAGTGGCCGAGCGCCGTCACCGCGATGCCGCCGGCGAAGTCGACATACTCGTTGCCCTGCTGATCCCAGACGCGGCTGCCCTTGCCTTTCACCGGAATAAATTCAGCCGGTGCATAAATTGGCAGGATCACTTCATCGAAGGTGGCGCGCGTAATTGCTGTTTTTTCAGTTGCCATTTCATGCCCATCCAGTAAATGTGCCATCGCACATGAAAAGATAAGCACAAAATATGAATAAAAAATCACTAAAAGGCAATAAAAATTCAGCGCGTCAGAAAGTTCGCCAGGAGCTGATGGCCCTGTTCGCTCAGAATGCTTTCCGGGTGGAACTGCACGCCTTCCAGCGCCAGATGGCGATGCCGGATGCCCATGATTTCGCCCTCGTCTGTCCAGGCCGTTATCTCAAACTCGGCGGGCAGCGTGGCGCGGTCGATAATCAGAGAGTGGTAGCGGGTCACGGTTAGCGGGTTATTGAGCCCGGCGAACACGCCCGTGTTGTTGTGCCGGATAGCCGAGGTTTTGCCGTGCATGACGTTCTGCGCGCGCACGACCGCCGCGCCAAATGCCTGGCCGATAGCCTGATGGCCGAGACAGACGCCGAGAAGGGGCAGACGCCCGGCGTAGCGGCGGATGACTTCCAGCGAGATACCGGCTTCATTGGGCGTGCAGGGGCCGGGAGAGATAACGATATGCGCAGGGGCCAGCGCGTCGATATCGTCAGGCGTCAGCTCGTCATTGCGCCTGACGACCACCTCTGCGCCCAGCTCGCTGAAATACTGAAACAGGTTCCAGGTGAAAGAATCGTAGTTGTCGATAAGCAGTAACATGGCGGCTCCGAAAAAAAGAACCGCGCCAGTTTACTCGCTTTCCCGTGCCTCGCTCACTACGCGCGCGAAGATTTTCTCAAGCGGCGCCAGGTCGCCCATCGCACCCGCCTGATTCGCGGCGCGCCAGTCGTTGACATCGACATCCCGCCAGTCGAGGCTGTAGCCCGCGTGCAGCGCCAACTGTTCAAAGAACACGCGCTGGGCGCGCCCGGTGCCGGTACGAAATGGATGCAGTACGTTGATTTCACAGTAATAGTGCGCAAGACGCGCGACAAACGCGTCCGGCTCCAGCCCGACGAGATAATCCTCATCTTCCAGCGCCTGCATCAGCGCGTTGCCCTCTTTTTCGAGATATTCGAAATGCGCAAAGCGGGTCTCGCCCTGGTAGATATCCACTTCTCGCAGCTCGCCCGCCCACTCGTAGAGATCCTGAAACAGCTGGCGGTGGATAGCACACAGGTGCGGCAGCCCGCGCTGGACGGGGCCGAGTTCAAGCGTCGCCGCGCGCAGCGAGGTCAGCTCGCGCTCGGCGTGTTGCAGATCCTGCGCGGCATGAATGTTCAGCCGGTTGCGCAGCACATCGCTACCGGACCAGAAATAGGGGTCGCGCCCGTCGCCGAATTTATCGCTCATAGTGCCCCCTCAGCTCTTCAATGCGCGCCAGCGCTTCTTCGCGGGATAAGGTCACCAGAGGCACCTCGATGCCTTCCAGCCGGTTGCTGGCCTGGAAATTGTGATTTTTCTGCGCGTCCCAGAGCCGGGACTTTTGTCTGTCGGTGAGTTTTCTGGCCATTTTGCCTCCCTGAACGTAACCCCGTGTGCCACAAGTATAAGCAGCAATGGGCCGGTTTGCCGGGAGCGAGACGACGCGGGCAAGCCTGCCCGCGTCAGGAAGAGGGTTACGGCAGGACTTTCGCGGAGAGGATCACCACCGGTTTGGACGGCACATTCTGGTACGGGCCGACGTCGTGGGTCTGCACCTGGGCGATTTTATCGGCGACGTCCATGCCTTTGACCACTTTACCGAAAACGGCGTAGCCGAAGTCGCGCTGGCCGTGGTTCAGGAAGGCGTTGTCGGCGACGTTAATAAAGAACTGGCTGGTGGCGCTGTCTTTATCGGCAGTGCGCGCCATTGCGATGGTGCCGCGCGTGTTCGGCAGACCGTTATCCGCCTCGTTTTTCACCGGCGCATTGGTCGGTTTCTGCTGCATATCCGCCGTGAAGCCGCCGCCCTGCACCATAAAGCCCGGGATCACGCGGTGGAAAATGGTGTTGTTGTAAAAACCGCTGTTGACGTAATCAACGAAGTTTTTAACCGACGCAGGCGCTTTCTGGCTGTTCAGTTCCAGCTCAATATTTCCCGCAGAGGTGGTAAGCAGAACGTGCGGGTCGCCTTTTGCCGCCAGCGCGGCAGGAGAAAGGGCAGAAAGCGCGAATACAGCCGCAACAGCCGCCAGTGTGGATTTGAGCATGACGAATTCCTTACGAAGCAGAAAAAAGCAAGTGGGTCGATTCTAAATAGCGATCGCATGACGTGCCAGAGATTTACCTGGTTTTACGTACCAGCGCGCAGCGAAAACGCGCTCATCGGATCAGGCGTGTGAAATTATGTGACGACCATCATATAAACAATGTCGTTTTACACAGCATGTGATCAATGATTGTTTTATTGGATCACATTACGCCCTAGAATGCCCATGTTCACGGCGCCGTCAACGCGCTTTACACTTCTATTCACAGGCCAGTCATGACTAACAGCAACCGTATTAAGCTCACATGGATCAGCTTTTTTTCCTACGCCCTCACCGGCGCGTTGGTAATCGTCACCGGGATGGTGATGGGCAATATCGCAGACTATTTCCATCTGCCGGTATCCAGCATGAGTAACACCTTTACCTTCCTGAACGCCGGGATCCTGATCTCTATCTTTTTAAACGCCTGGCTGATGGAAATCGTGCCGCTGAAAACCCAGCTGCGCTTTGGCTTTGTGTTGATGGTGCTCGCCGTCGTCGCGCTGATGTTCAGTAAGAGCCTGACGCTCTTCTCCGGCGCGATGTTCGTGCTCGGCCTGGTGAGCGGGATAACGATGTCGATCGGGACCTTCCTGATTACGCACATGTACGAAGGACGCCAGCGCGGCTCCCGCCTGCTGTTTACCGACTCCTTCTTCAGCATGGCCGGGATGATTTTCCCGATGGTCGCCGCCTTCCTGCTGGCGCGCAGCATTGAATGGTACTGGGTTTATGCCTGCATCGGCCTGGTCTACGTGGCGATTTTCATCCTGACCTTCGGCTGCGATTTCCCGGTACTTGGCAAACATGCTCCGCAGGAAAACCAGCCGGTCGCCAAAGAAAAATGGGGCGTGGGCGTGCTGTTCCTCTCCATCGCCGCGCTCTGCTACATTCTGGGCCAGCTCGGTTTTATTGGCTGGGTGCCGGAGTACGCCACCAAAGGCCTCGGCATGAACCTGAACGACGCCGGTACGCTGGTGAGCAACTTCTGGATGTCTTACATGGTTGGCATGTGGGTCTTCAGCTTCGTTCTGCGCTTCTTTGACTTGCAACGTATCCTGACCGTGCTGGCGGGTCTCGCCACCGTGCTGATGTACTTCTTTATTACCAGCAAGCCGGAACATATGGCGTGGTTCATTCTGGCGCTCGGGTTCTTCTCCAGCGCGATTTATACCACCATTATTACGCTCGGCTCGCAGCAGACCAAAGTCTCCTCGCCGAAACTGGTTAACTTTATCCTCACCTGCGGCACCGTCGGCACCATGCTGACCTTTATCGTGACCGGTCCGATTGTGGCGAATCACGGTCCGCAGGCGGCGCTGTTTACCGCTAACGGTCTTTACGCTGTGGTGTTTGTGATGTGCTTTGCGCTGGGCTTTGTGACCCGCCATCGCCAGCACGCGAAAACCGCGGCGGCGCACTAAGCCTCCTCTGTCCCTTCCCGCCAGGGAAGGGACAACTTTCCTTATCTTCCCCCACCGTTTTCGCTTCTCGTCCTGCCCTCGTTTGTGCCTTTTTTCACGCTACACCCGCTATTCATGCCGTAAACCATTCTGGCGAAAATTCATTCCACCACGGTTCAAAAAACGAACATTCGCGAAACTCTAATCAATTCCAGCACTTATAAAAACCTACAAAAATCAAGGATATACCCATTAAGAGGTATATAAAGGTGTAATTGATTTACATCAATAAGCGGGGGGGCTGAATCGTTAAGGTAGGCGGTAATAGAAAAGAAATCGAGGCAAAAATGAGCAAAGTCAGACTCGCTATTATCGGTAACGGCATGGTTGGTCACCGCTTTATCGAAGACCTTCTCGATAAAGCCGATCCAGGCCAGTTCGACATCACCGTCTTCTGTGAGGAGCCGCGCATCGCCTATGACCGCGTGCACCTCTCTTCCTACTTCTCTCATCATACCGCTGAAGAGCTGTCGCTGGTCCGCGAAGGCTACTACGACAAGCACGGCGTGAAAGTGCTGGTGGGCGAGCGCGCCATCACCATCAACCGCCAGGAGAAAGTGATCCACTCCAGCGCCGGGCGCACTGTCTATTACGACAAACTGATTATGGCGACCGGCTCCTACCCGTGGATCCCGCCGATCAAAGGCGCCGAAACGCAGGACTGCTTTGTCTACCGCACCATTGAAGATCTGAACGCGATTGAAGCCTGCGCACGCCGCAGCAAACGCGGCGCAGTGGTGGGCGGTGGTCTGCTCGGGCTTGAAGCCGCGGGCGCGCTGAAAAACTTAGGCGTCGAAACCCACGTTATTGAGTTCGCGCCGATGCTCATGGCCGAACAGCTCGACCAGATGGGCGGCGAGCAGCTGCGTCGTAAAATCGAAAGCATGGGCGTCAGGGTGCATACCAGCAAAAACACCCAGGAGATCGTGCAGCAGGGCGTCGAAGCCCGTAAAACTATGCGCTTTGCCGATGGCAGCGAGCTGGAAGTCGACTTTATCGTCTTCTCCACCGGCATCCGCCCGCGCGACAAACTGGCTAAACAGTGCGATCTGGCCATCGCCCCGCGCGGTGGCATCATGATTAACGATCGGTGCCAGACTTCCGACCCGGACATCTACGCTATCGGCGAATGCGCCAGCTGGAACAGCCGCGTCTACGGCCTCGTGGCGCCGGGTTACAAAATGGCGCAGGTGGCGGTCGACCATATTCTTGGCAACGCCAGCAACTACTTTGAAGGTGCAGACCTCAGCGCCAAACTGAAACTGCTGGGCGTGGATGTCGGCGGCATCGGCGACGCGCATGGCCGCACGCCGAAATCCCGCAGCTATGTGTTCCTCGACGAAAGCAAAGAAGTCTACAAACGCCTCATCGTCAGCGAAGACAATAAAACGCTGCTCGGCGCAGTGCTGGTGGGCGATACCAGCGATTACGGCAACCTGCTGCAACTGGTGCTGAACGCCATTGAGCTGCCGGAAAACCCGGACTCGCTGATCCTGCCGTCGCACGCGGGCCAGGGCAAACCGTCTATTGGCGTCGATAAACTGCCGGACAGCGCGCAGATTTGCTCCTGTTTTGACGTCACCAAAGGCGCGCTTATCGCCGCTATCAATAAAGGCTGCCACACCGTTGCGGCGCTGAAAGCGGAAACCAAAGCCGGTACGGGCTGCGGCGGCTGTATCCCGCTGGTGACGCAGGTGCTGAACGCCGAGCTCGCCAAACAGGGCATCGAAGTGACCAACAACCTGTGCGAGCACTTCGCTTACTCGCGCCAGGAGCTTTACCACCTGATCCGCGTCGAAGGCATTAAATCCTTTGACGAACTGCTGGAAAAACATGGCCAGGGTTACGGTTGCGAAGTGTGTAAACCGACCGTCGGCTCCCTGCTGGCCTCTTGCTGGAATGAGTACATCCTCAAACCGCAGCACACGCCGCTGCAGGATACCAACGACAACTTCCTGGCAAATATCCAGAAAGACGGCACTTACTCGGTCATCCCGCGCTCCGCGGGCGGCGAAATCACCCCGGAAGGGCTGATGGAAGTGGGCCGCATCGCCCGCGAATTTAATCTCTATACCAAAATCACCGGCTCTCAGCGCATCGGCCTGTTCGGCGCGCAGAAAGATGATCTGCCGGAAATCTGGCGTCAGCTGATTAACGCGGGCTTTGAAACCGGTCACGCCTACGCCAAAGCGCTGCGCATGGCGAAAACCTGCGTCGGCAGCACCTGGTGCCGTTACGGCGTCGGCGACAGCGTGGGCTTCGGCGTCGAGCTGGAAAACCGCTACAAAGGCATCCGCACCCCGCACAAAATGAAATTCGGCGTCTCTGGCTGCACGCGCGAATGCGCCGAAGCCCAGGGCAAAGACGTGGGCATCATCGCCACCGAAAAAGGCTGGAATCTGTATGTCTGCGGCAACGGCGGCATGAAACCGCGCCACGCCGACCTGCTGGCGGCGGATCTCGATAAAGAGACCCTGGTGCGCTATCTCGACCGCTTCATGATGTTCTACATCCGCACCGCCGACAAACTGACGCGTACCGCGCCGTGGCTGGACAACATGGAAGGCGGCATCGACTACCTGAAGCGCGTCATTATCGACGACAAACTGGGCCTCAACAGCCAGCTGGAAGCCGAAATGACCCGCCTGCGCGAGGCGGTGATTTGCGAGTGGACCGAAACGGTCAACAACCCGCAGGCGCAGGGCCGCTTCAAACACTTCGTCAACAGCGATCGCCGCGACCCGAACGTGCAGGTGGTGCCGGAGCGCCAGCAGCATCGTCCGGCCACGCCTTATGAGCGTATCCCCGTCACCTTCGTGGAGGAAACCGTATGAGCCAGTGGAACACCATTTGCAAGCTTGAGGATATTGTCCCGGCAACCGGCGTCTGCGCGCTGGTCGGTAAACATCAGGTGGCGGTTTTCCGTCCGCGCGCTAACGAAGAGGTCTACGCCATCAGCAATATCGACCCGTTTTTCGAGGCAAGCGTCCTGTCGCGCGGCATTATCGCCGAACATCAGGGTGACCTGTGGGTGGCAAGCCCGCTGAAAAAACAGCGCTTCCGCCTGCGCGACGGGCTCTGTATGGAAGATGAAAGCCGTTCCGTAGCGCATTTCGAAGCACGCGTGAAGGACGGTCAGGTACAGGTTAAGGCGTAACCTTCCGGGTTTCCGGCGGGTGCGCTGCGCTTACCCGCCCTTCGGCCCGATACACGTTCCAGGGTGGATAAGCGCAGCGCATCCACCACGGCGCTTAACGCGCCAGCACTCAAAAAAAATGTTCCATCGGCGTTCCGCTTACCGGGGCGCCCGTTAAGGACAACAACAAATACGCGCGCGGGACACCGACGCGCCGCCATCAGGCGAACTTTTTACTTTTTGATTTCACTCACTTTTTAGGATAACCACTATGTTTACCGACACGATCAACAAGTGCGCGGCGAATGCGGCCCGCATCGCTCGCCTCTCGGCAAATAATCCTCTGGGTTTCTGGGTCAGCTCCGCGATGGCGGGCGCCTACGTGGGGCTCGGGATTATTTTGATTTTCACGCTTGGCAACCTGCTTGAGCCTGCCGTGCGTCCGCTGGTGATGGGCGCTACGTTCGGCATCGCGCTGACGCTCGTCATTATCGCCGGCTCCGAACTTTTCACCGGTCACACCATGTTCCTGACGCTCGGCGTAAAAGCGGGCGCCATCAGCCACGGTCAGATGTGGACTATCCTGCCGCAAACCTGGCTTGGCAACCTGGCAGGGTCGGTGTTTGTCGCCCTGCTTTACAGCTGGGGCGGCGGTAGCCTGCTGCCGGTGGACACCAGCCTTCTGCACACCGTCGCGCTCGCGAAAACCAGCGCCCCCGCCGCCGTGCTGTTCTTCAAAGGCGCGCTCTGCAACTGGCTGGTCTGCCTCGCTATCTGGATGGCGATCCGCACCGAAGGCGCGGCCAAATTCATCGCTATCTGGTGGTGCCTGCTGGCCTTTATCGCCTCAGGCTATGAGCACTCCGTCGCCAATATGACGCTGTTCGCGCTCTCCTGGTTCGGCCATCACAACGAGGCCTTCACACTCAGTGGTATCGGCCATAACCTCTTGTGGGTAACCCTCGGCAATACCCTTTCTGGCGCCGTGTTCATGGGTTTGGGTTACTGGTATGCTACCCCGAAAGCAGAGCGCCCGCAGGCTGCCGCGCAGACCGCACCAGAAACCGCTCGTTAAGAAGGATACGCCGTGGATCACCTGCCGATATTTTGTCAGTTACGCAATCGCGCCTGCCTGCTGGTCGGCGGCGGCGATGTTGCGGAGCGTAAAGCGCGTCTGCTGCTGGAGGCAGGCGCTACGCTTACGGTCAATGCGCTGGCGTTTGCGCCGCAGTTTGAAGCCTGGGCTGAACAGGGCATGCTGACGCTGGCACCGGGCGCTTTTGACGCCCGCCTGCTGGATGAATGCTGGCTGGTGATCGCCGCCACGGATGATGACGAGGTCAACAACGCCGTCAGCGACGCCGCCGAAGCGCGCCGTATCTTCTGCAACGTGGTGGATGCGCCGAAACAGGCGAGCTTCATCATGCCGTCGATTATCGACCGCTCGCCGCTGATGGTGGCGGTCTCCTCCGGGGGTACCTCGCCGGTGCTGGCCCGTCTGCTGCGCGAAAAGCTCGAAGCGCTGCTTCCTCAGCACCTCGGCAAAGTCGCCGGTTACGCCGGGCAGCTGCGCCGCCGCGTGAAACAAACCTTCAGCTCCATGAGCGAGCGCCGCCGCTTCTGGGAAAAATTTTTCGTCAACGATCGCCTTGCACAGTCGCTGGCGAACGACGACGAACAGGCCGTGACCCGCATTACCGACACGCTGCTCAACGAACCGCTCGACGATCGCGGCGAGGTCGTGCTGGTGGGCGCAGGGCCGGGCGATCCGGGGTTGTTAACCATCAAAGGATTACAGCAAATCCAGCAGGCGGATATCGTGGTTTATGACCGCCTGGTCTCAGATGACATCATGAATCTGGTGCGCCGCGATGCCGATCGCGTGTTTGTCGGCAAGCGCGCTGGCTTTCACTGCGTGCCGCAGGAGGAGATTAACCAGATCCTGCTGCGCGAGGCCCAGCGCGGTAAACGCGTGGTGCGCCTTAAAGGCGGCGATCCGTTTATCTTCGGGCGCGGCGGCGAAGAGCTCGAAACCCTTTGCGAGGCGGGCATTCCCTTCTCGGTCGTGCCGGGCATTACGGCAGCGTCCGGCTGTTCCGCCTACGCGGGCCTGCCGCTGACCCACCGCGATTACGCCCAGAGCGTGCGCCTCATCACCGGCCACCTGAAAAACGGCGGCGAGTTCGACTGGCACAATCTGGCGGCGGAAAAACAGACGCTGGTGTTCTATATGGGCTTAAACCAGGCCGCCGCGATTCAGGAAAAACTCATTGAGCACGGCATGGATCCGGCGATGCCGGTCGCGCTGGTGGAAAACGGCACCAGCGTGAAACAGCGCGTGGTGACAGGCGAATTAACCGGGCTTGGCGCGCTGGCGCAGCAGGTGGAAAGCCCGAGCCTGATTATTGTGGGCCGCGTCGTGGCGCTACGCGATAAGCTCAACTGGTTCTCGTCCAAATAACCCTTCTCAGGCCAGCACCGCTGGCCTGAAACTTTCTTCTCTTATATTTCAAATACATAAGTCATAAATATATTACATATCGCTAACATACGGCGATTTTGTGATCTGCCTCGCCAATACAATTCATCATATGTTGTTATATTCGTTATGCGTCATCTCATTATGAAAACAGCATAGCGACTCTTTTCATGGCCTGCGCCGTTTCGGGTCATGCGGCCTCCTGCTGCCTTCATTCCGACGATGCGCTCTGAACCCCTACAACTCCATTTGAAAACTAAAAAGGTAACGATATGGAAGGCCAGGAACTCCAACGCAAGCTCGGCTTCTGGGCCGTGCTGGCCATTTCCGTCGGAACGACCGTCGGTTCCGGTATTTTCGTTTCGGTTGGTGAAGTAGCGAAAGCGGCAGGCACCCCGTGGCTGACGGTGCTCGCTTTCGTGATTGGCGGTTTAATTGTTATCCCGCAGATGTGCGTCTATGCGGAGCTCTCCACCGCCTACCCCGAAAACGGCGCAGATTATGTCTACCTGAAAAACGCCGGTAGCCGACCGCTGGCGTTTCTCTCCGGCTGGGCCAGCTTCTGGGCCAACGACGCGCCCTCGCTCTCGATCATGGCGCTGGCGATTGTCAGTAACCTCGGTTTTCTGGTCGTCATCGACCCGCTGACCGGCAAGCTTATCGCCACCGGGCTGATACTCGCGTTTATGCTGCTGCACCTGCGCTCGGTGGAAGGCGGGGCCACGTTCCAGACGCTCATTACCATTGCCAAGATCATCCCCTTCGCCATTGTTATCGGCGTCGGCATTTTCTGGCTGAAAGGCGATAACTTCACCGCGCCCGCCACGACGGCCACCACCGGCGCGGCGGCAGGCGTGATGGCGCTGCTGGCGGGCATCTCCGCAACCAGCTGGTCTTACACCGGTATGGCGTCTATCTGCTACATGACCGGCGAAATCAAAAACCCCGGCAAAACCATGCCGCGGGCGCTGATTGGCTCCTGCCTGCTGGTGCTGGTCCTCTACTCGCTGCTGGCGCTGGTGATTTCCGGGCTGATGCCGTTCGACAAGCTGGCCGCCTCCGGCACGCCGATTTCCGATGCGCTGACGTATATTCCGGCGCTCGGCAGCGTGGCGGGCATTTTTGTCGCCGTCACCGCGATGATTGTGATTCTGGGGTCGCTCTCCAGCTGCGTGATGTACCAGCCGCGCCTGGAGTACGCGATGGCGAAAGACAATCTATTTTTCAAATGCTTCGGCCACGTTCACCCGAAATACAACACGCCGGACGTCTCGATTATTTT
Organism: Cronobacter dublinensis subsp. dublinensis LMG 23823; assembly: GCF_001277235.1. NCBI lineage: Bacteria > Pseudomonadati > Pseudomonadota > Gammaproteobacteria > Enterobacterales > Enterobacteriaceae > Cronobacter > Cronobacter dublinensis. The sequence continues at coordinate 4,094,512 of NZ_CP012266.1, forward strand.
GCAGTGCGCGCTCGGTATCTTCTTCATTTTTGTTTCCGACCTGACCAGCCTGCTGGGCTACTTCACGCTGGTGATGTGCTTTAAAAACACCCTCACCTTCGGCTCCATCATCTGGTGTCGCAAGCGCGAAGACTACAAACCGCTGTGGCGTACCCCGGCCTTCGGCCTGATGACCTTCGCCGCCATCGCATCAAGCCTCATCCTGGTCGCCTCCACCTTCGTGTGGGCGCCCGTTCCGGGCCTTATCTGCGCCCTGATTGTTATCGCCACCGGCCTGCCCGCTTACGCCTTCTGGGAAAAGCGCAACCGCCGTCTGGCTCACATTTCTTAACCCTGTCTGGAGAGTCGTTTCATGCTGAACATCGATAAAAGCACCGTAGATTTCCTGGTTACCGAAAACATGGTTCAGGAGGTGGAAAAAATTCTGGAGAAGGATGTCCCGCGCGTGCATGCCATCGTCGACGAGATGATTAAGCGCGGCATCGACCGCATCTACTTCGTCGCCTGCGGCTCGCCGCTTAACGCGGCGCAGACGGCGAAGCACCTCGCGGACCGCTTCTCCAGCCTGCAGGTTTACGCGATCTCCGGCTGGGAGTTCTGCGACAACACGCCGTACCGCCTGGATTCAAAATGCGCGGTGATTGGCGTCTCCGATTACGGCAAAACGGAAGAGGTCATCAAAGCGCTGGAACTGGGTGCCGCCTGCGGCGCGCTGACCGCAGCCTTCACCAAGCGCCCGGACAGCCCGATTGTGCAGGCCGCCGAACACGTGGTGGCGTATGAAGCGGACTGCATCTGGGAGATTCATCTGCTGCTCTGCTACAGCGTGGTGCTGGAGATGATCACGCGCCTTGCGCCACATGCCGAGACCGGCAAAATCAAAAACGATCTGCGCAAGCTGCCGCAGGCGCTGGGCCATCTGGTGCGCACCTGGGAAGAAAAAGGCCGCCAGCTGGGCGAGCAGGCGTCGCAGTGGCCGATGATCTACACCGTGTCCGCAGGCCCGCTGCGCCCACTCGGCTACAAAGAGGGGATCGTGACGCTGATGGAATTTACGTGGACCCACGGCTCGGTCATTGAGAGCGGCGAGTTCCGCCACGGGCCGCTGGAAATCGTCGAGCCCGGCGTGCCGTTCCTTTTCCTGCTGGGCAATGATGAGAGCCGCCATACCACCGAGCGCGCGATCCGCTTTGTACGTGAGCGTACCGATAATGTCATCGTTATTGACTACGCCGAAATCTCGCAAGGCCTGCACCCGTGGCTCGCGCCGTTCCTGATGTTCGTGCCGATGGAGTGGCTCTGCTACTACCTCTCCATCTACAAAGACCACAACCCGGACGACCGTCGCTATTACGGCGGCATCGTCGAGTATTAATTCCCCCGCCCGGCCTGCGCGCGGGCCGGGCATTGATGCAAGGAGAAGGGTTATGAAAACGGGTATGTTTACCTGCGGGCATCAGCGTTTGCCGCTGGAGCACGCCTTTCGCGACGCGCACGAACTGGGCTATGACGGGCTGGAGCTGTGGGGCGGCAGGCCGCACGCGTTTGCGCCGGATCTCAACGCCGGCGGCATTAAGCATGTGAAAGAACTGGCGCGGGTGTATCAAATGCCAATCATCGGCTATACGCCGGAAACCAACGGCTATCCGTATAACATGATGCTGGGCGATGAGCGGATGCGTCGGGAAAGTCTCGATATGATTAAGCTCGCGATGGAAATGGCGAAAGAGATGGAGGCGGGCTTTACGATGATTTCCGCCGCCCATGCGGGTTACCTCTCGACGCCGGATGCAATCTGGCAGCGCCTTGCCGATAACCTGCGCGAGTTGGCGGATTTCGCAGAAGATATCGGCATGGACCTGCTGTTAGAGCCGCTCACGCCTTATGAATCTAATGTGGTCTGCAACGCTAATGACGTGCTGCGGGCGCTCTCAATGGTGCCTTCGCCGCGCCTCAACAGCATGGTCGATATCTGCGCGCCGTTTGTACAGGGCGAGCCGGTGATGAGTTACTTCGATAAGCTCGGCGATAAGCTGCGTCATCTGCATATCGTGGACAGCGACGGCGCGAGCGACAGCCACTATATCCCCGGCGAAGGCAAAATGCCGCTGCGCGAGCTGATGCGCGACATTATCGACCGCGGTTACAACGGCTATTGCACTATCGAGCTGGTCACCATGTATATGAATGAGCCGCGGCTTTATGCTCGCCAGGCGCTGACGCGCTTTCGCGACCTGATGCCAGAGGAGGCGCTATGAAAAAGCTGGCGACAGTCGGCGATAACTGCGTCGATATCTATCCGCAGCTCGGCAAGGCCTATTCCGGCGGCAACGCCGTCAATGTGGCAGTTTACAGCACCCGCTATGGCATGCAGCCCGCCTGCGTCAGCTGGGTCGGGGATGACGAGTATGGGCAGATGCTCAGACGCGACCTGGCGCAGCACGGCGTGGATATCTCGCATTTGCCTGTCAAACCGGGCGTGACGGCCCAGACGCAGGTAGAGCTTCGCAACAATGACCGCATTCTTGGCGACTATACCGAAGGCGTAATGGCAGACTTCACGGTGAGTGAAGACGATCTTCGCTGGCTGTCTGGCTTCGATATCATTCACTCCGCCATCTGGGGCCATGCCGACACGGCGTTTCCGGCCCTGAAGGCGGCCGGGAAAACGCTCTCGTTTGATTTCGCGGATAAATGGGAAAGCCCGCTGTGGCGCACGCTGCCGGAACATCTCGATTACGTGTTCGCCTCTGCGCACGAAGAGACGCCCTGGCTGCGGGACCGCCTGCAAACGGTGGTGGAGTGCGGCGCTGGTGTCGCTATCGCCACGCTCGGCGAGCACGGCAGCCTGGCGTGGGACGGCGCCCAGTTCTGGCGGATGCCGCCGGAGCCGGTCGAGGTCGTCGATACCATGGGGGCCGGGGACGCGTACATCGCCGGTTTCCTCTGCGCTGTCGCGGTGGGGCTGCCGCTGGTTGATGCGATGAAACAGGGCACCCGATGCGCCGCGCAGACGATCGGTTATCACGGTGCCTGGTAAGGGCAACGTTGGCGTGACGTCGCTCACGCCAACGTCCTGTCACTCCCCGATAAAGACTCTTATAATCATCCCCACGTTTTCTCCAATTTCAGGGTCGATTCATGCCAGCTACGGAGCGCTACTCCCATCAACTCCTTTATGCCACCGTGCGCCAGCGCCTGCTTGATGACATTGAGCACGGCGTCTACCAGGCCGGTCAGCAGATCCCGACGGAAAGCGAGTTGTGCGCGCTCTACGACGTCAGCCGCATCACCATTCGCAAAGCCATCAGCGATCTGGTGAAAGATGGCGTGCTGATCCGCTGGCAGGGAAAAGGCACGTTTGTCCAAAGCAAGAAAGTGGAAAACGCCTTGCTGACGGTAAGCGGCTTTACCGATTTCGGCGTCTCGCAGGGCAAGCCGACCAAAGAAGAAGTGATTGAGCAGGCGCGCGTCAGCGCCGATCCGTTTTGCGAGCGGCTCAATATTCCGGGCGGCAGCGAGATGTTCCTGCTGCGCCGGGTGATGTATCTCGACGGCGAGCCGCTGTTTATCGACGGCTCCTGGATCCCGCTTGCCCGCTATTCGCGCTTTGACGAAATCTATACCGCGGGCGCCTCAACCTATCAGCTGTTTCAGGAACGCTTCGACACGCAGGTGGTGAGCGATAAAAAAACTATCGATATTTTCACCGCCACCAAATCCGAGGCGCAGTGGCTGAAATGCGAGCTGGGCGAGCCGCTGTTTCGCATCAGCAAAATCGCCTTCGACCAGCACCAGCGCCCCGTGCACTATTCCGAATTGTTCTGCCGCGCTAACCGCGTCACCCTGACCATCGACAACCAGCGGCGCTGACACACAGCGCCCGCGCCGGGCTTACGCTCGCCGCAAGTCCGTTTGCCGACATTGACTCCGCTCCCTGAAAACCGCATATATCCTCCCGGCATGAATCATCGTTAACGATATTCATATCAATAATTTAGGACATATCATCAATAGGGATGCACAATGAAAAATCTGATTAAACTCGCCATGCTGGCTGCCGCGCTTTCATCACTGACCGCCTGCACCGGCCATATCGAAAATAAAAACAAAACCTGCAGCTACGACTACCTGCTCCATCCGGCCATTTCGATTTCCAAAATGATTGGCGGCTGCGGCCCGGCGGCTGACCAGTAAGAGTCGGCCTGAAAAAGCAAAAACCCCTCGTGCGAGGGGTTTAGCGGCAACAATAAAAAACCGGGATTACCCCGGTTTCTCTTTGCGTGACCTTACGGCTGGGCTACAAAGCCGATAGCTTCGTATACCTTTTTCAGCGTTTCGCCTGCGTGCGCACGGGCTTTTTCGGCCCCTTCTTTCATCACGCTTTGCAGGAAGGCTTCGTCATTGCGGTAGCGGTGATAGCGCTCCTGAAGCTCGGTCAGCATGCCGGACACGGCATCCGCCACTTCGCCTTTCAGATGACCATACATTTTGCCTTCGAAATGCTGCTCCAGCTCCGGAATGCTCTTACCGTTCACGGCCGAGAGAATATCCAGCAGGTTAGAGACGCCCGCTTTGTTCGCCACGTCGTAGCGCACTACCGGCGGCTCGTCGGAGTCGGTGACCGCGCGTTTGATTTTCTTCACGACCGATTTCGGGTCTTCCAGCAGGCCGATGACGTTATTGCGGTTGTCATCGGACTTGGACATTTTTTTGGTCGGCTCCAGCAGCGACATGACGCGTGCGCCCGATTTCGGGATGAACGGCTCCGGCACGCGGAAGATGTCGCCATAGATAGCGTTGAAGCGCTGCGCGATGTCGCGGCTCAGCTCCAGATGCTGTTTCTGATCTTCGCCCACCGGCACCAGGTTGGTCTGGTAGAGCAGGATATCCGCCGCCATCAGCACCGGATAATCAAACAGGCCAGCGTTGATGTTTTCCGCGTAGCGCGCGGATTTATCTTTGAACTGCGTCATACGGCTCAGCTCGCCGAAGTAGGTGTAGCAGTTCAGCGCCCAGCCCAGCTGCGCGTGCTCCGGCACGTGGGACTGAACAAAAATGGTGCTCTTTTTCGGATCGATGCCGCAGGCGAGATAGAGCGCCAGCGTATCCAGCGTGGCTTTACGAAGCGCGGCCGGGTCCTGACGCACAGTGATGGCATGCTGATCCACGATGCAGTAGATGCAGTGGTAGTCGTCCTGCATGTTAACCCACTGACGCAGCGCACCCATGTAGTTACCGATGGTCAGTTCTCCGGATGGCTGTGCGCCACTAAAAACGATGGGCTTACTCATTTTTCAATTCCTGATTTTCACTGTGGGGTAGCCCGAACGCGGGCAGTAGGTCGCGGAAATGGTCAAAGACGAGATCCGGGTTGCTTAACGTTATCGCTTCGCCGTAGTTATAGCCATAGCTCAGGCCGACGCTTGCACAACCGGCGGCCTGCGCCGCCTGAATATCATTGCGTGAATCGCCCACAAAGAGCAACTCCTGCGCCGACACCTGCAACGCTTCCATGACTTTCAGCAGCGGTTCCGGGTGCGGTTTTTTATGCTGCACGTCGTCGCCGCCGATAATAATGCTGAAATACTCCGCGATGCCGAGCGATTCCAGCATCGGCGCCACAAACGGCGTCGGCTTATTAGTCACCAGACCAAGCGCGATACCATGACGGCGCAGCGCGCCGAGCGTCTCGTACACGTCCGGGAATAACACGCTGCCTGCTTCCACGGCCTCGCCATAATAGCGGTCAAACAGCCGACGCATCATGCGGGCCTGTTCGTCTTCGGGAATGGCGTCCGTTTGCGCAGGTTTGCCCGCTGCGGCGCGCAGCGCGGCTTTCTCCTGACGCGCCCAGGTGAGCGCGCGCTCCACCAGCACGTCAGCGCCGTTGCCAATCCAGGTGATGACGCGCGCGTCGCCTGCAGTCGGGAGCTCCAGCGCATAGAGCGCGTTATCCACGGCGTACGTCAGGCCTGGCGCGCTGTCCACCAGCGTGCCGTCGAGGTCAAAAGCGACCGCGCGAATCGATTGCAGCTTATCCATGAGAAACCTTCGCCAGCTCGCTACGCATATCGTTGATGACTTTCTGGTAATCCGGCTCGTTGAAAATGGCGGAGCCCGCGACGAACATATCCGCGCCCGCCGCGGCGATAGCGCCGATATTGCTGACCTTCACGCCGCCATCCACTTCCAGACGGATATCACGCCCGGAGGCGTCGATGCGCTGGCGTACTTCTTTGAGCTTTTCCAGCGTCTGCGGGATAAACGACTGACCGCCGAAGCCGGGGTTCACCGACATCAGCAGAATAACGTCCAGTTTATCCATTACGTAATCGAGATAGCTCAGCGGCGTCGCCGGGTTAAAAACCAGGCCTGCTTTGCAGCCGTGCTCTTTGATGAGTTGCAGCGAGCGGTCGATGTGTTCGGAGGCTTCCGGATGGAACGTAATGATGCTGGCGCCCGCATCGGCGAAATCCGGGATCAGGCGATCGACCGGTTTCACCATCAGATGTACGTCAATCGGCGCCGTGATGCCGTAATCACGCAGCGCCTTCAGCACCATCGGCCCGATGGTGAGGTTGGGCACATAGTGGTTATCCATAACATCGAAATGGACGACGTCGGCACCGGCGGCCAGCACCCGGGCGGTGTCTTCACCCAGCCGGGCAAAATCGGCCGACAGAATCGAGGGGGCAATCAAATACTGTTTCATCCGCTTCTCCATTAAGTCTTGTGTGTATGGCGGACGGAACCGGCTCAGGCTTCGTAAAGCGCCAGCAGTTCGTCCACCTTTCTGCGCGTGCCGCCATTGCTGCTGATGCTACGTCGAACCCGCACCTTGTGCAGCTTCGCCTGCTGATACCACTGGCGGGTCAGCTCGGTGTCGTGATTGGAGATCAGCACCGGGATGCGCTGGCTTTGCAGGTCTTCCGCGAGCTGCGCCAGGTGCCGCTGCTGTTCCAGATTAAAGCTGTTTGTATGATACGCCGTAAAGTTTGCGGTGGCGGAGAGCGGCGCGTAAGGCGGATCGCAATAAACGACCGCGCTGTTCTCCTGCTGCGCCCGCGCCATGCTGGCGTCATAGGATTCGCAGATAAACAGCGCGCTCTGGGCGCGCTCGGCAAAGTGGTACAGCTCCGTCTCCGGGAAATAAGGCTTTTTGTACCGGCCAAACGGCACGTTGAACTCGCCGCGCAGGTTATAGCGGCACAGGCCGTTATAACCGTGGCGGTTGAGATACAAAAAGAGCAGCGCGCGGCGGAACTCGTCCCGGCTCTGGTTAAACTCTTCGCGCAGCTGATAGTACACCTCAGCCTGATTATGCTCGGCGGTAAACAGCAGACGCGCCTCGCTGACATAATCGTCCGTTTTATCTTTAACCGTGGTGTAAAGGCTTATCAGATCGCTGTTGATGTCAGATAGCACGTAGCGCGAATAATCGGTGTTAAGAAAAACCGATCCCGCGCCGACGAAGGGCTCGATAAGACACTCCCCTTCAGGGAGGTGACGTTTGATATCGTCGAGCAGGGGGTATTTCCCCCCTGCCCATTTAAGAAAAGCGCGATATTTTTTCATGCTGCCTGATTAATTCATACCTTCCCACGCTGTGGAGGAGGCTCCGACAGCATACTGCGCTTTACTCATTACTTCAGATCGGCCTGGACCTGGTGAATCGGCTTAGCCCACGGGTTTTTCGCCTGAACGTCCGCCGGCAGCGAAGAGACAGCGCGTTTCGCTTCGTCTTTCGAGCCATACACGCCGCTCACCAGCACATACCATGGCTGACCATTACGGGTGGTCTGGTAGACCACGTAGTTTTTCAGATTCTCTTTTTTCGCCCACGAATTCAGATTGTTGTAGTTCGAAGAACTGCTCAGCTGAAGCGTGTAGTGGCTGCCCGGCGCGGATTTGAGCGCGCCAACGTTACCCGCGCTCGCGCCGCCTGCCGGAGCGGAAGGCTGGCTCGCCGCAGGTGTGCTGCTCTTCGGCGCCGTTGCGGCACTTGAGGCTGGCGCTGCGGTTGAAGCAGGCGCTTTCACCGGAGCGGAAGCGGTGCCGGTCGCAGGCTCGCTGCGTTTCGGCGCGCTGGCCGGTTTCTGTTCCGCCGCGGTGGTTTTCGCAGGTGCCTGCTGCGGTTTGCTCTGGGTGGTCTGCGTTTTACGCGGCTCAGCCTCAATTACCATCTGCTTACGCTCAGGACGCGTGGTACTGCCGTTGTGGCGCGCAGGCGTCTGGGCCCCAGCGGCGTCGCGCGGTTGCTGCGTCGCAGCGGCGTTGCCGTTTACCGGTGCCACGGTTGCAGGCTCGGTCGGCAGCGTCGAACCCGACACCGCGTTATCAATCTGGCCTTGCTGCTGCGTCAGGGCGTTGTTCAGTTCGCCCGGCACTTCGACACGCTGCTGGCCTTCCGGCGCGGACGGTGTCTGGGCCTGAGTCGGCGTAGAAGAGACCGGCGGCAGCGAAATATCCTGCGGCGAATTGCCGGTAGTCTGGTTCGCGGCGGAAGTGTCGCCCGGCTGCGGCTGCGCACCGTTAGCCTGATCGGACGGATTACCGGCGTTACCGGACAGATCGATGTTTTTCTGGGTATTTTGCGCCTGCGCGTCATCCGCTTTGTTAGCGTCCGGGCCTTTCAGCGCCGAACCGATGCCGATAATCAGCAGCACGAGCACCAGAATACCGAGCGCCATCATCAGATGCTGGCGAGAAATGGGCCCTTTCGGGGGCGCTTTTTTACGCTTGCGCGGGCGACGTTCCTGAACCTCGTCATCGGCCAGCGATTCATCCGCTTCGTAAGTTTCTTCCGTCTGCGCGCGACGCGTACGCGCCGGGCGACGATCTTCTGCGTCGAGATCAACGTCATCAATGTTGATTTGCGGTTCGTTGTCGAACTCAGCAGGTTTACGAGAACGACCAGGACGACGATCGCTGGGATCGGGTTTCAGCTCGTCTTCTGGTTTGAATTCATCCATTTAACACCCCACTCGAAGGCTCAGTGCGGCCTGCGCCACGCTATTGCCCGATAGTAAAAACGCCATCGCTGGCGAACAGTACTTTTTAATGATCACGCCTGCTGACAGTCAGCAATCGCGCTTAAGACCAGATCGTGCGGCACTCCGCCGCGCACTTCACTCTTCCCGATAGCCAGCGGCAGCACTAAGCGCAGCTCGCCAGCCAGAACTTTTTTGTCGCGCATCATGTGCGGCAGATAGGCCTCAGCCGTCATCGACGCCGGGCCTGTGACCGGCAGGCCAGCGCGTTTAAGGAGCGCGATAATACGCTCGACATCCTGCGCCTCAAACTGCCCAAGACGCTGCGCGGCGCGCGCCGCCATGACCATACCCGCAGCCACGGCTTCGCCATGCAGCCAGTTGCCGTAGCCCATTTCCGCTTCGATAGCGTGACCAAAAGTATGGCCCAGGTTCAGCAAGGCACGCATGCCGGTTTCGCGCTCATCCGCCGCCACGACATCGGCTTTAATCTCGCAGCAGCGACGAATGCAGTAGGCCATCGCCGCGCCATCAAGCGCCAGCAGCGCGTCGATATGCTCTTCCAGCCACAGGAAGAAATCGTGGTCGAGGATGATGCCATATTTGATAACTTCCGCGAGACCGGAGGAGAGCTCGCGCGCAGGCAGGGTTTTCAGACAGTCGAGATCGACCACCACAGAGGCGGGCTGCCAGAAGGCGCCTATCATGTTTTTGCCGAGCGGATGGTTAACGGCGGTTTTGCCGCCAACGGAGGAGTCAACCTGTGAAAGCAGGGTCGTCGGCACCTGGATAAAACGCACGCCGCGCTGATAGCAGGCAGCGGCAAATCCGGTGAGATCGCCGATGACGCCGCCACCGAGCGCGATAAGCGTGGTATCGCGGCCGTGCGGTTTTTCCAGCAGGGCGCTGAACACGGTTTCCAGCACGGCCAGGCTTTTGTACTGCTCGCCGTCCGGCAGGATCACCTGGTCAACCTTCACGCCAGCCTGTTCCAGCGTAGCGCGGACGCTATTCAGCCACAGCGGCGCCAGCGTTTCATTGGTGACCAACATCGTCTGGTCACCTGCACGCAAAGGCCAAAAGGAAGCCGGATCGTTGAACAATCCGGCTGCGATGGTGATAGGGTAACTACGTTCCCCGAGAGTAACCGTTAACCTCTCCATGACGTTCAGTAACCTTCTGTGCTTTTACCCGCAGGTGAGTAAGGATTTCGCCGGAATCAGTTGTTTTCCAGCATATGGATAATCTGGTTCGCCACGACTTTTGCGCTCTGATCGTCAGTACGGATAGTGACGTCGGCAATCTCTTCATACAGCGGATTACGTTCGTTAGCGAGCGCTTCGAGCACTTCACGCGGCGGCGTATCAACCTGCAACAGCGGGCGTTTTTTATCGCGCTGAGTACGGGCCAGCTGCTTTTCGATAGTGGTTTCCAGATAGACCACCACGCCACGCGCGGAGAGACGATTGCGGGTTTCACGGGATTTGACAGAGCCACCGCCGGTCGCCAGTACAATACCCTGTTTTTCCGTCAGCTCATTGATGACTTTTTCTTCGCGATCACGGAAACCTTCTTCGCCTTCTACATCGAAGACCCAGCCGACATCAGCTCCGGTACGTTTTTCGATCTCCTGGTCGGAGTCGTAAAATTCCATGTTGAGCTGTTGTGCTAACTGACGCCCAATAGTGCTTTTGCCAGCACCCATAGGCCCAACCAGAAAGATATTGCGTTTCTCTGCCATTTTTTCGGTACTACTAAGACAATTCGTTGATGATAAACCCGCGAGCAATAACCCTGAGCTGCGGGAAATGAACTGAAACCTCTTAAGCGATAGTGCGAGAGTCAGATCAAAAATTATCTCAACACTCAAGGTAGTTTGGCAACCGAATAAATCACCGCGTCTGACGCACAGGAGTGAAAAAACAACAACGGATGCTCCGCCTCCGACCGACTCTCAAATCGGTACTCCTTGTATGCTAATTCCACCCCGGCGTCAAACATCCGGCGACGATAATGGCTAAAAACTCCCATACGGATCAGGCGCCGTTTATAATATGTGGCGTAATAAACACGACCAGTTCGCGTTTTTCGTTGCCTTTCCCGTCATGACGAAACAGGCTGCCGAAGAGCGGAATATTTCCCAATAACGGCACCTGTTCATTCCCGGCTTTATTTTTTTGCTGGAAAATACCGCCAAGCGCCAGCGTTTCGCCGTCTTTTACTTCCACCTGGGTTTCAATCTCTTGTTTATCAATGGCTAATACTTCGCCATCGGCCTGTTGCAGCGCCTGTCCCGGCATATTCTGGCTAATGCGAAGCTTAAGCCGGATGCGCCCGCCCTGTCCGATAGTCGGCGTCACCTCCATACCCAGTACCGCCTCTTTAAACTCCACCGAGGTCGCGCCGCTTTCGCCGCTCGATACCTGATACGGGATTTCGCTGCCCTGCTTAATACTGGCAGGCTGCTGGTGCGCGGCAAGCAGACGCGGGCTCGCGATGATCTCCACCTTCTGTTTTTGCTCCAGCGCCGACAGCTCAAACTCCAGCATACGTCCGTCGATGCGCCCGATATTAAAGCCAAGCCGGGTCGTGGCATCGGCGACCGCCAGATCGGCGGAAATAGTCGTGGGATGATAAAGCTTCGTAGCGCCTTCGGCGTCCGCCGTGCTCCACTTAACGCCCAGTTCACGCAGGCTCTGCTGGTTAATCGTCACGATATGCGCCGCCAGCTCCACCTGCCCGACGGGAATATCCATCTTCGCGACCCACTCCTGAACCTGGCGCAGCGCGCCGGCGGTGTCACGGATCAGCAGGCGATTGGTACGTTTGTCCACCGTGACGCTGCCGCGCGGCGTCATGAGTTTATCGCCGAGCGCAGCGAGCGACGTGGCAAGCTCCGCCGCCTCGGCATAACGCAGCGTGACGGTCTCGCTGACGAGCGGCAGATTCAGCGCCTGCTGCTGGCGCGACGCCTCGCGCTGAGCGAGTTTTTGCTGCTCCCAGGCCTCTGGGTAGACGCGCAAAATGTTGTTCTCTTTTTGCCAGCGCAGGCGCGCGCTCTCCGCCACCATCTGAAACGCCTGTTGCCAGGGCACATTCTGCAGATGCAGCGAGACGACGCCCTCAACACCCGGCGCGATCACCAGATTCAGCTGTTCGCTTTCCGCAAGCGCCTGCAAAAGCTGCACGACCGGCGTCTCATCCGCGGTCAGGGATACGCCCTGGCTCGCGGGCGCGGCGCAGGTGATGTTCGCTGCGAGTAATAATAAAGGAAGGGATTTCCTTATCATGTTGCGCCTCCTTAAGTGTCCATACCAGAAACGAAGGGCGGCACCCTTCGCCATTTTTCAGCGTCACTTTACCGGCATCCGCGCCGGTCACCTGCCAGCCTGTCGGGAGCATCGCGCCAGGGCTGACTCGCAGCCACGTTTTAGACGGCGTTTGCAACAGCACCCGCACCGACGCGCCCTTCTGCACCATACCGCCGTAGCGCCAGAGGGAGACCTGATGAAGTTGGCAGCGGGCCTGCGGCGGCGCAAACGGGTCGCGCCCGGCCAGAGCCGGTAAAGACGCCAGCAACAGCAGCGCGAACAACGCGTTACTTTTCATCGGCGCGCCCCAGTTGTAACGTCAGGCGCAGCGTCTGGCCGTCGTCGACATGCAGCGCGAACCCGTGCGCCAGCATGTCGGTTTGCGCAAGCCTTGCGAATATCGCCGGTACGTGCGCCCAGCCCAGCGCCAGCTCAAGCTCCCCCGTTTCGCCCTGCGGTTGCCAGCGGATGAGATGCCCGTCCGCGCCGGTGTCGAGCGTATGCGGCGAAAACGGCGTCGGGGCGAGCCGCGCCTCAAGCACCGCGGCTTCGCGTTGCCTGTCGGGCAGCGCCGCACGCTGTTGTTGCAAGGCACGCAGCGCCGCGGACTGCTGCGCAAACTGCGCCTCCCGCTGACGAAGGCCGTCCACAAGCGGCGCCAGACCGCCATAAGCCACGCCCGCGAGCAGCGCTAACCAGCCGCCTGCGCAGGCCGCGCGCAGCGACGCCGGGCCGGTAAGCCAGCGGTCAATGAGCAGGCGCATCGGCAGGCTCCTTCTGCAGCGACACGCTAAAGCGCCAGTAGCCCTCCTGTTCCCGGCGCGTCTCGCCGGGCGTCAGCCGGGTAAAAGGCGCAAGCCCGCGCAGCTTCTCCTCAAAAAGCGCGAGCGCCTGCGGCTCGTAAGCGTTACCGGTTATCTCAAGGCGATCGTCGTGAAAGCGCAGCGCCGTGAGCCAGAGCGACTCGGGCAGCGCGTCGGCGAGCGTTATAAGGCGCTGCTGCCATGCCGCGACGTCCTCACGGCGACGCTGCCGCTGCTGCCAGCGGGCATTCAGCGCCTCATAAACCGCCGCCGCCCGCCGCGCCTGTTGCAGTTGCGCCTTTTGCGCGCTAATGGCGAGGGTTTGGGCCTCGAGCTGGTGCTGGAGCGCCAGCTGGTGCCTTGTGATAACGCGATAACCGATGCCTGCCACAAGCGCTACCGCTAACGCGCAGAGAAGAAAAACGCCGCCCCACCGAATAAGCCGCGTGCGCCGCCGCACATGCCGCCACGGCAGCAAATTCACATGCCGTCGCATTACGCCGCTCCCAGCGCCAGGCCAATCGCGACAGCGAAGCGCCAGGGGTTATCCGGCGTCGGCGGACAGGGCCGGGCAATGGCCTGCCACGGGTCAAACGTCTGCCAGCCGCCGTCTTTTTCCGGTAACGCGCCGCACAGCGCTATCTCCTGCGCCTGTACGCCAAGCTGCGCGCCAAGCGCCGCCAGCCCCCCGGCACCCGGCATGGCGCACACGCCCCAGCGTTCGCGGGTCGCCCACAGCCACTGCGCGCCCGACTGCGCCACCACGACCTGACAGGCGTCGCCGGTGTAAGGGAAAAAGCCAGCCAGCACGCTGGCATCGGGCGTCAGCGCGGCAGGCGTAAAGCGCAACGCGCGGGCGCAGTTCATGAGCTCCGCCACCTCCGCAGCGCGGGCGGCGGTAACGGCATACGCGTTGCCATTCGGGCTTTCGGCATAATCAAAAGCCAGCGCGTCGGGCGGCAGGGAAAGCTGACGCGCCGCGACGGCACCGAGCCACGCCTCGCACTCCGGCTCGCACAGCGCCGTCACGGGCCGGGGAAGCTCCCGTTGCAGCGTGCGCTGCGCCGGAAACCCGAGCCGGATCGACGCCGTGCGCGGCAGCTGCGCGCGCCACGGCGTTAACGTCTCAATCAGCGCCTCGCGCCGCTGTTCGTCGCCCTCCCCCGGCGAGAGCGGCAGCGCCCACCAGCGCTGCTGCTTCCAGCCGCCTCGCTCGTAGGTCAGCGCGACCGCCATAACGCTATCTGTTTGAATATGTAAACCAATTTGCCATTGTCTGCCGATCATTTCCGAGGTTCTCCCTGTCCCGTCAAATGAAAATGCCATATCAATGCTTCTGGCTTGCCTTTATACTACCGCGCGGTTGTTTATAAACTGCCCAACAGAAACTAAATGGGAAATCCTCGGTGAAGTTCGTAAAGTATTTATTCTTCCTTGCAGTCTTTTGCATTCTGCTGGGAGCCGGCTCGATCTACGGTCTGTATAAATTTATTGAGCCGCAGTTGCCTGACGTCGCCACGCTGAAAGATGTGCGGCTGCAGATCCCTATGCAGATCTATAGCGCCGACGGCGAATTGATCGCGCAGTACGGCGAAAAACGCCGCATTCCGCTGACGCTGAACCAGATCCCGCCGGAAATGGTAAAAGCGTTTATCGCCACGGAAGATAGCCGCTTCTACGAGCACCACGGGGTCGATCCTATTGGGATCTTCCGCGCCGCGAGCGTCGCGCTTTTCTCCGGCCACGCCTCTCAGGGCGCAAGTACCATTACGCAGCAGCTGGCGCGTAACTTCTTTTTAAGCCCGGAACGCACGCTGATGCGTAAAATCAAGGAGGCTTTTCTCGCGGTGCGTATTGAGCAACTGCTGACGAAAGATGAGATCCTTGAGCTTTACCTGAATAAGATTTACCTCGGCTATCGCGCCTACGGCGTGGGCGCCGCCGCGCAGGTCTATTTCGGCAAAACGGTCGACCAGCTTTCCTTAAGTGAAATCGCAGTCATTGCCGGTCTGCCGAAAGCGCCATCGACCTTTAACCCGCTCTATTCGCTCGACCGTGCCACCGCACGCCGCAACGTTGTGCTCTCGCGTATGCTGAGCGAGGGCTACATCAGCCAGTCGCAGTATGACGACGCGCGCAGCGAAACCATCAACGCCAACTATCACGCGCCGGAAATCGCGTTTTCCGCGCCGTACCTGACCGAAATGGTGCGTCAGGAGATGATCAGCCGTTACGGCGAGAAGGCCTATGAGGACGGTTATAAGGTCTACACCACCATTACCCGCCGTATTCAGCAGGCCGCGCAAAAAGCAGTGCGCGACAACGTGATGGATTACGACATGCGTCACGGCTACCGCGGCCCGTCTAACGTGCTATGGCGCGTGGGCGAAGCGGCGTGGGATGACAAAAAAATCACGGACTCGCTGAAGGCGCTGCCGACCTACGGGCCGCTGCTGCCCGCCGTGGTGACCTCAGCAAACCCCGACGAAGCCACCGCCCTGCTGGCGGACAGCTCGTCGGTCTCGCTGAAGATGGACGGCGTGCGCTGGGCGCGGCCTTACCGCTCTGACACCGCGCAGGGCCCGACGCCGCGCCGCGTTACCGACGTGTTGCAGGCAGGCCAGCAGATCTGGGTGCGTAAGGTCGATGACAGCTGGTGGCTGGCTCAGGTGCCGGACGTCAACTCAGCGCTGGTCTCCATCAACCCCAAAGATGGCTCGGTACTGGCGCTGGTCGGCGGCTTTGATTTCAACCAAAGCAAATTTAACCGCGCCACCCAGGCGCTGCGCCAGGTAGGCTCCAACATCAAGCCGTTCCTGTATACGGCAGCGATGGACAAGGGCCTGACGCTCGCCAGCATTCTGAACGACGTGCCGATTTCCCGCTGGGATGCGGGTGCTGGCTCCGACTGGCGTCCGAAAAACTCCCCGCCGGAATACGCGGGGCCAATTCGTCTGCGTCAGGGCCTCGGACAGTCGAAAAACGTGGTGATGGTGCGCGCCATGCGTGCGATGGGCGTCGACTACGCGGCGGAATATCTACAGCGCTTCGGCTTCCCGGCGCAGAATATCGTGCATACCGAATCGCTGGCGCTGGGCTCTGCCTCCTTCACGCCGCTGCAGGTCGCGCGCGGTTATGCAGTAATGGCGAACGGCGGCTTCCTGGTAGATCCGTGGTTTATCAGCAAAATCACCAACGACCAGGGCGAGCCGCTGTTTGAAGCGAAGCCGAAAATCGCCTGCCCGGAGTGTGATATTCCGGTTATCTACGGCGAAACGCCGAAGTCTGACGTGCTGGAGAATAAAGACGTAGAAAACGTCGCCACCTCCGCTGAGCAGCAGAACGCGCCGGTGCCGATGCCGCAGCTTGAGCAGGCGAACCGCGATCTGGTCGCGCAGAGCCCGGCGCCGCAGTACGCGCCGCACGTGATAGGCACGCCGCTGTCGTTTTTGATTAAGAGCGCGCTGAACAGCAATATCTTCGGCGAGCCCGGCTGGCAGGGGACCGGCTGGCGCGCCGGACGCGACCTCCAGCGTCATGATATCGGCGGTAAAACCGGTACGACCAATAGCTCGAAAGATGCCTGGTTCTCAGGCTACGGGCCGGGCGTCGTAACGTCTGTCTGGATTGGCTTTGACGATCACCGTCGCGATCTGGGTCGCACCACGGCTTCCGGCGCGATTAAAAATCAGATCTCCGGTTACGAGGGCGGCGCGAAAAGCGCGCAGCCCGCCTGGGACGCGTATATGAAAGCCGCGCTGGAAGGCGTGCCGGAAGAGCCGTTAACGCCACCGCCAGGCGTGGTGACGGTCAATATCGACCGCAGCACCGGTCAGCTGGCGAACGGCGGCAACAGCCGCGCGGAGTACTTTATCGAAGGCACGCAACCGACCCAGCAGGCCGTGCATGAAGTCGGCACGACGATTATCGATAACGGCGAAACTCACGAGCTGTTCTGATAAAACGACAAACGCCCCGTCAGGGGCGTTTTTTTGTTACGGCTCGCGCGGTGAAACCGCCCTGTAACGGGGCGTTTTGCTTTCTACAGCCTGCCGTGCATCTTCAGCCATTCACGCACTAAAAACAGCGCGCTGACGTTGCGCGCCTCGCTGAAATCCGGGTCTTCAAGCAGATCCATCATGTGCGCCAGCGGCCAGCGCTCCTGCACCAGCGGCTCCGGCTCGTCGCCCTGCAACGTCTCCGGATATAGATCTTCCGCCACCAGGATATTCATTTTGCTGGAGAAATAAGACGGCGCCATGGTGAGTTTTTTCAGGAAAGAGAGCTGATTTGCGCCGAAACCGACCTCTTCTTTTAATTCACGGTTTGCCGCTTCATAGATATTTTCGCCCGGATCGATAAGCCCTTTGGTAAAGCCCAGCTCATAGGATTCGGTGCCGACGGCGTATTCGCGGATTAATATCAGATGATCGTCGATAATCGGCACGATCATGACCGCCTCGCGCTCAGAAGGACGCATACGTTCATAGACGCGCTGTTCGCCGTTGCTGAACTCAAGACTCACCTGCTCGACGCTGAAAAGCCGTGAACGGGCGACGGTTTCGATATTTAAAATAGTGGGTTTTTGCAGGGATTTATTCATATTAACCGGCCACCGGGTAACAACATCTCCGCTCATTGTGCGACACACCGCACGGTTCCGGCAATCCGAATCGTTTTTTTATTTACATTCCTGCAACCTCGCACGCGCATAAAACCCAAATACCCATTTGTGTCAAGAGGTTGAATTTAAAATAAGAATTTGCTGATATTTCCGCGCTTCTCGCTTTGCTAACATTGATTTACTGCTGGTATGCCTCAAATAATTTCACTCAAATTGAATCCATACCTGTCGATTTTTGTTCATTGTTCTGCCTTAATGTTGCATGAGCAATACTTGTTTACATTTGCACTGAGTACCGTGATTTGATGGGGAAAGCATGAGCACTTTGTTGATTTTCGTCGCTGCTATGCTGGCCTGCATCGTCATTGCAGGCTGGTGGATAAAGCGCAAAATTCGCCCCCGTCATCCCCGTTTACCCGCCCAGGTTTTTGCTGGCGCCACGACCCGTAAACTCAGCAGTGAAGAGCGTAGCGCCATCGAAAGCTATCTGGAAACGCTCTCGCGTTTTCAGGATTCACCGACGCCGACCGGTGCCATCAAAGCGCCTGTAAAATTAACGCTGACGCAGAACAGCAATACCGTCTACAGCATTCGTCGCGCCATCACCCGCTATGGCCTTTCGTCTGACGATCCGAACAAATGGCGCTACTACCTCGATTCGGTAGAAGTGCACCTGCCGCCGTTCTGTGAGCAATACATCACTGACGACAATAGCGTCGAGCTTATCCGTACCGCAACCCTGCCGCTGGTTATCTCGCTTAACGGCCACTCGCTGCAGGAACATGTGCATGAAGCGCGCGGCTACGTGCTCGAAGGCCCTGCATCCGGCCTGGCGTCGATTCGCGGCGAAGAGAGCGAACAGATTGAGTTGCTCAATATTCGCCAGGAGACGCAGGAAGAGCACGCGCTTGGCCGCCCGGACGGGTTACGCGAAGCGCTGCTGATCTGCGCGTCGTTCGTGCTGTTTTTCCTCTGTCTTGTCACGCCGCCGGTCATGCTGCCGTGGCTTGCGGGCGGCGCTATTCTGCTCCTCGGCGCGGGTCTGTGGGGGCTGTATGCGCCGCCTGCGAAAACCGCGCTGCGCGAAATCCATTGCCTGCGCGGCACGCCGAAACGCTGGGGCCTGTTTGGCGAAACCAATCAGGAACAGCTTAATAATATTTCGCTCGGCATTATCGACCTTATCTATCCGGCCCACTGGCAACCGTTTATCGAACACGACTTAGGCCAGAAAACGGATATCGACATTTATATGGACCGCCACGTGGTGCGCCAGGGACGTTTTCTGTCGCTGCATGATGAGGTTAAACACTTCCCGCTCCAGCACTGGATGCGCAGCGCGGTTATCGGCGCGGGCGCGCTGCTGGTGCTGTTGCTCCTGACGCTCTCGGTGCCGCTTGATATGCCGTTCAGGCTGACTATCTCCTGGCTTAAGGGCGCACAGACGGTAGAGGCGACCAGCGTCGCGCAGTTAGACGCCGCGGGCCTGCGCGTCGGGGACACGCTGCGCATCGACGGCACGGGCATGTGCAACATTCATCTGCCGGGCCGCTACACTACGCGCCAGAACTACCCGTTTATGCCCTTCGACTGCTCGCAGATCCTCTGGAATAACGCAAGTCCCCTGCCCCTGCCGGAGTCTGACACGGTCACCAAAGCCACGGCGCTGGCGGAGGCGGTCAATCGCCAGCTGCATCCGCAGGAAGGCGACACCAAAATCAACCCGCAGCTCGCCTCGGCCATTCAGAAATCGGGCATGGTGCTGCTGGATGATTTCGCGGAGATAGTCCTGAAGACCGAAGCGCTGTGTACCGGCGAAGACGAGTGCGTCAGGCTTAAAAACGCGCTGGTGAACCTCGGCAATACCAAAGACTGGCCGTCGCTGGTCAAACGCGCCGGAGAAGGCAAACTCGACGGCATTAACGTGCTGCTGCGCCCGGTCAGCGCCGAATCGCTCGATAATCTGGTGATCGCCTCGACCGCGCCGTTCTTCGTGCGCGAAACAAGCCGCGCCGCGCAGTCGCTGAATAGTCCGCCGCCGGGCGGCTTTATGATTATCAGTGATGAAGGCAAAGATATGGTCAACCAGCCGCTGCCGCCGACCTCGCTGTATGACTTCCCGCCGCAGGAGCAGTGGAAAGAGTTCCAGCGCCTGGCCGGGATGTTAATGCAGACGCCGTTCCACGCCGAAGGCGTCGTCACCAGCCTGCGCACCGATGCCAATGGCACCCAGCACGTGACGCTGAGCAGCGTACCGGACAACGCCGGGCTGTGGCGCTACTTCGGCACGTCGCTGTTGATGCTGATTATGCTCGTCTGCGCGCTTTATAATGGCCTCGTGGCCCTGCGCCGCTGGCAGCGCAGCCGCACCCGCATTGAAGAAATCCAGCGCTATTACGAAAACTGCTTCAATCCGCAGCTGGTCCCCTCCGCGGATATTCGCCCCCTCTTCTGATAATCCGGCGGCGACAGGTTTATGGTAACCTGTCGCCCCTTTTTCCTCAGGCGGGAGTTCCCATGCCTATTGATATCGCCTGGCAGGAGGTTGATACCGTTCTGCTGGATATGGACGGTACGCTGCTCGATCTGGCGTTCGATACCTTTTTCTGGCAGAAGCTGGTCCCCGAAACCTTAAGCCAGCAGCGCGGCATCCCGCTGGATGACGCCCACAACCAGATCCGCGCCGAATATCACGCCGTGCAGCATACGCTAAACTGGTACTGTCTGGATTACTGGAGCGAGCGCCTGGGGCTGGATATTTGCGCCATGACGACGGAACAGGGGCCGCGCGCGCTGATACGCGAAGATACCGTGCCGTTTCTCGACGCGCTGAAGGCCTGCGGCAAGCGGCGCATTCTGCTGACCAACGCGCATCCGCATAATCTGGCGGTCAAGCTTGAGCATACCGGGCTTGCTCAGCACCTTGATTTATTACTTTCCACCCACACATTTGGTTATCCAAAAGAGGATCAGCGGTTATGGCAGGCCGTTGCCCGGCACACCGGTCTTGATGCGTCACGCACGCTGTTTATCGACGACAGCGAGCCGATTCTCGACGCCGCCGCGCGGTTTGGTATTCGCTACTGTCTGGGCGTCACCAATCCTGATTCAGGCGTGGCTGATAAGCGCTATCAGCGCCATCCGGCGCTTGGCGATTACCGTCGTCTGATCCCCTCGCTGCAAACCGAGGAGTCGTGATGAAAGAGAAATCCACCGAAGGGGTTCGCCTGGACAAATGGCTCTGGGCGGCGCGCTTCTACAAAACCCGCACGCTGGCCCGCGAGATGATCGAAGGCGGCAAGGTGCACTACAACGGGCAACGGACGAGACCGAGTAAAATTATCGAACCGAACGCGGTATTAACGCTGCGTCAGGGAAACGATGAACGCACGCTGGTGGTGAAAGGAATAACCGACCAGCGTCGCCCGGCAAACGAGGCGGTACTGCTGTACGAAGAGACGGCAGAAAGTATCGAAAAGCGTGAAAAAGTCGCGCTGGCGCGTAAACTCAACGCCCTTTCCATGCCGCATCCGGATCGTCGCCCGGATAAAAAAGAGCGCCGCGATCTGATCAAATTTAAATTTGGCGACAGCGAATAACCGTCACGCCAGGAGAGAGAATAATGGCTCAACACGACCAATTACACCGCTATCTGTTTGAAAATTACGCCGTGCGCGGCGAACTGGTGACGGTTTCAGAAACCTGGAAACAGATCCTTGAAAACCACGACTATCCGCTGCCGGTCAAAACGCTGCTGGGCGAACTGCTGGTCGCCACCAGCCTGCTGACTGCCACGCTGAAATTCGCGGGCGACATTACCGTGCAGCTGCAGGGCGACGGCCCGATGACGCTCGCGGTCATCAACGGCAACAACCAGCAGCAGATGCGCGGCGTCGCGCGCGTGCAGGGCGATGTTCCGGCGGACGCAGACCTGAAAACGCTGGTCGGCAACGGCTATCTGGTTATCACGATTACGCCGGAAGAAGGCGAACGCTATCAGGGCGTGGTGGGGCTCGAAGGCGACACGCTGGCTGCGTGTCTCGAAGATTACTTCATGCGTTCCGAACAGCTGCCGACCCGCCTGTTTATCCGCACCGGCGAAGCGCAGGGCCAGCCCGCCGCAGGCGGCATGCTGTTACAGGTATTGCCGGCGCAGGACGCCCAGACGGACGACTTCAACCATCTGGCGACGCTGACCGAAACCATCAAGGCGGACGAGCTGTTTACGCTGCCTGCGAACGATGTGTTATGGCGTCTCTACCACGAAGAAGAAGTGACCGTGTACGATCCGCAGGCGGTGGAGTTCAAATGCACCTGCTCACGCGAACGTTGCGCAGACGCGCTGCGCACGCTGCCGGATGAAGAAGTAACACAGATTCTGGAAGAAGACGGCGAAGTGGACATGCACTGCGACTATTGCGGCACCCACTACGTGTTCGACGCGATGGATATCGCCGGGATCCGCAAAAACGCCTCTCCGGCCGATCCGCAGGTGCATTAAGGCCTGCTGCGCTTCCCGCCGCCTGGCGGGAAGCGCTTTATTGATGGGGTTTTATTCCTGATAATTGAGCGGTATTTTCACGCCGCCGATGTCCAGATCCTGCCAGGTTTTATCCTTCCCTTTGATGTGATTGTCGCGCAGCGCCTTCAGGAACGCCTCACGGCTCAGGCTTTCCGGTATGGTCATGCTCCAGCCGACCTGCCGCCACTCGCCGTTTTCACGCTGCGCCACGCTGCAGCTGCGATCCACGCCGCTGCACAGCAGCACCTCATTTTGTCCGTCATGATTCAGATCCAGCATCGATACCACGCAGCTTCCTTTCTCATATAAACAGCTACGCACGTTGTAGCCGTTCTCTTCCCGTGTCCACTTCCACCAGCTCTCATCAGGCGTGGCCGTGCCGTTTGCAAGGGTAATCGCGCGACGCAGGTTCTCTTCGCCGACCGGCGACGTGGTGTCCTCAGCAAGCATGCTGTTCATCGCCTGACGGTTATCAGGGTCCGCCATAAACGCGTTGTCATTGCGAAGCGTATTCAGCGCCGCCTGACCGCGTCGCCCGGCGTGCTGGAGCATATACAGGCTCAGGTAGTCGGCCTTTTGCGCCCCGTGCTCATAGCGCGCCATCTGGCTCTCCACGCTGATGCGCCACGGATCAAGCACCGGCGAATGGCTTAACACCAGCAGTGCGAACGAAAATAGCATCACAACGCGGCCGCCCATATCGTTACCCTGATCGCCGGTTTTCGCCCGACGGGCGACACGCAGCGCGGCGCTCACCGCCCAGCACAGCACCGACGCGGTGATAAGCGCGGCGTAAACGCGCGACGGCGTCCAGCCATACTGCTGCACGCGCAACCACAGCGACCACGCGGCCAGCGCGGCAAACAGCGGCGTCAGGATTAACCCGGCGTTATTGAGCAGGCGCAGCGCCTTGTGCGGCGGCGGCGCGCTGCGCCACGGGGCGTCCGCCAGGCTGGCGAGCGTCAGCAGCACCAGCGCCAGCACGTTCAGCAGCCCGGTACAGGAGGTGCGCGCCGCCAGCCCGTCGAGCCCCACAAACGCCAGCGTCACTAAAAACAGCAGCGCGATAAGCGCGGCGAGCGGCAGCAGGCCCGACGCCACCAGCGTCAGGAAGCGGATCAGCGCCTCAGTAATGCGCGTCTGGCTGCGGCAGAGCAGCAGGCACACCACGCCGGAGACCGTCACCATCACCCAGGCAAAGAGCTGCGTGTCGAAAAACAGCGCTTCGAAGAAATAGATATTCACCGCGCTGAAAAGCTTCGCCCACAACAGCAGCACGCCCCAGAACACGCCCACCAGCGCCAGCGCCAGCAGCAGCGCGACGCCGTTGTTCCATAACGTCAGACAGCGCGAAACCGGCGCGCCGTCGGCGCTGTCACGTTGCAGCCAGGGCATGGCGATAAAGAGCGTGGCGGCCAGACTGAAGTACCAGCTCACCACCATTTCATCGGAGTCGAGTTCATTAACGCCCGCGATGGACCAGCGCATCCAGCCCGCCATCAGGCCGACCAGCAGCAGCAGCGCGCCCGTCATCAGCCAGAAACGCGGCGCGCGCAAACGTACCGCCGCCAGCGCGACGCTGACACAGAGCGTTATCGCCAGCGAGTGCACCACCAGCGCCGAGCCCTGGCTCATCACAATCTGGCTGTGCGGGCCCGTTAAAAACATGAGCAAGCCGCAGAGCGCGGCGATAACCACGATGCCCAGGCGCGTCGTACGCGCGAAGGGGAGAAGTTCAGACATAGCGATAATCCTTTAAAAACACATTCACACGATGAAGATAAACCGCGTTCGTGAAGTGAGCGTGAAGTGTCAAAAAAACGCTTTCGGGCGTTATTACCGGCTGCGCTACAGCAAAAAGACGATTATCCAGTGAGATCGCTCGCCGGTTTTGGTTTTCACAGAAAAGATAATTTTCTTCAGGAAAGCGCTTACAGTCACAAAGTGCGGGTTTAACGGGTGGCTTTTATAACATATTCGGAACAATTAACGCGTTCACAGATAAAATGTTGCCATACTCTGAATCCCGTCGTGACCGGCCTCACAGAACTTTCCACTATGGCGCGCCTGGCGACCCATCAGTTACGTAAATCTATGAAGCCTGTCGCGGTTAACATCCCCGGAACAACCCTACAATTTCAGGCAGTATAAATTGGCTAAGGAGCAGTGAAATGCGAGTTACAGGCATAACCCCGCAGGATCTCAAGGCTTACGGAATCAACGACGTCCAGGAGGTGGTTTATAACCCCGATTACGACATGCTCTACCGCGAAGAGCTCGATCCCTCTCTGGAAGGCTATGAGCGCGGAGTACTGACCGATCTGGGTGCGGTTGCCGTGGATACGGGGATCTTTACCGGCCGCTCGCCGAAGGATAAATACATCGTTCGCGATGACACCACGCGCGACACGCTCTGGTGGTCCGATAACGGCAAAGGCAAAAACGACAACAAACCGCTGACGCCGGAAACCTGGCAGCATCTGAAAGGCCTGGTGACGCAGCAGCTCTCCGGCAAACGCCTGTTTATCATCGACGCCTTCTGCGGCGCCAACCCGGACAGCCGCCTGTCGGTGCGTTTCATTACCGAAGTGGCCTGGCAGGCGCATTTCGTGAAGAACATGTTCATTCGCCCTTCCGATGATGAACTGCAAGGCTTCGAACCTGATTTCATCGTAATGAACGGCGCGAAGTGCACCAACCCTGACTGGAAAACGCAGGGGCTCAACTCAGAGAACTTCGTGGCCTTCAACCTGACCGAACGGATGCAGCTTATCGGCGGCACCTGGTACGGCGGCGAGATGAAAAAAGGCATGTTCTCCATCATGAACTACCTGCTGCCGCTGAAAGGCATCGCGTCGATGCACTGCTCGGCGAACGTCGGCGAGAAAGGCGACGTGGCGGTGTTCTTCGGCCTCTCCGGCACCGGTAAAACCACGCTTTCTACCGATCCGAAACGCCGTCTTATCGGCGATGACGAACACGGCTGGGACGACGACGGCGTGTTTAACTTCGAAGGCGGCTGCTATGCCAAAACCATTCGCCTTTCTGAAGACGCCGAGCCGGATATCTTTCACGCCATCCGCCGCGACGCACTGCTGGAAAACGTGACCGTGCGCGACGACGGCAGCATCGATTTCGACGACGCGTCGAAAACGGAAAACACCCGCGTCTCGTACCCGATTTACCACATCGATAATATCGTCAAGCCGGTGTCAAAGGCGGGCCACGCGACCAAAGTGATCTTCCTGACCGCCGACGCGTTCGGCGTTCTGCCGCCTGTCTCGCGCCTGACCGCCAGCCAGACGCAGTATCACTTCCTTTCCGGCTTTACAGCGAAACTTGCGGGCACCGAGCGCGGCGTGACCGAGCCGACGCCGACGTTCTCGGCCTGCTTCGGCGCGGCGTTCCTGATGCTGCACCCGACGCAATATTCCGAAGTGCTGGTTAAACGCATGCAGGCCGCGGGCGCGCAGGCGTATCTGGTCAATACCGGCTGGAACGGTACCGGCAAGCGCATCTCCATTAAGGATACCCGCGCGATTATCGACGCCATTCTGAATGGCTCGCTGGACGACGCCGAAACCTTCACGCTGCCGCTGTTTAACCTGGCTATCCCAACCAGTCTGCCGGGCGTTGATGAGCGCATCCTCGACCCGCGCAACACCTACGCCTCACCGGAACAGTGGCAGGAGAAAGCGCAGCAGCTGGCGCAGCTGTTTATCAGCAACTTCGAGAAATATACCGACACGCCTGCGGGCGCCGCGCTGGTAAGCGCCGGTCCGCAACGCTGAAGTGGACACACGCAAAAACGGCTCCGTAAAGGAGCCGTTTTTTTTTGGCGCGATGCGTAAAAGTTAGCTGTTTTTCGCGACCACCGTGCCCACCGGAACTGGCAGCCAGGCGCGGATGCGTAACCCGCCGCGCTCGCTCTTGCCGATATCCAGCAGACCATGATGGTTATCGATGATCCGCTGCACAATGGCGAGCCCAAGCCCCGTGCCGCTGGTGCTGCGCGCGCTGTCGCCGCGCACGAACGGCTGCAGCAGGTGCTTCAGCTGCGACGGCTCAATGCCCGGCCCGTCATCTTCCACCTGGAACCAGGCGCGATTGAGCTCGGTGCCGCTGCTCACTTTGATCCAGCCGTTGCCGTAGCGCGCGGCGTTCACCACCATGTTGGCCACAGCGCGTTTGATGGAGAGCGGATGAATGCGCAGCGGTATTTCGCCGCTTTGCAGCGCCGTTTCTATCTCGCGCTCATAGCCGCTTTCCGAGGCGATCACTTCGCCCAGCACCGCATTAAGATCGGCAGTTTCCAGCGGCATCTCCTGCCCGGTGCGCAGGTAGTCGATGAACTGCTCAATAATAGCGTTGCACTCTTCGATATCTTTGTTAATCGACTCCGCCAGATAGCCGTCGCCCTCGCTCATCATCTCAGTCGCCAGACGAATGCGCGTCAGGGGCGTGCGCAGATCGTGGCTGACGCCCGCCATCAGCAGCGTGCGGTCGTCGGCGAGCTGTTTCACGCCAGCGGCCATATGGTTAAAGGCGCGCGTCACCGAACGCACCTCGGAGGCGCCATATTCGCGCAGCGGCGGCGGAATGATCCCTTTACCGACCTGCAACGCTGCGTGCTCCAGCTCCACCAGCGGCCGGTTCTGAATACGGATAAACAGCCACGCGCCGCCTATCGCCAGCAGCATTATCGCCAGCGTATAGCGGAACAGCGGCGAGAAATCGCCCTGATGAATTTCGGTCAGCGGCACGCGCACCCAAATGTTGGGCGACAGCCAGGTCTTCAGCCACACCACCGGCGAGCTTTTGTTGACCTCGACGCGCACTTCCGTCGGGCCGCCAAGCTGCTGCGCCATCTGCTGGCTTAAAAACTCATAATGCTGCGCCCAGCGCAGTCCCGCCTCTTCCGCCGCCTCGTTGGCATACAGCGAAATGCCCAGCTCGCGGTAGATTTCGCGGCGAAACGCCGGCGGCACCACCAGCTGCGTCCCGTCCTCCAGCTGCAGTTTATCGGTCATCAGCATACGCACTTCGTAGGCCAGGACTTTATTAAACTGCTGGAGGCTCGGCAGGATGGCGAAGTTAAGCACCACCAGGTAGGTCGTCACCAGGCTTGCGAACAGCAAGGTGACGATTAAAAGCAGCGTGCGGGCGAAAGAACTTCGAGGCGAGAAGCGCAGCTTCCTCATGCTTTAGCGCCGTCCGGCACAAAGACGTAGCCCAGGCCCCAGACGGTCTGGATATAGCGCGGATGCGCCGGATCTTCTTCCACCATGCGGCGCAGGCGGGAGATCTGCACGTCGATGGAGCGCTCCATTGCGGAATATTCGCGACCGCGCGCCAGATTCATCAGCTTATCGCGCGACAGCGGCTCGCGCGGATGGCTGACCAGCGCTTTCAGCACGGCGAACTCCCCGCTGGTGAGCGGCATCGGCTCATCTTCACGGAACATCTCGCGGGTGCCGAGGTTAAGTTTGAATTTACCGAAGGCGATCACGGCTTCTTCCTGCGACGGCGCGCCCGGCAGCTCGTTCGCCTGGCGGCGCAGCACGGCGCGAATACGGGCCAGCAGCTCACGCGGGTTAAACGGTTTCGGGATATAGTCGTCGGCGCCAATCTCCAGCCCCACGATGCGATCCACTTCTTCGCCTTTCGCGGTCACCATGATTATCGGCATCGGGTTGCTCTGGCTGCGCAGACGGCGGCAGATAGAGAGCCCGTCTTCGCCAGGAAGCATCAGATCAAGCACCATCAGGTGGAAGGACTCGCGGGTCAGCAGGCGGTCCATCTGTTCGGCGTTTGCCACGCTGCGCACCTGGAAGCCTTGCTCGGTGAGGTAACGCTCAAGCAGCGCGCGCAGGCGCATATCGTCATCCACCACCAGAATCTTGTAATTTTCTTGCATTGTGTTTACTCCCAAAGGCTCAAACAGTTGTAACGCCATTCTAAAAAAGTGTGCGTCAGCCGGTGAGTTAAATCTGGTATATATTCTGGTCGAAATTGTTACAAAGCATATTTAACAGCAGCTTATCCTCACTTTCCATCATAAAAGCAGCGTGTCCTTAAAGAGCGACATCGCCACGCCGCCGACGCCATCCTAATCATAAACGAACTGGCGCGTTTCGTGTGGCCACGCCCGTTTTTTACGCGAGGACGATAACGGTCTTCGGTTTCGCGGCGCGGGCGCTTCACATTCGCCACCGCGCCCGCTAAGGTACGGTCGTTAAAATTATCAGCGAAGGCCAGCCGATGAAAACGCCGTTAATTACCCGCGAAGGTTACGAAAAACTCAAAAAAGAGCTCGACTATCTGTGGCGCGAAGAGCGGCCTGAAGTCACCAAAAAAGTGACCTGGGCGGCAAGCCTTGGCGATCGCAGCGAAAACGCCGACTACCAGTACAACAAAAAGCGCCTGCGCGAAATCGACCGTCGCGTGCGCTACCTCACCAAATGTCTTGAGCAGTTAAAAATCGTCGACTATTCGCCGCAGCAGGAAGGCAAAGTCTTTTTCGGCGCCTGGGTCGAAGTGGAAAACGACGACGGCGACGTGAAGCGCTTTCGCATTGTCGGCTACGACGAGATTTTTGGCCGCAAAGATTACATCTCCATCGACTCTCCCATGGCGCGCGCGCTGCTGAAAAAAGAAGAAGGCGACGTGGCGACCGTGCAGACGCCGGGCGGCGAGGCCACCTGGTATGTCAACGCTATCGAATATGTAAAGTAGCCCTTTGCGGATAGCTCCGAAACCCGCCACGGGCGCGGCTACGGCTGGCATTTTTACCCTTCAGTCCGTATAACTGTGCCCTGACTTTTTGTACTTAACAGATGATATTGCCATGATGAATAATTCGCTCAGTCGTATTATCGCCAGTGAGCTTCAGGCCAGGGCTGAACAGGTAGACGCTGCCATTCGCCTGCTTGATGAAGGGAACACCGTGCCGTTTATCGCACGCTATCGTAAGGAGGTCACCGGCGGTCTGGACGACACCCAGTTGCGCCAGCTGGAGACCCGTCTGGGCTATCTGCGCGAACTGGAAGAGCGCCGCGCGGCTATCCTCAAATCGATTGCCGATCAGGGCAAACTCACCGACGAACTTCAGGCGGCCATTACCGGCACCCAGAGCAAAACCGAGCTTGAAGACCTCTATCTGCCTTACAAACCGAAGCGCCGCACCCGCGGACAGATAGCCATCGAGGCAGGCCTTGAGCCGCTGGCGGATCTGCTGTGGAACGACCCGTCCCACGAGCCGGAAGCGGAAGCGACGAAATTCATCAACGCCGATAACGGCGTGGCCGATACCAAAGCGGCGCTTGACGGCGCGCGCTATATCCTGATGGAGCGCTTTGCAGAAGACGCCGCGCTGCTCGCCAAAGTGCGTGACTACCTGTGGAAGAACGCGCATCTGGTTTCGACCGTGGTGGCGGGCAAAGAGGATGAAGGCGCCAAATTCCGCGACTATTTCGCCCATCATGAACCTATTTCTACGGTGCCGTCGCACCGCGCGCTGGCGATGTTCCGCGGGCGCAACGAGGGCGTATTGCAGCTGGCGCTCAACGCCGACCCGCAGTTCGATGAGCCGCCGCGCGAAAGCTACTGCGAGCAGATTATTACCGACCACTTAGGCCTGCGCCTGAACAACGCGCCTGCCGACAGCTGGCGTAAGGGCGTGGTGAGCTGGACCTGGCGCATCAAAGTGCTGATGCATCTGGAAACCGAGCTGATGAGCACGCTGCGCGAGCGTGCCGAAGACGAGGCGATCAACGTGTTCGCCCGTAACCTGCACGACCTGCTGATGGCGGCGCCGGCAGGTCTGCGCGCGACGATGGGCCTCGACCCGGGCCTGCGTACCGGCGTAAAAGTGGCGGTGGTGGACGCCACCGGCAAGCTGGTCGCGACCGACACCGTTTATCCGCACACCGGTCAGGCCGCGAAGGCGGCGGTCGTGATTGCGGCGCTCTGCGAAAAACATAACGTCGAGCTGGTGGCTATCGGCAACGGCACGGCGTCGCGCGAAACCGAGCGTTTTTTCCTCGACGTGCAGAAGCAGTTCCCGAAAGTGACCGCGCAGAAAGTGATTGTCAGCGAGGCGGGTGCGTCGGTGTATTCGGCCTCCGAGCTGGCGGCGCAGGAGTTCCCGGATCTCGATGTCTCGCTGCGCGGCGCAGTCTCCATCGCGCGTCGTCTGCAGGATCCGCTGGCGGAGCTGGTGAAAATCGACCCGAAATCCATCGGCGTGGGCCAGTATCAGCATGACGTCAGCCAGTCGCAGCTGGCGCGCAAGCTGGACGCGGTAGTCGAAGACTGCGTGAACGCCGTCGGCGTTGACCTGAACACGGCCTCCGTGCCGCTGCTGACCCGCGTGGCGGGCCTGACGCGCATGATGGCGCAGAATATCGTCTCCTGGCGCGACGAGAACGGCCAGTTCCGCAACCGTCAGCAGTTGCTGAAAGTGAGCCGTCTGGGGCCGAAGGCGTTTGAGCAGTGCGCCGGGTTCCTGCGCATCAACCACGGCGACAACCCGCTTGACGCCTCGACCGTTCACCCGGAAGCGTACCCGGTGGTGGAGCGCATTCTCGCCGCCACCGAGCAGTCGCTGCGCGACCTGATGGGCAACAGCAGGGCGCTGCGCAACGTGAAAGCGGTGGATTTCACCGACGAGCGTTTCGGCGTGCCGACCGTCACCGACATCATTAAAGAGCTGGAGAAACCGGGCCGCGACCCGCGTCCGGAGTTTAAAACCGCCCAGTTCGCCGAAGGCGTGGAAACCATGAACGACCTCCAGCCGGGCATGGTGCTGGAAGGCGCGGTCACCAACGTCACCAATTTCGGCGCGTTTGTGGATATCGGCGTACATCAGGATGGGCTGGTGCATATCTCTTCGCTTTCCGACAAATTCGTCGAGGATCCGCACACCGTGGTGAAAGCGGGCGATATCGTGAAGGTGAAAGTGCTGGAAGTGGATTTGCAGCGTAAGCGTATCGCGCTGACTATGCGTCTTGACGAACAGCCGGGCGAAGGTAACGCGCGGCGCGGCGGCGGTAATAACCGCGAGCAAAACAGCCGCCCTGCACCGAACCGCAAGCCGCAGCGCGAGAGCGTCAGCAGCGGCAATAGCGCGATGAGCGACGCGCTCGCTGCCGCGCTCGGTAAAAAGCGTTAAGCCACCGCGACATGACAAAGGCCGGGAAACCGGCCTTTTTAATTGGTTTTCGGGTAATGCCAGTGGCGGGTGCGCTTACCCGCCCTACGTTTTGGCAGACGTTTTTGATTCTGTAGGGTGGGTAAGCGCAGCACACCCGCCATTTATTCCTTACCCAAACCACCACTTATTTAAAAATCGACATTCAGAAATAAAATCAAATATGAACGCGGTTACATTTTTCATTTAAATAACAATACGTCTAAATAAATAACACGCGGCGCTTCAGGCAAAGCGAAAAAAGAACCGCAATTAACTCTAACCAAATGAATATTAAATAATAAATTTATTTAAAAATCCGTGCCGCCGGGCGAGGCCTCTACTTTTTTTGCGCCAGAACAAATAAACATCAGATATTGCCGCTGCGCCGCAATATTGCGTTGCAGATAAAAACCATTCTCATTACCATCTTAATCAGATAAACGATCCCTTCCCGCGCAATAATCGGCTTTCGGCCGTTGCAGAGCCACGACCCGCCGCCGCTGAGCGCATCCGGAATAAGCAGGTTTTATGCAATTCACGCCTAATAGCAGCTGGAAAATTACCGGTTTCGCCCGCGACATCAGCCCGGCGTACCGCCAGAAATTATTGTCGCTCGGCATGCTGCCGGGCTCGTCGTTTGAGGTAAAACGCGTCGCGCCATTGGGCGACCCGATTCATATCGAAACCCGACGCGTAAGCCTGGTGCTTCGCAAAAAAGATCTGGCGCTGTTGCAGGTTGAAGCGGCCCGCTGACCTCTCCCGTTGTTGAGTGTATGCACATGAAAAAATTAACCATCGGCTTAATTGGCAATCCGAACTCCGGTAAAACCACGCTGTTTAATCAGCTTACCGGCGCACGTCAGCGCGTGGGTAACTGGGCGGGCGTAACGGTGGAGCGCAAAGAGGGGAGCTTCGCGACGACCAATCATCAGGTCACGCTGGTCGACCTGCCCGGCACCTATTCCCTGACGACCATCTCCTCCCAGACGTCGCTGGACGAGCAGATAGCCTGCCATTACATTCTCGGCGGCGAAGCTGACCTGCTGATAAACGTGGTCGACGCCTCCAACCTTGAGCGCAACCTCTATCTGACGCTGCAACTGCTGGAGCTCGGCATCCCGTGCGTGGTGGCGCTGAACATGCTGGATATCGCCGAAAAGCAACATATCCGTATTGATATCGACGCGCTGGCGAGCCGGCTCGGCTGTCCGGTGGTGCCGCTGGTCTCCACGCGCGCGCGCGGTATCGACAGCCTGAAAATCGCAATTGACCGTCATCAGCAGAATCAGGCTATCGAGCACGTGCACTACCCGGCGGCGCTGACGGCGGCGGCGGACGCGCTGGCGGCCAGGATGCCGCCGACGCTCTCTTTGCAGCAGCGCCGCTGGCTCGGCCTGCAAATGCTGGAAGGCGATATCTACAGCCGCAGCGTGGCGGGCGCCGCTACCGTCCATTTGCCGCAGACGCTGGCGGCACTTGAAACTGAGCTTGATGACCCGGCGCTGCATATCGTCGATGCCCGCTATCAGAGCATCGCGACGATTTGCGACGCGGTGAGCAACAGCCTCACCGCCGAGCCGCACCGTCTGACGGCCGCCATCGACAAAATCATCCTCAACCGCTTCCTTGGCCTGCCGGTGTTTCTGGGCGTGATGTACCTGATGTTCCTGCTCGCCATTAACATCGGCGGCGCGTTGCAGCCGATTTTCGACGCGGGCTCGGTGGCGATTTTCATTCACGGGCTACAGTGGGTCGGCGCTACGCTGCACTTCCCCGCCTGGCTGACGCTGTTTCTCGCCCAGGGGATCGGCGGCGGCATCAATACCGTGCTGCCGCTGGTGCCGCAGATCGGCATGATGTATCTGTTCCTGTCGTTTCTTGAAGATTCCGGTTATATGGCCCGCGCGGCGTTTGTGATGGACCGTCTGATGCAGGCGCTGGGGCTGCCGGGCAAATCGTTCGTGCCGCTGATTGTCGGCTTCGGCTGCAACGTGCCGTCGGTGATGGGCGCACGCACACTGGATGCGCCGCGCGAGCGGTTGATGACCATCATGATGGCGCCGTTTATGTCCTGCGGCGCACGGCTGGCGATTTTCGCCGTCTTCGCCGCGGCGTTTTTCGGTAATGACGGCGCGCTGGTGGTCTTTTCGCTCTATCTGCTCGGCATCGTGATGGCTATTCTGACCGGTCTGATGCTGAAATATACCCTGATGCGCGGCGAAGCCACGCCGTTCGTGATGGAGCTGCCGGTGTACCACGTGCCGCATCTGAAAAGCCTGCTGTTGCAAACCTGGCAGCGCCTGAAAGGCTTTGTGTTGCGCGCCGGGAAAGTGATTGTGGTGGTCAGCGTATTCATCGGCGCGCTCAATAGTTTTTCGTTCAGCGGCAAGACCGTGGACAACATCAACGACTCCGCACTCGCTTCCGTGAGCCGGGTACTGACGCCGCTGCTGGCGCCGATTGGCGTGCAGCAGGATAACTGGCAGGCCACCGTCGGGTTATTCACTGGCGCGATGGCGAAAGAAGTGGTGGTCGGCACGCTGAACACGCTCTACACCGCCGAA
The DNA here is from genome assembly GCF_001277235.1 of Cronobacter dublinensis subsp. dublinensis LMG 23823. Lineage (NCBI taxonomy): Bacteria > Pseudomonadati > Pseudomonadota > Gammaproteobacteria > Enterobacterales > Enterobacteriaceae > Cronobacter > Cronobacter dublinensis. The sequence goes on from NZ_CP012266.1 coordinate 4,128,522, forward strand.
AATATCCACGAAGCGCCGTTCGACGCGGCGAGTTTCAGCCTGAAAGACGAACTCGCCGGCGCGCTGGCAGAAACCTGGCAGAGCCTGAAAGACACCTTCAGCCTGAGCGTGCTGGCAAACCCGATCGAAGCCAGTAAGGGCGATGGCGAGATGGCGACCGGCGCGATGGGCGTGATGAGCGCGAAATTTGGCAGCGAAGCCGCCGCGTACAGCTATCTGGTGTTCGTGCTGCTCTACATTCCCTGCATTTCGGTCATGGGCGCGATTGCCCGCGAGTCGAGCCGCGGCTGGATGGGCTTCTCGATCCTCTGGGGCCTGAACATCGCGTATTCACTGGCGACGGTGTTCTACCAGAGCGCGACATTCCAGGCGCATCCGCTCTACAGCCTGACGTCGATACTGGCGGTCGTGTTGTTTAACGTGGCGCTCATTACCGCGCTGCGCCGGGCGCGTAGCCGGGTGGATGTGAGCCTGCTGGCGCCGCGCCAAGACGCACGCTGCTGCGATACGCCTGCCGGGGAGTGCCACTGATGGCCACGCTCATGGAGGTGCGGGATCTGCTGGCGCTGTCGGGAAGGATAGACGCACAGCGCATCAGCGACCAGCTCGCCGCGCCGCTGCCGTTAATTAACGCGATGCTCAGCCGCCTGGAGGCAATGGGAAAAGCGGAGCGTCAGGAAGAGGAATTATCGGGCTGTCTGAGCGGCAGTTGCCGCCGCTGCCCGGAGGGCAAAGCCTGCCGCAAAGAGGTGTGGCGGCTGCGTTAACAGTGAGGGCGGGCGCTATGCCCGCCTTTTTTATTACTTGTAAACATCTGCCGTGGCGTGAATGTCTTTGCCGGTTTTTTCGCCGCTGGTGATGACATAATATTTGCCACCCATTTCATCAGCTTTCTTAACCAGTTCGGCTTTCGCGTCCATCGGCGCGGTGCCTTTGTCAGAGACGATCGTGCCGATTTTGGTGAGATTCATCTCTTTCACTTTATCTTTTTGCAGCTCTTCCGCCGCCAGCGCGCCAAACGACAGCGAACCCAGAACAACAGATAACAGCATACCCGTGCGTAGTTTCATGTTTTTGGCTCTCTACTCAGATGATTTGAAAAGGCGCCGATAAAAACGCCCCGATAACAATGACATCTAAAGTATGGCTCGCTTTTACCGGTTTGCCAGGCGCGCTTTTAGCGCCAGCAGCGCGTCGCAGAATTCGCGGGGGTGAGAGATGAACGGCGCGTGGGCCGCTTTATCGAACACCCGCGAATCGCTGGCGGGCCAGCGCTCGTCCAGCAATGCGGCGACCTTACGCGGCACCAGTCCGTCGAGCCGCCCGTAGAGGCGTAAAAACGGCCCCTGCCAGGCGGCGAGCGCCTCGCGCAGATCGGCGGTTTTCAGGATTTCCAGCCCGCCGTTTAACACATCAGCCCCCGGCATCTGCTGCGCCAGCACAATGGATTTCAGCACGCGCGCGTCCTGCCGTGCCGTCTCGGTGCCGAGCGTTTGCAGCGCCAGGAAGCGCTCGACCGTGCGCTGGAAATCGTCGCTCAGCTGACGCTGAAAACCGCTTAACACCTCAGGCTTAATACCGGGCCAGTCGTCGCCCGCCTGAAAACAGGGCGACGACGCGACGGTCACCAGCGCCTCGACCCTGGACGACACATTCAGCGCTACCTGGCTTGCCACCAGCCCGCCGAGGCTCCAGCCGAGCCAGATGGCGCGCTCAGGCGCGCGGCTCGCCACCAGACGCGCCATCTCATCAAGCGTCAGCGCGCCAAACCCCTGGCTGCGCCCGTAGCCCGGCAGATCGACCAAATGCAGCGTAAAGTGCGAGCTTAATTCCTGCGAAATGCAACGCCACACTTCGGCATTCAGCCCCCACCCGTGCAGCAGCACAAGATGACAATTTCCTTCGCCCGTGGTCTGCCACCAGATGTCATTCATCCGTTACTCTTCTCATGATTGATGTACAAGGAGGTCGTCATGCTAACAATACCGGGGAGGTGTTGGCTATGCCGGATGCCGCTGCACATACCGGGCTGGGGAGTGTGTTCGTGCTGTCAGCGGCGGCGGCAAACGCCGGTCTGTCCGCAATGTGGACTGCCCGCCGCGCTGGAGACGCTGCCCTGCGGCCGCTGCCTGCAAAAACCGCCCGTCTGGCAGCGGCTTATTGCCGCGAGCGACTATGCGCCGCCGGTGAGCGCGCTGGTGCATCAGTTTAAATTCCACGGACGCACCGCGCTTGCGCCCGCGCTCGCCCGTCTGCTGCTGTTAAACGTGCTGGCCGCGAAGCGCGCCGCCGCCCTGCCCGCCGCGGATCTCATCATCAGCGTGCCGCTGCACCGCACCCGTGCCTGGCGACGCGGCTATAACCAGAGCGCACTTATCGCCAATACGCTTTCCCGGTGGCTCGGGATACGCTACGTGCCGGGTGCCGTAACGCGTATCAAATCCGCCCCGCCGCAGCGGCAGCTCAACGCCCGGCAGCGACGCAGCAACCTGAAAAACGCCTTCCGGGTTGAATTACCGGTGGCGGGTCTCCATATCGTTCTTGTGGATGATGTCGTCACAACAGGGAGTACGGTTGCCCAAATCGCGCGCCTGCTCAAGCGCAACGGCGCGGCGACTGTCCAGGTATGGTGCCTGTGTCGAACCTTGTAGAGCCTCGATGATGGGCGTATTATAACCAACTAAAATAGTCAACTATTAGGCCATTGCTATGATCCGTATTTCCGATGCCGCCCAGGCACACTTTGCCAAGCTACTGGCAAACCAGGAAGAAGGGACGCAGATCCGCGTATTCGTTATTAACCCAGGCACCCCGAATGCTGAATGTGGCGTGTCTTACTGCCCGCCCGACGCCGTGGAAGCTACGGATACCGCACTGAAATTCGACCTGCTCACCGCCTATGTGGACGAACTGAGTGCACCGTATCTGGAAGATGCGGAAATTGATTTTGTGACCGACCAGCTGGGCTCACAGCTCACGCTGAAAGCGCCTAACGCGAAAATGCGTAAAGTGGCCGATGACGCGCCGCTGATGGAGCGCGTGGAGTATTTACTGCAATCGCAGATCAACCCGCAGCTGGCAGGCCACGGCGGTCGCGTGACGCTGATGGAGATAACCGACGAAGGCTACGCCATTCTGCAATTCGGCGGCGGCTGCAACGGCTGCTCAATGGTAGACGTGACCCTGAAAGAGGGTATCGAAAAGCAACTGCTGAACGAGTTCCCGGAGCTCAAAGGCGTGCGCGATCTTACCGAGCACCAGCGCGGCGAGCACTCGTACTACTAAGCGCTGAACGCCGGCCATAAAAAAGCCCGCTTTAAGCGGGCTTTTTTTTCGCGTATGCTCGGAATAAAAAAACCCGCACAAGGCGGGTTCTTTTTTGCGTCGATTTCACTGCTCAGGGCTTTCCCGTCATCGCTGTCGGAAACCGCGCAGGCAGGGCGATTAGATAGCAGTTACGTTCGCAGCTGCCGGGCCTTTCGCGCCGCTTTCAACGGAGAAAGAGACCTTCTGGCCTTCTTCCAGGGTTTTGAAGCCGTTGTTCTGGATAGCGGAGAAGTGAACGAAAACGTCCTTGCTGCCGTTGTCCGGAGTAATGAAGCCAAAACCTTTTTCCGCGTTAAACCATTTTACTAAACCAGTCATTTTATCAGACATGTTATCACCTTAAATAATTCATTGAGCCTTACGGCATTCGTGGCCTGCATAACAGAATTTACTTAGCGCTTATGGAGGAGACTCAAGAAGGGATATCGCGGGATAACACTTGGTATGAGAACTGCTTTACTAAACTGCTTTTCGACGGGTCTGTCTCGCAAACCGAGGAGTGCATTAACGCATGTCCATTCACACAAAGCAAGCTTTTTTATTGAGGGAAGAAAAAGCGTCGCCCCTGCGCGCCTTAAGCGAAACGCAGGGGCGAACGATTACTTACGCTTTACCGCAGACGCGGCACGACGGCGTTTATCCAGATCGCTAATCAATCGGTTCACGGTCGGGTCGGCAAACATCGCCTCCAGCCCGACAGTGAGCTTACGCCGCCAGTTTTGATACTGGTCGCTGGTACCAGGAATATTGACCGGCTGCGCCATATCGAGCCAGTCTTCCGGCTGCAGGCCGAGCAACGCGCTGTTGCTGTCAGCGATATACCGCTGGAGCGCGCGGTTCAGCGTGGCGCCCATTTTCATGCGCGCGGCGTGATGCCCGGCGCGTTTCGGCAGACAACCGTGCTGATGCAGACTCTCAAGCAGCCCCTGTTTGGCGCGCTCGCGGTCGGCATACAGCCCCTGCAACACCTCTTCGTCAGGGTAGAGACCAAGTTTTTTGCCAAGCGTCAGATCGCCGCTCTCCCAGTAGCCGCGCAGCGTCGGCAGGTCATGGGTCGTCGCGACCGCCATCGCCTGCGTCGTCCAGCGCTTCGGCGCGCGGAAGCGGCTGCCGCCTTCGTTTTCGAAATAGAGCACTTTGTACGAGTAAACGCCGCTGTCGCGCAGCTTGCCGACGATCTCTACCGGCACCGTGCCGAGATCTTCGCCGATCACCATGCAGCGGTGGCGCTGGCTTTCCAGCGCGAGGATCGCCAGCAGATCGTCCACCGGATACTGCACGTAAGCGCCTTTATCCGCAGTTTCGCCGTAAGGGATCCACCACAGGCGCAGCAGCGACATGACATGGTCGATACGCAATGCGCCGCAACTGGTCATATTGGCGCGCAGCAGCTCGATAAACGGCTCGTAGGCGCGCGCCTGCATCACGTGCGGATCCATCGGCGGCAGGCCCCAGTTCTGACCAAGCGGGCCGAGAATATCCGGTGGCGCGCCGACAGAGGCCTTCAGACAGTAAAGCTCGCGGTCGCACCAGGTCTCCGCGCCGCCTTCCGCCACGCCAACTGCCAGATCGCGGTACAGCCCAATCGGCATCGCATGTGACTGGCTGGTCTCCCAGCAGCGGGCGAACTGCTCATACGCGAGCCATTGCAGCCAGAGATAAAAATCGACCTCATCCGCGCGTTTTTTGCAAAATGTCTGCACTTCCGGGCTGCTGGTGTCCTGATATGCTTTTGGCCAGGCGGGCCAGCCCCAGCGCATCGGATCTTCCTGCGCCTGCCAGGCGTGAATGGCGTCAAACGCCGCCTGCCAGTAAAGCCCCTCGCCCGCACGGGCGACGAAATCGCGAAACGCCACCACGGCGTCGTCGTCCGGGCCGCGGGCAGAGAAATGCTTCCAGCCCATGCGCAGCGCCGTGAGCTTCAGCGTCGTAACGCCGGTGTAATCGACCCACTGCGATTCACGGGCAGCCTTCACCGCCTTTTGCGTCGCATCAAGTCGCCACCAGGCCTGCGCCTCGTCGCTCAGGCGGAAATCGTCCACCGCGTTGACGTCGATATAAATCACGTTGAGCCAGCGGCGCGACGAAGGGCTGTACGGGCTCGCGCTTTCCGGGTTCGCTGGGTAGAGCGCGTGGATTGGGTTGAGACCGATAAAGGCGCCGCCGCGCGCGCCCACTTCATTGAGCATCGCCTTCAGATCGCCGAAATCACCGATACCCCAGTTATTTTCTGAGCGCAGCGTATAAAGCTGCACACAGGCGCCCCAAAGCTTTTTGCCGTCGCGCAGCGCCTGCGGCTCATAGCAGCGCTTCGGCGCGACGATAAGCCGACAGTGCCAGCGGCTCTCTTCACGGGTAAGCGTGAGCGTGTGATAGCCCTCGGTAAGTTTTGCCGGCAGCGTGAGCGCCTCACCGCCGCGCGCGACGCCGTTAAACTGCTCGCCCGTCTCGCTGGTCAGCAGCCACGTATACTCGCCGCGCCCCTGCGGCGTGAGCTGCATACGGCGGCTCTTCGTCACCACCAGCACCGGCGGCAGCGGCGATTTCGCGGCCGCTTTCGGCGCGACGTCGGAGTTCATCGCGTCCAGCAAACGCCGTTTGGTCTCAGCGCCAATCGCCTGCGGTTTGCCGTGCGCGTTGATGTAGTTAGGGCTAATCCCCGCCGCAAGGGCGGAGGAGTCAAGGCGTTTGCTTTCCATGGCGGCTCCTTTAGCGTTTTGCCTGCCAGATACGTTGCTGATAATCCCGGATAGAGCGGTCAGAGCTGAACATGCCGCAGCGCGCGGTGTTAAGGATAGCCGCGCGGGTCCAGGCTTCCTGGTCGCGGTAGAGCACATCCACCTGCTTCTGGGCTTCAACATAGGCGGAAAAGTCCGCCATCACCAGGTACGGGTCGCCGCCCTGTTTATCCATGCTGTGCAGCATCTGGTCGAAAGCGTGTTTGTCACCGTCAGTGTAGATGCCCTTCTCCAGCTCTTTGAGCACCGCGTCCAGCAGTTTGTCTTTTTTGCGCCATTTCACCGGGTCATACCCTTTGGCTTTCAGCGCTTTCACTTCTTCGACGGTGTGGCCGAAGATAAAAATGTTCTCTTCGCCAACCTGCTCGGCAATCTCGACGTTCGCGCCGTCCAGAGTACCGACAGTGAGTGCGCCGTTCAGCGCCAGCTTCATGTTGCCGGTGCCGGACGCCTCTTTACCGGCCGTCGAGATCTGCTCGGAGATATCCGCCGCCGGGATCATCATCTCAGCGACAGAGACGTTGTAATCCGGCAGGAAGACCACTTTCAGCTTATCGCCGACGGCCGGATCGTTATTCACCGCCTGCGCCACTTTGTTGATAGCGTAGATGATATTTTTGGCGAGGTAGTACCCCGGCGCGGCTTTAGCGCCGAACAGGAAGACGCGCGGCACGCGGTCAGCCTGCGGGTTTTCGCGAATTTCTTTGTACAACGCCAGGATATGCAACAGGTTGAGGTGCTGACGTTTGTACTCGTGCAGGCGTTTGATCTGCACGTCGAACAGCGCGTTCGGGTTGATTTCAATGCCGGTGCGGGCATGGATATATGCTGCGAGACGCTTTTTATTCTCCTGCTTGATGGTGCGGTACGCGTTGCAAAACGCCGCGTCGTCGGCATATTTTTCAAGCCCGGCCAGCGCGTCGAGATCGTTGACCCACTCTTTTTTCAGGGTTTTATCGATAAGCGCGGCCAGCGCCGGGTTGCACTGTTTGATCCAGCGGCGCGGCGTAATGCCGTTGGTGACGTTGTGGAATTTGTTTGGCCACAGCTGGTGATATTCCGGGAACAGATCTTTTACCACTAAATCGGAGTGCAGCGCCGCCACGCCGTTAACGGCAAAGCCGCTCACCACGCAGAGGTTCGCCATACGCACCTGGCCGTTATGCACCACGGCGAGCTTCGCCCACACCGCCTCGTCGCTAGGCCAGGTTTTGCTGACCAGCTTTTTAAAGCGCTTGTTGATCTCTTTGATGATTTGCATGTGGCGCGGCAGCAGCGCGCGAATAAGGCGCTCGTCCCAGCACTCCAGCGCCTCTGGCATCAGGGTGTGGTTGGTGTAGGCGAACGTGTTGCTGGTGATAGCCCAGGCCTCGTCCCAGCTCAGCTGATGCTCGTCAATCAGCACGCGCAGCAGTTCCGGGATGGCAATCGTCGGGTGGGTGTCGTTAAGCTGAATCACCTCGTACGCCGGCAGTTCGGCAAGCTTGCGGCCCGCCAGATGATGACGACGCAGAATATCGGCAACCGAGCAGGCGCACTGGAAATATTGCTGCATCAGACGCAGCTTTTTGCCCGCCTGATGGTTGTCGTTCGGGTAGAGCACTTTGGTAAGTTTTTCGGCGTCGATGCCCTGCTGCTCGGCGCGCAGGAAATCGCCGTCGTTGAATTTCGTCAGGTCAAACGGGTGCGCGTGCGTCGCCTGCCACAGACGCAGCGGCTGCGCCACGCTGTTGCGATAGCCGACCACCGGCAGGTCCCAGGCTTCGCCCGTTATCACAAAGCCCGGCTCCCAGCGCGCATGTTTGCCTTCTTTGATAACCTTGCCGCCAATCCCTACCGGCACGTTCAGCGCCGCGTTATGGGTAAACCACGGATAGTTGCGACGCTGCCAGTCATCCGGCGCTTCCATCTGCCTGCCATCGTCGAACGACTGACGAAACAGCCCGTACTGGTAATTAAGACCATAGCCGGTCGCAGACTGGCCGACGGTCGCCATCGAATCCAGGAAGCAAGCCGCCAGACGCCCGAGGCCGCCGTTGCCCAGCCCTGGATCGATTTCCTGCTCCAGCAGATCGCCGAGATGGATATTGTGACCCTCAAGAATACGGCTGACCTCATCATGCCAGCCCAGATTCAGCAGGTTGTTGCCGGTCAGGCGGCCAATCAGAAACTCCATGGAGATGTAGTTAACGTGGCGCTGCTGCGCCTTCGGCTCGCGGGCCGGAATTGCGACAAGCAGTTCCGAGAGCGCGCCGCTGACCGCCTGCCACCACTGGCGCTGCGTCATTTCTTTGGCGCTGTGCAAACCAAAACGCTGCCACTGACGGGTCAGGGCGGCTTCGAAATCGGCCGGATTAAAGGTGGGCTGTGACATAGTGAATCGGGGTCCTGTAGCATGAAAATAGGGAGAATTTTCGTTAGTTTGCCCGGGCGCCTGAGCGAATTCCTCATCCTGCGGGGGATTAGCGAGGGAGGAGAAACGGGGAGTAGCAAAAACTGTGATCGCCGCCACTAAACCTTAGTTGGGAGCGGGCAAAACGACAGGAAAACGCACAGGAATTTCGTCTCGTGACGCGGTTTATCACGCGCTGAACATCGCCGGGCAAGCGCCCTGTTACAGAAGAAATGAATTCTCACTAAAAATAACGGTTCAACGGCATTCCGGCGTCATTTCCAGGTGATTTCGCGCACAAAAATGGGTAAAAACGGCACTCCGTCATCGGGTTTGCTGCCCCGGCGGCGAAATAAAACGCAGCGCCCGGAAGACGCCAGACCAGAGCCAACGGCCTTTGCAGCCCCACGGCCGGGAAATATTCACAGAAAAAATGGAAATGTGACAGAGTGCAACTTTAAGCGGCCCCAAAAAGGACATAACTTGCATTCGCGCCCATTCTGTCCGACCTTAATTTAGTATTAATTACGAAGCGCAAAAAAAATCGTCATCTCGTTGCCTCCTGCACAGTGAAGTGATCCTATGTTGATACCGTCTAAGTTAAGTCGCCCGGTTCGTCTTGAACACACTGTGGTTCGTGACCGTCTTCTGGCTAAATTATCCGGCGCTAGCAACTACCGACTGGCGCTTATTACCAGCCCTGCCGGCTACGGCAAAACCACGCTGATTTCCCAGTGGGCGGCGGGCAAAACCGAACTGGGATGGTATTCACTGGATGAAGGTGACAACCAGCAGGAGCGCTTCGCCAGTTATCTTATCGCCGCGGTCCAGCAGGCGACCGGCGGCCACTGCGTCAGCAGCGAAGTCATCGCGCAAAAGCGCCAGTACGCCAGCCTCTCCTCGCTCTTCGCGCAGCTGTTTATCGAGCTGGCGGAGTGGCCGCGTCCGCTCTATCTGGTGATTGACGACTACCACCACATTACCAACCCGGTTATCCACGAGGCGATGCGCTTTTTCCTGCGCCATCAGCCCGATAACCTGACGCTGGTTGTGCTGTCGCGCAACCTGCCGCAGCTCGGCATCGCCAACCTGCGCGTGCGCGAACAGCTGTTGGAAATCGGCAGTCAGCAGCTCGCCTTTACGCATCAGGAAGCCCGCCAGTTTTTCGACTGCCGCCTGAGCCAGCCGATTGAACCGGCGCAGAGCAGCCGTCTGTGCGATGACGTCGCCGGCTGGGCCACAGCGTTGCAGCTTATCGCCCTCTCCGCCCGGCAAAATACCGGCGCGGTGCATCAGTCGGCGCGCCGTCTGGCGGGCATTAACGCCAGCCATCTCTCCGACTATCTGGTGGATGAAGTCCTGAACAACGTCGATGCCGACACCCGCCAGTTTCTGCTGAAAAGCGCCCTGCTGCGTTCGATGAACGACGCGCTGATTGTGCGCGTCACCGGTGAAGAAAACGGCCAGATGCGCCTTGAGGAGATTGAGCGCCAGGGGCTGTTTTTACAGCGCATGGATGACTCCGGCGAATGGTTCAGCTATCACCCGCTGTTTGGCAATTTCCTGCGCCAGCGCTGCCAGTGGGAGCTGGCGACGGAGCTGCCGGATATCCACCGCGCCGCGGCGGAAAGCTGGATGGCGCAGGGCTTCCCGAGCGAAGCTATCCATCACGCGCTCGCGGCGGGCGACGCCAATATGCTGCGCGATATTCTTCTGAATCACGCCTGGGGGCTGTTCAATCACAGCGAACTGACGTTGCTGGAACAGTCTTTAAAAGCGCTGCCCTGGGAGAGCCTGCTGGCGAACCCGCGCCTCGTACTGTTGCAGGCGTGGCTGATGCAGAGCCAGCATCGCTACAGCGAAGTGAACACCCTGCTGGCGCGCGCCGAGCAAGAGATGAAAGGCGAAATGGACGAGACGCTGCACGGCGAATTTAACGCCCTGCGCGCACAGGTCGCCATTAACGACGGCGACCCGGACGAAGCCGAACGCCTGGCGATGGTGGCGCTCGACACGCTGCCGCTGGCGAATTTCTACAGCCGCATCGTGGCGACATCGGTTCATGGCGAAGTACTGCACTGCAAAGGCGATTTAACCAAATCGCTGTCGGTGATGCAGCAGACCGAGCTGATGGCGCGCCGTCACGATGTCTGGCATTACGCGCTCTGGAGCCTTATCCAGCAGAGCGAAATTCTCTTCGCCCAGGGCTTTTTGCAGGCCGCCTGGGAGACGCAGGAAAAGGCGTTTGTGCTGATCCAGGAACAGCATCTGGAACAGCTGCCGCTGCATGAGTTTTTGCTGCGCATTCGCGCGCAGTTGCTGTGGGCCTGGGCGCGCCTTGATGAAGCGGAAACCTGCGCGCGCACCGGTATGACGGTGCTGGCAAGCTATCAGCCGCAGCAGCAGTTGCAGTGCCTGGCGCTACTGGTGCAGTGTTCGCTGGCGCGCGGCGATCTCGACAACGCCCGCAGCCATCTCAATCGCCTTGAAAACCTGCTGGGCAACGGTCATTACCACAGCGACTGGGTGTCCAACGCCGATAAAGTGCGGGTGATTTACTGGCAGATGACCGGTGATAAAGCGGCCGCCGCCGCCTGGTTGCGCCAGACGCCGAAACCGGCCTTCGCCAATAACCACTTTTTGCAAAGCCAGTGGCGCAATATCGCGCGCGTGCAGATCCTGCTTGGCGAGTACGGCCCGGCGGAGATGGTGCTGGAAGAGCTGAACGAAAACGCCCGCGGCCTGCGCCTGATGAGCGACATCAACCGTAACCTGCTGCTGCTGAACCAGCTTTACTGGAACGCCGGACGTAAAAGTGATGCCCAGCGGGTCTTAATGGAAGCGCTGACGCTCGCGAACCGCACCGGGTTTATTAGTCATTTTGTCATTGAAGGCGAAGCGATGGCGCAGCAGTTGCGCCAGCTGTTGCAGCTCAATACGCTGCCGGAAATTGAACAGCATCGCGCCCAGCGCATTTTGCGCGACATTAACCAGCATCATCGCCACAAGTTCGCGCATTTTGACGAGAATTTTGTCAACAAGCTGTTGAATCACCCGGAAGTGCCTGAGCTTATCCGCACCAGCCCGCTGACCCAGCGCGAGTGGCAGGTGCTGGGGCTTATCTATTCCGGTTACAGCAATGACCAGATAGCCGGCGAGCTCGATGTGGCCGCCACCACCATCAAAACCCATATCCGCAATTTGTATCAAAAGCTCGGCGTGGCGCATCGTCAGGCCGCCGTGCAACATGCGCAACAGCTGTTGAAAATGATGGGGTATGGGGTTTAAGACGTCGATTTATGCCGACAGCAGGTGGCAGAGGGTAAACGGTGGGTGCGCTGCGCTTACCCATCGCAGACGTCATTCACACTCATGGTTAATGTAGGGCGGGTAAGCGCAGCGCACCCGCCACCTCACTCACGGCGTTACCTCACCCTCAACACCATCAGCACAGCTCCAACTGCACCTTGTTGGCGTTAATCACCTGCATAACGCCTGCGGGCGGCAGGATGTCAGTATAGACCGCGTCCACAAGGCTGATGCTGCCTAAATTCACCATCGCGTTACGGCCAAACTTCGAGTGATCCACCACTAACATCACGTGCCGCGAGTTCTCGATAATCGCGCGCTTGGTGCGCACTTCGTGATAATCAAACTCCAGCAGCGAGCCGTCGCTGTCGATGCCGCTGATGCCCAGAATGCCGAAATCGAGTCGGAACTGAGAGATAAAATCGAGCGTCGCCTCGCCAATAATTCCGCCGTCGCGGCTTCGCAATTCGCCGCCCGCCAGAATAATGCGGAAATCGTCTTTCACCATCAGCGTGTTCGCCACGTTCAGGTTATTGGTGACGATACGCAGATTTTCATGGTTTAACAGCGCGTGCGCCACGGCCTCGGGCGTAGTACCAATGTCGATAAACAGCGTCGCGCCGTTAGGAATTTGGCTGGCGACTTTATGAGCGATACGCTCTTTTTCCGCCGTCTGCGTGGCTTTACGGTCATGCCAGGAGGTGTTGACAGAGCTTGATGGCAACGCCGCGCCGCCGTGATGGCGCAGGATCATGTTTTGTTCAGCGAGATCGTTGAGATCGCGGCGAATGGTTTGCGGGCTGACGGCGAACTGCTCCACCAGCTCCTCGGTACTCACATAGCCCTGCTTTTTAACCAGTTCGATAATGGCGTCGTGACGTTGTGTTTGCTTCACACCCTTCTCCTGACGTGTTGCCGTATTATTTTCGTTTTCGCGCATGCAGAGTATCCGTCATGGCCATCGCCAGGCCAATCAGCATCCCCGCCACCAGATCGGCGTTCGCCGTCTTGTTGCCAAACAGGCCCAGCCCGCCGATAGCCAGCCACAGCAGCATAAACACCAGAATGCCGCGCGGCAGATGCAGCCCGCTTTCCGGCTCGCGCTCGCCGCGCAGCCAGACATAACCGACAAGCGCGTAAACCACGCCGCCGAGGCCGCCGAACCACGGGCCGCCGACCTGATACTGGATAACGCCGCCGACCAGCGCCGTCACCAGCGTCAGCGTCAGCAGCTTGCCGCTGCCCGCCATCTTCTCCAGCGGACCGGCAAGATACCACCACCATAGCAGATTGAAGATCAGGCTCAGGAGGGAAAAGTGCAGCAGTAAGGGGCTGACATAGCGCCAGAGCTGAAATTTGAGAGAGGGATCGAAAGGCCATGCAAGCCAGACGGCGACTTGCGGATAACCGATGAAGCTCATCGCGAGATACGCCACGATACAGAGCGCCATCATCCCAAGCGTCAGCGGGCCCGCGTGGGCGCGCACCGTCGCCATAAACGGATAAGAGCGGTAGCGCAGGCCGGCGTTGAGCTGCCCGGTCTGCCAGCTCGCGGAGAGATAGCGCGGATCGCTCGGGTGCGCCAGAAAATAGCTCAGCTCCGCTTTGACTCTTTCAGCCTGCGATTCATCGGCCAGCCAGACATCCCAGGTGTCGTGCCGCTGAATATCCAGCACAACGCCCTGGGTCGCCATATAGTCAACAAACGCCTGGGCCAGGCGCGGGTTATCAAACGCGTTAATCATCAACATAGATAGCAAGTCGTTCTGTTCAGAAGGGTATCCCCACACAAGGGAAACAGTATACCTGCGAACGACGCGGACACCGACGCTTAACTCTGCGCGTGCGCCACTTCCGCCGGGAAATGGCGATGCCAGGCGTCGAAACCGCCGTCGACGCTGTAGACTTGCTCAAAGCCCTGATGAATCAGGTACTGCGCCGCGCCCTTGCTGCTGTTGCCGTGATAGCACATCACCAGCACCGGCACGTCGAAATCCGTCTGCTGCATAAACGCAGACAGCGTGGCGTTCGTTAAATGAAACGCGCCCGGCGTGTGGCCCATTGCGTAGCTTTGCGGATCGCGAATATCCACCAGCACGGCGCTCCCCTGCTGCAGTTTCTGGTGCGCTTCTTCGACATTAATACATTCAAACTGATCCATGGTGCTCTCTTTCATCGGTAAAGGGGGCGTCTGCCCGACACAACGACGCGCGGCGCGTGTGTCGATAATAACGTAAGTGTAAGGCTTCCTCCGGCTGTAACGCCATAATGTTATTCACATCACACTGAATTGTTTTTTTGTTGTTATCAAAAGCGCGTTTGTTTGCTATTATGAGCGATAACGAACATTTATGAGCTTTAACGAAAGTGCGTGAGGGCAGCAGCATGGAAACCAAAGATCTGATTGTGATAGGTGGGGGCATTAACGGTGCCGGTATCGCGGCAGACGCCGCAGGGCGTGGATTATCTGTGCTGATGCTGGAAGCGCAGGATCTGGCGTGCGCCACCTCTTCCGCCAGCTCCAAATTGATCCACGGCGGGCTGCGCTACCTGGAACACTACGAGTTCCGCCTGGTGAGCGAGGCGCTGGCCGAGCGCGAGGTGCTGCTGAAAATGGCGCCGCACATCGCCTTCCCGATGCGCTTTCGACTGCCGCATCGCCCGCACCTGCGTCCGGCGTGGATGATCCGCACCGGCCTGTTTATGTACGATCACCTCGGCAAACGCACCAGCCTGCCGGGCTCTACCGGTTTGCGTTTTGGTTCGGATTCCGTCCTGAAGCCGGAGATCGTGCGCGGTTTCGAATATTCTGACTGCTGGGTCGACGACGCTCGCCTGGTACTGGCGAACGCCCAGATGGTCGTTAAAAAGGGCGGCGAAGTGCTGACCCGCACCCGCGCCACCTCTGCCCGCCGCGAAAACGGCCTGTGGATTGTGGAAGCGGAAGATATCGATACCGGTAAAACTTATACCTGGCAGGCGCGCGGTTTAGTGAACGCCACCGGCCCGTGGGTGAAAAACTTCTTCGACGACGGCCTGCAGCTGAAATCGCCTTACGGCATTCGCCTCATCAAAGGCAGCCATATTGTGGTGCCGCGCGTGCATACCCAGAAGCAGGCGTACATTCTGCAAAACGAAGATAAACGCATCGTGTTTGTTATTCCGTGGATGGACGAGTTCTCCATTATCGGCACCACGGATGTCGAGTACAAAGGCGATCCGAAAGAGGTGGCGATCGACGAGTCGGAAATCAGCTACCTGCTGAAAGTCTACAACGCGCACTTCAAGAAACCGCTGGGCCGCGACGACGTGGTCTGGACCTATTCCGGCGTGCGTCCGCTGTGCGATGACGAATCCGATTCACCGCAGGCGATCACCCGTGACTACACGCTCGATATCCATGACGATAACGGCAAAGCGCCGCTGCTGTCGGTTTTCGGCGGTAAGCTCACGACTTATCGCAAGCTCGCCGAGCACGCGATGGAGAAACTGACGCCGTATTATCACAATATCGGCCAGGCGTGGACCCGTAACGCGGTGCTGCCAGGCGGGGCGTTCCAGGGCGAGCGCGACGATTACGCCGCACAGCTGCGCCGCCGTTATCCGTTCATCAGCGAGACGCTGGCGCGCCACTATGCCCGCACTTACGGCAGCAACAGCGAGCTTATCCTGGGCGATGCCGCGGACCTGAACGCGCTTGGCGAAAACTTCGGCCATGAGTTCTACGAAGCGGAGCTGCGCTATTTAGTGGAGCACGAGTGGGTGCGCCGTCTGGATGACGCCATCTGGCGCCGCACGAAAGTCGGAATGTGGCTGACCGCCGAAGAGCAGTCGCGCGTCGCGCAGTGGCTTGCCGAAAACGTCGGTAAAAAGGCCAACGTCACGCTCTCTCTCGCCTCGTAATTCCTCTCTGTTCTGCGGCCGCGCTCCCTCTGCGCGGCCGCCTCTTTTCTCACGTAATCCCGCCATCATCACGGCATTCTCTCGCTACACTTAACAAAAGCGTATTACTATCGGTTATCTCATATGCCTTCAGGGGGAGCCCCGTTTGCGCAAGGCAACATTCCGTTCGCCGGATGGCGTGATGCTGGCTTTTTTGCTGTTGATCTCACTGCTGGTGGCGGCGATCAGCGGCTGGTCGCTGTGGCAATCCTGGCAGCACAGCGTCGAAGAGACAGAGCGGCAGGCGCGCAACCAGTCGATTTCGCTGGCGCGCCAGGCGGAAGATACCTTTCTTCAGGTGCAACTGACGCTTGATGAGCTGGTACGCCGCTCCGACGACATTTTCCTGCAACCCGCCGAATGGAATGGTCTGCGCGGCCAGCTCGCCCAGCAACAGCGTCAGCTGCCGCAGCTTCACGGCCTGTTCGTCTATGACGTTAACGGCGACTGGCTCGCCACCTCCGGCAGCTATATTCCCGCGAAGGCCAATAACGCCGACCGCGAATATTTTATCTGGCACAGCCAGCATAGCGATGTCGGTATCCGCATCGGCCATGTGCTGCGCAGCCGCTCTACCGGCGATCTGGTGGTGCCGGTCTCGGTACGCCTGAACAATCGCGAGGGGCGCTTTCGCGGTGTGCTGCTGGCGACAGTGAAGCTCGATTATTTCCGCCAGTTTTACGGTTATTACGAGATGGGGCCGAGCGATACGCTGGGCATCACGTTTGTAGACAGCACGGTGCTGTACGTGCGCCCGTTCCCGGATTCCTACATCAACCGCACCCTCTCCTCCAGCCCGCTCTTTACCCGCATGCTGAAGATAGCCCCAACCGGCGGCGGCGCCTGGAAATCGGCGATTGACGGCGTGCCGCGCATCTTCGGCTACTCCATGCTGGCGCGCTATCCGCTGGTGGTGTCGGCGGGCTACGACATCAATCAGCTGCGCGCGATCTGGTGGCGCAACAACATTCCGACCGTAGCGTTGAACGCCGTACTGCTCGGCGTGGTGATGATTTTCGGCGTGCTGGTGTTGCGCCAGATCCGCGCCACGCTGCGCTACCAGAGAGAGCTCATCGTGCTGCGCGACGACCTGACGCGCTCGAACCATATTTTGCAGGATCTGGCGCTGGTGGATGGCTTAACCGGGCTTGCCAATCGCCGCCAGTTCGATATCTACCTGGAGCAATGCATCACGCGCGCCCGGCGTACTGGCATGCCGCTCTCGCTGGTGATGTGCGATGTCGACTACTTCAAAAACTATAACGACGCCCTGGGCCATGTGGCGGGCGATGAGTGCCTGACGGCGGTTGGTGAAATTCTGCGTTATCTGCCGCTGCGCAACACCGACCGGGTGGCGCGCTACGGCGGTGAAGAGTTCGCGATTATTCTGCCGGGCGCGGATACCCATGCCGCGCAGCGGGTGGCGTTACGCGCGCTGGAGGCTGTCCATCACGCACGGCTGGCGCACCCGGCCACGCCGCTGAAAGACAAAGTGGTGACAATAAGCGCGGGCGCCGCCACGGTTGTGGGAGAAGACGCAGATGCGGAAACGCTGAAAAACCAGGCGGATGAGGCGCTCTATCAGGCGAAGCGCGCCGGGCGTAACTGCGTGGTGGGCGCGGCGGGCGTCAGTCATATGCTGATGGACGTGCCGTCGCAGGCGTAACGCGCGCTTATCGGGCGCGCCAGCGTCCGTAATAAAACCCCGCCAGCACAATACTTTGCGCCAGCGCGGGGATCCACAGCGGCCACTCGAAGGGGAAACCTTCCATGATCATTCCCCAGTATGCGGTCGGGCACCAGCCGAAAAAGAGCAGCGCGCCAGGCGGCGGGGCGGGTAAAAACGGCGCACCCGCGCTAAACGCCGCCGCGCACAGCAGATACCAGACAAACGCGGCCCAGAACGCGTACTCGCCCGCAGGCCGCCGCCGCGCCTGCTGTTTGCCTAATAGCGCCAGCGACAGGATCTGTAGCAGCGCCAGCAGGATAACGCCGAGGTTCGCCGAGGCGAACGTGCGCATTACGCTAGAAATCGCGATATTAGCAATCAAACCATATATCTGCGCCAGCAGCGGTGCGCCCACCAGCGAAACGAGCAGCGCGCCCGTCCATGTCGTTTTCTGCCTCATCCTTGCATTCCACACCCATAAAAAAACCAGAGTGTCACCACTCTGGTTGTGTTGATAACATCGGGATCTTACAGCCGTACCGGCGTAATGTTCCAGATATTTTCCGCGTACTCCTGAATCGTGCGGTCAGAGGAGAAGTAGCCCATATTGGCGATGTTGTGCATCGCGCGCGTGGTCCACACCTCCGGCTGCCGGTAGAGTTCGTCGACGCTGTCCTGGCAATCCACATAGCTGCGGAAATCCGCCAGCACCTGATAGTGATCGCCGAAGTTTATCAGCGAATCCACCAGATCCCGGTAGCGGCCCGGCTCTTCAGGGCTGAACACCCCGGTGCCGATTTGCGTCAGCACCTGGCGCAGCTCGTCGTCCTGCTCGTAGAAATCGCGCGGTTTGTAGCCGACGCGACGCAGCTCTTCCACCTCATCCGCCGTGTTGCCGAAGATAAAGATATTCTCTTCGCCGACGTGCTCCTGCATCTCAACATTCGCGCCGTCGAGCGTGCCGATAGTCAGCGCGCCGTTGAGCGCGAACTTCATGTTACTGGTGCCGGACGCTTCAGTGCCCGCGAGCGAAATCTGTTCGGAGAGATCCGCCGCCGGAATGATGAGCTGCGCGAGACTGACGCTGTAGTTCGGGATGAACACCACTTTCAGCCGATCCTTGATCTGCGGATCGTTGTTGATGACCTTCGCCACATCGTTAATCAGATGAATAATGTGCTTCGCCATGTAATAGGCCGAGGCGGCTTTACCGGCGAAAATATTCACGCGCGGCACCCAGTCAGCATCCGGGTCAGCCTTGATGCGGTTATAGCGCGTAATGACGTGCAGTACGTTCATCAGCTGACGCTTATACTCGTGGATGCGCTTGATCTGGACGTCGAACAGCGCTTTCGGATTCACCACCACGTTAAGATGCTGGGCGATGTAAATCGCGAGCCGCTTCTTATTCTCAAGCTTCGCCTCGCGCACCTGCTGGTTCACCGCCGGGTAGTCGATATGCTGCTCAAGCTCGCTAAGTTGGCTGAGATCGGTGCGCCAGGTGCGCCCGATGTTTTCATCCAGCACCTCGGAGAGCGCCGGGTTCGCGAGCGCCAGCCAGCGACGCGGCGTTACGCCGTTGGTGACGTTGGTAAAGCGCATCGGGAAGATGGCCGCGAAATCGGCGAACAGCGATTGTACCATCAGGTTGGAGTGCAGCTCTGATACCCCGTTAACCTTATGGCTGACGATCACCGCAAGCCAGGCCATCCGCACGCGACGCCCGCCCGACTCGTCGACAATCGACACGCGGCTCAGCAGCGCGGTGTCGTTCGGGTACTGTTCCTGAACGGTACGCAGGAAATAGTCGTTGATTTCAAAAATGATTTGCAGATGGCGCGGCAGGATCTTGCCGAGCATATCCACCGGCCATGTCTCCAGCGCCTCGCTCATCAGCGTGTGGTTGGTGTAGGAGAAGACCTGGCACGTCACCTCGAACGCCTCATCCCAGCTGAATTTATGCTCGTCGATAAGCAGGCGCATCAACTCAGGAATCGACAGTACCGGGTGGGTGTCGTTAAGGTGAATCGCCACTTTCTGCGCCAGGTTGGCGTAGGTTTTGTGCAGCATAAAGTGGCGGCTTAAGATGTCCTGCACCGTGGCGGAGACCAGGAAATACTCCTGACGCAGACGCAGCTCGCGCCCCGAATAGGTGGAGTCGTCCGGGTAGAGGACGCGCGACACGTTTTCGGAGTGGTTTTTATCTTCCACCGCCGCGAAGTAGTCGCCCTGGTTAAACTTACCGAGGTTTATCGCGCTACTTGCCTGCGCGCTCCAGAGCCGCAGCGTGTTGGTGGCGTCGGTATCATAACCGGGCACGATCTGGTCGCACGCCATGGCGATGATCTCTTCCGTCTCCACCCAGCGGGTCTTTTTGCCTTCCTGCTGGATGCGGCCGCCGAAACGCACTTTATAGCGTGTGTTGTGGCGCTGAAACTCCCACGGGTTGCCATATTCCAGCCAGTAATCCGGCGATTCCTTCTGGCGGCCGTCGACGATGTTTTGCTTGAACATACCGTAATCGTAACGGATGCCGTAGCCGCGGCCCGGCAGGCCGAGCGTCGCCAGCGAATCCAGGAAGCAGGCGGCAAGACGCCCGAGACCGCCGTTGCCGAGGCCCGGGTCGTTCTCTTCGTCGATAAGCTCCTCCAGGTCAAGGCCCATCCCTTCCAGCGCGTTCTGCACATCTTCGTAGATGCCAAGCGACAGCAGGGCGTTGGAGAGCGTGCGGCCAATCAGAAACTCCATCGACAGATAGTAGACCTGACGCACTTCCTGCGAGAGTTGCGCGCGGTTGGAGCGCAGCCAGCGCTCCACCATGCGATCGCGCACGGCAAACAGGGTGGCGTTCAGCCACTCATGTTTGTTAGCGATGGCCGGATCTTTGCCGATGGTGAACATCAGCTTATAAGCGATAGAGTGTTTTAACGCCTCCACGCTCAGGGTCGGCGACGCATAGCTAAAGGGTTCATTCATCGACGTGTTCCTTTACAACAAGCGTTGATAAAGCTCGCGGTACGATTTCGCCGCGACCTGCCAGCTAAAGTCCATTCCCATAGCCTGACGCTGCACAAAACGCCAGAGAGACGGACGGGACCACAGTACGAAAGCGCGCCGGATAGCCCGTAACAGCGACCAGGCGTTACTGTCTTCAAACACAAAACCGCTCGCGATGCCGTCCGCCAGGTTTTCCAGCGAGCTGTCGGAAACGGTATCCGCGAGCCCCCCCGTGCGGCGCACCAGCGGCAGCGTGCCGTATTTCAGGCCATAAAGCTGGGTCAGCCCGCACGGCTCAAAGCGGCTCGGCACTAAAATCACATCCGCGCCGCCCATGATGCGGTGCGAGAAGGCTTCGTGATAACCAATCTGCACGCCGACCTGGCCCGGATGCTCGGCGGCGGCGGCGAGGAAGCCCTCCTGCAACACCGGATCGCCCGCGCCAAGCAGCGCCAGCTGTCCGCCCTGCTCCAGCAGCCCCGGCAGCGCCTCCAGCACCAGATCCAGCCCTTTCTGACTGGTCAGGCGGCTGACCACCGCGAACAACGGCACTTTGTCATTCACCTTCAGGCCCATCGCTATCTGGAGCTGGCGTTTGTTTTCCGCTTTCTCCTCCAGCGTATCGCGGGTGTAGCGCGAGGCGAGGAGCAAATCATGCGTCGGGTTCCAGATTTTCTCATCGACGCCGTTCAGAATGCCCGACAGCCGCCCTTCGCTGTGGCGCTGCCTGAGCAGCCCTTCCAGCCCGTAGGCGAAATGCGGCTCGGTGATTTCACGCGCGTAGGTCGGGCTCACCGCCGTAATATGATCGGCATAGTAAAGGCCCGCCTTGAGGAACGAAATTTCACCGTTGAACTCAAGCCCATTCATATTAAACATCGACCATGGCAGTCCGATTTCATCCATGTGATGCGCGTAAAACATGCCCTTATAAGCCAGGTTATGAACGGTAAACACCGATTTCGCCGGACGACCGCGCGCGGCGAGATACGCAGGGGTTAAGCCCGCATGCCAGTCATGCGCGTGAACGATGTCAGGACGCCAGAACGGATCCAGGCCCGCCGCCATTTCGCTGCCGACCCAGCCCAAAAGCGCAAAGCGAATCACGTTGTCGGCATAGGCGTACAGGTTAGTGTCGTGGTACGGGCTGCCCGGACGGTCATAGAGGTGCGGCGCGTCGATAAGATAGATGCCGACGCCGTTAAAATGTCCGAATAACAAAGCGATCGGCCCGGCGAAGGTGTCCCGACGCGTAATCACTTTTGCATCCGCAACGCCTCGACGGAGATCGGGGAAGCCCGGCAGCAGCACGCGGGTATCCACCCCTTCGGCAATCTGCGCAGCAGGCAACGCGCCAAGGACATCCGCCAGACCACCCGTTTTCAGCAGCGGAAAAAGTTCAGAACATACATGTAAGACCTGCATTATCTCTCCCGTTGAAAGTCACAGCGCAACAGGCGCGCCGAACGCGAAACATCACGCGCGGAAACCATCGTCCGTGCGCACTTAATCCTTGTGCGACTTAGTCTGACAAACGCGCCAGCATGTCGCGGGTCACCAATACAATGCCCTCTTCGGAACGGTAGAAACGGCGAGCATCCTCTTCGGCGTTTTCGCCAATCACCATGCCTTCAGGGATAACACAGGCCCGGTCGATAATGCAGCGACGCAGGCGGCAGGAGCGGCCTACCCAGACATCGGGCAGCAGCACTGCGGAATCAATATTGCAAAACGAGTTCACGCGCACGCGCGGGAACAGCACCGACTGCACCACCACCGACCCGGAAATAATGCAGCCGCCGGAGACCAGCGAGTTCAGCGTCATGCCGTGGCTGCCGGAGCGGTCCTGCACGAATTTGGCCGGCGGCAGCGACTCCATGTGCGTGCGGATAGGCCAGTCCTGGTCGTACATATCAAGCTCCGGCGTCACCGAGGCGAGATCGAGATTCGCCTTCCAGTACGCCTCCAGCGTTCCCACGTCGCGCCAGTACGGCTCCGCGTTCGGATCGGACTGCACGCAGGAGAGTGGGAACGGATGCGCGTAGGCTTCGCCGCTGTATGTCACTTTCGGGATAATGTCTTTACCGAAGTCGTGGCTGGAGGATTCGTTTTTGTCATCCTCTTCCAGCAACTCATAAAGATAGTCGGCATCAAAAATATAGATCCCCATGCTGGCGAGCGCTTTAGTCTCGTCGCCGGGCATGGATGGCGGGTTCGCCGGTTTTTCCACAAAATCGATGACTTTGCTGTTCTCATCGACCGCCATCACCCCGAAGGCTCTCGCTTCGGCCACCGGCACAGGCAGGCAGGCGACGGTACAGCGCGCGCCTTTCTCGACGTGGTCGATAAGCATGCGCGAGTAGTCCTGCTTGTAGATGTGATCGCCTGCGAGAATGACCACATACTCCGCTTTATAGCGGCGGATGATGTCGAGGTTCTGGGTGACCGCGTCAGCGGTGCCGCGGTACCAGGTTTCGCCATGTACGCGCTGCTGCGCCGGCAGGAGGTCAACAAACTCGTTCATCTCTTCGCTGAAGAACGACCAGCCGCGCTGGATGTGCTGCACCAGCGTATGCGACTGATACTGCGTGATAACCCCGATGCGACGAATGCCGGAGTTGATGCAGTTCGAGAGCGCGAAGTCGATAATGCGGAACTTACCGCCGAAATGAACAGCGGGCTTGGCGCGGGTCGCGGTTAAATCTTTCAACCGCGTGCCGCGGCCGCCCGCCAGGATCAGCGCCACGGATTTCAATGGCAACTGTCTTGCCAGCATTAACGGATCTTTCTTTTCAAGCCTGACCATGACGAACTCCTGTTTATGACTTCTGGAAGACGCACACACCGTGCGCAGGCCCATGCCATACAGCCATGACAACCGGATTATCCTCTCCGGCAAATGGAGGAACGGCGCGCCACTCCCCTTCAGGTAATACGATCTCGCTCACTTCATCGTGGCCGTTAAGGGTAACAAGCCAGCGATCGGACAAGAGGATTTGCAGCAGGCGTGTGCCGCTGTGCCAGTCCTCTGGTCGCATCGGCGCGCCCGCGGCGTTAAGCCAGCGAACGTTGCCGTCGTTCTCTTCCCACCAGGATGCGGCGGTTAACGCCGGAATTTGCCTGCGAAGGCGGATCAGGGCTGCGGTAAACGCGATAAGCCCTTCGTCGGCCTGCGACCAGTCAAACCAGGTCAGTTCGTTATCCTGGCAATACGCATTGTTATTGCCATGCTGGCTGTGGCCGTGTTCATCCCCCGCCAGCAGCATCGGCGTGCCCTGCGATAGCAGCAGCGACGCCAGTAACGCATGCGCGCTGGCGCGCCGCGCGTCCTGAATGCTCTGCCCGCCGCCTAAGCCTTCATAGCCGTGATTGCTGCTGTGGTTTTCCCACGCGCCGTCGCGGTTATCTTCGCCGTTGGCTTCGTTGTGTTTCTCGTTGAACGACAAGCAGTCGCGCAGCGTAAAGCCGTCATGCGCCGTCACCAGATTGACGCTCGCCCAGGGCTCACGCCCGTCGCGGCGATATACATCCGCCGACGCGGCAAACCGGGTGGCGAATTCGCCAGGGCCGGATTCGCGGCGCAGCCAGAAGCGGCGCATGTCGTCCCGAAAACGGTCGTTCCACTCGGCGAAGGGCTGCGGGTAGTTGCCTACCTGATAGCCGCCGGGGCCGATATCCCACGGCTCGACGATAAGCTTCACGGCCCTGAGCGTCGGGTCGCGGCGCATCGCCTCAAAGAGCGGCGCGTCCTGCCGGAATTCCGGCGTACGGCCCATCACGGTCGCCAGATCAAACCGGAAACCGTCGACATGACACTGCTCTACCCAGAACTTCAGGCAGCCAATGGCGTAATCCACCACCGCCGGATGGCTCAGGTTCAGCGTGTTGCCGCAGCCGGTCCAGTTGTGATAATCGCCATGGTCCTGTATCCAATAATAGCTACGGTTATCAATTCCGCGCAGGGAGAAGGTCGGTCCTTCGAGATCCAGTTCAGCGCTGTGGTTGAGCACGGTGTCGAGGATCACCTCGATACCCGCCTTATGCAGCGCTTTCACCGCATCGCGAAATTCGTTTAACGCCGCCTGCGGCGCGGGCTGCGAGGCGTAGCGCGTCTCGGGCGCCCAGAGCGCGAGCGGGTTATAGCCCCAGTAATTGGCAAGGCCGAGGCGTTGCAGGCGCGGCTCGCTGCAAAATTTCGCCACCGGCTGTAACTCCAGGGCGGTAATGCCGAGCCGCTGAAAATGGGCGATCATTGCCGGGTGGCCGAGCGCGGCGTAAGTGCCGCGCAGCGCGGACGGGATATCCGGGTGCAGGCGCGTTAAGCCGCGCACGTGCGCCTCGTAAATCACGGTGTCGCCCCAGGGAATCGCGGGCGGCGCGTCGTCTTCCCAGTCGTAACGGTCGTCCATCACCACCGCTTTGGGCATGACGTCACGATTGTCGCGCGGGTCCGGCGCGTCGATGCCGCCATACAGGCGCGGGTCGTCCACTACATCGCCCTCCACGCCGCGGGCGCAGGGGTCAAGCAGCAGTTTGGCCGGGTTGAAGCGATGGCCCTGTTCAGGGCGCCACGGGCCATATACCCGATAACCGTAGCGCAGGCCAGGGCGGGCGTCCGGCAGGTAGCCGTGCCAGATATCGCCGCTGCGGGCGGGCAGCGTGTAACGCGCCTCGTTGCCGCTCTCGTCAAACACGCACAGCTCCACCTTTTCCGCATGGGCGGAAAACAGCGTGAAATTCACGCCCGCGCCATCACACCAGGCGCCAGGTGGAGCGGAACGGCCTGCGTTAAGCTGCATCATCTGCCTCTCTGACCAGCCAGATCGTGGCAAGCGGCGGTAGCGTGACGGAAAGCGAGTTATCGCGTCCGTGGCTTGCGATAGCTTCACTGCGCACCTTGCCGCCGTTTCCGGCGTTGCTGCCGTGGTAGTGCTGCGAGTCGGTATTGAGGATTTCGCGCCACTCGCCCGGCTGGTTGATGCCAAAGCGATAGTTGTGACGCAGCACCGGCGTAAAGTTGCTGGCGACGATGATTTCATTCCCCTGAGCATCGCGGCGCGCGAAGATAAACACCGAGTTCTGGTTATCCTCTACCACCAGCCATTCGAAGCCATAAGGATCGAAATCAAGTTCGTGCAGGGCTTTGTGCTGCCGATAAGTAGAATTGAGATCCCGCACCAGTCTTTGCACGCCGTTGTGCCAGTTGTCATCGCCTTCGAGCAGATGCCAGTCGAGGCTGGCGTCGTGATTCCACTCGCGCCCCTGTGCGAATTCGTTGCCCATAAACAGCAGTTTTTTACCGGGGAAGCCCCACATCCAGGCGTAGTAGGCGCGCAGGTTGGCGAACTTCTGCCAGGCGTCGCCCGGCATCCGGTCGAGAATCGATTTTTTGCCATGCACCACTTCGTCATGTGACAGCGGCAAAACGAAGTTTTCGGTGTAGTTGTAAATCATCCCGAAGGTCATTTTGTGGTGATGGTACTGGCGATAGACCGGGTCGAGCTTCATGTAGTCGAGCGTGTCGTGCATCCAGCCCAGATTCCACTTGTACCAGAAGCCGAGGCCGCCGGTTGATGGTGGGCGAGAGACGCCAGGGAAATCGGTGGACTCTTCGGCCATCGTGACCGCGCCGTTCACCTGCTCGCCGATGATGCGGTTGGTGTTGCGCAGAAACTCCATCGCTTCGAGGTTCTCGCGCCCGCCGTACTGGTTCGGGATCCACTCCCCCTCTTTGCGGCTGTAGTCGCGATAAATCATCGAAGCGACGGCGTCCACGCGCAGGGCATCGATGCCGAAGCGCTCGGTCCAGTACAGCGCGTTGCCCACGAGGAAGTTACTCACTTCGCGGCGGCCATAGTTGTAGATAAGCGTGTTCCAGTCCTGGTGATAGCCTTCGCGCGGGTCGCCGTGCTCGTAAAGCGCGGTGCCGTCGAAATTCGCCAGCGCGAAATCATCGGACGGGAAATGCCCCGGCACCCAGTCGAGAATGACGTTCAGCCCGGCGGCATGTGCGGCGTTGATGAAATAGCGAAACTCTTCGCGCGTGCCGAAACGGCGGGTCGGCGCGTAGAGGCCGGTCGGCTGATAGCCCCAACTGCCATCAAACGGATGTTCATTGACCGGCAGCAGTTCGATATGGGTAAAGCCCATCCACTTCACGTAGGGGATCAGCTGGTCGGCAAGCTCCCGGTAGCTCAGCCAGAAATTGTTATCCGTGTGACGTCGCCAGGAGCCGAGATGCACTTCGTAAATGGAAATGGGCGCGTCGAAACGGTTGGCGTCCTGGCGCGCGGTATTCGGCTCCACTTTTTCCGGCAGCCCGCAGATAAGCGATGCGGTTTCCGGGCGCATCTGTGCCTCAAAGGCATACGGGTCAGATTTCATGCGCAAATGGCCGTTCGCGTCGATCATCTCATATTTGTAGAGCTGACCGTTGTGCGCACCGGGGATGAACAGCTCCCAGATGCCGCTCTCTTTACGCAGCCGCATCGGGTGGCGGCGGCCGTCCCAGTAGTTGAACTGCCCCACCACGGAGACGCGCTGCGCGTTCGGCGCCCAGACGGAGAAACGCGTGCCGGTGACGCCGTCCATCGTGTCCGGATGCGCGCCGAGCGTTTCATAAGGCCGCAGATGGGTACCTTCGGACAGCAGCCAGACATCCAGCTCCTGCAACAGCGGTCCGAAGCGATAAGGATCGTCAATCAGGTTCTGCTGCCCGTGCCAGATCACGGCCAGCTGATAGCGAAACGGGTTTTTACGACGCGCCATCACGCCGCTGAAGAAACCGCGAGAATCGAGACATTCGAGCTTGCCCACTTTGCGCCCGGTCTTGGGTTCAATAACCCAGACTTCAGTGGCGTCGGGAAGCAGCGCGCGGACTTCAATCCCCGCGTCGGTGGTGTGCATGCCCAGAACGGAGAAAGGATCCGAAAAATGGCCCGCAATCAGCGCATTAATCACGTCTCTTGAGACACGATCAGACATGGTTATCATCCTGTTTATTTGGTGCCGCCCCATTCCAGCCTTACGCCTGCGCGTCCGGTAGCGACACTCTTAATGACCTGAACGGGCAGAGCCTGAAGCACTCCTGTAGCTGTGCCGTTCCACCTGGAAGTATGACGAGAAGACCTCGCCTTATGCTAAGCATAGCCAGGGGATTCTGTTATCCCTGAGAAAATATGGAACATTCGACTTTTCTTTCGTGACCCGGATAAAAAAAGAGCGCCGAAGCGCTCTTTTTGTTTATGCCAGTTGACGCAGCATACGCCGCAGCGGTTCGGCCGCGCCCCAGAGGAGCTGATCGCCGACCGTGAACGCCGACAGATACTCCGGCCCCATGTTGAGTTTGCGCAGGCGTCCGACCGGCGTGCTGAGCGTGCCGGTGACCGCCGCAGGCGTCAGTTCGCGCATGGTGATCTCGCGGTCGTTCGGCACCACTTTCACCCAGTCGTTATGGCCCGCCAGCAGCGATTCGATGGTCGCGAGCGACACATCTTTTTTGAGCTTCAGAGTAAACGCCTGGCTGTGGCAGCGCAGCGCGCCGATGCGCACGCACAGGCCGTCCACCGGAATCACCGACGAGGTGCCGAGAATTTTGTTGGTCTCCGCCTGGCCTTTCCACTCTTCGCGGCTCTGGCCGTTATCGAGCTGTTTGTCGATCCACGGGATAAGCCCGCCCGCCAGCGGTACGCCGAAATTATCGACCGGCAATTCACCGCTGCGGGTAAGCGCCGTGACTTTACGCTCGATATCGAGGATAGCGGAGGCCGGGTCGGCCAGTTCCGCCGCGACGTGCTGCTGCAGCAGGCCCATCTGATTCAGCAGTTCGCGCATATGGCGCGCGCCGCCGCCGGACGCCGCCTGGTAAGTGGCGACAGAGGTCCACTCCACCAGGTTCTCCGCGAACAGACCGCCGAGCGACATCAGCATCAGGCTGACGGTGCAGTTGCCGCCGACAAAGGTCTTCACGCCCTTGTTTAAGCCTTCGGTAATGACGTGCTGGTTCACCGGGTCGAGAATAATAATGGCGTCGTCTTTCATGCGCAGTGAAGAGGCTGCATCAATCCAGTAGCTTTGCCAGCCGCTTTCACGGAGCTTTGGATAGATTTCGTTGGTATAATCGCCGCCCTGGCAGGTCACGATAATATCCAGCGCCTTCAGCGCGTCGAGATCGTATGCGTCCTGAAGCGTGCCGCCGCCGTGCGCGCCGAAAGCGGGCGCGGCCTGGCCGAGCTGGGACGTAGAGAAAAAGACAGGACGAATGGCGTCGAAATCGCGCTCTTCCACCATGCGTTGCATGAGTACAGAGCCGACCATACCGCGCCAGCCGATAAAACCAACATTTTTCATAACCCGTGTTCCTGCGAGATGTGCTTTGTGTGCGTGTCGGGAGAGCCCCGGAGATACTTTCACCATACAAAATGCAGCTAAAGTGGCAAGTGAAATTAATCAATGATTGCCTGAACATCAGAAACAGAGCTAATCAGGCGTCGCGTTTACCGTTATCAGGACTCTTTTCATGAATGACATTCTCTCCGCCGCCGTCCTGCTGATCCTGATTATGGATCCGCTGGGCAACCTGCCGATTTTCATGTCGGTGCTCAAGCATACCGAGCCGAAACGCCGCAGGGCGATAATGGTGCGCGAGCTGTTTATCGCGCTGCTGCTGATGCTTATTTTCCTGTTCGCAGGCGAGAAAATTCTCGCGTTCCTGAACCTGCGCGCGGAGACGGTTTCTATTTCCGGCGGCATTATTCTCTTCCTGATTGCTATCAAAATGATTTTCCCAAGCCAGGAAGGCAACAGCACCGGCCTGCCTGCGGGCGAAGAGCCGTTTATCGTGCCGCTGGCAATCCCGCTGGTAGCGGGCCCGACGCTGCTCGCGACGCTCATGCTGCTCTCGCATCAGTATCCGAATCAGATGGGGCATCTGGTTATCGCGCTGCTGCTCGCCTGGGGCGGCACGTTTGTCATCCTGTTGCAGTCGTCGCTGTTCCTGCGCCTGCTCGGCGAAAAAGGCGTGAACGCGCTGGAGCGCCTGATGGGCCTGGTGCTGGTTATGCTCGCCACCCAGATGTTCCTGGACGGCATCCGGGCGTGGATGAAGGGTTAAGAAACTTTTTTATTCGCTTTATCAATGTTGCAGCCGCGGCAATACCCGCGCGAATAACAGGATGCGTCAAAGAGAGTGAATATGCACAAGAGCGCGTGGTTTTACCGGAGCATATTATGCGTACTCTATGTCTCAGCCCTCGCCGCGTTATTGATTGTCACGGTGGATAAATATGCATGGATGAGCGAAATGGACCCCGCTATTTCATCAGACATGATTGCTCGTGATGCCGGGTCTGCTAATAGCGGCGTGGTCGCCCCTTTTGCCTTAGCTTTCGCGCTAATCACCCAGGCGCTTTTATATCGGGTTGAGAAAAGCAAACCGTGGAAATGCCTCGCGGTTGTCTGCGCTACGCTCGCTATGCTGATTTATGCGTTACGGTAATCCCCCGCGCTGACACCCTCTTTGTCATGTCCTGAATAAAAAAAGCCGCCGGGTCAGAGACCGGCGGCTGATATCGAAGAAATGCGAATCAGGAAAGCAGCGTAAACGCGATCATCCCGACAATGGCGCCCGTGGTGCCGAGCAGCGTTTCCATCATCGTCCAGGTTTTCAGCGTCTCCCCTTCGGTGGCGCCGGTAAACTTACCGAACAGCCAGAACCCGGCGTCGTTGACGTGACTCACCACAATCGAGCCACCCGCGATACAGATGGAGAGCGCTGCGAGCTGCGCGCCGGAGAAGTGAAGCTGGTCGATAACCGGCATCACCAACCCGACGGCGGTGAGGCAGGCCACGGTCGCGGAGCCCTGAATAATGCGCACCGCCGCCGCCAGCACAAAGCAGGTAACGGCAATCGGCAGCCCCATGCCGGTCAGCGCTTCGCCGAGCGCCGGGCCGACGCCGGAATCCACCAGCACCTGCTTAAACACCCCGCCTGCGCCAATCACCAGCAGAATGATGCCCGCCGGTTGCAGCGCCTGGCCACAGACCGCCATGACCTTTTCTTTTTCCATGCCCTGACGGCGCGCCAACCCGTAAATCGCGACCAGGCACGCGACCAGAATCGCGGTAAACGGATGGCCGATAAACTGCAGCCATTCGTAGAGCGTCGAGCCCTGCTCGGTAAAGCGCGCGGCGATGGTTTTCAGGCCGACCAGCACCAGCGGCAGCAGGATAAGCGCCAGGCTAAAGCCGAAGGACGGCAGTTTGCCCTCGCCCAGATGCGGCTCGCTGATATCATCAGGGATCTGCAACTCGACGTGACGGCTGATGAAGTTGCCAAAAAGCGGCCCCGCCACCAGCATGCCGGGAATGGCTGCGCACAGGCCGATTAAAATCATCCAGCCAAAATCGGCGTGCATCTGCGAGGCAAGCAGCATCGGCGCGGGCCCCGGCAGCAGGAACGCGGCTGCCGCGGCAACGCCCGCGAACAGCGGGATCACGAGCTTCACGAGATTGGTGCCTGTGTGGCGCGCCATCGAGAACGCGACGCTAATCAGCAGCACAATGGCCACCTCGAAAAACAGCGGCAGCGCGCAGATAAGGCCCGCGAGACCAATGGCGTAGTGCGCGCGGCTGTGGCCGAACGATTTCAGCATTTTGACCGCAATCTGGTCCACTGCGCCGGTTTCATGCAGGATTTTGCCGAACATCGCGCCCAGCGCCACGACGACCGCCAGAAAGCCGAGCGTACCGCCCATGCCTTTTTCCATGGTGGCGGCGATTTTATCGAGCGGCATACCGGAGAAAAGCCCGGCGCCGATCGAAACGACCATCAGCGCCACGAAGGCGTGCATACGCGCCTTCATCACTAAAAATAACAGAAGTAAGACGGACCCTACTGCCGTTAAAACGAGGGTTAATGTATTCACGACTTACTGGCCTTTGTTGATAAGCGCAATCGTGCTGTCGATAACGTCGTCAAGCGACGGATTAATATCCACAATCAGCACATCTTTTTCATCGTCCTGTGGGGCTTCCAGCGCTTCGAACTGGGTTACCAGCATTTGCGGCTTGAAGAAGTGCCCTTTACGCGCGCGCAGGCGGCTTTCGATCACCTCGAAATCGCCCTTCAGCCAGATGAAAGAGAGGTTCGGGTTGCCGCTGCGCAGGATATCGCGATAGCGTTTTTTCAGCGCCGAACAGACGATCAGCGACACTTTATTGGTGCGCTGCATCGCGAAGGCGGCGTCGTTAAGCGCCTGCAGCCACGGCGTGCGGTCATCGTCGTTAAGCGGATCGCCGGACGCCATTTTCATAATGTTGCGGCGCGGATGCAGAAAGTCGCCATCCAGAAACGCCGCTTTCAGACGATGCGCGACTTCGCTGGCGACAACGGATTTCCCGCTGCCGGAAACGCCCATCAGGATATAAATGTGGTGATCATGATTGGTCGTGCTCATTGCAGAACTCCCCTGGCAAAGGCATTACGGATAATGTTACGGGTAACTGTTAACGGTAACATTGTCTGGCTCACACTGAAAATTAGCAATTCCCACCGGCGCCCGGTGTGAATAAGTGTGAGCTAGCTCAAATTTGTGGGATTAAATGGAGCCGCCTGGCGAGAGCGTAAACCCGAGATCAAGCCTCTGCGGCGTGACGCTTTCTCCACGGATCCGCGCCAGCAAACGCTCCGCGCCGATACGCCCCATGCGCTCGCGTGGCGTGAGCACGCTCGCGAGCTGCGGCTCCATCACCTGCCCGATATCGTGGCCGTGAAAACCGGCAATCGCCATATCGTCAGGAATACGCAGGCCCAGGCGCTGGCACTCGAACGCGGCGCCGATCGCGAGATCGTCGTTGGTGCAGAAAATACTGTCGAGCTGCGGATATTCGCGGCGCGCCTGGCGCAGCAGTTCGCTGCCGGTCGAGAACGATGACGAGTGTTCCACCATGACGCTGTAAGGCGTCAGGCCCGCGTCGAGCATCGCCTGCTCGTAGCCTTTCTGTTTCATGATGGTGCGTTCATCCAGGCGCGCGCCGAGATACGCGACGTGGCGATGGCCGCGGGCGATAATTTCCGCCGTCATCTGGCGCGCGGCGTCGAAGTTATCAAAACCCACGGCGATATCGAGACAGGGCGAGACGCTGTCCATCAGCTCCACGACCGGAATGCCCGCGACTTCAATCATCTTCAGCGTGCGCGGCGTGTGGTTGCGCTCGGTTAAAATCAGCCCGTCGATATTCCAGGAGAGCATCGATTCCAGGCGCTCTTGTTCCAGTTCCGGCTTGTAGCCGTAGTGGGCGAGCATGGTCTGATAACCGTGCGCGTCAATGACGCTTTCGATGCCGCGTAAGACTTCGGCGAACACCTGGTTGGTCAGGGAAGGCAGCAGCACGCCGATGGCGCGGCTGGTGGCGTTGGAGAGAATATCCGGCGCGCGGTTGGGAATGTAGCCAAGCTCATCAAGCGCCGCCGCAATTTTACTGCGCAGTGCCAGCGAGACTTGCTCGGGGTTGCGCAGATAGCGGCTGATGGTCATTTTGGTCACGCCGACGCGATCGGCCACATCCTGAAGTACCGGTCTTCTCTTTTTCATCGTCCTGAAGGGGGGATAAGATCATGGGTAATAACCAGTTTATCACGGACGCGCAACAACCTTCCCCTGTTTAGAGGAAGGTTGCGAGTGAAGTTAAGGAATTATCAGACCGGCGGCAGATCGAACAGCAGAATTTCGCTGTCGCTGTCGGCGTGGATAGCCAGCGTCGCTTCGTCCCAGATAGCCAGGCCGTCGCTGGTGGTCGCACGGGTGCCGTTAATGGTCACCTCGCCTTTTACCACCTGGATCCAGACGCGGCGACCGGCGGCCGGCGCGTACTCGCCCTCTTCGCCACTGAGCAGCGCCCAGCGCGACAGTTCCATATCCTGATGCACTTTCAGCGAGCCGTCGCGGGCATCCGGCGACAGTACCAGCTGGCGGCCCTGGGCGGCGTCGAAGCGGCGCTGTTCATAACGCGGCTCGATGCCGTTTTCAGACGGAATGATCCAAATCTGGTACAGACGCAGACGGTCGGTGGCGCTCGGGTTGTATTCCGAGTGGCGAACCCCGGTGCCGGCGCTCATTATCTGGAACTCGCCGGCAGGCACCTGCTCTTTGTTGCCCATGCTGTCCTGATGCTCTACCGCGCCTTCCAGCACGTAGGTCAGGATTTCCATATCTTTATGCGGGTGCGTACCGAAGCCCTGACCGGCATCGATGACGTCGTCGTTAATCACTCGCAGGGCGGAAAAGCCCATGAAATTCGGGTCGTAATAGTTTGCGAAAGAGAAGGTGTGCCAGGAATCCAGCCAGCCGTGATTCGCGTGGCCGCGTTCGTTTGCTTTGCGTAAATAAATCATGTTGTACCCCCTTTGCGATTTGATGGGGTAAGTGTGTACCCGAACCGCCGACGATCATAGAGGGTGAAAATTGACTCCTCTGTTCAAATTTTATGAACGAGAACAGAGGAGCCTGTAACCCTTATTTCGCAAGGGTTACCGTGGCGGGAGACGCCTGCTCGAAGCCGCGTTCGAGGATCTCCATGTTGGTGAGCACATCAGATTCTCTGACATAATTTGGCGCGCCGTTGACGAGGGTCTCATAGAGCGCGTCGTAGACCCGCCCATAGTCGCCCTCTTCCGGTTTTACCTCTTCACGCACCGTTTCGCCCTGCACGTTGACATACTCCAGCCGCCCGATGCTGTCATCCGCAGCAAACCCCGGCTCGCCCGGCATCACGCCCGCTTTCAGGCTGGTCTCCTGCTGATCGATGCCATATTTGATAAACGAGCCCTTTTTGCCGTGGACGATAAATTTCGGGTAGTCGATTTTCACGTAATGGCTGGTCTTCACGATGGCTTTCAAATCGCCATAGAACAGCTGCGCCTCGAAGGTGTCGTCCGGGTTCGCCTTATTGCGCAGGCTGCGGATGTCGTAGCTGACGTGATCGGGACGGCCAAACAACGAAATAATCTGATCCATCGTATGTACGCCAAGCCCAAAGAACATGCCGTCTTCCGGCAGGCCCGGTTTGGTTTCCGCCTCCGGGCGGTAGTAATCGAAATGGCTTTCGATTTCGACAATCTCGCCGAGCTTGCCGCTCTCAATCACCTTGCGGGTCGTAAGAAAGCAGGAGTCAAAGCGGCGGTTCTGATAGGGCGTGACCACCAGCCCTTTGCTCTTCGCCAGATCCAGCAGCAGGCGCGCATCCGCGATACTGGTGGTGAACGGTTTTTCCACCAGCACGTTTTTACCCGCCTCCAGCGCGCGTTTCGCGTAGTCGAAGTGGCTGTCGGCGTGGGTGCAGATAACCACCAGTTTGACCGAATCGTCTTTCAGGATGTCATCCAGATCGCTTGTGAAATGGATGTGCTGATAACGCGGGTGGCTTTCCAGCTCCGGTTTGGGGTGACGGCGGAAGATGTGCGCGACGTGGAACGTCTCTTTGCGGTGTAAAACGTAGGGAAGATGGTAGCGAGTGGTGCTTTTGCCAAAGCCAATAAAAGCGCAGTTAATCGTCATTGCCCGATCCTTATAGCGAGTTAAACCGTTGGTTTAACCATAGATCATCAGGCAAAAAAAAAGCCAGCACCCGGCTGGCTAAGAAATACTGGAAGCAATGTGAGCAATGTCGTGCTTTCAGGATGATTCCGTTGGGGTTCCCCCTGAACGCATGGCAATAATAATCATTATCATTCGCATGTGTCCAGCCTTTTTTAAAAAAATTTGGGAATTGACCACAAAGAAAAAAGCATTGATGTTGAGAGGGTTTTTGTTTTGTAAGGCGGGACAAGCCATACGCGCCCGCCTTCAACCGTCGATCACACAGGGAGCATGCCATGAATGAAATCGTCGTAAGACATGCGGAAGCGGAAGACGCGCAGGCGTTGCAGCAGATCCACACGATGTCGGAAATTATCCATAACACGCTGCAAATCCCGCACCCGTCCCTTGCCATGTGGCGCGACCGGCTCGGCGCGCCGCAGCCTGGGCGTCGTCAGCTTGTGGCGTGTATTGGCGAGCAGGTGGTGGGGCATCTGGCCTTGACGGTCGAGCAGAACCCGCGTCGCAGCCATGTGGCGACGTTTGGAATGAGCGTGCATCCGGCGTGGCGCAATCGCGGCGTGGCCTCGGCGTTAATACGTGAAATGGTGAACCTGTGCGATAACTGGCTGCGTATCGAGCGGATCGAGCTGACGGTGTTCGTCGATAACGCGCCTGCGCTGGCGGTATATCGTAAATTCGGCTTTGAGACGGAAGGCACCGGCCGCCGTTACGCCCTGCGCGACGGCGAGTATGTGGATGCGTATTTTATGGCGCGGATGAAGGCGGCTTAACCATTCCGTTATTCACCGTTTTGTAAGGTGGAGCACCCGCCGTTTACATTATGCGGCGCGGCGGGTGCGCGTGGCTTACCCGCCCTACAAACAGGAAAATCCACGGTGTGTTAAATCCGTAAGGTGGGTAAGCGCAGCCGCACCCACCGTTTACGGCACGCGGCCAGGCGCTACCTTAATACCCCGCCGTTAAATCATCGACGCTGCGCGGGTCGGACGCACCGTAAAGCGCCCCGTCCGGGCCAATCATAATGCTCTGGGTGCTGCCCATCGCCTCTTTCACCGCCACGTTCTGTCCTTTCTCACGCAGCAGCTTCAGCGTATCCGGGCTAAAGCCCTTCTCCACCCACAGCTGATCCGGCAGCCACTGATGATGGAAACGCGGCGCGTTGGTGGCTTCCGCCACGTTCATCCCGTAATCGATCGTATTCACCACCATCTGCAATACGGTGGTGATAATGCGGCTGCCGCCCGGGCTGCCGGTGACCAGCCAGGTTTTGCCATCCTTCACGACAATCGTCGGCGACATCGACGAGAGCGGACGCTTCTTCGGCCCCACGGCGTTCGCATCGCCGCCCACCAGCCCGTAGACGTTCGGCGTGCCGGGCTTCGCGGAGAAATCGTCCATCTGGTTATTCATCAGAATACCGGTATCACCCGCCACGATACCGCTGCCGAAGGTAGTGTTCAGCGTGTAGGTCACCGCCACCGCGTTACCGTCTTTATCGACGACCGAAAAATGCGTCGTCTGGTTGCTCTCGTAAGGCGCAAGATTGCCAGGCTTGATGTCCTTTGACGGGCGCGCTTTGTTCACGTCAATCTGCTGCGCCAGCGTTTTGGCGTACGCCTTGCTGGTCAGCGCCTGCCACGGCACCTTCACGAAATCCGGGTCGCCCAGATACTCCGACCGGTCGGCGTAGGCATATTTTTCCGCCTCAGCCATCACCTGCATCGCGTCAGCGCTGCCGAAGCCATATTTATGCAGATCGAAATTCTCCAGAATATTCAGGATCTGCACGATGTGGATCCCGCCAGAAGACGGCGGCGGCATCGAATATACCTGGTAGCCGCGATACTCGCCGCTCACCGGCGTGCGCTCCACCGCGTGGTAGTTTGCCAGATCGGCTTTGGTGATAAGCCCGCCGTTTTTCGCCATCTCGTCGGCTATCTGGTCGGCAATCGGGCCTTTATAAAACGCGTCCGGGCCCTCTTTGGCGATAAGCTCCAGGCTTTTCGCGAGGTTCGCCTGCACCAGCTTGTCGCCTTTCTGATAAGGATTGCCGTCCGGTTTCCAGAAAATCGCTTTGCTGGACGGGTGGTTCGGGAGCGTCTCCACACCGTAGGTTTTTAAGTCAACCGCCAGCGCGTCATTCACCGTAAAGCCGTCGCGCGCGAGCGTGATGGCGGGCTGAATAACTTTATCGAGCGGCATCGTGCCATATTTTTGCAGCGCCAGCGCGAAGCCCGCGACGCTGCCCGGCGTGCCGGAAGCGAGATGCGAGGTGAGCGATTTTTTGCTGTCGGCGTTGCCCTGCGCGTCGAGGAACATATCGCGCGTGGCTTTCTCTGGCGCCATCTCGCGAAAATCAATGGCGGTCACTTTGCCGTCTTTGGTGCGCAGCATCATAAAGCCGCCGCCGCCGAGATTACCGGCCTGCGGGTGCGTGACGGCCAGCGCGAAGCCCACCGCGACCGCCGCGTCCACCGCGTTGCCGCCCTGTTTCAGCACATCAACGCCCACCTGGGTCGCGGCGGCATCCACAGACGCCACCATGCCATGCTCGGCGCGCACCGGATGAAACACATCCTCCTCAACGCCATAGGAGACCGGCGCGGGCGCCGCAACGGGTGGAGGCGCTGCCGCCGCCGATAAGCAAAAAGCTGCCGCCAGCGCGGCTATCGCGGTCTGGCGTACGGTTTTCCACTGCATCATCATTATTTTTCTCCGGTTCTTGTCTGGGACACTCCCCGGATCAAGTCTGGTTCACAACTCTTAAAAGATCATCGTGTTGTCACAGAGGGAGTAAACTTAAAAGATCTTCCATAAGGGGAGGGAAATACCATGAAACGTTACTTACTGCTTGCCGCCGCGCTGCCGCTGGCGGCGCTGGCCGAGCCCATTAATGTCCTTAACAACCCGAACCAGCCGGGATATGTGATCCCAAGCCAGCAGCGTTTACAGACGCAGATGCAAAGCCAGCAGCTCCAGCAAAAAGGCATGCTGAACCAGCAGCTTCAGACGCAGAGCCGCCTGCAACAGCAGCAGCTGCAAACCCAGATGAACAATAACGTCGCGCGTATTCAACAGAACCAGCCGGGAAACCTGAACCCGCAGCGGGAGCAGGTACTGCCGAACACCAACGGCGGGATGCTGAACCATCAGGCCAGCTCGCCGCAGAGGCTCAACAGTAACGGCACGATGCTCAACAGCGGCAGTTCGCAGCATATGCTGAACAGCAGCGGCAGCAGCGGCGTGACGCTGAACAGCCCTCAGCAAACGCATATGATCCAGCCGCACCAGAACGGTGACATGCTGCGGCAAAACGGCGCGACGCTGAACAGCAGTAGCGCGCTTGCGCCTTAAGCGCGGAAATCCGGCCCTATCTCGTCAATCGCATCCGTACAGATGCAGTCCACGCCCCAGGCGAGCAGCTCCAGCGCGCGCCGGGGCGAATTCACGGTATACACCAGAATGCGCAGCCCGGCGTCTTTCAGCTGGTTCACGCGCGCCTGATCCAGCAGCTTATGGTTGAGGTGAATCGAGACGCAGCCAAGCTGCGTCGTCAGCGCCTGCCAGTCGTCGCGCCACTCATCCAGCAGCAGCCCGCGCGGCAGTTCCGGCACGGCTCGCTGCGCGGCGGCCAGCGCCTCAACGGAAAACGATGACAGCAGCGGCGCGGTCATCCCCTGCCAGAGTTCGCGCGCGGCCAGCGCCACGACGCGCCCGGTTTCGTCGTCCGCGCCGGTCGTCGGTTTAATTTCGATATTCGCCATCATGTGATGCTCGCGGCAGCGCTGCGCCACGTCGCTCATCAGCGCCAGCTTCTCGCCTTTAAACGCGCCGCTGTACCAGCCGCCAGCATCCACTTTCAGCAGTTCATCCCAGTTCAGCTCGCCCGCCACACCCCAGCCATTGCTGGTGCGCTCCAGCGTGTCGTCATGCAGCAGGAAAATCTGACCGTCTTTCGACAGCTTGACGTCAAACTCAATCATGGCGTGGCCCAGGCGCGCGCCGGTGTCGATCGCCGCCAGGGTGTTTTCCGGCGCCAGTCTGCCGCCGCCGCGATGGGCGACGATCGGAGGATATGGCCAGTTGCTCATAGTCGTTGTCCTGTTTCACCGTCAAAGAAGTGCAGATGGTTTTCCGGCAGGTGCAGCCAGATTGGGGTGCCCGGCTGCGGACGCTCCTGATGCGCGAGGCGCGCCACCACTTTCTGGCTGCCCCAGCGGCCATGCGCGAGGTTATCGGCCCCCAGCATCTCCAGCGTATCGAGCGGCAGCGGCACGCCGCCTGCGGCCTGTGAGCTTAACGCAATATGTTCCGGGCGGATACCCAGCGTCACTTTGCGCCCGGCGAGGGTTTTATGCAGCCGTCCGAGCGGCAGCGCAAGACCGCCGTCCACGTCGAAATGGGTCCCCTCGGCATTCACCCGCCCTTCCAGCAGGTTCATCGCCGGGCTGCCGATAAAGCTCGCCACAAAGCGGCTGGCGGGCTTTTCGTAGACGTCGACCGGCGTGCCTATCTGCTCCGCCACGCCTTTGTTCATCACCATCACGCGCTGGGCAAGCGTCATCGCCTCCACCTGATCGTGTGTGACGTACAGCGACGTGGTGCGCAGGCGGCGGTGCAGCTGTTGCAGCTCAAGGCGCATCTGCACGCGCAGTTTGGCGTCGAGGTTAGAGAGCGGTTCGTCAAAGAGAAACACCGCCGGATCGCGCACGATGGCACGGCCCATCGCCACGCGCTGGCGCTGGCCGCCGGAGAGCTCGCGCGGGCGGCGTTTCAGCAGCCCGTCGAGCTCCAGAATGCGCGCTGCCTCTTTGACGCGCTCGTCGATATGCGCTTTGCCCATGCCGCGAATTTTCAGGCCCCA
Organism: Cronobacter dublinensis subsp. dublinensis LMG 23823; assembly: GCF_001277235.1. Lineage (NCBI taxonomy): Bacteria > Pseudomonadati > Pseudomonadota > Gammaproteobacteria > Enterobacterales > Enterobacteriaceae > Cronobacter > Cronobacter dublinensis. The sequence goes on from NZ_CP012266.1 coordinate 4,168,360, forward strand.
GGCCATGTTCTCTTCCACGTTCATGTGCGGGTAGAGCGCGTAGTTCTGAAACACCATCGCGATGCCGCGCTCTTTGGGTTCCATTTCGGTAACGCGCTGGCGGTCTATCCAGATATCGCCGCTGGTCACACGCTCAAGCCCCGCCACCATACGCAGCAGCGTGGATTTACCGCAGCCGGACGGGCCAACCATCACGATAAACTCGCCATCGGCCACATCGACCGTCAGCGGCTGGATCACCTGCGTTTTGCCGTTGTCCCAGCTTTTGGTCACCGCCTGAAGTTTTAAACCTGCCATTTTATTTCTCGCTGTCTACCAGCCCGCGAACAAACGCGCGCTGCATTACCAAAACAATCACCACCGGCGGGATAAGCGTCAGCAGCATCGCCGCCATCACCTGATTCCACTGTGTGCTGCCTTCGCCTACCGAAATCATGCCCTTGATACCCGCAACTGCTGTGCCAAGCGCCGGGTCGCTGATAATCAGCAGCGGCCAGAGATACTGGTTCCAGCCGTAGATAAAGGTGATCACAAACAGCGCCGCCAGGTTGGTTTTCGACAGCGGCAGCACGATGTCGCGGAAAAACCGCATCGGCGAAGCGCCGTCGATGCGCGCCGCCTCCATCAGCTCATCAGGCAGCGTCATAAAGAACTGGCGGAACAGGAAGGTGGCGGTCGCCGACGCCATCAGCGGCAGCGTCAGGCCGGTGTAGCTGTCCATCATTTTCAGGTTAGCGATGACTTCCACCGTCGGGAAAATGCGCACTTCCACCGGCAGCATCAGCGTAATAAAAATCATCCAGAAGAAGAGATTACGCAGCGGAAAGCGGAACCAGACGATGGCGAACGCCGAGAGCATCGACACCGCGATTTTCCCGACGGTAATGCTGAATGCCATGATGAAGCTGTTCAGCAACATCAGCCAGAACGGCGCGCTGTTGGCGCCAACGCCATTCACCCAAATATTTTTCAGGTTTTCCCACAGGTGCGTGCCGGGAATAAGCGTCATTGGCGTGGCAAACACGGCCTCGTTGTCGAGCGTCGCCGCCACGAACGCCACGTAGAGCGGAAAGAGAATAGCGGCAATGCCGAGGATCAAAATGGTATGGCTGAAAATCGTCAGCCCGCGGCGGTTTTCAATCATTGGTAACGCACCTTACTTTCCACATAGCGGAACTGCACCACGGTGAGGACGATAACCAGCACCATCAGCACCACCGACTGCGCGGCGGAGGTGGAGAGATCCAACCCGGCGAACCCTTCGCGGTAAATCTTATAAATCAGCGTCGTGGTGGCCTGCACCGGCCCGCCTGCGGTGGCGGCGTCAATAACCGGAAAGGTGTCGAAGAAGGCGTAAACCAGGTTCACCACCAGCAGGAAAAAGCTCACCGGCGCGATAAGCGGCAGCGACAGCTTAAAGAACCGACGTACCGGCCCGGCGCCGTCGATAGCGGCCGCCTCAACCAGCGAGCGAGGAATCGACTGCAGCGCGGCGAAGAAGAAAAGAAAGTTGTAGCTGATCTGCTTCCAGACCGAGGCGAAAACCACCAGGAACATCGCCTGTCCGCTGTTTTGCGAATGGTTCCAGTAGTAGCCCATCTGCTCAAGCACGTGGGTGATAAGCCCGCGTCCAGGGTTGAAGAGGAAAATCCACAGCACGGCGGCGATGGCGGGCGCGACGGCGTAAGGCAGCAGCATCAGCGTCTGATAAAAGCGGCTACCGCGCACCACGTAATCGACCAGGGCCGCGAAGAACAGCGAGATCAAAAGGCCGCTTACCGTCACCAGCGTGCTGAATTTGATCGTCGTCCAGAAAGAATCCAGATAATAGCTGTCGTGGAAGAGCTGCGTGAAGTTCGCAAACCCGACAAACTGGCTGGAGAGCCCGAACGGATCGACGCTTTGTACCGAGTACCAGAGCGCCTCGCCCGCAGGCCAGATAAAAAAGACAACGGTGATAATCAACTGCGGTGCCAGCAGCGCATAAGGCAGCCAGCTTGCGCGAAACACCGGACGAGATGATGACATAGAGGGACACTTTCCTGAAAAATGCCGGGTGCGGCTTCGCCTTACCCGGCCTGGGAACTCTTACCTGTAGGGCGGGTAAGGCAAAGCATACCCGCCACATCAAACCGGCTATCCCTGCCGGCCTTGGGGTTACGATTTCGTCGACTGCTCGAAGCGACGCAACAGCTGATTTCCACGCTCAACGGCGGAATCCAGCGCCTGTTGCGGGGTTTTCTTGCCGGTCCAGACGCTTTCCAGCTCTTCGTCAACCACGGTGCGGATCTGCGGCATATTGCCCAGACGCAGCCCTTTGGTGAACGGTAACGGCGGCTTGTTCAGCATCTGGCGCGTCGCGATATCCGCACCCGGATTTTTGTCGTAGAAGCCCTGCTCGCGGGTCAGGTCGTAGGCGGCTTTGGTGATAGGCAGATAGCCGGTTTTCTGGTGCCATTCCGCGGCATTTTCCGGCTGCGCCAGGAAGCTCAGGAACTCCGCGACGCCTTTGTACATCTCTTTGTCCTTGCCCTGCATCACCCACAGGCTCGCCCCGCCGATGATGGCGTTCTGCGGCGCGCCTTTCACATCGGCGTCGTAAGGCATCATGCCCACGCCGTAGTTGAATTTGGCGTAGTGGCGGATATCCGCGAGCGATCCGGAAGAGGCGGTCGTGATCGCGCAGTCGCCGTTATAGAACTTCTCGGTCGACTCATCCTTGCGCCCGAAGTAGCTGAAATCGCCCTTCTTGTTGAGATCCTGCAACAGCGCGATGTGCTTCACTTGCTCCGGCTTGTTGAACTCCAGTACCGCGTCGGTACCGTCAAAGCCGTTATTCTTAGTCGCGACCGGCAGACCGTGCCAGGCGCTGAAGTTTTCAATCTGGATCCATCCCTGCCAGCCGCTGGCATAGCCGCATTTCATCCCGGCGGCTTTCAGCTTCGCGGTGTATGCAGCGAGGTCCTGCCAGGTTTTCGGCGGCTGCTCCGGGTCTAAGCCCGCTTTTTTGAACGCATCTTTGTTGTAATAGAGCACCGGAGTGGAGCTGTTGAAGGGCTGGGAGAGTAAGTGTCCGCTTTTCGCGTCGGTGTAGTAACCGGCGACCGTCGGGACAAACTGCGACTCGTCGAATTTAATGCCAGCATCGTTAAAGACTTCGTACACCGGTTTGATCGCTTTTGAGGCCATCATGGTGGCGGTGCCTACTTCGTAGACCTGCAAAATCGCCGGAGCATTGCCGGTACGGAAGGCCGCGATGCCTGCCGCCAGGCTCTGCTCGTAGTTGCCTTTGTAAACCGGTTCGATTTTGTATTCCGGGTGAGCCTGGTTGAACCGCTGCGCCAGCGAGTTCACCTCTTTACCCAGTTCGCCTTCCATAGAATGCCAGAACGGAATGGTGGTGGCGGCCATCGCCTGGCTGCTCAGCGCCCATCCCAGAGCCACACAAATTGCTGTACGTCGTAACGAAGCTGTCATGTCTGTTATCTCTCTGATTATGCGTCGTTTGAGATGCGCGAAATCACGCGTTTTATGCTCGCGAGCTAACATGACATGCGCGTATGACAGAAAAATAACTGAATAGTGACAAGATCGTTACGCCGCCGCGGCACAGAAATGACGCGCCAGTGATGGTCTGATGACGGGGTTCAGGGGCGAAGCAACGCAGCTATCGCTTCCAGTGAAAGCCGACCTGCCGCCGCGTCGACCGTCATCTCAACAAAAGCCGGATTAGCCGCAAGCGCAATACCGTTTCGCTTAAGAAACAACAGCGTAATGAAAAGCGCCGTGCGCTTATTACCGTCGTTGAAAATATGGCCTCGCGCAATCGCCAGCAAATGCATCGCCGCCAGCAGCCAGATATCGTCAACGCCTTCGTACTCATATTTATTAAGCACGCGATACATTAACGCTTCGGCCCGCCCCGGGTCGGGCATCCCTGTGACGCCGGGCGTCACCTGCAATAAGCGGTCATGGAAACGAACTATCTCCTCCGCTGAGATAAAGTGAATCGTCATTACCTGTCCGCAAGCTCCCTGATTTCATTACCGTGCACGGCCATCATCTCCGCGAATTCGGCATCCAGTTTGGCCGCCTGGTAACGTTCAAACTCTTCGGCGCTGATGATAACGGCCGGTTTATGGCCGCGGCGCGTAATGGTCACTGGCGTTCCGGTGGTGGCGGATTCCAGGGCGGAAGCGAGCTGCTGGCGCGCTTCGCTGTAGTTCATCGTACGCATAAAGCCTCCTCTAAAGTACAAATTAATTGTACAAGTAATGCGTACATAAAACAAAAGCCGGGTGGCGTTTCGCCATACCCGGCTTTCTCAATGCGCCTGCCCGGTAGCCTTACGCCACCGGGCCGCCATAACTTAACCGCCTAAATAAGCGCTGCGCACCGCCTCGTTGGCGAGCAGCGCGTCGCCGGTGTCCTCAAGCACCACATGGCCGTTTTCCAGCACGTAACCGCGGTCGGCGAGCTTCAGCGCCTGGTTGGCGTTCTGCTCGACGAGGAAAATGGTCATTCCCTCTTTGCGCAGCTGTTCGATGGTGTCGAAAATCTGCTGGATGATAATGGGCGCCAGACCCAGCGACGGCTCATCGAGCAGCAGCAGGCGCGGCTGGCTCATCAGCGCGCGGCCTATCGCCAGCATCTGCTGTTCGCCGCCGGACATCGTACCGGCGCGCTGAATGCGACGCTCATGCAGGCGCGGGAAGAGATCGTATACGCGCTGAATGCGGGTCTGAAACTGTGCGCGGTCGGCGAAAAAGCCGCCCATCGCCAGATTCTCTTCCACCGTCATGCGGGAGAAGACGCGGCGGCCTTCCGGCACAATCGCCACCGCCTCGCGCATGATTTTCGCGGTCTGCCAGTCGGTAATGTCTTTGCCATCAAAAACGATACGCCCGTGGCTGGCGCGCGGGTCGCCGCACAGCGTGCCGAGCAGCGTGGTTTTACCCGCGCCGTTGGCGCCGATAAGCGTGACAATCTCGCCCTGCTTAATGTGCAGGCTCACCTCATGCAGCGCCTGGATTTTGCCGTAGTGCGCGCTCACCTTGTCAAAAGACAACATCACGTTTTCCATCTTATGCCTCACCCAGGTATGCACGAATCACGTCAGGGTTATTGCGGATTTGCTCCGGCGTGCCGTTGGCAAGCGGCGTCCCCTGATTCACGACATAAATACGATCGGAAATGCCCATCACCAGTTTCATATCGTGCTCAATCAGCAGAATGGTGGTGTCGTGATGATTACGCAGTTCGACGATCAGCTCGTCCAGCTCTTTGGTCTCTTTCGGGTTGAGGCCCGCGGCGGGTTCATCGAGCATCAGGATCTCCGGCTGCGTCACCATGCAGCGGGCTATCTCCAGACGACGCTGGTCGCCGTAGGCGAGGTTGCCCGCCTGGCGGTTGGCGTGCTGCAACAGATTAATGCGCTCAAGCCAGGTGGCGGCGCGATCCAGCGCCTCGCTGTGGGCGCGACGAAATGCCGGGGTTTTCAGCAGGCCGGAAAACAGCCCGGATTTCAGTTGCTGATGTTGCGCCACCAGCAGGTTTTCAATCACGGTCATTTCGCGAAACAGACGCACGTGCTGGAAGGTGCGCACCACGCCCATGCGGGCGATCTGCTGGCCCGGCAGCCCTTCAAGATGCTGGTCGCGCAGCATAATGGTGCCGCCGGTGGGCTTGTAAAAGCCGGTCAGGCAGTTGAACACCGTGGTTTTACCGGCCCCGTTCGGGCCAATCAGCGAGACGATTTCACGCTCGCGCAGTTCAAGCGAGACGTTATTCACGGCAAGCAGGCCGCCAAAGCGCATCATCAGGCCGTTGACGGATAATAAGGGCTGACTCATGCCTGCTCTCCTTTACTGCTCACACCGTTTTTCAGTTTCAGCTGCGGGCGCGTCATCGGCAGTAACCCCTGCGGACGCCAGATCATCATCAGCACCATCAGACCGCCCAGCACCAGCATGCTGTATTCATTCAGGTCGCGCATCAGTTCACGCGACACCACCAGCAGAATGGCGGCGAGGATCACCGCGAACTGCGAGCCCATGCCGCCCAGCACCACAATCGCCAGCACGAATGCGGACTCCGCGAAGGTGAACGATTCAGGGCTAACGAAACCCTGGCGCGCGGCGAACAGCGTCCCGGCGAAACCGGCGAACGCGGCGCTGATGGTAAAGGCGGTGAGCTTGATGCGCGTCGGGTTGAGGCCGAGCGAACGGCAGGCAATCTCATCTTCGCGCAGCGCTTCCCACGCGCGGCCAAGCGGCATACGCAGCAGACGGTTAATCACGAACAGCGAGAACACCACCAGCAGCAGCGCCACCAGGTAGAGCCAGATAACGCGGTCGGCGGGGTCATACTTCACGCCGAAGAAGTTGCTGAACGTATCCCAGCCCCCTTCACGCGCGGTGCGGCTGAACTCCAGGCCTAAGAAGGTCGGTTTCGGGATCTGGCTGATGCCGTTCGGGCCGCCGGTGATATCGGTGTTATTGAGCAGCAGAATACGGACGATTTCGCCAAAGCCGAGCGTCACAATCGCCAGATAGTCGCCGCGCAGGCGCAAGACCGGAAAACCAAGCAGGAAACCGGCGGCGGCAGAGACCAGGCCCGCCAGCGGCAGACAGGTCCAGAAGCCCAGCCCATAGTAGTGGTTCAGCAGCGCGAAGGTGTAAGCGCCGATGGCGTAAAAGCCGCCGTAGCCCAGCACCAGCAGGCCGGAAAGCCCCACCACCACGTTCAGACCGAGGCCGAGGATCACATAGATCATGGTCAGCGTGGCGATATCTACCGTGCCGCGCGAAACCATAAACGGCCACGCGACGGCGAGCGCCAGAAGGCCCAGCAGAAACAGCTTTTGTTTGACCGTCGAGCCGTCGATCGCAGGCAGAATAAACTTCGGCCCGGAGACGTTTTTCAGGCCCTTCTGGAACAGCGGGCGCAGGAGCTGGAACAAAAAGACCACGCCGGTGCCGATGGCAATCCACTCCCAGCGGATGCTGTCGGCGGTATCGACCACAAGACGCGTGCCGTCCAGCTCAAGCTGAACGCCCATAAAAATGCCTGCCAGCAGGAAGAACATGGCGGCCGCCAGCAGCGCCGCCACAAAATGCATCGGTTTCATACTTTTTCTACCTCCGGGCGGCCCAGAATACCGGTCGGCATCACCAACAGTACGCCGATCAACAGGGCAAACGACACGACATCTTTATATTCGGTGCTGAGATAGGCGGAGCAGAGCGATTCGGTCACGCCGAGGATAAGCCCGCCAATCATCGCGCCCGGGATGCTGCCGATGCCGCCAAGCACGGCGGCGGTGAAGGCTTTCATCCCGGCCATAAAGCCGATGTACGGGTTGATAACGCCGTAGAACTGGCCGAGCAGCACGCCTGCCACTGCCGCCATCGCCGCGCCGATCACAAAGGTGAGCGCGATAACGCGGTCGGTGTTGATGCCAAGCAGGCTCGCCATTTTCAGATCTTCGGCGCAGGCGCGACACGCACGGCCCATGCGGGAGTAGCGAATAAACAGCGTGAGCGCGAGCATCGCGACAAACGTCACGACCCAGATAACCAGCTGCATAGTGGTGATACTGGCGGCGAAGTTATCGCTGCTGCCGATGGTCCACTGGCCGTTAAACAGGCTTGGCAGCGCGACATCGCGCGAGCCCTGGGTGAGGCTGACGTAGTTTTGCAGGAAAATCGACATCCCGATGGCGGAGATGAGCGCAATCAGGCGCTTGGAGCTGCGCACGGGGCGATACGCCACGCGCTCGATGCTCCAGCCGTAGGCGCTGGAGACGACAATCGCCCCGATAAACGCGGCGCCGACCAGCAGCCAGCTGGCGTCGATGCCCATCATCATGAGCGCTGCGATGATCATGAATGACACATAGCTGCCAATCATATAGACCTCGCCGTGGGCGAAGTTGATCATGCCGATAATGCCGTAGACCATGGTGTAGCCGATGGCGATAAGCGCGTAGGTGCTGCCCAGCGTGACGCCGTTAAACATCTGCTGCAGAAAATAGAGAAACTGCTCGGACATAACGTAACCTTATTAAAACCTGCCAGCGACGCGCCGACAGGCGGGATGAACATCGGGTATGCTTTAATTCACGGCGACAGACGGCCCGCTTTTCGCAACGGTGAGCGCACCGTCGGCATGCCACTCGAAAACACCTGCTTCAACTCCCTTCAGATCGCCTTTTTCATCCCAGTTCAGCGGCCCATGCACGGTATTCGCGCCATGTAATGCTTTTATCCGCGCGGCAAAGTCACGGTAGATAGCCTGCGCGTTCATCGCCTGCGATCGCGACAGCGCTATCATCCCCGCACGCACGCGCGTTGCGTTGCTGTTCATCCTTACATCCCCGTTCGTGTTGTGTGTTGCTAATAAGTTTTATTATGGTTAAAAAATATTCTGCTGTTTTAATAGACAACGCTATTTTTACCTGTCTCTTTAAAGGGTTAGCGTGGTTTTTAGCGAAACTATAATTAAAACATCTATTTTTCAGTCTATTAAGCAAAGATAATATTCTGAAATATGGCTGAGATAAACAAAAAAAAGCGCAACGAATAGCATAAAATATCGGTACTATTAGCCAGATAAAACGCTACCATTCAGGGTTATCTGCTGGTTAAATTTCATTCCCCGCGCTTTCCCGCTACCTAATGAGTAAGACAAAAACTAATCAGCTGCCGAATAGATCTCACCAGGGGGCGCAGCAGCCGGAAAAAATCGGGTAAACTCAGTTATCCCTCTCTGGCGGAAAGCGTGTTTATGAAACTGACTATCCTTCGTCTGCATACCCTGAGTGAACAGGACAAAATCGACCTCGCAAAGATTTGGCCGGAATATCCTTCTGATTCGTTACGTCTTGATGAGAACCATCGCATTTACGCCGCGCGCTTTAACGAGCGGCTGCTGGGCGCGGTGCGCGTGACGCTGCGCGGCACCGAAGGCGCGATGGACTCCCTGCGGGTGCGGGACGTTACGCGCCGCCGCGGCGTCGGGCATTACCTGATTGAAGAGACGATCCGTGACAACCCGTCGATGACCGACTGGTGGGTGATGGATATCGGCGTGGAAGACTACAACGTGATGAACGCGTTTATGCAGACGCTGGGCTTCGCGGCGCAGCAGGATGGCTGGGTGAAACGCGTAGAGGCGTGATGTTAATAGACGGGTGGATGCGCTGCGCTTATCTAGCTTACGCGACAGCGGCATACACCGCTGTCGCGCGAAAGACGCAACAGCCTATTTACCCACGTATTTCGTGCTACAGCAAGGCGGCAAACCCTGAAATCCCCGGGAGCTTACATCAGTAAGTGACCGGGGTTGAAGGGTGCAGTCAACGCCGCTGTCGCGCGAAAGACGCAACACCTATTTACCCAAGTATTTCGTGCTACAGCAAGGCGGCAAGCCCTGAAATCCCCGGGAGCTTACATCAGTAAGTGACCGGGGTTGAAGGGTGCAGCCAACGCTGCTGTCGTGCGAAAGACGCCGGGGAAATAATTATTTGGCGTCGGTCGCCGTACCATTGGCATGCCAGGTAAACACGCCGAACTCAAACCCTTTCAGATCGCCCTTCGCATCCCAGGTCAGCGGCCCCATCACCGTTTCTACGGAGTTCGCTTTCAGGTATTTAGCGATTTCCGCCGGGTCATCGCTCTGGTTCAGACCAGCAGCCAGAGACTGCAGCGCGGCGTAGGTGGTCCACACAAACGCGCCGCTCGGATCCTGTTTTTTGGCCTTGATAGCATCCACAATCGGTTTGTTCGCCGGCACCTGATCGTAGTTCTTCGGCTTGGTCACCAGCATGCCTTCGGCAGACTCGCCCGCGATGTTAGAGAGCGACACGTTCGCCACGCCTTCCGGGCCCATAAACTGGGTTTTCAGGCCTGCCGCGCGCGCCTGACGCAGGATCTGCCCCATTTCCGGGTGGTAGCCGCCGTAATAGACGAAATCGATGTTTTCTTTCTTCAGACGCGCCACCAGCGTGGAGAAATCTTTCTCACCAGCGGTGATGCCGTCAAAGAAGACCACATGCGCGCCGCCTTTCTTCAGGCCGTCCTGTACCGCGCGGGCCAGGCCTTCGCCATACTGCTGTTTGTCGTGAATAACCGCGATATTTTTTGGCTTCACTTTATCGAGAATGTATTTCGCCGCGGTCGGACCCTGGTCGGAATCCAGACCGGTGGTACGCAGAATGAGTTTATAGCCGCGCGCGGTCAGCTCCGGTGCCGTCGCGGCCGGGGTGATCATCAGAATGCCTTCGTCTTCGTAAATATCCGACGCGGGCTGCGTGGAGGAGGAGCAGAGGTGGCCGATAACATATTTCACGCCGTCGTTAACCACTTTGTTCGCTACCGCCACCGCTTGTTTCGGGTCGCAGGCGTCGTCGTATTTGGTGATAACCAGCTTGTTGCCTTTGATGCCGCCTTTGGCGTTGATATCGGCAACGGCCTGCTCGGCACCGGTGAATTCCTGGTCGCCGTATTGCGCTACCGGGCCAGACATGGCGCCCACCACGGCAATTTTAATATCTTCCGCCATCGCCATGCTGCTCATCGCCAGCGCAATCGCGCCTGCCAGTAACGCTTTACCCTTCATTTTCATCCTGAGGTTCCCCATTCTTGTGGTCATTGCAGTTGTGGTGTTGTTGTTTTTCGCTACTTTATTTCCGCTTCGCTTGTAAGCGCAGCATTTAATAATGGTTTTAAGCCCTGCCGCCCGGCTAAAAGCAGCATACTCTGCTAAAAACATACCCCATTTTTATGAATTTGGAATCACTATTTTTCACGTCAATTATGGCGGGGAGCGGTCAAAAAACATCCGCCGCGCCTGTCACGCGGCGGGTTATCGGGTTTTACCAGCCCGCAGGCAGATAACCGAAGGCGGAGAGCACCGCGTAAATCGCGCTGGCGACATACAGCACGACAATCAGCGTCTGAATGAACGGATGCGTGCTCCAGGTACACTGCCAGCGGGGCGATATCTCCCCATGGCGACGCGCGCCGCGCAAAATAAGGATAGGCATAATGGAGAGGATCACGCCGCTGAACACCCCTGCAAAGTAGAGCGCGTTCACAAAAGAGACCATGCCGCTGTAGGCGAGCGCGAACGGCGGCAGCGCCACCACCGCCAGTACGCCGAGGCGTTTGAACGGCTGCGCGTCGTCGCCGAGGCGGAATTTGTCGAAGATATTGGTCAGGAAACTGCCGCCCAGCCCCCAGTAAGAGGTGAGCATCGCGCAGAGCGCGAAAATATTGGCCGAGAAGAACGCCCATTCGCCCAGCGCGCGGCCCCAGGAGATGGTCGCCACTTCAGAGATGTTATTAAGCCCGCTCAGCGCGATAACCGAGAGCGGCACCAGCGCCAGCAGCGTAAAGGTGATAATCATCCCGACGATAATCGCCTTCGGCAGCTTTTCCGGTTTGTCGGCGAAACCGCGCGCCATCTCCGGCACGATGTATTGCGCGGCGAAGCAGAACGCGGTGACGTTAAACACCGGCACCATATAGCGCCAGTCACCGTCCAGCAGCCAGCGCATCTGGGTGGATTCATGCAGCAGCGTGGCGATGACCAGCACCGCGATCATCACCACCATGCCGATGCTGATGAACTTCTCGCCGCGGCCGATGGCCTTCAGGCCGAGCCAGAGAATACCCGCCGCCGGGATAAAGAAAATCAGACTGCCGATGGCGGGCGACACGCCAATAAGCGAGCTTAAAAGCTTGCCGCTGCCGGTCATGTAGGCAGTGAGCGCGCCGACGCTGTTAACGCACACCGAGGCAAACATCAGCCAGGCGCCGATGCGCCCGACGTAGCGCCCCGCGAGACCGCTTAACTGCAAATGCGCGCGGGTGCGCAGCGTCGCTTCGGCGACATACAGCATAGTGATGGTGGTCAGCACGCCGACAAGAGCGAGCCAAAACAGGAGCGGGATAAAGCCCGCTTTACTGGAGGCATAGGCGATAGAGAGGACGCCTGCGCCGATGTTGGTGCCGACGATCATCGCCACGCCTTCGAGGAAGCTCAGCGATTTCGGTGATGACGCAGCCCGCTCTCGGGCCGCCCACAGTGATGCGGAGGTTGTGTTCTCAGACATAGATCTTCCTTAAATATCCGGCGGCTATCACCACCGGAAGCGGTTGTGTTCACGGTGTTTTATTGTGTTAGCAAGTGAGATATTTAAGCTTCGGGCCTGTCAGCCTCCCGAAGCGCGTTCCTTCGCAGGTGGCCCCAAAGACGCGCCGTTATGGCCCGCTGCTGCGCGGCGGCCAGGCCATAAGGCGGGCGCCCTCGGGGCAATCCTGTTCCGTTGGGTTTGGTCTGGTGGATGCGCTGCGCTTACCCACCCTACGTATTAGCAAAGATTCGCTTACCGTAGGGCGGGTAAGCCTCGCGCACCCGCCGTGCGGCCGGGTTTATCGGCCCAGCGCGCGCGACAGAATGGCCAGCGCTTTACTGAACTGCGCATCCGGAATGGTCAGCGGATACAGGAAGCGGATAACGTTGCCGTAAACGCCGCAGCTCAACAGCAACAGGCCTTCTTCACGGGCGCGCGCCTGCACCTCCTGGGTAAACGACGGCGACGGCTTGCCGGTCTGCGGATCGTTAAACTCCACCGCCACCATCGAGCCCTGCCCGCGCACCTCGGCGATCGCCGGGCAATGCTGGCGCGCCTGGTTCAGCACCTCTTTCAGATGCTGGCCCAGCTCATTGGCGCGCTGGCAGAGGTTTTCCTCATCGATCACGTCCAGCACCGCGTGCGCCGCCGCGACCGCCAGCGGGTTACCCGCATAGGTACCGCCGAGGCCGCCCGGCGCGGGCGCGTCCATCACGTCCGCTCGCCCGACCACACCAGAGAGCGGCATCCCGCCCGCGAGGCTTTTCGCCATCGTCAGCAGATCGGGCTTCACGCTGTAATGCTCCATCGCGAACAGCTTGCCGGTGCGGGCAAAACCGGTCTGCACTTCATCGGCGATCAGCAAAATCCCATGCTCGTCGCACAGCGCGCGCAGCGCCTGCATAAACGCCGGCGGCGCCACGTTGAAGCCGCCTTCGCCCTGCACCGGCTCCAGCACGATGGCCGCCACCTGATCCGGCGCGATATCGGCTTTGAAAATGCGCTCCAGGCTCGCCATTGCATCATCCACCGACACGCCGTGCAGGTCGTTCGGGTACTGCGCGTGGAAAACGGAGCCAGGGAACGGGCCGAAGCCGATTTTGTACGGCGCCACTTTGCCGGTCAGCGCCATCGTCATAAACGTGCGGCCATGAAAGCCGCCGCCGAAGGTAATCAGCCCGGGGCGACGGGTATACGCGCGGGCGATTTTTACGGCGTTCTCAACGGCTTCCGCGCCGGTGGTGAAGAACGCGGTTTTCGCCGGGCCGTCGATGGGCGCGCGTTCATTGATGCGCTCGGCCAGCGACACATAACTTTCGTAGGGCACAATCTGGTACGCCGTGTGGGTAAAGGCGCGCAGCTGGTTTTCAATGGCCTCTACCACGCGCGGGTGGCGGTGCCCGGTGTTTAGCACCGCGATGCCTGCGGCGAAGTCGATAATCTCGTTGCCTTCCACGTCCCACAGGGTGGCGTTTTCGGCTTTTTCGGCATAAAAGCCGCACATCACGCCGACGCCACGTGGGGTGGCGCTCTGACGACGTTGATTCAATTCTGAATTTTTCACCCTCAATCTCCTGCTGATAAACGTCACTTTTTAGCAACAAACATGAAACAGTGACGTTTATTTACCCAGGCTATGGCCCTATAATCGAGTACCAGTTTCGAATAAATGAGGGATCCAATTGCATTCTTTAGTGTCCGATCTCTTATTGCTTCGTCTCGGCGAACAGCGCGATGAGCGCCTGCATAAGCGGCTCTACAACGCGCTTCGCCTGTCCATTCTCGACGGCAGCCTGCCTGCGCAAAGCCGCCTGCCCGCCTCACGGGATCTCGCCCAGCAGCTTGGCCTTTCCCGTAACACAGTGTTAACAGTTTACGAACAATTACTGGCAGAAGGATATGTGACCTCACGCGCCGGCAGCGGAACATTCGTCGCCGGAATGCTGCCGGACAGCCTGTTATCTGCGCCGCCGGTGGCGCAAGGGGAGCACGATCGCGTCTCGCCCGCAGGCTTCTCTTCGCGCGGAAAAACGCTGCTCGACCAGGTGAGCGCCAGCCCGAAACAGTGGGGCGCGTTTATTCCCGGCGTGCCGGATGTGCACGCCTTTCCGCATCAGCTCTTCAGTAAAATCCAGGCGCGACTCAGCCGTCGCCCGACCCCGCAGCGCCTAACCTACAGCTGCCAGGGCGGTACGCCGGAACTGCAACGCGCGCTGGTCGATTACTTACGGGTGTCGCGCTCGGTGCACTGCGCCGCCGATCAGGTGCTGATAACGGAAGGCATTCATCAGGCTATCGATCTCGTGGCGCGCATGCTGTGCGATCGCGGCGATGTGGCATGGGTGGAAGAACCGTCCTACTGGGGTATCCGGCATGTGTTGCAGATGAATGAAGTGAGTATCGAGCCGGTGGCGGTCGACCGGGCAGGCATGGTGCCGCCTGCGCGCTGGGAAGCGCCGCCGCGGCTGATTTTCGTCACGCCGTCGCACCAGTACCCCCTCGGCGCGGTGATGAGCCTGGAGCGCCGCCAGCGGCTGCTGACGCTGGCGCGTCAGACCGGCAGCTGGATTGTCGAAGACGATTACGACAGCGAGTTTCGCTTCTCAGGCCAGCCGATCCCGGCGCTGCAGGGGCTGGTGGCCGACCCGCCGGTGATATACATCGGCACGTTTAGCAAAACGCTCTATCCGGGGCTGCGTATCGGCTACGTGGTGCTGCCGCGCGCGCTGGCGCAGGCGATGAAAACCGCCCATGCGGAGCTTTATCGCGGCGGCCATTCGATTATCCAGGCAGCGCTGGCGGAGTTTATCGAGGCCGGGCATTACAGCGCGCATATCCGGCGTATGCGGCTGCTGTATGGCCGTCGTCGGGCGTGCCTGACCGCGCTTATCACGCGCTATCTCGGCCCGCAGGCGCTGTCGGATTTCAGCGATAACGCCGGGCTGCATCTGGTGCTGAATCTGCCAGATGACGCCGACGACGAGGCCATCGCCCGTCTTGCCAACGCGCGCGATATTCTGGTGCGTCCGCTTTCGCGCTATTACCTGACGGAGAACCGGCGACGAGGGCTGCTGATGGGTTTCGCCTGCGTGGCGGAAGAGAAAATGGAGGGCGCGTTTAAAGCGCTGCTGGCCTGTATCGGGGAGGCGTACCCGTCACTTATTCGGTACGCATAAAACAAAACACCCCGCATAAGGCGGGGTGTATAGGCTGCGCGTGGCTTACGCTTCTATCGCGGCGCGCAGTTTTTTCATCGCGTTCTTTTCAAGCTGACGCACGCGCTCGGCGGAAACGCCGTAGCGATCTGCCAGCTCCTGCAGCGTGCTTTTGTTGTCTTCGTCCAGCCAGCGCGCGCGAATGATCTGCTGGCTGCGCTCGTCGAGACCCTGCATGGCATCGGTCAGTTTGTCGGCGGCGTGCTCTTCCCAGTTGTCATCCTCAATGCCATCGGCAAAGTTGGAAGATTTATCCTGAAGGAACAGCACCGGGGCCATCGGCTGGCTGTCGCCTGCGTCATCGTCTGACGACATATCGAAGGTCATATCCTGCGCGGCCATACGCGACTCCATCTCGCGCACGTCTTTGCTGGAAACGCCCAGCTCGCGGGCCACCATTTCGACTTCGTCCTGGTTAAACCAGCCCAGACGCTGCTTGGTTTTACGCAGGTTAAAGAACAGCTTACGCTGCGCTTTGGTGGTGGCGACCTTCACGATGCGCCAGTTACGCAGCACATACTCGTGAATTTCCGCTTTGATCCAGTGCACGGCGAACGACACCAGACGCACGCCCACTTCCGGGTTGAAGCGACGCACCGCTTTCATCAGGCCAATATTGCCTTCCTGAATCAGGTCCGCCTGCGGCAGGCCATAGCCCGCGTAGTTACGAGCGATATGAACAACAAAACGCAGGTGGGACAGGATCAGCTTTTTCGCTGCTTCCAGATCGCCCTGGTAATGCAGCTTTTCAGCCAGTGCCCGCTCTTCGTCTGCCGATAACATCGGCCAGGCGTTGGCCGCCCGGATATACGACTCCAGGTTACCGACCGGGGCTAAAGCTAAAGTTTGCATTTCTTTGGTCATTCAAATCCTCTCAATCGACATCGGACTGGCGTTCGTCCCCATCAGGCAACAAACGGGCCAGTATGTTTGAGCAACGAGAATATCAGCCACTCTTTTATCAGACCGTGATTTTATCCACAAGTTCCCGTGAGGCTTGTGAATAAATTACGCACAAAATGTGACATTGCTATGAAAAAGCGTGGGCAGAAGAAGCGGAATTCGTTAGCACGCATCCCCTGCTGACGGGAACTCGCAGCAGGGGATGATTATAACAAATATTTTTTATTCCGGAGTAAAGTGACGTAAATGTTGCACGGTCGCAAGCCAGGCGGCAGCCCAGCCGATCATCGAGCAAACCAGCAGCAACAGCAGGCATTCATCGAAAGATAACCCGCTGATTTCAAACGTGGTTCCGAAAACTTTCGCCACGTCCGTCACGGCGGCGGATAACCGCATCACCAAAATTTCTGACAGAATCAGTGAAAGTAATGCGCCGGTAAAACCGAGCAGCGCGCCGCCGTAAAGGAACGGGCGCAGAATAAAACCATCCGTCGCGCCAATGAGTTTCTGCACGTTGATGGTGTCACGACGCGCGAAAATACTCAGGCGCACGCTGTTGCCGATAACGAGGAATACCGCCGCGACCATCAGCACGCCGATCATGGCCGCCACACGGCCTACCAGCCCGGTGAGCGCCGAAAGGCGCGCGAACCAGCTGTCATCCATGCGCACTTCGTCCACGCCCTGCAGGCGCGCCACGCGATCGCGCAGCGTATTAAGCGCCTCGCTGCTCTGGAAATCGAGCTTCGGCTCCACCACGACCACCGCCGGTAGCGGGTTTTCTTCCAGCATATCGAGCGCGCCGCCAAAGCCTGACCAGTTGCGGAACTCGCCCAGCGCTTCGTCGCGCGACAGATAATTGACCTTCGCGACGCCCGGTTCAGCCTGTAGCTGGCCCACCACCTGCTGGGCCGCGTTATCGTCGAGCGTTTTATCGAGATAAACGGTTATCTGCGGTGACGGGTAATACTGCGTCGCCGCCTCGCTGACGTTTTTATAAACCATGTAGCAGACGCTTGGCAGCGTCAGCGAGATGGCAATCACCATGATGGTTAAAAACGTGGCGAGCGGTTTGCTTTTCAGATCGGCAAGCGCGCCCTGCCAGGCGTAACGCACCTGTTCGTTGATGCCGCCCTGCCGGGATTTGCCTTTGACGTTAGCGCCTTTATTTCGCTTCTGCACAGGTCGTCCTGTTTCACCGGAGGAACGCTGTTTACGGAGATTATCCAGCTTGTTGCTAAAGCGCCGAATTTCATTCAGCGCGTCACGTTTATTCACCAACACGGCCTCCATGCAAATGCCCGTCGCTCAGGGTGAGCACCGGGTAGCTGCGCCGTGAGATAAGCCCGGTGTCATGCGTCGCCATCAGTACCGTTACCCCGACGCGGTTAAACTCTTCGAAAAGACGCAGAATGCCTTCCGAGAGGGCGTCATCCAGGTTGCCCGTCGGTTCATCCGCCAGCAGTACGGCAGGTTTATTCACCACGGCGCGGGCGATGCCCACGCGCTGCTGTTCACCGCCAGAGAGCTGGATCGGGAAATTTTTCGCTTTGTCCAGCAGGCCGACTTTATCCAGCGCCGCCGAGACGCGACGACGAATGTCTTCGCCGCTGGCGCCCGCGATAATCAGCGGGATCGCCACATTATCGTAGACTGTTCTGTCCATCAGCAGGTGGTGATCCTGAAAAATCATGCCGATCTGACGCCGCAGGAACGGCACTTCACGGTTTTTCAGGCGGCTTATCTCATGGCCGCCAAACCAGATTTTCCCGGCGCTGGGCCGTTCGATACCGCAAATCAGCTTCAGCAGCGTACTCTTACCGGCGCCGGAGTGGCCGGTAAGAAAAGACATCTCGCCAGGCCGCAGGTGGAAGGTCACCCCCTGCAGCGCTTGTCTCCCACCGAGATAGGCTTTGCTGACATGTTCAAAGCGAATCATGGTTAATCCTCTCGGGCAAAAAGTGCCTCAATAAAGTCGCCCGCGTTAAACGGACGCAAATCTTCAATACGTTCGCCCACGCCAATGTAGCGAATCGGAATGCCAAACTGATCGGCCACCGAGAAGATAACGCCGCCTTTAGCGGTGCCGTCCAGCTTGGTGAGCGTGATGCCGGTAAGCCCGACCGCCTCATGGAACAGCTTCGCCTGGCTGACCGCGTTCTGGCCGGTGCTGGCGTCGATGGTCAGCATCACTTCGTGCGGCGCGTTCTCGTCGAGCTTTTTCATCACGCGGACAATCTTTTTCAACTCTTCCATCAGGTGCGATTTATTCTGCAAACGCCCGGCGGTATCGGCAATCAGCACGTCCACGCCGCGCGCTTTCGCCGCCTGAATGGCGTCGAAAATCACCGAGGCGGAATCCGCGCCGGTGTGCTGCGCGATAACCGGAATGTTATTGCGCTGACCCCAGACCTGGAGCTGTTCCACCGCCGCCGCACGGAAGGTATCCCCCGCCGCCAGCATGACCGACTTGCCCTGCTGCTCGAACTGACGCGCCAGCTTGCCGATGGTGGTGGTTTTCCCCACGCCGTTCACGCCGACCATCAGGATAACGAACGGCGTTTTGCCTTCCACCTTCAGCGGCTCGTCTACTTTGGCGAGGATCTCGCCCATCTCTTCTTTCAGCAGGCCGTAAAGGGCTTCGGCATCGCGTAACTGCTTGCGGCTCGCGCCTTCGGTCAGGTTAGCGATAATCTTCCGGGTAGTGTCCACGCCCACGTCGGCAATCAGCAGCTGCTCTTCCAGCTCCTCGAACAGATCGTCGTCGATTTTTTTGCCGCGGAACAGACTGATAAATCCGGAACCGAGATTTTCTTTCGTTTTCAGCAGGCTGCGCTTAAGACGTGCGAAGAAACCCTCTTTGGTCGGTTTCTCCTGCTCCGCGACCGGCGCTGCGTCTTCGATCGCCTCCGGCTCGGTTTCGAGCGCCGCTTCCGGGTCGGCGGCCAGCGCGGCCAGCTCTTCTTCGCTGATCGGCGCGTCTTGCGCAACCTCGTCTTCATCGTGCGAAACGTCTGGTGCCGCAGGCTCAACGTTCGGCTCTTCAACGACCGGCGCGTCGATAACAGCCGCCTCTTCGATAACGTCTTCTTCAACGATCGTTTCCGGCACCGTTTCAGCAACGGGTTCAGGCGCTATGTCAACCGGCGCGCGGTTTTCTTCCTGCTCTGGCAGCCACTCTTCGGCTTCCACCACCGGCGGCGTTACCGCCTGCGGCTGTTCAGTTTCCGGCTGTGCGGGGGCCGCTACCGGCTCCGGCTGCCCGGCCTTTTCCTGTTCTTCATGAACGACGCTTTCGCTGACCGCGACCACGTCTTCAGCGAACTTTTCGGACTCCGCCAGGGAGTGCGTCGTCTCTTCAGCAGTTGTCTGTGCGTCAGGCTCAACGCGCTCTTCTGTCGCCGCGGGTTGTTCTGTTACTTTTTGTTGTTCGGCTTCAGTTTCTGCCTGCTCTTTCTGGCCAAAACCGAGCCAGGAAAAAAAGCCACGTTTCTTCTCTTTTGCCATTGGCGAATGCACTCCTCGCGGTTAATACATGGCGCAGTCCCGTCGTCTGGCTCAGGGTACTGAAAAAAATTGTGAATGAATAAGTTAGTCTACCACTTTCCCGCCGGGGCGGCATACCGCCGCACGGAGGTTTCGCCCGCCCGTTTGCGCCGCTAGAATAGCAGCCCAGACTGAAAAGCGTGTGAGCATAATGAAGAAACCAACCTCCTCAGGTAGCGGCCAGATCCGCATTATTGGCGGACAGTGGCGCGGCAGAAAGCTGCCGGTGCCCGACAGCCCCGGCCTGCGCCCGACCACCGACCGCGTGCGCGAAACCCTGTTTAACTGGCTGGCGCCGTATCTGGTCGGCGCGCGCTGCCTGGATTGCTTCGCCGGAAGCGGCGCGCTGGGCCTGGAGGCGCTCTCCCGTTACGCCGCAAGCGCAACGCTGCTTGAGATGGAGCGCGGCGTCGCGCAGCAGCTTCAGAAAAACCTTGCTACGCTCAAATCCAGCGCCGGAAAGGTAGTGAACACTAACACACTCAATTTTTTGAGTCAGAGCGGCGAGCCGCACGACATCGTGTTTGTCGATCCGCCGTTTCGCAAAGGGCTGCTGGAAGAAACCTTAACCCTGCTGGAAACACGGGGCTGGCTCGCGCCGCAGGCGCTGATTTACGTTGAAAGTGAAGTGGAAAACGGCCTGCCGCCGGTTCCTGCCAGCTGGCAGCTGCACCGGGAAAAGGTCGCGGGCCAGGTGGCTTACCGGCTCTATCTGCGCGAAACACAAGGAGAGGAACATGCTGATTAATCTGGGTCGCCTGCTGATGCTGGGCGTGTGGGGCTTTCTGGTGCTGAACCTGGTCCAGCCATTCCCGCGCCCGCTGAATATTTTCGTCAACGTGGCGCTGTTTTTCATGATAATCATGCATATCCTGCAATTATCGTTACTGCGCGCCACGCAGCCTAAAGACGCCCCGCCATTAAGCCGTTTTGAACAGGCGCGTATTTTTATCTTCGGCGTGTTTGAATTGATCGCCTGGCAGAAGAAGCAGAAGAAGCCGCGTTAACACGCGAGCATGTTGTCGGGCGGATAAGCGAACCGCACCCGCCCGTTCGCACTACCGCGCGGGCGCGGGCACAAACTCCATAAACCGCGATCCCTGATACACCAGCTGGCCCCGGTCGCCCACCGTCAGCTGGTGATAATGGGCCTCATCCAGCCGAAACCGCATCTCCGCCCCGCCTTCCTGCGGGCGAAACGTCGCCTCATACCGCACGGTTTGCGCAGGCGGCGCGACCTGTTGCTCGCGCGAACGCCGCCCGCTGGCAGGCTTTTCCCGCTTGCTCGCCACGACGACGTTTTCCTGCGTGACCGGCGCCGCGTCATTTTCTGTTTTCTCGCGCCGCTGCTGCACATAGCGAAAAGAGGCGGCTGCAACGATTAACGCAATGATAATAATGAAAAAAAGCGGTGGCTTACTCATGATGGGTTCCGGCGGCTCAGATCTTTTTAAGAATACCCCGCAGCGCCAGGCGTTGTCATCCCGGCTGTCTGACCACTAGACTGAAATGAAGGGCCGCGCGTTATCTGCGCACGTTACAATAACTGAATCAGGGACTTATCATGCTTTGGTCGTTTATTGCTGTCTTTTTATCCGGTTGGCTGTATGTCGATGCGTCTTACCGTGGCGCGACCTGGCAACGCTGGGTGTTCAAACCGTTAACGCTGTTGCTGTTGCTGCTGCTGGGCTGGCAGGCGCCGCTCGTGAGCCCAACGGGCTATCTGGTGCTGGCGGGTCTCGTGGCGACGCTCGCGGGCGATGCGCTGATGCTGCTGCCGCGCCAGCGGTTGCTCTACGCCTTCGGCGCGTTTTTCCTCTCGCACCTGCTGTATACCATCTGGTTCGCCAGCCAGATGACGCTGTCGTTCTTCTGGCCGCTGCCGCTGGCGCTGCTGGTGATTGGCGTGGCGCTGATAGCGACGATCTGGACCCGCCTCGAAGAGCTGCGCTGGCCCATCTGCACCTATATCGGCATGACGCTGGTGATGGTGTGGCTCGCAGGCGAGCTCTATTTCTTTCGCCCGACCGACACCAGCTTCTCGGGTTTTGCAGGCGCGACGCTGCTGCTGCTGAACGCTATCATCTGGCTCGGCAGTCATTACCGTAAGCGTTTTACCGCCGACAGCGCGATTGCCGCCGCGTGTTATTTCGCGGGCCACTTTATGATTGTCCGCGCGCTCTATATCTGACCAACGGGCGGTGAAATTCCGCCCACAATTCTCTTGACTCTGGAGTCGACTCCAGAGTGTAAGCTCCGGTAATGAGAAAATTATCATTACCGGAGGCGCCATGAGCACCCCTTCAGAAAAACCCCGCCAGACGCCGCAGTTTGCGAAAATGACGCTCACGCCTGCGCCGCAGAAACCGACAGCCGGCGACGCGCCCTGCTGCGCGAGCGGCGCCTGCGAGCCCACGTCGCCAGCGGTCGAACCCGAAGGCGCGCTGAGCTGGCAGGTCGCCGGTATGGACTGCGCCGCCTGCGCGCGCAAAGTGGAAAACGCGGTGCGCAAGGTGGCAGGGGTTCGCCATGTGCAGGTGCTGTTCGCGACCGAAAAACTGGTCGTGGATGCGCCGTCCTCCCGACGCGAGGCCATTGAACAGGCGGTACGCGCCGCCGGTTATACGCTGCGCGATACGCAAGCCGCCGCGCCCGCCGCCCCGTCGGCCTGGCGCGAAAACCTGCCGATCCTCATTATCGCCGCGCTGATGGCGCTGAGCTGGGCGCTGGAGCAGTTCCACCCGCTGGCGGGCCGCGCGGCGTTTATCGTCACAACGCTGGTCGGCCTGTTCCCGGTTGCGCGTCAGGCGTGGCGTCTGACGCGCAGCGGCAATCCTTTTGCCATCGAAACCCTGATGAGCGTCGCCGCCACCGGCGCGCTGATCATTGGCGCCAGCGAAGAGGCAGCGATGGTGTTGCTGCTCTATTTAGTGGGCGAACGACTGGAAGGCTGGGCGGCGAACCGCGCGCGCAGCGGCGTCAGCGCGCTGGTGGCGCTGCGCCCGGAAACCGCCGTACGTTTGCGCGGCGACGCCCGTGAAACGGTCGCGATAAGCGCGCTTCAGCCCGGCGACGTGATTGAAGTGGCCGCAGGCGGGCGGCTACCGGCAGACGGCAGGCTGCTTGCCGCTACCGCGAGTTTCGATGAGAGCGCGCTGACCGGCGAATCGCTCCCCGTTGAGCATCAGCCGGGCGATAACATCCCGGCAGGCGCCACCAGCGTTGACCGGCTTGTCTCGCTGGAGGTGACCTCGCGCCCCGGCGAGAGCGCCATTGACCGAATTTTGCATCTGATTGAAGAAGCGGAAGCGAAGCGTGCGCCGATTGAGCGTTTTATCGACCGTTTCAGCCGCCTTTATACCCCGGCCATTATGGCGGCGGCGCTGCTGACGGCGCTGATCCCGCCGCTGCTGTTCGCCGCGCCCTGGCTGGCATGGATTTACAAAGCGCTGGCGCTGCTGCTGATTGGCTGTCCGTGCGCGCTGGTGATTTCGACGCCCGCGGCCATTACGTCCGGCCTTGCCGCCGCCACGCGGTTTGGCGCGCTGATTAAAGGCGGCGCGGCGCTGGAGGCGCTCGGGCGCGTCGAACAGATAGCGTTTGATAAGACCGGCACGCTGACCGCCGGGACGCCGCAGGTAACGGCGGTCGATGCGGTCGAGGGGCTGGAGGCGGCGGCGCTGCTGGCCTTCGCCGCTGCCGTGGAACAGGGCAGCACGCATCCGCTGGCGCAGGCGGTCGTGCGCGAGGCGAACGCGCGCAGCGTGGCCGCGTTACGCGCCGGTGCGCAACGCACGCTGGCAGGCGTGGGCGTCGAAGCGCAGGTGGAAGGCCGCACCGTGCGCATCAGCGCGCCGGATAAGGTGTCGATAACGTTGCCAGACGAGTGGCAACAGCGCATCCGCGACCAGGAAGCGCAGGGGCAGACGGTTATCGTCGTGACCGCGAGCGATCAGTTGCTGGGTACGCTGGCGCTGCGTGATACCCAGCGCGCCGACGCGCGCGACGCGGTGGAAAAACTGCGTGCGATGGGCATTCAGAGCGTGATGCTGACCGGCGATAATCCGCGCGCGGCGGCGGCTATCGCACACGCGCTCGGCATGGATTATCGCGCCGGGCTGCTGCCTGCCGATAAGGTCGAACAGGTGAATACGCTCAATGCCCGCGCGCCGCTGGCGGTGGTGGGCGACGGTATCAATGACGCGCCCGCGATGAAAGCCGCCACTATCGGTATCGCGATGGGCAGCGGCACCGATGTGGCGCTGGAAGCCGCCGACGCGGCGCTGACGCACAACCGTCTCACGGCGCTGCCGGAGATGATCGCGCTCGCCCGTGCCACGCACCGCAATATTCGCCAGAACATCGCCATCGCGCTGGGGTTAAAAGCGGTTTTCCTCGTCACGACGCTGCTCGGGTTAACCGGCCTGTGGCTCGCCGTGCTGGCCGACACCGGCGCAACGGTATTAGTGACCGCCAACGCGTTAAGGCTGCTGCGACAGCGCAGATGACAGCGGAACACGGTGGGTGGCGTTGCGCTTACCCACCGGACTAAACCCATCGAGAGTATCCGTTGAGCGGGTAAGGCAGCCTTACCCGCTCACTTTTACATCATCCCCAGTACGCGCGGCAACCAGAGCGATATCGCCGGAATATAGGTCACCATCGCCAGCACAATCAGCAGCACGCTATAAAACGGCAGCATGGCGCGCACCACGCTTTCGATATTCTGCTTGCTGACTGCGCTTGCGACAAACAGCACCGAGCCCACCGGCGGCGTAATCAGCCCTATCCCGAGGTTCACCATCATGATCATCCCGAAATGCACCGGATCGATGCCAAGCTGGTTAGTCACCGGCAATAGTACCGGCGTCAGGATCAAAATGATCGGTGCCATGTCCATCAGCGTGCCGATGAGCAACAGCATGATATTGAGATACATCAGGATGACGTATTTGTTATCCGAAAGCGTAGTGAAAAACTCGGTAATGCGCGTTGGCAACTGCATGTACGTCATCACCGCGCCGAAGGCGGCGGCAAACCCGATGAGGATCATCACAATCGTCACCGTTTTCACGGTGCGGAACATCAGCTTCGGCAACTCGCTCCACTTATAGTCGCGATAGATAAACATCGTCACGAAAAACGCCCACAGACAGGCTACCGCGGCGGACTCCGTGGCGGTAAACACGCCACTCATAATCCCGCCCAGTATGATAACCACCGTCATCAGCCCCCACAGTGCGTCAACGAAAATCTTCAGCGCCTGCTTAAACGGGATACGCTCGCCCTTCGGGTAGCCGCGCCGCCGGGCGAAGGCGATGCAGAGGCTCATCAGGCTCAGGCCCAATAGCAGCCCAGGTAGCACGCCCGCGATAAACAGCGTCGCAATAGAAACCGTGCCGCCCGCCGCCAGCGAATAAATCACCGAGTTATGGCTGGGCGGAATGAGGATAGCCTGCACCGAACCGCTCGCCGTCACCGCCGCCGCGTACTCGCGCGGATAGCCTTTCTTTTCCATCTCCGGGATCATCACGCTGCCGATAGAAGCGGTATCCGCCACTGACGAGCCGGAAATCGCACCGAAAAACGTCGAGGCGACGATATTTACCAGCGACAGCCCGCCGCGGATAAAGCCCACAAATAGATAGGCGAAGTTCACCAGCCGACGGGCGATGCCGCCTTCGGCCATGATCGCGCCCGCCAGAATAAAAAACGGAATCGCCAGCAGCGTGAATTTGTTAACGCCGCTGGTTATCTGAATCATTAACGCCTCCAGCGGCAGGTCTATCCAGAGCGCGCCCACGATGGCGCTCAGGCCCACCGCGAAAGCGACCGGCATGCCCAGCGCCAGCAGCACGGCAAGCGTGGCCAGTAAGATAAAAGCGTCCATGGTGTTCCCCGTCAGCTATGGTTGCCAATCAGCACGACCGGACGGTTCTCCTGAGAACCCAGCAGCAGTCGTTCGATGACAAACAGAATCATGATCGCCGAGCCAATCGGCAGCGGCAGGTAGCTCTCCCCTGAGGTCAGCACCGGGAATTCCGCGACCGGCTGCTCCCAGAGCTCCACGCACAACAGGGCGCTGTAGTAAAACATCACCAGTGAGATAACCAGCATCAGCACGTCGACAATGCGCGCGCAGACCCGCTGCGCGAACGCGGGCAGACGGTCGGTGAGCATGTTCACCGCAATGTGCGATCCCGCGCGATAGCCCACCGCCGCGCCGATAAACGTGAACGTGACCATACAGATAATGGCGACCGGCTCAGGCCAGGATTCACCGCGATTAAGCGCGTAGCGTGAGAAAATACCAATCGGGATCACGACCGTCATAATCAACAGCGCAAACCCGGCCACCACCATGGCGAGCAGGTACAGGCGATCCATCCAGACCAGCAAGAATCGGGACATAACAACTCCGCAGAGGGTAAGGCGCCGGGAGAGCCCGGCGCGGAGGATCATTTAACGTCGGCGATAGCCTGCATCAGCGCCTGGTGCTTCGCGCCATACTGCTCGCGTACCGGCTCTGTCGCTTTCACGAAATACGCTTTATCGATGTCGTGGAACTGCACGCCGCCCGCTTTCATTTTGTCGAGCGCCTGTTTGTTATAGGCATTCCACAGCTCGCGCTGCTCCATTTGCGCCTCGCGGGCAAGGGTCAGGATTTTCTGCTGCTGCTCGGGTTTGAGCTTGTCCCACTTCACTTTCGAATAAAGCAGCATTTCGGGAATGATAAAGTGGCCGCTCAGGGTGTAGTGTTTGGCGACCGGCAGGTAGTTGTGAGCGATATAGGTCGGCGGGTTATTTTCCGCGCCGTCGATAACGCCGGTTTGCAGGCCGCTGTAAACTTCGCTCACGCCCATCGCGACCGCGTTCGCGCCCATCGCCTTCAGCGTGCCGATAGCGACAGGGCTGCCCTGGACGCGGATTTTCATGCCCTGTAAATCTTCCGGTTTGATGACCGGGTTTTTAGTAATTAAGTTGCGGGTGCCCGAATCCATCCAGCCTAAAAAGACCAGCCGCGATTTCGGGCTACTGGTGAGTTTGTCGCCGATTTGCTTGCCGATATCGCCGTCGATGACCTTATGCATATGGTCTTCATCGCGAAACACATAGGGCAGCGTAAACACTTCGATCTCCGGCAAAATCGCTGCGACCGGCGCCATCGAGACGCGGATCATGTCGATAGCCCCCATCTGCGCCTGCTCGATCATCTGCTTCTCATCGCCCAGTACGCCGCCCGGAAAGACTTTGATTTCCAGGTCGCCATTGGTTTGTTGTTCTAACTTTTCACCCATATTTTGCACGGCGACGACGTTCGGATACCCCTGCGGGTGAACATCGGCCGCTTTAATCACTTGCGCGTGAAGAGCGGGCGCAAACAGCAGTGACGCGGTGGACAGGCACAGACCGGCGAAAGCCGGTATCAATCGCTTTTTCATCGGGTCGCTCCAGAAGGTATAGACAGGCTAGTTATAAAACGGCGTTTTAATTTAACGGTTATAAATTAGACGACGTCCTGTAAAGCCGGGGTGAAGCGCCTCACAAAAGCAAAAACTCTGAAACAGGGGTTTAAAAAGAATGTGACGCAGGTTCAGAAAGCCGCAGGGCGCGGCTCTGGAAGGAATTACTGACCTTTACGCAGCACATAGCGATACGGCAGCGTTTCGGTTTGCGAGGCCACCAGTTCATGCTCCATAAAGCGGCAGAAACCGGGGATATCGCGCGTCGTCGCCGGATCGTCGGCCACGATCAGCAGCGTTTCGCCAGGCTGCATATGGCGCACGGTTTTACGCACCATCATTATCGGCTCAGGGCAGCGCAGCCCGAGGGCGTCCAGGGTGTGGTCAGGATTGGCGAACAGATCGGTCATGCTTCTCTCGGGTCAGTGAAAAACCGCTTTAGTTTACGCGCCGTTTTTTGTGACGCAACTCATGTGAACGATTGCGTTAAAATTAACCATTGCATTGGCGACGCAAAGCAGTATCATGCGGCGGCTTTTGCGCAAACGCGCTGCGTCTGCCTTAAGCGTGAAGATGAACTGGGTTCCCTCACCCCAACTGACAAAAAGGTCACAATATGACGTCCTTTACTTCTGGTCAGCGCCGCAACGCGCTCGTCTGGCTTTCGTTGTTTCATTTGCTGGTGATCACCTCCAGCAACTATCTGGTGCAGCTGCCGGTCTCCATTTTTGGTTTTCACACCACCTGGGGCGCGTTTAGCTTTCCGTTTATTTTCCTCGCCACCGATCTGACCGTGCGCATTTTTGGCGCGCCGCTGGCACGACGCATTATTTTCGCCGTGATGGTGCCTGCGCTGCTCGTCTCCTACGTCATCTCCTCGCTGTTCTACATGGGTAGCTGGCAGGGGTTTGGCGCGCTGGCGCACTTCAACCTGTTTGTGGCGCGCATCGCGACCGCGAGCTTTATGGCGTATGCGCTGGGGCAAATTCTCGACGTGCATGTCTTTAACCGCCTGCGTCAGAGCCCGCGCTGGTGGCTCGCGCCGGGCGCGTCGCTGCTGCTCGGCAACGTCAGCGACACGCTGTCGTTTTTCTTTATCGCCTTCTGGCGCAGCCCCGACCCGTTTATGGCCGAACACTGGATGGAAATCGCGCTTGTGGACTACACCTTCAAGGTGCTTATCAGCCTGATTTTCTTCCTGCCGATGTATGGCGTTCTGCTGAATATGCTGTTGAAAAAGCTGGCGGATAAATCCGATTTCCGCGTGCTGCAGCGCGGTTAAAGGTTCACGGAATTTCTTGTGTTAAGATGCAGGGATGGGTCGTGATGACCGTCTCTTGTAAAGGAATAAGTGAATGCGCAATCTGGTGAAATATGTCGGTATTGGCCTGCTGGTGATGGGGCTTGCCGCCTGCGACAACAAAGACAGCAACGCGCCGGCAAGCGCCGGTGCTTCCCAGAGTGAAGCCTCCGGCCAGCCAATCAGCCTGCTGGATGGCAAACTGAGCTTCTCGCTGCCTGCGGATATGACCGATCAGAGCGGGAAACTGGGCACCCAGGCGAACAACATGCACGTCTACTCCGATGCCACTGGCCAGAAAGCGGTTATCGTAATTATCGGTCAGCAGAGCCAGGAGTCGCTGGAAGTGCTGGCGAAGCGTCTTGAAGATCAGCAGCGCGCCCGCGACCCGCAGCTGCAGGTCGTGACCAATAAAGCGATTGAAGTCAAAGGCCAGAAGATGCAGCAGCTCGACACCGTCATCTCTGCCAAAGGCCAGACCGCTTACTCTTCCGTGCTGCTGGGCAACGTTGATAACCAGCTGCTGACCTTGCAAATCACGCTGCCTGCCGACAATCAGCAGCAGGCGCAGAGCACCGCAGAGAACATCATCAACACCATCGTGGTGAAATAAGCCGCGATAAACGTGCTTATCTCAACGGCCTGCCTTTTACGGGGCGGGCCGTTTTTTTAAGCGCAGGCTCAACAGAATGGCGAGCGCCACGAGCCCTGCCGCCGCGAGGTAAATCGCCGGTACGCCCGCCCAGGCCATCAGCACGCCCGCCGCAGGGCCGGTTATCCCAAGCGACAGATCCATAAACAGCGTATAGGTGGCGAGCGCCGCGCCCTGATTGCTCTGCGGCACCGCCTTCACCGCCACGACGCCAAGCGCCGGGAACACCAGCGAAAAGCCCGCGCCCGCCAGAAACGTGCCCGCTTTCGCCATCCACGGATCGACCGCCAGCCCCACCAGCAGCAGCCCGAGCGTTTCGACGACGCCGCAGATAAGCGTCACGTTAATGCCGCCCAGCCGGTTTATCGCGTTAGGGAACAACAACCGCGTGCCGACGAACGCGCCGCTAAAGAGCGTGAGCGCAAACGCCGCGCCGTCCCAGCCTTTCGCCTGATAGAAGAGCGTGATAAAGGTGGCGATCACCCCAAAGCCGGAGGTCGTAAGCGCAAGCGCCATACCGAACGGCCAGACTTTACCGAGCACCGCGCGAAACGGCAGCGGTTTGCCTTTGCTGGCCTTCACCGCCGGGCGCGGCAGCGCTAACACAATGCCGAGCAGCGCCACGCCCATGATGACGCCCGCCACCAGCGGCAGGCCGCCCAGCCGGTAACAGAGCGCGCCGAGCGGCGCCCCGACCGCCATCGCCCCATAGGTGACGACGCCGTTCCAGGAGATAACTTTGCCGATATGCGCCGAACCGACCACCCCGACACCCCAGAGCGTCGAGCCGGTCCCCGCGCAGCTCTGCCCAAAGCCCAGCACTACGCGCCCGAGGCATAGCAGCGCCAGCGACGCCAGCGGCCAGCCGCCGCCCCACCACGCCAGAAAATAGCTCGCGCCGCTCAGCAGACAGCCGAACATGCCGACGATCACGACGGTTTTCGGCCCCCAGAGATCGGCGTAACGCCCGGCATGAGGACGGCTTATCAGCGTGGCGATATACTGCAGGCTGATAACAAGCCCCGCCCAGAACGGGCTAAATCCCATCACATCATGGACATAGCCTGGCAGTACCGCCAGCGGCAGGCCGATAGTCAGGAAGGTAGCGAAGTTAAAAATAACAATAGAGACGATTTTCAGGTTCAGCCGCAGGCCGCTTAACGCGGGTTCGGCGCAGACATCCGGCATGACATTTCACTTTTTCAGCAACAGCGGTAGCGACAGTATAAACCTGATATTTCCTGCAACGGAAACCTCAGGCTTTCAGACTTCCCCTCTGCGGCGCATTGCCCAATGCACACTACACTAAGAAAGCCCTCATAAAAGGAATTGGTTATGATTGGTCCACAACGACCCCAACAACCCCAACAAGATAAAGTCGGCCTGCATATGCTGCAAAAGCTGGCGGCGCTGGTCATCATTCTGGCGGGCATTCACGCCGCGGCAGACATGATTGTTCCGCTGCTGCTGGCGCTGTTTCTGGCTATTGTGCTCAACCCGCTGGTGACCTGGTTTATGCGCCGGGGCTTTCGCCGCCCTGTCGCCATTACGATTGTCGTGATTGTGATGCTGATAGGCCTGACGCTACTGTTAGGCGTGCTCGCCGCCTCGTTTAATGAGTTTGTCGCGTTAATGCCGAAATATAATAAGGAACTGACGCGAAAACTGCTTCATCTACAGCAAATGGTGCCGTTTATGCATCTGCACCTTTCGCCGGAGCGCATGCTGCAACGCATGGACTCAGAGAAAATGGTGACCTTCGCGACCACGCTGATGACGCAACTCTCCGGCGCGATGGCGAGTATTGTGCTGCTGGTGATGACCGTCGTCTTTATGCTGTTTGAAGTGCGCCACGTGCCTTATAAGCTGCGCTTCGCGCTCTCTAACCCGCAGCTGCACATCGCCGGGCTGCACCGCGCGCTAAAAGGCGTCAGCCACTATCTGGCGCTTAAAACGCTTATCAGTCTCTGGACCGGCGTAATTATCTGGCTCGGCCTGACGCTGCTGGATATTCAGTTCGCGCTGATGTGGGGCGTGCTGGGCTTTTTACTCAATTACATTCCGAATATCGGCGCGGTGCTGTCGGCCATTCCGCCGATGATCCAGGCGCTGCTGTTCAACGGCGTGTATGAAGTCTTTATGGTTGGCCTGCTGTTTTTGCTGGTGCACATGATCCTCGGCAATATCCTCGAACCGCGCATGATGGGCCACCGCCTCGGGATGTCCACGATGGTGGTATTCCTCTCGTTGCTGTTCTGGGGATGGCTGCTGGGGCCGGTCGGTATGCTGCTCTCGGTGCCGCTCACCAGCGTCTGTAAGATCTGGATGGAAACCACGCATGGCGGCAGCAAACTCGCTGTTCTGCTGGGCCCGGGTCGCCCAAAAACCCGGTTGCCGGGGTAGTCACCCTACCAGGTGGGGTAGGTGTTCGTGTTTTATCAGCGGGTATAATCATGCCCGCTTTTTTATGCGCTAATTCTGAAACAAGCCTCGTCTTATTTCCGGCTATTACGCCTTGACGGCGAACAGATTCAAACGAATTAATTTCAATTGTTTCACAATTATTTTTCATTGCTCTGATGTCATTGAACTTTCAATGATTTCCCGAACAAGCGCCCGCCAACACTTAACCGCATTACGAAAACCGCCGATATAAACAATCTTTGAAACAACGGCTTATAAAGATGTGTGTTCACTTAATTGCTATTACCGGGATGCTATTGCTTACGCGCTAGCATTATTTTACTATTTGTATAAATAAGTAAATTCTGATTTTAAAAAGTAATAGCATCTAATGCCAACCAGACGCCGCTCAACACGTCTTGTTGCAAGCCAGAAGATAGCCCGCCTTTTTAGATAATTTACTCGATGGCCTTAACGCCCCAACGGCGGCACTGGCGGTATGCCGGTGAAATGATGCGTGGCGAGACGTACACAGCCGTCTCTTCACCCTGTTGCGTTACTCATAAATGAAATATGGAGATGATATGAAAAAGGTCACTAAATGGGTCGCCGCGCTGGCGGTGGCAGTTGCTCTGGCAGGCTGCGCGCGTACTGCGCCAGTGGATAATATTCAGTCCACGGTCAGCGGCACGCATACGGCGCAACAGGTCAGAACGGCCATTCTCAAAGCAGGGAAACAACGCGACTGGATGATGACGGATGCAGGCCCGGGCGTTATTAATGGCCGCCTGAAAAACCGCGATCACTCCGCCGAAATTCGCATTCCTTACAGCGCTAACGGCTACTCCATCAATTACGTTGGCAGTTCAAACCTGAAAGCCTCCAACGGCAAAATTCATAAAAACTATAACCGCTGGGTGAATAACCTCGATAAAGATATCCAGCTGAATCTCTCAACGGGTGCGGATCTGTAATCGCCTGATGATCTAAGCCGGGCCTGCGGGCACCGGCTTTTCTGCGTCAACACTAAGGAAAGTACTGTGTCCGCTCACTACGACAACGATTCATTGAGCGCGCTGGAAGCGATAACCGAAGCCCAGCGTATCGCTTTTGCGCCGATGCTTTTTCAGGCGGCGATCAACCTGCGCGACGCGGGGATTCTCGCGTTTCTGGACGGCCAGCATCGGCAGGGCGCCACGCTCGATGAGATCGTCGATGCCTGCACGTTAAGCCCTTACGCCGTCAGCATTCTGCTCGATATGGGCCTGAGCGGCCGCATTCTCTTCCAGCGAGACGAGCGCTATTTTCTCGCAAGAACCGGCCATTTCCTGCTGCATGACAAAATGACGCGGGTAAACATGGATTTCACCCAGGACGTCTGTTACCAGGGGCTCTACTTCCTGCGCGACGCCCTGGAAAAAGGCACGCCCGAAGGGCTCAAAGTTTTTGGCGAGTGGCCGACGATTTATCCGGCGCTGTCGCAGTTGCCTGAGCCCGCCAAAAGCAGCTGGTTTGCCTTCGATCACTACTACTCGGACGCCGCCTTTGACGCCGTTCTGCCGCACGTTTTCGCCCTTAAGCCGAATTTAATTTATGACGTTGGCGGAAATACCGGTAAATGGGCGCTGCGTTGCTGCCGATATAACAAAGACGTGCGCGTAACGCTGCTGGATTTGCCGGAGCAAATCGCGCTGGCGCGCGAGGCGGTCAGCGCCGCGGGTATGGCGGATCGCATTGATTTTCATCCGGTGAACATGCTGGCGCAGTCGCCGCTGCCGGATGAAGCGGATATCTGGTGGATGAGCCAGTTTCTCGACTGTTTTTCACCCGAGCAGATTGTCGCCATGCTGACGCGCGTCGCGGGCGTTATGAAGCCGGGCGCGCATTTATGCGTCATGGAGCTCTTCTGGGATGCGCAAAAATTTGAAGCGGCGTCGTTCAGTCTGAATGCCTCGTCGCTCTACTTCACCTGCATGGCGAACGGCAACAGCCGTTTTTACAGCGTCGTGAAGTTTACCGCCTGGCTTGAAGCGGCGGGCTTTAACGTTAAACAACAAATCGACCATCTCGGGACCGGGCATACCCTGCTGATATGCCAGAAAACCTGAGAAGTCACCGATGATTTTGAGTCACAGTAAAATGGTCGCAGCACCCTTTTCCTGATGCTTCTGAGTCAGAAAAATGTCTTATGTGCGGCGGAATCGCGTGAATGAATTTTGCATTAAACCTTGTTGACTGGGAGGCCAGAGCGCCGGGGCTCAGTGAAACGGCGCAGTGGATGGACTGGGCGTGCCGCGAGCTGCCTGTCGATCCGGCGGCGCCGCAGGCGAAGCTCACCGCCCTGCCGATGATGACAGCGCGCCGTCTCGCCTCCGGCAGCCGTCTGGCGGTCGAGTGCGGGTTGACGATGCTGCGCCGCCATGCCATTGACGCGGTGCTGTTTACCAGCCGCCATGGCGAGCTGGAGCGCAATTTCCGCATTCTGACGGCGCTAACCTCCCGCCAGCCGCTTTCGCCGACCGATTTCGCGATGTCCGTACACAATTCTGCGGTTGGCAACCTGACTATCGCGGCCAGCCAGCCGCTCGTGTCGTCGTCGCTCTCGGCGGGCGCAGACACCTTTCAGCAAGGGCTTTGCGAAGTAATATGCCTGTTACAGGCGGGCTACCAGCGCGTGCTGATGGTCGATTTTGACGGCGTGCTGCCTGAGTTTTACCACTCGCGCGTGCCGCAAGGCATGCCGGGATGGGCCTATGCCGTCGCGCTGGTGATTGAATCCGGCGCGGCATTACAGTGCCAGACGCAACCCGCCGCGCCTGCCCCTGAACCAACGCTTTCCCAGAGCCTGCAATTCCTGCGTTATTACCTGCAAGGGCAGGCCGATTTCACGCTGGCGGGCGAGCGCATGGAATGGCGCTGGAGCCGCGTATGACCGGCTTCGCAGCGCGCCTCAACTGGCTCTGGCGGCTTCTGATGACCGCGTTCTGCTTTACGCTTTTCGGCGTGGGCGGGCTGCTGTTATCCGTGGTCTGGTTCAATCTGTTAAACCTGGCAGAGCGCAACGCCCGGCGTCGTCGACGCCTCGCCAGACGCAGCATTGCCGCCAGCTTTCGCTTTTTCCTGCGCGTGTCAAAAGCGGTGGGCGTGCTGGATTACCACATCAACGGCGCGCAGACGCTGCGCGATGAACGGGGCTGTCTGGTGGTGGCGAATCACCCGACGCTCATTGACTACGTTCTTATCGCCTCGGTGATGCCGGAAACCGACTGTCTGGTGAAAGCCGACCTGCTGCGAAACCCCTTCGTCAGCGGCGTGATCCGGGCCGCCGATTATCTGATTAACAGCCAGGCCGACCGGCTTTTGCCCGAGAGCGAAAAGCGCCTGCGCGGCGATGACACCCTGCTTATTTTCCCGGAAGGCACGCGCACCCGCGCGGGCGAACCGATGCGCCTGCAACGCGGCGCGGCCAATATCGCCGTGCGCTGTCAGGCGGACCTGAGAGTCGTGACCATTTCGTGCAGCGAACATCTGCTGGATAAGCAGAGCAAGTGGTATCACGTCCCCGCGCGCAAACCGGTGTTTGTCGTCACGGCAGGGAAAAGAATCCATACCGCAGATTTTTGTGAGGTGCATGAGGGCATCGAGCCTGCGCTGGCGGCTCGTCAGCTTAACCGACACCTCTTGTCCCAGTTATCACAGCAAACCACACCTTTGGCAGGGATCCACAACGATGCAAGCGCTTTATCTTGAAATTAAAAATCTGATTATCAACACGCTCAACCTCGAAGAACTGAGCGCCGATGATATTGAAACCGACGCCGCCCTGTTTGGCGACGGGCTGGGTCTCGATTCTATCGACGCGCTTGAACTGGGGCTGGCAGTTAAAAACCAATACGGCGTTGTGCTTTCCGCAGAAAGCGAAGAGATGCGTCAGCACTTTTTCTCTGTCGCCTCGCTGGCGTCTTTTATTCATTCCCAACGCGCATAAAACGAGTTTGTTATGGTTGATCAACACGCTATTTATCAGGAAGTTTCCGGACTTCTCGTCAAATTATTCGAAATCGATCCTGAGGACATCACGCCGCAGGCGCGGCTGTATGAAGATCTGGAGCTGGACAGCATTGATGCCGTCGATATGGTTGTGCATCTGCAAAAAAAGACCGGCAAGAAAATTAAGCCCGAGACGTTTAAATCCGTACGCACCGTTCAGGACGTAGTGGACGCAGTCGAGCGTCTGCTTAGCGAAGAATAAGCGCAAATGGCTGAGATCCTGACCGTGCTGCGTCGCTGTAGCGCGCCGCTTTCCGTGGCGCTCATGGTGGCCTGGCCTTTTGTTATCCTGCTCGGCATCAGGCTGAACATGATGGGCTGGATGATCCCCGTACTGGCGCTGCTGCTGCTGGCGCGGCTGTATCAGGCCCGCCGGATGACAGGCCCCGGCCGCGTGATGTCGACAGGTGTCGCGCTTGCGGGTATCACGCTCTGTCTTGCCAGCGCGGCGCTGAAACAACAGGATGTGCTGCTGTGGTATCCGGTGGCCGTGAATACCGTGATGCTGGCGCTCTTTGGCAGCTCGCTCTGGCGCGGCATGCCGCTCGTTGAGCGTCTCGCGCGGCTGCGTGAGCCCGATCTGCCCGCGCCCGCCGTCCGGTATACCCGCAAAGTGACGCAAATCTGGAGCCTCTTTTTTATCGTCAACGGCACCGTCGCCGCCGCGACCTGCCTCTCTGGCGATACGTCGCTCTGGACACTCTGGAACGGCGCCATCGCCTACGTGCTCATGGGCCTTCTGATGGCGGGCGAATGGCTGGTGCGCCGCCGGGTGATTCAGCGGAGCGCGATATGACCCCTTCTACGTTACCTGTCGCGCAGTGGCTGAGCGCGCCGCGGCCTGACGACACGGTTATCGCCTGGTCATGCAGCCGCGAATGGACGCTCGGGCAGCTGCGCGTTGATGTCTCGCGCTGGACGCAGACGCTTCTGGCGCAGCCCGGCGAGCGCTGGGCGCTCTGCTTTGAAGACAGCTATCTGTTCATTACCGCGCTGCTGGCTGCGCTGCATGCCGGCAAAGTGCCGGTAATTCCAGGCCATAGCCGTATTGCGGTTTTACAGGAGCAGCAAGGGCTATTCGACGGCGTCCTGAGCGATCACACGATGAACTGGGGCGGCCCGACGCTGGTGGTCGCCTGCGCTCAACCGGGCGATGCGCCGTGCCAGACGCCGCCCGCGATAGCGCCGGACAGCTATGTCGAGCTGTTTACGTCCGGCTCAACCGGTCAGCCACGGCGGGTGCGTAAACCCGTTGCGTGCCTGGATAAAGAAGCCTCGCTGCTGGCGTCACGCTTCGCCTCGCGCCTCAAAGGGTGCCGCGTGGCGGCGTCGGTCGTGCCGCAGCACCTCTATGGCCTGTCGTTTCGCATCATGCTACCGATGGCGTTGGGGCTGCCGCTTCACACGGCCATGCTCTATTACGCCGAACAGCTTGCCGCGCTACCGCCCGGACACACCTACGCCTTTATCAGCAGCCCGGCCTTTCTTAAACGCCTGGATAACCAGCTCGCCGCGCCGTCACTGGCGTTAATTATCTCCGCAGGCGGCATGCTGCCCTGGCAGGATGTGCAGCAGACGATTGCCTGGACCGGCATTACGCCAGATGAAATTTATGGCAGTACGGAAACCGGCGTGCTCGCCTGGCGTTACCGCGATCTGGACGATAAGCCCTGGCAGCCTTTCCCCGGCGTCGTACTCACGCCGGAGCAGGACCGCTGGCGTGCGCGCTCTGCCATCATCCCCGAACAGGAAGGGTTGTTGCTTGATGATGCGCTGCGCGTGCTGGAAGACGGCCGGTTCCAGCTCGCAGGCCGCCAGGGGCGCGTCGTGAAGATCGAAGAAAAACGGATTTCCTTAAGCGATATCGAGCGCCGGATGCTCGCCATTAAAGGCATACGGGATGTCGCTGCGCTGCCGGTCACACGCGGCGGACGCCAGGGCGTCGGCGTGCTGGTCGTGCTCGACCACGACGGCGCGCCTCAGCAACTGCAAAGCGCGGGCACACCGCTTGCGCTGTCATGGCGTCGCGCCCTGCTGCCGTGGCTTGAGCCCGTCGCCATTCCCCGCTACTGGCGCATCGTGGATGAAATTCCGGTGAACAGTATGAACAAGCGTGTCTATGCGCAATTAGAGGAACTTTTTCATGACCCCTCATGAGATCCAACGCCATCAGCCCTCTTCGCATCAGGCTGAGATCGTGTTGCGCCTTGATCCCACGCTGTTTTGGTTTAAAGGGCATTTTCCCGTTCAGCCATTGCTGCCAGGCGTCGCGCAGCTCGACTGGGTGATGCACTACGCTCAGGCTATCCTGGCGCCCGACTACCGCTTCCAGGGCATTCAGAAC
The DNA here is from genome assembly GCF_001277235.1 of Cronobacter dublinensis subsp. dublinensis LMG 23823. Classification (NCBI taxonomy): domain Bacteria; kingdom Pseudomonadati; phylum Pseudomonadota; class Gammaproteobacteria; order Enterobacterales; family Enterobacteriaceae; genus Cronobacter; species Cronobacter dublinensis. Next base: position 4,206,375 of record NZ_CP012266.1, read on the forward strand.
GTGAAATTCCAGGCGCCGCTGCTGCCGGGCTGCGATGTTCTGCTCACGCTCGACTGGAACGAGGCGCGTAACGTACTCTCCTTCAGCTACCACCGGCTGGCGGGCGAAACGCGCGTGTTGTCGAGCAGCGGGAAAATCAAGCTATGTCGCTAGAGACCGCCGCCTTTCAGCCCTGCGTGGTTATCCCGTGCTACAACCACGGCAGCCTGATAGAAAACGTTCTGGTCCGCCTGGCGCCCTTCGCCCTGCCCTGTTTCATCATTGACGACGGCAGCGACGCGCCGACGCGCGCCACGCTGGACGCGCTGGTCCAGCGCTATCCCTCGCTGACGCTGGTGCGGTTGCCCCGTAATGCGGGGAAAGGCGTGGCGGTCATCGAAGGGCTTCGCCATGTGGCGGCGCAGGGCTATACCCACGCAGTGCAGGTCGATGCCGACGGGCAACATGCGGTGGAGGATATTCCCGCCTTTTTAGCGCTCGCGCGCCAGCACCCCGACGCGCTTATCTCCGGTCATCCTGTTTATGATGATTCTATGCCGCGCGCGCGGCGTTACGGACGCTGGATAACGCATGTCTGGGTCTGGATTGAAACGCTGTCGCTGTCGTTAAAAGACAGCATGTGCGGGTTTCGCGTTTACCCGGTCGCAGCGACGCTCGCCCAGGCGCAGCGCCATATGCCCGGCAAACGGATGGATTTCGATACCGAAATCATGGTGCGCCTCTACTGGCAGGGCCATCCCAGCTATTTTATCCCCACCCGCGTCACCTATCCGCACGACGGCATTTCGCATTTCGACGCGCTGCGGGACAACTGCCGTATCTCCTGGATGCATACCCGACTCTTTTTCGGCATGCTGCCGCGCGCGCCGGGCCTGTTATGGCGTCGACGCCAGCAGCACTGGGCGCGCCAGCAGGAGAGAAAAGGCCTGCTGGGGATGCGCATCATGATAGCCGTGTGGCGTCTTCTGGGACGCCGGGCGTTTAGCGCGCTGCTGCGCCCGGTGATAGCCGTCTACTGGCTAACCGCCACAGAAGCGCGCCAGGCCTCGCGCCAGTGGATCTCGCGCGTGCGGCACACCCTCGCGCTGCGCCAGCAGCCCTTACCGGAACGGCTCAGCAGCTATCGCCACTTTTTACGCTTCGGCGAAACCATGCTCGATAAAGTGGCGAGCTGGCGCGGCGAGTTCCGCCCTGGCCATGAAGTGATTATCTCGCCAGAAGCGCAGGCCGCCATCGCTGCGCGACCGCAACAGGGCCGGCTCCTGCTGGCCTCTCATCTCGGCGATGTCGAAGCCTGCCGGGCGCTGGCTGAACGTCACGGCGATATCGTCATTAACGCGCTGGTGTTCAGTGAAAATGCGCAGCGCTTTAAACAAATTATGGAAGAGGCGGCTCCCGACGCGGGCGTCAACCTGATCCCAGTGACGGATATCGGCCCCGATACCGCCATGCTGCTGAAGGACAAACTCGATCGCGGCGAGTGGGTGGCGATCGTCGGCGATCGTATCGCGGTCAATCCTCAGCGCGGCGGCCAGTGGCGCGTTATCTGGAGCATGTTTATGGGCCAGCCTGCGCCCTTCCCGCAGGGGCCGTTTATTCTCGCCGCCGCCTTACGCTGCCCGGTGGATGTCGTCTTCGCGCTCCATCTGCGCAAAAAGCTGCATCTGTTTCTTGAGCCGTTCGCGAACCCGCTGACGCTCCCGCGCGGACAGCGTCAGCAGGCGCTGCAGGACGCCGTCGATCGCTATGCCGCACGGCTGGAGTACTACGCGCTCCAGTCACCGCTTGAATGGTTCAACTTTTACGATTTCTGGCGCCTGCCCGACGCAACGGTCGCGACAGACGAACGGAACGAGGAGTCTTAAGGTGTTAAACGATCCCCGCTTCACTGCGGAAGTTCAACTCGCCATCCCTTTTCATGACGTCGACTCGATGGGCGTCGTCTGGCATGGCAACTATTTTCGCTATTTCGAGATAGCCCGCGAGGCGCTGCTTAACCAGTTCAACTACGGATACCGGCAAATGAAGGCCTCCGGCTACGTGTGGCCGGTGGTCGACACGCGCGTGAAATACCGCGACGCCCTGACGTTTGAGCAACATATCCGGGTGCGCGCCACGATCGAAGAATATGAAAACCGGCTACGCATCGGTTACACGATTTTCGATGCGCAAACCGGTAAACGCACCACGACGGGCTACACCATTCAGGTCGCTGTTGAAGAGCAGAGCCGGGAAATGTGTTTTGTCAGTCCGGCCATTCTCTTTGAACGCATGGGAATTACAGTATGAAATTCTGGGCCTTGTTATTACTGCTCTGCGGGCCTGTTGCCAGCGCGGTAACGCTTGATGAACTCCAGCAGCGCTTTACGCAACAGCCGGTCGTGCGTGCGCATTTCGAACAGACCCGCACCATTAAAGATATGCCGCAACCGCTGCGCTCGCGGGGAGAGATGATTATTGCGCGCGACAAAGGCCTGCTCTGGCGTCAGACGCAGCCGTTTCCCATGACCCTGCTGCTTGACGACACGCGGATGGCGCAGCAAATCAATGACCAGCCGCCGCAGGTCGTGACGGCGCAAAACAACCCGCAGATGTTCCAGTTTAATCACTTGCTCCGCGCGCTGTTCCAGGCGGACCGCAAGGTGCTTGAGCAAAACTTTCGCATCGACTTTCAGGACAACGGTCAGGGCCGCTGGCGTCTGGCGCTGACGCCGGTCACCACGCCGCTGGATAAAATCTTCGCCTCGATAGAACTCCAGGGCCGCGACTATCTGGAAACCATCAACCTGTCTGATAAACAAGGCGACCAGACCGACATCGTCTTTAGCCAGCACCATCTTGAGCCTGCGACCCTGACCGATGAAGAACGTCAACGCTTTGCTTTCTGAGTATCCACGGCGGTTCGCGCTGGCGTGGCTTGGCGTGTGCCTGCTGCTTGCGGCGACGCTGTGCGCGCAGTTGCCTCACGCACGCATTAACAGCAGCGTGCTGGCCCTGCTGCCGCAGCAAACGCTCGGCGACATTCCGCCTGCGCTGCATGACGGCTTTATGCAGCGTCTCGATCGCCAGGTCGTCTGGATGGTTAGCAGCGGAAAAACCGCCGATCCGCAGGTCGCGCAGCGCTGGCTGGAGACGCTGCGCGGCTTCTCGTTTCTGCGCGACGTGAAAGGCCCGATGGACGCGCATCAGCAGCAGGCGTGGGGCGCGTTTTACTTTGAACATCGCAACGGCAATCTCGATGCGCAAACGCGCCGCCGTCTGGAAAACGGCGGTGAGAACCAGGCGCAGTGGATCCTGTCACAGGTCTACTCGGCGTTTTCCGGCGTCAGCGGCAAAGAGCTGCGCAACGATCCGCTGATGCTGGTGCGCGGCGCGCAAATGGCGCTGGCGCAAAACGCCAGTCGTCTGCGTCTGATGCAGGGATGGCTGACCGCGCAGGACGACAGGGGTAATTACTGGTATTTACTGCACGGCGAACTGGCCGGTTCCTCCTTCGATATGACCCGGACGCATGAAATGGTCGTGGCGTTAAACGCCGCCGGGCAGGCGCTGAAGGCGCAGTTTCCGAACGCCCAGGTGATGTCGCGCGGCACGGCGTTTTACAGCGACTACGCCAGCCAGCAGGCGAAGCAGGATGTCTCGACGTTAGGTCTTGCCACGATCCTCGGCGTGATTGCGCTTATCGTGGTGACCTTCCGTTCGCTGCGTCCGCTGCTGCTGTGCCTGCTTTCTGTCGGCACCGGCGCGCTGGCGGGCTGCGCGGTCACGCTGCTGGTGTTCGGCGAATTGCACCTGATGACGCTGGTGATGAGCGTCAGCGTTATCGGTATTTCTGCCGACTATACGCTCTACTACCTGACCGAGCGCATGATCCACGGTCAGGAAGCCTCGCCCCAGCAAAGTATGGCCAAAGTAGGCAAAACGCTGTTGCAGGCGTTGTTGACCACCGTCGCGGCGTATCTGGTGATGATGCTCGCGCCGTTTCCTGGCATTCGGCAGATGGCGCTGTTCGCCGCCATCGGGCTGAGCGCCTCCGGGCTGACCGTGATCTTCTGGCATCCGCTCTTGTGTCGCGGCCTGCCCGTGCGCCCGGCGCCGGCGCTCTCGCTGCTGCTGCCCGCGCTCGCCGCCTGGCGGCGCAATAAGCGTCTGATTATCGGGCTGCCGGTGTGCATCGCGCTGGTGTCCGCCGCAGGCATCGCCACGCTGCGTGTGAATGACGATATTGCGCAACTCCAGGCATTACCGCCCGATTTACTGGCGCAGGAAAAAGCGATCGCCGCCATGACCGGCCAGGGCAGCGATCAGAAATGGTTCGTGGTCTACGGGCAGACGCCGCAGGAGACGCTGGAGCGTATGGAAGCCTTCGCGCCGCGCCTTGAGACCGCGCGCGAACAGGGCTGGCTGGCGCGTTATCGCCTGATCCCGCTGAACTCGCAAGCCCGCCAGCAGCGTGATGTCGCGCTGATTCAGGCGGCGGCGCCGACCATCACTGCGCGTCTGACGCAGGCTGGTATTCCGGTCGCGTCCATCAATAGCGCCCCGATGCCCGTCACGCTGGAAAACTGGCTGGCGAGCCCGGCCAGCGAAGGATGGCGGCTGATGTGGCTGACGCTGCCCGATGGTACCAGCGGCGCGCTGGTCCCGGTCGATGGCGTGCGCGACAGCGCAGCGTTAGGCGACATCGCCGCACGCCAGCCTGGCGTCGCCTGGGTGGACAGAAAGGCGTCCTTTGACGCGCTGTTTTCCCTTTATCGCCATGTGCTGACGGGCCTGTTAGGGGTGGCGCTTATCATTATCGCCATCGGCGCGGTGATGCGTCTCGGGTTGCGTAAGGGGCTGATAAGCCTGGTGCCGTCTCTGCTTTCGCTGGCCGCAGGCCTGGCCGCGCTCGCCTTTACCGGACAACCGCTGAATATCTTTTCCCTGCTGGCCCTCGTGCTCGTACTCGGCATCGGTATTAACTACACGCTCTTTTTCAGCAATCCGCGCGGTACGCCGCTGACGTCACTGGTGGCCATCACGCTTGCGATGATAACGACCCTGCTGACGCTCGGCATGCTGGTTTTCAGCGCCACACAGGCGATCAGTGGTTTCGGCACCGTACTGTGCTGCGGCATTTTCGTCGCCTTTTTACTCTCTCCTCTGGCCATGCCGGAACGTCGCAAAACGAGAAAATCACGATGAGAAACTCTCTCTGGCATGCGGGCCTGCTGCTCGCGCTCACGCTGTCGGTTGGCTGTACGTCGCATACCCACGGGCAGAACGATCCGCATCCGCAGGCCTGGCTCAAACCTGGCGTGCGCGTAACGCTGCCACCGCCGGGGATTACGCCTGCGGTGAACAGCCAACAATTGCTGACCGGCGAATTCAACGGGCAAAAGCAGTCACTGCTGGTGATGCTGAACGCCGATCGCGAAAAAATCACGCTGGCGGGGCTCTCGTCGGTGGGTATCCGGCTGTTTCTCGCAACCTACGACAGCCGCGGCATTCATACGGAGCAGTCCATCGTCGTCCCGCAGCTGCCGCCCGCAAGCCAGGTGCTGGCCGATATCATGCTCAGCCACTGGCCGGTTGACGCCTGGCGGGCGCATTTACCGGCAGGCTGGACGCTGACAGACCATCTCGATCGCCGCGAACTGCGCGACAGCGACGGCAAGCTGGTCACGCGGATCACCTATCTGGAGCGCGGGGCGTTGCGCCAGCCCATCAGCATTGAGCAGGCGGTGTTCCACTACCACATCACGATTCAATATCTGGACGACTGAGATGATTTACGTTTCCGCCATGGGGATGGTCAGCGCGCTCGGCACCACGCTTGATGATACCGCCGCCAGCCTGCAAAGCGGCGTCGTGCCGGGCATGAAGCTGCGCAGCGGCTGGTTGCAACAGGGGCAGGACGCCATGCTGGGCGGCGTTGAAGGCCCGCTCCCGGCGATCCCGGACGCCTTCCGGGCGCACCGTTCCCGAAATAATCAGCTCCTGCTGGCCGCCCTTGCGCAAATACAGCCGCAGGTTGATGCCGCCATTGCGCAGTATGGCCGCGATCGGGTGGCCGTGGTGCTGGGCACCAGCACGTCGGGCCTTGATGAAAGCGACCGGCACCTCGAAGCGCACTTTAATAACGACGACGCGACCGACTGGCACTACTACCAGCAGGAGTTAGGCGATCCTTCGCGTTTTCTTGCCGCGTGGCTGCAATTACAGGGCCCGGCCTTCACGCTGTCGACCGCCTGCTCCTCCAGCGCCAGGGCGGTTATCAGCGGGAAACGCCTGATTGAAGCGGGCCTTGCGGATGTCGCGATTGTCGGCGGGGCCGACACGTTAAGCCGGATGCCGGTCAATGGTTTTGACAGCCTTGAGTCGTTCTCCTCTCGCCTGTGCGAGCCCTTTGGTCGCGACCGTTGCGGCATTACCATCGGCGAAGGAGCCGGGCTAATGCTGCTGACCTCGCAGCCGCAGGCCATCGCGCTGCTCGGTACGGGCGAGTCCAGCGACGCGTACCATATTTCTGCGCCGCATCCGGAAGGCGAAGGCGCTATCCGGGCTATTACACAGGCGCTGCGCGAAGCGAGCCTTGCGCCGGAAGATATCGGTTATATCAACCTGCACGGCACCGCCACCCCGCTTAACGATAAAATCGAGTCGCAGGTGGTGCATACGCTGTTTGGCAATCGCGTGCCGTGCAGTTCCACCAAACACCTCACCGGACATACGCTCGGCGCGGCCGGGATTTGCGAAGCGATTATCAGCGCGCTCATTCTTGCACGCGCGCTGCCCCTGCCTGCGCAAGATTTTGCGCGTTATTCGCCCGATGAAACCCTGCCGGATTGCGGCATTCTGCACGCCCCGACGCCGCTGCGTCGGCCTTACGTGCTTTCTAATTCATTCGCTTTTGGCGGCAACAATACCAGCCTGTTATTCGGGAGGATGTCGTGACCCCTTATCTGGCGCCTGGCGCTTATTTACCGCATGAAACCCCGATGCTGCTTCTGGAAAGCGTCCTGACGATAAGCGACAACAGCGCGCGGTGTCGCGTCACCGTGTCGCCGCAGGGCGTGCTGGCACCGTTTCTGACCGCCGAAGGCGACCTTCCCGCCTGGTACGCGATGGAGCTGATGGCGCAGACAGTGGGCGTCTGGTCCGGCTGGCACCGCACGACGCGCGGTGAGCCGGGCATCGCGCTCGGCATGATTTTGGGCGTGCGCGACCTGCAATGTCAGCACAGCGTTTTTGCGCGCGGCAGCGTGCTGGACATCGACGTGACCCTGCTGTTGCAGGATGAAAAATTCGGCAGTTTCGACGCCGTTCTCCACGCCGACGGGGCGAGCCTCGCCCGTGGACGCATTAATACCTTTCAGCCGGATAACGCCGAGCTGAATCAGCTTTTTTCTCAGGGAGCCTCTACATGAGTCGATCAGTTCTGGTTACCGGAGCCAGCAAAGGCATTGGCCGGGCGATTGCTCGTCAGCTGGCTGCCGACGGTTTTACCGTCGGGGTACATTATCATCGCGACGAAAACGGCGCGCAGGAGACGCTACGCGCCATCACCGACGCCGGCGGCACGGGGCGTCTGCTCTGTTTCGACGTCAGCCAGCGTGACGCGTGCCGTGCCACGCTTGAAGCCGATATTGAACGCCACGGCGCCTGGTATGGCCTCGTCAGTAACGCGGGCATCACCCGGGACGGCGCGTTTCCGGCGCTCAGCGACGATGACTGGGACGCGGTTATCCATACCAATCTCGACAGTTTTTATAACGTGGTGCAGCCCTGCATTATGCCGATGATCGCCGCCCGTCAGGGGGGAAGGATTGTGACGGTCTCTTCCGTCTCCGGGATCATGGGCAATCGCGGGCAGGTTAACTACAGCGCGGCCAAAGCGGGCATTATCGGCGCGACGAAAGCGCTGGCGATCGAGCTTGCGAAGCGCAAAATCACCGTCAACTGCATCGCGCCTGGCCTGATTGACACCGGCATGATTGACATGGAAGAAGCGGCCTTAAAAGAAGCGATGAGCATTATCCCGATGAAACGCATGGGCCAGGCCGACGAAGTCGCGGGCCTCGCCAGCTATCTGATGTCCGATATCGCGGGCTACGTTACCCGCCAGGTCATCTCCATCAACGGGGGAATGCTATGATGCGCCGCGTTGTTATTACCGGAATGGCGGGCGTCACAGCCTTTGGTGAGACCTGGCAGGCGGTGGCCGCGCGTCTGAAAGCGGGCGAAAACGCCGTGCGCAAAATGCCGGAATGGCAGGTCTACGACGGGCTGCATACCCTGCTGGGCGCGCCCGTCGATGATTTCGTGACGCCGGATCACTACACCCGTAAACGCATCCGCTCGATGGGCAGAGTGTCGCTGATGTCTACCCGCGCGACGGAGCTGGCGCTGGAGATGGCGGGCCTTATCGACGACCCCGTGCTGACCAGCGGCGAAACGGGCATCGCCTACGGCTCATCGACCGGCAGCACCGGCCCGGTGAGCGAATTCGCGACTATGCTGACGGAGAAACACACCAACAATATTACCGGCACCACGTATGTCCAGATGATGCCGCACACCACCGCCGTGAATACCGGGCTTTTCTTCGGGCTGAAAGGACGCGTGATCCCCACCTCCAGCGCCTGTACCTCCGGCAGCCAGGCCATCGGTTACGCCTGGGAGGCTATCCGCCACGGTTATCAGACTGTCATGGTGGCGGGCGGCGCAGAAGAGTTATGCCCTTCCGAAGCGGCGGTCTTCGACACCCTCTTCGCCACCAGCCAGCGCAACGAGGCCCCGAAAACCACGCCCGCGCCGTTCGATAAAGACCGCGACGGCCTGGTCATTGGCGAAGGCGCCGGAACGTTAATTCTGGAAGAGCTGGAGCACGCGAAAGCGCGCGGCGCCACTATTTACGGGGAGATCGTCAGCTTTTACACCAACTGCGACGCCGCGCATATTACGCAGCCGCAGCGCGAAACGATGCAGATTTGCATTGAACGTGCGTTATCGATGGCGGCGCTTACGCCACAGGACATCGGGTATATCTGCGCTCACGGCACCGCCACCGACCGGGGCGATATCGCCGAAACGCAGGCCACCGCCGCTGTATTCGGCGAGCACACGCCAATTTCTTCGCTGAAAAGCTATTTCGGCCACACGCTTGGCGCGTGCGGCGCGCTGGAGGCGTGGATGAGCCTCGAAATGATGCGTGAAGGCGCGTTCGCGCCGACGCTTAACCTGCGTCAGCCGGATGACCAGTGCGGCGCGCTCGATTACATCATGCATGCGCCGCGCGCTATCGACTGCGAATTTATTCAGACGAACAACTTCGCGTTTGGCGGTATTAACACCTCGCTGGTGTTGCGTCGCTGGCCTTAACCGTGCTGCGTGTCGTTATCGGCGAGACCGCCTCGCTGTGCTCGCCGCAGGCGGCGGCGCGCTGGCTTTCGCCCGCATTGCTGGCGCAACAACCGACGGGCCCGCGTCAGGCGAGCTGGCTTGCCGGGCGCATTATGCTGGCCTGGGCTATCGGTACGCCTGCCCTGCCGCCGCTTGGGGAAAACCAGAACGGTAAGCCCTGTTTAGCGCACGATTCTGGGCTGGCCTTTAATCTCAGCCATAGTGACGGCGTGGTGGCGCTGGCATTAAGTGACGCCGGCGAGGTGGGCTGTGATATTGAAAGGATCCGGGCGCGCCGACGCGTGCAGCCCCTCGCGCAGGCGATTTTCAGCGACGAGGAGCAGGCAATGCTGTCTGCGCTGCCCGCTGAAGCCAGGCTGCCCGCGTTCTGGCAGTGCTGGACCCGGCGCGAGGCGCTTATCAAGCAACGCGCAGGCACCGTCTGGGAACTCCTGCAGACGCCGCAAAGCGTCACGGCGTCTGACACCGTTTTTATCAGCGACTGTCGCTGGCGGGATCTGCACATCGCCGTTTGCGCATCCGCGCCGTATGCCCCTCTTGAGCGGCATCTGGAATACCTGACGCCCACCTCGCTGTAGACGGTCACACCACGCGGCGCGCGGCGAGATAACGGACGCGCCAGTAGCGGTTGCTCAGGCTGGAAATGGTCACGCCTTTCTCTTTCGAGGCGTGGATAAACTGGTCGTCGCCGATATACACGCCCACATGGCGCTGGCGCGGGCCGGTGTTGAAAAACACCAGATCGCCCGGCTGCAGCGCCGTTTTTCTTACCGCTCTGCCCTCCCTGATCTGCGCCTGCGTGGTGCGCGGCAGCGCGACGCTCGCCGATTCGGCAAACAGGTGCTGCATCAGCGCCGAGCAGTCGACGCCGCGGCGGGTCGTGCCGCCTAAGTGATAGCGGGTGCCTTTCCAGCTGCCGTAGCGGCTTAGCAGCGCGCTTTTCAGCCGCGGCGGCGGCGCATCGTGATGAAAGTGGTATGAGACATCCGTGTTTGTGCCCTGGTCATGCCAGGCGTTCGGTAGCGCCGCGCTGAACGCCGGCGCAGAGAGCAAAGCGGCAAAAGAAAAAATCATCAATAAAAAACGCATCGTGGTCACTAACGTTGTGTGTTGCTGTTCCCTACCCGGCAGGAAACCCGCTCCTGATGGGCTTCCTGTTACGGGGCGCAACGTTAACGACTGGCGATAAATTAGACTATCGACTCTCACTACATTCGCTTGTTACTCCACTTTCATTGCCCGCCGCACGGCGCGCATAAGCCCTTCATCCGCCAGCGCATAAACGCCTTTTTTACGCGCCAGGCCCTTCTTTTTATGGGATTTTTACACCGACGCCCCCCTGAAAACGCTAGCCTTTGACCATCGCCCGAGCGGCTCTGAAGAAGCGTAACCTATGTTTTCCTTTGCTCTTACTCCCTGGTTCAAACCCCGCAGCCCGAGCCTCTCCTCCGGCCGCGTCTCATCCACGCAGGAACCGATCATGTTCTCCACGTTGCTGAATACCTGGATGCTGGCGGGTACGCCTGACGGCGTCGGCGTACCGTTTCGCCAGGAGGCCGAGGCGTATTTGCGGGACTACCCGCACACCCGCCACGTCGATATTTACCTGCACGATCTCAACGGCTGCCGTCGCGGTAAGCGCGTCAGCGTGGAGAGCCTGCGCGCGCTGGCGCAGGGCTGCTATTTCCCGCAGTCCGTCTATGAAATGGATAACGAAGGACAGGTGATTGCGGGCGCCGCGGCGCAACGCGAGCCTGACCGGCTCTGCCTGCCGGTCAGCGGCACGCTGCGCCCGTGCGCGGGCGATCCTGAGCATCACGCCCAGCTGCTGCTCTCCATGCAAAGCCCGGACGGCGCAGGCTGCCCGCTGGAGCCGCGCGTGGTGCTGGAGCGGCTGCTGGCGACGTTTCACGCCCGTGGTTTGTACCCGGTCATGGCGCCGGAAGTGGAGTTCTATTTGCAGGCCGCAGACGGCGCCGCGCCGACATCGCGCTGTTTTGATGTCGACATGCCCGGGCGCGACAACGCGCTGCTGGAGGCGATGGAAACCGAAGCCCGCCGTCAGGGCCTGCCGCTGTGCGGCATCGTCGCGGAGGCCGAGGCGGGCCAGTTTGAGCTGAATTTTCGCCACAGCAGTCGCGTGGTGGCGCTCTGCGATAGGGTACTGGCGGCCCGACGGCTGGTGCATCAGGTGGCGGAAAAACAGGGCTACTACGCCAGCTTTATGGCCAAGCCCCGGTCGGCGCTCGCGGGCAGCGGCCTGCACTTTCATATCAGCCTGAACGACGCGCAGGGCAATAATCTGTTCGCAAGCGAAGAGGGCCAGCCGAACGTCATGATGCGCCGCAGCCTGAGCGGCCTGCTGGCGCTGATGCCGGCAAGCGTCGCGCTGGTGACGCCCGGCGCTAACGCCTTCCGGCGGCTGCGCAAGAGCCTGAACGAACCGCTGTTCTCCTCCTGGGGCTATAACGACCGCTCGGCGGCGCTGCGTCTGCCGTGCGCCGATGCCGCGAGTCAGCGCATCGAATATCGGCTCGCGAGCGCGGACGCCAACCCGTATCTCGTGGCGGCGGCGGTGCTGGCGGGCGTGCTCTATGGGCTCGATCACCCGCTTACGCTGCCGCAGGCCGGCTCAGTGGCCGGTCTGCCCGCCCTGCCGCTGTTCTGGCCGGACGCGCTGGCGCGTTTTCAGGAGGCCGACTGGCTGCGCAAACAACTGGGCGCGCCGTTCAGCGACGCCTGGATCGCCTGCAAGCGTCAGGAGCTGGCCCGGTTCGAAAGTGAAGTCACCGACGCGGAAAAACGCGCGCATCGTCATTAATCACGCAAAAAGAGGTGAGTCATGTCTCGCTTAGTCATGATATCCAGCCGCTGCGGCGTACCGCACGGCGCCGACGCGCAGGCGGAAGCCCTGCACGACATTATGCGCCAGCGCGGCGGCCTGTGGATGGGCTGGAGCGGCGCTATCGGCCTCGCGGGCGCGCCGCGCCAGGTCAGCGTGCGGGACACCGCCGGTTATACGCGCCAGCGCTGGTCGATGTCGCCCACGGAGTACGCCGACTACTATCACGGCTATGTGCACCAGGCGTTGTGGCCGGTGTTTCATAACCGGCCCGATCTCGCCACCCACCCGAAGCGCGCGTTTTGCGCCTATAAAGCCTGGAACGAGGCGGTGGCGGAGATGGCGACGGATGAGATCTGCCCGGATGACGTGGTCTGGGTGCAGGATTACCATCTCATTCCTCTCGGGCGCTGCCTGAAGGAGGCAGGTCTGCTGAACCCGTGCGGCTTCTTTTTGCATCAGCCGTTTCCGCCAGGCGACGTCTTCAGAACGCTGCCGGAGCATGACTGGCTGATGCGCTCGCTCTTTTTCTACGATCTGATTGGCTTTCAGTCGGGCAGCGATGTGAACAACTTTTTGCTCTGCGTCATGCGCCACTACCGCACGGAGCGGCTCTCCGCCACCACGCTTCGCGTTAACGGCCATATCATTAACGTCGGCGTCTTTCCCTGCGGCGTGGCGACGGCGCGCCCGGCCCGCCACGCGCCGCTGACCGGCAAATATCCGCGCCAGCTTATCGTCAGCGACGATGTGATAAACGACATCAGCGGCATTCATTACCGCATCGACGCCATGCGCAGCCTGCTGAATAACCATCCGCACTATCTGCGCGACGTGACGCTGCTGCAAATGAGCGATCCGGCCAAAGAGTACCCGCATTTTTCACCGCGGCTGGAGCAGCAGCTGGCGCGCTTTTGCAGCGAGGTAAACGGCGCTTTCGGCGATCTCAGCTGGTTTCCGGTTAATTATCTGCATAACGACGCGCTGAACCGCCGCGCCGTCGCCGGGATTTACGGCCGCGCCAGAGTGGGACTGTTTACGCCGCTGTCAGAAGGCGTGAGCCTGAGCGCTAAAGCGTATGTGCTGGCGCAGGACCCGGCCGATCCGGGCGTGCTGATCCTCTCCCAGTTCACCGGCACGGCAGAGCAGCTTAAAGGCGCGATCATCGTGAACCCGTATGACGCGCACGAGCTTAGCGAGGCGCTGCACTCGGCGCTCGCCATGCCGCTTGCGGAGCGCAGACAGCGACATGCCGCGCTGCTGATGCAGGTGCGCCAGTATGATAGTCAGTGGTGGGCGGGCGCGTTTCTCGACGCGCTGGAGGGCGAGCCTGGCGCGGGCGCGTCACATCGGCTGACGCGCCAGTACGGCATTTTCACGCCGCAGAATCTCTACTGAAGGGCGTTATTCGGCGAGCGCCTGGGCGCAGGCCCAGGCGGAGCTCCAGGCCCACTGGAAGTTATAGCCGCCAAGCCAGCCGGTCACATCCACTACTTCGCCGATAAAATAGAGCCCCGGCACGTTGCGCGCCTCCATCGTGCGGGAGGAGAGCGCATGCGTATCCACCCCGCCGAGCGTGACTTCCGCGGTGCGGTAGCCTTCGGTGCCGTTGGGCTGGACGCGCCAGCCGTGCAGCGTCTCCAGCAGCTCCTGCTGCTGGCGGCTGTTGAGCTGTTTCAGCGTGACGTCCGGCAGTTGTCCGAGGCTTTGCAGGCACTCCACCAGCCGCTTTGGCAGCAGCATCGCGAGCGTGTTTTTCAGGCTCTGGTTCGGGTGCGCGGCGCGCTGTTCGTCGATAAACGCGCCCGCGTCGACATCCGGCAGCAGGTTGACCGCCACCCACTCGCCCGGTTGCCAGTAGCTGGAGATCTGCAAAATCGCCGGGCCGGAGAGCCCGCGATGGGTAAAAAGGATGCTTTCGCGAAACACCGTGCCGTCGTCGGCAGTGACCACGGTGGGCACCGAGACGCCGGAGAGCGTCTGGATCTGTTCAAGCAACGGCTTATGCAGCGTAAACGGCACCAGGCCCGCGCGGGTCGGCAGCACGTTCAGGCCAAACTGCTCCGCGACTTTATAGCCGAACGGCGTCGCGCCGAGGCCGGGCATCGACAGGCCGCCGCTCGCGATAACCAGCTTCGGCGTTTGTACCGCGCCGCCGTTAAGCGTCAGGGTATAGCCGTTCTCGTCGCGCGCGATGCCCAGCACTTCGCTGCGCAGCCGCACGGTGACGCCGCCTTTCTCGCACTCCGCCATCAGCATCGTGACAATCTGTTCCGCCGAGTCGTCGCAGAAAAGCTGTCCGAGCGTTTTCTCATGCCAGGTGATGCCGTGCTTGCCCACCAGATCGATAAAATCCCACTGGGTGTAGCGCGCCAGTGCCGATTTGCAGAAGTGCGGGTTGGCGCTGAGGTAGGCCGAAGGCTCAACGTAAAGGTTGGTGAAATTGCAGCGTCCGCCGCCGGACATCAGGATTTTACGCCCCGGTTTTTTGCCGTTATCCAGCACTAACACCCGGCGCCCTGCCTGTCCTGCCAGCGCTGCGCAGAATAATCCTGCCGCGCCCGCCCCTACGATGATGGCATCAAACTGTTCCACAACCCTTCCTCATTGCCGTTAAGGCCGCGAATTGTAAAGTTTCCGCTCTGGTCGCACCAGACAAAACCCTGTTACAAATTCTAATAAATTGAATTTAAAAGGTAATCTCTTTAGTGAAATTGACATTAGGACGACACCGATTAAAAAAAGTCTATATTTCACTTTGCCCATGCCGCCGTTGTCTTAGATAATGCGCCGCGTTCATGTCCTCAAAATGGCGTAACGTCCTATGCTACATTTGTTTGCCGGGCTTGATTTACACACTGGCCTGTTACTATTGCTTGCTCTGGGATTTGTACTGTTTTATGAAGCTATTAACGGCTTCCATGATACGGCAAACGCAGTCGCAACGGTTATCTATACACGCGCTATGCGATCGCAACTTGCGGTGGCTATGGCGGCTCTCTTTAACTTCCTCGGTGTTCTGCTTGGCGGCTTAAGCGTAGCTTATGCGATTGTGCATATGCTGCCGACCGATCTGCTGCTGAACGTGGGCTCCGCTCATGGCCTGGCGATGGTGTTCTCCATGCTGCTGGCCGCTATCATCTGGAACCTCGGCACCTGGTATCTTGGCTTGCCGGCGTCCAGCTCCCATACGCTGATTGGCGCTATCATCGGGATTGGCCTGACCAACGCCCTGATGACCGGCACCTCCGTGGTGGATGCGCTGAACATCCCGAAAGTGCTCAACATTTTCGGTTCGCTTATCGTATCTCCGATTGTCGGCCTGGTATTCGCAGGCGGGCTGGTGTTTTTGCTGCGTCGCTACTGGAGCGGCACCAAAAAACGCGCTCGTATCCACCTGACGCCAGCCGAGCGTGAAAAGAAAGACGGCAAGAAAAAGCCGCCGTTCTGGACCCGCATTGCGCTGATCCTGTCGGCTATCGGCGTGAGTTTTTCTCACGGCGCGAACGACGGCCAGAAAGGCATCGGCCTGATTATGCTGGTGCTGATCGGCGTGGCCCCTGCGGGCTTCGTGGTGAATATGAATGCCTCCGGCTATGACATCACCCGCACCCGCGACGCGGTCAACAACGTGGAAACGTATTTCCAGCAGCATCCGGCCGCGCTGCGTCAGGTCGCGGGCGTTGACCCGGTTATCCCGACCCCGGAGCAGGTGAACCCGACGGGCAACACGAAAGAGTTCCACTGCGACGCCAGCCGCGCCGTTCTGGCGCTGGATCGCGCGAAAGCCATGCTGAACAACATCGACAGCTACGACAAGCTGAGCGTGGATCAGCGCAGCCAGCTGCGCCGCATTATGCTGTGCATCTCTGATACCACCGATAAAGTGGCGAAGCTGAAAGAGACCAGCGCGGGAGATCAGCGTCTGTTGAAAAACCTGAAGGCGGATATGCTCAGCACCATCGAGTATGCCCCGGTCTGGATAATCATGGCCGTCGCGCTGGCGCTTGGCGTGGGGACGATGATCGGCTGGCGCCGTGTGGCAACCACCATCGGCGAGAAGATCGGTAAGAAAGGTATGACCTACGCGCAGGGCATGTCGGCGCAGATGACAGCAGCCGTTTCTATCGGCATCGCGAGCTATACCGGTATGCCGGTGTCCACGACGCACGTGCTGTCGTCGTCGGTCGCGGGCACGATGCTGGTCGATGGCGGCGGTCTGCAACGCAAAACCGTCACCAGCATCCTGATGGCATGGGTGTTCACCCTGCCAGCGTCCATCGCGCTCTCAGGCGTGCTGTACTGGATAGCGCTGCGTTTCGTGTAAGCGAATTCGCGGGGCGTGAAAAAGCGGGTCAGGCAGCTGACCCGCTTTTTTAATGGCAAATCATCAGCCCAATCAGGCTGATAATCACTAACCCGCAAAGTGAACTGGTGAGAATAAACTGGCGGCGCACGCGTTCGCAGCGGCGAATAAACTCGTCGTCATGATGATCGAGATAACGCTGCCAGTAGATATACCAGACAAGGCGAATCTGTTTGCTGGGCTGACCATGCGCGGTAAAAAAGCCGCCGCCGTCCACATACTGATAAAGCAGCGGATCGCACCCACGGAGCACCACTAAAAGCGCGCGTAATGATGAGAAATAACGCGCCATATTAATAACGCAAACCAAAAACAAAGCCCAAAACAGCGCGACGGTGCTGATCATACCTTCCCCCCGACGACTCGCCTGGAAAGCAATGGCTCTCCAATACCTGAAAGACTGTTCTGTGAAAGCGTGCATGCGTGAAAGTCGATCAGGTTCACATTTATTCACCCGAGCGGCTTTTTTAATAGTGTAGGAGATCCGGTAATTTTTTTACCACATCGTTAATCCTTATCAACGCTCGCGGACATATTTTTAGCTTGAATGTATGCGACCCCGGCGGATTGACGGATGTACCGGGGCGCTATAAGGTAAAATTAGCTTTAGCGCTAAGTCTTTACGCTGGAATGAGTTCCCGCGATTGTGGTACGCAGGACGCGGGCACGGGGATGACGTCGCAGGCAGCAATCCGTCATCCAGTCCACTGGTCATCGACATCTTATGGAAGGAGTAACACTATGGCTTACAAACATATTCTCATCGCGGTCGATCTGTCTCCTGAAAGCAAAGTGCTGGTAGATAAAGCGGTATCTATGGCGCGTCCCTATAACGCGAAGATTTCCCTGATTCATGTCGATGTGAATTATTCCGACCTCTACACCGGGTTAATTGACGTTAACCTGGGCGATATGCAAAAGCGTATCTCCGAAGAAACGCACCATGCGCTGACCGAGCTTTCCACCAACGCAGGCTATCCGATCACCGAAACCCTGAGCGGCAGCGGCGATCTGGGCCAGGTGCTGGTCGACGCCATCAAGAAATATGATGTGGATCTGGTGGTATGCGGTCACCATCAGGATTTCTGGAGCAAGCTGATGTCTTCTGCGCGCCAGCTTATCAACACCGTTCATATCGATATGTTGATTGTTCCGCTGCGCGACGACGAAGAAGCGTAATGGCGATGGCGGGTGCGCGATGCTTACCCGCCCTACAATTTCCCTTTACGTGTGAGACGGCGGGCGCAGAGATTTACGCTGGCGTACCGGCGTAGATATCAAACCGGTGGCCTTTTGTGACCACGGCATTCGGGGTAGGAACGTCGCCAAGCGGCGGCGCGTAGTCGGGGCGTTTGACCACCACACGCTTCGTGGCGAGCGCGCGCGCAGGCGCCAGCAGCCCGTCGGCGTCGAGATCCGGCCCCACCAGCGACTGAAACACCCGCATCTCCTTTTTCACCAGCGCGCTCTTCTGCTTGTGCGGAAACATCGGGTCGAGGTACACCACCTCCGGGCGCGGCGTAATCTCATCCAGTGCTGTGAGGCTGGAGGCATGGATCAGCTGTAACCGCTCGCGCAGCCACGGCCCGATTTCCGCGTCCTGATAGCCGCGCGCCAGCCCGTCATCCAGCAGCGCCGCGACAACCGGGTTACGCTCCAGCATCCGCACATGGCAACCTACCGATGCCAGCACGAACGCATCGCGTCCAAGTCCCGCCGTCGCGTCCACCACCTGCGGCAGATAGCTGCCCTTCACGCCGACCGCTTTGGCCACCGCCTCGCCGCGACCGCCGCCGAATTTCCGCCGGTGCGCCATCGCGCCCTCGACGAAATCGACAAAAATCCCGCCAAGCTTCGGTTCGTCGCGCTTGCGCAGTTCAAGATGCGCAGGGGTCATCACCAGCGCCATCGGGTTATCGGCGTCGTGCGTCAGTCCCCAGCGGGCCGCCAGAACAGATAAGGCGCCGTCTCCGGCGCCTGTTTCATCAATCAGACAAATATTCACGCGTAAGGTCAGCCCTGAATGCCATAGTGTTCCAGCATCGCGTCGAGCTGCGGTTCGCGGCCACGGAAGCGTTTGAACAGCTCCATCGGCTCTTCGGAGCCGCCGCGCGTCAGGATGTTATCGAGGAACGACTGACCGGTATCGCGGTTGAAAATCCCCTCTTCTTCGAAGCGGGAATAGGCGTCCGCCGCCAGCACGTCGGCCCACAGATAGCTGTAGTAACCCGCCGCGTAGCCGCCCGCGAAAATATGGCTAAAGGCATGCGGGAAGCGGCCCCAGGTCGGGCCCGGCACCACGGCGACCTGCTTTTTGATCTCCGCGAGGGTTTCCAGCACTTTCGCGCCCTGCTCCGGGCTGAACTGCGCGTGCAGGCGGAAGTCGAACAGGCCGAACTCCAGCTGGCGCAGGATAAACATCGCCGCCTGATAGTTTTTCGCCGCCAGCATTTTATCCAGCAGCTCCTGCGGCAGCGGCTCGCCGGTTTCAAAATGACCGGAGATAAACGCCAGCGCGTCCGGCTCCCAGCACCAGTTTTCCATAAACTGGCTCGGCAGCTCGACCGCATCCCACGGCACGCCGCTGATGCCCGCGACCCCTGGGGTTTCGATGCGGGTCAGCATATGGTGCAGGCCGTGACCGAACTCATGGAACAGCGTGATCACTTCGTCATGGGTAAACAGCGCCGGTTTGCCGCTCACCGGGCGGTTAAAGTTACAGGTGAGGTACGCCACCGGTTTTTGCAGCGAGCCGTCCGCTTTACGCATCTGGCCGACGCAGTCATCCATCCACGCCCCGCCGCGCTTGTTTTCCCGTGCGTAGAGGTCAAGGTAGAAGCTGCCGCGCAGCTCGCCGCTCTCGTCATAAAGCTCGAAGAAGCGCACGTCCGGGTGCCAGACGTCGATATCTTTGCGCTCTTTAGCGCTGATGCCGTAAATGCGTTTAACCACTTCGAACAGGCCGTTAACGGCTTTGTTTTCCGGGAAATAGGGGCGCAGCTGTTCATCGCTAATGCTGTAGAGATGCTGCTTCTGTTTTTCGCTGTAATACGCGATATCCCAGGGTTGCAGCTCGTCGACGCTAAAATGTTCTTTTGCGTAGGCGCGCAGCTGGGCGAGCTCTTTTTCACCCTGCGGCCGGGCGCGTTTGGCCAGATCGGTTAAGAATTCCAGCACCTGCTGCGGGTTTTCCGCCATTTTGGTGGCGAGCGATTTTTCCGCGTAACTGTCAAAGCCCAGCAGTTGCGCCAGTTCGTGGCGCAGCGCCAGGATCTCTTCCATCACCGGCGTGTTATCCCATTTGCCAGCGTTCGGCCCCTGGTCGGAGGCGCGGGTGCTGTAGGCGCGGTACATCTCTTCACGCAACGCCTGGTTGTCGCAGTAGGTCATCACCGGCAGATAGCTTGGGATATCCAGCGTCAGCAGATAACCCTCTTGCTCTTTGGCTTCGGCCATGGCTTTAGCCGCCGCCAGCGCGCTTTCCGGCATGCCGGAGAGTTCAGACTCATCGGTCACGAGCTTCGTCCAGCCCTGCGTCGCGTCCAGCACGTTATTGCTGTAGAGCGAGCCCAGCTCGGAGAGACGCGCCGCGATTTCGCCGTAACGTTTCTGTTTGTCTTTCGGCAGACCGATGCCGGAAAGCTCGAAGTCGCGCAGCGCGTTATCGACCGCTTTTTTCTGGGCGGTGTCGAGTTTCGCGTAGTTGTCGCCGTCGCGTAAATCGCGATACGCCTGGTAAAGCCCTTCGTGCTGGCCCACCCAGGTGCTGTATTCAGAGAGCAGCGGCAGCGTCTGCTCATAGGCTTCGCGAAGCTCAGGGCTGTTTTTCACGGAATTCAGATGGCTTACCGGAGAGAAAATACGGCCCAGTCGGTCGTCGGTCTCCGCAAGCGGCTGGCAAAGCGATTCCCAGCTGTAAGGCGCGCCGCGGCTGACGACCGCCTCCACCTGCGCCCGGCACGCTTCCAGCGCTTTCGTCACGGCTGGCACCACGTGCTCGGGTTTAAGGGAGGAAAACGGCGGCAGTTCAAAAGGCGTCAGTAATGGATTGGTCATAAGCGCGTCCTGATTAGTGTTGGTTAAGCGCATCTTGCAGCGACAATGTCTTGTAGCATGGGGTTTAGTGTAGTTAATTTCAATGCCCCGCGCTGGGCTTTACCCGTTGAGCGCACGCATCCCGTAAGCGGTCACTTTCCGGTATACTGTTCAAAATCGATGTTCATTTACGCCTTTTGGAAACCCATCCCGCATGCTCAGTTATCGCCACAGCTTCCACGCCGGAAACCACGCCGACGTCCTCAAACACACCGTCCAGAGCCTGATCATTGAGTCGCTCAAAGAGAAGGACAAACCGTTTCTGTATCTGGACACCCATGCGGGCGCCGGGCGCTATCAGCTGAGCGGCGAGCACGCCGAGCGCACGGGCGAATATCTGGACGGCATCGCGCGTATCTGGCAGCGGGATGACCTGCCCGCCGAGCTTGAGCCCTACATCAGCGCGGTGTCGCATTTCAACCGCAGCGGCCAGTTGCGCTACTACCCTGGCTCACCGCTTATCGCGCGCCAGCTGCTGCGCCCGCAGGACAGCCTGCAACTCACCGAGCTGCACCCAAGCGACTTCCCACTGCTGCGCGGCGAATTTCAGAAAGACGACCGCGCCCGCGTTGAGCGCGCCGACGGCTATCAGCAGCTGAAATCCAAACTGCCGCCCGCCTCACGCCGCGGCCTGATCCTTATCGACCCGCCCTATGAAATCAAAACCGACTACCAGGCGGTGGTTCAGGGCATCAACGAAGGCTATAAGCGCTTTGCGACCGGCATTTACGCGCTCTGGTATCCGGTAGTGTTGCGTAATCAGATCAAGCGTATGCTGAATGACCTGGAAGCCACCGGCATCCGCCGTATTCTGCAAATCGAGCTGGCGGTGCGTCCTGACAGCGATCAGCGCGGCATGACCGCCTCCGGCATGATTGTTATCAACCCGCCGTGGAAGCTGGAGCAGCAGATGGCGAACGTTCTGCCTTGGCTGCATCAGGCGCTGGTGCCGGCGGGCATCGGCCACACCACGCTGAAGTGGGTCGTGCCGGAGTAATCGCAGCCATAGATGGACCCTTTTTCCGTCAGCACTACAATTGCGTTAATTCGAATCATTAAAAGGTAACAGCCATGACCAGACACTACGACTACCTCGCCATCGGCGGCGGCAGTGGCGGTATCGCTTCTGTCAACCGCGCCGCTATGTACGGCCAGAAATGCGCCCTGATTGAAGCCAAAGCGCTGGGCGGCACCTGCGTCAATGTCGGCTGCGTACCGAAAAAAATCATGTGGCACGCCGCGCAAATCGCCGAGGCTATCCACCTTTACGGCCCGGATTACGGCTTTGACACCACGGTGAACCATTTCGACTGGCAGAAGCTGGTGGCGAGCCGCACCGCCTATATCGACCGTATCCACACCTCATACGACAACGTGCTCGGCAAAAATAATGTCGATGTGATTCAGGGGTTCGCCCGCTTTGTGGACGCGCATACCGTTGAAGTGAACGGCGAGCGGATCACGGCCGATCATATCCTGATCGCGACCGGCGGTCGTCCGAGTCACCCGGATATTCCAGGCGCGGAATATGGCATCGATTCTGACGGATTCTTCGCGCTGTCGGCGATGCCGCAACGCGTGGCGGTGGTAGGCGCGGGGTATATCGCCGTTGAGCTTGCGGGCGTTATTAACGCGCTGGGCGCGCAAACGCACCTGTTCGTGCGCAAGCACGCGCCGCTGCGCACGTTCGATCCGATGCTTTCTGAAACGCTGGTGGAAGTGATGCAGGCCGAAGGCCCGCAGCTGCACACCCACGCGACGCCGACATCAGTGGTGAAAAACAGCGACGGTAGCCTGACGCTGACGCTGGAAGACGGGCGTGCTGAAACCGTGGACGCGCTGATCTGGGCGATTGGCCGCGAGCCGGAAACCGACAACTTCAACCTGTCGGCAACGGGCGTCAAAACCAACGAAAAAGGCTACATCATCGTTGATAAATACCAGAATACGAACGTGCCGGGGATTTATGCGGTGGGCGACAACACCGGCGCGGTCGAACTGACGCCGGTCGCGGTCGCCGCGGGCCGTCGTCTCTCCGAGCGTCTGTTTAACAACAAGCCGGATGAACATCTCGATTACAGCAATATTCCGACCGTGGTGTTCAGCCATCCGCCGATCGGCACCGTCGGGCTGACCGAGCCGCAGGCGCGCGAGCAGTATGGCGACGCGGAGGTCAAAATCTATAAGTCGTCGTTTACCGCGATGTACACCGCCGTCACCTCGCACCGCCAGCCGTGCCGTATGAAGCTGGTGTGCGTCGGGCCGGAGGAGAAAATCGTCGGCATCCACGGCATCGGTTTCGGTATGGACGAAATGCTGCAGGGCTTCGCGGTGGCGCTGAAGATGGGCGCGACCAAAAAAGACTTCGACAACACGGTCGCCATCCACCCGACAGCGGCGGAAGAATTTGTGACCATGCGTTAATCGCGAGTCTGCGTTGTACTAAAAATCAGGGGAGGCATCAGCCTCCCCTTTTTACTGCCCTGCGCTTAGCGGATCGTCTGGTAAATCGCCTCGCGGATTTTCACCCACTTTTTCGTCTCTTCGCCGGGGTTCGCCTGGGCGCGCAGCTGCGCCTGTTCAAGCTCATATTTCTGGCGCTGCACCACCACCGGCACAGTACAAAACGCCTGCAAATATTGCTTACGCATCGACGTCATCTTTTCGCCCTGCGACAGCGCGTGGCTGAGCGTCGTTATCATGCGCCGACACGGTTTAAGCTCATCCATCTGCAGGCGATAACGCAGCAGGGTTTCCAGCGTCGCTTCATGATTTTTGGCGAGCGCCTGCTCGGTCCAGGCCACCTTCCAGTTCATCCCGGCTTCTAAAAAGAGGCGCGTCACCACGGCGTCATCACGATCGATAGCGGCGCGCAGGTTCCCTTGATCCCAGGTAATGCCCATATTGCTGAGCTTATGGCGCGGGCTGTCGTCGCTATTTTCCGGCTCGGCGGCCATCGCGGTGGCGACCGGCATTGTCGCGTTACGCTCCGCCGCGGGCGGGTTGAGGGAATCGCTGGCGATAAACAACCCGCCGACCACCAGCGCGATAGCGCCGAGGCCCACCGCGCCCCACACCGCGCTCATCACCAGCTGGCGGGTCTCCTGCTTTTTGCCGTCCTGGCGTCGGCTCGGGCTTTCGATGGCGTCGCGCACGTCAAAAATATCGCCGCCGACCACGCTGTTTTTCTTCGCCGCATGGTCGAAAAACGTTTTCAGCTGCGCGTCGTCAGCTTTCATCAGCGCGGCAGGGTTAACGCGCGTGCGCCCCTCGCCGCAGGCTTTATGCAGCGGTGCGCTGATGGCGTTGAAATAGTTATCCAGCATCACTTCCTGCGCGCCGGAGAGCGGTTTGCCGAGCGCGGCGGTATTACGGATATCGCGGATGTCATCCAGCAGCGTTTGCAGGGTTTTACGCGGCTCGACGAACAGCGTCAGCGAGGTCGCGCCCTGGAAAAGCCGGTCGTAGTGGCGGGCGAAGAGTTTTTTGTCCACCACCAGCATCGCCAGCTCGCTGAACAGCATGCCGCTCAGCACGTCGCCCTTGTCGCCCATTTTCAGCCAGCGACGCACTTTATCGCCGCCGCACAGCTGCTTCAGCTCATTGACGCGCTGCTGTTCGTCGGGCCATGTTTCACGCACCATGCCGCGCAGCGTCAGATCCAGCGCGCGCAGCTGGCGCAGCGCTTCTCCCTGCTTCGCGTCTTTATTCACGTCCATATCGGTGGAGTAACCGAGCTTCGGCTGCTGGTTGCGCACCTTCTCAAGGCAGGTCACGAAGCGCAGCGCGGCGAGAAGCTGGTTCTCAGTCACATCCTGACCGCTCTCATATTGCGGCACCAGCTGCTGTAAATGACGCAGTTGCAGGGTGAACTGCGACATGTCGGCGTCGTTGAGGTTAAGGCGTCGGGCGACGGTCGCCCAGTTGCCGAGATTCAGGCGCGCCTGGTCGAGCTGTTGTAAAAACCACTGCGGATCTTTTCCTTCCGCGACGTTAACGCCTAGCAAAACCAGGATCTCAACCGACGCCTGACGAATCACCGTCAGCGCAGTTTCAAACGTTTCTCTTACCAGAGGCTGTGTGGAGCGGGCCATGTTGCATCCTTTTCACGCTCAACGCCCCGCAAAAAACGCGAACAGGGCGGGCGAAATTTCACTTAAGTATATTGTTATTTCTGAATTTTTTGTCTGCGCTGACAGGCAGTGAAACAACATAACCCAAAATGGCCGGAAAAAAAGCGACAGCGCGGTTTTCGCGTGAAAAATCGTCGTTTCCTGCCTGAATTAGCAGGGAACGGACGCGACGGGTGACAGCGGCGCGTTTTTCGGGCAAGACTGTTTTTCTATTCCCCCGACGGAGCCACTATGCACCCCGAGACGCCTTTTCATGACGCCCTGCTGACGTTCGGGTCAGCCAGCCTCAGTTACCGGCCCATTACGCCCGACGACTGGCCGTTCTTTTTAAGCCTGCAACGCGACGACAACGTCATGCGTTTTGTAACCGACCCGCGCACTGACGCGCAGCGAATGCAGGATTTCGCCGCGCGCCTGCCGCCCTGGACGCCGCAAAGCACCCGCTGGCTCTGTTTGCTGATCCGCGAGACGCACAGCGGTCTGCCGGTGGGCGTAACGGGGTTTGTGATGCGCGGCGACGGCATTGCGGAGGTCGGGTTTCTGCTCAGCAGCGCCTTTCAGGGGCG
This sequence comes from Cronobacter dublinensis subsp. dublinensis LMG 23823, assembly GCF_001277235.1. Classification (NCBI taxonomy): domain Bacteria; kingdom Pseudomonadati; phylum Pseudomonadota; class Gammaproteobacteria; order Enterobacterales; family Enterobacteriaceae; genus Cronobacter; species Cronobacter dublinensis. Next base: position 4,231,785 of record NZ_CP012266.1, read on the forward strand.
CGGCTATGGCTATGAGTCGCTGCGCGCGGTTTGTCGCTTAGCGTTTGAGACGTGCGGGCTGCGTCGGCTGGTCGCGACCGTGACCGGCGGCAATATCGCCTCGAAGAAAACGCTGGAGAAAGCCGGGTTTATCCAGGAAGGCACGCTGCGGGAGAGCTATTACCTCGGCGGGCGCTGGCACGACGACTGGCTGTTCGGCCTGCTGGCGCGCGACTATTTACCGGAAAGTGAATTCTGACGCAAAGGTGGGTGCGTTGCGCTTACCCACCCTAAACAAGACGAGATACGCCAGCTTCATTTTCGCAGTTTTCCAGGGTGGGTAAGCGAAGCGCACCCGCCGCCTGCCGCCTCACACGCCACCGCCCCTGAAAAGACGTTTTTGCTTCCTTGTGCCAGGCTTAAAGGACATTCACCTGAAACGACACAGGGAGACGTATGAAAAAAACAGTGATTATCGCAACGCTTTCCGCGTTACTGACGCTGCCTGCGCTGGCGGAAGAGAAAGGCGGTTTCAAAAACGATGAAGCGCCGCCGCCGCCGCACCAGCTAAAAGATGGCTATCGCGGCATCACGGACGCCCGCTCGATCGACGTGAAGCAGGCCAAAGAGATGCACGACGGCGGAACGGTGACGCTGCGTGGTTATCTGATCAAGAAAAAAGGCGACGATCTCTATCAGTTCCGCGATAAAGGCGGCGATATCGACGTCATGATCCCGCATGCGGTGTTCCAGGGCAAAGACGTCAGCCCGGATGAGCTGGTGGGGATTAGCGGCACGCTCGATAAAAAACAGAAGCCGTACCGCATCCGCGTGTCTCACTTCCAGAAAGAGTAGCCCGTCTGACGCCTTGCCCGGTCATGCCGGGCAAGGTCATCTTTTACAGGAACATCCCGCCGGAAACCTCAATACGCTGCGCGTTCGCCCAGCCAAGCTCATCACTAACAATCGCCGCCATCGCCGCGCCGATATCGTCCGGCAGGCCTACACGGCCAAGCGCCGTCTGCGAGGCGATAAAGCGATTAAGCTCGTCATTGTCGCGCACCTGCCCGCCGCCGAAGTCCGTTTCAATCGCGCCTGGCGCAATGATATTAACCGCAATCTTGCGGCTGCCCAGCTCTTTGGCCTGATAGCGGGTCAGCACTTCCATCGCGCCCTTCATCGACGCATAGGCGGAGTAGCCAGGCAGCGCGAAGCGTGTCAGCCCGCTCGACACATTCAGGATGCGCCCGCCGTCGTTAATCAGCGGCAACAGCTGCTGAGTCAGGAAGAACGGCCCTTTGAAGTGAATGTTCACTAACTCATCAAACTGCGCCTCGCTGAATTCGCTGAACGGCGCATAAATGCCGACACCCGCGTTGTTGATTAAATAATCAAACCGGTCGCGCTGCCAGGTCTGTTGCAGCTGCGCCTTAACCTGCTCTGCAAAGGCCGGGAAGCTGGCGCTATCGGCGACGTTTAGCGCAAGAGCCGCGGCTTTTCCGCCTTTTTGTTCAATTTCATGCACGACGGCATCGGCGTCCTCGCGTCGGCGCTGATACGTCAGCAGAACGCCAATTCCACGCTCTGCGAGCTTCAGCGCTGCGTTTTTACCGAGCCCGCGGCTGCCGCCAGTGATAATTGCGATACGTTGCGTCATAAATACCTCTTTTGGGTCAGGGTGGTCGTTGAGAAAAAGCTTATTAGCTGCTACAAAAACGATAAAGAGCGCCAGTTACGCTTCACTGTTCCATTGATAACAACAATGAGCCCAAACGATGGATAAAATTCACGCAATGCGTTTATTCGTGCGCGTGGCCGAGCTGGAGAGTTTTACCCGCGCCGCCGAAACCCTGAGCCTGCCGAAGGGCAGCGTTTCTCGCCAGATCCAGGCGCTGGAGAGCGCGCTTGGCACACGCCTGCTGCACCGCACCACGCGACGGGTGCATCTCACTCAGGACGGCCAGGTCTATTACGAGCGCGCCCGCGATCTGCTCGCCAACCTTGATGAACTCGACGGCCTGTTCCTGCACGATCCGGCGAGCGTCAGCGGGCGGCTGCGGGTCGACATGCCGGTGGCGGTGGCGCAAAACGTGGTGATCCCCCGCCTGCCGGAGTTCCTTCATCACTACCCCGGCATCGCGCTGGAGCTCAGCAGCAGCGACCGGCTGGTGGATGTGGTGCGTGAAGGCTTCGACTGCGTGGTGCGCGTCGGCCAGCTGAAGGACTCCGGGCTGGTGGCGAGGCCGCTTGGCAGACTGAGCCAGGTGAACTGCGCGAGCCCGGATTATCTGGCGCGCTTCGGCTGCCCGGAAACGCTCGACGATCTCGCCTCGCACGCGATGGTGCACTACACCCCGACGCTCGGCACCCGGCCTTTGGGCTTTGAAATCGGGCATGAGAGCGAAAGTGAGTGGATACAAACCGGCGGCGTGCTGACGGTGAACAGCACCGAAACCTATCAGGCCGCCTGCTTCGCCGGGCTGGGGATTATTCAGGTGCCGCGCATCGGCGTGCGCGAGGCGCTGCGCAGCGGAAAGCTGGTGGAAGTGCTACCGCAGTATCGCGCGGCCCCGATGCCGGTATCGCTTATTTACCCGCACCGGCGGCATCTGTCGCGCCGCGTGCATCTGTTTATGGAGTGGCTGGCGTCGGTGATGAAAAGTTACGTTGACTAGCGGCGGGCTATACTTTGAAGCAAGTTGTAAAAAATAAAAGGAATCAACGCTAATGACCACGCCGGAGCAGCCTGCAAAACGCCCGACTGAAGATTTGAAATATCAGCCTGTCCCGCAGCTGGACACCCGCCCGCAAGAGAAGAAAACCGACGACAAACCCGCAGAGGGCGTTATCGGCACGGTGAAAGAGAAAGTGGAACAAGTGGAGCGTCGTCCGGCGGTCGCCCATCTGCTCCGCGCTTTTGAGCGTTTTAACGAGCGCATGGGCAACCAGTTTGGGGCCGCCATTACCTATTTTTCGTTTTTATCGATGATCCCGGTGCTGATGGTGACTTTCGCGGTAGCGGGCTTTATCCTCGCCTCGCACCCGACGCTGCTGCAGGATCTCTTCAATAAAATCCTGCAAAGCGTGAGCGATCCGACGCTTGCCAAAACGCTCAGCAGCAGTATTAACGCGGCGGTGGAGCAGCGCACCACGGTCGGCATCGTCGGGTTCGCCGTCGCGCTCTATTCCGGCGTTAACTGGATGGGCTATCTGCGCGAGGCGATCCGCGCCCAGTTTCGTGACGACTGGGAACGCGGCGCCGTTGAGGATAAAGAAAAGTTCTGGGTGAAGTACCTGCGCGATTTTATCTCGCTGATTGGGCTGCTGGTGGCGCTGGCCATTACGATGTCGATTACGTCCGTGGCGGGCTCGGCGCAGGAAACCATCATTCGCCTGCTGCATCTGGACGCCATCGGCTGGCTGAAGCCGGTCTGGCATCTGATTGGCCTTGCCGTCTCCTTCTGCGCTAACTATTTGCTGTTCTTTTGGATCTTCTGGCGTCTGCCGCGCCATCGCCCGCGTAAAAAAGCGCTGCTGCGTGGCACCGTGATCGCCGCTATCGGCTTTGAGGTTATCAAAATCATCATGACCTACACTCTGCCGTCGCTGGTGAAATCGCCGTCCGGCGCGGCATTCGGCTCGGTGCTGGGGCTGATGGCGTTCTTCTACTTCTTTGCGCGCCTGACGCTGTTCTGCTCCGCCTGGATTGCCACCGCGCAGTATAAAGATGACCCGGAAATGCCCGGACAAAACCCCGCCTGACCCCGCCGTGCGGGCTGAGAAAAACGCATTTTTTCAGCCCGCCGCCTCCCTTTCAGAATAAAAATCCAGGGTGTAACTTTTATTTAACCTAAAACTAGTTTTATCGACTGAATATGAAAATCTGTGAAGCATTTCATAGAAGATAATTAGCTGGCGCTAAAACTATCCGCTTTTTGCCGGTTTTTTGCGCGCTTTCGCGGGCGGCGCTGAATTGAAATGTCGTTTTTGCTGTGGCTAATATTGGGGTTCGACGACACTAAAATAAGAAAATTCTATGCAAGCATCCATCGCGACTCACATCGACAACGAACAAGACGCCGCGCCCGTTAACTCGCGCAGTAAGGTCGTCATCGCCTCGCTCATCGGCACCGCCATTGAGTTTTTTGATTTCTACATTTACGCCACCGCGGCGGTGATTGTCTTCCCGCACATTTTCTTCCCGCAGGGTGACCCGACCGCCGCGACGCTACAGTCGCTGGCGACGTTCGCTATCGCCTTCGTGGCGCGCCCTATCGGCTCGGCTGTGTTCGGCCACTTCGGCGACCGCGTGGGCCGCAAGGTCACGCTCGTGGCCTCGCTCCTGACGATGGGCATTTCGACGGTATTGATTGGCCTGCTGCCGGGCTATGAATCCATCGGCATTATGGCGCCGCTGCTGCTGGCGCTGGCGCGCTTCGGTCAGGGGCTGGGCCTCGGCGGCGAATGGGGCGGCGCGGCGCTGCTCGCGACCGAAAATGCGCCTGCGCATAAACGTGCGCTGTATGGCTCCTTCCCGCAGCTTGGCGCGCCGATCGGCTTCTTCTTCGCCAACGGCACCTTCCTGCTGCTCTCCTGGCTGCTGACCGACGAGCAGTTTATGAGCTGGGGCTGGCGCGTGCCGTTTATCTTCTCCGCCGTACTGGTGCTGATTGGGCTGTATGTACGCGTGTCGCTGCATGAAACGCCGGTGTTTGCCAAAATCGCCAAAGCGAAGAAGCAGGTGAAAGTACCGCTCGGCACGCTGCTGACCAAACATGTGCGCGTGACCGTTCTCGGCACGTTCATTATGCTCGCCACCTATACGCTGTTTTACATCATGACGGTCTATTCGATGACCTTCAGCACCACGCCAGCCGCGCAGGGCGGCCTCGGTTTCCCGCGCAACGACGTGCTGTGGATGCTGATGATGGCGGTGATCGGCTTTGGCCTGATGGTGCCGGTGGCGGGCCTGCTGGCTGACCGTTTCGGCCGCCGTAAGAGCATGATTGTCATTACGACGCTTATCCTGCTGTTTGCGCTGTTTGTGTTCCCGCCGCTGCTGGGTTCAGGCAGCCAGACGATGGTGATGGCGTATCTGCTGATCGGCCTGAGCCTGATGGGCCTGACGTTCGGCCCGATGGGCGCGCTGCTGCCGGAGCTGTTCCCGACCGAGGTGCGTTACACCGGCGCGTCGTTCTCTTATAACGTGTCGTCGATTCTCGGCGCGTCGGTAGCGCCGTATATCGCCACCTGGTTACAGGCGAATTACGGGCTGTTCTACGTCGGGATTTATCTCGCGGCCATGGCGGCGCTGACGCTGATTGCGCTGATCGCCACTAAAGAAACGCGCGACCAGTCGCTGTGATGGGCTGCGCGTAAAGAAAAAGGCTGCCTGCGGGCAGCCTTTTTTGTTTGTTACGTTCATCCCACCTTCGTGATCCCGCGTCGGTAACGCAGGTGAAAGAAGAATAAGCCTGACGGTTTATGATTGAATGCCATGCTAAACGCAGCCGCAGGGTACGACTACGTTGAGATGCATCATTTCTTCATCTGCCCCAGGATGGCGCTGCACTGGTTCTCGCTGCCCTCGGACGGCGAAATCAGCGCCAGCAGCGCCGCGGCAGGCGTCACCAGCGTCGCAAGGGCGGCCGCGACCGCGCCACGGGCGATGAGTGGCCCAGGCTTCACGCCGTAATCCGGGTCTTTAAAGGTGCCGCGCACGTAGAGCGGCGATCGCAGCGTCACGATGCGCACCCCTTTGCTTTCCGGGTTGATGGTCAGATCCAGCCGCTCGTCGGCGAAACTGGTGGTGCCGGTGATGTTAATCAGCGCGTTTTCGGTGTCGAAGGCGAAGATTTCCGGGCGCGCCACGCCGTTGGTCAGGTTCAGGTTCGCCGCCGCGCAGTTCACCCGCACTTCGTCATCGCCGAAAATCTGCCCGACAATAAAGTTACCGACGTTAAGGCCCAGAATTTCCATCAGGTTGCGGCTGATAACCCCGTCATTCATCAGCAGTTTGAGGTTGCCGTCGCTGGTGCCGAGCAGCGCGGCGACGGAATTACCGGTGCCGCGCAGCTTCGCATCGCCGTTGAGTTCGCCGAGCGTGCGCTGCATCAGCTCCACATTCGGCATCAGCTCTTTAAGCTTCAGGCGGCGCGCCTGGATCTCCGCGGCGCCCTGCATCGGCTTTTTATCGCCGTCGAGGTGAATCCTGGCGTCAATCGTGCCGCCCGCCATGCCGAATTTCAGCGGCTTGAGGCGCAAATCGCCGTTGGCGAGCAGAATATGGGTGGTGAGATCGCTAATCGGCAGGCGCGTACTGTGTTCGATACGACGGCCTTTAAAGCGCACATCGGCATCCATCACGTCCCATTTGTCGGTTTCAAAGGTGTCGTGCGGCAGCACTTTGTCGCCAGGCTGCGCGGGTTTTTCGCCTTTTTTCTGCTCGGCGTTTTTACTTTTCTCAGCACCCGCGCCGGAATCAACGCCGATCAGCGGGCCAAGATCGGCAAGCCTGAGCTGGCGCGACTCCAGATCCCCTTCCAGTTTCGGGCGCGGTTTACGCTGGCTGTAGGTCAGCGAGCCGTGGATATCGCTCTCGCCAATGCGCCCGTTAAAGCCGCGATAGTCATAAACCGAGCCTTTTTCGCTGTCGATTTTCGCGACCAGGCGGCCATCGGTTTCAAACGGCGGCGTATCGGGCAGCAGTACGCCGGTCAGCTCGTAGAGATCGCCCAGCGAATTGCCTGCGAATTTGAGCTGCAGATTAACGCCGCCCATGTTCATCGGGTCGTTAACCGTACCAACGAACGCCACGCGGGTATCGCCGGAGCGCAGATCCGCCTGTACCGGGAACGGCGTGCCTTCGCTTTTCAGCGCCAGCATGCCGCCGATTTTCCCGCTGCCGCGCAGCGGCTGATCGTTATACGTGCCGCGCGCCTTCAGCCCGAACACATAATCGCCGACTTTATCGCCGTCTTTTTTCTCTTTCTCGCCGGTGACTTCGTTAAACGGCAGCGGCTTGCCGAGCGGATCGATAAGGATTTCGACATCGGCGCGGCTGACCTTATCGTCAACACGCAACCGGCCCTGATCGAACAGAATATTATCGAGACGGAATGACCAGGAGGACGGCTGCTGCGCTTCTTCACCGTCGCCCTTTTTCATGTCGAAGGTCCAGTTATTGGTTTTTTCCGACAGGCGAATTAACTGCGCGTCCGGCTTCTGAAATTTAATCCACGGGAGATAAACCGTTTTGGTGAGCAGCGCCAGCGGGGCGAGGGTCGCCTCCACGCGCGGCAGGTGGATCATAGTCACCTGCGCAATCTCGGGCGGGTTGCCGAGCACGACATCTTCCGCATGCACGTGCGGCCAGGGTACCCAGCTTCGCCAGCCGGGCTCGTCTTTATTACGCTCCCATACCATGCCCAGATCGCCACGTATGGCAAAGGGGCGGTTTAGCTCCGTGGAGACCTTCTGGTTGATGGTCGGCTTAAGCCGATTCCAGTCAAACGTCGCGATAATGACGATCGCGACCACGACCAGCAACAAGAAAACCCCTGCTACCACGCTGATTATTTTGGTTGTTTTTGTCATCCTCACACCTCGTCCTGATGATGTCTGCCTTCACTAAAGATAGTGCAGGACAGCGCAAAGCTCATCAGGAGAGTCTGAGTAATACCTTTTCCAGCGTTTCGAAGGGCACCGGACGCGAGAGAAAATAGCCCTGCGCCGCCAGCGCAGGCGAATCCTGCACATCCTGCCACTCTTCGAGCGTCTCCACGCCTTCAACGATCACGCCTTCGCAGTAGCGATTCATCAGGTGCAGCAGCATGGTGAACAGGTTGCGGCCTTCGCTGCTCTGACGCAGCATGATGAACAGTTCACGCGCCACTTTAATGTAGTCGTAACGCACTTCGCTCAGCGCGGAGAAGTTCGCCATGCCCGTCCCGAAATCATCCAGCCACAGCGGGCCGAATTCGCAGAAGCTCGCGAACGTCGAGTTTTGCGGCAGGTTAATATGCTCCACCAGTTCAAAACGCACCCACGGCAGCGCTTCGGTCATGGCGCGGATAGTCGGCATGTCGCGCATCGCCATCAGCGTCGGGCCATCGACGTTAACGGACGCGAGAATGTTATTTTCCGTGAAAAACGGCGCGCGCGAGGCGAGCACCTGTAACTGCTCTTCAATCACGTCCACGCGATAGCGTACCGGCAGCCCGGCGAAATAGCGGTCTGGCGCGATGCGGCGCGTCGGCTCGCTCGGGTGCGTGACAATCGTCAGCAACTCCACCGCCAGCAGGCGCCCGTCAGTCCTGTAGATAGGCTGATAGGTATAGGTACGCTCGCACTGCAGCCAGTAGCGCCGCTCGTGCAGGCTTTCGACACTCGCCGACGGCAGCGCCAGCCGGTGAGTGACCTGTTTTAAATTCATCGTCATTGGTCCTGTTATGTGATGGCTTAGCGGGACTCGTCCTGGAATTATCGGCGCTACGGTTGAGAACTTTATGCACAGTTGTCCGACCCGCAGGTTTATAAGGAATAACGCTTTTCGTCGGGAATAGGGGTGCAGCTCAAAAAATACTGGAACAGCGTTTTAAAACGTTTGACTGCGCGATCGCGGCGGCACACACTAACGTCCATCTTCTCGTTTTCAGGTGAGCACTATGTCAGAGCAAAAGATTGCCGTGATTGGCGAATGCATGATTGAACTGTCGGAGAAAGGCACGCAGGTAAACCGCGGCTTTGGCGGCGATACGCTGAATACCTCGGTCTATATCGCCCGTCAGGTGAACCCGCAGGCGCTCTCGGTGCATTACGTTACCGCGCTTGGCAAAGACCCCTTTAGCCAGCAGATGCTCGACGCCTGGCAGGCCGAAAACGTGAAAACCGATCTCACCCAGCGCATGGACAACCGTCTGCCGGGGCTGTACTACATCGAAACCGACGCGCGTGGCGAGCGCACGTTCTGGTACTGGCGCAACGAAGCCGCCGCCCGTTTCTGGCTGGAGAGCGACGAGGCCGACGCCATTTGCGCGCAGCTGGCGCAGTTTGATTATCTCTACCTGAGCGGCATCAGCCTGGCGATTTTAAGCCCGCAGAGCCGCGAGAAACTCCTCGGTCTGCTGCGCGCCTGCCGCGCCAACGGCGGCCAGGTGATTTTCGACAATAACTATCGCCCGCGCCTGTGGGCGAGCCGTGAAGAGACGCAGCAGGTTTATCAGCAAATGCTCGCCTGCACCGATATCGCCTTCCTGACGCTCGATGACGAAGATGCCCTGTGGGGCGAAAAGCCTGTCGACGATGTGATTGCGCGCACCCAGGCGGCAGGCGTGCGTGAAGTGGTGATTAAGCGCGGGGCAGAATCATGCCTGGTCGCCGTGGCGGGTGAGGCGTTGTGCGAAGTGCCAGCGGTGAAACTGCCGAAAGAAAAAGTGCTCGACACCACCGCGGCAGGCGACTCGTTCAGCGCCGGTTATCTGGCGGTGCGCCTGACGGGCGGCAGCGCCGAAGCGGCGGCGCAACGCGGCCATTTGACTGCCAGCACCGTGATTCAGTATCGCGGGGCAATCATCCCGCGCGAGGCGATGCCGCAGTAATTCGCCCGCGTGACGCCGCCCGGCCCGCGAGCCGGGCTTTTTTTGTCTCGCGCACGCATAAAAAAACCCGGCGCCAGGCGTCGGGTTTTTATCATCACCGTAATGCTTAATGGGCGGGCGGAATGTCGGTGACATCCGTGCGCGCGTCATCCTGCGCAGGCGGCGGCGTCACGGGTGTCATAATGCGATCCCAGGTCTCCTTGAGCGCCTTGACGCTGTACTCTTCTTCGCCCTTCGGTTGCAGCAGGATAAGCGCCATTTCCTGTGACAGCTGCTGGCGTAAATCCTGATTCAGCTCGGCGGCGGTCAGGTTGTTGAGGAAGGCCTGGCGCAGGTTCTGATACTGCTCCGGCGCGATATCCACCACCTGATTTTGCAGCGAGCGCATCCGCTGGTTAATGAGCACATCGGTATCGGTGCGCGCATAGGTCGCGAACAGCTTTTGCAGCTCCAGTTTTTTCTGGGCGATCAGCGCGTTGAACTCATCCACCGACAGACCTTTTTCGCGCACGTTCGCCAGCTCCCGGGCGATCAGCGCCAGGTTGCTGTCGAGCTTGTCGTTCGGCGATTCCAGGTTAATGGCGCACTGGGCGCGCTGGAACAGCACGCGGCAGTCAAAGCCGATGCCGATATCTTTGATATTGTTTTTGCTTAAGTTCTGCTGCACGTGCCAGAACAGCGCCTCGCGCGCCAGGTCTGCGCGCCAGTAGCGTTGCAGCGCGGCGGATTCGCGAATCGGCTGCCAGGGGTTATCCCACATAATCGAGAGACGATCCTGGCGTACGCTGTCGGTCATGATAGCCACCGGATCGCGACGCAGCGGCGAGAGCGTCGGCACAGGCGCTGGCGTGTCGCGTTTGCCTTTCAGCTCGCCGAAGGCTTTGTTGATCTGCTCCGCCACCGCGCGGCTGTCGACGTTGCCGACCACGATAAGCGTCATGGCGTCCGGGGTGTACCACTTCTTGTAGTAGGCTTCGAGTTGCTTCGCATCCACCGGCTGTTTCAAATCGACCGACGGGTCGTGGCCCAGCAGCGTGGAGCCTTTCAGGCGGTGACGCCACCAGCCATCCTGCGTATCGGGCCAGGTGGCGACCATATCCTGCGTCTGCAGCGCTTTGGTGACGCTTTCCGGCGTAATGACGACGCGGCCTGCGGTATCGGAGAGATAGGTCAGCGCTTCTTTGAGCAGGTCGTTACGGTTATTCGGCAGGCTCAGGTTAAACAGCGTGTAGTCATAAGAGACCATCACCGGCGGCATCGGGCGCTTCGGGTCGATGCTCTGCTGCCAGAGCGAGCGCGCCTGCACGGCCTGAAGGCTGCCGCTCTGGGTCAGCGCCAGACGCGGCAGAAAACGCGTATAGCCGCTTTGTTGGGTGTTTTCGGCAAGCGACCCGGCGTTAACGGTCAGGCGAACTTCAATGCGATCGCTCGGACGCTGCGGCGTGGAGAGAATTTGCCACTGAAAGCCGTTGCTCAACGTGCCCTGTTGCCAGGCCGGGTCGGGCTGGAGCGGTTCTGCCTGCACGAGGCTGGCGGCCGCGATCAGTATGCCGCCAGCGATAAGTCGAATTCTTGTGCCCTGCATGTATACCCCTGATCAACATTCCTGGTTAAAAACAGTCAAATGACGACAAAAGCTGCTGCGGCCTGCCGCCAAAGATAGCGCTTAAACTTTTCGTTAGACCGCAAAAATGCGGAAATGTCGCGCAATAGAGGGAAATAAACGTTAATTATGCGCAGGCACCCGCCGCCAGAGCAAGCGGCGGCGGGCTAAAGAGTGAGATCAGGAGGAGATTTGCGGCGATTTAGAGCCAGAATTCTTGTTATTCAGGGTTTCACGCAGCTGATTTTCATCAAGCTCTTTGACCCATTTCGCGACCACCACGGTTGCCACGCCGTTGCCCACCAGGTTGGTTAACGCGCGCGCTTCAGACATAAAGCGGTCGATGCCGAGGATCAGCGCAAGCCCCGCCACAGGCAGGTGGCCGACCGCAGAAATCGTGGCTGCCAGCACGATAAAGCCGCTGCCCGTCACGCCCGCCGCGCCTTTCGACGAGAGCAACAAGACCACCAGCAGCGTTATTTGATGGAAAATATCCATATGGCTGTTGGTCGCCTGGGCGATGAACACCGCCGCCATCGTCAGGTAAATCGATGTGCCGTCGAGGTTAAACGAGTAGCCGGTCGGGATAACCAGCCCCACCACCGATTTGCGGCAGCCGAGCTTTTCCATCTTGTCGAGCATACGCGGCAGCGCCGACTCCGACGACGACGTTCCGAGCACGATCAGCAGCTCTTCTTTGATATAGCGGATGAACTTGAAGATGTTAAAGCCGGTGGCGCGCGCGATGCTGCCCAGCACGACGACCACGAACAGGATACAGGTGATGTAGAAGCAGATGATCAGCTGGCCGAGCTGTACCAGCGTGCCGACGCCATATTTACCGATGGTAAACGCCATCGCGCCGAACGCCCCGATAGGCGCAAGACGCATGATCATATTGATGATGCCGAAAATCACCTGCGAGAAGCTTTCGATGACGTTGAAAATCAGCTGGCCGTTGCGGCCCAGACGGTGCAGCGCGAAGCCGAACAGCACGGCGAACAGCAGCACCTGGAGAATATTACCGCTGGCGAACGCGCCGATAACGCTTGAGGGGATCACATCCAGCAGGAAGGCGACAACGCCCTGCTGCTGCGCCTGCTCGGCATAGACCGCGACGGCTTTGGCGTCGAGGGTGGCGGGGTCGACGTTCATCCCGGCGCCCGGCTGCACCAGGTTAACGATAATCAGGCCGATAATCAGCGCCACAGTACTGACAATTTCAAAATAGAGTAGCGCGACCGCGCCCGTGCGCCCCACCGCCTTCATGCTTTCCATACCCGCAATGCCGGTCACGACGGTGCAGAAAATTACCGGCGCGATAATCATTTTAATCAGCTTTACGAAGCCGTCGCCGAGCGGTTTCATCTGCGCGCCCAGCTCCGGGTAGAAGTGACCGAGCAAGATCCCGATCGCTATCGCGGTCAGCACCTGAAAATAAAGGCTCTTGAAGATAGAGAGTTTCATAGGGGTGTCCTTGAAGGTAATAACCACAGGAATTGTGTGTGAAAATCCCGCCTGTAGCGCTAAAAGTAACACCCGTAAAACATGTCAGATATATCGAAGCATCAAATTGGAAACATAAATGTTAAATTTTAAGAGCTGAAACGCGTCAGCTCCGTCACACTTACACCCTTTGCAGCGGCATTACGGTTTTGCGAGCCAGGCGTCTTCAAAGGCGGCGGGCGTCGCCGCTTTGCCGAACAAAAAGCCCTGACCCACCGTCACGCCCGCGTTCAACAGCCAGTCGCGCTGCGCCTCGTTCTGAATGCCTTCCGCCACCAGTTCGAGGTTGAGGTTTTTCGCCATGCTGATAATGGCCGACACCACGCTGTTATCGTCCGGCAGCGCATCAACAAAGCTCTTGTCGATTTTCAGGCTGTCGACCGGCAGCGCTTTCATCTGCTGAAGCTGGCTTAAGCTCGCATAGCCCGTACCGAAATCATCCAGCGCGATGCGCACGCCCGCCTCGCGCAGCGGGCGCAGAATGGCGATGGCCGCGCCGGTATCTGCGATGCGCTGGCTTTCCGTCATCTCAAGGGTCAGCGTACCGGGCGCGATGGCGTAACGCGTCAGGCGTTGCAGCATCGTCTGCACCAGATCGCGGTTTAAGAGCTGGAGCGACGAGACATTGACCGACAGCGGCAGCGTAATGCCGTGCGCCTGCCAGCGCGCCAGCAGCTGGCACGCTTCTTCCAGCACCCAGTCGCCAACGGTGACGATAAGCCCGCTCGACTCGATATTCTCGATAAGCCCGGCGGGCAGCGTCCAGTCGCCATCCGGCTGGCGCTCGCGCAGCAGCGCCTCCGCGCCGACAATCTCGCCGGTGCGCATATCTACCTGTGGTTGCAGCCAGACGGCATACTGGCGGCGCGCCAGCGCATTCTGAATGGCGCTTACCTGTGCGTTTTCCGCGTTTTCGCCGAAGAACGCGACCTGATTGACGCCGCGGCGCCGTGCATCGAGCGCGGCGGACACCGCGCTCTGGTAAAGCGCTGAGGCATTCTGGCGACCATCGAACATCGCCACGCCGATGCTGGCTGCGCCCGCGTGGGCGTCGGTAGGCGCCTCCAGCGGCTCCTGAAGCGCGGCCAGCAGCTGTTGCGTCAGCGTGACCGCATGCTCCGGCGTCTTCACGCCGTGGGCGATAATCGCGAAATCGTCCTGGCTAACCTGCGTCAGCACCATGCGCGGCGTCAGCGCCGAGCGCAGCTTCTCGACGCGCGCCAGCGCCAGCGCGTCGCGCTGCGTGTCGTCCACGTCGGACAGCGGTTCGCAGGCCACATACAGCAGCGCAGTCGCGCCGCCCGTCGCCACGGCGTGCTCCAGCAGCGCCATCAGCAGCGCCTGGTTGGGCAGGCCGGTCTTCGGGAAGCGCGTGGCGCGGGAGCGCGCCTCGTCAAACTGACGCGCCAGTGCCTGCTGGTTGCGGTTGTAGCTGCGCACCAGCATGCCGATTTCATCGTCCTGATGCAGACGCGGAATGGCGAGCTGATGATGCGCCAGTTCGTGCGCGTCGAGCGCGTTCAGCGTACGTGTGATGTCGCGCAGCGGATGCAGGATCAGCCGGTTAATGCACCAGGTGATGGCCACAGAGAGGATCAGCGCCAGCAGCAGGAATGTCGTCAGCAGCGTCGAGATGGCGTTAATGATAAAACGGTACATGCGCCAGGAGTCGGCCTGGAGTACCAGATACGCCAGCGGCTGCGGATTAGCGGGCCGCTCCAGCGAATAGAGCGGCAGGCTTATCTGCACCGGCAGCTCAAAAACACGGGCCAGCGTCACCGGAATGGGACGTTCGGGCATAAAGCGCATGCGCAACGCCTGGAACTGATTGGGCAACACCACGTCGGCGCGGCTTATCACGCCTGCGGGTTTGATGTCGCGAAGGATAGCCTCCGCCTCCGGGATATTCGCCTTCAGGATCGCGGCGGAAAGCGGCTGGCGCACCGAGCGGGCGATGCTCTCCATCTGCATGGCGGTGTGGTAGCGGTGCGACTGCACGAAATGAAACAGCAAAACGACGCTGAAAATAAAAAGAAAAAAGACGGAAACGGCCGAAACCATCGCCATCTGTTTAATCGTTAGGGAACGACTGACTCGCAACTTGATTCTCCACTGATGCCACTGCCCGCATGATAATCACTCATAATTATCATTGCGGGCGGAAGTATACTGCATTGTTGTGGAATTTAACCGCGCGGCCGGGCCGAACGGGTATTATTCTCGTTACCTGTCGGCGTATGGCGTCAGCGTCCGCGGCGGCATATCCATGTCACCCTGCCAGCCAGCCTGCGAGTAGCGGATAAACAGCGAGAAATTGCTCGGCGTGTAATCCTTCGCCTGCTGAATATCGACTGCCGCGCCAACCGACCAGTTGGAGGTGATGCGACGCTCAATCAGCGCGTTGGCCGTATAGCCCCAGCCGTTGCTGCTGCCACCCTCTCCCGGCTCATTTTTATCGGCATAACGGCTTAACGCTGAATTATCCGGGTTTATCTCCGACGGCGGGATCAGGCCCGACAGCGGATAGCGGCGCTGCGCCTGCGTGCGGGAGTGCGACCACGAGCCCGACGCGCCAAGCTCCCAGGACCAGTTTTCGGTTCTCATTCGCCACGCCACCGGCACCGCGAACGAGACGTACTCCTGCGGGCTGTAGTAGCCGCCCTGGCCTAAAGAGTAACCGCTCAAATCTTTCTCATAGTGCCACACCATGTTGTTGAGCCCAATGGTGAGGCGCTGATTATTTTCGTTAATCAGCTTGTAGTAATAGCCGCTCATCCAGCGGACGCGCCAGTTGTCGGCGACGTTTTTCCCGGTGAGCTGATCGGCGTTCAGGCTGGCCCAGACGCCGTGCGCCTCGCCGCGATCGTAGCTGATGCTCGCCCCGCCGCCCGTGGCGCGCACGCCGCCCCAGGTGGTGCCGGTGTTGGACGGCGCGTCACGCTGTCCGGCAAAGGCCAGCATGGAGCTGGAAATCGGCCTGCGGTGGGCGTTAACTGTATAGCCAATCGGGCCGAGATCGCTGCTGTAGCTGACGCCGCCCACGATATCGACCACGTCAAACCCTATAGGCGTGGTGCCGAGATCCACATCCCAGGTCTCATTCTGCCAGCCTGCCGCCACGCTCACGCCGGAGGCGCGCTGTTTGCCATTGCCGGAACAGAAGGTGGTCGTACAGGTGCCCCAGTTTTCCTTATAGGGACTGTCGCTGAAGCTGCCCGGATTCATATTCACCGCATCGGTACGCAGGAACAGACGTCCGTCGCGCAGCGGCGCGTCCACCTGCAACATGGTGGTGTTCGCTTTCAGATCCGAATAGCCCGCTGTGCCGCTGGAGCCCCAGTAGTCATGCTGGAGCGTCACGTTTAAATCCTGCTGACGGTACAGATCCGCCGCGTCGCCGCGCACGCTGCGTTTCAGCCAGTCGTCGCTCGCGTCGTTGCGGGTGAGGCGCGTGAAGGTATCGTTATCGACAGGCCGCGTCGGGGTGATGGCCGAGGCCACCATCGCGTCGCGATACGTCTGCAACGCCTGCTGCGGTTCGCCGTTCTGGCGCTGGAAGCGGGCCGCGTCGCGCAGCACCAGCGCGGTCTCCTGCGACGGCGGCTGCGTTCTGGCAGTGGCGGCAAGCACGGCGAAAGCCTGTTGCGCGCGCGCGGTGTCGCCAAGCGCCGCCTGGGCGTTGGCAAGGCGGCGCTGCGTGCCGGGCGAGCGCGGTTCGCCATTGGCAGCAGACGTTGTCAACGCGGCGAGCTGTTCACGGGCCGCCGCGTTGTCGCCGTCGGCGATCAGCGCTTCGGCAAGCCCGAGCCGCGCCTCTTCGCTGCCCGGCGTACGCGCCAGCACCGCCTGATACTGCGCGCGCGCCGCCGCGTTATCACCGCGCTGCTGCGCCCAGTCCGCGAGCGTTAAATCGATACGATCGGAAGCGGGCTGCTGGCGCAACAGCGCAACGGCCTGCGCCTCCTGACCGTTGTCACGCAGGCGGTTGGCGGTCGCCATCAGTTCATTGGTCTGCAACCGCTGCGCCAGTTCGAGAATGTTCGGCGTCCATTTATCACGCGGCAACGTATTGAGATGCGTGAGCGCGGCGCGCTCGCGTTCGCTGCCGGAAAGATAGAGCCCGTAAGCGTAGACCTGCTCAGGATCGGTCGACCTGCGCTGGGCCAGTTGCCCCAGCAGCATATCGGCCTCGCGGCGCTGTCCGGCGGCGGCCAGATCGCTTGCCAGCCGGTAAGTAATCCAGACGCTTTCCGGGTCGAGCGCCAGGCGCTGGCGCTGCAGCGCCGCGGCCTCGGCGAAGCGTCCCTTGCTTTCCAGCGCGCCGGCCTGCTGCGCCAGACGATCGTTCGTCAGGCTGCGCTCGATATCCTCAATGCTGCGCCGCTGGCTCGCGGAGAGCGTGGCGATAAAGGCATCGGCTCGCTCCGGTGACTGCCGACGATAGAGATTCGCCAACCCGCGGATCGCGTTGCTGTTGGTGTTATCCATGCGCAGCGCCTGGCGGTAATAACGCTCGGCCTGCGCGTCGTCTTTGCGGGCTACCGCGACGTCGCCAAGCCCCAGCACCGCGTAGCTGTCGGTGTTGTCCACCGTCGCGGCCTGCTGATATTTCTGCTGCGCCTGCGCCAGATTATTGGCCTTCAGCGCCGCGTCGCCCTGCTGTATTAACAGCCAGTAGCGGTTGACCTGCAACAGGCTCTGCCAGCGGCCGCTGTTGGGGCTGTTCGGATCCTGCTTCAGCGCCTGCTCCAGCAGCGGCACGGCGCGCGCGCGGTTGCCCTGCTGGGAATACGCCTGGGCGAGCGCGCCCAGCGCTTCGCTGTCGTTCGGGTTCGCCTGTACCGCGCGACTCAGATCCGCCACCGCCCGGCCGCCCTGGCCTTCTTCCACTTTGGCGATGCCCTGCATTCTGGCGCGGTATGCCGGGTCGGCGAGCTTGCTTTGCTGCTCCGCCAGCAGTCCTTTGGCTTTATCCGCGGTTTCGCCGCTGCTGAACACCTGTAAGAAGCGCTCCAACGCGGCGACGCTGTCATCGCTCGCGGGCATGCCCTGAATTTGTTGATACCAGAGATCCGCCGCCGTTTCGCGCCCGCCGCCCGATTTCGCCATCTGCTCCAGAATGCTGAAGCCCTCCTGCTGGCGGTTGGCGGAAAAGAGCTGGAGCGCGAGCTGGGTACGCAGCTGATCGTTGCCCGGCGCGCGGGCGTTCAGCGCCTGCATCTGGCGGATAGCCTCGTCGCGCCGCGCCGGATCCTTCGCCACCAGCGCCCAGTATTCGATAGCCAGATCGCCGTCCGGCGGCGCGCCGTTAAAGAGTTTCTGATACGCCGCCAGCGCCTCCTGAGTATGCCCGGTGGTGCCGAGGAGACGCGCCTGCTGCAACTGCTGGCGTCCTTCCGGCGAGGAGAGCGCAAGCGTGATCCGCGCCTGCTGATAGGCGGGCGACTGCGGCGCAAGTTTGCCAAGGCGCGCGAACTGCTCCTGCGCGCCGGTGTTATCGCCCTGGCGCAGCAGATAACGCATCCGTGCGGCGATCACGTCCGGGTCGTCGGGGCTGATGAGCTCCAGCCGATAGAGCGACTGGCGCACCAGGTCGTCACGTTTAGCGGATTCGCCAAGCCGCACCTGTTCGAGCAACTGCTGCCTGGCGTCCGCCTGTGCCTGCGCCTGTCCAGAAAGGGCCACGCCGAGCGCCAGAGCGGTGATACTTAACGCGAACTTGTGCATGACTCTCCCCAGGCGGGTTGCAGCTCACCGTCGACGGTGAAGCGAAAACGGTGTTGATCCCATCCCTGGCCGAACAGGGTTAATACATAGCTGTAATAGGCGTCCTGCTGCGGGTAGTTATCCACCACGCGCTGGCGCTGCAACGCCTGAGTGTCACGGTTTTGCAGGAATGGCAGCAGCGCGGCGGAGAAGCCCACCGGCCCGTTGCCCTGGGTTTTTCCATCAATCACGCGCGCTTTCTCCGGCGGCAGGCCCGCTTTCTGCGTCGCGGCTTCCATTGCGCTGAGCCGTTTGAGTAGCGGCGCCTGCTGTTCATCCGCCGGGTTCATCATACCTACCCAGAGATATACGCGAATCGCGTCATAACTGCTCATCAGCGGCTTTTGCGGCTTCGGGGGATTCAGCAGCCAGCCTTTACCGGCCTCATAGCTCACCCAGTCCGGCGAAAAACCCTGCGGGGCGGTTTCCAGCAGCAGACGCAGGTTGGTCTCGCGCAGGGTCGTCCAGGGTTTGCCGTAACGGGTGAAATAGCGGGCCAGCTGCGGCGGCAGATAACTGGGGTTAAAGCGCCAGAGCGTCGGCTCGGCGAAGCTCACCTTGCCCGGCAGCAGCATGTCGCCAAGCGCCGGCACGGTGACCACTTCTTCTTTGGCGATACGGTCGAGCAGCGCTTTGCCGGTGTCGCTGTAGCGCGGCTCTTTCCACAGACGCCCCGCCTCCAGCAGGCTCCAGGCTATCCATAAATCGGCGTCTGAGGCGGAGTTGGTGTCGAGCGCCGTCCATTCGTCCGGCCCTTTCATGCCCCACAGCCAGGCGGGCAGCGTGTTTTTCAGCGAGCCGTCGGCGAGGTTGTTTTCAGTCCACAGCAGGATTTTGTCGAACGCCTCGCGGTCATTGGCCGCGAGGGCGAAGAACAGCGCGTAGCTCTGCCCTTCGGACGTCGTAATTTTGCGCGGATCGCTCGGGTCAATCACGCGCCCCTCTTCGCTGATGTAGCCGCCTTTGAAGCGCTCCCAGTCGGGCCAGCTACAGGCGGCATGGGCTGAAACCGTTGCCAGCAACACGCCCGCCGCCAGCCATCTGCAAAGATTTTTCATAACACGTTACCCATGATTACCCGGATCAAGACGACGACGGCTCAGGATACGCAGCAGACGCCACAGCACCCAGGCCAGCAATACCACGCTGATGGCGGCGAAAATCGCCAGCAGGATCGGGTGATTGGCCAGCGCATACCAGATGCGCTCGAACCACGGCAGATGGCCGACGTAATAGACGTCGCCCACGCGCAGGCTGTTGACGCCCGATTCACGCACAATGACCACCGAGCCGTACATGGCGGCGCGTTTACCGCTGTCGTTGAGCGCATCGTTCAGCAGTTCATAACCGCGCGGGCTGTCAGCCAGCAGCGCCACGACGCTGCGCTGGTCGTGATACGGCGACTGGAAGCCCACTACGGCGGCCATCGGCCCGGAAGAGCGCACTTCAGTTTGCGTCTGCGGCTGTCGGTCGCGGGCGTCGGTATCGGTGAGCGTGACGTCGCGCGACGGGGTTTTCACCCAGCTTTCGGTAGCCTGCACCAGCATGTCGATGCGTTTTTCATCTTTCAGGGAATCCGGCAGCGCGCCGATCACCAGAATATCGGCGTCCTTGTTTTGCATCTGGCTACCATCATCGGTGATCGTCAGATTCACCGCCGGGAAGCCGGTCTGCGCGCCGATAGTCCCCGCCGTGCTCAGCAGCGTGGTGAGCTGCGCCGGGTTCGGCTGTTTCGGCATCACAATCAGCGTGTCGGAGAGATCCGCCATGCGGCTGTACGGGAAGCCCGCGTTCGCAAAGGAGCGCAGATCCGGCATCGCGATAAAGTGGTGATAGTTCGAGAAATCGAGCGTGGAGTCATCGCCCACCACAACGCGGTTCGGCACCGTCTGGAAGGTGACGCAGTTTTCCAGCGTGCCGCCCGGTAGCGGGTTCATGTATTCAAAATCAAAACGCAGCTGGTTCGCCGCGCCGAGACGCAGCGTCGGCAATGTCACTTCGCTCTTGCCGTCCAGCAGCCCTTGCAGCAGCGGCAGGCGAAGCAGCAGACGGTTAGTATCGTCTTTCGGCACCAGATTGAAGGATTGCAGGAACTGATTGTTCAGGCTGATATCCATCCGCGAGTTATCGCGCGTGGCGGGTGCCGTATAACGGTAGTTCAGGCGCATATCGATGCCGTTGCTGCGCAGCAGGTAGAGGTCCGGCGGCAGGTTAAGCGTCAGGTTGATCGGGTTCGGCTCAAGGCCGGTCGCCTGCAACTGCTCTTCATAGTTTTTCAGCTCGCCGAAGGTGACGGCGCGGTCGGTGCGTACCCAGTTCGGCGCGTCGTAAGGCTGGCGCGCCAGCAGCGGTTTCACCTCACCCACCTCGACGCTGTCGCCGCGGAACAGCAGGCTGCCCTGCGCGATGCCTTTGGCGGCCTGCAACAGATCGTTATCGTCACGGCCTTCAATCACCAGCAGCTTCACCCACGGGTTTTGCGGATGGCTCATCATGCGCACCATCGGGCCTTTCGCGGGCGGCAGGTCGCGCAGGAAATCAGGGCGTTTATCGTTGGTGGCGAACACGACGGCGTGACGAGTCGGAAGCTGGTTATACAGCACCGGGAAACGCTGGCCGCGCCAGCCGGAGCGGGAGCCAAACCAGGAGGAGACGATGCTCGCCGCCTGCTGGGTAACGAGATCCGGCGATGCGGCGAACACCATCGGCAGCTCCAGCGGACGGTTATCGCGTGAATCAAAGAACGGCACCGGGAAGTGCGACAGGTCGTTTTGCAGTTGCAGCGTCTGGAACGTCAGGTTCAGCGCACTGTTGCGTCCGATATCCATCCACAGCGTATTGCTGGCCTGGTTTTCACACACGTCGCGGTAGTGGCCGACAAACTCCAGACGCACGCGGTTGAAATCGCTGACGTAGAGCGGGTCGATAGGCACCTGGGCGGTGGTTTTCTTGCCGAGCTGCTCTTTAGTGACCGGCAGCACGTCCATCAGCTCATCGTTCAGATAGACCTTGAGCTGCGACTGCACCGGCAGCAGCGACGGCGACGGGGTGTACGTCAGATTCAGCGTCGCTTTCGAAATCACCTCGTCGCTGCGCATGCCGAACTCGACAAAGCCGTCCGGGCTGGTGCCTTTGAGGACCATGCTGCCCGGCGGCGGCGCGATGCTCGCAAAACTCAGCGTGACGTCGCGCGCGGGCGCGCCATCCTGCACCACCGGCGACCCGGCGCCCTGTACGCCCGGCATCACCTGGCCGAGCACCGCGCCTTCGGTCGCGGGCGCAGGCTCGGTGCCTGCCGCAGGCGGCGTGGCTGGCGTTAACGCCTCGGTACGCGCGGGTGTCGCGGTCATCACGCCCTCGGTGGCCGGGGCGACGACCGGCGCCGTCGGCGCGGCGGTGGCGTTTGGATTGGTGGTGGCTTCAGGCGCGCCGTACGCTACAGGCAACAGGCTCATTCCTACTGCTGCCGCGCACATCCAGGAGAGTTTTCTTTTCATCGCATATTCATCATTGTTGAGCCATAACCGGGAGCGCACGCTCCCCCAGCGACGTCCGCTCCGGACGACGGGGGATAAACGACACTATCCAGGAAACCAGCGTGGTAAGGGTGCGAAAGACAATTTTTAATGACGCTGGCGCGAATTCCGCCAGGTGTCGATAGCCCCGGAAGCCGAGCTTGAGGATATCGAGCATGCTTTCCAGCGGTTTGTCTTCCGGGAAACTGTCCTGCCAGAGCGCCCAGGTATCGGCGCGCGCAAAGGTGCACTGGACGAAATCGATATGCTGGCGGGTCGTGAGGCCGTCGAGATTAAGGCCGACTTCATCGCCAAAAACGCGCACGACTTTCGCCGGGAACACATACTCCTGCGCGCCGCGCTTCATCAGCAGGTTCACTTTCTGGCCCTGCAACAGCTGCGCGCCGCCATGGACTTTGATGCCGAGGCCGCCGTCGGAGTAGTCCTGTACCGTACAGGAGAACAGATGACCGTCTTCGCGGGCGATGGCCGCAGGCATCACCATCTCCACGCGGTGAGAGCGACGCACCTGTTTGCTCTCCACCGACACCGCCACCGCGCCGCCGAGGATAATCAGGTTATAGAAGACCCAGACGATACTGACGATCACCGTGAGCATTTCATTCGCCGGGCCGTAGAAATAGCGCCAGATGCCGACCAGTACGCCAAAGAGGTTAATCAGCACCAGCATCAGGTACGGGCGCGAAATCACCCAGTCGACATACTCTTCTTCCACCAGGCCGCCTTTCGCGGTGACGTTAAACTTGCCCTTGTGCGGGTTGAAGAGCGCCACCATCGTGGGTCGCGTGATGTACCAGGCGAGCACCGTTTCGTAGATTTCGCTCCAGAACGAGTGGCGATATTTGCCCTGGATTTTGGAGTTAGTCAGGCTCGCATGGGCCATATGCGGCAACACGAACAGCGCGATCATCAGCGCCGGAGCGTAGATGATGTAAGCGTGCAGCAGCAGAAACGCCAGCGGCGCGGTGAGGAAGATTAGCCGCGGCACGCCGGAGAGGAAGTGCAGCATGGCGTTGACGTAGCACAAACGCTGTCCGAGCTTCAGCCCCTTGCCAAACAGCGGGTTGTCGAGGCGGAAAATCTGCACCATGCCGCGCGCCCAGCGGATACGCTGCCCGATATGCGCCGAAAGGCTTTCCGTCGCAAGCCCCGCCGCCTGCGGAATACGCATATAGGCGGAGGTGTAGCCGCGCCGGTGCAGGCGCAGCGAGGTATGGGCGTCCTCGGTCACGGTTTCGACCGCGATGCCGCCGATTTCATCAAGCGGGCCGCGGCGGATCACGGCGCACGAGCCGCAGAAAAACGTCGCGTCCCACATGTCGTTGCCATCCTGCACCAGACCGTAGAACAGCGTCCCTTCATTCGGCGTTTTACGAAAACGCCCGAGGTTGCGCTCGAACGGGTCCGGCGAGAAGAAGTGGTGCGGCGTCTGCATCATCGCGAGCTTTTTGTCTTTCAGGAACCAGCCCACCGTCATTTGCAGGAACGAGCGCGTCGGCACGTGGTCGCAGTCGAAAATCGAGACGAAATCGCCCTTCGCAAGCTTCAGCGCGTTGTTGATGTTGCCCGCTTTGGCGTGCTCGTGCGTCGTGCGGGCGACATACTGCACGCCGACCGATTCGGCGAAGCGGCGAAACTCCTCGCGGCCACCGTCGTCGAGGATCCAGATAGTCAGCTTGTCTTTCGGCCAGTCCATGCCGAGCGAGGCGTAAATCGTGTTTTTCACAACGTGCAGATCTTCGTTATAGGTCGGCACGAAAATATCCACGGAAGGCCAGGTGTTGAGATCTTTGGGCAGCGGCACCGGCTGGCGATTCAGCGGCCAGATAACCTGGAAGTAGCCGAGCACCAGCACCACCCACGCATAGGTTTCCGCCACCAGCAGCACCAGGCCGCACACGAGGCTGACCGGATCGTTCCAGTTGAGCGTGGACGTGTAGCGCCACCAGATGTAGCGGCACGAGACGGTGAGCGACAGCACAATCAGCATCAGCGCCGAGAACCGGCCCGGCAGACGGCGCACCAGCAGCGCCACGCCCCACAGCAGCATCAGGAAGATAAACTGCGACAGCGGGTTAAACGGCTGCGTCACGCACAGGATGGCCAGCACCAGCGAGAAAAAGACCACGATGCCCAGCACGACGCGGCGCAGGCCCTCGTTAATATGGCCCAGCTCTTTTTCGTCGTTGAGATGGTCGGTCTCGTCACTAAAGCGCTGCGGGAGCGTCTCCAGCCAGAGGTTAAACCGCTCGCGCCAGATCTGAAGCTTCGAGACCGCCCGCCAGCGCGGCGCGGCGACGGCGCGCCAGGGCTGGAGCGTCAGCAGCCATGCGCCCTGCAGCAGATAGCGCACCACATCCAGCGGACGCGGGCGGTCGGGGTTGATATGAGGAAACAGCAGGCTATGTTGCGCGCGGATCGCCTGCCAGTGCGGGTTTTCCAGCGGCAACAGCAGCCAGGCGAGCGTCAGCCACACGCAGCCCAGCGCCGCGCTGAAAGGCGGCGCGCCGTTGCGTCGGTACGTCAAATAACGCTCGCGCAGCCGCGCGCGCGCTGGCGGCGCAAGCAGCAGGGCGGAGATGCTTATCATGCCCCGTCTCTCCCGTAATGCAGCAGACACCAGTTCGCCAGCGTGACTATCTCTTCCGCCACCAGTGAATCCGGACGGTATTCACCCACCGGCTGTTTGGCGGCGAAGCTCTCCATCATCGCCTCGTCGCGGTGTATCGCGACCGGCACCAGATGGCGCTGCGTCTGCAGCCAGAGCTGCCAGATGTCGTTCTGCACCTGGCTTGAAATCAGCCGAAAATTCGCCAGCAGATCGCAGCCGTTGGGCAGCGCCTGCTGATGTAAGCGCGAATGGCAGTTGGCGTCGGGCTGGACGACGCAGAACGTGCGATCGGCGACCTGCAACAGGCTGCGGGTGACGACGTCGAAGCCGCACGGCAAATCGAGCAAGATCCAGCGCCAGTGGCCGCTCGCCTTGAGATGCTGCAGATGGCTGGCGAAGACGCCGAGCGACGCCGTCAGCGCGCCGCGGTTTTCCCACTCCGCCTGATGCAGCGCGCCATAGGGCAGCACATCGAGACCCGGCGCGTAACGCCAGGCGGTGGACTGCCAGGGTTTATTGTCGAGCAGCGCACGCGCCCAGCCGTCAGGATGGTCGAAATCGATATTAAACGAGAGCCGCAGCAGGTTATCCGGCGAGGCGTCAATCACCAGCACCGATTCACCCAACTGATGCAGCGCCCACCCGAGCGCCGCCGTTAAAGAGGTGGTGCCCACGCCGCCCCGTACGCCCTGTAATGCCAGAA
Organism: Cronobacter dublinensis subsp. dublinensis LMG 23823; assembly: GCF_001277235.1. Classification (NCBI taxonomy): domain Bacteria; kingdom Pseudomonadati; phylum Pseudomonadota; class Gammaproteobacteria; order Enterobacterales; family Enterobacteriaceae; genus Cronobacter; species Cronobacter dublinensis. The sequence continues at coordinate 4,257,088 of NZ_CP012266.1, forward strand.
CGGTCATCCTTCTTGCGCTCCTGAATCACGGCGCGCTAATTCCGCCAGCAGCGGCCAGCGCGCAATCGCCGTCGCGAGTTGTTCACGTTGAGAAATATCGGTGTAGTCGAGATCTGGAAGTGAAAACACCCGGCTGAGTGCTTCAAAATCGTTCTGGAAGGTGTAGCCATGATCGGGCTGGCGTTCAGCCTTAGCGTCATTCTCAGGCATATATTCTATTTTTCCTTAGAGCAATATCACTAAAGCCAGCCAACGAAAACAGCCAATGTGCGCAATCCCGGCTTGCATGCTAATGATCATGTTCTTTAATTTCAATGTTAGGTTTATTTCCTGGCTTTCGCTAGTAAACTGACAGTCATACTCTTTATATATTGAGGGCGCCATGGCTCTTGTTTTTTCAATTGGCATTGATTCGCTATGGGATGAGCTGCGTCATATTTCCGCTGACGGCCTGGGCTGGATAAATTGCGATCGCCATAGCGACGCAATAACGTTCGTTAATCAAACACTTCTTGCGCAAACGCCGCAGGCGAAAGTGGCCGTTATTACGATGAACGCCGCGCCGGAAAGCGTTATTGCGCCACTGCCGTCCGCGCCGGAAGGCCCCGATGAAGTCCGCCTGTTTACAATGCCGAATAGTCATAAGGCGTTTCATCGTCTGCATCACGATCTGCTTTGCAGTTTTGAACCGGAAAACTATTTGATTGTGCTGCTGTGCGCGGAAAACGCCTGGCAGGATGTCGCGCCCGCTCATATTAAAGCCTGGATAAGAAAAAGCCAAAGCTGGGCGCAGGAACATCACTGCACATTGCTGATTATTAATTCCGGCGCGCAGGCCGATCGGCAAACGTCGATGCTGATGAGTGAATACCAGCACCTTTCTGGTCTTGCCACGCTGCGCTACCAGGGCGACGCCTGGCTGTATGACGTGGCGTTCTGGTTTAACGATAAAGGCGTGAGCGCGCGCCAGCAGCTGCAGGTAACGTTGATCAATGACCGCCTGGCGCTGGTGCCGCGTCAGGAAGTGTCGTTGCAGTCGCGCAGCGACGAACGCCGCGTGCTGAGCCATATCGCCGTACTGGAAGGCGCGCCGCCGCTTTCCGAGAACTGGACGCTGTTTGAGAGCAACGACGCGCTGTTTAACGAGGCCCGCCAGGCGCAGGCCGCGACGGTGATTTTCTCGCTGTCGCAAAACAATCAGATTGAAGGGCTGGCGCGTCACGTACACGCGCTACGCCGCCAGCGCGGCAGCGCGCTGAAAATCATCGTGCGTGAAAACAAAGCCAGCGTGCGCGCCACCGACGAACGGCTCCTGCTGGGCTGCGGCGCGAATATGGTTATCCCGTGGAACGCCCCGCTCTCCCGCTGCCTGACGCTGATTGAAAGCGTGCAGAACCAGCAGTTCACCCGCTTTGTGCCGGAAGATGTGAATATGCTGCTGGAGGCGATGCAGCCGCTGAAAATGCGCGGCTATCAGCCGTGGGATCTCTTCTGCAACGCCGTCGGCGCGCTGATGAACAACCTGCTTATCCCGCAGGACAACAAAGGCATTCTGGTAGCGCTGCGCCCGGTGCCGGGCATTCGCGTCGAGCAGGCGCTGACGCTCTGTCGTCCGGGGCGCATGGGCGATATCGTCACGCTCGGCGAAAACCGGCTGGTGCTGTTTCTCTCCTTCTGCCGGATTACCGATCTTGATACCGCGCTGAGCCATATTTTCCCGCTGCCGATAAGCGAGCTGTTTTCCAACCGTATGGTCTGGCATGAAGATAAACAGATAGCGGCGGAGATAGTCCAGATGAGCGCGATGCGCCCGGAACAGTGGGCCGCGCCGCTTGCGATGACGCGTCAGGCGAGCCAGACCGCCGCGCTTCTGGCCGACGCGCCGAAAACGCCCACGCGCCACACACCGACGCCCGTTACGCTGCTAAACGAGGAGCGCGCCGTATGATGTCGATTACCGATATTCTTCAGCTCATCGTGCTGTGCGCGCTGGTCTTTATCCCTCTGGGGTATGCGCTGTGCGTGGGGAAACGCCGTATGATGAAAACGCTGCGTCCGCTGCTGTTTCGCCCCCGATTTGTTAAACCCGCTGGTACGTTGCGCCGCCGCTCTACCGTCAAGGCAAACTTAAAACATGACTAATCACGTTCACTCCGCTCCCCTTGCCCGCTCGGGCTGGCAAAACTGGCGCGGCCTTTCCGGCTGGAACTACTATTTTTTGCTGAAATTCGGCCTGCTCTGGACGGGCTATTTGAATTTCCATCCGCTCGCCAACCTGGTGTTTATGGCGTTCCTGCTGTTCCCGATCCCGCATCTGCGCCTGCATCGTCTGCGCCATTGGGTCGCCATTCCGATCGGTATCGGCCTGTTCTGGCACGACACCTGGCTGCCGGGCCCGCAAAGCATTATGAGCCAGGGCTCGCAGGTGGCGGGCTTTAGCACCGACTACGTGCTGGACCTGGTGACGCGCTTTATTAACTGGCAGATGATCGGTGCCGCCTTTGTGCTGCTGGTCGCCTGGATGTTCCTTTCCCAGTGGGTGCGGGTGACGGTGTTTGTGGTGGCGATTATGGTCTGGCTTAACGTGCTGACGGTAACCGGCCCGATGGTCTCGCTGTGGCCTGCCGGGGATACCGCGCCCGCTACCGTGACCACCACGGGCGGCGGCGCGGCGCCGACGGTCGCCACCGCCGCCAATAACGTGGTGGCGGGCGATATTCCGCTGCAAACCGCGCCTGCGAGCACCCAGAGCATTAACGACTGGCTGAACAGCTTCTATACCAGCGAAGCCAAACGCCAGACGACATTCCCGTCGAGCCTGCCAGCCGACGCCCAGCCATTTGACCTGCTGGTGATTAACATCTGTTCGCTGGCGTGGACCGATGTAGAAGCCACCGGCCTGATGTCGCACCCGCTGTGGTCGCATTTCGACATCGTGTTTAAGAATTTTAACTCCGGCACGTCCTACAGCGGCCCGGCGGCTATCCGTCTGCTGCGCGCCAGCTGCGGTCAGCCGTCGCATAAAAATCTGTATCAGCCCGCCGGTGAGCAGTGTTATCTGTTCGATAATCTGGCGAAGCTCGGCTTTAAGCGCCACCTGATGATGGACCATAACGGCGTGTTCGGTAACTTCCTGAAAGAAGTGCGTGAAAACGGCAATATGCAGGAGCCGCTGATGGATCAGTCGGGGCTGCCGGTGAATCTGCTGTCGTTCGACGGCTCGCCGGTCTACGACGACGCTGCGGTGCTTGAGCGCTGGCAGCAGACCGTGAAGGGCGAAGGCAGCGGCGATCGCAGCGCCACGTTCTTTAACCTGCTGCCGCTGCATGACGGCAACCACTATCCGGGCAACAGCAAAACCGCCGATTACAAAGCGCGCGCGCAGAAACTGTTTGACGAGCTGGATGCGTTCCTGACGCAGCTTGAGAAAGAGAATCGCAAAGTGATGGTAGTCGTGGTGCCGGAGCACGGCGCGGCGCTGCAGGGCGATAAGATGCAGGTTTCCGGCCTGCGCGATATCCCGAGCCCGGCCATCACGCATGTGCCGGTCGGCATTAAGTTTATCGGCATGAAAGCGCCGCATCAGGGCCCGGCCATTGAGATCGATCAGCCGAGCAGTTTCCTCGCGATTTCCGAGCTGGTGGTGCGGATGCTGGATGGCAAAGACTTCGTGGCCGATAACGTGGACTGGCAGAAGCTGACCAGCAATCTGCCGCAGAGCGCCCCGGTGTCCGAGAACGCCAACGCCGTGGTGGTGCAGTATCAGGGCAAACCCTGGGTGCGCTTAAGCGGCGGCGATTGGGTGCCGTACCCGCAATAAGCGGGTGTGAAATGTGTAACGTGGCGGGCGCGCAGGCTTACCCGCCCTACGTGAGTTATCAATGTAGGGTCGATAAGCGGAGCGCATCCACCGTTCCGCCAACGATGCCCATAAAAAAGCCGACGCATGCGTCGGCTTTTTATTTTGCGCGCGGGTTACGGAATACGCGGCTCGCCGGTTTCGTCCTGATCGACGGCGAAACAGGCGACCAGCTGACCGTTGTATTCCTTCAGCTGCGGCTGGATCTGCGTGCACGGCCCGAAACGGCGACGGCAGCGGGCGCTAAAGGCGCACCCCGGCGGCGGATTCAGCGGGCTTGGCAGCTCGCCGGTGAGCTTGATGCGCTCGCGGCGGTCGTCCGGGTTCAGGCGCGGCGTCGCCGAGAGCAGCGCCTGAGTGTACGGATGACGCGGGTTCGAGAAAATCTGATCTTTCGTGCCCTTCTCCACGCAGCGGCCGAGATACATCACCATCACTTCATCGGCGATGTGCTCCACCACGGACAAATCGTGGGAGATAAACACATAAGAGAGCCCCAGCTCCTGCTGCAAATCCATCATCAGGTTCAGCACCTGCGCGCGCACCGAAACGTCGAGCGCCGACACCGGTTCGTCGGCAATCACCACGTCCGGGTCGAGCATCAGCCCGCGCGCGATAGCGATACGCTGACGCTGGCCGCCGGAGAACATATGCGGATAGCGGTCATAATGCTCGGTTTTAAGCCCCACTTTCGCCATCATCGCCAGCGCTTTTTCACGACGCGCCTCTTTGCTGAGCGAAGTGTTAATAAGCAGCGGCTCCTCAAGGATTTGCCCCACCTTTTTACGCGGGTTCAGGGAACCATACGGGTTCTGGAACACGATCTGGATTTTCTGGCGGCGCAGTTTCTCCGCCGTTACGTCCGGTTTCAGCAGATCCTGGCCCTGATAATAGAGCTCGCCGCCGGTCGGCGTTTCTATCATGGTAAGCAGACGACCGAGCGTGGATTTCCCGCAGCCGGACTCGCCCACCACCGCCAGCGTTTTGCCGCGCTCAAGCGTAAAGGTGACGCCGTCCAGCGCTTTTACCAGACGTTCCGGCGCGAAGAGACCTTTCTTCACCGGGTAATGTTTTTTCAGGTCGATAGCCTGCAACAGCGGTTGCTGCGTGGTGGCCTCATGCGTGCTCATAATTGGTTGGCCTCCCGGCATCATCGAGGGGATAGTGGCATTTCGACTGGCGACCATTGTCCACCAGGTTTAATGCCGGTTCTTCTGCGCGGCAGCGCTCGGTGGCGTAGGGGCAGCGCGGGTTAAGCAGACAGCCGGTCGGGCGGTCATATTTCCCCGGCACGACGCCCGGCAGCGACGCCAGACGCGCTTTATCCTGCGCAAACTCCGGCAGCGCGCGCAGCAGCGCCTGCGTATAGGGGTGGCGCGGCGCACGGAAGATATCCCGCGCTTCGCCGGTTTCCACCACCTGGCCTGCGTACATCACGATGATTTTGTGCGCCGCTTCGGCCACCAGCGCGAGGTCATGGGTGATGAGGATCAGCGCCATGTTCTCTTTTTGCTGCAGCTCCAGCAGCAGTTCGATGATCTGCGCCTGGATAGTCACATCCAGCGCGGTCGTCGGTTCATCGGCAATCAGCAGCTTCGGACGACAGGCGATCGCCATCGCAATCATTACGCGCTGGCTCATACCGCCCGACAGCTGGTGCGGGTAAACGTCAAGACGCGACGCCGGGTCAGGAATACCGACCAGATTGAGCAGGTCAATCGCGCGCTGGCGGCGGGTCTTTTTATTGCCGCCCTGGTGCACTTTGATGGCTTCCATAATCTGGAAACCCACGGTGTAGCAGGGGTTCAGGCTGGTCATCGGATCCTGGAATATCATCGCCACTTCGGCGCCGACCAGGTTACGGCGATCTTTTTCCGAGATGCGCTGTAAATCCTGACCGTTGAATTCCAGTTTGTCCGCCATCACGCGGCCAGGGAAATCGATAAGGCCCATGATAGCCAGCGAGCTGACCGATTTGCCGGAGCCCGATTCGCCCACGATGCCGACCACTTCGCCCTGATTCACGCTGTAGCTCACGCGGTCTACGGCGCGGAACGGGGTGCCTTCGTCGCCGAAGTGCACCGATAATTTATCTACATTCAGTAACGCCATCTCGTGCCTCTTTACTGCTTGAGTTTGGGGTCGAGCGCGTCACGCAGGCCGTCACCCATCAGGTTAAATGCCAGCACCGTCAGCAGGATTGCGAGACCCGGGAAGGTCACGACCCACCAGGCACTTTGCGCGAACTGCAACACGTCGGAGAGCATGGTGCCCCACTCCGGTGTCGGCGGCTGCGCACCCATGCCGAGAAAGCCCAGTGCGGCCATATCGAGAATGGCATTCGAGAAACCCAGCGACGCCTGAACAATCAGCGGCGCAAGGCAGTTAGGGAAAATATTCACGAACATCTGGCGCATCGCGCCCGCGCCCGCCACGCGCGAGGCGGTGACGTAATCGCGGCTCACTTCCACCAGCACCGCCGCGCGGGTTAAGCGCACGTAGTGCGGCAGCGCCACGAAGGTAAGCGCCAGCGAAGCGTTAACGATGGACGGGCCGAAAATCGCCACCAGCACCAGCGCCAGCAGCAGGCTCGGCAGCGCCAGCATGATGTCGACCACGCGCATGATGATAGTATCGACGATACCGCCGAAATAGCCCGCCACCAGGCCGAGCACAATGCCCATCACCAGCGACAGCACCACCACCAGACAGCCGACCAGCAGCGACAGGCGCGCGCCGTACATCAGGCGCGACATCACATCGCGGCCCACGTCGTCGGTGCCGAGAATATGCGCCCAGCTGCCGCCATCCTGCCAGACCGGCGGAGCCAGCAGCGCGTCGCGGAACTGGTCCGCCGGGTTATGCGGCGCGATAACGTTCGCAAACACGGCGATGATAATCATCACCACCACATAGACCAGGCCGACCACTGCGCCTTTGTTACGTTTGAAGTAGTGCCAGAACTCCTGCATCGGCGTCATCGGCACCGGTGCGGCCACCACTTTGTTTTCAGTCATTTGCGTCATGATGGCCCCTTATTTCTTATGACGAATACGCGGGTTCACCACGCCATAGAGCAGATCGACCAGCAGGTTGACGAGGATAATCATCGTCGCCACCAGCAGCACGCCGCCCTGCACCACGGGATAATCGCGGCGTTGCAGCGCGTCAATCAGCCAGCGGCCGAGCCCCGGCCAGGAGAAGATGGTTTCCGTCAGGATGGCGCCCGCCAGCAGCGTGCCCACCTGCAACCCGATCACCGTCACGACCGGCAGCATGGCGTTGCGCAGCGCGTGAATGATGATGACGCGCATACGGGTCAGGCCCTTGGCGCGCGCGGTGCGGATGTAATCTTCGCCAAGCACTTCCAGCATCGCGGAGCGGGTCATACGCACGATAACCGCCAGCGGAATGGTGCCGAGCACCACGGCAGGCAGGATCATATGCGCCAGCGCGTCGATAAAGTTGCCCTCTTCGCCCCAGATGGCGGTGTCGATGAGCATAAAGCCGGTCAGCGGGTTGGTGTCGTCAAGGAACACCATATCGCTGACGCGCCCGGACACCGGCGTCAGGTTCCACTGCACCGAGACCAGCATAATCAGCATCATGCCCCACCAGAAGATAGGCATGGAGTAACCGGTCAGCGCCAGGCCTACCGCGGTGTGATCGAAGATGGAACCGCGCTTCACCGCGGCCAGTACGCCCACCGGAATACCCACGGCGACGGCAAAAATCATCGCGCAGATGCCCAGTTCCAGCGTCGCTTTAAAGCGAGGCACGAACTCTTCCCAGACCGGGAGGCGGCTTTTCAGCGAGATCCCTAAATCGCCATGCAGTACGCCCCAGATGTAGTGGAGATACTGCTCCCACAGCGGCTTATCGAGACCAAGCTCGGCCAGCAGCTGCGCGTGACGCTCAGGGGAAATACCACGTTCGCCCGCCATGATCATCACCGGGTCGCCGGGGATCATATGGACGAAGGCAAAAGTGAGAAGGGTGATACCGATAAACGTCGGGATAACAAGCCCCAGACGTCGGAGGATGAACTGCAACATAACCCGGATTCTCTGTAGTGACGCACAACCAGGGGATGTGGTCTGTATTGCTCACAAATCTCATTCCCTCGGTTTTCAGTGAGGGAATAAAGCACTGCTGCCGGGGGCGCTACGCTTACCCGGCCTGAAAGTGTAGACCGAGATAAGCGCAGCGTCGCCGGGCACGGGGCGCTTGCGCGCCCCTGATGGTTTTAATTATTCAACGGAGACGTTTTCGAAGTGGTGTTTGCCCAGCGGATCGACCACGTAACCTTTGACCTCTTTACGCACCGGCTCATACACAGTGGAGTGCGCGACGATAAGCGCTGGCGCCTGATCGTGCATCACGACCTGAGCCTGTTTGTAGAGCTCGATACGTTTGTTGTGGTCTTCGGTGGCGCGCGCCGGCTGGATCAGATCTTCAAACGGCTTGTAGCACCAGCGAGAGTAGTTGGAGCCATCTTTCGCCGCGTCGCAGCTGAACAGGGTCGCGAAGAAGTTATCCGGATCCCCGTTGTCGCCGGTCCAGCCCATCATCACGGCCTGGTGTTCGCCCGCTTTGGCGCGCTTGAGATACTCGCCCCACTCGTAGGTCACGATTTTCGCCTGAACGCCGATTTTCGCCCAGTCAGCCTGGATCATTTCGGCCATACGGCGCGCGTTCGGGTTATACGGACGCTGTACCGGCATCGCCCACAGCTCAACGGTGAAGCCTTTATCCTGGCCCGCTTCTTTGAGCAGCGCTTTGGCTTTCTCGACGTCATAGGTGTAATCCTTCACGTCGTCGTTATAGCCCCACATGGTCGGCGGGATCAGGTTTTTCGCGGCAACGCCCGCGCCCTGGTAAACCGCTTTGATGATGGATTCTTTGTTTACCGCGTAAGTCAGCGCCTGACGCACTTTCACGTCGTCAAACGGCTTCTTCTCGGTATTGAAAGAGAGGTAGCCCACGTTCAGACCGGCCTGCTCCATCAGGTTGATGCTTTTATCCTGCTTCATACGCGCGATGTCTGCCGGGTTCGGGTACGGCATGACCTGGCACTCGTTTTTCTGAAGCTTGGCGTAACGCACGGACGCATCCGGGGTAATGGAGAAGACCAGGCGGTCAATCTTCGGCTTGGTGCCCCAGAAGCCCGGGAACGCTTTATAGAGAATACGGGAGTCTTTCTGGTATTGCAGAAGCTGGAACGGACCGGTGCCGATCGGGTTCAGGTCGACTTTCTCCGGGGTGCCCGCTTTCAGCATATTGTCGGCATATTCTTTGGAGAGGATCGACGCGAAGTCCATCGCCATATCCGCGAGGAACGGCGCTTCCGGACGAGTCAGTACGAACTGGACCGTATTGTCGTCGACTTTTTTCACTTCGCTAATCAGGGTCGGCAGGCCCATGCCTTCGAAATATTCGTAGCTGCCGCCCGAGACTTTATGGTACGGGTTTTGCGCGTTTTTCTGACGATCAAAAGAGAACACGACGTCATCGGCGTTAAATTCGCGCGTCGGTTTAAATTCTTTATTGTCCTGCCATTTCACGCCTTTGCGCAGATGGAAAGTATAGGTTTTACCATCTTCGCTGACGTCCCATTTTTCCGCGAGCCCCGGAATAATTTCCGTGGTGCCGGTTTTGAATTCCACCAGGCGGTTATAAATAGGCACAGAACTTGCGTCATAGGTGGTGCCAGAGGTGAAGAGCTGTGGGTTAAAGCCTTCAGGCGAGCCTTCTGAACAGTAAACCAGGGTTTTGGCCTGTACGCTTGCTGCAACGGTCATCGCCACCAGGCTCAGCCCAAACTTCAGCATCCCTGACTTCTTCAAGGAAATACTCATTCTTCTGCTCCAATGTGATAGGTGTTGTGTTATCCGTCAGACCTTTTTTATTTTTTGCCCGGTCCGATCGTTAATTGTGAGGCTGGGGATTCCTTTCGCAAGGGAGACTGAGTTGCAGTACAGATTGTCCGTAAAATGACCCTCACGCCCTACAATCTGTCAACAGAACAGGCAAACGTCAATACAGCTATCCGGGATTTACAACCGGGGTGAGAAACGGCAAACAAAGATTAAAAAAACCTCATGGCCGAGTTTTCAGCACGGAAATTTATGCTACGCCCCTGCTGGCAGAATAATCATCTTGATATTTTGTAACATCCAGCGCTTATGTTTTATGCGGTTAACTTAAAATTTCTCGCACTCTGGCGAACTTATGAACGGTTTATGGCGAAATTTGTTATGCATACAGCAAAAAATGCTAAGGCAATATATAAGCAGAGGGGAAAGTATGCGGCGTGTTTCATAACTATTTTCAATGAAATATGTCACAGAAACGCGTTCAGACGACAAAATCGCAGCTAAATAAGACGGGCGAATTAAGCGGCGCGTCCGCGTTCGACAGATAATGCCTGGAGCCGATTCTGAATGTGAGGGTGATAATCAATAACCGCATCCTTATAACGGTTTTTCACGATATCTCTTTATACGATTTCCAGCTCTTGTTTCTGGAATGCGTCATGGCTGAAGCACGTAAGAAACGCCTTCAGCGACCGACACAAAAAGAAGCGCCAAAGAACTGACTAAAGGTAAAGGGATGTATGAAAAGGAATTACCATGAACCGCGGGTGCTGCGGTTGAAATCATCAGTAGGCATCTGCGGTGTGAATTACGTTGATGATGTAAAAGCGCTACAAGTAATGATGATGGAGGCTGGCTATCAGGCTGCTACAGGACGAACGCTAAAAGCGGATGGACGATGTAACAACGAAACTCATGAAGCCATTATCTGGTATCAGCGTTTATTGACTCTGTCTCCGTCAGGCCTGATACAGCCCATGGATCAATGGTTCCTTGAGGCGTTAAAAAATGCCAGACAACCTCTATGGCAACCAAGGGTAAGTTCCGGGCCGTTACAGGTGCGGGAAGCGCAATTTACTTTTGACAATGAAGGCGCGGATTATATTACGGCCACAGACCCATTTCGCCCGCATCCTTATCCCTTGTTCTCACGCATCTTACACTGGCCTAACTCTGCTGCTTCTGGCGTTACGCTAGGGCGTGGCTACGATATGGGAAATCGAAGCTCAGGTGAAATTTTTGCAACGCTCAGACAGGCAGGGATAGAAGAATACAAAGCTATCCTTGCGTCTAAAGCCGCTTTTCTGAAAGGACGAGATGCTGCCAGATTCGTGAAAGTGTATGGGCCACTTTTCGGTGAGATTACGCACCAGCAACAGATAAGGCTGTTTGAAATTGCTATCCAGTTTTATATTTTCAGAGCAAAAAGAGTATTTAATAAAAACAAAGCAAAAATGCCTTACGCGATAAGCTGGGAAAACATGCGGCCTGCGTTAAGAGACATCTTCATCGATAGCTTGTATCAGGGATGCAAATCAGCGGATGAGTTTGCCCGTTTGATTTTGCTTGATGATCTGGAGTCGGTACGTACATATCTGAAAACAGATGGCGCCCAGCTCAAATCGTACGGAAGAAACTTAAAAAGGTTAAGTTATATTAATGGCTTATAAATTATCTATTTTTCTCTCCTGCCTGTTGCTCTCAGCAAGCTATGTATTTGCTGCGCCCATTATTGATGGCAAAGAAGTCGTGACGTGCGCGAAACACGTGAGTGATTATGCCGCCGGAACGCGATGTCTTGAAAAGCAGCGTCAGCAAACGGAGCAGGTGCTGCAACAGACGCTGGAGGCGGCGCTGAAGCGGGTGCAGTCGGAAGACTGGCTTTTGACTAACATGGATTATGAAGATGAAAATTCACAAATCGTTGAAGATACGGCCAATGCGCTGAAAAACGATCAGACGACCTGGGAAAAACATAAGACCCTGTTTTGCAGGGTAGCCAGTTCACAGATCAGTTCTAAAGCACCGGTTTACCCAACCTCTGTCACCCAGTGCGAAATCAATATGAATAAGGCGCGTATCGACGAGCTGAAAGCACTGATGGCGCAGGTGCAGCCCTGACGGGGGCCAGCACGATGGCGAAAACCTAAATATCTAACCTAATATCAATGAAATACATAGCTTACTTTTTTCTGCCCTTTCTGTTGCTGCCAATCACCTGCGTTGCTGCCTCGTCCATCATTTATGGAGAGGCCGCAAAGATGTGTGCGAAGAGTGCGGATTATGCCGCCGGAACGCGATGTCTTGAGAGGCAGCGCAAGCAAACGGAGCAGGCGCTGCAACAGACGCTGGCGGCTGCGCTGAAGCAGGTGCAGTCGGAAGACTGGCTGGAGGCAAATGCGGATTACGAGGATGAAGATTCACAAATCGTTGAAGATACGGCCAATGCGCTGAAAAATGATCAGACGACCTGGGAAAAACATAAGGCCCTGTTTTGCAGAGTAGCCAGTTCCCAGCTCAGTGAAAAAACACCCAATCATTGGGTTTTATCCACCCAGTGCGAGATCAATATGAATAAGGCGCGTATCGACGAGCTGAAAGCACTGATGGCGCAGGTGCAGCCTTAAGGGCCGGAGGTTCTCATCCTCACAAACGCCGGAAAGCAAAAAGCCTGCTCATTGAGCAGGCTTTTTAAATTTGGTCGGTGCCAGAGGATAACTCGCCGCGACGCGGCTTCGCCCTGCGGGCCGTTGCTGCGCAACGTTCTCTCGCTACGCTCGGGTCGAACCTCCCTGCCCCCGGAGGTTCTCATCCTCACAAACGCCGGAAAGCAAAAAGCCTGCTCAATGAGCAGGCTTTTTAAATTTGGTCGGTGATAGAGGATTCGAACCTCCGACCCCTTCGTCCCGAACGAAGTGCGCTACCAGGCTGCGCCAATCACCGAATGCGGGGCGCATATTACTGCGCACCCTAATTCCCGTCAATCCCTTACGTTAAAAAAGCCGTTCGATCGCCTGAAAAGCCAGCGATATGGCTATTTTGTCGCAGCTGGAACGTGACACCAGTTGTTGTTCTGGTTGATACCGCCGTCCGGCGACTGGTATCCGAGACAGCCCATAATGGTGTCGAACAGCTCTACGTGGCGATGCGGACGCTTCTGCTGCGCCTGCAGTTTAAGCTGCGCGAACGCCTGCGCGTGCTGCGGGTCGGCCAGATAGCTGTCAGACATCCAGACCATCATCGGCACGCGGAACTGCTCCGGCGGCGCAATATTGCGCGGCGTGCCGTGCAGATGCTCTTTCTCGTTGATCGACTCGCCGTGATCCGCCGCGTAAAAGACAATCGCTTTCTTGTTACGCACCTGGTCGATGACATCGGCGATAAAGCTGTCGACGTACAGTACCGAGTTATCGTACGCGTTAATCAGCTCCTCGCGGCTACAGCCAGAGTCAACGCCCATGCACTCCGGCTGCCAGCGCGCAAAACTGCGCGGATAACGCTGCACATAGTTATAGTGCGAGCCTTTGGTATGCAGAATGATGAGATGCTTGCCCTTCTCGTGGTTAGAGAGTGAGTTTTTCATCTCATCCACCAGCAGCATGTCGTCCACCTGCTTACCGCGGTTGCGCGGCTCGGCGCCAATCTGCTCGCGGTAGGCGATGTTGTCCGCCATGGTGTTGCTGTAGAACCACATCTCGCTCTGCATCGCATAGAGATCGGAGCTAAAGCCTAACTGCTTAAGCACAGAGAAAACGTTCTGCTCTTTCAGGGTGCGCTGCGGGTTATCCTCCGCGCCACCTTCACGAACAAACATGCAGCGCAGCGACAGCTTGGTCGCCGTGTCGCATGACTCGCCGCGAAACGCCGCCAGGTTTTTCTCCTGCGCGAGTTTCGGCGTGGTATTGCGGTCATAGCCGAGCATGCCCATGTGATCCCAGCGCGTGGTTTCACCGATGATAAACACCACGTAAGTGTCATCAATGCCCTGCGGGGCCTGCCAGGTGAATTTTTTGGCCGGGTTCAGCAGCGATTTGTTATCGCTTGATTCATCGACCTGCGCCCAGGCGTACAGCCCCAGCGCGGAGAGCCAGTTAGACGGCAGGTAAGAGTTCGCCACCACGCCGCCGTAGCTCGGCATATCGACGCCAGAGGTGCGCTCTTCGTTCTTCTGCTGCAGATCCAGCAGGCGAATCGGCGCCCAGACCAGCAGGCCCGCCACAATGACCACCGCCGCGCTTTTCAGGCGCTGATCGCGGGTGCGCAGCTGGCGCAGCAGCGTATCGCGGCAGCGGTTGCCCCAGATAAGCGTCAGCGGCACGATGCACACCAGCACCATCCAGACGATGAATTGCCAGCCCACCACTTCTTTAGAGAGATCGATATCGGTCGTCATAATCGACGCGATAATGCCGTAGCCAATGACCACATTTAAAAACGTCATGTAGTAACTGGCGGCGACCGAGAAAAGAACAACGAGCGTCGTCAGCACGCGCCAGACGCGTCGCCCGAACAGCGACAGCACGCGCAGCAGGAAGAACGTGACCAGCACGGTCGCCGCCAGCTCCACCACCATTGAAACGCCGTTAACCCAGGTGAGATTTTGCGCATAACCATCAAAACGACGGTACAGCACCGCGCAGTTCAAAAACAGACCGATGTATACCGCCAACAGAAAGCTGAGTCTCTGCTGGGTCATCGAGAGGATGTATTTCATGCAAACCGTCCAGGCAAAGCAGGCACTAAAACCCTTCACCCAAAAAATGAAAAAAGAATGTATTTGTAACGACCGTGAGGGAATCAGGTGATTCTTAACTCAGACGCGAGGAAGTAGACCACAGATGCGGGAAAAAGTGCGGGCTTTTAGGGCGGCCCGGCGCCTATTTACAAAAATATGAGGCCGGAACCGCATTTTACTTACGTCACGCGCGACCCGTTAGTCGGTAATCACGTTCAGCTTAACGTCGATATTGCCGCGGGTGGCATTAGAGTACGGACAAACGATGTGCGCTTTCTGCACCAGTTCTTCCGCTTCCGCGCGATCCATGCCCGGCAGATGAATATCGAGCTGGGCTTCAATGCCAAAGCCGGTCGGCAGCGGGCCAATCCCCACCTGACCTTCGATAAAGGCTTCCTGTGGCACTTTCTTTTTCTCCTGCGCGGCGACATGTTTCAGCGCGCCCAGGAAACAGGCGGAATAGCCCGCAGCAAAGAGCTGTTCGGGGTTGGTCACCTGACCGCCCGCGCCGCCCATCTCTTTCGGCACGCCGAGTTTCACATCCAGCACGCCGTCATCAGACGTTGCCCGGCCATCGCGGCCGCCAGTTGCTTTCGCTTTTGCGCGATAAACCACTTTTTCTAAGGACATCTTATTCTCCTTTGTGTTGGCAATCACAGCTAGTAAGCATAGAACGTCTGAGCGAACTGGGGAGAAAGTGAGAATAATCGGGAAACAGCGCCGCCGCGGGGAGCGGCGGCGAAGGCAATCAGGCGCGGGCATGCTCCCACGTTTCGCGGCGCGGCTGGCGAATGGTGGTGGAGATGGCCAGCGACACAATCAGCAGCGCGAAGATAACGCAGAAGGTGACGTAAAAGCCGCCGAACAGCGAGGCGATAATCGAGCCGCAGATGCTGCCGATACCGAAGCCGAGATAAATCACGCCATAGTTTTTAGCGAGATTATTCAGCCCGAAGAAATCGCTGACCAGCGACGGATACACCGTGATGGTGCCGCCGAAGTTAAACGCCACGCAGGCGATAGCCGCGAAGAACGTCACTTCATTGAGCGGAGCGAACAGCAGCGCCGCCATGCCGACCAGCGACACCACCTGCCCCATCGTAATGACGCGAATGCGCGGCATTTTATCGGAGAGAATGCCGAGCGCCAGACGGCCCGCCAGGTTGGCGATGGAGATAACGGTCACGGCGTTCGCGGCGGTCGCGGCGTCAAGACGCACCATGCCCTGCGCGATATCTTTGGCGACGCCAATCACGTAAAGGCCGCTCATGCAGGCGGTCAGGAACATCAACGCGAGCATCCAGTACTGCGGTTTACGCATCGACTCGGCAAGGCTGTAATCGCGTGCGCCTTCGCCTGCGCCGTTGCCCGCGCTGGCAGGCTGTTGCGGCGCGTCTTTCATCAGCAGCGCGCCGCCGATTATCATGATCATCACCATGCCGCCCCAGATAATAAACGTGTGCTCAAGCCCGACGGACGCCAGCAGATGGCTGTCGATAAATTTAAAGCCGAGGCTGCCAAGGCCATACGAGCCGATGGAAAACGCGGAGATAAGCCCTTTGCGCTCCGGGAACCACTTCACGCAGTTAGAGAGCGTCAGCAGATAACCGGCGCCATCCGCAAGCCCCACCAACACGCCGGCGCTCAGCCAGAGCATCAGCAGATTGCTGGCGTGGGAGGTTAACACCAGGCCCAAACCCAGCAGCACGCCGGAGGCGATGGTGACGCGTTTCACGCCGAAGCGCTCCTGCAACTTACCGGCTACCGATGACGACAGCGCCAGCCCCAGGCTCAACAGCCCGAAGGAAAACGCCACCTGGCTTACCGGCTCGTCGAGTTTTTGCGACAGCGCGCCGTTAAACAGGCTCCAGGTATAAACCGAGCCCAGCGCGAACTGGGTCACAATGGTGCCCACCAGGGTGAGCCACCGGGTACGCTGTTGAATGGAGGTATTCATGGTTGTTATCCCAAAGAAAAGAAGAAAGCTTCACTACCTGCAACGATAGCGAAACCCCTACTTTTCCGGGGGAAAACGGCATGAGATGCCGCAGGCGCGGAATGAACTGCCGCGTAAAAGGCATGGATGACCTTGAACGGGCGGGAAATACCGCTCTAAAACGTCGCGCTGACGCCGAGATTGTACATTTGCGCGTCATTTTCGCTCAGTCGACCTTCCGCCTGGGAGAATGACGCCCAGGCCGCGACATGCTTGTTAATCGGCATATCGGCCCCGAATGAGACATCCATCCACGAGCCATACTGGCTGCCCGGCAGCAGCGGCTGCATATTCCACAGCGGATCGCCGTGCTGCTGGTTATAGCTGACCTGCGCCCACGGGCGGACCGCGCCAAAGCGGGAATCGAGACGCCAGCCGAGCGAGCCGACGCTCGGATGCCAGTAAGCGTCGTCCGCGCTCTGGCCGTTCTCCTGAACGGGAAGCCCGCTGGCCTCGCGCCGCCAGCCCGCCACCGGGCGCACCGTCACGGGCAGCGGCAACGACAGGTTCAGTCCCATTGGTGTGACTTGCGCCTCGTCGCGCTGCGTCTTCGCCACCCGTTCAGCCAGGATCTCCTCATAGCGAGGGGTGCGATCGCTGTCCCACGTATAACGTTCAGAGGTGTTACTCTGAGGGTCAACAGCGATATATTCCTGTTGCCAGGCGTGAGCCGCCTGCGTAAAAACCAGAGACCACAAAAGCACCGCCGCGCGTCGAAACGCATGGCGTCCAGAGATTGTTATCATCATCAAAGCGACTCCAGAAAAGAGCCGGTTCCGGCAGTTTTTATTGGCTTTATTAGCGGAAATGCGAATAACCCTGAATTAACTATTGTCTCTTTATTCGCTACGTCAAGCCGCTTCAGAATATCGCTACGATGTTTATGACCACGAGGAAAATGCAGATGGAACGTTGCGGTTGGGTCACACAGGATCCGCTTTATCTCGCCTATCACGATGAAGAGTGGGGCAAGCCTCAAAAAGATAACCACAAGCTGTTTGAGATGATCTGCCTCGAAGGTCAACAGGCGGGGCTGTCATGGATAACCGTGCTGAAAAAACGCGAGCACTATCGCCGCTGTTTTCACGGATTTGACCCTCATGCGGTGGCGCAGATGGGGCCAGAGGCGGTAGACGCGCTAGTGCTGGAGCCGGGGATTATTCGCCATCGCGGTAAAATCGAGGCGATTATCGCCAACGCGCGGGCGTATCTCGCCATGCAGGCGCAGGGGGAGGATTTCGCCACGTTTGTCTGGTCGTTCGTCGGCGGCGCGCCAAGGATAAATTCCCCCGCCACGCTCGCGCAGGTGCCGGTCACCACGCAGGAGGCGCTGGCGCTCTCAAAGGCGCTGAAAAAACGGGGCTTTAAGTTTGTCGGCCCGACCATTTGTTACTCCTTCATGCAGGCCTGCGGGCTGGTGAACGATCATCTCGCAGGCTGCGGCTGCCACCCGCAGAACCGCCCGTGATCCGCGCGCAACGCCCTGCCGACCGCGAACGCGTGCTCGCGCTGTGGCTTGCCAGCACCACCGCCGGGCATCCGTTCATTCGCCCCGACTACTGGCGCGCCAGCCTGCCGATAGTGCGTGATGTCTATCTGCCCGGCGCCTGCACCTGGGTGGAAGAAGAAAACGACGCGCTGCGCGGGTTTATCAGCGTGATGCATGAGAAATTCATCGGCGCGCTGTTTGTCGCACCCGCGTGGGCGGGAAAAGGCATCGGCACCGCCCTGCTCACGCATGTGCAGTCGCAGTACGACACGCTGAATCTTGAGGTCTACCAGAAAAACACCCGGGCGGTGAATTTCTATCACGCCCGGGGGTTTCGTATTGAAGAAAGCGCGTGGCAGGAAGAGACCGGCCACCCGACGTGGATTATGCGCTGGCAGGCGGATCAAACGCCGTAACGTCCGGCGCCGGGCCCGCGTATTTCTCCACGCGCACCAGCGAGGAGTTGGCCGCGCAGCCGTTGCCGAGCCGCGAAGTAGGAATATCGCGGGTCAGCACGTTCACCGCGCCGTTTTTACAAAGCCCCTGCTGCTGCCAGTCGAAATCGGGCCACGCGCCCTGATGCAGGCAAATGACGCCCGGTTTAATGCCGTCTGTCACTACCGCGCCGGCCAGCACCTGACCGCGATCGTTCCACACGCGCACCAGATCGCCATTATTGATACCGCGTTTACGGGCGTCGTCCGGGTGCAGCGTCACCGGCTCGCGTCCGGCCACGGCATAACGCTCGCGCAGCACTGAGTAGTTGAGCTGGCTGTGCAGGCGGTGCGCCGGGTGCGACGAGAGCAGTTGTAGCTCGTCCGGCTGCGCATTGCCGTGCCACTCGTCCGGCTCAAGCCAGGTCGGGTGCGGCGGGCAGTCGGCGTAGCCGAAGCTCGCGATCCGCGCGGAGTAGATTTCGATTTTACCGCTCGGCGTGCTGAGCGGGTTCGCCGCCGGATCGGCGCGAAACGCGCCAAAGCGGACAAATTCGGCGTTTTTCGGGTTTTCCGGCATCTCGATTATCTGGTTCGCTGCCCAGAAATCGGCGAAATCCGGCAGCGTCACCTGCTGGGCCGCGCCGCGTTCGCGGGCGATGTTATAAAACGTCTCCAGCCACTCAAGCTCGCTTTTGCCTTCGGTGAAACGCTCACGCCCGCCGGTCTCCCAGCGTTCAGAAAGCTCGGCGAAAATGTCGAAATCGTTGCGCGCCTCATACTGCGGCGGCACGACCTGCTTCATCGGCACCATATGCTGGTTGCTGTAGTCGCCGGTCATAGTCATGTCGTTGCGTTCAAAAGACGTCGTCACCGGCAGCACGATATCGGCGTGCTTCGCGGCCGCCGTCCAGAAGCATTCGGAAATCACCACCAGCTCCGGCTTCTGCCACGCTTTGATAAGGCGGTGCGTTTCCTGATGATGGGTAAAGTTCGCGCCGCCGGCCCACCAGATAAAGCGGATATCCGGGAAGATGCGCGCCTGACCGTTATGCGGGTACTCGCCGCCAGGGTTTTCCAGCGCCTCGACAATGCGCGCCACCGGGATTTTATCCACCGCATCAGTGCCGCCTTCCACGCTGCCCTGCATTGACGCCAGCACCGCCGCGCGTCGCGTCGGGTTACCGCCGTTGGCGAAGTGATAAGAAAGCCCAAAGCCGCCGCCCGGCAGGCCAATCTGGCCGAGCATGGCCGCAAGCGTCACCAGCATCCAGTGTTTCTGCTCGCCATACTGCTGGCGCTGCATGCCCCAGCCTGCCATGAGCATGGTGCGATTCTGGCTGAACAATTGCGCCAGCGCGCGGATGGTCGCGGCATCCACACCGCAAATCGCCGCCGCCCAGTCGGCGTCTTTCGGCGTGCCGTCGCGCTCGCCGGTGAGGTAGGCCGCAAACTGCGCGTAGCCGTGCGTGCAGGCGTTCAGGAAAGCCGTATCCTCCCAGCCGTTTTCTACCAGTGTATGGGCGATGCCGAGCATCAGCGCCACATCGGTGCCCATATGCGGGGCTATCCATTCCATGCGATCGCCGAAGAAATCGGCGGTTTCCGGGCGCATCGGGTTGATGCAGATAAGTTTTTTGCCACTCTCTTTTAACTGTTCGAAATAGCCGATGCCCTGTTCATCAGAGGCGTTCCAGGCGATTTTCAGCGTGTTGAGCGGGTTGGCGCTCCACAGCACGACCACTTCGCTGTGCTCCAGCACCAGCGGCCAGCTCGTCTGCTGCTGATACACTTCGTTGCCGCCCAGCACATAGGGCATGATCACCTGCGCCGCCCCCGTGGAGTAGTCGCCGAGATGACCGGTATAGCCGCCCGCGAGGCTCATGTAGCGTTGCAACAGCGTCGCGGCTTTATGCAGCACGCCGTTGGAGCGCCAGCCGTAGGAGCCTGCGAAAATCGACGACGGGCCGTAGCTTTCGCGAATACGCCGGTGCTGCTGGTCAATCAGACGCAGCGCTTCATCCCAGCTGATTTGTACAAACTCATCCTGCCCGCGCACGCCCTGCGGGCTGTCCGGCGAGGCGAGAAACCCCTTGCGCGCCATCGGATAGCGCACGCGCGCTTTGCTGTGTACCTGGTCCGGTACGGCGGTTTGCAGCGAATTCGGGTGACGCGTCGGCAGCGCGCCACGGGAGGACAGCACAGTTTCACCGTCGGTCTCGACAACCATGGGGCCCCAGTGGGCAGCGGTAACGATGCGTTTTAAAGCAGATGGGTTAGCCAAAACGGGCTCCTGACAGGCGTTTGCAGATGAGGCGGCGTGAGTCTGGTCACTTTGTCGCCGCTCGATTCGTTATGAATGACAAAATCGGAACACTACCCGGAATTTTCATCACATTCCCCCTTCATAATCAACCTCCGCCACTCCGGGCGTACCAGAATTAAATTGAATAAGGATATGCGATGAAAAAACGCATTATGTTAGTGGCCGCGGTTATCAGCGGCGCACTGGTTATATCGGGCTGCACCACTAACCCTTACACCGGCGAACGTGAAGCGGGTAAATCCGGCATCGGCGCGGGCATCGGCTCCGTCGTCGGCGCGGGCGTCGGGGTGCTTTCTTCCTCGAAAAAAGATCGCGGCAAAGGCGCGCTGATTGGCGCGGCGGCGGGCGCAGCGCTCGGCGGCGGCGTGGGATATTACATGGACGTGCAGGAAGCGAAGCTGCGCCAGAAAATGCAGGGCACCGGCGTCAGCGTTACCCGCAGCGGCGATAACATCATCCTGAATATGCCGAATAACGTTACCTTCGACAGCAGCCAGGCGAACCTGAAACCGGCAGGCGCCAACACCCTGACCGGCGTGGCGATGGTGCTGAAAGAGTACCCGAAAACCGCGGTGAATGTGGTGGGCTACACCGACAGCACCGGCGGACAGGCGCTGAACATGAAACTGTCGCAGCAGCGCGCAGAGAGCGTGGCCAGCGCCCTTATTACCCAGGGCGTCGCCGCCAACCGTATCCGCACCAGCGGCATGGGCCCGGCGAACCCGGTTGCCAGCAACAGCACCGAAGAGGGTAAAGCACAGAACCGCCGCGTGGAAATCACGCTGAGTCCGTTACAGTAACGGCCAGCCGCCTCGCCGGAATATGCCCGGTGAGGCGGCATCACACCTTAGTGGTGCAGCATTTCGTCGACGATCTGTGCTTTGCTGAGCTGATACGGGTAGTAGGTCGGCCAGTTATCCATCTCTTTTAGCAACGCCTCCTGCGAGGTATTGCCCATATAGATATGAAAATGCGCGGACTGGCGCGGCGCGATCGTGTGATCGCTGAATTGCACGAATTTCGGCGCTTTTGACGCGCTGTCGGTACATTCAAACAGGTAGCGCACGCCTTTTTTGCCCGAGACGTAATGCAGGATCTTATAGCCGTTATATTTGTATTCACAGGCGTTCACGGTATCGCCCACGTGAAACTCCATCACGTTGTTTTCAATGCCAATCATCTCCACATTCGTGGCGTAGCCTTTTTTGTAATACGTGCGATATTCCTCGACGGTTTTGCCGCCTTCTTTCGCTTTCTTCGCCAGCACCGGGTCTAAATCGCCGCTTAAAAGATACGGATAAATCGACTGCCAGACGCCGTCCCAGTTGCTGAGGGGGCGATCTTTGACGTCGTTATCGTTAAACACCCCTTCGCTGGCCTGTCGCTCCGCCTCGGTCAACGGCGTGCCGTGATGATGCCCGTGGGCCACGCTTTGGGTGCTGGTCAGCACAAGCCCCATTCCCAGTAATAAGGCTAACGTTTTCATTACTCTCACTCTCCTGTGTCATCGGCGGTCATGAATTGATACGTTATAACATAATTAAAAATAACGCGACAACTCGTGATACCGCCCGACGCCATCAGGCGCGATAATGCATGACCGGGTGAACGCCTGCTTTACGGCGGCTACCCAAATCATCTAATAATAAAAACAGTCACCTGCCCCACCGGCGTTGTAGCCTGAGAAGGAAGTCTCATGACCCCAAAAGCGTCCCGCCCGACCATCAGCGACGTCGCACGCGCCGCGAAAACCGGTAAAACCAGCGTCTCCCGCTACCTGAACGGCGAGAAACATTTGCTTTCCGCCGATCTTCTGGCGCGTATCGAACAGGCTATCGCGCAGCTCGACTATCGCCCGAGCCAGATGGCGCGCGGCCTGAAACGCGGCCGCACCCGGCTTATTGGCCTTATCATCGCCGATATCACCAACCCCTATTCGGTTAACGTCTTAAGCGGCATCGAGGCCGCGTGCCGCGACAAAGGCTTCACGCCGCTGGTCTGTAACACCAATAATGAGCTCGATCAGGAGCTGCATTATCTCGATTTGCTGCGCAGCTATCAGGTGGAAGGGATTGTGGTAAACGCGGTGGGCATGCGCGAAGAAGGGCTGAACCGGCTGCAACAGTCGGCGCTGCCAATGGTGCTTATCGACCGTAAAATCCCGGATTTCGCCTGCGACGTGGTCGGGCTCGACAACACGCAGGCGGCCACCACCGCCACGGAACACCTTATTGAGCAGGGCTTTGAAGCGCTGCTGTTTTTAAGCGAGCCGCTCGGCACGGTTAACACGCGACGCGAGCGTCTGACCGCCTTTCGCGCCGCCGCCGCGCGCTATCCCGGCGTGGTGGCGGAGAACGCCGAAACGCCGCTGCATGAGGCGGACCATCTCGACAACACGCTGCGCCACTTCCACACCCGCTATCGCGGCATGCGCAAAGCGGTGATCTCCGCCAACGGCGCGCTGACGCTGCAGGTGGCGCGTTCGCTTAAACGCATCGGGCTCAACTGGGGCGCGGATATTGGCCTGCTCGGCTTTGACGAGCTGGAGTGGGCGGAACTCGCGGGCGTGGGCATCACGACGCTGAAGCAGCCGACCTGGCAGATTGGCTACGCCGCGCTGGAGCAGGTGGTGAGACGCATCGAGGGACAATCGCAGGCGGTGCGGGAACAGGTTTTCTCCGGCGAGTTGATCGTACGCGGCTCGACGGCGCGATAATCGACGGTTCGTGACCCCGATCATAAATTCGCCATCCTGGACTTCTCTTTGGAACCGGTTCCATCTAGCGTAATAACTATGTTATTCAGATGTAACCACTCCGGAGAAGTTAATGGAGAGAGAAATTATCGTCGTCACCGCCGCTTACGGTAACGACAAAGTCAAAGCGCTCGGCGGCCAGCAGGCTTTACTGCCGATCATCGCCGAAGCGGGCGCCGATGGCGTGGAAATTCGCCGCGAACTGCTTGAGCCCGCCGAACTCGACGCGCTGCCCACGCTGGCGCAGGCCATTGCTAACCATCAGCTGAAAGCCTGCTACTCAGCGCCAGAGCCGCTGTTTGAGCACGACGGCAAAATCAACGCGCGCCTGCCCGCGCTGCTTGCCGAAGCGCATGAACTCAACGCCCGCTGGCTTAAGCTCTCGCTCGGACATTTCAGCCACCCGCATCAGGCCGAGCCGCTCGCCGCGCTGCTGGCGCTCAGTGACGTGGCGCTGGTCGTGGAAAACGATCAGACCGAATGCGGTCGCCTTGAACCCATGCGCCGTTTCCTCGCCGCCAGCAAAACGCTCAACCTGCCTGTCCGCCTGACGTTCGATATGGCCAACTGGCTGTGGGTGGATGATGTACCAGAAGACGCCGCCCGCGCGCTCCGCGCAGGTGTGAGCTATATCCATGTGAAGGCCGCGACGGCGCATCATTACCATTACCGCGCCATTGCGCTCGATGACGCTGACGCGCGCTGGCGCACATTGCTGGAAATGCTGCCGTCAGACGCGCCGCGCGGGATTGAGTTTCCGCTGGAAGGGCGCGACTTAGCCGCCGTGACCCGCCACTACGTCAACCTGCTGCGCGAGGAGTGAACATGGAACAGCCCCTGGATGTGATTACGATCGGTGAGGCGATGGCGATGTTCGTCGCGACCGAGCCTGGCGCTCTTTCGCAGGTCGAACACTTTTTCAAACGCGTGGCCGGTGCAGAGCTGAACGTCGCTACCGGCCTTGCGCGCCTGGGCTTGCAGGTGAGCTGGGTGAGCCGCGTCGGCAATGATTCCTTTGGCCGCTTCGTACTGGATCAGCTGAAAAAAGAGGGCATCGCCACCCGCGGCGTGACCATCGATGACCGTTTCCCGACCGGCTTTCAGCTGAAATCGAAAGTGACAGATGGAACCGATCCCAGCGTGGAATATTTCCGCAAGGGTTCCGCCGCCAGCCATCTGAGCACCGAAGATTTTAACGCGCCGCTGTTTTACAGCGCCCGTCACTTACACCTGAGCGGCGTGGCGGCGGCGCTTTCCGGCACCTCTTACGAGCTGCTGGATCACGCAGCGCGCGCCATGAAAGCCCAGGGCAAGACGCTCTCCTTCGATCCGAACCTGCGCCCGGTGCTGTGGAAAAGCGAGGCGGAGATGGTCGAGAAGCTAAACCACCTCGCCGGTATGGCGGACTGGGTGCTGCCGGGCCTGAAAGAGGGCCAGATCCTGACCGGCCAGCAGAGCCCGGAAGGCATCGCCGATTTCTACCTGACGCGCGGCGTGAAAGCCGTCGTGATTAAGACCGGCGCCGACGGCGCGTGGTATCAGACGGCAAGCGGCGAACAGGGCACGGCCGCCGCCGTGAAAGTAGACAACGTAGTCGATACGGTCGGCGCAGGCGACGGCTTTGCGGTGGGCGTGATTAGCGCCCTGCTGGAAGGCAAGACGCTGCATCAGGCCGCGACGCGCGGCAACAGGATTGGCGCGCTGGCCATTCAGGTGCAGGGCGACAGCGAAGGCCTGCCGACCCGCGCGCAGCTGGACGAATAAAAGCTTCATCCCTGAACAGACAGTATTAACAGCGTCCGTCGTTCCCTACACCGACGAGGCGCCCCACCTCAACCACAGAGGGCATACGATGAAAAGTCCGACTAACGCTCCAAAACGCTGGTGGTACATCATGCCGATCGTGTTTATCACGTACAGCCTGGCGTACCTCGACCGCGCAAACTTCAGCTTCGCCTCGGCGGCGGGCATCAATGACGATCTCGGCATCACCAAAGGCATCTCATCGCTGCTCGGCGCCCTTTTTTTTCTGGGGTATTTCTTCTTCCAGATCCCCGGCGCGATTTATGCCGAGCGCCGTAGCGTGCGCAAACTCATTTTCATCTGTCTGATCCTGTGGGGCGGCTGCGCCTCGCTGACCGGCGTAGTCAGTAATATCCCAATGCTGGCGGCAATTCGCTTTATCCTCGGCGTGGTGGAGGCGGCCGTGATGCCCGCCATGCTGATTTACATCAGCAACTGGTTCACAAAATCCGAACGCTCGCGCGCCAACACCTTTCTGATCCTCGGCAACCCGGTCACAGTGCTGTGGATGTCGGTGGTGTCGGGCTATCTGATCCAGGCATTCGGCTGGCGCGAAATGTTCATCATCGAAGGGGTGCCCGCGGTTATCTGGGCTTTCTGCTGGTGGATGCTGGTGAAAGACAAACCGACCCAGGTGAAATGGCTGGCGGATGACGAAAAAGCGGCGCTTCAGGCGCAGCTGAATAAAGAGCAGGAAGGCATCAAGGCCGTGAGAAACTACAGCGAAGCCTTCCGCTCGCGTAACGTTATCCTGCTGTGCGCGCAATATTTCGCGTGGAGCATCGGCGTTTACGGGTTTGTGCTGTGGCTGCCGTCGATTATCCGCAGCGGCAGCGAAAACATGGGCATGGTGGAAGTGGGCTGGCTCTCCGCCGTGCCGTATCTGGCCGCCACCATCGCGATGATTATCGTCTCCTGGGCCTCCGATAAAATGCAGAACCGCAAACTGTTCGTCTGGCCGCTGCTGCTGATTGGCGGGCTGGCGTTTATCGGCTCCTGGGCGCTCGGCGCGAACCACTTCTGGGCGTCCTATACGCTGCTGGTGATTGCCGGCGCGGCGATGTACGCCCCGTATGGCCCGTTCTTTGCGATAATCCCGGAAATGTTGCCGAAGAACGTGGCAGGCGGCGCGATGGCGCTAATCAACAGCATGGGCGCGCTCGGCTCGTTCGTGGGCTCGTGGGTGGTCGGCTATCTTAACGGCGCGACCGGCAACCCGTCTGCGTCATACATTTTTATGGGGGTGGCGCTTTTCGCCTCCGTGTGGCTCACTTTAATTGTCAAACCGACCGCCAGCCAGGCGCTGCCGGTGGGGGCGCGCCACGCGTAACACGCAGCGGGCGGCGTAAGGCCGTCCGCTTGTCTATTCTTTCTCTTTTGTTCAACGCTGGAGACCTGCATGAAGCCGTCCGTCATTCTCTACAAATCCCTGCCCGACGATTTGCTTGCCCGCCTGGATAGCCATTTCAACGTGACCCGGGTGTCAGACCTGAGCCCGGAGACCGTCGCGGCGCACGCCGATGCCTTTAGCCAGGCGCAGGGGCTGCTGGGCTCCAGCGAAAAAGTGGATGCGGCGTTGCTTGAGAACATGCCCAACCTGCGCGCCGCCTCGACGGTGTCGGTGGGCTATGACAATTTCGATGTGGACGCGCTGAATGCAAAACAGATAGCGCTGATGCACACGCCCACCGTGCTCACCGAAACGGTCGCCGACACGCTGATGACGCTGGTGCTGACCACCGCGCGACGCGCGCTGGAAGTGGCCGAGCGGGTGAAAGCCGGCGAGTGGACCGGCAGCATCGGCCCGGACTGGTTCGGCACCGATGTGCATCACAAAACGCTCGGCATCGTCGGCATGGGCCGTATTGGCCTCGCCCTGGCGCAGCGCGCGCATTTCGGCTTTAACATGCCGATTCTCTATAACGCGCGCCGCCATCACAGCGAGGCGGAGGAGCGCTTTAACGCGCGCTATTGCGATATCGACACGCTGCTGGCGGAGTCAGATTTCGTCTGCGTTATTCTGCCGCTGACCGACGAGACGCATCATATGATTGGCGCAGAGCAGTTCCGCAAAATGAAAAAATCCGCCATTTTCATCAACGCGGGTCGCGGCCCGGTGGTGGATGAGCAGGCGCTGATTGCGGCGCTGCAACGCGGTGATATTCACGCGGCGGGCCTTGATGTGTTTGAACAGGAGCCGCTGGCGAAAGACTCGCCGCTGCTGTCGCTGAAGAACGTGGTGGCGCTGCCGCACATCGGCTCCGCCACCCATGAGACGCGCTACAACATGGCTGCCTGCGCGGTGGATAATCTCATCAACGCGCTGAACGGCGACGTGTCGCAGAATTGTGTGAATCCGCAGGTCGTTAAGAAATAAACGGTCGGGAAGAAATAAAAAACGGCTCGTAAGAGCCGTTTTTTTTCACTGCATCGCGTTGGTCGCGGTGGTGTAAGCCTGGGTGAAGGCCTTATGTTGCTCGGCGAGCGGCCCAATCAGCGCGTTATACTGGCTGGCCTGCTGCGAGGTCGGGAACTGAATGCCGTTCGCGGCAAAACCGACCTGCGTGCCCTGCTGGGCAATGAAGTCGCCAACCTGCACCAGCTGTTGGGTGAACGTCTGCGCGGCGGGGATCAGCGGCTGCAGCGCGTTGGCCGGGTCCGTCACTACTTTCTCATACGCTTTATCAAACACCGGCTTCAGATCGTCCGCCTGCTTCAGCGAAGAACGGGAGCTGTCGGCCTGCATTTTCGCGTTCTGCAACTGCTGGCTCATGACGCCCAGCGAACCGTTCGCCTGGCGCAGCGCCTCGCGCTGGGTCATATAATCCTGCGGCACGCGAATGCTGTTTACGCTATCCACTACCGGGCGGATGCCGGCGTCCATCGCCTGGTTCACCTGCTGAGAGTAGCTGTAAAGGATGGCATAGTCGGATACGAACGGACCGAACTGTTTTTTCTGATCGGCGGTCAGCGTCGGCAGACGTTCGCCGCTACGCATCACCGTGTTTTGCAGGAAATCGACGAACGCTTTGCGCTGGTCGCCCTCTTTATCAAAACACCCGCTCAGGCTGAATACCATTAACAACGCCGCCAGCGGCGCGAACCAGCGAGAGCAGGACTTACCTGTCGCCATTTTTTTGCTCCTTTCACTCATCAACGCGCACACCACTGCCAGTGTGCTTCAACGCCCACAAGAATAGTTCAGACGCGTCGCGCAGGATACCCTTTATTGCGCTGCGCAAGCGATTATGCAAAGGCCCGAGCGGCAGCTTCAGCGTGAGGCGTGTCGAAGAACCTTGTCGATGCGATCCCGTCCAGGCCACCAGCGATCGATTATGATCCTTTACAAAAATATACTCGTGCTCAGAACAATCTGAATATCAGTCAGTTAGCACGCTATTTTTCACCAGCGAGCCGGTAAATGCGCGGCTGGCAATCGAGCGGGCGCAACATTCTCATCTCACCCGCCCGCAGGTTATTTTTTCCGGACTATGATTAAGAAGCTTCTTAGTTGTTCACGATCCCGCTGTGTGATTTAGGAGTCCAAAATGGAATCTAAAGACCCTATGTTTGAGTTGCTCAGCAGCCTCGAACAAATTGTATTTAAAAAAGATGTCGCCGAAACGGTTACCCTGCCGCAGAAACCCAATGCGTTTTCAGAATTTGAACTGTTACGCAAAAAAACGGGCCTTAAAACAGACGACCTGGCGCGTGTAATGGGTGTCAGTGTCGCGATGGTTAAAGAGTGGGAATCGCGCCGCGTGAAACCCTCCAGCACCGAACTGCAGCTGATGCGCCTGATTCAGGCGAATCCCATGCTCAGTAAACAACTCATGGAATAAACCGGTAGTCAGAGTACTTTTTTTCGCAAACAAAACGCCCCCGCAAAAGCGGGGGCGTTGCTTTTCGGAATAAATTTGGGTGCCTCCAGGCGCGCCCAACATGCTGACCGTTGGGTGGGGGATCGCTCCCCCCTCCAAAGGCTACTTCCCTGGTTCGTAAGCAAGGATGGCCCGTATTTCCCGGCTTCCCTCTTTAATGGTGAATTCACATAAGCGGTCACGCATTATTAAGGCGAAAAACAGCACCGTAATACAGAGCGCTAATATGCTTAAAAAAGCATATCGGGATTTTACTGGCATAATTGCCTCCTTATAGGGAAGAGGCTACAATCAGGCTGTTGGGTTCTGATTGCAGCCTCCCCCGAGGTTAAATGGAATTAACTTAGGGGGGCATTCATCTGACCAGCCTTTGCATCATGCCCAAGCCAGCCAGCCTGAGCACCCGCACGCTATATTATCCGTAACCCGCTTATTAATAATTACGTGAACCCGTAATAAGGCCACGCTTTTTGCGTTGCAGGAATAAAATAAGAATACGGCGTAGCAGAAAGCGTATAAAAAAACCCGCCAGCGGCGGGTTTTTTATTATTAGCGGAACGCGTTACTGCAACAGGGAAATATCCGCGACCTGTAGGAAGAGCTCACGTAATTTAGACAGCAGCGTCAGACGATTAATACGCACCTGCGCGTCGTCTGCGTTGACCATCACTTTATCGAAGAACTCATCCACCGGCTCGCGCAGCTGCGCCAGCTCAACCAGCGCCTCCTGGTAGCGGCCTTCTGCAAACAGCGGCTGCAGCTTGTCGCGCATCACAGCCACCTGCAGCGCCAGCCGAATTTCCGGATCTTCTTTCAGCACCGAGGCATGAACCTCTTCGTTCAGCGGCTCGTTCGCTTTGGCCAGGATGTTGGAAACGCGTTTGTTCGCAGCCGCCAGCGCTAAGGCTTCATCCAGGGTGCGGAAGTGCGATACCGCTTTCATGCGGGCATCGAAATCTGCCGGGCGCGTCGGACGGTTCGCCAGTACGGCCTGGATGGTGTCAACGCTGTAGCCTTCGTCCTGATACCAGGCGCGGAAACGGCCCAGCATGAAGTCGACCACATCATCCACGACTTTCGCGTTGGTCAGCTTATTGCCGTAGAGACGTACCGCTTCTTCGGTCAGCGTTTGCAGATCGAGCGGCAGGTTCTTCTCAACGATAATACGCAGCGCGCCGAGCGCGGCACGGCGCAGCGCGAACGGGTCTTTATCGCCTTTCGGATGCTGACCGATGCCGAAGATCCCTGCAAGGGTATCCATTTTATCGGCAATCGCCACGGCGCAGGCGACCAGGCTTGACGGCAGCGCATCGCCCGCAAAGCGCGGCATGTACTGCTCGTTCAGCGCAACGGCGACGTCTTCGGCTTCGCCGTCGTGACGCGCGTAGTGCATCCCCATCACACCCTGGGTGTCGGTGAATTCAAACACCATGTTGGTCATCAGGTCGCACTTGGACAGCAGGCCCGCGCGCGTCGCGTGGTTAACATCCGCGCCGATCTGGCTGGCAATCCAGCCGGAAAGCGCCTGAATGCGGTCGGTTTTATCACGCAGCGTACCGAGCTGCTGCTGGAACAGCACGGTTTCGAGACGCGGCAGGTTATCTTCCAGACGTTTTTTACGGTCGGTGTTGAAGAAGAACTCGGCATCCGCCAGACGCGGGCGCACGACTTTTTCGTTACCGGAGATAATCTGGTGCGGATCTCTGGACTCAATATTCGCCACAAAGATAAAGTTCGGCAGCAGCTTGCCGTCGGTGCCGTAAACCGGGAAATACTTCTGGTCGCCCTTCATGGTGTAGACCAGCGCTTCCGCCGGCACCGCCAGGAATTTCTCTTCGAATTTCGCGGTCAGTACAACCGGCCATTCCACCAGCGAGGTCACTTCTTCGAGCAGGCTGTCGCTCAGATCGGCATTGCCGCCGATTTTCGCGGCCGCCGCTTCGGCGTCCTGCTGGATTTTGGCTTTACGCGCGTTGTAGTCAGCGATGACTTTACCGCGCTCCAGCAGGATCTGCGGATATTGATCGGCGTGGTCGATAGTGAATTCCGGCTCGCCCATAAAGCGATGGCCGCGGATCACACGGTCGGACTGAATGCCGAGAATGGTTGCCGGAAGCACTTCGTCATCCAGCAGCAGCGTGACGGTATGTACCGGGCGCACGAACTGCACCTCGGACGCGCCCCAGCGCATCAGTTTCGGGATAGGCAATTTAGAGAGCGCGACG
Source organism: Cronobacter dublinensis subsp. dublinensis LMG 23823 (assembly GCF_001277235.1). Taxonomy (NCBI): domain Bacteria; kingdom Pseudomonadati; phylum Pseudomonadota; class Gammaproteobacteria; order Enterobacterales; family Enterobacteriaceae; genus Cronobacter; species Cronobacter dublinensis. Next base: position 4,288,467 of record NZ_CP012266.1, read on the forward strand.
CTGACCATGTTCGGCAGCAGCGCCTGCGCGCTTTCGCCTTTCACATGGGCGCGATACATCAGCCACTCGCCTTTATCGGTCACCAGACGCTCAGCCTCACCGACCGTAATGCCGCAGCCGCGCGCCCAGCCTTCCGCCGCTTTGCTCGGGTTACCCTCGGCGTCAAACGCCGCAGAGACCGCCGGGCCGCGTTTTTCGACTTCACGATCCGGCTGAGACGCGCTCAGATTCGCCACTTTCAGCGCCAGGCGACGCGGTGCTGCAAACCAGCTCACCACGCCGTGGGTCAGGCCCGCAGCGTCCAGTTCAGCAGTAAAGTTCGCAGCGAAGGATTCCGCCAGGCTGCGCAGGGCTTTTGGTGGCAGCTCTTCAGTGCCAATCTCCACCAGAAAAGTTTTCTCAGACATGGCAGCCTCTTATTTATTTCTGTTGCACATCGGGAAGCCCAGCGCCTCACGGGAGGCGTAGTAGGCTTCGGCCACGGCTTTGGTCAGCGTGCGGATACGCAGAATGTAGCGCTGGCGCTCGGTCACCGAGATAGCCTTGCGCGCGTCCAGCAGGTTGAAGCTGTGGGCGGCTTTCAGAATACGTTCATAAGCAGGCAGCGGCAGCGGGTTTTCCAACGCCAGCAGCTGTTGAGCTTCTTTTTCGTACTGCTCAAAGCAGGTAAAGAGGAAATCCACGTCGGCGTATTCGAAGTTATAGGTGGATTGCTCCACTTCGTTCTGATGGAACACGTCGCCGTAGGTAGTTTTGCCAAGCGGACCGTCGCTCCACACCAGGTCGTAAACGCTGTCCACGCCTTGAATGTACATGGCGAGACGCTCAAGACCGTAGGTGATTTCGCCGGTCACCGGTTTACACTCCAGGCCGCCGACCTGCTGGAAGTAAGTGAACTGCGTCACTTCCATGCCGTTCAGCCAGACTTCCCAGCCGAGACCCCAGGCGCCAAGCGTCGGGTTTTCCCAGTTGTCTTCAACGAAGCGAATATCATGAATGGTCGGGTCCATACCCAGCTCTTTAAGCGACCCCAGGTACAGCTCCTGAATATTGTCCGGCGACGGCTTGATGATCACCTGGAACTGGTAGTAGTGCTGTAAACGGTTGGGGTTTTCGCCGTAGCGGCCATCGGTCGGGCGACGAGAAGGCTGAACATAAGCGGCGGCGATAGGCTCCGGGCCCAGCGCCCGCAGGCAGGTCATCGGGTGGGAGGTGCCGGCGCCAACTTCCATGTCCAGAGGTTGAACGATGGTGCAGCCCTGACGAGCCCAGTAATCCTGTAAGGTCAGGATCAGGCCCTGAAAGGTCCTGGTATCAAACTTTTGCATATGATTTCGCACGCGATACGAGTGGGTTTATTTGGAAGCGGTCAGTATACCCGTTGACCGCCAGATATACAGCCTCAATCCGCGTCCAAAACCAGGCTGTTGACGCGTGGTTGCGCCATTAACGCATCGAAAGGTGTAAAAATTGACCATCCGCGTCGAAAGAACAGGTAAAGCCCTCTTCGCGCGCCGTATAGCCGCGCATTTCGTAGCTCCCCTGGAACGCCTCGAAACCGTTGACGGTGATTTTCTGCGCGGCGGTATTGTAGCGACGGGCCGCTTTATCCTTGCAAAGTTGCTCCATTTCCAGCGAATGCGGCGCGCTGACGCGGCCTTTTTGCGCATGCTGCGGATGCGCCTCTTCGTGACTGCAACCGGCAAGCGCGCCCGTGAAAAGTACCAGCCAAAGCGTGCGGGGCAACAGCCTCGTCATGATGTGTTATCTCCATGTTAAAATGACGACCAAACGCGAGGTATCGCAGCGGACAAAGGGCGTGCATTCTGCGAAACCGTCCCCGGGCTGACAATAGCCCGTCCTGAAACTCAGACTGTTCCGTGGTGCAGAATCCAGAAAAAGGAAGTCACACTGCTGATAATTAAAGATGGTATAGAGGAACTGATGCAGCAAAAAATTCACTGGATAGATAACCTGCGCGCGATCGCCTGTCTGATGGTCATCATGATCCACACCACCACCTGGTACATCACCAATCCGTCGCTGGTGAGCCCGCTGAGCTGGGATTTCGCCAATCTGTTGAATTCCGCATCACGCGTCAGCGTACCGCTGTTTTTTATGATTTCGGGGTATCTGTTTTTCGGTGAGCGCAGCGCCGGTCAGCGGCATTTTCTGCGCATCGCGCTCTGTCTGGTGTTTTACAGCGCGGTGGCGCTCGCCTATATCACGCTGCTTACGCCTATCAATGCGCAGCTGTCGCTTAAGCTATTGTTGCAAAAGCCTGTTTTCTATCATTTATGGTTTTTCTTCGCGATCGTGGTGATTTATCTGCTGTCGCCGCTGATCAGCGTAAAACGCATCGATGGCCGCACGGCGCTGGGGCTCATTGTATTGCTGGGCGTAGTGGCGAATCCGAATACCGTCGCGCAACATATCGACGGCGTGCAGTGGCTGCCGGTGAATCTCTATATCAACGGCGACACGTTTTATTACGTCCTGTACGGCCTGATGGGGCGAGCTATCGGCATGATGGAGACGCAGCAGCGCCCGGTGAGCCTGCTGGCGGGCGCGTTGCTGGCGGTGAGCACGGTGTCAGTCGCCAGCGGCACGCATCAGGCGCTGGCGAGCCACGGCAACTTTGCCGACACTTTTTACCTCTACTGCGGCCCACTGGTGCTGATTGCCGCGTTAAGCCTGCTGGTGCTGGCGAAAAACACGCTTAACCGCGAGCTTGCACCGCTCGCGTTTATCGCGCGTTATTCGCTGGGGATTTACGGCTTTCATGCGCTCATCATTCACTTTATGCGCACGCGCCATTACGAACTTACGGCATGGCCCGCCCTGGATATCGCCTGGATCTTCAGCGTCACGCTTGCAGGCAGCCTGCTGCTGGCCGCGCTGTTGCAGCGCATCGACCGCCGCCGTCTGGTCAGTTAACCTCGCGCGCGGGCGCGCTGAAGCTGCCGGGCGGATGAGAACCCGGCGGCCAGCGCCGCCTGTTCAGCCCCCTGCCCCTGCAACAGACACTGGCTGGCAAACGCCACGCGGAGCTGCTCCAGATAGTCACGCACGCTTATCCCTAAATGTTCTTTAAAGAGGCGCGACAGGTGGCGCGGGCTGACGTGCACCCGGCCCGCGATTTCCGCCAGGCTCCATACGCCCTGGGGGTTAGCGGCCAGCAAATCCTGAGCGCGGTGGACAGCCGGGTGTAAATGGTTGCGATAACGCAGCCAGGGCGACAGCTGCGGATCGTCGCCGGAGCGGCGAAACCACACCACCATTTCACGCGCCACGTCGAGCGCCGCGCGCGGTCCGCTCAGGCGATGAATCAGATGCAGGCTTAAATCAATACCAGAGGTAATGCCCGCGCTGGTCCAGATACCGCGATCTTCCACAAAAATGCGGTTATCGCGCACCAGCGCGCCGGGCGCGGCGGCTTTCAGGCGCGCCAGCACGTCATGATGCGTAGTGCACTCCACGCCATGCAGCAGCCCGGCATGGGCCGCCAGCAGCGATCCGGAACAGACGCAGATGAGGGTTAGCTGCTGGCTGTGAACCTGGGGTTGCAGGCGCATCAGCCAGTTACGGACGGCCAGCGCCTCCGGCGTCCTGAACGCACGGCTCGAATCCGCCACGCCAGGCAGGACCAGCAGACTACCTGGCGGCAGGGTGTCTGGTAGCGGTGCGATACCGGCGATCTGCAGGCCGGTCGACATCACGACGTGTTCTTCAGGCCCGATGTAGTTCAGGCTGAAGGCGTCGCCCGCGAGGGCAAGCGCCTCCGCGGGGCCCGTGAGATCGAGCGCCATGACGCCAGGTAACACCACAAACCAGACAGGAATTGTCATCCCAAAGACTCCAGACATTGCGCCACGCTGCTAATTGTCGCGAAACGCCCCGCCAGCACGGTTTCAGTGCAGTGGCGCAGCGTTTCCACATCCAGCGTCACGCCTTTCCAGGTCATCGGGAACGTCAGCGTCGCTTCGCTGACAAACGTCACCCGATAACCCAGGTCAGAGGCGACCCGCGTCGTGGTTTCGCAGCACTGCTCGGTACGGATACCGCAGATAATCAGGTGGTTAATATCTCTTCGACGCAGCCATAAATCCAGCCCGGTGTCGGTAAAAGCATTATGAACATGTTTGTGGAATGACACGGCGGCCTGATGGCGCAGGAAAGGCATCGGCGTTACCAGGCCGGATTCCAGCGTAAACACATCATCGCCATCGACATGGAAAATATCGACGACCGGCACATCACGCGCCTGGCAGCCGTCGATAAGCCGGTTCATGGCGTCACAGAATGCCGGGAAATCGTCTTCACGCCAGTAGCCACGGTGAAAAAAGGATTGTTGAGTATCGATATTGATAAGGGCGGTACGCGTCATTTCAGGACACCTGTGTGAGGGGGTATGAACCCTATTCTTACAGGCATTGCAGATAGCGGGCAGGCCAAAAAAGGACAAAAACCGGGTGTTTCAGGACGTCTTTATACTGACCACCCGGCAGGTTTCATATCCGCAGTTACGACATCAGCGGCAGCAACTGCCGATAGAGCTGACGGAAGGTTTCTCGCTGCTCGCCGTAGCGCTGATGACGCGCCCTGTCTGGCTGATGCTGCTGCTCCAGCGGCAGCGGCGGCAGCAGCGCTTTCAGCGAACGCTCAGGTGCCAGCGCAATCTGCGCGAGCCTTGCCGCGCCAAGCGCCGGGCCGACATCGCCGCCGGTGCGGTAATCCAGCGGCATGCCGCTGATATCCGCCAGCATCTGCCGCCAGTACGCGCTACGTGCGCCGCCGCCGATGAGCGTGACGCTTTGCGGCGTCACGCCGCACGCATGCACGGCGTCCATGCCATCCGCCAGCGCATAACCGACGCCTTCAAGCACCGCACGGGCCAGTTCAGCCGGGCCGTGTTCGTGCGTTAACCCAAAGAACACGCCTTTCGCCAGCGGATTGTTATGCGGCGTGCGCTCGCCGGAAAGATAAGGCAGGAACCAGACCGCGCCCGCCTCTTCACGCGCGCTTTGCGCCGCGGTCAAGAGCGACGGAACGCTGCCTGCGCCGGTCAGCCGCGCAGCCCAGTCAAGGCAGGAGGCCGCGCTCAGCATCACCGACATCAAATGCCAGCGCGCCGGTAAAGCGTGACAGAAGCTGTGTACCGCGCTCTCCGGCCTGGCGCGGAACCCTTCACTGACCGCAAAGTAGACGCCGGATGTTCCGAGCGACAGCATCGCGTCGCCCGGATCGGCAAGCCCGACGCCCACCGCGCCCGCGGCGTTATCACCGCCGCCTGCGACCACCGGCACCGCATTCATGCCCCAGGCGCGGGCCACGTCGTCTTTGAGTTCGCCCGTAATCTCGCTGCCTTCAAACAGCGCAGGCATATTCTCACGCTGCAGGTGGCAGACCGCCAGCATCGTATCGCTCCAGTCGCGCTGCGCCACATCAAGCCACATCGTGCCTGCCGCGTCAGACATGTCGCTTGCAAAAACGCCGGTCATGCGCAGCCGCAAATAATCTTTGGGCAGCAGCACCTTGTCGGTCTGGCTGAAAATGTCCGGCTCGTGACGTTCAACCCACAGCAGCTTCGGCGCGGTAAAACCGGGCATCATCAGATTGCCGGCGATCGTGCGCGAATCGGGGACATTTTCTTCAAGAATGGCGCACTCCTGCGCGCTACGTCCGTCATTCCATAACATCGCCGGACGCAGGACACGCTGCTGTTTATCAAGCAGCGTGGCGCCATGCATCTGGCCGCTTAAGCCTATCGCTTTTACCTCGCGCAGGGGATGTTGCGCGCCGAGCGCTCGCATCGCGCGGTCCGTCGCCTGCCACCAGCTTTCGGGATCTTGCTCCGACCACAACGGGTGCGGACGAGAGACCTGCAGCGTTTCGCTTTGCGAGGCCACCAGCGTTCCCTGCTCATCCAGCAGAATAACTTTTACCCCTGACGTCCCGAGGTCGATCCCAATGTACATAGCCAGCGCTCCTGAGCCAGAGCGCCGCCCGCAGGCGGCACAATGTGTTTACTTATCAAAGAGATAATAGTTGACCAGATTTTCCAGCTGTTCCTGATGCCCGCTCTGATGCTGCGGCGCCAGATTATGCTGCTCCGCATGCTGCGCCAGTTCGGCAAGCGACATCTGCCCTTTGAGGATCTGCTGGCCCAGCTCGCCGTTCCAGCCTGCATAGCGGCGGGCGACGCGCTTATCCAGCTCGCCATCTTCGAGCATTTTCGCCGCCACTTTCAGCGACAGCGCCATCGTATCCATCGCGCCGATATGCCCGTAGAAGAGATCGTATTTATCGGTGCTCTGACGACGCACTTTGGCGTCGAAATTCAGCCCGCCGGTGGTAAAGCCGCCCGCTTTGAGGATTTCATACATGACCAGCGCGTTCTCTTCGACGCTGTTCGGGAACTGGTCAGTGTCCCAGCCGAGCTGCGGATCGCCGCGGTTCGCATCCACCGAGCCGAACAGGCCGAGCGCGATGGCGCTGGCAATCTCATGATGGAAAGAGTGTCCGGCAAGCGTGGCGTGGTTAGCCTCGATATTAAGCTTAATCTCTTTCTCAAGGCCGAACTGCTTCAGGAAGCCATACACCGTCGCGGCGTCATAATCATACTGATGTTTGGTCGGCTCCTGCGGTTTCGGCTCGATAAGCAGCGTGCCGCGAAAGCCCGTTTTATGCTTATGCTCCACGACCATCTGCATAAAGCGGCCAAGCTGTTCGCGCTCCTGGCGCAGATCGGTGTTCAGCAGCGTTTCATAGCCTTCACGACCGCCCCACAGCACATAGTTTTCACCCCCCAGCTGATGGGTCGCGTTCATGGCGGTCACCACCTGTGTGGCCGCCCAGGAGAACACTTCCGGGTCAGGGTTGGTGGCGGCGCCTGCGCCGTAGCGCGGATGGGTAAAGCAGTTGGCGGTGCCCCACAGCAGCTTCACGCCGCTCTCCTGTTGCTTCTGCGCCAGCACTTCGACCATCTGCGCGAAATTGCTCAGATACTCTTTCAGCGACGCGCCTTCCGGCGACACGTCGACATCATGGAAGCAGTAATACGGCACGTTGAGCTTATGGAAAAACTCAAACGCCACGTCGGCTTTGCGCTTCGCGAGGCCGAGCGCGTTGCCCGCCTGCTGCCACGGACGCTCGAACGCGCCCACGCCAAACATGTCAGAGCCGTTCCAGCAGAACGTGTGCCAGTAGCAGGCGGCGAAACGCAGATGGTCTTCCATACGTTTTCCGGCCACCAGCTCGTCAGGATTGTAGTGACGAAATGCCAGGGGATTAGTGGTTTTCGGGCCTTCATAACGCACACGTTCAAGTTGGTCGAAATAAGTCGGCATAATTGACTCCGTAATCAGGGCTGTTGCAGCGAGAATAAATTAATCCTGGAATTTCCTTTCCCATTGCTCAATTACGTTATTTCACACTGCGATTAAGAGAATGCACAAACGTGCGCTGGCTCGCAAAAAGCAGGTTTACCTTACTCAATATTGCATTGCGGGATAAATTCCATTTTCTTTGTGAAACTTTTGGATTTAACATTTGAAATCCGATCGGCGTCATAAAATCAGAAATAAACAAAAAAACATAATCCAAAGATAAAAATCTGTAATTGATCGCCAGCCTTTCCGCGCTAAAAATTCCTGCGTCCGTGAGTGTGAATGTCCGTTTCGTCCCCGATGAATTAAGCCCATTCTTAACACTGGTACAGGTATAAAAATCATGAAAATGAAGCAGCTTATTCTTACCCTGTGCGCGTCGCTGGCATTAACCAGCTTCAGCGGCATCGCAAAAGACATTAAAATCGGCATGGCCATTGATGACCTGCGTCTGGAGCGCTGGCAGAAAGACAGGGATATCTTCGTCAGCAAAGCGGAATCGCTGGGCGCTAAGGTGTTTGTACAGTCAGCCAACGGCAACGAAGAAACGCAGATGTCTCAAATAGAAAACATGATCAATCGCGGCGTGGATGTGCTGGTGATTATTCCCTACAACGGTCAGGTATTAAGTAACGTCGTCGCCGAGGCGAAGCGCGAAGGAATTAAAGTGCTGGCGTATGACCGCATGATCAATAACGCCGACATCGATTTTTATATTTCTTTTGATAATGAAAAAGTCGGCGAGATTCAGGCGCAAAGCCTGGTCGAGAAGGTGCCGCAAGGGAATTATTTCCTGATGGGCGGCTCGCCGGTGGATAATAACGCGCGCCTGTTCCGTGACGGGCAGATGAAAGTGCTGAAGCCCTTCATCGACAGTGGAAAAATAAAAGTGGTGGGCGACCAGTGGGTCGATGGCTGGCTGCCGGAAAACGCGCTGAAAATAATGGAAAACGCGCTGACCGCGAACAATAATAAAATTGACGCCGTTGTCGCTTCAAACGACGCGACCGCAGGCGGTGCCATTCAGGCGCTGAGCGCGCAGGGCCTCGCCGGTAAAGTGGCGATTTCGGGCCAGGATGCTGACCTTGCCGGCATTAAGCGCATTATGGCCGGTACGCAGACTATGACGGTTTATAAACCTATCACTCAGCTTGCCAATACCGCGGCGGAAGTCGCCGTCGAGCTTGGCAACGATAAGCAACCAAAATCCGACGCCACCCTGAATAACGGGCTGAAAGAGGTTCCGGCACGCCTGTTAACCCCCATCAAAGTGGATAAATCCAACATTGAATCCACCGTCATAAAAGACGGCTTCCATAAGAAAAGCGATCTGTAATCTCGCGGCGTTCGCGGTCATTCGCGAACGCCAGGCTGCTGTTCGACCTGTGCAGGCGGAATCGTAATGCCTTATTTACTCGAAATGAAAAACATCACCAAAGCCTTTGGCGCGGTAAAAGCGGTGGATAACGTGTCGCTCGCGCTGGCCCCTGGCGAAGTGATGTCGCTGTGCGGTGAAAACGGCTCCGGCAAATCTACGCTGATGAAAGTGCTCTGCGGGATCTACCCCTGGGGCAGCTATGAAGGTGAAATCACGTTTGCCGGCGAGCCGCTCACGGCCACGCATATCCGTGATACCGAACGTAAAGGTATCGCGATCATTCACCAGGAACTGGCGCTGGTGAAAAACCTGACGGTGCTGGAAAACATCTTTCTGGGCGCGGAAATCACGCGTCACGGCGTGCTGGATTACGACGCCATGACGCTGCGCTGCGAAAAACTGCTGGCGCAGGTGAGCCTGTTTATTTCGCCGCATACCCGCACGGGCGATCTCGGGCTTGGGCAACAACAACTGGTGGAGATAGCCAAAGCGCTCAATAAACAGGTGCGCCTGCTGGTGCTGGATGAGCCGACGGCTTCACTCACCGAGCAAGAAACCGCGCTACTGCTGGATATCATCCGCGACCTGCAACAGCACGGCATCGCCTGTATTTATATCTCCCACAAGCTGAACGAGGTGAAAGCTATCTCTGACACCATCTGTGTTATCAGGGACGGCAAACCTGTCGGCACGCGGCCTGCCGCGCAGATGAGCGAAGAAGAGATCATCGCCATGATGGTGGGCCGTGAACTGACGGCCCTTTACCCGAGCGAGCCCCACAGCCCCGGTGAGGAAATTCTGCGCGTTGAAAACCTGACGGCCTGGCACCCGGTTAACCGTCATATCCAGCGCGTCAGCGATCTCTCTTTTTCACTGCGGCGCGGAGAGATTCTCGGCATCGCCGGGCTGGTCGGCGCCGGACGTACCGAGGCAATGCAGTGCCTGTTCGGCGTTTGGCCGGGGCGCTGGCAGGGCAGCGTTTTTATCGACGGCGAGCCGGTGACTATCCGCAACTGCCAGCAGGCTATCGCGCACGGTATCGCGATGGTGCCGGAGGACCGCAAGAAAGATGGCATCGTGCCGGTGATGGCGGTCGGGCAAAATATCACGCTTGCCGCGCTGGACCAGTTTAGCGGGCCGCTAAGCACGCTGGATGCCGCAGCGGAGCAGCAGTGCATTCTCGATTCGCTGCAACGGTTAAAAGTGAAAACCGCCTCGCCGATGCTGGCCATTGGCCGCCTGAGCGGCGGTAATCAGCAGAAAGCCATTCTGGCGCGCTGTCTGTTGCTCAATCCGCGCATTCTTATCCTGGATGAGCCGACGCGCGGCATCGATATCGGCGCGAAATATGAAATTTACAAACTCATCAACCAGCTGGTGCAGCAGGGCATCGCCGTCATCGTTATTTCATCGGAGCTGCCAGAGGTGCTTGGCCTGAGCGACCGGGTACTGGTGATGCATGAAGGCCGACTTAAAGCCAATTTAATCAACCATCAGCTGACGCAGGAACAGGTGATGGAAGCCGCACTAAGGAGCGACCGCCATGTCGAAAAGCAACCCGTCTGAAATCAAGCTGGCCGCGCCGTCAGCCCCGCAGCCGGTATCCTTCCGCGCCCTGACTAAAATCAACTTTCAGGTATTCGTGATGATCGCCGCCATCGTGGCCATCATGCTTTTTTTCACCCTGATGACAGAAGGCGCGTATCTGAGCGCGCGTAACATCTCTAACCTGCTGCGCCAGACCGCGATCACCGGCATTCTGGCGGTGGGCATGGTGTTCGTCATTATCTCAGCGGAAATCGATCTCTCCGTCGGCTCAATGATGGGCCTGTTGGGCGGCGCGGCGGCGATTTTCGACGTCTGGCTGGGCTGGCCGCTGCCGCTGACCATTGTCGTTACGCTGCTGCTCGGCCTGCTGCTGGGAGCCTGGAACGGCTGGTGGGTGGCATACCGGAAAGTCCCGTCGTTTATCGTCACGCTGGCGGGCATGCTGGCGTTTCGCGGCGTGCTGATTGGCATCACAAACGGCACAACGGTTTCGCCCACCAGCCCGGCAATGTCGCAGATAGGCCAGAGCTATCTGCCAGGCGGCGTTGGCTTTGGTATCGGCGCGCTGGGGCTGGCGCTGTTTATCTTCTGGCAGTGGCGCGGCCGGATGCGGCGTCAGGCGCTTGGATTAACGTCCACCGCGTCAACGGCCGTCGCGGGCAAGCAGGCGCTGACGGCCGTCATTGTGCTGGGTGCCATCTGGCTGCTGAACGATTATCGCGGCGTCCCTACCCCGGTGTTGATCCTGACCTTCCTGCTGCTGGCGGGCATGTTTATGGCGCTACATACCGCGTTTGGCCGTCGTATTTACGCGATCGGCGGGAATATCGACGCCGCAAGGCTTTCGGGCATCAATGTCGAGCGCACCAAGCTTGCGGTGTTTGCGATAAATGGCCTGATGGTGGCGATTGCCGGCCTGATTTTAAGCTCACGGCTTGGCGCGGGCTCGCCGTCGGCGGGTAATATCGCCGAACTGGACGCCATCGCCGCCTGCGTCATCGGCGGCACCAGCCTTGCGGGCGGCGTCGGGAGCGTGGCGGGCGCGGTAATGGGCGCCTTTATTATGGCGTCGCTTGATAACGGCATGAGCATGATGGACGTCCCCACTTTCTGGCAATACATCGTCAAAGGCGCGATTTTACTGCTGGCGGTTTGGATGGATTCCGCCACGCGAAGACGCGTATAACCATAACCTGCAATGGATCACATTGCAGGCGCACGGTTATTCCGCAGGGCGGGATATGTGTTATTCAAACAACAGGTTCAAGGCCGGATACTGACACTATGTTTGAAAAGCGTCATCGCATTACGCTGCTGTTCAACGCCAACAAAGCTTATGACCGCCAGGTAGTGGAAGGCGTTGGTGAGTACTTGCAGGCTTCACAGTCGGAGTGGGATATCTTCATGGAAGAGGATTTCCGCACCCGGATTGAGAATATCAGGGAATGGCTTGGCGACGGCGTTATCGCCGACTTTGACGATCCGGAAATCGAGCAGTTGCTGAAAGATGTGCAGGTGCCGATTGTCGGCGTCGGCGGCTCTTATCATCGGCCAGAGCATTATCCGCCGGTGCACTACATCGCGACAGACAACCATGCGCTGGTAGAGAGCGCGTTTTTACATCTCAAAGAGAAAGGGGTACACCGTTTCGCTTTTTATGGGCTGCCTTCTTCCAGCGGTAAACGCTGGGCCGCCGAGCGCGAACACGCCTTCAGTGAACTGGTGGCGCGTGAAAAATATCGCGGCGTCATTTATCAGGGGCTGGAGACCGCGCCGGAAAACTGGCAGCACGCGCAGAACCGGCTCTCTGACTGGCTGCAAACACTACCGCCGCAAACTGGCATTATCGCGGTGACGGACGCGCGAGCGCGTCATTTGTTACAGGTATGCGAGCATCTGCATATTCCGGTGCCGGAAAAGCTCTGCGTTATCGGCATCGATAACGAAGAACTGACCCGCTATCTTTCGCGCGTGGCGCTCTCGTCCGTGGCACAGGGAACGCGCCAGATGGGGTATCAGGCCGCAAAACTCTTGCATCGCCTTCTGGATAACGAAAATCTGCCGCTGCAACGCGTACTGGTGCCGCCCGCGCGAGTCGTGGAAAGGCGCTCCACCGATTACCGCTCACTGCACGATCCTGCCGTCATACAGGCGATGCACTACATCCGCAATCACGCCTGTAAAGGCATTAAAGTCGAGCAGGTGCTTGATGCGGTAGGCATCTCTCGCTCAAACCTTGAGAAGCGCTTCAAAGAGGAAGTGGGCGAGACTATTCACGCCGTGATACACGCCGAGAAGCTGGAAAAAGCGCGCAGCCTGCTTATCTCTACTTCACTGAGCATTAACGAAATTTCTCAAATGTGCGGCTATCCGTCACTGCAATATTTCTATTCCGTATTTAAAAAAGAGTATGACGCGACGCCGAAAGATTATCGCGACAGATTCAGTGAAGTGATCATATAGGGCGCACTTTCCCTTTTACGCCTAATGTTAAGCAGCGCTTATGTCGTTTTGCCGGAATAAAGCGGGTGCGTAAACCAGCGCGCGGCAATAAAAAACGTCTTCCGAAGAAGACGTTTTTTACGCTCAGGCCAGGAGAACCGCTACATTAGTTGGTTGCCAGCAGGTGTTGATTATCCTGATACATAGCAAACAGGTAATTGTTATAGCTTTTCCCTTTGGTGGAATAGCCTTTCAGCTTGTGGATCATATTGCTGGCGGTGACTTCCTGGTCCGCTTTACGAAGCTGCAGGCGGGATTTACGGAAAGAGGCATAAGCCGGATGCGTATTGAGATTTACCGCATACGCATTAACGGATTCTTTAACAGAGTTAAAGGTAGAATACCCTTTCACTTTCCCGGGTGCGTTATTACAACGCTTGCTGCCGCATTTCATGCCGAACAGATTGTTATTGTTACGAGCAAGTTTCGACGTACCCCAGCCGCTTTCCGCCGCCGCCATCGTCGCGACCATGCTGGCAGGAATAATGTCGACGCGCTCAAGCAGCGTATTCCACGGTACGCGGCGCGTATTGCCGTTCCATTTCACCTTATAGCGCTGCGCGATATCTTTCAGGCGCGCGCGCTCTGACGGCGACCACTGGGCGTCATACTGCTTTGAAATGAGCCAGTTACGCTCAGCCGAAATCGCAGCATTCTGGCTGGTAATGTAAGGCATGACGGTCCGGAGAAACGCTTTTTTCCGTGGTGTTCCGGAAGGGTATTTTCGCAAATCAGGCAGTGAACCACTTATTACACTATTGCGAGAATACTCTTTTTTACTGCTTGCCAGTTTTTTACCGCTTGTCTTTTTAATATGGACTGTGTGGCTCTTTTTCGTCGTGTGCTGTGTTGCCAGCACTTCACCCGAAAATGCCAGGGTGCCTAACATACACAGCGCCGCCCCTAATCGTCGAATTGAAGTCGATATCATCAGGTCTCCTGGTCGGATTTCAGCATTCCAACACCTTATTATTTAATTAAATTTAAGAAAGGAATCTTAAATCGTATCAAAAATACCTTTCTGGATCACCAAAAGAAATAAGTCGAATCTGAATTCCGGGCAGATCCAGGCAGCGTAAACGTCTGAAACGCAACACTAAAAAATGGTGTTTTTAGCAATTTATGCTGGTTTTGAAACGGCACGGCTCATCCTCGCGTTTCATCCCCTTTCACTGCCGCTAAAGGATGAGGTTTTTACACAGATGCCGTGCGACACTGTGCAAAAATCGCACAGGATGCAGATAACGCATGAACCTCTCCCCTCTCGCACTGTTCTTACTGCCGGCTATCGCGCTCGCGCAGTGGTCTGCCCCCGGCCTTCCCACGTTTCAGGAACAGACGCCAGGCGTGTTTGTCAGCAAAGGCGCGCTGAAAAAAGGCGCAGATCCGCTGCGCCTGACGCTTGATAACGCCTGCTGGCAACCCGCCGGGCCAGTCAGGCTCAACCAGATGCTCTCGCTTAAGCCGTGCGCTGAGCCGACGCCCGAGTGGCGACGCTTTCGCGACGGCAATTATCAGGTGCAGATAGACACGCGCTCCGGCACGCCGACACTCATGCTGAGCGTGGAGCAGGAAGGCGAAAAAGCGGCGGCGGACGTTGTGCGCCAGTGTCCGAAATGGGACGGTAAACCGCTCACCGTGGCCGTCAAAGAGACGTTCCCCGAAGGCAGCAAGGTGCGCGATTTCTACAGCGGTAACATCGCCACGGTCACGCAGGGGAAAATCACCCTCACGCCCGCACCCGGCAGCAACGGGCTTCTGCTGCTGGAACGCGCCGAATCCAGCGCGCAGGCCGCGTTCAACTGGCACAACGCCACCGTCTATTTCGTCCTCACCGACCGCTTCGTTAATGGCGATCCGACTAACGACAACAGCTATGGCCGTCACAAAGACGGTATGCAGGAGATAGGCACCTTTCACGGCGGCGATCTCAAGGGCCTTGCCAGCAAGCTGGATTATCTGCAAACGCTTGGCGTTAACGCGCTATGGATAAGCTCGCCGCTGGAGCAGATCCACGGCTGGGTAGGCGGCGGCACGAAAGGCGATTTTCCGCATTACGCTTATCACGGCTACTACCCGCAGGACTGGACAAAACTCGATGCCAATATGGGCACCCCGGACGATTTACGCCAGTTGGTGGATGAGGCGCACCGGCGCGGCATTCGCGTGTTGTTCGATGTGGTCATGAACCACGCGGGCTACGCCACGCTCGCCGATATGCAGGAATTTCAGTTCGGCGCGCTCTACCTGAAAGGCGACGAGCTGAAAAAAACGCTGGGCGAGCGCTGGACGGACTGGCGTCCGGGGCCGGGCCAGAGCTGGCACAGCTTTAATGATTACATTAATTTCAGCGACAAAGCCGCATGGGATAAATGGTGGGGTAAAAAATGGATCCGCACGGATATTGGCGACTATGACAGTCCCGGCTTTGACGACCTCACGATGTCGCTCGCCTTTTTACCCGATCTGAAAACCGAATCGACCCAGCCCTCCGGCCTGCCGCATTTTTATCAGCACAAACCTGATACCGCTGCGCAGTCCATCGACGGCGCTACCCCGCGCGATTATCTGACGCGCTGGCTCAGTCAGTGGGTGCGCGATTACGGCATTGACGGTTTCCGTGTCGATACCGCAAAACATGTGGAGCAGGCGGCCTGGCAGCAGCTTAAAAATGAAGCCAGCGCCGCGCTCGTCGACTGGAAAGCGAAAAACCCCACGAAGAAAATCGATGACGCGCCGTTCTGGATGACCGGTGAATCCTGGGGCCACGGCGTAATGCAGAGCGATTACTATCGCCACGGCTTCGATGCGATGATCAATTTCGATTATCAGGAGCAGGCGGCAAAAGCCGCCGACTGTCTGGCGTATATCGACCCGACCTGGCAGCAGATGGCCGGGAAACTCCAGAGCTTCAACGTGCTGAGCTATCTCTCCTCTCATGACACCCGCCTGTTCCGCGAAGGCGGACCGCGCGCGGCAGAGCTCCTGCTACTCGCCCCTGGCGCCGTGCAAATCTATTACGGTGACGAGAGCGAGCGGCCTTCAGGGCCTGGCGGATCGGATCCGCTCCAGGGCACGCGATCGGATATGAACTGGCAGGATCTCACCGGAAAAAGCGCGGCAACGCTCGCGCACTGGCAAAAGATAGGGCAGTTCCGCGCGCGTCACCCGGCCATTGGCGGCGGCAAACAGACCACGCTTTCGCTCAGCCAGGGCTACGGCTTTGTACGTCAGCAAGGCGATGACGCCGTTATGGTTATCTGGGCGGGTCAACAGTAAACGCCGGGCGGCGCGCCTTTCCCCACGCGCCGCCCTTTTAACCAGCATTAAATCCTGCCAGTTTTTAACATCGAAACATTTTGCATCAGAAAAGCGTTCGTCCACCGATTTGCACCATGCCAGTTGTAGCGCTATGGTTAGCCTCTTTTTAAAAGAATGCGACAGACTGACCGCTATGACGTTTTCACTTTTCGGCGATAAATTTACCCGCCATGCAGGCATTACGCGCCTCATGGAGGATCTCAACGACGGATTACGCACCCCTGGCGCTATCATGCTGGGCGGCGGAAACCCGGCACAAATCCCGGCGATGAATGCCTATTTCCAGGCGCTGCTGGCCTCGATGCTGGAAAGCGGCAAAGTCACTGATGCGCTTTGCAATTATGATGGTCCGCGCGGAAAAAGTGAGCTGCTGGTGGCCCTTGCGGGGATGTTGAGAAATGAGTTTGGCTGGGATGTTGAACCACAGAATATTGCACTGACAAACGGCAGCCAGAGCGCATTTTTCTACTTGTTTAACCTGTTTGCCGGTCGTCAGGCAGACGGCACCTCGAAAAAGGTGCTGTTCCCGCTTGCGCCGGAATACATCGGTTATGCGGACTCCGGGCTGGAAGACGATCTTTTTGTCTCCGCGCGCCCGAACATCGA
The DNA here is from genome assembly GCF_001277235.1 of Cronobacter dublinensis subsp. dublinensis LMG 23823. NCBI lineage: Bacteria > Pseudomonadati > Pseudomonadota > Gammaproteobacteria > Enterobacterales > Enterobacteriaceae > Cronobacter > Cronobacter dublinensis. The sequence goes on from NZ_CP012266.1 coordinate 4,305,210, forward strand.
ACTGCTGCCGGAAGGCCAGTTTAAGTATCACGTCGATTTCGAACACCTGCATATCGGCCCGGAAACCGGCATGATCTGCGTCTCGCGCCCGACCAACCCGACGGGTAACGTCATCACCGACGACGAGCTTATCAAGCTCGACGCGCTGGCGAACCAGCACAACATTCCGCTGGTGATCGATAACGCCTACGGCCTGCCGTTCCCTGGCATCATCTTCAGCGAGGCGCGCCCGCTGTGGAATCCGAACATTATCCTGTGCATGAGCCTGTCCAAGCTCGGGCTGCCAGGCAGCCGTTGCGGCATTATCATCGGCAACGAGAAAGTCATTTCCGCTATCAGCAATATGAACGGAATCATCAGCCTGGCGCCCGGCGGCATCGGGCCTGCGATGGCCTGCGAAATGATCAAACGCAACGACCTGCTGCGCCTGTCGCAGGATGTCATTAAGCCTTTTTATCAGCAGCGCGTGCAGGAGACGATCGCCACGATCCGCCGCTATCTCTCGCCGGAACGTTGCCTGATCCACAAGCCGGAAGGCGCCATTTTCCTGTGGCTGTGGTTTAAAGATTTGCCAATCACTACCGAACTGCTTTATCAGCGCCTGAAAAAACGCGGCGTGCTGATGGTGCCAGGCGATTTCTTCTTCCCGGGTCTCGATAAACCCTGGCCGCACACGCACCAGTGCATGCGCATGAACTATGTGCCGGAGCCGGAGAAAATCGAGGCGGGCGTGAAAATCCTGGCCGAAGAGATCGAGCGCGCCTGGCAGGAAGCGGGCCAGTAACGCTCGCTTAGCCTCTCAGGCAAAACGCCGCCCGCGGGCGGCGTTTTTGTTGCTTACAGCGTAATGCTCAACGCCTGCGCGCCGCGCTCAGGCGTTACCACAATGCCCCATTCGCTGCCCGCGCCACTGCCGCCCTGCACGCTCGCCACCTGCTGAACGTTGCGCAGGCAGAGCGTCCACCCTGTCGCGTTGCCGTCCCCTTCGACGGTCAGGCGGTTGCCCTCGCGCGTCACGCGCAGCGTAAACGCCGTCTTGCCGTCAGCGGCAGGCACCTCGCAGCGCGCGTCGCGGCCTTCCGCCAGGTTAAACAGCTGGAACGCCGTGCCCTCATGCCAGGCGTAATCGGGTTTCTGATCGTTATTGCCGAGCGCCAGCAGCGTGTTGTCGCGCACATAGACCGGCAGGCTCAGGACGTCGTGCCGCTGTTTATGCCAGCGGCTGCCGGGCAGCTCGTCGTTGCGCCACAGGTGCGTCCAGCGCCCTTCGGGTAAGTAAAACGCCACGTCGCCCGCCTCGCTGAACACCGGCGCGACCAGCACGGCGTCGCCGAGCATATACTGGCGGTCGAGATAATCGCAGGCCGGGTCATCGGGGAATTCCAGCATCATGGCACGCATCACCGGCGTGCCGCATTCGTGCGCTAACGCCGACTGACGATAGAGATAAGGCATCAGACGGCATTTCAGCTGCGTGAAGTGGCGCACCACGTCGCAGGCTTCGTCATCATACGCCCACGGCACGCGGTACGATTTGCTGCCGTGAAGGCGGCTGTGGCTGGAGAGCAGCCCAAACGCGCACCAGCGTTTATAGACATGCGCCGGCGCGGTGTTTTCAAAGCCGCCGATATCATGGCTCCAGAAACCGAACCCGGAAAGCCCGATAGACAGCCCGCCGCGCAGGCTTTCAGCCATTGATTCATAATTAGCGTAGCAGTCGCCGCCCCAGTGCACCGGGAACTGCTGCGCGCCCACCGAGGCCGAGCGGGCGAACAGCACCGCTTCTTCCTCGCCCACGGTCTCTTTAAGGACGTTCCAGACCAGTTCGTTATAGAGGAACGCGTAATGGTTGTGCATTTTTTGCGGGTCAGCGCCGTTATGCCACACCACGTCAGTCGGGATGCGCTCGCCAAAATCGGTTTTAAAGCAGTCGACGCCCATCTTCACCAGCCGTTTCAGATGGCCCGCGTACCATTCACACGCCGCCGGGTTGGTGAAGTCGACGATGCCCTGCCCCGGCTGCCATTTATCCCACTGCCACACCGCGCCGTTCGGGCGTTTCAGCAGATAGCCTTTTTCCATTCCTTCGCGGAACAGCGGCGATTTCTGGCCGATATACGGATTGATCCAGACGCAGATTTTCAGGCCGCGGGCTTTGAGACGCGTTAGCATGCCTTCCGGGTCCGGGAAGGTCGCCGGGTCCCATTCGAAATCACACCACTGAAACGCCTTCATCCAGAAGCAGTCAAAGTGAAAGACATGCAGCGGCAGCTCACGCGCCGCCATGCCGTCGATAAAGCGATTGACCGTCTCTTCGTCATAGTTAGTGGTAAACGACGTGGTGAGCCACAGCCCGAACGACCAGGCGGGCGGCAGCGCCGGACGGCCCGTCAGCCAGGTATAACGGTCGAGCACCGCTTTTGGCGTCGGGCCGTCGATGACGAAATACTCCAGGTATTCGCCCGCCACGCTGAACTGCACCTTCGAGACTTTTTCAGAGGCCACTTCGAAGGAGACGCACTCCGGGTGATTTACCAGCACGCCATAACCGCGGTTGGTCAGGTAAAACGGAATGTTTTTGTACGCCTGCTCGGTGCTCGTGCCGCCGTCGCGATTCCAGGTCTCCACCGTCTGGCCGTTCTTCACCAGGGCGGTAAAACGCTCGCCGAGGCCGTACACCGTCTCGCCGACACCCAGATCCAGCCGCTCGAACATAGATGCCGCGCCGTTGCCATCCTGCACATAGCCGTTGTTCTTCGCCTGGCTGCCGGTAATACGCTCGCCGTCACGCAGAAAATCGAGTGCCCAGTTTTCGCCTTTGGTCACCCGCACGCTGAGACTGCCGCTTTTCAGCTCGGCATAGCTCTCGGTTTCGCACATCGTTACCGGCACGTTTTTCAGCACATTAAGCGGATAATGCGGGCCGTTATCCGGCACGCCCTGAAAATGCGCGATACGCACCCCAACGATACCCTCCTGCGGCGAGAAAAAGCGCAGCGTAAAAAGCGGAATATCCAGCTGCCCGGCACGTTCGCGCACGTCACGCGGCGCGGCATAGACAATCATGTCGCCGTCGCGCTGCTCGACATCAAACACCTGAATGGGATGCAGCAGGCTTAAACCCGGCTGTATCAGCCAGTTTCCGTCACTGATTTTCATGACTTACCCCTTTGACTCGTGGAATGCATCGCTGACCGACCCCGTTTCAAACGCTTTCTGGTTATTGCGCGCGCCCTGCGCCAGTTCCGCCAGGATGTCTTTCAAAAACGGTGTTTTCAGCGTGTAGTAACGTTTCGCGATGATAGCGCTCAGTACGTAGCAGACGCCCGGCGCGAGGGTGAACAGCGAGATAATGATGGTGAGCGTGGCGCCGTTCTGGGCTTTCGCGGCAGCGTCATAGCCGCCGCCTGCCAGCATCCAGCCGATAAGCGCGCCGCCGAGCGCCAGGCCCAGTTTCAGGACAAACAGCGTGCCCGCGAAACTGATACCGGTCAGGCGTTTGCCGTTGCGCCATTCGCCGTAATCGACCGTGTCGGACATCATGACCCACTGAATGGGCGTGACCAGCTGATGGAGGACGCCGATGACAAAGATAAAGACGAACATCACAAGGGTGGCGCTCATCGGCACGAAGAACATGGCGACGCTCAGGACCGCCAGCGCGGCGTTGGTCCACCAGAAGACGCTCACTTTGCACTTCCAGTCGGTGAGCGGTTTAGCGAGCGCACTGCCGAACAGGTTGCCGACGCAGTAAAGGCCGAGGAACCAGGAGAACAGCGCGGCGTCGCCCATAATCCAGGTGACGTAGTACATCATCGCCCCGCCACGCACGCACACCGCGAGGATATTCAGCAGGGTCAGCACGCCCACGACGCGCCACTGGTCGTTTTGCAGGATATCGCGCAAGTCTTCACGCATGGTCGAGGTCGTGGGCGGTGCCTCGACACGCTCTTTGGTCGTGAAGAAACAAAACGCGAGCATCAAAAACGCCACGACAGCCAGCACAGCGATCCCTGCCTGAAAGCCGAATGCCTTATCGTCGCCGCCAAAAAAATTCACCAGCGGCATCATCAGTACTGTGGAGAGCATGCCACCTGCCGTGGCCAGCACGAAGCGCCAGGATTGCAGCGAGATGCGCTGCTGCGGATCGCTGGTGATAACGCCGCCCAGCGCGCAATAAGGAATATTCACGACCGTATACATCAGCGTCAGCAGCGTGTAAGTCGCTGCCGCGTAGATCATTTTGCCGGTGAGGCTGAGTTCCGGCGTGCTATAGGCGAATACGCACACCACGCCGAACGGCAGCGCGCCAAACAGCACCCACGGGCGAAATTTGCCCCAGCGGCTGCGGGTGCGATCGGCAATCAGTCCCATTGCCGGATCTGATATCGCATCCAGCGCGCGGGCCAGCAGAAACATGGTGCCAACGAAACCGGCGGGAATGCCGAAGATATCGGTGTAGAAAAACATCATATAAAGCATGACGTTATCAAAAACGATATGGCTTGCGGCGTCTCCCATGCCGTAGCCAATCTTCTCCTTCACGGAAAGCGCTTGCTCACTCATTGGGCGGTCCTCATCAGCGATACGCGAAATTTCACTTAGGGTTTTAACGCCGTTCAGAGCCCCCAGAAATTCTGTTTTCTGGTAATTTCTTTATGATTCTTGATTTCTGTGATCGCGTTAACTCGCTGATGCAACAAATGAATAATTTTTGTGACCGGTAACAGGCGAAAAATACTTAAGCAAAACCGTATTACGCCCGTTCGGGAGGCGAAAAAAGAGTGTGACGGGGGTATTGGTAAGCGTCTGAAACGCGCCTATAATGCGCCGGCCTCCATGTAGCAATGCAGGCGCGGAAGATCGTCGTCTCCGGTGAGGCGGCTGGACTTCAAATCCAGTTGGGACCGCCAGCGGCCCCGGGCAGGTTCGACTCCTGTGATCTTCCGCCAGAGTTCCTCCACACCCCTCCAAGAAAGCCTAAAAAAATCCTTTATTTTCAATAAATATTGTAAATACATCATCCGTAACAGTCTGGCAGGTTCTCCCTGGATCCATAAAAATATATCTAGTGATGTGTATAGATTTTTTATACATATTTTTGGCTTATACGCATGGCGCTTACAGATATACAAGTCAAACGAGCAAGGCCCCAAGACAAGCCATACACATTAAACGATGGGCAAGGCCTGTCATTACTCATCAATCCCGATGGCTCGAAGGGCTGGCATTTCCGTTTCCGCTTTGCGGGGAAAGCGCGGTTAATGTCATTTGGTAGCTACGATTTGGTGAGCCTTGCAGAAGCACGTGAGAAGCGTGACAACGCCCGTAAGCAAGTTGCTAATGGCATTGACCCAGTAGAGGAACGCAAAGCATTTAAACTCGCTCAAAAGATATCAACAGATAACTCTTTCGAATCAGTAAGCCGTGAGTGGCATTCAACTAAAGCCGACCGCTGGACTATTGCTTATCGTGAAGAAATCATCAAAACATTTGAGCAGGATGTTTTCCCTTTTATTGGTAAATTGACCTGCTCCCCGTTGATTAATACACCGCGATGTTAGTAATGTCTTCATAAGCCACATGAGGACATCCCCATGAAGAAGCGTTTTTCCGACGAACAGATCATCAGTATCCTCCGCGAGGCTGAAGCCGGGGTTTCTGCCCGTGAGCTCTGCCGTAAGCACGCCATTTCCGACGCCACCTTTTACACCTGGCGCAAGAAGTATGGCGGTATGGAGGTGCCCGAGGTTAAGCGCCTGAAGTCGCTTGAGGAAGAGAACGCCAGACTCAAGAAGCTGCTTGCCGAAGCCATGCTGGATAAGGAGGCGCTTCAGGTGGCTCTGGGGCGAAAGTACTGACGACAGGCCAGAAGCGGGAAGCCGTTGAGTTTATGTGTGATGCAACCGGTCTGTCGCAACGTCGAGCCTGCAGGCTTACAGGTTTGTCTCTGTCGACCTGCCGCTACGAGGCTCAGCGTCCGGCGGTTGATGCGCATTTATCAGAGCGCATTATTGAGCTGGCACTGGAGCGCAGGCGTTTTGGCTACCGCCGCATCTGGCAATTACTGCGCCGTGAAGGCCTTCAGGTTAATCACAAGCGCGTGTACCGTCTTTATCATCTCAGCGGGCTGGGCGTAAAACGCAGACGACGTCGTAAAGGACTGGCAACGGAACGTCTGCCGCTGCTCCGCCCGGAAGCGCCCAACCTGACCTGGTCGATGGATTTCGTCATGGACGCACTGGCCACCGGTCGCAGGATAAAGTGCCTGACCTGTGTGGACGACTTCACGAAGGAGTGCCTGACAATTACCACAGCATTCGGGATTTCAGGCGTTCAGGTCACGCGTATACTGGACAGCATTGCACTGTTTCGAGGCTATCCGGCGACAATAAGAACTGACCAGGGGCCGGAGTTTACCTGCCGCGTACTGGATCAATGGGCCTTTGAGCATGGTGTTGAGTTGCGCTTAATCCAGCCGGGCAAGCCAACGCAGAACGGATTTATTGAGAGCTTTAACGGACGATTTCGCGATGAATGTCTGAATGAGCACTGGTTCAGCGATATCGTTCACGCCAGGAAAATCATTAATGACTGGCGGCAGGATTATAACGAGTGTCGTCCACATTCGGCACTGAATTATCAGACGCCATCAGAGTTTGCAGCACGGTGGCGAAATGAAAAATATGAAGATAAACAAACCGACATTACTAACTGACGGTTGTATCTAATACTGGGGGCAGGTCACTGTGGGTTATGGCTGAAAATATGCTTCATCTTCTTTGATATAATGGAACTTGGGCCCTACCAAAAAGGTAAGGCCTAATCTTAAGAATTACGCGGAGCCATACAACGCTTCCATAAAGGGGTTAGAAGGTAATCCAATCACCAATGGTGTGATGCTTATACGAGTCTCGTCAACATGATTAACAATACCAAACCCAGCAAAATTTCCACGCCCACCTGAAGGTCGGAATTGGACAAAAGCAGTAGTAGTAGTAATCCAACGAGGATCAATAATAAGCGTTGCCTTAATTCCTGAGAACGAGGTATAGATTTGTGGATCTGTCGAAGCATTCCCACGAACAGCCTGAGCATACGCACCTAAAGAACTAGGCATTTCTATATTCTTCGTTCGGAATTGCTGATCGAAGGCAACGATTGATCCTCTAGCCTGATACCCAAGCTCTACCAGCTTTTTAGGAGTAATGGCTTTTACCTCTATCTGTTTAAAGAGATTTTTAAATGCCATCATTAGGTAATTTAAATTCCATCCTAACTCGTGTAACGCAATGATTTTACTGTAATCAGAGAGATCAACTTTGATGCCTGCATGAGCAGCTAGAGCTAACAGCCTTGGGACATTTAGATAGTAAAAATTATGTAATGTAGTCTTCCATGGATTTTCAGCTTTAAGCTTGTCTTTTAACCAAAGAGAATGCTCTCGCTGGAGTTCCAAAAGACGTTCTGTAGGAAATTTTTCTACCCCAGAGTCAATTTCAGTATGATGATTACAACAAAGAAGCAACAAATTTGATTCATGATTCCGTTGCTTAAGATTTAACGGTGAATTTCCCCTTGGGCCTTCAGGCTGCTCTGCAACAATGTGAGCTACCTCTCCGATAAACTGTGATGACAGTCCACTTTCATCTTCAATAAGAAGCCTTTCCCTACAAATCGCACAGCAGCCTCCATCTCTGACCCAGACAATCCGTTTTACTCGTTCGCTAATGGGCATAGCATGTGTACCTAACAAGTCAAGAAGGTTACATTTTATCTTAATCTTGCTGATCAGTTGAGGTCCAACCTTGATCATGTGAAAATCTGACACAGGATAGAAAGTACAAAGGCTGCACATGATTAAACTCTAGCCTAAATACAGTATGGAAAAAGGAATGGGGGCATAATTGGGGGCACATTTAAAAATCGCATAGGAAAATAATCAATAAATTCAAGGCAATTAAATATCAAATGCGACTCCTGTGATCCCGCCAAAATGCCTTTCAGGTTTACAAGCATGCCTCTTTAAAGCTTTTACCCGCATGTATTCCTTCCCTGCATCGCCTTCCCGCTATACCTCTGCGGATAACGTATCGATTTGATCTTCAGGATGGCAATGCTAGTCGCCGGTCAATAAATCTTCATATAAATGAGTAAATAAAGACAAAAAGCGGCAGAAACATAGGATTTATTAATCCGCTATAGATCCTGACGGTGAGAATAATAAGCGTGACTAAAAAGAATCAGGCAGCCTGCGATTTCTATGGCATTGATGCTTTTACTCCCCCTTCAAATACCCCACCAACAGTCGGGATAAATGCGTCTGGAATTGCCCGGTATAATCCGCCGGAATAAACCCTTCAAGAAAGGACTTCGTTGGGCCGGTAATTACGCCGAGCGCAAGATGCGCGGTAAATACCGGGTCAGGGAACGTGTTATCCGGGGCGGTTACGAGTGTTTGCGCTATCGAGTTAACCATCCGCTTATAAATTACGCCCATCAGGCGCGCGCCGTCGCGCTCTGCCGCAACGGCGTAAAGCGCTTTTGACTCATCAGGATTGGCTAATTTCAGGCACAGATACGCCTGAACTATCGCGCTGGCCATTTCCGCGACAGGTTTACCGCGCGCGGAAATAGCAGCCGCGTCGAGCGCATCGGCAATTTTAGTTAAGTGCAATTCCAGTACGCCAGAAAGTAGCGCGTCGCGGTTAGGGTAATACTGATAAAGGCTGCCGACGGACATCCCGGCGCGGCTCGCGACGCGCGTTGTCGTGCAGCGGCTTAATCCTTCATTCACTAAAACCTGAATGGTTGCCGTATGAAGTGCCTCCACCGTTGCGACAGAACGGCGCTGGACAGGCATTTTACGCGGGCTAAGCGGGGCTGTGGTCGTCTTCATGGAATGCGAATTCTTAAACTGAAGGATGCTTCATATACTAATAACTCCTCCCCACCGATACAGCAAGCAGGCGTTATGAACACGATTGAAAAAAGCGGAACTTATTTACTGGGCGACCGTGAAGTAAAGCGGTTTGGTTACGGTGCGATGCAGCTGGCGGGTCCTGGCGTATTTGGTCCGCCGAAAGATAAAAACGCGGCGCTTGATGTATTACGCGCCGTTGTTGAGGCGGGCGTAAATCATATCGATACCAGCGATTTTTACGGGCCGCATATTACGAATCAACTTATTTGTGAAGCGTTATATCCCTATCGCAGCGACCTGACGATTGTGACGAAAGTGGGGGCGAAACGTGGCAATGACGGCTCGTGGAACCCGGCGTTTTCTGCTGAGGAATTAACTCAGGCGGTGCATGATAATCTGCGCAACCTGAAGCTCGACGCGCTGGACGTCGTTAATCTGCGCGCGATGTTTGACGTACATGGCCCGGCGGAAGGGTCAATTGAAGCGCCGCTCGCAGCCCTGGTGAAATTAAAAGAACAGGGGTTGATTAAGCATATTGGCTTAAGCAATGTCACGCCTGCGCAGGTCGCCGAGGCGCGAACAATCACCCCGATTTGCTGCGTACAGAATATGTATAACATCGTCCATCGCAACGACGAGGCGTTAATTGACGAGCTGGCCGCCGCCGGAATTGCCTATGTGCCGTTTTTCCCGTTAGGCGGTTTTTCCCCGCTGCAATCCTCCACACTTGAGAATATCGCGGCGCAATTATCCGCGACCCCGATGCAGGTGGCGCTCGCCTGGCTGTTGCACCGCGCGCAGAATATTTTGTTAATTCCGGGCACCGGGTCGGTCGTGCATTTTCATGAAAACAGCAAGGCCACCGAATTAACGCTCTCTCAGGAAACCCTGGACGCGTTAAATCAGCTCGCGGCCTGATAAAACCCCTGCCTTCAGACGGTACTGAAATGCTCACTACCGCCTGCGGGCATGATCTTCTGCCGCGCGGAGATCGCCTGGCTCGTCAATATCCAGCACCACGCCCGCATCGTCTAAGGCAAGCGTCAGCACATTGCCGGGCGCCCGCGCCGCCTGCACAACGGATTTGGCGCCCTCGTCGCCGGAGAGCGCCACAAGCGCAGCGAAATACTCACGCCGGAACCCGACCGGGTGGCCGTGGCGTTGCTGGTAGTGCGGCACCACGACAGGTTTTTCATTAAGCGCCTGCGCCACGCGGCACAGGGAGGCGGCGCTGATAAGCGGCAGATCGCCTGGCAGGATCAGCCAGCCTGGGGCATCCGGCGTCGCTTTTACGCCAAGCGCGATGGACTCTCCCATGCCGCCCGTGCCGCCTTGCGGCCTCACGAGATGCCAGGGCAGGCCAGACGCCCGCGCCGCCGCCAGCACATGCGCTAACACCGGTTTGCCCTGAAGCAGCGCATCCAGCTTGTGCGTGACCGCGCCGCCTGCGCGAAACCGTTCGCCCTTTCCGGCGGCGAGAATAATGATGACCGGCGGGGTCGTCGCAGGCATTACCGCGCCGCCTGCGGCGATGACAAATTCTGCCGGGCCGCCGCGACATCCGCCAGGATGGAGAGCGCCAGCGACTGCGCGTCGCGGGCTTTGGGGAAAATACCGATCGGCGCTTTGATGCGGGCGATATCCTGCTCGCGCCATCCATGCTCGCGCAGCGCCTCCACGCGCGTCGCGTGCGTGCGCTGGCTGCCCAGCGCGCCGATATAAAACGGCCCGGCGGCCAGCGCGGCGTTGAGCACCGGCAGCTCGCGGTCAAGATCGTGATACAACAGGACAACGGCGGTGTCGGCATCCATTAACGCCACATCGGCCTGCGGCTCCCTGCCGTCACTGACATGCACGTCATAGCCCGCCGCCCGCGCCACGTTCGCCGTCGCGTCGGCCTCTATGGAGCGCCCATAAATCATGACGCGCACGCAGGGCGCGTAGCGCACCTCAAATCCGTCGTCGCGCCAGCCGATTTCCCCGGCGGGCAGCACGCTTTGCAGCGTCTGCGAGGCCGGGTGATAACGCAACCCGGCGGGTTTGCGCTGCGCCAGCGCGTTGAGCGTCGCCAGCAGCGGCGTGACCGAACGCAGCGGATGAATGCAGAGCGTAATGCCGCCGCCGCAAGGCAACACGATATCGAAATAAGGCGAGCCCTCGCCGTACTTCACCAGGCGGTCTTCGCCGCAGGCTATCGCCTCCAGCGCCTCATAAGCGGCGGCGGATTCCACGCAGCCGCCGGAGACAAAGCCGCAATACGCGCCATCTTCGCGCACCGCCATATGCGCCCCGAGCGCGCGGGACGCGCCGCCGCGGATTTCCACCAGCGTCACCAGCGCCGCCGCCATACCGGCGTTCAGCGCCTGCGCCGCGAAGCGCAAAATCGTCGAGCTGTCATCGGTGAATAACGCCGCCTCAGGCTGCGCCTGTTCTGTCAGCAGGGATTGTTGCAGCACCTTTTCTCATCCTTTTTTCAGACTGCGATGCAGTACGGCTGGCGACGCATCATCGCCAGCCGTCGCGTTCCTTACGACGCCAGTTCAGGCAGGCCTTCAAGCAATTTATCCAGCGTGATGGGGTACTCCCGCACGCGCACGCCGGTGGCGTTATAAATCGCATTGGCAATGGCGGCGCTGACGCCGCACAGGCCGAGCTCGCCCACGCCTTTGGCTTTCATCGGCGAGGAGACCGGGTCGGTGTCTTCAAGGAAAATCACCTCCTGACGCGGGACATCGGCGTGTACCGGCACCTCGTAGAGCGCCATGTCGTGGTTAACGAAAAAACCGCGTCGCGTGTCGACAAACAGCTCTTCCATCAGCGCCCCGCCGAGGCCCATCGTCATCGCGCCGATGACCTGGCTGCGCGCGGTTTTCGGATTGAGAATGCGCCCGGCGGCGCAGACGGCCAGCATGCGGCGCACCCGCACCTCGCCGGTGTTCGCCTCCACCGCCACTTCAACAAAATGCCCGGCGAAGGTGGATTGCTGGAACTGCTTGTCGAGCGCGCCATATTCCATGGTGTCTTCTGCCGTCAGCGTGCCGTCGGCGGCGACCTGCGCGAGCGGTACGCGCCTGCCCTCGCCGCGGATCTGCCCGTCCACAAATTCCGCGCTGTTCGGATCAAAACCGAGCCGTTTCGCTGCGGCTTCGCGCAGTTTAACGCAGGCGGCATAGACGCCCGCCGTGGCGCTGTTGGCGCCCCACTGCCCGCCGGAGCCGGACGAGATCGGGTAGTCAGAATCACCCAGCCGCACGGTCACGCTCTCCAGCGGCACGCCCATCATTTCGGCGGCGGTCTGGGCGATAATGGTGTAGCTGCCGGTGCCGATGTCGGTCATGTCGGTTTCGACGGTCACCTGGCCCTGCGCATCGAGATGCACGCGCGCGCCGGATTTCGTCACCAGGTTATTGCGAAACCCGGCGGCCATGCCGTGGCCCACCAGCCAGTCGCCTTCACGCACCTGCCCCGGCACCGGGTTACGCTGCTGCCAGCCGAAATGCGCCGCGCCCGTGCGCAGGCACTCCACCAACTGGCGGCGCGAGAAAAAGCGCTCCGGGTGCGCCGGGTCGACCTGAGTGTCGTTGATGATGCGAAACTCGACCGGATCCATGCCGAGCTTCTCGGCCATTTCATCGATGGCGATTTCCAGCACCATCATTCCCGGCGCTTCGCCAGGCGCGCGCATTGAGTTGCCTTCCGGCAGGTCGAGCTCCGCCAGCCGCAGCCCGGTGTGGCGGTTCGCGCCCGCATAGAGCAGTTCAGTCTGGTTGGTTGCGGTCTCCGTCGGCCCACCCGGCAGGTTGCCGGACCAGCTCTCATGCGCGATAGCGGTAAGGCGTCCATCCCTGCGCGCCCCGAGGCGCACCCGCTGGATAGTCGCCGGGCGGTGCGTGGTGTTATTGGGAATAAACGGGCGCGGCAGCATGACCTTCACTGGGCGCTGCACCGCGCGGGCGCCGAGCGCGGCCAGCACGGCGTCGCTGCGCAGAAAAAGCTTGGAGCCAAAGCCGCCGCCGATATACGGCGAGCGCACGCGAATATTCTCAAGAGGAATGTTGAGCGTTTTAGCGAGATCGCCGCGCCACCAGTTGATCATCTGGCTGGAGGTCCAGAGCGTGAGTTTATCGCCCTCCCAGGCGGCCATCGATGCGTGCGGCTCCATCGCCATGTGGCTTTGATCCGGCGTGGTGTAGGTAGCGTCAAACTGCACTTCAGCGTGGTTAAACGCGCTCCCGAAATCGCCGACCGTTTTATCGGGCGTATCGTCCGGCGGCGTCGTCACGCCGGGTTTTTCTTTGGCGAGATCGTAAGCGCCAGGCGTTTCTTCATACGTTACCGTAATCAGCCCGGCGGCGGCGCGCGCCTGCTCGAAGGTTTCCGCCACCACCACGGCGATGGCCTGATGGTAGTGCTCAATCTCCGGGCCACCCAGCAGCGTGGCGGCGTTCATGTCGCCTTTGCCGAGCGGTCCGGCGTTCTGCGCGGTGATGACCGCCAGCACGCCCGGTGCCTGTTCCGCTGCCCCGGTGTCCATTGCGGTGATACGTCCTTTGGCGATGGCGGAGCCGACCACATGGCCGTACGCCGCGTTTGGCGCTTCGTCATGCCATTCGTAGGCGTAGGTTGCCTGGCCGGAGGTTTTCAGCGGGCCGTCGATGCGATCGCGCGGCCGCCCGACCACGTTCTGCTGGTCAATCGGGTTCTGTGTTGCCGGTTTATCGAATTTCATCAGCCTGCCCTCGCTTGCGTCAGTACCGAGGCGAGCGTGCGCTTCGCCAGTACCAGCTTGAATGCGTTTTCCGGTGTCGGTTGCGCGTCGGCAAAGAGCGCGTCATACACGGCCTGCGCCCCGTGCGGCACCTGCGCGTCCGCCGCCTCGCGCCGCCACGGCTGATGCGCCACGCCGCCGAGCGCCACGCGCCCGGTGCCGTCCGGCTGCACAATCGCCGCCACCGAGACCAGCGCAAACGCGTATGAGGCGCGGTCGCGCACTTTACGGTAGATCTGCGTGCCGCCCACCGGCGGCGGCAGCGTCACCGCCGTGATGAACTCGCCGGGCGCAAGCGTGGTTTCCAGGTGCGGCGTATCGCCCGGCGGGCGGTAAAATTCCGCGATGGGGATAAGGCGCTCCTGGCCTTGCGGGGTGACGGTTTCCACCATGGCGTCCAGCAGGCGCATGGCGACCGCCATATCGCTCGGGTGCGTGGCGATACAGGCGTCGCTTGCGCCCACGACTGCCAGCTGGCGGCTGAACCCCTGCATGGCGGCGCAGCCGCTGCCCGGCTGGCGCTTGTTGCACGGCTGATGGGTGTCGTAAAAGTAGGGGCAACGGGTGCGCTGGAGCAGGTTGCCGGCGGTGGTGGCCCGGTTGCGTAACTGCCCGGACGCCCCGGCGAGCAGCGCGCGGGAGAGCACCGCGTAATCGCGGCGCACGCGCAAGTCCGCCGCCAGATCGGTGTTGCGCACCAGCGCGCCTATCCGCAAACCGCCCTCGTCGGTCGGTTCAATTGTGTCCAGCGCCAGGCCGTTGACGTCGATAAGATGGACCGGCGTCTCTATCTCAAGCTTCATGAGATCGAGCAGATTGGTGCCGCCTGCGATAAATTTCGCGCCGGGGGTGCGCTGCGCGCTGGCCGCTGCCCCGGCGGGCGTGGCGGCGCGTTCGTAAGTGAAAGCTTTCATGAGGATCCACTCCCGGCGACATCTTCGATCGCGGCAAGAATGTTGGAGTACGCGCCGCAGCGGCAGATATTGCCGCTCATTCGCTCGCGAATTTCATCGGCGGTCATTTCCGGCGGCGAGACTAAATCGTGCGTCACATGGCTTGGGATGCCCGCTTCTATCTCTTTCAGCATGGCCACCGACGAGCAAATTTGCCCCGGCGTGCAGTAGCCGCACTGAAAGCCGTCATGCTCGACAAACGCGGCCTGCATCGGATGCAGGTTGTCCGGCGTGCCGAGGCCTTCGATGGTGGTTATCTGTGCGCCCTCATGCATCAGCGCAAGCGTCAGGCAGGCATTTACGCGTCGTCCGTCGACGAGAACCGTACACGCCCCGCACTGGCCGTGATCGCAGCCTTTCTTGGTGCCGGTCAGGGCCAGATTTTCGCGCAGCGCGTCCAGAAGCGTGGTGCGGGTATCTACGTCCAGCTGGCGGGTTTCGCCATTTACCGTCAGCGTCAGCGCCATGGAGTACGGCGCATCGCCCGCATCGCGCTGATGCCCGTGGTGTGTTTCATCGCCTTGGTTGCTCATCCAGGCCTCCAGTATTGTCAAAGTGGAAAGGGCATATACCGCTACGATGCCGCGGGTTTTTTTTTATAACGGACAGTTAATAATAGACGGCGCTGGCGCGCTGACCGCCGCCGCTAAAAATTTGCCCGCCGCCGCCGATACCTCTGGTATCGTGAATACCCCTGAAGCCGCCCAAACCGCCTGAGCCTGACACTATGATTTCCATCTGCATGATCGTGAAAAACGAAGCGCAGCACCTTGCCGCCACGCTTGCCTCCGTCGCTGCGCATTTTGACGATATCGTGATTATCGATACCGGCTCGCAGGACGAGACCAAAGCCATCGCGCGCCGCTTCACCGATAACGTTCACGATTTCGCCTGGGTGGATGATTTCTCCGAGGCCCGCAACGCCTCGCTGCACTACGCGCGCCACGACTGGGTGCTGGTGATTGACGCCGACGAGACCATCGCGGCGGCCGATATTCCCGCGCTACAGGCGCTTATCGACGTGCATCCGCAGGGCGTGGGCCGCGTGGAGCGGATTAACTATATTGATGAAGGCGAAGGGGTAACGACCGTGCGCGAACGGGTATCGCGCCTGTTTCCGAAGGCGCGCTATCACTATCAGGGCGTGATCCACGAGCAGGTGACGCCGCGCGCAGGCCGCCCGGCGGGCGAGACGTTCCCGGTACCCGTGACACTGGATCATGTCGGCTACAAAAAAGCGGTACTGGCGCAGACCGATAAAATCACCCGTAATATCCGGCTGCTGGAGCGCGCGCTGCAAACCCGGCAGGACAGTCCGTATCTCTGGTTCCAACTCGGTAAAAGCCATTTCCTGAAGCGTGACTACCCGGCGGCGGTGCAGGCGTTTCGCGCCGCGCTGAGTCATCAGCCAGACGTGGCGCTGGAGTATGTCGAAGAGCTGGTGGAAACCCTGGGCTATGCGCTGATTAATCAGGGCGATTACGCCGCGGCGATGGCGATTATCGATTACGAACGCTGGTACACGTCTGCCGACTTCACGTTTCTTAAGGCATTGATCCTGATGAATAACGGCAAGCTTCAGGAGGCCGTGGACACGTTTATGGCCTGCACGCGGCTACCGGAGGGCAACAAAGCGGGCGTGAACAGCTTTAAAGCCTGGTACAACATCGGGGTGATCCTGGAGATTTCCGGCATGACGCCCGACGCGCAGGCATGTTATCAACAGTGCGGCGACTATCCGCCCGCGCAAGCCGGACTGGCGCGCCTGAACGGCTGACGCGTTAGCGCGGCGCAAGCCCGACCACACCGCTGATGCATATCGCACGCGTCGTAGAGTGGCGGGAACACGTCAGCGACGCGCAATATAACCCGCGCGGTTAAAGGCAGGCGCGACACATTCAATCAGGCTGTGTCATCAGCCTGATTTCTTCAGCGTGTCGTTTATTGAGCGTGATTTCACACTGGTCGATATAGGCGTGGTAATCCCAGGCGTCCTCATTGATCTCGGTGGCAACAGCTTCACAAAGCCGGGCGCGATACTGCTTCCATGCCGTCTGCGCGTTAAGAAAACGCTGGCTGAAAACCTCGCCAGTGGTGATCCCGGCATCTTCATTGCCGTTAAAGTCCCCTGGATTATTGGCGAGAATGCTTTTATTCATACGCATGATGAGCGCATCCAGTTCTGCCGCGCTTTCCGCCTTCTTCTTCGCCAGGCAATCATACGCCTCACCCACAGAGGCGTTCTCCCTGAAACAGCTATCGCGCTCCGGCCCTTCGCTTAACGATGCGTTACAAAACGTGGGAAAGAGAAAAAAGCAGAGAACAGCGGTAATTCGTTTCACAAGCATTATTTCCTCTAACAACATATTGGAGGCGAAGATAAACATGGCTGGATGATGAGTAGATAAAATAAATGATTTATTTTAAATAGGCCAGACGCTTACGTGTAGGTTCAAAGGACATATAAATGCTATCCCGGCTGATATGTCGCGCAAGATCTGTTTTGCCCCTTACCGCCGCCTTAAAAAGTGGGGTAACGTCGTGAGCACCCTGAAAAAAGATATCTACCAGCACGTCTTTAATTTTTTTATCGAGAAATTCTAAATAAGTTCCCATTAACTTAAATTTATATAAACCTGAAAAATAACGCAAACTAAATCCGCCGAGTAATATACGCCTGCCGACTTTTTGAAATATGTACTCAACATCTCTTTAGGAAAACATTTAATTCAGAGCAAGAGACGTTAATGCATTCCGTGCTTATGCATTTTCAATGCTTGCGGCTAATAATTTGACTGAATTCTGAGAGGGGGAGCGTGACAGTCACGATCGCCAGACGGGGATGCCTGAACAGAACGGGTTGCACAAAAAAGCTTATCGGCGCGTAAAGGCCAGGTATAATCCGCAGCGGCGGGAATGGCCCGCCTCACTTTCCTTTGCGACAAGGATGTAACCATGCACGCGCCCGCGGACAGACTCCAGCACACGCTGCTTTGCATTACCGTCGGAGTGGCCTGGTTTATGCTGCCCGCCGCCATCTCTTTGTTGCCGGGCTATGCGGGGATTTACCGTGCCGGGTTCGCCACGCCGCTGCTCTATTTCATGTTCTGGCTGCCGTTCGCGCTGCTCTGCTGGCGCGCGTATCAGAAACATTACGGGCTGTTGCCGGCGGGCAGGCTGAGCGTACAGTCGCTGGCATTGCCGGGGCTGGCGCTGCTGGTGCTGTCGATGATTCACGGCTTATTCGGCAGGCAGGAGCCCTGGAGCGCCACGCTGTCGGAGATGTCGTCTTTCAGCCTGGCGCTGACCGCGATCTGCATCTGCGTACTGGCGCCGGTGGTGGAAGAAGTTATCTGCCGCGGCTTTTTACTGAACGCGGGCATCGGCTGGGGCAAAACCGGCCAGACGATAGCGATGGTCGCCACCTCGCTGTTTTTCGCCATTGGCCACGCGCAGTACCTGATGCCCACCACCTTTGTCTGGCTGTTTATCTTCTCCGTGATCCTCTGCCAGGTACGTATTCATACCGGCAGCCTGCTGGCCCCCATCGTGCTGCATTCGGCGACCAACATTATCGGCATGATGGCGGCGCTGAAACTCGCCTGAGCCGTTTTACGCAACCGGGAACCGCAGAATAAAGCGGTTCCAGCCCGCCTCATGCACAACCGCCACCTCGCCACCGTGCAGCCGCACGATAGCCTGGGTGAGCGCCAGCCCAAGCCCGGTGCCAGGCGTATGGCGCGCATTATCGCCACGCCAGAACCGCTGAAAAAGCTTATCCGAATCGGCTATCGGCTCGCCCTGATTGGCGACGCTTAATATGGCGTAGTCCGCCTCCTGCACGGCGGTAATCCGCACGTCGCTGCCCGGCGACGCGTGGCGCAGCGCATTGGTCAGAAGGTTAGTAAGCGCTCGCTGTAGGAGCAGGCGGTCGGCGCGCAGCACTCCGCTCGCCTGTACGCTGAAACGGATGTCCCGCTCTTCTGCCAGCGGCTCCAGGAAATCCGTCAGCTGATGGATAAACGGCTCAAGCGCCAGCGCCTCGCGGTTGAGCGCGATGTTTTGATGATCGGCGCGGGCGAGAAACAGAATGTTTTCAATGAGCCGGGTCATCTGCTCCAGCTCTTCGATATTGCCAGCCAGCAGGTTCTGATACTCCTGTACGCTGCGCGGGCGTTGCAGCGCGACCTGATTCTGCCCCAGCAGAATGTTGACTGGCGTGCGCAGCTCATGAGCGAGATCGTCGGCAAAACGCGTCAGCCGCGCGAAATCCTCCGCCAGCCGGTGGCGCATGGTGTTGAGCGCCTCGCCAAGCGGCAGCAGCTCGCGTGGCAGGGTATCAAGGCTGAGCGGCTGTTGCAGCGTCTCGCTGCCGGTGCGGGCGGTGGCCTCGCTAAGACGGCGGATCGCCCGCAGCCCACGGCGGATCAGCCATGGGCTTAACAGCGCGGCGGCGAGCGTCGCCAGTACGCAGACCAGCAGGCTTTCCCGGCGATATTGCGCCAGCATCTGCGCGCGCTCCTGCGCCACGCGCGCCACGGTGATAACCAGCGGCCCGTTTTTATCGCTCGCCGTCAGGGCGAGCGCGCTGACAAACACGCCGTCGGGTTGCTGCCAGCGGTGCAACGCCTGTTCGTTCACGCTCCGCCCCGGCAACACCGGCGCAAGCGCCGGCAGCGCCACGCCCGCCTGGTTAATGTTTACCAGCGTGTCGCCATCGACGCGCCGGATCAGCAGCACATCCTGGCGGGTATCCAGCATGCGGTTGAAATAGAGCGGCAGCTGGCGCGGCTCGGCGCCGTCCGTCAACAGCTGACGCAGCTGCGAGGCGCGATTGAGCAACGTCTGGTCGTCGCGCCAGACCAGCTCCGCGCTAAGCGAGCGGTAGAGCGACACGCCGGTAATGCCGCAGGCGAGCGCCACCAGCAGCGTGAAAATAAGCGTCAGGCGCAGCGTCAGGGAGGGGCTACGCATCGCTCTCCTCCGGCGCGTTGAGGCGATATCCCATGCCGCGCACGGTTTCAATGAGCTTGAGCGGGAACGGATCGTCGATTTTCTTGCGCAGGCGGCGGATGGCGACATCCACCACGTTGGTTTCGCTGTCAAAGTTGATGCCCCAGACCTCGCTGGCGATGAGCGTGCGCGGCAAAATCTCCCCGACGCGGCTTGCCAACAGCCAGAGCAGAGTAAATTCCTGGCGGGTCAGCGCAATCCGCTCGTCGCCGCGGCTGGCGGCGTGGCGCGCGGTATCCAGCGTGAGGTCGGCCACCTGTAACGTCGCGGCAGCGGGCGCGTGGCGACGTAGCTGGGCCCGCACGCGCGCCAGCAGTTCGGCAAAGGAAAACGGCTTCACCAGGTAGTCATCCGCGCCGAGCTCCAGCCCTTTGACGCGATCGCTGACCGCGTCTCTCGCCGTCAGGCAGAGCACCGGCGTGGCTTTGGCGGTGCGCAGCGCGCGCAGCACCTGCCAGCCGTCGAGGCCCGGCAGCATGATATCGAGAATAATCAGCGCGTAATCCTGCTCGAGCGCCAGGTGCAGGCCATCGCGCCCGTCGGCGACGGCGTCCACCACCAGCCCCGCCTCGCGCAGCCCTTTTTCAAGCCACGCGCGGGCTTTTTCGTTGTCTTCAATCAGTAGCAGTTTCATGACGACAGTCTCGCAAAGAACGCGGGCGCTGCCCAGCACAGACGCGCCGGATGACAAAACTGTCATCTTCGCGTCAGGCGTTTTCGCGCGCGCGGCTGGCAGGATAACCCCACAACCACTTAAGGAGGAATAATAATGAACCGTTTTCAAACGCTTGCCGCCGCTGCCCTTTTCGCCCTGCCAGGTCTGGCGCTTGCCGCGTCGTCGAACTTACTGAGCGTGCATGTGCTCAATGAACAGACCGGCAAACCCGCGCCGGGCGTGGTGGTTAAACTGGAGAAAAAACAGGGCGACGCGTGGCAGCCGCTGAACCAGGCGACGACCGATAAAGATGGCCGTATCAAGGCGCTGTGGCCGGACGCGCCTGCCGCCGCGGGCGACTACCGCGTTATCTTTGAAACCGGCGACTACTTCGCCTCTCACAAACAGTCCAGCTTCTTCCCGGAAGTGCCGGTGGTGTTCCATATCGATAACACCGACGAGCACTACCACGTGCCGCTGCTGCTGAGTCAGTACGGCTACTCTACCTATCGCGGCAGCTGAAAACCGGGCGGCGGGCAGCACAGGATGTTGCCGAGAAAGACCAGCAACGGCGAGGATTCCGTCTCGCCGTAGTAGTCAACGTCTGGCAGCGCGTAGAGAAAGCTGATGTCGCTGACGCCGCGCTCGCACAGCGGCTCCGCCACCGCGCGGGTTAAAAACGCGAACTGCGGGTCAAGCGCCGGATTATGCGGATGAATCGACCCCGTCTCGCCGGGCGCCGCGCCGTACCAGAGCGCGATCGCGCCTTCCGCATGCCCCGGCGCAAACCCGAAATCCTCCAGGAAGTGGCGCGCGCAGCCGGGCCCCGGCAGCGCCTCACGCAACGCCTGTTCGTCGTCAGTCGTGGAATACCAGACCGCAAAATGCATTGTCGTCATGATGTCCTCCGCATGCGTTGCCTCAGAGTTTACCCAACAACCGGAACCAGCCGTAATCGAGCGGCAGCAGGAAAAGAAATGTGACGATCGCGAGCGCCAGACAGAGCTTCATCCCGGCGCGCGCCGGTACGTTACCGAGCGCCATCGCCACTACGATCGGCGACGCCTGATACGGCAGCAGCGGCGTTGAATACCCCAGCACCTGGATCATGATGGTCGACAGCAGCGGAAACCCGGTGCTGCGCGAAAAGCTTTCTGCAAGCGTGGTGTAGAGCGCCGGAACGCCGTTGGCGGTCATAATGAAATTCAGCGCCGTGGTAATACCCGTGAGCGCGGCGAAGCTCGTAAAGGGGCGCGCCGGATCGAGCGGCATAATCTGCATCAGCGCCGCGCCGACCGCGCTGCCGATGCCGGTATGGGTGACGGTCGTCGCGAGCCCGAGAATGCCGGCCACATAGATGCAGGTGCGCATGTTGACGCCGCTGGCAAACTCATCGCCGGTGATAAACCCGACGCGCGGCAGGAGCGTGATGACCGCCGCCGCAAGCCCCGTCCATGCGGGGCCGATACCGTGCCAGCTCTCCGTCACCCACAGCACCAGCACTACCAGCAATAGCCAGCCGAGGCGCTTTTCCGCACGGCTCATCGGCGTCGCGGCGGGCAACTCGCGCGGCGGCCGCGGCGCGCCGGGGAACAGCCAGCAGATAAGCGCTATCAGCACCGCGCCCTTAAGCAGCCCCAGCACCGGCGTGTGCAGCAGCAGATACGGCAGATAGTTAAGGTGAATGTCGAACGAGCCTTCCGCCGCGCCGCTCATGACAAGGTTCGGCACGTTAGCGGGCAGAATAGTCGCGGAGAGCTGGAAGGTACCGAAGCCCACCGCCAGCGCCAGGCCGTACCAGCCGCGGGTGTTTTCTTCGATACCGGCGCGTCTGGCCATTGCCGCCACAATCGGCATCAGCAGCGCGATGCGCCCCATGTTGGAGGGCATCACAAACGCCAGCGCGTAGCTGAGCAGCACGACGCTCGCCACCATCTGCCACCAGGAGTCGGTCAGGCGCGCCGACAGCGCCCGCGCGGCGCGATCCGCCAGCCCGGTTTTGCGGATAGCCACGCCCAGCACGAAGCCGCTGAACACCAGCCAGAACGCCGATGACGCAAAACCGCCGAACAGCACTTCCGGCGGCGCGATTTTGGCTATCATCGCCACCGCGAAAAAGAGCAGCGCGGTGATAAATTCCGGCAGCAGCGACGTCGCCCAGAGCACGATCGTCAGCAGAATAATAAGGGAAGGTAAGAAAAGCGGGTGCGCAAGCCAGACGGACATACCTGTCTCCTGATGAAATTTTCAGCAAGTCTACGGCGCGCCAGACGTTAAGTAAATGTTATGGCTTAGCGTTATCCAGAATGGCGCAGTCGTGATCCTGTAGCTCCTCGCTGTGCGCCACGTTCAGTTGCAGAAGGTTGCGGCGGGTCGCGAGCAGGACAAACGCGCCGTCTTTAAGCGGCGCCAGCGCCAGTGAGTAACGCCCCATGTGTTCACGCGCCTCCGGCACCTCCTGCGCTAGCATCAGGAACGGCGAGCGGCGCGACAGCTCTTCGCCGGTGATGCGACGCGCCAGATAGTCGTGGCCGCGAAGGTTGCCCGGAAACGGCTGCCAGCGGCTGCCGATGGCGGTCATGGCAGCGTCAAGCTGCGCGCGGACATCCGGGCGCAGGCAGGAAATATGGATATGCAGATGGTTCTGGGTGCGGCCCAGCGCAGAGTTGATGGCCAGCGAAACGGCGCTGTCCGGCACGGTGTCGCCGCGCTTTTCGCTCATCCAGCGGCGCGCCTGCCAGGCCTGCCAGAAAAAGTTGGGCGTGTTGTCTGCGAGCAGCAGCGGGCTTTCGATGCCGTTGATTTTCCACAGCGGCATTAACAGGTATTGCAGCGGGCCGTTGATGTCTTTCAGCACGGCGTAGCCGGCAGGGAGATTCACCTGTGCGCAGGGGGCGGGGTTGTGACGCTCGCGTTCGCCGGGCAGGCACTGCTGCGTGACGATGCGCCGTAACACATCGGGGTCGTCCGGGAGGAAATAGCGCCACGCCACCAGCGCGGCCAGCGCCAGTAAGACAATGAGTGTGATTGTGACAGACACTATTCGCTTCATGCTTCGCCCTGATGATTCCGTAAACGCAAAGCGTAGCGTAAAACGGACCGCTACGGGGCACTATTGCGCGGAAAAGGCGGGCCACATCCTTGTGGCCAGGGTATTTAACGCTTGCTGATTTGATCGAACGTGCCGCCGTTGGCAAAGTGCGTCTGCTGCGCTTTGGTCCAGCCGCCGAACACGTCATCAATGGTGAACAGCTTGAGTTTCGGGAAGGTGTTTTCATATTTGGCCGCGATCTGCGCATCGCGCGGGCGGTAGAAGTTTTTCGCGGCGATCTCCTGGCCTTCCGGCGAGTAGAGGTATTTCAGGTAGGCTTCCGCCACCGCCTGCGTGCCTTTCTCCTGCGCGACTTTATCGACGACCGAGACGGTCGGCTCCGCGAGAATAGACTCGCTCGGGGTCACGATTTCAAATTTGTCTTTGCCAAGCTCGTTAGCCGCCAGCAGCGCCTCGTTTTCCCAGGCGATCAGCACGTCGCCAATGCCGCGCTCAACGAAAGTGTTGGTCGCGCCGCGCGCGCCGGAATCGAGCACTTCAACGTTTTTATACAGCGCCTTGACGAACTCCTGGGCTTTCGCCTGATCGCCGTTGTTGTGATGCAGCGCGTAACCCCAGGCGGCCAGATAGTTCCAGCGCGCGCCGCCGGAGCTCTTCGGATTCGGCGTGATGACCGACACGCCCGGCTTCACGAGATCGTTCCAGTCTTTAATCTGTTTCGGGTTGCCCTTACGCACCAGGAAGACGATGGTGGAAGTGTAAGGCGCGGAGTTGTCCGGCAGGCGTTTGATCCAGTTTTTATCGATGCGTCCGCGCTCGGCGATAGCATCGACGTCATACGCCAGCGCCAGCGTTACCACATCCGCTTTAATGCCGTTGATGACCGACGTCGCCTGTTTGCCAGAGCCGCCGTGCGACTGGCGAACCACGACGTTGTCGCCGGTCTCTTTTTTCCAGTGCGCGCTGAACGCCTTGTTGTACTGTTCATAAAATTCACGCGTCGGATCGTATGAGACGTTTAACAGCTGCACGTCTTTCGCCAGTACGCTTGCCGAAGCCAACAGTAATGTAATGCCCACGCCCCACTTGTTCATCGCACGCTCTCTTTAATGATTCAGATTTGAATTTGATAAAAGCAGCGTGCCAGAAAGCGCGGCAGGGGATAAAGAATAAAAAAAAATTGGCTATAACGGATGGGAATAACACCAGAAAAAGAAACGCCCGGCCGCATGAGCTGACCGGGCGCGGCGCGAGACGCGAGGCTTAGTAGAGCTTTTTAGCGCAGTCCAGCCAGTCGCCTTTGAACGGACGCTTCATGTTTTCGATAGCGTCGATGATGTCGTGATGCACCATTTTTTCGTTCTGGATACCGACGCAGCGGCCGCCGTAGCCCTGCAGCAGCAGTTCGATGGCGTAAGCGCCCATGCGGGAGGCGAGAATACGGTCATAAGGCACCGGCGAGCCGCCGCGCTGGATGTGGCCGAGCACGGTGGCGCGGGTTTCGCGTTTGGTCTCGGTTTCGATGTATTTCGCCAGCTCGTCGATATCGCAGATGTGCTCGGTAATGGCGACGATCGCGTGTTTTTTGCCTTTCGCGATGCCCGCTTTGATTTCCGCGACCAGATCTTCGCGGTTAAATTCCACTTCCGGCAACACGATAAATTCGCAGCCGCCCGCGATGGCCGCCGCCAGGGTCAGGTCGCCGCAGTAACGGCCCATGACTTCGACGATGGAAATACGCTGGTGAGAAGAAGAGGTGTCGCGCAGACGGTCGATCGCCTCAACGACGGTGTGCAGCGCGGTGAAGTAACCGATGGTGTAGTCGGTGCCCGCCACGTCGTTATCGATGGTGCCCGGCAGACCGATGCACGGGAAGCCCATTTCGGTCAGACGTTTGGCGCCCATGTAAGAACCGTCGCCGCCAATGACCACCAGCGCGTCGATGCCGCGTTTTTTCATGTTCTCAATAGCCACGGCGCGAATGTGTTCTTCGCGGAACTCCGGGAAGCGCGCGGAACCGAGGAAAGTGCCGCCGCGGTTGATCATGTCGGAAACGCTGTAACGGTCGAGCTGGATCATGCGGTCTTCATACAGGCCCAGATAGCCGTCGTAAATACCGCAGACTTCCAGACCTTCCGTCAACGCCGCGCGGACCACGCCACGGATGGCGGCGTTCATGCCAGGCGCATCACCGCCACTCGTCAACACACCGATTTTCTTAATCATGACTACCTCTGAACGTAGAATGCAAAAGGAATACTTTCGCCGGAAACCGCCTGCGCGAGTGCGACAGGTGATCGACTATTGCTGCAAATAGTATATCAACAGCTTCCTGCTGAATTGATTCAGGTCAGCCCGCGTGGGGGTGAGATGTACAAAAAATGCCTGCCCGAATCACGCCTTTACAACGAATGCTTAATGCTCGAATTGCCCTTGCTGAAAACGCGGCACGACCGAGCATGGGTCCTGATGAATAATGACGTCCGACCCCGGGAACCGGAACAGGATCGCCTGCTCCACCTGTTCGGCGATAAGATGCGCCTGAACCAGCGGCAAGTTGTCTTCCATTTCGAGATGAAGCTGGATAAAGCGGGTCGGCCCTGACTGCCGCGTGCGTAGATCGTGCGCGCCCCGAACGCCCGGCCAGGCGGAGATTATCTCGACTATCGCCTGACGTTCTTCATCGGGCAGGGCCCGGTCAAGCAACGCCTGTACCGCTTCATAGCCCATCCGTAACGCACTGTATAAAATCCAGACGCCAATCCCGAGCGCGAACAGCGCGTCGGCGCGGTGCAGGCCATACCACGAGAGGGCCAGCGCCACCAGAATAGCGGTGTTCATCATAACATCAGACTGATAATGAAGCATATCCGCCCGCACCGCCTGGCTGCGGGTTTTGCGCACCACCCAGCGCTGGAACGTGACCAGCATCAAGGTGGTCACCAGCGCCGCCATCGTCACAATAACCCCGACCAGCGGCGCGCGCATCGGCTCCGGCGCCACCAGATGTTGAATGCCGGTGAGGAAAAGAAACAGCGCTGAGCCGGAAATAAACATGCTTTGCGCAAGCGCCGCCAGCGATTCCGCTTTGCCGTGCCCGAAAGCATGTTCTTTATCGGCAGGCTGCAGCGAATACCGTACCACCAATAAATTGGTGAGCGACGCGGCGATGTCGACCAGCGAGTCGACCAGGGCCGCGAGAATGCTGACCGACCCGGTATACCACCAGGCGAAAATTTTAATGATCAGCAGTAGCGACGCCACCAGCGTTGCGGCGAGGGCCGCCCGGCTTACCAGGCGAGCATAGTCATGATTCATAACGACTCCTGCAAAGAGATGTTGCCAGTATAACCAACCGTCCGCAGGATTTTGATGAAATTCGTATGGCGCGCGGCGGCACTGAACATCAGCGCACACCGAAAAAAGGGCAAAAAAAACCCCCTCATCATGAGGGGGGAAGACAGGGATGGTGTCTATGGCAAGGAAAACAGGGTTGTTACTGGTTACTACGAGTACTGCTACTGAAGAGCGGCAGCGCAGACTGGCGCTGCATTTGCGCAACCTCACGGAACTGCTCCATGCGTTGCTGGTGTTTCTCGTTCAAAACCGCTTGCTGCTCGGGCGTTAACAGGTGATACATCTGGTTTCTCACCTTCGCCATTTCAACCTGGCGGGCCACTTGCTCCTGGGCCATTTTTTCCGCCTGAGCGCGCACTGCGTTTTCATCAAAATTTTCTGCGGTGACCAGCCTGTGCATGGTCTCCATTTCGCTAACATTAACAGGGGGCTGCTCATGCCGCGCCCGCTGCATCAAATCGCGCATTTGCTGGCGCTGATGCTCTGTTAAGTTGATGCCGTCAAACATATGACTCTGCACACTGTTGCGTTGCGTTAGCGTTTCCGCCGGATGCCAGCTTTCGTCCGTCGGGACCTGTGCCGCCTGGCTCGTTAACGCACCGACAGCCAGCGTTGAGGCCATGACGGCGGCGGTAACTTTGCGCATCACTGACTCCTGGAAACTTATGTGCTGCGGTTCAACGAAATCCAGTCTACGATTCGGGCTGCAAACATGCGTCAGGGGGTGTAAAACAACGTAAAGTCATGGATTAGCGCGCCTTGATGACGTAATTTCTGCCTCGGAGGTACTGAAAATGAATAAAATCCTGTTAGTTGATGATGACCGCGAGCTGACGTCCCTGTTAAAGGAATTGCTCGACATGGAAGGGTTTAATGTCCTCGTTGCCCACGATGGCGAACAGGCGCTTGACCTCCTTGATGACAGCATCGATTTGCTTTTGCTCGACGTGATGATGCCAAAGAAGAACGGCATCGATACTTTGAAAGAGCTTCGCCAGACTCACCAGACACCCGTTATTATGCTGACCGCCCGCGGCAGCGAACTGGATCGCGTACTTGGCCTTGAGCTGGGCGCGGATGACTATCTGCCGAAACCGTTTAACGACCGCGAACTGGTAGCCCGTATTCGCGCAATTTTGCGCCGCTCGCACTGGAGCGAACAGCAGCAGAACAGCGACAGCGGTTCGCCAACGCTGGAAGTAGACGCGCTGAGCCTCAACCCAGGCCGCCAGGAAGCGAGTTTCGACGGCCAGACGCTGGAACTCACCGGTACCGAGTTCACCCTGCTCTATCTGCTGGCGCAGCATCTGGGTCAGGTGGTGTCGCGTGAACATTTAAGCCAGGAAGTGCTCGGGAAACGCCTCACGCCGTTCGATCGCGCGATCGATATGCATATCTCTAACCTGCGTCGTAAATTGCCGGAGCGCAAAGACGGCCATCCGTGGTTTAAAACCCTGCGCGGACGCGGCTATCTGATGGTTTCCGCTTCATGATAGGCAGCCTTACCGCCCGCATCTTCGCCATTTTCTGGCTGACGCTGGCGCTGGTGTTAATGCTGGTGCTGATGCTGCCTAAGCTCGACAGCCGTCAAATGACGGAACTGCTGGAGAGCGAGCAGCGTCAGGGCACCATGATTGAACAGCACGTCGAGGCCGAGCTGGCGAGCGATCCGCCCAACGACCTGATGTGGTGGCGTCGGCTGTTTCGCGCTATCGATAAATGGGCTCCACCAGGGCAGCGGCTGGTGCTGGTCACCAGCGAAGGCCGCGTGATTGGCGCTGAACGCAATGAAATGCAGATAATCCGCAACTTTATCGGCCAGTCCGATAACTCCGATCATCCGCAGAAGAAAAAGTATGGCCGCGTGGAGCTGGTCGGGCCGTTTTCGGTGCGCGACGGCGAAGATAACTACCAGCTTTACCTGATCCGTCCGGCGAGCAATTCGCAATCTGATTTCATTAACCTCCTGTTTGACCGCCCGCTGCTACTGCTGATTGTCACTATGCTGGTAAGTTCGCCGCTGCTGCTGTGGCTGGCGTGGAGCCTGGCGCGGCCAGCGCGTAAGCTTAAAAACGCGGCCGATGAAGTGGCCCAGGGCAACCTGCGCCAGCACCCGGAACTGGAAGCCGGGCCACAGGAATTCATCGCCGCAGGGGCCAGCTTTAACCAGATGGTGACGGCGCTGGAGCGCATGATGACGACCCAACAGCGGCTGCTTTCCGATATCTCTCACGAACTGCGCACCCCGCTGACGCGTCTGCAGCTTGGCACCGCGCTGCTGCGCCGGCGCAGCGGAGAGAGCAAAGAGCTGGAGCGCATTGAAACCGAAGCCCACCGCCTCGACAGCATGATCAACGATCTGCTGGTGATGTCGCGCAATCAGCAGAAAAACGCGCTGGTGAGCGAGACCATGAAAGCGAATCAGCTGTGGGGCGAGGTGCTCGATAACGCCGCGTTTGAAGCGGAACAGATGGGTAAATCGTTTGAAGTGGCGTATCCGCCAGGCCCGTGGCTGCTCTACGGCAACCCGAACGCGCTGGAAAGCGCGCTGGAGAATATCGTGCGTAACGCGCTTCGCTACTCTCACAGCAAGATTTCCGTCAGCTTCGCGGTGGATAAAGAAGGGATCACGATTAACGTCGATGATGACGGGCCGGGCGTCAGCCAGACCGACCGTGAGCAGATTTTCCGCCCGTTCTATCGCACCGACGAGGCGCGCGACCGCGAATCCGGCGGTACCGGGCTTGGGCTCGCTATTGTGGAAACCGCAGTACAGCAGCATCGCGGCTGGGTGAAAGCGGACGACAGCCCGCTTGGCGGCCTGCGCCTGACGCTCTGGCTGCCACTCTATCACCGTTCCTGACCAATGCCCTCCCCTGCGCGGGAGGGCGTTGTTTATCTGAAGCGCTCCCCTGCCCTGCGGTTTTTACACGCGGGCAATTCTGCTATTCTGCGCGCCTCTGCAAGAGGGGAGCCGTATGCTGAATATCGTCCTGTTTGAACCTGAAATCCCGCCCAATACCGGTAATATTATTCGCCTGTGCGCCAACACCGGCTTTCGCCTGCATATTATCGAGCCGATGGGCTTTACCTGGGATGATAAACGCCTGCGCCGCGCGGGGCTGGATTACCACGAATTCACCGCCGTGATGCGCCATCGCGACTATGCGGCGTTTCAGGAGGCGGAAAAGCCGCAGCGCCTGTTCGCACTGACGACCAAAGGCACGCCGGCGCACAGCGCGGTCAGCTATCAGGACGGCGATTATCTGATGTTCGGCCCTGAAACCCGCGGTCTGCCCGCCTCGATTCTGGACGCGCTGCCGCCGGAGCTGAAAATCCGTATCCCGATGATGCCGGACAGCCGCAGCATGAATCTCTCTAACGCGGTTTCCGTGGTGGTGTATGAGGCGTGGCGACAGCTTGGCTATCCTGGCGCGGTATTGCGCCGCTAAGCGACAACCGACAGAGACAACAAAGCCGCGCATTGCGCGGCTTTTTTATGCATAAAGCAGGCGGTTTAAATCCCGTCGCCGTACTCGAACCCGTGGTTGATGCCGTTGAAGTGCTGATCCATATCCATCGACGGCTTATCGCTTTCCGGCTTACCGACGATACGCGCGGGCACGCCCGCCGCCGTCGTATGCGGCGGCACCGGCTGCAACACCACGGAGCCCGCGCCGATTTTCGCGCCGCGACCCACTTCGATATTGCCCAGAATTTTGGCGCCAGCGCCAATCATGACGCCTTCACGGATTTTCGGATGGCGATCGCCGCTGGTTTTACCGGTACCGCCGAGCGTTACCGATTGCAGGATAGAGACGTCATCTTCCACCACGGCCGTTTCGCCGATCACAATACCGGTGGCGTGATCGAGCATTATCCCGCGGCCGATAGTCGCCGCCGGATGGATATCAACCTGGAAAGAGACCGACACCTGGTTTTGCAGGAAAATCGCCAGCGCCTGACGCCCCTGTTTCCACAGCCAGTGGCCGATGCGGTAGGCCTGGAGCGCATGGAAACCTTTGAGATACAGCAGCGGCGTGGAGTATTTATCTACCGCCGGGTCACGGGTACGCACGGCCTGGATATCGCAGGCGGCGGAGGCGATCATCTCCGGGTCCGCTTTATACGCCTCTTCCACCACTTCACGAATAGCGATGGCAGGCATGATAGGCGACGCCAGTTTGTTGGCCAGCATGTAGCTCAACGCGCTGCCCAGGTTCTCGTGCTTAAGCAATGTCGCATGATAAAAACTGGCCAGCATCGGCTCGCAGTCGGCCAGCTGACGGGCTTCGGCTTTAATGTTCTTCCACACCAGATCCAGTTCTTCACACGGCATTGCTTTCTCCAGACAAACAAATAGCGGCCGACAAACGTATTTGTCGGCACGCATTAATCATTACGGCCGCGCTTCCCTACTGGCTGCTTCGCTCATCCTTGCGGGTACGGCCCAACAGCGTTAATGCTGCCTCGCGAGCATTTTTTCCGCAATAGAGTACCTGATAAATTTCCTCGGTTATTGGCATTTCCACGCCAAAACGCGCCGCCAGTTCGCGTACCTCTTTGGTGTTGCGATAGCCTTCCACTACCTGACCAATCTTCTCCTGCGCGCTCTGCACATCGGCGCCCTGGCCGAGCATCATGCCGAAGCGGCGGTTGCGCGACTGGTTGTCGGTACAGGTCAGGACCAGATCGCCAAGACCGGCCATGCCCATAAAGGTGGTCGGGTCCGCCCCGAGCGCTGCGCCGAGGCGGGACATCTCCGCGAGACCGCGCGTAATCAGCGCCGTGCGGGCGTTCGCGCCAAAGCCGATGCCGTCAGACATTCCCGCGCCGATAGCGATGACGTTTTTCACCGCGCCGCCGAGCTGCACGCCGATGAAATCCGGATTGCTGTAAACGCGAAAGCTCTTGCCGCAGTGCAGCAGCTGCTGGAGATCGTTTGCAAACGCGTCGTCCGTCGCCGCCAGCGAAATCGCCGTCGGTAGCCCTGCCGCCAGCTCTTTGGCAAACGTCGGGCCGGAGATCACCGCCAGCGGTATCGTGTCGCCTAACGCTTCACGCGCCACATCCTGGAGTAACCGACCGGTTTCCGCCTCAAGCCCTTTCGTCGCCCATACCACGCGTGCATCCGGGCGCATCAGCGGTTTGATCTGACGCAGCACCTGACCAAACACATGGCTTGGCACTACCACCAGAATATTGCGGCTGGCGGCAAGCGCGGTGGCTAAGTCGCTTTCAAGATGAAGGGTGTCAGGGAAAGGCACATCGGGAAGGAACGCCAC
Organism: Cronobacter dublinensis subsp. dublinensis LMG 23823; assembly: GCF_001277235.1. Lineage (NCBI taxonomy): Bacteria > Pseudomonadati > Pseudomonadota > Gammaproteobacteria > Enterobacterales > Enterobacteriaceae > Cronobacter > Cronobacter dublinensis. The sequence goes on from NZ_CP012266.1 coordinate 4,337,216, forward strand.
GTTGCAGCGGTCAGCCTGCAGCGTCGCGATATGCGCGGGATCATGACCCCACAGCACGACGTGATGGCCGTTTCTTGCCAGTGTGATGGCAAGAGCGGTGCCGTATGAACCGGCACCGATAACTGTCATTGACGCATTAATGGTGTTCATCAGGCATCCTGATGGTCTTGCGCACCTTCAGCAGCCTGCTGCTGCAGATAGTTCATGAACAGCGCGTCGAAGTTAACCGGCGCAAGGTTCAGCTGCGGGAAAGTGCCGCGGGAAACGAGGTTGGTGATGCATTCACGGGCATACGGGAACAGGCTGTTCGGGCAGTAAGCGCCGAGGCAGTGCGCCATCTGGGTGCCTTCAATGCCAGAAATGTTGAAAATGCCTGCCTGCTGCACTTCGCAAAGGAAAGCGGTCTCTTCGCCCAGCGACGCGGTGACCGTCACGCGCAATACGACTTCGTAAACATCGTCAGCGAGCTGGCTGGAAGCGGTATCCAGATCCAGTTTCACATCCGGCTGCCAGTCTTTCTGAAATACGTGCGGCGCATTCGGTGCTTCGAAAGAGATATCTTTGGTGTAAATGCGCAGAAGCTGAAAGTTCATTTCAGTGTTGTTTTGTTCTGACATGAGCGAAAACCCTTGTATGTAATGTCCTTAAAAATGCCGTCACGGCTAAGCGCACTAGCGCAGCAGAGGATCGAGTCCGCCGCGCGCATCCAGTGCATGCAGGTCGTCGCAACCGCCAATGTGCTGCCCATCAATAAAGATCTGCGGCACAGTGGTGCGGCCACTACGCTGAATCATCTCTTCCCTTTTGGCGGTATCGCCGTCAATGGGCAGTTCGAGGAAAGCGGCGCCTTTGCTGTTCAGCAGGGCCTTCGCACGATGGCAATACGGGCAGGTTGCTTTGGTGTACATTTCGATATTAGCCATGTCGTTACCTCTTATGAAAATTATTTACCACGTACCAGCGGCAGGTTCTCGCCACTCCAGCCGGCGACGCCTTCTTTGAGCACGTAAACCTGCTCAAAACCGGCTTTGTTCAGCAGCGCTGCTGATTCCTGCGCGGACAGACCGTTGCCGTCAACCACGATAACCGGCTTCGCTTTATGCTTCTCCAGTTCGCCGACGTTGCTGGCTTTGATATCAGCAGGCAGCACGTTGATGGCGCTGGCGATATGCCCTTTGCGGAAGTCGTCACGCTGGCGAATATCCACGACCACGGCATCTTCTTTGTTGATAAGACGCGTTGCTTCACCGCGAGTAATCACCTTCACTTTAGAGGTGAGGCCTTTGAAAGTGGTGTAAATCACCGCCGCGAGTAACGCAATCCACGCGATACTAAGTATGGGGTGGCGGCCAACGAATTGCATAATTTCTTGCATGGGGGGGTCAAACTCCCGACTCAGTAAAAAACCAGGTGAGGAGTATACCTGCGCGCTGTGTCAATTACAGCCAGTACAAGGAAGGTTGTGCATTTTCTGCGGCGCGTTACGAAAAAAAGGATGAAATGCGCCGTTGCGCTTGCACGCCCCGGCCTGTTCTTTGATCTTCTGCGGCTATTTGCCCTTATGCGGTGTAGTAAAATTACGCCAATTTTTTGTCTTTGACGCATGAGGTTCTGCAATGTCGCTTACTAAAAAACCTGTCGTATTAGTGATTCTGGATGGCTACGGTTACCGTGAAGATCGCCAGGACAACGCTATTTTCGCTGCTAAAACGCCGGTCATGGATAACCTGTGGGCAAGCCGTCCGCATACGTTAATTGATGCATCCGGCCTGGAAGTGGGCCTGCCCGACCGCCAGATGGGCAACTCGGAAGTGGGTCACGTCAATCTGGGCGCAGGTCGTATTGTGTACCAGGACCTCACGCGTCTGGATGTCGAAATTAAAGAACGCACTTTCTTTGCCAACCCGGTGCTGACCGCGGCCGTTGATAAGGCCGTCGCCGCCGGGAAAGCCGTCCATATTATGGGCCTCGCGTCACCGGGCGGCGTCCACAGCCATGAAGATCATATTCTGGCGATGATTGAGCTGGCGGCCGCCCGCGGCGCCGAGAAAATCTATCTGCACGCCTTCCTGGACGGTCGCGATACGCCGCCGCGCAGCGCGAAAGCGACACTGGAAAAATTCGCCGCCAAATTCGCGAAGCTGGGCAAAGGCCGCGTCGCGTCGATTATTGGCCGCTATTTTGCGATGGACCGCGATAACCGCTGGGAGCGCGTGGAGCAGGCATACGATCTGCTGACCCTGGCGCAGGGCGAATATAAAGCGTCAACGGCCGTCGCTGGCCTTGAAGCCGCCTATGCGCGTGACGAAAACGATGAGTTCGTAAAAGCGACCGTGATTCGCGCCGAAGGCGAAGCGCAGGCGGCGATGGAAGATGGCGATGCGCTGATTTTCATGAACTTCCGCGCCGACCGCGCGCGCCAGATAACGCGCGCCTTCGTAAACCGCGATTTTGACGGCTTTAGCCGCAAAAAAGTCGTTAAGTTCGCCGATTTCGTTATGTTGACCGAGTACGCCGCCGATATCCGCACCGCCTGCGCCTATCCGCCGGCTTCGCTGGCCAATACCTTCGGGGAGTGGATGGCGAAACATGACAAAACCCAGCTGCGCATTTCCGAAACAGAGAAATACGCCCATGTGACGTTCTTCTTTAACGGCGGCGTGGAAGAACCGTTCCCGGGTGAAGACCGCATCCTGATCAATTCGCCGAAAGTCGCGACCTACGATCTGCAGCCGGAAATGAGCTCCGCCGAGCTGACCGAAAAACTGGTGGGCGCCATCAACAGCGGCAAATATGACGCCATTATCTGCAACTACCCGAACGGCGATATGGTCGGTCACACCGGCGTGTTTGACGCCGCCGTCGCCGCAGTGGAAGCGCTCGATAACTGCATCGCACAGGTGACCCGCGCCGTCGAGGCCGCAGGCGGCCAGATGCTCATTACCGCAGACCACGGCAACGCCGAACAGATGCGCGATCCGGCGACAGGCCAGGCGCACACCGCGCACACCAACCTGCCGGTGCCGCTGATTTACGTGGGCGATAAAAAAGTGCGCGCGGTAGACGGCGGCAAGCTCTCCGACATCGCGCCGACCCTGCTTACGCTGATGGGGATGGAAATCCCGCAAGAGATGACTGGCAAGCCGCTGTTCATCGTGGAATAATCCCTCCCCATGAGGGGAAAGGCGATTTTTTCAATGACATGGGGCAACAGGCCGTTTCGGTTCTCAATGAAGCCCCTGCTTTACGCCAGCGCGCTCAGCGCTGGCGTATTGTTATGCCCGCTTTCCGCCCACGCGGATGACCGCGATCAGCTGAAATCCATCCAGGATGATATCGCCGCCAAAGAGCGCGCGGTACGCCAGCAGCAGCAGCAGCGCGCAACGCTTCTCGCCCAGCTAAAAAGCCAGGAGCAGGCGATCGCCGCCGCCAGCCGCAAGCTGCGCGAAACCCAGAATACGCTGGCGGATCTCAACCGTCAGATAGCCCAGATGAATGCCTCCATCGCAAAGCTTGAAAAGCAAAAAGCCGCCCAGGAGCGCAACCTCGCGGCCCAGCTTGATGCGGCGTTCCGTCAGGGGCAGCACAGCGGCCTGCAGCTTATCCTGAGCGGCGAAGAGAGCCAGCGCGGCCAGCGTTTACAGGCTTATTTCGGCTATCTCAACGAAGCGCGTCAGGAAACCATCGCCCAGCTCAAGCAAACTCGCGAAGAAGTCGCCACCCAAAAAGCGGAGCTTGAAGAGAAGCAAACCCAGCAGCAAACGTTGCTCTATGAGCAGCAGGCGCAGCAGGCAAAGCTGGAGCAGGCCCGCAACGAACGTAAAAAAACCCTCGGCTCGCTGGAGTCTTCTATTCAGGAAGGCCAGCAGCAGTTGAGCGAACTGCGCGCCAACGAATCACGCCTGCGCGATCGCATCGCCCGCGCGGAGGCGGCGGCGAAAGCCCGTGCCGAGCGCGAAGCGCGTGAGGCCGAGCAGGTTCGCTCCCGCCAGAAAGAGGCCACGCGCAAAGGCACCACTTATAAGCCTTCCGAGAGTGAGCGTTCACTAATGGCGCGTACCGGCGGTCTTGGCTCGCCGAACGGGCAGGCATTCTGGCCGGTTCGCGGTCCGTTGCTGCATCGCTATGGCGAACAGCTGCAAGGTGAACTACGTTGGAAGGGCATCGTTATCGGGGCCAGCGAAGGCACCGAGGTCAAAGCCATCGCCGACGGGCGCGTGATCCTCGCCGACTGGCTGCAGGGCTACGGTCTGGTGGTCGTAGTTGAACACGGCAAGGGCGACATGAGCCTTTACGGTTACAACCAGAGCGCGCTGGTGAATGTCGGCACGCAGGTTCGCGCCGGTCAGCCTATCGCGCTGGTGGGCAACAGCGGCGGTCAGGGTCGTCCTTCGCTCTATTTTGAAATTCGCCGTCAGGGTCAGGCGGTCAACCCACAACCGTGGTTGGGAAGATAAGTTTTGCTTCAGTTGCGTCGTCTTGTTTTTGCTCTCGCCGGTTCGCTGGCTCTCGCTTTCCCCGCCCTCGCCGGCAAACTCGCTATCGTTATCGATGATTTCGGCTATCGTCCGCAAACCGAAAATCAGGTGCTGGCGATGCCCGCTGAAGTGTCCGTTGCCGTACTGCCCAACGCGCCGCACGCCCGTGAAATGGCGACCAAAGCCCATAACCAGGGACATGACGTACTGATTCATCTGCCAATGGCACCGATCAGTAAGCAGCCCCTGGAAAAAGACACTCTGCGCCCGGACATGAGCGATGATGAAATCGCGCGCATTATTCGCAATGCGGTAGATAACGTTCCCTACGCCACCGGCATGAACAACCACATGGGCAGCGCGATGACCTCAAGCCTTCCGGGCATGCAAAAAGTGATGGCGGCGCTGGCGCACTATAACCTCTATTTTCTCGACAGCATGACCATCGGCAACAGCCAGGCCATGCGCGCCGCTGCAGGAACGGGCGTGAAGGTTATCAAGCGTAAAGTTTTCCTCGACGACACCCAGAACGAGGCGGACATACGCACGCAGTTTAATCGCGCGGTCGCGCTGGCGCGTCGCAACGGCTCGGCTATCGCTATCGGGCATCCCCATCCGTCAACGGTGCGCGTGCTCCAGCAGGCGCTCTATAACCTGCCGCCGGATATCACGCTGGTGCGCGCCAGCAGCCTGCTGAATGAGCCGCAGAGCGATAATTCCACGCCGAATGTTGCGCCGCCGCTCCCGACACCCGCCGCGCCGCGTAATCCGTTCCGCGGCGTGAAGCTGTGCAAACCGAAGAAACAGCCAGAACCGGTCTATGCCACGCGTTTCTTCACGATCATTAGCGAAAGCGTCAGCGAGAGCGCCGTCGTGAGCTATTTCCGCCATCAGTGGCAGGGCTGGGGCAAACAGTCCTGAATAAAAAAACCGCCGAAAGGCGGGTTTTTCAACAGAGATGGCGCTCCGCGCTTATTAAAGCGTAAAGCGCCCATCCAGAATCATGCTGTACAGCGCAGGCTCTCCATTATCCGTCAGCCGATAATTTTCCTTATGGGAGAGTTTATAGATCCCGACAGGATCCTGACGTAATGTTGCCAGCGCCGTTTGCGTCGGCGCGGCATTAATAAACTGGCGGATAAGAAAACGATGGTTTCCCGTCACGGGTTGCCTGTTCATCATCTCGCAAAACGCCGGTACCTTTTCGCGCGCATATAAAAAGCTGTAGTCGATCAGGAAATACTCAATAAGAGAGTCATGCTGCTGCCAGTAATGATAAAGAATATCTCTGACAAATTTCATCAGCGGATTCCCCTTCTGCGCCGCAAGAAAATAGGCTGTCCAGTATCCCTGACTTAACGCGCGTTCCTGTCCGGCGCCAGCAAAACGCAGCGACGAAAAGGCGTTTTCATAAAAGAGTTCAGGCAGGGGCCGGGTCATAAATACCGTGGCGTCCATCCAGATCCCGCCATACTGGTAGAGCAGAGAGCAACGGACAATATCGGAGTATTGCGCTTTACTGATAAGGCCCGCCTGATACTTAGCAATAACAGCGTCAGGCAGCGTCAAATATTGGGGAATATTGTCGTCAGTAAGAACGATAGTTTTTGCATCCGGCGTGTGGTGTTGTACCGACGCAATGCACTGCTTAACCAGTTCAGGCGCGTGATCAAGCCCCTGGAACCAGCATATCCAGATGAGACGGGACTGTGTTTGAGGAACGGGTGCTACTGGCTCAGGCTGGACGTTAAGGCTATCAATGACAGAAAAAATCGTCGCTTTTTTCTTCGCTTCAAGATGTGCCGCCGCGCGCTGGAAAACCGCAAATCCCGTCTTTTTATGCCACCTGCGCGTCTTCTTGATGAGTTTGTTAAGGGTGTTCAGCTTCATCGCCCCACCTGTCAGATGTTTCAGAAAAGTTCTTTTAACGTGCGGCGAAACAGCTTCAGCCTTAATTTTATGTCTTTTTTACGGCCACGCAGAAGAGCATTCATACGGGTTGAGCTGAAGCCTCTGAAAGACATCAACTGAAAGAGGTTATTACTGCGCGTCGTTTCCGACATATGCTCTCGGTATTTAAAATAGAGCTTGCGGTAAGAGGTGTATTTTTTGATTTTTTTTGTAATGCGATCGCTGCTATGTTCGGCATCTACCATCGCGGTACTGAAGCTGTATTTAATGCCCGGTCCGTATTTCAGGATAAGTTTTATCCAGGCATCGCGATCCTGCTGCTGTTTTATTTCCGGTGAAAACCCACCGACGCCCAGCAGTTTCTCTCTGGTGGTCAGTACCTGATTGCCTACCACATTTTCACAAAGGATATCCTGCAACGTGATAATGCGTTTGCTATTGCTGTCAGACCCGGTTCGCTGTTTTTTATCCAGCCGTGCGGGGGAGTCTGTGACGAAGGCATATTGCTCTTCGTAACGGGAAACCAGCTTCGATAAACGCTCCGGCAAAAAGTAGTCGTCATCGTCCAGTCCGGTAACGAAGAAGCCCTGCGAAAGCGCATAGCCCCGGTTACGGCTGAAATTCGAGCCGCTGTTTTGCGCATTGCGTTCATAGATAAAATGAACGAACCGCGCCTCACATTCCGCTCGCATTTTCTCGATGAGCTGTGCGGTTTTTTCGTTTGAACAGTCATCGACAACAATCAGCTCGATAGCAGGATACGTTTGAGCAATAACGGAACGAATCGCCCGCTCCAGGAGGTCTTCTCTGTTAAAGGTCGTAATGATAACGGAGATCAGTTCATTCATAGCAGGCTCGTCTGGTAAAGATCGTAACTCCACCGGGAGAATACTCTTTTCCCAGTGGAGAATCAAAAAGCTTACTTAACAACATCCTGATGCCGATTTTGCTCCAGAAACACGACAGACATAATTAATGTCAGCATCCAGGCGACAGGCGTCGTTTTTGAATAAAACATGACGCCACTGATACCAAACATAATGATAGAAGCCAGAAATGCGCAAAGAATAATACTGTTGAGTTTTCGAAAGGCGTAACAGAACAGGGCAACAACGAAAGCGAAGTAAAGCAGTAAACCAGAAGGGCCTTTTAAGGATAAGGTTTCAACCACTTCATTATGCAGGTGGCCGTTCATATGTTTGAGTGCGCCGCGCAAGCCAGGATCTTCTTTCACCGCCACGATGATTTTTTTGTTTCTGTCATCCGTCGACTGCCAAAAATAATTACTTTTTGATGCAAGAAGTCCTGTTTCCCACATAGCAAAACGCGCACCTACCGAAGTAACGCTGTCATTTCTGTCATACGCTGAAATATCGCGATTAAAATCATCATAACGCTTAGAAATATCTTCCTTCATCATGAACATTCCCACCACCAGAGCGCAAATAAAGGCGATTACACCTTTCCAGGGAATATGTTTCTCTTTGTATAATTTAATGGTTAAGAGAACAAAGAAAATAAGCGGATAAGCGATAATCGCCGCACGTGTACCGGTAGCAACCAGCATCAGGAATGTCAGGAAAAAATGGCCAAGAATAAGTGACTCTTTCCATTTATAAGCGCTGTGCTGGAGAACAAGGATGATATAAAAAGAAATAAACGCAATGGTGTAGGCCGCGCCGGTTGCATCAGTGCCGCCTGCAAGGGAGAGCGTTACGCGGCCACTTTCAAGAAAAATAGCCTGGTAGCCTACATACACGGCCATCATCAACTGTAGCAGAATGGCTAACAACGTATGAATTTTGTTATGACCAATACTCAGCTTACGAAAGTTAACGAATAAATAAGTACAGAATGCGCCAGATACACATATTTTTCCTGCTTCAAGGTAGGCGCGATAAGAGTTAATCGCCGGGCTGTTATTCACTTTGAACAGGCGATACCACACTAAATCGCAGATACCAATCATCAACAGCACTGCGCACAGCCAAAAGGCATCATTTTTTCTGAATTTTTTAATATTCAGAAAAAAGATTATAAAGGCTAATGCACCCGCAAGATTGAAAATTTTCGCGGAAAAGTTGGGCGAAATAATCACACAGCCAAATGCAATTGCACATAATCCGAATAACAATTGCATCAAACTAAAATGGATCTTCTCAAATTTATTCGTTGTCATCATCATTCCATTTACTACTGCAAACAAAAAACCTTAGCACACAATCGAAAAAACCATTAAAGACCACTGTGTTAATGAACATTGCCCCATTCATATACGGTACCTGTGGTATCCATAACGGCGACATCTTTATCGTACTGCGACAGCCAGGACGATAACGAATTCGCTGCGTCCCCCTCACGATGGATACCTAACCATAACTCGGCGAGCGTATTCACATCATCCGTTGACCAGAGCCGGTTGTAATCACCCGTCAGCTTGTCTTTAGCCGCGACGCGTTGAGCATACCAGATGAACATAGGGACCTGTAGGGCCTCGCGAGGCGGTTTCGCTCCGCCGTGGGAGTAAACCACCGCGCGTGCAGGATCGCGTACCAGCGCGTGATCTGAAAAATAGAGCACGGATGAACGACTATCATCCAGCGCATGAAAGACCTGGCCCATCACGCTATCGGTAAAGCGAACGGAATTATCGTAACAGTCGTCGGCTTTATTACCGCTGTTAAGAAGCGTCTGATTTGCAGGAAAACGTCGGCAGGCGGGTTCGTGACTGCCGTAAAGATGCAAAACGATCAGTTTTTTGCCTGGCTTTTTCAGCGCGGCGTTGAGCAACGGCAGCAGCGCGTCATCATAGCCCTCTTCCACCCATGCGCTCTGCTTCGCCTTCAGGGCGATGGCCGTAATAATATTATTATGCGCGCCCCCTTTTCCCTGACGGCTGAACCAGTACGTGTCGTAGCCTGCTTTATTGGCGATATTAATGACATTATCGCCATATTTACGCGGATCGCGGGCTTTGACGGTATCCGCTGTCAGCGCCATCGGCACTGCCATAATGGTGACCGGCGCAGGCGCGACGGCATGACGAAACAGCAATAGCTGGTTTTTCCGGGCGTCCAGCTCCGGCGTGGTATCGCGGTCGTAACCGTAGATACCCATGTTTTTTGCCCGTTCCGATTCGCCAACGATCAGCACATAATTCTCAATGCCGGTGTCTGAAACGGCGATGTTATAATCAGGCGTGTTATTGCCGATACTCGCGACCACCGCATTATCTTCTGCCGCCTGCATAAACACTTTGGCGGTGCTGACAGGCGTCGACTGCATAAACCGCTGCGTCAGGCTTTCCACGTTGCTTTTACGAATTTGATGTAGCCAGGCCTGCGTAAAAAAGCCGAATAGCGTCAGACCAAGCAGAATAGCGGGCCAGCGTCTGAATCGAGGAGGGACAGGCCAGGCACCGCTATTGGCCGTAAAAATAAACAGTGCCGACAGGGCGGTAAATAACAGGCCATCGCGCCAGTACAGCCCAAGCATGGATTTCGCTTCTTCCGGCGTGGTATTCAACACACTTAAGGCAAATCCGTAGCTGAATGCTGAATTGAAGTTTGTCCATGCATACAACTGTAGCGTCACGTCTGCTGCAACCGGCACTAACAAAAGCACAGCCAGAAGATTCCTGAACGCTTTGTTATTAATAGCTTTAATTGCCAACACCAGCAACACGAACACCAGTGTCCGGTTTATTACCGTATTATATTTCTCATTCAACACATTAGCGTAAATGACGATAACCAGCGAAATAATCAACGGCAAAACGCTCGCAATACGAAAGCCGTATTTCGTGGATTTTTGTTCTAACAGAATAGACATGACGACCCGGACCGTATTTTAAATCTTCCCTGACCACACCCTTATCACCGGAAAAAGAAATACGCGGCTCTCTTCAGATTAAAGAGTGCCGAACATGGCGTGATACCGGGCGTATAAAAGAAGGCTTATCAAAATTTGCGCAGACGGTAGCAATTCGCTTTTATAAAGTCAAACCGCTGAGGATGGTAGTGACGCCTGCGTCAACAGGCGCCACGATAAGCTGTTAATCCCAGCTCAGAATGACCTTACCGGACTGGCCAGAACGCATCGCGTCAAAGCCTTTCTGGAAGTCATCAATGGTGAAGCGGTGAGTAATAATAGGCGACAGGTCGAGGCCAGACTGGATCAGCGCGGCCATCTTATACCAGGTCTCAAACATCTCACGGCCATAGATGCCTTTGATGAAAAGCCCTTTAAAGATGACTTTGTTCCAGTCGATGGACATATCGGAAGGCGGAATGCCGAGCATCGCGATACGCCCGCCGTGGTTCATGGTGTCCAGCATGGTACGAAATGCCGGCGGCGCGCCGGACATCTCCAGACCTACGTCAAAGCCTTCGGTCATGCCCAGCTCTTCCATCACGTCGCTCAGGCTCTCTTTAGAGACGTCCACCGCGCGGGTGACGCCCATTTTGCGCGCCAGCGACAGACGATATTCGTTCACATCGGTGATAACCACGTTGCGCGCGCCGACGTGTTTCGCCACCGCCGCCGCCATGATGCCGATCGGACCCGCACCGGAGACCAGCACGTCTTCGCCGACCAGGTCAAACGAGAGCGCGGTATGCACCGCGTTGCCGAACGGGTCAAAAATCGAGGCCAGATCGTCTGAAATGTTATCCGGGATTTTGAAGGCGTTAAACGCCGGGATCACCAGATATTCAGCAAAGCAGCCCGGACGATTCACGCCCACGCCAACGGTGTTGCGGCACAGATGGGTGCGCCCGCCGCGGCAGTTACGGCAATGGCCGCAGGTGATATGACCCTCGCCGCTGACGCGATCGCCGATTTTAAAGCCTTTGACTTCCTGGCCGATGCCGACCACTTCGCCGACATATTCGTGCCCGACCACCATCGGCACCGGGATGGTCTTTTGCGACCAGTCGTCCCAGTTGTAAATATGCACGTCGGTGCCGCAGATCGCGGTTTTGCGAATTTTGATCAGCAGATCGTTATGACCCACTTCCGGCTCCGCCACATCGGTCATCCAGATGCCTTCTGCCGGTTTCAGTTTTGATAATGCTTTCATTCCACGCCCTCAGGCAATTACGCCTAACTGTTTACCGATGCGGGTAAACGCATCGACTGCACGTTCAATCTGTTCAGGGGTATGCGCCGCCGACATCTGGGTGCGAATACGCGCCTGGCCTTTTGGCACCACCGGATAGAAGAAGCCGGTGACGTAAATGCCTTCTTTTTGCAGCTCACGGGCAAAATTCTGCGCCACGGTCGCCTCGCCCAGCATGACCGGGATAATGGCGTGATCGGCGCCCGCCAGCGTAAAGCCCGCCGCGGTCATTTTTTCGCGGAACAGGCGGGCGTTGGACCACAGGCGCGCGCGAAGCTCCGCGCCGGATTCCACCATCTCCAGCACTTTGATCGAGGCGGCAACAATCGCCGGGGCCAGGGAGTTGGAGAAGAGATACGGACGGGAGCGCTGACGCAGCCACTCCACAACCTCTTTGCGCGCCGCGGTATAGCCGCCGGACGCGCCGCCGAGCGCTTTGCCAAGCGTACCGGTGATGATGTCCACACGGCCCATCACGTCACAGTATTCGTGGGAACCCCGACCCTGTTCGCCGACAAAACCCACCGCGTGGGAGTCATCGACCATCACCAGCGCATCGTATTTATCCGCCAGATCGCATACGCCTTTCAGGTTGGCTATCACGCCGTCCATCGAGAACACGCCGTCTGTCGCGATAAGCACATGCCGCGCGCCCGCTTCACGGGCCTCTTTCAGGCGAGCTTCCAGCTCCTGCATATCGTTGTTGGCGTAGCGGAAGCGTTTTGCTTTGCACAGGCGCACGCCGTCGATGATGGAAGCGTGATTCAGCGCATCAGAGATAATCGCGTCTTCCGCGCCGAGCAGCGTCTCAAACAGCCCGCCGTTGGCATCGAAGCAGGAAGAGTAAAGAATGGCGTCTTCCATGCCGAGGAACGCGGCCAGTTTGTTTTCGAGCTGTTTGTGGCTGTCCTGGGTGCCGCAGATAAAGCGCACCGATGCCATGCCGAAGCCGTGTGTGTCCATGCCCTGCTTCGCCGCGGCGATGAGCTCAGGGTGGTTCGCCAGACCGAGATAGTTGTTGGCGCAAAAGTTGATCACGTGGCTGCCGTCTGCCACCTGGATATCCGCCTGCTGGGCGGAGGTGATGATCCGTTCTTCCTTAAACAAGCCTTCGGCGCGCGCGTTATCTAAATCGGCGGAAAGCTGTTGGTAAAAATCCCCTCGCATTGCAATTCTCCAGACATGAGCCAGTTCGGCACATATTATTACCCAAAGCTATGGATGGAGACGAGATGACGAAGCACCGATTCTCTGTTTTGCAGCATAAATCACGCGAGACGGGCAAAGTTGCTGCGGCTGAAACGGGCAATGGCTGTAGGGCAACCAATGTGATGGTATGATTAACACTATTCACGCCGGAGATTTTTCCCGGCTCACATTCTGAAGGACAGGCTTATGATTATCGTTACCGGCGGCGCTGGTTTTATCGGCAGCAACATTGTTAAGGCTCTGAACGACATCGGCTATACCGATATTCTGGTGGTGGATAACCTCAAAGATGGCACCAAGTTTGTTAACCTGGTGGATTTGAACATCGCCGACTACATGGATAAAGAAGACTTCCAGGTGCAGATCATGTCCGGGGAAGAGTTCGGCGACGTCGAAGCGGTGTTCCACGAAGGCGCATGTTCGTCCACTACCGAGTGGGACGGCAAGTACATGATGGATAATAACTATCAGTACTCCAAAGAGCTGCTGCACTACTGCCTGGAGCGCGAAATCCCCTTCCTGTACGCCTCTTCCGCCGCCACCTACGGCGGGCGCACCTCTGATTTCATCGAGTCCCGTGAATATGAAAAGCCGTTGAACGTCTACGGCTACTCTAAATTCCTGTTTGACGAATATGTCCGCCAGATCCTGCCGGAAGCGAACTCGCAGATAACCGGTTTTCGCTACTTCAACGTCTACGGACCGCGTGAAGGCCACAAAGGCAGCATGGCGAGCGTCGCGTTCCACCTCAACACGCAGCTGAACAACGGCGAGAGCCCGAAACTGTTTGAAGGCAGCGATAACTTCAAGCGCGACTTCATCTACGTGGGCGACGTGGCGGCAGTGAACCTGTGGTTCTGGCAGAACGGCGTGTCCGGCATTTATAACTGCGGCACCGGCCGTGCGGAATCGTTCCAGGCGGTGGCGGATGCCGCGCTGGCCTTCCATAAAAAAGGCAGCATCGAGTACATCCCGTTCCCGGAAAAACTCAAAGGCCGCTATCAGGCATTCACGCAGGCGGATCTCACCAACCTGCGCGCGGCGGGTTATGACAAGCCGTTTAAAACCGTTGCCGAAGGCGTGGCGGAGTATATGGCCTGGCTGAACCGCGACGCATAAGCAGGCTTACGCATGAAAATACTGGTGATCGGCCCGTCATGGGTGGGCGACATGATGATGTCGCAAAGTCTCTATCGCACGCTCAAGGCCCGCTACCCGCAGGCGATCATCGACGTGATGGCGCCCGCGTGGTGCCGTCCGCTGCTGTCGCGTATGCCGGAAGTGAACGAGGCGATCCCGATGCCGCTCGGCCACGGCGCGCTGGGGCTCGGCGAGCGCCGCCGTCTGGGCCGCAGCCTGCGCGAGCGCCGCTACGACCGCGCTTATGTGCTGCCGAACTCGTTTAAATCGGCGCTGGTGCCGTTTTTTGCAGGCATCCCGCATCGCACCGGCTGGCGCGGTGAAATGCGCTACGGCCTGCTAAACGATATTCGCGTGCTGGATAAACAGGCCTGGCCGCTGATGGTCGAGCGCTACGTGGCGCTGGCATACGACAACGGCGTAATGCCGTCAGCGAAAGCGTTGCCGCAGCCCTTGCTCTGGCCGCAGTTGCGGGTAACCGACGCGGAAAAAAGCCAGACCTGCGCCCAGTTCGCGCTTTTGGCCGAGCGTCCGATCATCGGTTTTTGTCCTGGCGCCGAGTTCGGCCCGGCGAAACGCTGGCCGCATTACCACTACGCCGAACTGGCGAAACAGCTGATTGATGAAGGCTATCAGGTGGCGCTGTTCGGCTCGGCGAAAGATCATGAAGCCGGTAATGAAATTCTCGCGGCGCTGAGCGTCGAACAGCAGGCGTGGTGCCGTAATCTCGCAGGTGAAACCCAGCTTGAACAGGCCGTGGTGCTGATTGCCGCCTGTAAGGCGGTAGTCACGAATGATTCCGGCCTGATGCATGTGGCCGCCGCGCTCGACCGCCCGCTGGTCGCGCTGTATGGCCCAAGCAGCCCGGATTTCACGCCGCCGCTGTCGCATAAGGCGAAAGTCATTCGTCTTATCACCGGCTACCACAAAGTGCGTAAAGGCGACGCCGCCGAAGGGTATCACCAGAGCCTGATCGACATTACCCCCGCACGCGTCCTTGAGACGCTCAACGAATTGCTGCTGAACGAGGAAGCCTGACGGATGCGGGTGCTTGTTGTGAAAACGTCCTCGATGGGCGACGTGCTCCATACGCTGCCCGCGTTAACCGACGCGATGCAGGCGATGCCGGATATTCGTTTCGACTGGGTGGTGGAAGAAGGGTTCGCGCAGATCCCGTCATGGCACCCGGCCGTTGAGCGCGTGCTGCCGGTCGCTATTCGCCGCTGGCGCAAGGCGTGGTTCTCCGCGCCGGTCAGCGCCGAGCGCCGCGCTTTTCGTGACGCCCTGCGTGCGGTGAAGTATGACGCGGTTATCGACGCGCAGGGGCTGGTTAAAAGCGCGGCCCTGGTAACGCGCCTGGCGCGCGGCATAAAGCACGGGATGGACTGGCAGACGGCGCGCGAACCGCTCGCCAGCCTCTTCTACAACCGCCGCCACCCTGTCGCGAAAGCGCAGCACGCCGTGGAGCGCACCCGCGAGCTGTTCGCCAAAAGCCTCGGCTACGTTAAACCCACCGCGCAGGGCGATTACGCTATTGCGCAGCATTTTTTGCATCAGCCTGCGGAGGATGCCGGACGTTACGTCGTGTTCCTGCACGCCACCACGCGCGATGATAAACACTGGCCGGAAGCGCACTGGCGCGAGCTTATCGCGCTGATGGGCGAGACAGGCCTGCAAATCCGCCTGCCCTGGGGGGCACCGCATGAAGAAGCGCGCGCCAGAAGGCTCGCCGACGGCGTCGATTATGTCCAGGTGCTCCCGCGCCTGACGCTTGAAGAGGTGGCCCACCAGCTGGCGGGCGCACGGTTTGTCGTGTCGGTGGATACCGGCCTGAGCCACCTGACGGCGGCGCTCGACCGCCCCAATTTCACGCTGTATGGCCCGACCGATCCGGGACTGATTGGCGGGTATGGGAAGAA
Source organism: Cronobacter dublinensis subsp. dublinensis LMG 23823 (assembly GCF_001277235.1). Taxonomy (NCBI): domain Bacteria; kingdom Pseudomonadati; phylum Pseudomonadota; class Gammaproteobacteria; order Enterobacterales; family Enterobacteriaceae; genus Cronobacter; species Cronobacter dublinensis. The sequence continues at coordinate 4,352,992 of NZ_CP012266.1, forward strand.
CCAGTTTGTCTGCCGCCCGACAGATTCTCAGGATCTCGCCGCCCTGCCCGCAACGGCCGTTTTCGAACAACTGCGTCCCTGGTTTAACAGGGAAACTTCCGTTTCAGAGAGTGCCCATGCCTGATTTTTTCTCGCCCGAACGACCGCCGAAGCGGGTTCTGATTATTAAGCTGCGCCATCATGGCGACGTGCTACTGACATCTCCCTGCTTCACGGTGATTAAGCAAGCGTACCCGCAGGCCGAAGTGGATGCGCTGGTCTATGACGATACCCAGGCGATGCTCACCAGTCATCCGCATATCGACCAGGTGCACACCATCGGGCGCAACTGGCGTAAGCAGGGGCTACTGAAACAGTTCAGTCTCTACCGCGGCCTGGTGAAAACGCTGAAAGCGCGTCAGTACGACGTGCTGATCAACCTGACCGAACACTGGCACGGCGCCCGCCTGGCGCGCCGGCTGAAGCCGCGTGTTTCCGTCGGCTTTCGTCCTGATAAGCGCAGCGGGCTGGCGCGCCGCCGCTGGGTGAAATCCTTTACCACGCTCTATCCGGCGATTCAGGACAACACCCGCCATATGGTGGAGGTCAACCTCGATGCGCTGCGCCGTATCGGCATTCATCCGGCCACCCGCGACGCCAAACGCACGCTGTTCGTGCCGGGGGACGAAGCGCAGGCGTTTATCCAGGAAAAACTGGCGGCGTTCGGTCTCAAAAGCGGCGAGTACATTCTGGTGCATCCGACGTCGCGCTGGATGTTTAAATCCTGGGATATTCCGGCGCTGGCCGCGACCATCGATACGCTCGCAAGCCGCGGGCTGCCGGTTATCCTCTCCGCCGCGCCGTCGCGCGAAGAAACCGACTATATGGATAAGCTGCGCGCCGCCCTCACCCAACCGGTGTTCGACCTGAGCGGCCAGCTGAATCTTAAACAGCTCGGCGCGCTGATGAAGCACGCGCGGATTTATTTCGGCGTGGATTCTATGCCGATGCATCTGGCGAGCGCCGTCGGCACGCCGACCGTCGCGATTTTCGGGCCGACCGGCGCGATAAAATGGGCGCCGTGGGGCGTTCCGCATCGGGTGATTACCGCAGGCTTCACCTGTCAGCCCTGCGGCAAAGCGGGCTGCGGTGACAGCGGCGTTTCCGACTGTATTACCGCCATTACGCCGCAACAGGTGCTGAGCGCCATCGATACCCTGCTGCTGGAAACGCCCGCATGAAGCTTGCCATCGTCAGGCAGACCTGGAACCCCAACGGCGGCGCAGAACGTTTTGTGTCGCGCGCGCTGAATGTGCTTTCGCAAAGCGGCGAGCTGGATGTCACGTTGATTGCCCGCCAGTGGGAAAGCGGCGCGGGCTGGCAGACGCTGACGGTCGATCCGCCGTTTCGCAACCGTAAGGCGCGCGAGGCGGGCTTTGCCGCGGCGGCGGCCGCGCAATTCCCGGCGTTTGATATTGTACAGAGCCATGAGCGCATCCCCGGCGCGACGATTTTCCGCGCGGGCGACGGCGTCCATGCCGCCTGGCTGGAGCAATACCGGCGCATTCAGTCGCCGCTGGCGCGCTGGGCGCAGTCGTTCAGCGCGTACCATAACTACATTCTTCAGGCGGAGCGCGAGATGTTTATGCATCCCGCGCTTCGTAAAGTGATCTGCAATTCGAAAATGGTGCGTGACGATATTGTCCGCCGCTTCGGCCTTGCGGACCACCAGCTGACCGTGATTTATAACGGCGTCGACACGTCAGTTTTTCATCCGTCAGTACGTGAGCATTCACTACGCGGTGAGCTCAACATTCCTGAAGATGCGCCAGTGCTGGCCTATGTCGGTTCCGGCTTCGCCCGCAAGGGCGTCGCCGTCGCGCTGCAGGCGATTGTCGACCATCCCGCCGTCTGGCTGTTGGTGGCCGGACGCGATAAGCACGCCCGACGCTTCGAGGCGCTGGCGCGCAAGCTCGGCGTGGCGTCACGGGTGAAATTTCTCGGCCCGGTGTCGGACATCAAAACGGTGTACGGCAGCGCCGACGCGCTGATCCTGCCGACGCTGTACGATCCATTCCCGAACGTCTGCGTTGAAGCGCTCGCCTGCGGCCTGCCGCTGTTAACCAGCCACGGCTGCGGTGCGGCGGAATGGGTGCAGGAAGGCGAGAACGGCTGGGTGCGTGACGCACTGGACGCCCCTGGCTACCGCCAGGCGGTCGGCGAATGGCTCGCGGGCCGCGCGGCGGGGAAAGATTACGCCGCGGCGGCGCGCCGAACGGCAGAGCCCTGGACGCTGGAGCGAATGGCCCAGGAGCTCAACGCGCTTTATCGGGAACTACTGGCCTGACGGGCGTTGCGGAACACCTGTTCCATCGCATCCAGCATGCAGTCGCGCGTGAAATGGCTGCACAGGTAATCGTAACCCTGCTGCGCCAGCCGCTCGCGCAGCGCAGCATCGTCATAGAGCCGCACAATCGCGTTTTTCAACGCCTGCGCGTCGCGCTGGCCCACCAGTAACCCGGTCTGGTTATCGATAACCGCATCCGCCGTGCCGCCCGCGTCGGTGGCGATAGTCGCCACGCGCGAGGCGAGCGACTGCAGCACCCCTTGCGGCACGCCTTCCATATCGTGCGACGGGCTCAGGGCGATATCAAACGCCGGGAACCAGGCTTCGGGATCGGCGCGATGCCCTGCCATTACCACGCGCTCCTGCAACCCCAGCGCGATAATTTCCTGCTCCAGCGCGGCGCGATGCGGCCCTTCGCCGACAATCGCCAGACGAATACGCGGGTTATCGATGCTCGCCAGCGCCTGTAATAACACGCTGTGGCCCTTGTTAGGACGTAAATGCGAGACCACGCCCAGCCAGAAATCGCCCTCGCTCAGCCCGCAATGCTGACGCGCCGCGTTTTTATCGCCGGGCTTAAAGCGCGCCGTATCCACCCCGCTGGGAACAGAAGTGCTGTGAGAGAGCGGCACGCCTATCTCTTCAAGCTGATGACGCAGCGCTTCGCCGGTGGTGACCACGTGCGCGCAGGCGGTACCGAAGAGCCAGCGGGTGCCGCGATTGTTACGCGGTTTGCCTGACGCATGGCGCGTGCGCACCAGCGGCGGCGCATGGCGCAGCGTCGCGCAGGCCAGCGCCGCAAGCCAGGTATCGACCGAATTGTGACTATTGATGACATCAATGTGTCCCGCCTCGTGCCTGAGCCAGGCGCGCAGGCGCAGCAGGTTAGCGATTTTTTTACGCTTAATGGGCAAATTGACGACCGTCAGGCCCGCCGCCCGCGCCAGCGCGTTGAGCGGCACCTCTTCAGGACAGACAATCGTGACCTGATGCCCGCGCGCCTGCATGCCGAGAGATTCGTTAATAATACGCAGCGGCTGACCACCTTTCCCGCCGTCCGCTTCGGTATGAACGATGTGCATAATCTTCCTGTTATTGACCGGCCTGTCCGGCGCTGACAAGTATACCTTTGGCTCAATGCAGGCTTCGCGATTTTTATCCCGCCGTATAAGCACGGTTGCGCATCCTGGTTTCGCCATCACTGGCAGGCACCTTACACAACACGCAAAGGTAATGCATCCGCAAACAGACGCGCGGCGGTGGCTTTCTTTACCACTTCATAGATAATAAGCGGCAACTGGAGCAACACGCAGGCGACGGTCGCCCTGAGCGGCGCGGTAAGCCATTACGTCAGGTGACGCGGTTTGCCTGTACGACCCGGTATCCAACGGAGAAAGCATGTCTGATACCCCTCTTCTGAGTATTATTGTCGCGGTTTATAACGGCGAGAAGTTTCTTAGCGCCTTTTTTGACAGCATTAAAAGCCAGCAACTGGAAAGCGTTGAGCTTATCGTCGTGGACGACGGGTCGACCGACCGCTCCGCAGAAATCACCGAAAGCTACCGCGCACAGTTCCCCCGTTTTCAGCATGTAAAGCAGGAAAACCAGGGCGTCTCCGCGGCCCGCAACACCGGCCTTGCGCTGGCGCAAGGGAAATATCTGGCGTTTCCGGATATCGATGACGTCATCTACCCAACGCTTTATCCGCGTCTGCTGGACATCGCCACGCGGAATGATCTTGATGTCGCGACCTGCAACGGCACCTATATCTATGACGACGGCCGCCCGGCGAAGAAAATTTTCCCCTCGGATCGCCTTTCTTCAACCGGCGTCCTGGATGGCCCTACCTGGCTGCAAATGGCGCTGAGCTCGCGTAAATTCCTGCATGTGACGTGGCTTAATATCTATCGCCACGAATTGATTAAACGCCACGGTTTTCGCTTCGAGCATGGCCTGCGTCACCAGGATATCCCCTGGACCACTGAAGTGCTGCTGACGGCGCAGCGGGTGCAATACATCGACGAAACGTTGTATGACTACCTGATCCATTCGGCCTCGGTATCGCACACGCCAGGCACGGACGACACGCGTATGCGCTCGGCTCGCCACTACATGAAGATTCTGGAGATGCTGAACGCGATTAATGAGCGCTACCCGGAGCAAGTGAAGCGTGTGCCGGCGTGCCACTGGCAAATCGCCAAAGAAGGGCTTGGGATCCTGCACAGCATCAACAATATTGAAAACCCGCAGAAGCAGCGCGAAATCACCCGGGAGCTTTTCGAGCGTGGCATCTGGGAGATGATCTGGAAAAACGCGCGCGGCTTTAAGCAGCGCTGGCGTCTTGGCCGCCGCTACTTCCGGCTTAAAAAAATCGCGGGCTAAACACCGGAGCGCAGACGACATGGTGCCGTTTGCGCGGTTATCACCAGGGCAACATTCAGAGCCTTTCGGAACGTATGACTTATATTCCGGATGCGATAAAACAGGCCATACTCTGATCTCGCCTGCGTTGTATCCTGACGCTGCGGGCGGTGGCCGCCGCCCGCTTCTTCCTCTTTTCGCTTACCGGTATACTTCCGGCAGGCAAAACGCGTCGGCTAACGCCAAAACAATAGCTTTAGCCGGGCTAAATGCTTAGAATTTGCCCGCCGATAATGAAAATAACGGATATTAGCTTGGAATCGTTGTATACCGCTCTGCTCTACCTGATACAGCCTTTTGTCTGGGTGCGGCTTCTGCTGCGCAGCCGTAAAGCCCCTGCCTATCGCAAACGATGGGGGGAGCGCTACGGCTTTTGTCAGGGAAAAGTGCTGCCGGACGGTATCCTGCTGCACTCGGTATCAGTAGGCGAAACCCTGGCCGCGATCCCGCTGGTGCGCGCGCTGCGCCACCGCTATCCTTCGCTGCCGATCACCGTGACCACGATGACGCCGACGGGCTCTGAGCGCGTCCAGTCCGCTTTCGGCAAAGATGTGCATCACGTCTACCTGCCTTACGATTTGCCCTGCGCCATGAATCGTTTCCTGGAAACCGTGCGCCCGAAGCTGGTTATCGTCATGGAAACCGAGCTGTGGCCGAACATGATTTCCGCGCTGCATCAGCGCAAAATCCCGCTGGTTATCGCGAATGCGCGGCTTTCCGAGCGTTCCGCCAAAGGCTATCAGAAGCTCGGCGGGTTTATGCGCCGTCTGCTGTCGCAAATCACGCTGATCGCCGCGCAAAATGACGAAGATGCCAGCCGCTTTACTGCGCTTGGCCTTAAGCGCAATCAGCTGGCCGTGACTGGCAGCCTGAAGTTCGATATCTCCGTCACGCCAGAGCTGGCGGCTCGCGCGATAACGCTGCGCCGCCAGTGGGCGCCCCGCCGCCAGGTCTGGATCGCGACCAGCACCCACGACGGCGAAGAAACCGTTATTCTGCAGGCGCACCGGGCGCTTCTGGAAACATTCCCCGATTTACTGCTGATTCTGGTGCCGCGTCACCCGGAGCGTTTTAAAGACGCGCGCGATATGGTGCAGAAGGCAGGCTTTAGCTTCACGCTGCGCAGCACCGGCGAAATTCCGTCCGGCAGTACCCAGGTCGTGATTGGCGACACGATGGGCGAGCTGATGCTGCTGTACGGCATCGCCGATCTCGCGTTTGTCGGCGGCAGCCTTGTCGAGCGCGGCGGCCATAACCCGCTGGAGCCCGCCGCTCACGCCATTCCGGTGCTGATGGGCCCGCATACGTTTAATTTCAAAGATATCTGCGCGAAATTGCAGGAAGCCGACGGGCTTATCACGGTCACCGGTGCCGATTCGCTGGTCAAAGAGATCTCCACGCTGCTGACCGACGAAGATTATCGTCTCTGGTATGGCCGTCATGCGGTAGAAGTGCTGCACCAGAATCAGGGCGCGCTACAACGCCTGTTGCAGTTGCTGCAGCCGTACCTTCCACAGCGGAGCCACTGATGCGCGCGCGTCTCTCGGTGGTGATGATCGCCAAAAACGCGGCGGCGTTGCTGCCGGATTGCCTTGCGTCTGTCGCCTTTGCCGACGAAATCGTGGTGCTGGATTCCGGCAGCAGCGATGAGACCGTCGCCGTCGCCACGGCGGCGGGCGCAAAAGTGTTCGTCGATACCGACTGGCAGGGCTACGGCATTCAGCGCCAGCGGGCCCAGCAGCACGCCAGCGGCGATTACATTCTGATGATCGATACCGATGAGCGCGTGACGCCAGAATTGGCGCAGGCGATCCGTCAGGTGCTGGCGAACCCCGACCCGCAGGCGGTTTACAGCATTGCCCGCCGTAATCTGTTTCTGGGCCGCTTTATGCGCCACAGCGGCTGGTATCCGGACCGCGTCACCCGCCTCTATGCCCGCGAGCGCTATCGCTATAATGATAATCAGGTGCATGAATCGCTCGACGCGCCGGGAGCTCGTGTCGTCCCTCTGCAGGGCGATCTGCTGCACCTGACCTGCCGGGATTTCGCCGGTTTCCAGCGCAAGCAGTTAAGCTACGCCACCGCCTGGGCGCAGGAGCGTCATCAGAAAGGCAAAAAGGTGTCAGTGGCGGGGATTTTCGGGCATACGCTCGCCGCGTTCTGTAAGACGCTCATACTGCGCGCAGGCATGCTGGATGGACGTCAGGGCTGGTTACTGGCGGTGGTTAACGCCCAGTATACCTTCAACAAATATACCGAACTGTGGGCGCTGAACCGCGGCTATACGGAAAAGTAACGCTATGACCACTCGCGCGATTTATCCAGGTACGTTCGATCCGATAACTAACGGCCATCTCGATATCATTACCCGTGCGGCGCGCATGTTTGATGAGCTGATCCTGGCGGTCGCCGCCAGCCCGCATAAAAAAACGATGTTTTCGCTGGATGAGCGCGTGGCGCTGGCGCAGCAGGCGGCGGCACATTTGCCGAACGTCAGCGTGACCGGTTTTAGCGATCTGATGGCGAACTTCGCCCAGACTCAGCAGGCGAACGTTCTGGTGCGCGGCCTGCGCACCGCCGGCGATTTCGAGTACGAAATGCAGCTGGCGCATATGAATCGCCATCTGATGCCGTCGCTTGAAAGCGTGTTTTTGATGCCGTCGAAAGAGTGGTCGTTTATCTCGTCAAGTCTGGTGAAGGAAGTGGCTCGCCACCAGGGCGATGTCTCCCACTTCCTGCCTGCGCATGTTCACCAGGCGCTGCTGGAAAAGCTGCGCTAATCACTTCTGACAGCGTCGGCACCAGTAGGTGCGGCGCTGAGCATGTTTCCCTGCCTGAATCGGCGCGCCGCAGACCCGGCACGGTTCGCCTTCACGCCCGTACACCTGCAGCTGCTGCGCAAAATAGCCCGGCTTGCCGTCGCTTTGCAGGAAATCGCGCAGCGTCGTGCCACCCTGCTCAATCGATCGCAACAGCACCGCTTTGATCGCCTGCGCCAGCAGTTCACACTCGTTTTCCGACAGCGACGAGGCCAGCCGATCGGGGTGGATCCCGGCGGCAAACAGCGACTCGCTGGCGTAGATATTACCGACGCCCACCACCAGCTTGTTATCCATCAGCCAGGGCTTAATCGCGACCTTCTTCTTCACGCATTTTTGATGGAGATACGCGCCGTTAAACGCCTCGCTAAGCGGCTCCGGCCCCAGATGCGCCAGCACATTGTGCCCTTCCAGCTCGCGCGTCCACAGCCAGGCGCCGAAGCGGCGGGGATCGGTGTAGCGCAGCACTTTGCCATTGCTCATCACCAGGTCGACGTGGTCGTGCTTCTCGGCCGGACGCTCTTCCGGGAGGATACGCAGGCTGCCGGACATCCCAAGATGGATGATTATCCAGCCGTCCGGCAGCTCCAGCAGAAGATATTTGGCGCGACGCTGCACGCTGATCACGGGTTTGTCGCTTAACGCATGGATTTCATCGGAAACCGGCCAGCGCAGGCGGCTGTTGCGCACAACGGCGTGCAGTATGGTTTCGCCAACCAGATGCGGTTCAATCCCGCGACGGCTGGTTTCCACCTCAGGTAATTCAGGCATAGCGTCTCTCGCGTGAGTTAATGGGAGCACTAAGGATATGGGGACGGCGCAGAAAACAAAAAACCCCGCCGAAGCGGGGTTTTTGTACAAATCGGACTAAAATCTTATTTGATTTTAGCTTCTTTGTAGAGAACGTGCTGACGGACAACCGGATCGAATTTCTTCAGTTCCAGTTTTTCCGGCTTAGTACGTTTGTTCTTCGTGGTGGTATAGAAGTGACCAGTACCAGCAGAAGAAACCAGCTTGATTTTCTCGCGAATACCTTTAGCCATGATTTATTTCCTCTAAGTACTTAGTACTTTTCGCCACGGGCACGCAGTTCAGAAAGAACTACATCGATGCCTTTTTTATCAATTACACGCATACCTTTAGCAGATACGCGCAGAGTAACGAAACGCTTTTCGCTCTCAACCCAGAAACGGTGAGAGTGCAGGTTCGGCAGAAAACGGCGTTTAGTCGCGTTCAGTGCGTGGGAACGGTTGTTACCGGTCACCGGACGCTTGCCAGTTACTTGGCAGACTCGGGACATGTCTATTCTCCAAAAATCAAATTAGCTCGAGCTTCGTATAGGGTGTTAGCAGCCTCGTCAGGCCTGATGGCCCAGTCTGGCGGTTCAATGGAACTCGCATTGCCAGGCCCACATGCCAAACCCGAGATTCTCAAAGGTGGCGTAGTATACGCTGCCGGGACCGTCTGCTCAAGTCCCGAACAGATAAAGATCGCTAAGGATCGCCACGTCTGGCTTATATCCACCCACGTTCGGCGAAAGAAACGTATTCTCCACGTCCAATAACCAGATGGTCAAGCACCCTAATATCGACCAGCTGACAACTTTTCACGATACGCTCAGTGACCAGTTTATCCGCCCGGCTGGGCTCGGCATGCCCGGAAGGGTGGTTATGCGCCAGAATAATCCCGGCGGCATTGAGCCGCACCGCCTCGCGAACGATTTCGCGCGGGTGCACTTCGACATGGCTGAGCGTGCCGGTAAACAACGTGTTTTGCCTGATGATACAGTTTTGATTATCCAGAAAGATCACCAAAAAGACTTCGCGCTCCAGCGCTGAAAGCTGGCTTTGCAGAAACTCGCGCGTAATTGTCGGGCTCAGCAGCGCGGTCTCTTCGCAAGGGCGTGAGCGATAGTAGCGACGCGCCAGTTCCCCGATGGCTTTAAGCTGCGCATATTTGGCCATGCCGACGCCGCCGACATCCCGAAATGGCCTGATATCCGCCGAAAGCAGCGCGTAAAGAGAGCCAAAATGCGCCAGCAGCCGTTTTGCCAGACGCATGACATCCGTGCCTGGCGTTCCTGTACGCAGGAAAATCGCCAGCAATTCTTCATCGCTTAAATCCGCCGCGCCATATCGCATGAGCTTCTCCCGCGGCCCGTTGTCCATTTTCACTATCGTCTTCCCTGTTCTGTGTCGCGCCGCCATTATCCGCTGGCGGCCAGGCGCTGACGACAGCGCGTGTCGATCGCTGCGCGACGTCTCGCAAAGTTTAAATTTCATACGGCCACGCAGTTTTTCGGATTGTGATAAAATGCCCGCTTTCCAGAAAGCGACAGGAAGAGAAGAGAATGGGGCTTGCCGGTAAAAAAATCGTTTTGGGCGTAAGCGGCGGGATTGCGGCGTATAAAACGCCGGAACTGGTGCGACGTCTGCGCGAGCGGGGCGCAGAAGTGCGCGTTGCCATGACCGAGGCGGCAAAAGCGTTTATCACGCCGCTGAGCCTGCAGGCCGTCTCCGGCTTCCCTGTGTCAGACAGCCTGCTCGACCCGGCCGCCGAAGCCGCCATGGGCCATATTGAGCTCGGCAAATGGGCCGATTTAGTTATCCTGGCGCCCGCCACGGCAGATCTCATCGCGCGCGTCGCGGCGGGGATGGCCAATGACCTGGTCACAACGATCTGCCTCGCGACGCCCTCGCCTGTCGCCGTCGTACCCGCCATGAATCAGCAGATGTACCGTAACGTCGCGACGCAGCACAATATTGAGCTACTCGCCGCGCGCGGCCTGCATATCTGGGGGCCGGACAGCGGCAGCCAGGCCTGCGGCGATGTCGGCCCTGGCCGCATGCTCGATCCGCTGGAGATTGTTGAGCTCGCCGTTAACCACTTCGCGCCTGTCAACGATCTGCAACATCTCAACATCATGATTACCGCGGGCCCGACCCGTGAGCGCCTTGATCCCGTGCGCTACATTACTAACGACAGCTCAGGTAAAATGGGCTTCGCCGTGGCGGCAGCGGCCAGCGCGCGCGGCGCGCGCGTCACGCTGGTGGCGGGGCCGGTCGCCTTGCCGACGCCTGCGGGTGTCGAGCGTATTGATGTCGAAAGCGCGCTGGAGATGGAAGCCGCTGTTCAGCAACGCGCGCAGCAACAACATATTTTTATTGGCTGCGCGGCCGTGGCGGATTACCGCGCCGAAACGATTTCCAGCGAAAAAATAAAAAAACAGGGTGACGAACTCACGCTGAAAATGGTGAAAAATCCCGATATTGCCGCAGGCGTCGCGGCGCTTGTGGAAAATCGCCCTTATGTTGTCGGGTTTGCTGCCGAAACAAATAATGTGGAAGAATACGCGCGGCAAAAACGCCTGCGTAAAAACCTTGATCTGATTTGCGCCAACGATGTGTCGCTAGCTGGTCAGGGATTTAACAGCGATACCAACGCTTTGCATCTTTTCTGGCAGGAGGGAGATAAGGTCTTACCGCTTGAGCGGAAGGCGCTCCTTGGCCAACGTTTACTGGACGAGATTGTTACCCGTTATGATGAAAAAAATCGACGTTAAGATTCTGGACCCGCGCGTGGGCGAGCAATTCCCGCTGCCGACGTATGCCACCTCTGGCTCAGCAGGCCTCGATCTGCGCGCCTGCCTGGACGCGTCCGTTGAACTGGCGCCGGGTGCGACCACGCTCCTGCCAACCGGTCTGGCGATTCATATCGCTGACCCAACGCTCGCCGCCGTTATTCTGCCTCGCTCAGGCCTCGGCCATAAGCATGGCGTCGTGCTGGGTAACCTGGTCGGGCTTATTGATTCCGATTACCAGGGCCAGTTGATGGTTTCCGTCTGGAACCGTGGTCAGCAGAGCTTTACGATTGAGCCTGGCGAGCGCATCGCGCAGATGGTTTTTGTGCCGGTGGTGCAGGCAGAGTTTAATCTGGTGGAAGAATTTACCGCTACCGATCGCGGCGAAGGCGGCTTCGGCCATTCCGGGCGTAAATAAACCCGCCCGCGTAACCGCGCATTCCTTAAGTAAAATAAAGCGAACCATTTTCCGCAGGCGAGAGCCTGCGGACGCTTTGTGGATGCTCGCCTGGCAAGTGTTTATTTTTCAGGGGTATTTTAGAACATGGCAGAAAAACAAACCGCGAAAAGGAACCGTCGCGAAGAAATACTTCAGTCTCTGGCGCAGATGCTTGAATCCAGCGATGGCAGCCAACGTATTACGACCGCCAAACTCGCGGCGTCCGTTGGCGTCTCCGAGGCGGCGCTTTATCGCCACTTCCCCAGCAAAACACGCATGTTCGACAGCCTGATTGAGTTTATCGAAGACAGCCTGATCACCCGCATTAATCTCATTCTGAAAGACGAAAAAGAGACGCTTAACCGCCTGCGCCTGATTGTGCAGCTTATTCTTGGCTTCGGTGAACGTAACCCAGGGCTGACGCGCATTATGACCGGACATGCGCTGATGTTTGAACAGGACAGGCTGCAGGGGCGCATTAATCAGCTCTTTGAACGCATCGAAGCCCAGCTGCGTCAGGTGCTGCGCGAGAAAAAAATGCGTGAAGGCGAAGGGTACGCCACGGACGAAGCGCTGCTGGCAAGCCAGCTGCTGGCATTCTGTGAAGGCATGCTGTCGCGCTTTGTACGCAGCGAATTCCGCTACAGCCCGACCGCGGATTTTGAAGCCCGCTGGCCGTTGCTGGCCGCGCAGCTGCAATAAACGCTGCGCAGAAAAGTAAAAAGGCCGGATACCCGGCCTTTTGTTTTTTTATCAGACGCCGTATTGCTGGCGATACGCCTCTACCGCCGCCAGATGGTTCGCCATCTCCGGCTTCTCTGAGAGGTAAGCGATAAGCTCGTTGAGCGTAATAATCGCAATCACCTGACAGCCGTAATCGCGCTCCACTTCCTGAATCGCCGAGAGCTCGCCGCGCCCGCGTTCCTGTCTGTCGAGCGAAATCATAACGCCTGCAAGCGTCGCGCCGTTCGCCTGGATTATCTCCATCGATTCACGAATGGCGGTGCCTGCGGTGATTACGTCATCCACCAGCATGACGCGGCCCTGAAGCGCGCTGCCGACCAGATTGCCGCCTTCGCCGTGGTCTTTGGCCTCTTTGCGGTTAAAACAATAAGGCACGTCGCGCTCATGATGCTCCGCCAGCGCGACCGCCGTAGTGGTCGCGATAGGAATACCTTTATATGCAGGACCGAAAAGCAGATCGAAATCGATGCCAGAATCGACCAGCGCCTCAGCATAGAAACGGCCCAGCAACGCCAGATCTCGCCCGGTGTTAAAGAGACCGGCGTTAAAGAAGTAAGGGCTCTGACGCCCGGATTTCAGCGTGAACTCACCAAATTTAAGGACCTGTTTGTTAAGGGCGAATTCAATAAACTGGCGCTGATACGGTTTCATGGCTTTGCTCCTCAAATAGCATATTGCAGGCATAAAAAAGGCGACTCTTCAGTCGCCTTAAAAATCAGTTTGCTAACGCCGCCTTCTGCGACGCGATGATCGATTCAATTCCCCCACGGGCCAGCGCCAGCAAGGCAAGCAGCTCCTCATGGGAGAAGGGCTCGCCTTCCGCCGTGCCCTGCACTTCAATCATGCGCCCGTCTTCGGTCATCACAACGTTCATGTCGGTTTCGGCGGCGGAGTCTTCGACATATTCCAGATCGCACACCGCTTCGCCCTTGACGATACCAACAGACACCGCCGCCACCATCCCTTTCATCGGGTTGGTTTTCAGTTTTCCTGCCGCGACCAGCGCGTTCAGCGCATCGGCCAGCGCAACACAGGCACCGGTAATAGACGCGGTACGGGTGCCGCCATCGGCCTGAATCACATCGCAGTCCAGGGTAATGGTAAATTCGCCGAGCACCTTAAGATCTACCGCGGCGCGCAGTGAACGGGCAATCAGACGCTGGATTTCCAGCGTGCGGCCGCCCTGCTTGCCTTTCGCCGCTTCGCGAGCGTTACGGGTGTGCGTGGCGCGCGGTAACATGCCGTATTCGGCAGTGATCCAGCCCTGGCCCTGGCCTTTCAGAAAGCGCGGCACGCCTTCTTCAATAGACGCCGTGCAGAGCACTTTGGTATCGCCAAACTCAACCAGCACGGAGCCTTCTGCGTGTTTAGTGTAATGGCGGGTCAGGGTAACTGGGCGCACTTCAGATGCGCTACGGCCTGCTGGACGCATGGGCTTATCTCCGGCTTGTTAACGAATGTGGCTGCGCATTATACGGGCTGAAAGCGCTTATTCCTATCCTGTGTGACCCGCGGTAGCTATAATCCCCTCATTCACTTCAGAAAACGGGTACTTCTATGATCCGCAGTATGACCGCCTACGCCCGGCGAGAAATTAAGGGTGACTGGGGCAGCGCCACCTGGGAGCTGCGTTCAGTAAACCAGCGCTACCTGGAAACTTATTTCCGTCTGCCGGAGCAGTTCCGCAGCCTTGAACCCGTGGTGCGCGAGCGCATCCGTACCCGTCTGACACGCGGCAAAGTCGAATGTAGCCTGCGCTTTGAGCCCGATGCCAGCGCCCAGGGCGAGCTGATCCTGAACGAAAAACTGGCTAAACAGCTGGTTGCCGCCGCTAACTGGGTAAAACTGCAGAGCGACGAAGGTGAAATTAATCCGGTCGACATTCTGCGCTGGCCTGGCGTGATGGCGGCTCAGGAGCAGGATCTGGACACTATCGCTGCTGAAATCCTCACGGCGCTGGACGGCGCGCTCGATGACTTTATCGTGGCGCGCGAGACCGAAGGCCAGGCGCTGAAAGCGCTTATCGAACAGCGCCTGGAGGGCGTGAGCGCGGAGGTAACCAAAGTGCGTGCGCATATGCCGGAAATTCTCCAGTGGCAGCGTGAACGCCTGGTGTCCAAACTCGAAGAGGCGCAGGTTCAGCTAGAAAATAACCGCCTGGAACAGGAGCTGGTTATGATGGCGCAGCGTATTGATGTCGCTGAAGAGCTCGACCGTCTGGAAGCGCATGTTAAAGAAACCTATAACATTCTGAAGAAAAAAGAGGCGGTAGGTCGCCGCCTGGACTTCATGATGCAGGAATTTAACCGCGAATCTAATACGCTGGCATCAAAATCTATTAATGCCGAAGTGACTAACTCCGCCATTGAACTCAAAGTATTAATTGAGCAAATGCGCGAGCAGATCCAGAACATTGAGTAATCCGTAAAGGGCCCATTTGGGCCCTTCTTAACGCCTGCTGCTGTCCTGTCGAGCCTTATGCCAGCGCGGTATTCCTGAGCCATCAGCCCGTTTTATCGCCTTCTCATCGTATTAAAAAAACTAATCCTAACCCTTTCACTTTAGAAAAACTCAATCGTGACACTTCGCACAACTCGTTACCCTTCCCGGCCAGCTACCGGAGGAAACGATGTTACTGCATGTGCTTTACCTGATTGGGATTACCGCAGAAGCGATGACGGGGGCCCTTGCGGCCGGGCGTCGTCGGATGGACACCTTTGGCGTCATAATTATCGCTACCGCGACCGCGCTTGGCGGCGGCTCCGTCAGGGATATCCTGCTGGGTCACTACCCGCTGGGCTGGGTAAAGCACCCGGAATATGTGGTGATTGTCGCCGCAGCGGCGGTTATCACGACCTTCGCTGCGCCTCTGATGCCACATTTGCGACGCCTTTTCCTGATACTGGATGCGCTGGGACTGGTCGTGTTTTCCATTATCGGCGCGCAAATCGCGCTGGATATGGGCGAAGGCCCGATCATCGCATCAATAGCCGCGGTGGTGACCGGCGTCTTTGGCGGCGTATTACGGGATATGTTTTGCAAACGCATTCCTCTCGTCTTTCAAAAAGAGCTTTACGCGGGCATCTCTTTCGCCGCAGCCGTGCTGTATATCGCGCTGGAACACTATGTCTCAAGCCATGATGTAGTGGTGATAGCAACACTGCTGTTCGGCTTTACCGCACGTCTGTTGGCGCTGCGCTTCCGTCTCGGTCTGCCGGTTTTCCATTATCGTGCCGAAACGCACTGACGGTTACGCCTGTCGTAGCTTATGTCGCTGTCGCCGGGGCAGGAACCTGTATTGACAACCACATCATCATTCGTTAGTGCCGCGTGGCGGCTCAAAGCCAGCGATTTTCTGCCGGGCCAGCCACTGCGCCATCGCGACGACATCAGGATGATGAATGTAGCTCACCAGCTGACGCGCCCGCTCTGCGCCAACGCCTGGAAGCGTTTGCCAGCTAAGCTCGTTACGCGCCTGGAGTTGATGCCAGGTATCGTCAGTCAGCGCCTGCCAGGCACGTGCTGGCAATGGAATGCCCAGCGCCTTTACCCAACGCTGAAAAGGCTGCCGCCGCGTCAGGTTAAACTGATGCCAGAGCTGTGCGGCGCGTCTGGCGCTAAAACCCGGCGTCGCGTTTAACGCATCAGCACTCAGCGAAAGCCAGGAAAACAGGTGTTCAAAATGTTGGCTGCGCAGCAGTTGACGCCATGTCGCCTCACCAGCCCCAGCCATACCCAGTACGGGCTCGCCACTAAGCCAGACCAGACGGGAGATAAACTGCGCCTCACACGCCGCCGACACGTATAAACAGCTCAGCGCATCAAAGCGGGCAACGGGCGGTTCAGGCTTATTACGCTGTATGGGTCGCCAGATGACAGCATCCAGCCGTGGAATACCTTGCCCTGCCAGACTCACCTGTACCTGGTCACCTTCGGCAAGATCCAGTTTCTCCCAGCGCGCCAGCGAGCCTACGCTGACTTTCGCAACTTGCTTGTCATCGAGCAAAACCGGCTCAAGCTGGGCTACCACGCTTATCTTGCCGGTTCGGCCAATCGCAAAACGTAGCGCCTTCACTTCCGTGACCTGATTCACGGGCGGATATTTCCATGCCGCCACCCAAAAGCCTTCCCCCGGACGCCAGCTTTTGCCAGGCGGCTCGCGAGAGGCGCGGATCACCACGCCGTCGGTGACAAATGGCAGCGCGTCGCTGAACCACTGCTCACGCCAGCGGGCGACATCTGCCGTTGTATTTACCGGCTGGCTCCAGGCTTGCGCTAACGGAAAGCCACCTTGCGCCAGCATAGCCAGACGCGCTTTCATATCCTGCGGGCCATCCGGCCACGCCCAGATAAAAAGATCCAGATCGTTAAGCACTGAAGACGCCGCGTTGCGCATCATCGCGCCTGCCACACGAGCGCGGGCGTTAACGCCGCCGTCGTGCTGCTGTCGATGACCTTCACGGCGCAGGAAGAGCTCGCCCTGCAACACGCTATCGGCAAGTTCACCATCCACCTGTTGAGGAATAGCAGGAATATGGCGCGCTCGCGCCGTCCAGTCTTCGCCTTGCAGCCCATCGCCACGGCTAATCACCTGCCGAAGCTCACCCTTACGATAAACCAGAGAGACCGCCACGCCGTCCACCTTCGGTTGTACCCAGAGATCGGTTTTGCCGCGCATCCACTGGGAAAGCGACGCGGCATCCCTGAGTTTTTGCACGCCGGTATGCGCCACAGGATGGGGCGTCCGCCCCGCCGCTACAGGCGCGGGAGCATCGTTAACTGTTGGGAGCGTAAAACAGCTCTGCCATTCTTTTAGCCGCTGACGCATACCGTCATACACCGCGTCGCTGACTTTGTTTTCGCCCTGTAGCCAGTAGGCCTCGTCCCAGCGCGCCAGCTGGTTTTGCAGCGCCCCGACCTCCTTTTGCGCCTGCACAGGCGTCCAGTCAGGGCACACAGCGCGAGCACTGCCACACGCCAGGCTCGCCCAGAATAAGATAATAATGATACGCACGTTTACCCCCTTCGCTTACTTGCCGGGACGGTAATACATGACGCTTTCCTGAGGCGACACAGACTGTTGGGTTTTACGAGATGCTTTCCGGCATTTTTCGTCCTTTGCATAAACGAGACGATTTTTCTGGATAACGTCTCGCAAAATCGCGCAAAGAGGCGCTTACCCTACGACAAAGACTGCGCCAGCGTAGCGCGACGTGTATAATAAGGCGGTATACGCACCTCTTTTCGCATACCAACAGACGTAAAAACCACATGGCTCAAGGCACGCTTTATATTGTTTCCGCTCCCAGTGGCGCGGGTAAATCCAGCCTTATTCAGGCTTTTTTAAAGACGCAACCGCTCTATGACTCACAGGTGTCGGTGTCGCATACCACGCGCAATCCCCGTCCTGGCGAAGTGCATGGCGAACATTATTTCTTTGTTAATCATGACCACTTTCGGGCGATGATTGCCGAAGATGCGTTTCTTGAACATGCGGAAGTGTTTGGCAATTACTACGGGACGTCGCGCGCCGCTATTGAGCAAGTGCTGGCGACGGGCGTTGATGTTTTCCTGGATATCGACTGGCAAGGGGCGCGGCAAATTCGTGAAAAAATGCCGCACGCACGCAGTATCTTTATACTGCCGCCGTCAAAGGAAGAGCTCAACCGCCGCCTGCGCGGCCGTGGTCAGGATAGCGAAGAGGTGATTGCAAAACGTATGGCGCAGGCTGTGGCGGAAATGAGCCACTATGCGGAGTACGATTATCTTATCGTTAACGACGATTTTGATACGGCGCTGTCTGACTTAAAAATCATTCTGCGCGCCGAACGTCTGCGTATGAGCCGCCAGAAGCAGCGACATGACGCTTTAATCACCAAACTATTGGCAGACTGAGCGTAGTTTCAGTATCATGCCCAGTCATTTCTTCACCTGTGGAGCTTTTTAAATATGGCACGCGTAACTGTTCAGGACGCTGTAGAGAAAATTGGTAACCGTTTTGACCTGGTGCTGGTCGCCGCGCGTCGCGCTCGTCAGATGCAGGTGGGCGGCAAAGATCCGCTGGTACCGGAAGAAAACGATAAAACCACTGTTATTGCGCTGCGTGAAATCGAAGAAGGTCTGATCAACAACCAGATCCTCGACGTGCGTGAGCGCCAGGAGCAGCAGGAGCAGGAAGCCGCAGAACTGCAGGCCGTTACCGCTATCGCTGAAGGCCGTCGTTAATAACTTGTGCGGGTAGCCCTTGTATCTGTTTGAAAGCCTGAATCAACTGATTCAACAATACCTGCCTGCGGACCAGATTAAGCGTCTGCAGCAGGCTTATCTCGTTGCACGTGATGCTCACGAGGGACAGACACGTTCAAGTGGCGAACCCTACATCACTCATCCAGTAGCCGTAGCCTGTATCCTGGCCGAGATGAAACTCGACTATGAAACGTTGATGGCTGCGCTGCTGCATGATGTGATTGAAGACACGCCTGCCACCTACCAGGATATGGAACAGCTGTTCGGTAAAAGCGTCGCCGAACTGGTGGAAGGGGTTTCTAAGCTCGATAAGCTGAAATTCCGCGACAAGAAAGAGGCGCAGGCCGAAAACTTTCGCAAAATGATCATGGCTATGGTGCAGGATATCCGCGTCATTCTGATCAAACTCGCCGACCGTACCCACAATATGCGCACGCTGGGCTCGCTTCGCCCGGATAAGCGTCGCCGCATTGCCCGCGAAACCCTTGAAATCTATAGCCCTCTGGCGCACCGCCTCGGTATTCATCATCTGAAAACCGAGCTGGAAGAACTGGGCTTCGAAGCGCTCCATCCTAACCGTTATCGCGTCATTAAAGAGGTCGTTAAGGCCGCACGCGGCAACCGTAAGGAGATGATTCAGAAGATCCTTTCTGAAATTGAAGGTCGCTTACAGGAGGCGGGTATTCCGTGCCGCGTCAGCGGTCGCGAAAAACATTTGTACTCCATCTACTGCAAGATGGTGCTGAAAGAGCAGCGTTTCCACTCCATCATGGATATCTACGCGTTTCGCGTGATCGTGAGAGATGTCGATACCTGTTATCGCGTACTTGGCCAGATGCACAGCCTTTATAAGCCGCGCCCGGGCCGCATGAAAGATTACATCGCCATCCCGAAGGCGAACGGCTACCAGTCGCTCCATACCTCTATGATTGGCCCGCACGGCGTGCCGGTCGAAGTGCAGATCCGTACTGAAGATATGGACCAGATGGCGGAAATGGGTGTCGCGGCGCACTGGGCCTATAAAGAGCACGGTGAAAGCAGCACTACCGCGCAGATCCGCGCCCAGCGCTGGATGCAAAGCCTGCTGGAGCTTCAGCAGAGCGCGGGCAGTTCCTTTGAATTTATCGAGAGCGTTAAATCCGATCTCTTCCCGGATGAGATTTACGTTTTCACGCCGGAAGGGCGCATTGTCGAGTTGCCTGCGGGCGCAACGCCGGTCGATTTTGCGTATGCGGTACATACGGATATCGGCCACGCCTGCGTTGGCGCTCGCGTAGACCGCCAGCCCTATCCGCTCTCCCAGTCGCTTTCCAGCGGCCAGACCGTAGAAATTATCACAGCGCCAGGCGCTCGTCCGAACGCCGCCTGGCTGAACTTTGTCGTGAGCTCTAAAGCGCGCGCTAAAATTCGCCAGATGCTGAAAAACCTCAAGCGCGATGACTCGGTAAGCCTGGGTCGTCGTCTGCTGAACCATGCGCTGGGCGGCAGCCGGAAGCTGGCTGAAATCCCGCCGGAACATATCCAGCGTGAGCTGGAGCGCATGAAGCTCGCCACGCTTGACGACCTGCTGGCTGAAATCGGCCTCGGCAACGCGATGAGCGTCGTGGTCGCAAAAAACCTGCTGCAGGGCGAAGCGGTTTCCAGCAATCAACCGAGCGTGCCGGCGTCAGGCCACAGTCATTTGCCGATTAAAGGCGCGGACGGCGTGCTGATCACCTTCGCCAAATGCTGTCGTCCGATCCCGGGCGATCCTATCGTCGCGCACGTCAGCCCAGGCAAAGGCCTCGTTATCCATCATGAATCCTGTCGAAATATTCGCGGCTATCAGAAAGAGCCCGAGAAATTTATGGCGGTGGAATGGGATAAAGAGACCGAGCAGGAGTTCATCACCGAAATCAAAGTGGATATGTTTAACCACCAGGGTGCGCTGGCGAACCTCACGGCAGCAATCAACACCGCAGGCTCAAATATTCAGAGCCTGAACACTGAAGAGAAAGATGGCCGCGTTTACAGCGCCTTTATTCGCCTCACGGCGCGCGATCGCGTTCATCTGGCGAACATCATGCGTAAAATCCGCGTGATGCCGGACGTGATTAAAGTCACTCGTAACAGAAACTAACTTTATGAATTCTCAGCGTTATGCGCGTATCTGCGAGATGCTGGCCCGACGTCAGCCCGATCTGACCGTCTGCATGGAGCAGGTTCATAAGCCTCATAACGTCTCGGCCATCATCCGTACCGCAGACGCCGTGGGCGTCCACGAAGTCCACGCCGTTTGGCCGGGAAACCGCATGCGCACCATGGCCTCTTCCGCCGCGGGCAGCAACAGCTGGGTGGAAGTTAAAACGCACCGCACTATTGGCGATGCTGTGGGCCATCTGAAAGCGCGCGGCATGCAGATCCTCGCAACACACCTCTCTGATAAGTCAGTCGATTTTCGCGAAATCGACTATACGCGACCGACCTGCATCCTGATGGGACAGGAAAAAACCGGTATCACTGAAGAGGCATTAAACCTTGCCGACCAGGACATCATTATTCCGATGATCGGCATGGTGCAGTCACTTAACGTTTCTGTTGCCTCTGCACTTATCTTGTACGAAGCGCAGCGTCAGCGGCAAAACGCGGGCATGTACCGGCGCGCCAATAGCGCGCTGCCTGAAGACGAACAGCAGCGTCTGTTGTTTGAAGGCGGCTACCCGGTGCTCGCGAATGTGGCGAAGCGTAAAGGCCTGCCCTACCCTCGCGTGAATGACCAGGGTGAAATCGACGCGCCACAGGACTGGTGGGCGACTATGCAGGCCGCGGAGTAAGCGATGCGTGGCCGTCTGCTGGATGCCGTACCGTTAAGCTCACTGACCGGCGTGGGCACCAGCCAGAGCGCGAAGCTCGCAAAAATCGGCCTGCATACTGTACAGGATCTGCTGCTGCACTTTCCCCTGCGCTACGAAGACCGCACCCATCTGTATCCCATCAACGACCTCCTGCCCGGCGTCTACGCTACGGTGGAAGGTGAAGTGCTGAACTGCAATATCACGTTTGGTGGCCGCCGTATGATGACCTGCCAGATAAGCGACGGCACCGGCATCCTGACGATGCGCTTTTTCAATTTCAACGCTGCGATGAAAAATAGCCTGTCGGCGGGTCGCCGGGTGCTGGCCTACGGCGAAGCGAAACGCGGCAAATACGGCGCGGAGATGATTCACCCTGAATACCGTATTCAGGACGATTTGAGTACGCCGGAAATGCAGGAAACCCTGACGCCGGTGTATCCGACGACGGAAGGGATACGCCAGGCGACGTTGCGTAAACTTACCGATCAGGCGCTGGAACTGCTCGATACCTGCGCTATCGCCGAGCTGCTGCCGCCTGAGCTATCGCAGGGATTAATGAGCCTGCCGGAGGCGATACGTACGCTGCATCGTCCACCGCCGGATATGAAGATGGAAGACCTGGAAAGCGGTCAACATCCTGCACAGCGTCGTTTGATTCTGGAAGAGTTACTGGCCCATAACCTGAGCATGCTGGCGCTACGTGCCGGTGCACAGCGGTATCATGCGCAGTCGCTCGCTGCCAAAGATTCACTTAAAAATCAGTTGCTCGCTTCTCTGCCCTTCAAACCTACCGGCGCCCAGGCGCGTGTGGTGGCGGAAATCGAGCACGATATGGCGCTGGATGTGCCTATGATGCGGCTGGTGCAGGGCGATGTTGGCTCGGGTAAAACGCTGGTGGCCGCGCTTGCCGCGCTACGCGCGATTGCCAACGGCAAACAAGTAGCGATGATGGCACCAACCGAGCTGCTGGCCGAGCAGCACGCCAACAACTTCCGTAGCTGGTTTGCACCGCTCGGCATTGAAGTTGGCTGGCTGGCTGGCAAGCAAAAAGGAAAAGCGCGTCAGGCTCAACAAGAAGCCATTGCCAGTGGCCAGGTATCGATGGTTGTCGGCACGCACGCGATTTTTCAGGAACAGGTGCAGTTCAATGGCCTTGCGCTGGTCATTATTGACGAACAGCACCGTTTTGGCGTACATCAGCGGCTGGCGCTCTGGGAAAAAGGCCAGCAGCAGGGCTTCCATCCCCATCAGCTTATTATGACCGCAACACCAATCCCGCGAACGCTTGCGATGACGGCCTACGCGGATCTCGACACTTCAGTGATTGATGAGCTACCGCCAGGCCGCACGCCGGTTACCACCGTCGCTATCGCCGATACCCGCCGCAATGAGATTATCGAGCGCGTACGCAGCGCCTGTCAGGAAGGCCGTCAGGCATACTGGGTATGCACGCTTATCGAAGAGTCGGAACTGCTGGAAGCGCAAGCGGCAGAGGCGACCTGGGAGGAGCTAAAGACCACGCTACCAGACCTCAATGTCGGGCTGGTGCACGGGCGCATGAAACCCGCAGAAAAGCAGGCGGTGATGCAGGCATTTAAGCGCGGTGAAATCCATCTTCTCGTGGCGACAACCGTAATCGAAGTCGGTGTTGACGTACCGAACGCTAGCCTGATGATCATTGAAAATCCGGAGCGTCTGGGTCTGGCACAGCTTCATCAGTTGCGTGGTCGTGTTGGCCGCGGTGCGGTGGCATCGCATTGCGTACTGCTTTACAAATCGCCTCTGTCCGCTACAGCACAAAAACGCCTGCAGGTGTTACGTGACAGCAACGACGGGTTCGTTATCGCTCAGAAAGATTTAGAAATCCGTGGTCCTGGCGAACTTCTGGGTACCCGCCAGACCGGCAATGCTGAATTCCGGGTAGCCGATCTTTTACGTGACCAGGCGTTAATTCCAGAGGTGCAGCGTATTGCACGACATATCCATGAGCGCTATACGGAGCAGGCTGCGGCATTGATTGAACGTTGGATGCCGGAAACAGAAAAATATTCTAATGCTTAACCGGCGGAGTAAACGACCCCGCCACACCGATCAAAAACAGTAAAAACAGGCTATAAATAAATTCTTAATTTTCATCACCATTATTATTTTAGATCCCCTCGTGAATCATACGACTTACGTTAAAGTAACTTCACATCTTTAACCCCGAAAAATGTTTAACCCGCCAATATCTTAAAATAACCCTAAAAATACATTCATGAATTGAATAGTATAAAGAGTATTTTAAAGATCCCATAGATTGCATAAATGTTTTAATGAAAATCAATTGAAGGCGATATCAACCCGCACAATTTGCATAACGATGCGTAATGGAGTTGATGTCTATTATACGCGAATTATTTTATTAGATGTTGCCAGTTTATTTTCAGCGCATTAACATCAGCGCCCCGCTCAAGGTAAGTCAGCGCTATCATGGTTATTTTATTGCTCCTCGAGTACCGGTTTTGACTGCATAAACAATAAATACCAATAAGTATGAATAGCATAGGCGAGATAACATGATGAACAAACGTACATTAATTGCATTTATGAGTTGCGCGTTAATTAGCGGAAGCGCGTTTGCTGAAGATAACGTCGCAACGCTTAACGTCACCGGGGCCTTAAACGGGTCGGCAGCAACATGCACCCTTGCACTTGATCATACTGTGGCGGAGTTAGGGCAGGCGGCCCTTAACATGCTGCCTTATATCGGCTCATCAAGCCAGGATGTGAAAACACAAGACGCGTACTTCGTTAATTTTTTAGGTGAAGGCTGTGCTCAGGATAACTATGGCGTGAAGTTTATCGGCGCTACGGATGAGTCCGGCCAGGCGCTGGCAAATAGCCTCACAGGTGAAGGTGCCGCAGAAGGCATAGCCGTAAATATTTACGATGCGCAGGGTTCGATTATTACGCCAAATACTGGTGTAGAGCAGGTTTACGAAGAAATTTATCATCGCCATTTTCCTTTCTACTTAGCGATGGCAAAACGTGCCGATCGAGATTCACGAGCAGGGAATGTGCAAGCCAGCCTGACGGTTGAAATGGTTCGTTTATAAAGCGCCAGGATTTAACTCACCCGCAAATGATTTGGCGGGCTTAACTTTCAAAAAACAATTAATGGATTAATCGAATGAAAAAACTGTTGCTGACAGCGCTGTTGCCTGTCGCGTTATGGTCAGGCATTGCCAGCAGCGCCCTTACGTTGAATGCCGATCGTGTTGTTTATAATGAGGCGGATGGCGATGCGTCTGTGACGGTGCATAGTGATGAAGACCGCGCCTATTTAATCCAGACATGGCTGGATTCGGGAAATAGCACGGCAAAACAAAACTTGCCTTTTGTGGTCACGCCGCCGCTTTTCCGCCTGGCCCCCAAGAGCGATAACGTTATTCGTGTCATGTATCTCGGTCATGGCTTACCAACGGACAAAGAAACGTTACTGTGGCTGGATGTTAAAGGCGTGCCGGGGCTTAACGATGAAGAATCGCAAGTGCAGAATCGTATGGTGCTGGCCATTAACAACCGTATTAAATTCTTCTTCCGCCCGGCAGGACTGAAAGGCGATGCAGGCGAGGCGATTAAAAATGCCCAGTGGACTCGCGCAGGTAATACGGTAACTGTAAATAATAACTCACCTTTTAACCTGGTATTAAGCAAAATTGATATCGATAAAGAATTAATTAAGGTATCCGTTATTGACAATAATACGGTTATCCCTCCATTTGGTAAAAAGAGCTACACCCTGAAACATACACCCCAAAGCGGCGCTGAGGTTCAGTGGGAAGCAATTAACGACTTTGGTGGCACGACGAAAACATATTCACAGCATCTTGACTAATGAGTTGAGATGTTATGTGCGGCGCGAAAGTTAAACTCATCGCCTCTCTTGTGAGTTCTGCGATTATTTGCCGCAGTGTATTTGCTGGCGAGTATTTTGATCCAGGGTTACTTCAGGCAGTAAATGGTCAGTCTGCGATTACTGACACCTCCCTGTTAAGCCAGGGTTATCAGCCTCCAGGGACGTATCGGGTACATATCGATGTGAATGGCAAAGCGGTCATGGTCAGCAGCGTGAGGTTCGAATTAGACAAGGAGAAACGGTTGATTCCGTGCCTCTCGTTCGAAGCCTATAAAAAGCTGGGTGTGGATATGAGCAAAATAGATGCTAAAGCGAAAGATAATGAGGCCACGAAAGCTTGTGCGTCTGCTGAAGAGCAAGTGCCCGGGTTGAAAGTCGATTTCGATTTTTCGCAGTTAAAGCTCAGCATAAATATTCCGCAGACAGTATTGCTCGATGAAACGGTTATGGGTGTGCCTGAAGAGGAATGGGATGATGGTATTCCGGCCTTTGTGAACACTTATCAGTTATCAGGCCAGCAATATATTACCCGAAGCGCAGGGACACAGGATTCGGTTTTCGCCAATCTGACCAATGGCATCAATATTGGGCGCTGGCGTTATCGTAATAACTCAACGCTCAGTAAGGATGAAGGCTGGAAAAGTGTTTCCAATTATCTGGAGACTGCCGTGCGCGCGCTTAAAGGCGAACTGACGCTGGGTGACGCCAGTACGCCAGGCGATATTTTCGATAGCCTGGTATTACGTGGCGTACAGCTTTCCTCGGACACCGATATGTTGCCCGATCAAATGGATGGCTTCGCTCCCGTGATTCGCGGTATCGCCAAAAGCAACGCGCAGGTCACCGTGCGCGATCATGGCAGCATTGTTTACCAGCGCTCCGTACCGCCAGGGCCTTTCGTCATTAACGATCTTTCTTCCGTCTCCGACGGCGGCAAGCTGGACGTGACCGTTAAAGAAGCGGATGGCTCAGAAACCCATACGACCGTCGCGTATTCAAGCGTGCCGCAGCTGCTGCGAGCCAAACAAGTGAAATATAGCCTGGTAATGGGACATTACAAAATGACCGGCCCGACTAACGGAGAGCACGATCCGCGGCTAGTGCAGGCCACACTGGCATGGGGCCTTCCATTAAATACCACGCTTTACGGGGGCGCTCAGTATCACGAGCGTTTTAAAGCTTTTAATGCAGGTATCGGTTTCGATATGAAGCGTTTTGGCGGCATTGCGATTGATGTGACGAAAAGCGAAGGCCAACACAACAATCAAAAGATTGCGGACGGCAAAATGGTACGTCTCACCTATCGCAACACGCTGGCTGATGGAGATACTCAAATCCGGCTGGATAACCGTTATTACTATGACGATTACTCTTCTTTTCAGGACTGGGCCGACAACGAAGCCATAATGCCGGGTGAACGTAAACGCCGGGAATATAACTTATCGCTTAATCAAAACATTAACGACGAACATAGCTTATATGCAACGTTGTCACGAACGGAGAATGGTGATCGTAGCGTCTCCCGCTCCTGGCAACTGGGTTGGAGCGGATCATTCCATCTTCTCAGCCTGTCTCTGGCATTCAGTATGTCACGCGAAAGCGACGCGCCAGAGTGGGACAAACAGCTTTCAATGACGCTCTCAGTGCCCTTCAGCGAAGCTTATCCTACGTTGCAACCGACCGCTAACTATACGGCGACCAGCAGCCTGCAGGGTGATATGTCTAACCAACTCGGGCTGTCCGGACGTTTTGGCGATAACAGCGATCTCAACTGGAACGCTCAGCTTACGGAAGCATCACAGCATCAGCAGAGCGATACGCAAACTGCATCGGTGGGCGTGGATTATCAGGGCCGTTACGGCGATGCCAGTGTTACCTATAACGCTGACAGAAATAACTATCTGTCGTGGAATGCCTCCGGCAGTGTGATAGCACATCGTCATGGCATTACTGCCGGGCGTTTTACCAGCAACAGTATGGCACTCATCGCAGCACCAGGTGCTGCCGATCTCCCGCTTAGTAACGGCCAGAATGTTATTACCGACAGTCGGGGCTATGCACTCATGCCTGATGTTCAGGCTTACCGTCGTAACCAGCTGGAAATTGATACGCATAACGCCGATAAATCTCTCGATTTTGTGAGTACATCAGCGGAGGTCGTGCCGACAAAAGATGCCGTGGTGATGGCTGAATTTAAACCCATTACCGGACGGAAAGCGGTGGCAACAGTGACCTATAACGGCACAAATCCGCCTTTTGGCGCACGTGTCAAAATTGAAGGTCAGGATAATGCCTTCTATCTCGGCGATGGTGGTCAGGTTTACCTGAACGCTGCGCCAGATAGTGGTGTGCTTACCGTTTCGTGGGGCGACCATCAACATTGCCAGGCCCCCTTTAATCTACCGCCAAAAGGCAAAGCACCTATTGTGCTGGTGACAACGGAGTGTCACTGATGAAACGGAGCTCACATTACTCTTTATCTGGTGCAATGGCTGCGGCCATGTTGGTAAGCACGTTGCACACCGCCAAAGCCGATGAATGCAAGCTGAATACCGCAGGCGACCACGTGAATCTGAATGTGCCGGTTGCGGTGCAGCTACCGTTGACGACCAGCAGTGCGATGAGCGGCACCGTTTTATATAAAAAAGAGGCACCGCTCTCTTTGCTTTCGGGCATGCATAAAAATATTAATATGCAATGCCTTGAGACCATACGTAAAAAACTGGCAGGCCGCATTCCGGGCGCCCAGAGTGGCAAGAATATTTATGCCACCACCGTTAACGGCCTGGGGGTCAGAATTACCGCGATTTACGCTAAACCAGGCGCAGGAAAAAAAGAGTGGGCATTCCCTTTTACTGCATCAGGTATGGATCTCAGCGATAAAACTGTCAGCACGGACGACATTTCTCTGCGCCTGGAAGTGATTAAGACTGGCGCAGTTACGCCCTCAGGGAATATGGATTTCCGTATTCCATCGTTACTGACGCTGGCGGATAATTCGCTGGTTGTCAGCCTGACGATGAGAATTATTGCCGCACAAGCCCACTGTGCGATCCAGATTGCCAGTCCGCAAATCGCGCTGCCTCCTATTGATGCTGGTAAGCTGGCGCAAGGCGGGAAAGAAGCGACGTACCCGGTTAGCGTAAATTTAAATTGTATTAATACACAAAAAGCGAGCATTAATGTTGAAGGTGTAACGGATGCAACAACCAAAACCATCTTTAAAAACGTGGCGAAGGAGAATGCAGCACAAGGCGTCGGAATAGAAATGCTTTATAACGGTAGCGTAATGTCACCTGATGAACCTTTAAATATTCTTCTGCCTACGCAACAGAATACATTCCCTTTGCCACTTGCATTACGGTATGCAAAAACTAACGCCAAAATTTCTGGCGGCCAGGTTAAAACACAAATAACAATGCGCATTAATTATTTATAAAAAGAAATACGGAAGCAGCATTTTCTCAATCGAGTGAATATGCTTCGCTTATTTTATACATTCATGGAAATAAAAAAGGATATTTATTATGAAAAAAACACTGATTGGCTTCGCCGTTTCCGCACTTTTCGCAATGGGTTCCGCACAGGCTGCAGGTAACGACACGTCTGCAACGCTGAATATTACCGGCACCGTCACTGCACCGTCGGCATCCTGCGCAGTTCAACTGGGTTCTACCACGGTGAATCTGGAAGACGATATCACCAACCTGGTTGGTCAGAACCAAACTGCAACCCATGCCAATGAAGTCACCGTCAGCGTCACTGGCGAAGGCTGCGCAAATCTGGTTGAAGAAAATCACATCGCTTATAAATTTGTCGGTGTTGCGGATAATGCTGCTGGCACTTCCCTGGCGAACAGCGATGTAACTGCTGGCGCGGCAACTGGCGTTGGTATTGGTATTTTTGATGAAGCTAACGCACCGGTGAAAATCAATAGCGATACGCTGCTGGCTTCCCAGGCAGACAAATTCAAGCTGCAGATGGTGAAACTGGACGGACAAACGCCTGTCGCAGGTAGCCTGCTCGGCTCACTGACCGTACAGATCGAACGTATGTAATTCCGAAGCCCATCACAGGATGGGCTTTTTCTTCATTGAATTGAGATAACGGTGGCTGCAATTGCAGGCATCGTTATTCGGTTATTCAACACCAGGATTTATTGCTGGTATTGAGATAAATAATCCATAAGGATATGCAATGAAAAAAGCGTTATTTTGCGTCGCAGCGTCGACCTTTTTAATGCTGGGTGCGGCACATGCCTCCACTGACTCTAACGATATTAGCGCGAACCTGACCGTGAAAGGCAATCTTCACGAGACTCCGCAAATCGCTGGTTGTACGGTCACGCTTGATAAAGGAAGCGTCGCCTTAAACAGCAACGTGACGGATATGCCCTCGCAGGGTGATAAAGCCGTGAATGCATCATCCGTTAATCTGGTGATCAGATCGCTTGCACCGACGGTAGCACCTTATGATGCCTGTACACAGGAGCTTGCTGACGGTCACATTGCGTTTAAAGTCACTGGCGTCGGTGACAGCGTGGAAAATACTGTCCTCGCTAATACACAAGCGACCGGCGGTGCACAAGGCGTAGGTGTCGGTATTTACGATACCGAAGGCGAACCCGTTCCGTTAAATAGCGTTGTGAATCTTCTCGATTCGGGCGGTGAAGCCGGTATTGGCGAAATCAGCGTAGGCCTGGTAAAGCTGAAAAATCAGACACCAACCGCTGGTCTGGTCGCCGCCGCGCTCACGATTGAAGTCGCTCATATTTAATAATAAATCCTCAGCATTATTAAGCACCACGGTTACAGTCATCAACGCTTAATAAATTAAAAGGAATAAACAATGAAGAAAATCATTGGCAGCCTGGCTGCCGCTATCTCGTTAGTTTCAGGAATGGCCTGTGCTGAAATTCAGCCAACAGACATCAGTGGAGTAATGCAGGTTCACGGCATGCTCAATCAGCAACCTGTGAAAATGAATTGCAATATTTCACTTTCTGTAAATAGTGTTGCCTTGACGGCAGATCAAAATATCCCGCAGCAAGGCGATAAACTCGCTACGCAGCAAATTAAACAGGTTGGTGTAATTGTCTCTGCACAACCAGGCGATCAATGCTCGCAACGCCTCGCACAGGACCAGCTTGCCCTGCGGTTAACGGGTATTGGTGACAATGTAGAAAATACCGTTCTTGCCAATACATTAGCCAATGGTGCCGTTAACGTTGGTGTCGGTATTTATTCCCCACAAGGGGAGCCGATCCCATTGAACAGCACGATTCCTGTTCAGGTGACAAATCAAGCCACTATGGGCAACGCGGGAATTGGTCTGGCATTAGTGAAGTTGAAAAACAAGTCTACGAATGGCGGCATGGTGCAAAGCCAGCTGACTATCGAGGCCGTTCGTTTGTAATACCAAAAACGTTAAAGCGCTCGTTCAGGGCGCTTTAATACTCACAAAAAGGACATTGAAATGAAGCATATTATTACAGGTATAGCAGTTTCAACATGTATGTTCCTGAGTACTGCACATGCAGCATCTGTGCTATCTGATACCAGCCGTTCACTCACCGTACAAGGGAGCTTAAAAGAAAATACTGCGGCTTCCGGATGTGCAGTTTCACTTTCACGAAGCAGTGTAACTGACGTTAAAGTCGCTAACGATATTCCCCTGCAGGGCGAAGACGCCAAAATTATCTCCAGCGTGACATTATCCGTTGATCCGATTAACCCATCGTTATCTCCTGTTGACGACTGCTCAAGAGACATTATCGAGGGTAAGGTTGGCTTCAAATTGACCGGACCTGCTGATAATGGCGAAGGTACCGCGCTTGCAAATACACTAACCGGTGACAATGCGGCAACAGGCGTTGGTGTCGGGATTTTTAACATTCAGGGAAAATATATCCCGCTGAATAGCGTGATTAATGCCACAACTAACGTGAATAGTGGCAGCGCTATAATTGGCGTAGCCATGGTCAAGTTAAAAGGACAAACCGTCACGGTAGGGCATGTCCAGAGTAACCTGACGGTTGAAGTTGCTCATCTCTGATTTTTAGCTTTTATAAATATGTAGCAGAGAGCAGCGTGACGTTTGAACTCGTAACGCTGTAATTGCGTTAACTCGCCATCGTCGAAATAGATTATTCGAGTAAAAATATATGTTTAAAAAACAGCTTTTTGCTGTAGGCGCTTGTGCACTTTTGATTGCTTCCGCCGTTCATGCCGCAACGTCTAATGACACCGCCGCGTCACTGTCTATTACAGGCCAGTTAATGACGCCGGAAGTCTATAATAGCTGCGTGGTTTCACTGCCGACCGCCAGCGCGGTGAATTTGAATACGGATGGTTCAAGTCTTGCCGATCAAGGAGATAGCGCCACCAACGCCGCACCGGTCACGATTGCGGTAGATGGCAAGGCCAACGCCAACAGCTGCGAGCAGCAAATGGATGAAGGCCGGCTGGCGATTAAATTCGTCGGTACCCCGGATAGCAGCGATGGTACCGTTCTGGCGAATACGTATCAGGGGGAAGACGCGGCCACTGGCGTTGGCGTCGGCATTTTCGATCAGACGGGCAAACCGCTTAGCCTGGCCGAGTTGTTACCGCTGGATGCAGGTGAAAACAGCGCCTCTATTACGATTGGTCTCCAGCCCGTTGAGCTTAAAGGCCAGACCGCGACGACCGGCAAGATCCAGAGCAGCGTCACAATCGAAGTTGTTCATATGTAACCTCTCACGCCCATCTCCGGATGGGCTTTTTGCGATGGCATTCCGTTATTTTATTCTTAATATCAATTAGATAAGGAATGATAATGAAACGTCTGTTTATCAAATCCAGTCTTATGGCCGTTCTGCTGTCCACCCTGTCAGGTACGTCTGTCCTGGCGGCAGACACGCCGGCGACGCTCCATATCACCGGTCAAATCAACGCGCCAGCAGGGCAGTGCAAACTCTATTTAAGTGAAAACACGATTAGCCTTGATGCGGATCTGGCGCTCATGGATACCCAGGAGACGCAAACCGCTGCGAATCCACATCGTATTCATCTGCGTGTCGATGGTGACGCCGACTGCGAGAAGGCGAAAAACGATGGCAAGATCGAATTCCGCTTTTACAGCGATGCGGACACCAGTCGCGGTAATGCCATAAGAAACACGGCAGAAGGTGAAGGCGCCGCACAAGGCGTCGCCATTGGTTTGTATGACAACAACGACACGTTAATGACGGTCAACCAGAGCACGCTGCCCGCGACAGAGCCGCCGCAAACCATTGGGCTGCAAATCGTCAAACTAATGGACGGCACCCCTGGCGCTGGCGCTGTGCAGGGAACGCTCACCATTGAGATGAATAAAATCTAAACCTGCTGCCCACCTGGAGTGGGCATTTCACAGCTTCGCTTCCTTTTGTGTCCTTCCCACCGCGTTTTCTGTTTTCTGATGCCAGGCACCGACCTGCGCTGCCATAAAAATAATCACACCATGAATGGCAAACGTTTGCTTTTACCAAACAGTCCGATAAAATCTCCGCTTTTCCATCAGGGGAATGCCGTCGATGTCCGTTAACGCCGTTGAGTCTGAAAATGCGCAACCGATTGCGCCCGCGCCGAATAGTGAATTGATTTACCGTCTGGAAGACAGGCCGCCGCTACCACAAACGCTGTTTGCCGCCTGCCAGCATTTGCTGGCGATGTTTGTCGCGGTGATCACGCCCGCGCTGCTCATCTGCCAGGCGCTCGGATTACACGCGCAGGATACCCAGCACATCATCAGCATGTCACTGTTCGCCTCCGGCGTGGCGTCGATTATTCAGATCAAAGCCTGGGGGCCGGTTGGCTCAGGACTGCTGTCCATTCAGGGCACCAGCTTTAACTTTGTCGCACCACTGATTATGGGCGGCACCGCCCTGAAAACCGGCGGTGCCGACGTGCCCACCATGATGGCCGCGCTCTTCGGCACATTGATGCTGGCGAGCTGCACCGAAATGGTTATCTCCCGTGTGCTGCACCTGGCGCGCCGCATTATCACGCCGCTTGTCTCAGGCGTCGTGGTGATGATTATCGGTTTGTCGCTAATTCAGGTGGGGTTAACGTCTATCGGCGGCGGCTACGCGGCGATGAGCGACCACACCTTCGGCGCACCGAAAAACCTGCTGCTCGCGGGCGCGGTGCTGGCTGTGATTATTCTCCTCAATCGCCAGCGCAACCCCTACCTGCGCGTCGCCTCGCTGGTGATCGCGATGGCCGTCGGCTATCTGCTGGCGTGGGGCATGGATATGCTGCCTGCGAACAGTACGCCTGCGAATGACGCGTTGATCATGGTGCCGACGCCGCTGTATTACGGCCTCGGCATCGACTGGAACCTGCTGGTGCCACTAATGCTGGTCTTTATGATCACCTCGCTGGAAACCATCGGGGATATTACGGCCACCTCAGACGTCTCCGAACAGCCGGTTTCCGGTCCGCTGTATATGAAGCGCCTGAAGGGCGGCGTGCTGGCGAACGGCCTGAACTCGTTTGTTTCCGCCGTGTTTAATACCTTCCCGAACTCCTGCTTCGGGCAGAACAACGGCGTTATCCAGCTCACCGGCGTCGCCAGCCGCTATGTCGGTTTTGTGGTAGCGCTGATGCTCATTGTGCTGGGCCTGTTCCCGGCAGTCAGCGGCTTTGTGCAGCATATTCCTGAGCCAGTGTTGGGCGGTGCGACTATTGTGATGTTTGGCACCATCGCGGCCTCCGGCGTGCGTATCGTTTCCCGCGAGCCGTTAAACCGCCGGGCTATCATGATTATCGCGCTGTCGCTGGCGGTGGGTCTTGGCGTCTCGCAGCAGCCGCTGATCCTGCAGTTCGCGCCGGACTGGGTGAAAAACCTGCTCTCCTCTGGCATCGCCGCGGGCGGGATTACCGCTATTGTGCTGAATCTGATTTTTCCGCCGGAAAAACAGACCGAGGCCTGATCCCCTGCCGATGGCGGCGCCACGCCGCCATCGCAGACACCTGCGTTGACAATCCCCGCCTTGAGCAATTCGCCTGAATAGTGCATAAATCCATCATCGGAAATTCACAGGATGGAAGACAATGAAATTTCTCGGAAAGCTCATCATTGCGCTGCTTGTTGCCGTTCTGCTGATTCTGCTCGCCCTGTATGCGCTGTTGCAGACGCGCTGGGGCGCAGGCTGGCTCACCGGCTGGGTGAACCAGCACAGCGGCTATCACATCACCTTTGATGAAATGGACCACCGCTTCTCCGCGCCTTCGCATCTGGTGCTGAAAAACGTCACGTTCGGGCGTCGCGGCCAGCCCGCCACGCTGGTGGCGCAAAAGGTCGATATTGGCCTGAGCAGCCGTCAGATCACCGAGCCGATGCACGGCGATACCATTTTGCTCTACAAAGGCACGATCAATTTATCGCCATCCACCGCGCCGCTGCCCTTTCGCGCCGACCGCCTCCAGCTGAGCGATATGGCGTTTAACAGTCCGCAAACCGGCTGGGACCTGAGCGCACAGCGCGTCAATGGCGGTATCAGCCCGTGGCTGCCGGAGGCCGGGAAAATTCTTGGCAGCAAAGCGGATATCGCGCTGAGCGCAGGCTCTCTGACGCTCAACGGTATGCCCGCCAGCAACGTGCTGGTACAGGGCGAAATCAATCATAATGAAGTGACCATTACCAACCTCGGCGCTGATATTGCCCGCGGCGCGCTCACAGGCAACGCCCGCCGTCTGGCCAATGGCGGCTGGGTAGTGGACACGCTGCGCTTAAGTGACATCCGGCTGCAAACCGATAAAACGGTCAGCGATTTCTTAAAACCGCTGACGACATTGCCTTCGCTGGCGCTCGGGCGCATTGACGTCACTGACGCGCGGCTCGAAGGGCCCGGCTGGGCGGCGACCGATCTGGATATCAGCCTGCGTAATCTGACGCTTGCCAACGGCAGCTGGCAGAGCGACGACGGCCGCGTGTCGATGAACGCCAGCGAAGTGGTTTACGGCTCACTGCATTTTCTCGACCCTATCGTTAACGCCGATCTTTCCGCGCAGGGTGTCGCGCTGCGCCAGTTTAGTTCACGCTGGGAAGGCGGCATGGTGAGGACGTCTGGCAGCTGGCAGCGCGAAGGTAACGCGCTGACGCTCGACGAACTGGCGCTGGCCGGGCTGGAGTACACGCTGCCCGCCGACTGGAAAAAACACTGGCAGGAGACCTTGCCCGCGTGGCTGCAAAGCGTGACGGTGAAAAAGCTTTCCGCGAGCCGCAATCTGATTATCGATATCGATCCGCAGTGGCCGTTTCAGCTCACCGCGCTGGACGCCTGGGGCAATAATCTCCAGCTGGCGCGCAACGGCGAATGGGGGATCTGGGGCGGCAACGCCACGCTGAACGCCGCCGCCGCGACGTTTAACCGCGTCGACGTGCGCCGTCCGTCGCTGACGCTGAACGCGAATCCATCCACCATTGCGATTAGCGAGCTGAGCGCCTTTGCAGGCCAGGGAATGTTGCAGGCCACCGCGACGATTTCTCAACTGCCGCAGCGCATGACGACGCTAAGCCTCAATGGCCGCGCGGTGCCGGTAAACGTATTGCATCAATGGGGATGGCCGCAGGTGCCGCTGGAGGGCGACGGCAATATTCAGCTCACCGCGAGCGGCAGCCTGGCCGCCGACGCGCCGCTACGGCCGAGTGTTAGCGGCCAATTGCAGGCGACCGGCACTAACGGCCAGCAGGTGCAGCAGACCATGCAGAACGGTGTCGTACCGGGGGCTTAAACACCCACCAGAGCAGCGGCAGGTGGCGCTTTGCTTACCTGCCCTACAAAA
Organism: Cronobacter dublinensis subsp. dublinensis LMG 23823; assembly: GCF_001277235.1. NCBI lineage: Bacteria > Pseudomonadati > Pseudomonadota > Gammaproteobacteria > Enterobacterales > Enterobacteriaceae > Cronobacter > Cronobacter dublinensis. Next base: position 4,389,113 of record NZ_CP012266.1, read on the forward strand.
TCGCCACCGCAACCTACTCCTCCTCGTTACCGCCCTCTTCCAGCGGCCCGAAGGGTTTTGCGGGCAATACAATGTAAATTCCTTCAAACACCGCGCCGGGGGTATCATCGCCCGACAGCTCCACCTGCAACTGGACGCGTGCCTTACGGCCCCGCGCGAGACGGTCCAGATCGCCGCTTAACGAGCCTAAATCGGCGACGGCGCCCGGCTTCCCGGTGATCGGTCGGCTATAACGAATATGCGCATCGGCCAGAATAATCGTGCCGCCGAGGTGGCGCTCACGCAGCATCAGCCAGATAAGCCCCCATCCGGTCAGCGTCGCCAGCGAAAACAGGCTGCCGGCGAACAGCGTATGGTGCGGATTCTGGTTGCCGGTCTCCGGCATCGTGGTGATAAATTTCTGCCCGGTATATTGCAAAATACGCACGCCCATCTTCTCGCTGAGCGGAATATGCTGATACCACGCCTGTTGCAGCTGGGCGCACCAGTCGGCACGGTGCAGAATGTCATCCAGCGAGGCTATCGGTTTAATCATCAAAAAGTGGCGCAGCGGGGTAGTTTGCGGCGTGGTTATCTCGCCCTCGTTTACAAAACCGAGCTTGGCGAAAAACTCCACCGCGTCCTCGCGCGCGCTGCAGACGACGCGCTTCACGCCTTCCTGGCGCGCGACCGACTCCAGCGTCATCGCCACCAGCGTGCCGAGGCCTTTCTCCTGCACGGCCGGGTCGACAGCCATAAAGCGGATCGAGCCTTCGTTATCGGCGTTGATATAGAGCCGCCCGATGGCGACCGGGTTACCCTCTTCATCCACCACCATCTGATGATGGGCCAGCGCATCGTAAGCGTCGCGCTCGGAGCCTTTCGGCTGATGCAGCGGTTTACGCAGCATCTCCCAGCGGAACTGGTAGTAACGCTCAAGTTCTTCTTCTGTTTCAGGTACACGAAGGTGATACATAGCGGTACTCTCTCTTGTTGTCCGCGGCCATGAGGGCATCTGGTTCATATCTGCAACCAGAAGGTCACAGGACCGTCATTAGTCAGCGAGACCTGCATATCGGCGGCGAAACGCCCGGTTTGCGTTTTGATGCCCGTCGCCCGGCAGCGGCTGACGAAATAGTCGTAAAGGGCTTCAGCCTGCTCAGGCGGCGCGCCGCGCGAAAAGCTCGGGCGCAGGCCTTTTTCAGTATCCGCAGGCAGCGTAAATTGCGACACCACCAGCACGCTGCCGCCCGCCTGCTGCACGTTCAGGTTCATTTTGCCCTGCTCGTCGCTGAAGATGCGATAACCCAGCACGCGCTCGCACAGTCGGTTCGCTTTCTGCTCGTCGTCTTCTTTTTCGACACCCAGCAGAACTAAAAGTCCTGGCCCGATTTCACCCGTCACCTCTTCCCCCACGCGCACGCTGGCGTGGGTCACGCGTTGAATTAATGCAATCATACTGGTTCAGCTTCTTCTCTGGCGGCTTGTCGTAATTGGCGGTAATCCCCGAGAGTGACAGTAATTTCCGCGCCAAGCAAGACGATGCACCAGGTCCAGTAGACCCAGAGAAACAGGATGGGGATCACCGCCAGCACGCCGTAAATCAGCTGATAAGAAGGGAACATGGTGATGTACAGCGCGAAACCTTTTTTGCCAAGCTCGAACAGCAGTGCCGCCACCAGTGAGCCTGCCAGCGCGTCGCGGCCCGGCACGCGCGTTGTCGGCACCACGCTGTAAAGCAGCCAGAACGACAGCCACGACAGCAGCAGCGGAAAAATACGTAGTACTTCGTCGATCATCGTCGTAAAGCCGCTCGCCCAGCGCAGCGACAGCAAATAGGAGCTGATCACCAGACTCGCGCCCGCCAGCAGCGGACCGAGGGTCAAAATCATCCAGTACACGGCGAAGGAGTAGACCTTCGGGCGTTTGCGCGTGCTACGCCAGATGGTATTAAGCGCGCTGTCGATGGCATACATCAGCAGCAGCGAGGTCACAATCAGCCCAAGCGCGCCGACAGCCGTCATCTTGCTGGAATTAGCAACAAATTGCTCGATATAGCGCTGAATGATATCGCCTGTGGCAGGCATGAAATTCGCAAACACGAAATGGCGCAGCTGAATGCTGACATCAGAAAACATCGGAAATGCGGCGAACAGCGCGAAAATTACTGCTACAAACGGCACGAGCGAAAGCAGCGACACATACGCCAGGTTACCGGCGAGCGTCGTCATATTATCTTCGTCGATCCGACTCCACAGCAGCTTAAGCCAGGCGATCAGCGGCCCGGTACGGCGAGCCGCTTTTTGATGAACGGATCTTAACATGCCGGGTTCGCGAAATAGTTCGGTACGGTTTTACGGTCGGTCACCAGAATGCTGGTGATGCCCACTTTACGCGCGCCGTCGATATTCGCTTCGTTATCATCGAAGAACACAGCGTCGCGGGCGCTGAAGCCTTCCTGCTCCAGCACTTTTTGGTAGATTTCCGGCTCTGGCTTACGCATGCCCATCTCCTGGGAGAGATAAATCGCGTCGGCGGCGGCCTGTACTTCCGGGTATTCTTCCGGCCAATAGGTCGTATGCAGCCGGTTGGTATTAGAGAGCACCACCACTCGATGCCCCTGCTCGCGCAACTGCTGCATGAGGGTAATGACTTCCGGGCGTAGCCCGACGAACACCGCCTGCCAGCCGGCAGAAAACTGCTCGAAGCTCAACGGCAAGGCCATCTCTTCACATAATGCCTTCGCGAAATCCTCGTCGCTCAGTTCGCCGCGCTCGTGCTGATGAAAAGGCTCGCCCATGGAGAAACTTTGCCGCAGGTTCGCCAGCGGCACGCGGCTGAAATCACTCCAGACGCCCAGCACGCGGTTAAAGTCGATATCGACAATGACATTACCTAAATCAAAGATATACAGCATGACTCTCTCTCCTTTTGGGCCATGGAAAGTTAACTGTAGCGAGAAAGGAGAACTTTGACTATGTGCGAACGCGCGGCTTTTGCATCGCCCGCGCGTTGCAGACGGAAATCAGCGGTCGGTTTCGCCGTCGCCGTGCGGCAGACAGTCAGTGCTGCCGTCGGGCATCATGACTTCATGAGTAACTGTTTTATAAAGAGTATGCGCGCGCAGCCATAAAAAAAGCCGCTGATCTCTCAGCAGCTTTTAAGTCATGCCGGGCGGCGCGAACGCTGACCCGGCTTACGGATGCACCGTATTACTCTTCTTTCGCACCGCGCATGGCACGTTTACGATCGTTTTCCGTCAGGTGACGTTTACGAATACGTACGGACAGCGGGGTAACTTCAACCAGTTCGTCGTCATCGATGAACTCGAGCGCCTGCTCCAGGGTCATCTTGATAGGCGGAACCAGAACCGTCGCTTCGTCCGTACCGGACGCACGCATGTTGGTCAGTTTCTTACCGGTCAGGCAGTTAACCGTCAGGTCGTTAGAGCGGCTGTGAATACCGATGATCTGGCCTTCATAGACTTCGGCACCGTGACCCAGGAACAGCTTGCCGCGATCCTGCAGACCGAACAGCGCGAACGCAACCGCTTTACCCTGACCGTTAGAGATCAGTACGCCGTTGTTACGCTGGCCCACTTCGCCCGGACGGATATCGTCGTAGTGGCTGAAGGTGGAGTACAGCAGGCCGGTACCGGAAGTCATGGTCATGAACTCGGAACGGAAGCCAATCAGGCCACGGCTTGGGATCACGTAGTCGAGACGTACGCGGCCTTTGCCGTCCGGATTCATGTTTTTCAGGTCGCCTTTACGCTCGCCCAGCGCCTGCATCACAGAACCCTGGTGCTGCTCTTCAACGTCCAGCGTCACGTTTTCGAACGGCTCTTGTTTACGGCCGTCGATTTCGCGGAAGATAACTTTCGGACGGGAAACCGCCAGTTCGAAACCTTCACGACGCATGTTCTCGATAAGAACAGACAGGTGCAGTTCACCACGGCCAGAAACGCGGAACGCATCAGCGTCCTCGGTCTCTTCAACGCGCAGCGCAACGTTGTGCACCAGCTCTTTGTTCAGACGGTCAAGGATCTGACGAGAGGTAACGTATTTACCTTCTTTACCGCAGAACGGCGAGGTGTTGACGTTGAAGTACATAGAAACGGTCGGCTCGTCAACGGACAGCGCCGGCAGCGCTTCGACATTCTGCGGGTCGCAGATTGTGTCGGAGATGTTCAGCTCGCCAAGACCGGTGATAGCAATAATATCGCCTGCTTCCGCCAGATCGGTATCGATACGCTCCAGACCGAGGTGGCCCAGCACTTTACCGACTTTACCGTTACGGGTTTTGCCTTCGCTATCAATGATAGTGACCTGCTGGTTCGGCTTCACTTTACCGCGTTTGATGCGACCGATACCGATGACGCCAACGTAGTTGTTGTAGTCCAGCTGGGAGATCTGCATCTGCAGCGGGCCGTCGAGGTCGACGTCCGGTGCCGGTACATGGTCGACAATCGCCTGGTACAGCGGGGTCATGTCTTCCGCCATGTCAGAGTGATCCAGACCCGCGATACCGTTCAGCGCAGACGCGTAAACGATAGGGAAGTCCAGCTGCTCGTCGGTCGCGTCGAGGTTCACGAATAGGTCGAACACCTGATCCACAACCCAGTCAGGACGCGCGCCCGGACGGTCAACTTTGTTGATAACCACGATAGGTTTCAGGCCATGGGCAAATGCTTTCTTGGTCACGAAGCGCGTCTGCGGCATCGGGCCGTCAAAAGCATCAACCACCAGCAGCACGGAATCAACCATGGACATGACACGTTCAACTTCACCACCGAAGTCGGCGTGCCCAGGGGTATCAACGATGTTGATACGGTAATCATTCCATTTGATCGCGGTGTTTTTCGCGAGGATGGTAATCCCACGCTCTTTCTCCAAATCGTTGGAGTCCATCACGCGCTCTTGAGTTTCAGCACGTTCGTCGAACGTACCGGATTGCTGCAGCAGCTTGTCAACCAGGGTCGTTTTACCATGGTCAACGTGCGCAATGATGGCGATGTTACGCAATTTTTCGATCACAACTTTGCCTCAGGCATTAGAAATAGCGCGTTATTGTACACGTATTAATCGAAGGACTAAACAGGATCACAATCATCTGACGCAAACAAGTATTGTCGCCAGGCTTTGTGATCCTTTTCACGCAGCGGTAAAAGGGCTATTAAACGTAAATTGCACCAACACAGTGCTTGTTTTTTACACACAGGCACTATATTGGTGCAATCTGTCCATTCTGGTGCAGCCCTTTTGCACTATGACGCGCATCATAGCGCCTTTTTAGGGGGATTTGAAAGTTGGCACAGATTTCGCTTTAAAGATTTCAGGGCGGCGACGCCAATTTTAATAAGTACTGAATACCTCGTTACCACGACGACAATGACAAATCCGGGAGAGTTAAGTATGTCCGCTGAACACGTTCTGACGATGCTGAATGAACATGAAGTGAAGTTTGTGGATCTGCGCTTCACTGACACGAAAGGTAAAGAACAGCACGTCACCATCCCAGCCCACCAGGTGAACGCCGACTTCTTTGAAGAAGGTAAAATGTTCGATGGTTCCTCCATCGGTGGCTGGAAAGGCATCAATGAATCTGACATGGTGCTGATGCCGGACGCCTCCACCGCTGTCATTGACCCGTTCTACGAAGAACCGACCCTGATTATTCGTTGCGATATCCTTGAGCCGGGCACCATGCAGGGCTACGATCGCGACCCGCGTTCCATCGCCAAACGTGCGGAAGAGTACCTGCGCTCCACCGGCATCGCCGACACCGTGCTGTTCGGGCCGGAACCTGAGTTCTTCCTGTTTGACGACATCCGCTTTGGCAGCTCCATCTCCGGCTCCCATGTCGCGATTGACGACATCGAAGGCGCGTGGAACTCCTCCACCAAATATGAAGGCGGCAACAAAGGCCACCGTCCGGGCGTGAAAGGCGGTTACTTCCCGGTTCCGCCGGTTGACTCTTCTCAGGACATCCGTTCCGTGATGTGTCTGACCATGGAAGAGATGGGCCTGGTGGTTGAAGCTCACCACCACGAAGTTGCTACCGCAGGTCAGAACGAAGTGGCCACCCGCTTCAACACCATGACCAAAAAAGCGGACGAAATTCAGATCTACAAATATGTCGTGCATAACGTCGCGCACCGCTTCGGCAAAACCGCGACCTTCATGCCGAAACCGATGTTTGGCGATAACGGCTCTGGCATGCACTGCCACATGTCCCTGTCTAAAGGCGGCACCAACCTGTTCTCCGGCGACAAATATGCTGGTCTGTCTGAGCAGGCGCTGTATTACATCGGCGGCGTTATCAAACACGCGAAAGCCATCAACGCGCTGTCCAACCCGACCACCAACTCCTACAAGCGTCTGGTCCCGGGCTACGAAGCGCCGGTGATGCTGGCTTACTCCGCGCGTAACCGCTCTGCGTCTATCCGTATCCCGGTTGTCGCCTCTCCGAAAGCGCGTCGTATCGAAGTGCGCTTCCCGGACCCGGCCGCTAACCCGTACCTGTGCTTCGCGGCCCTGCTGATGGCTGGTCTTGACGGTATCAAGAACAAGATCCACCCGGGCGAAGCGATGGACAAAAACCTGTATGACCTGCCGCCGGAAGAAGCGAAAGAGATCCCGCAGGTTGCTGGCTCTCTGGAAGAAGCCCTGCAGGCGCTGGATCAGGACCGCGAGTTCCTGACCGCAGGCGGCGTATTCACCGACGACGCCATCGACGCTTACATCGCGCTGCGTATCGAAGAGAACGACCGCGTTCGCATGACGCCGCACCCGGTAGAGTTCGAACTGTACTACAGCGTGTAATGCTTTTTTGAAGTTGATAGCCAACGGATTTCAGGTTGTCGCCACTGCGTGAAATCCGTCACTGTTTTTTTGTTGCCGTGGAAACTTTAGCCCATCTTCGGATGGGCTTTTTTCACCACCCGAAACCGGTTTTAACGCCTTTTTCATCGTTAAAACGCTATAATGCACTAAAATGGTGCAAAAACCTGGGGGACTGCTGGATGGCAACAGGCACGCTGCCCGATGCTGGGCAGATCCTTAACGCATTAATCAATAGCATTCTGCTGGTCGATGACGACCTGGCGGTGCATTACGCCAACCCGGCGGCGCAGCAACTGCTCGCGCAAAGTTCACGTAAGCTTTATGGCACGCCGTTACCAGAGCTTCTGAGTTATTTTTCCCTGAATATCAGCCTGATGCAGGAAAGCCTGAACGCGGGCCAGGGGTTTACGGATAACGAAGTGACGCTGGTCATCGATGGTCGCTCGCACATTCTTTCCCTGACGGCGCAACGTCTGCCGGATGGCCTGATCCTGCTGGAAATGGCCCCGATGGACAATCAGCGACGTTTAAGCCAGGAACAACTTCAGCATGCCCAGCAGGTCGCGGCGCGCGATCTGGTGCGCGGGCTGGCGCATGAAATCAAAAACCCGCTTGGCGGCCTGCGCGGCGCAGCGCAGCTGCTCGCCCGCGCGTTGCCCGACCCGTCGCTGACCGAATACACGAAAGTGATTATCGAACAGGCCGACCGCCTGCGTAACCTGGTGGACCGTCTGTTAGGGCCGCAGCAGCCGGGCATGCACGTCACCGAGAGCATTCATAAAGTCGCCGAGCGCGTGGTGAAGCTGGTGTCGATGGAGCTGCCGGAGAACGTCACGCTGGTACGCGACTACGACCCAAGCCTGCCGGAATTTACCCATGATCCTGATCAGATAGAGCAGGTGCTGCTGAATATCGTGCGTAACGCCCTTCAGGCGCTGGGCGACGAAGGTGGCGAAATCACCCTGCGTACCCGTACCGCGTTTCAGCTGACGCTGCACGGCGTGCGTTACCGCCTGGCGGCGCGCATCGACGTGGAAGACAACGGGCCGGGCATTCCGGCGCACCTGCAGGATACGCTGTTTTACCCGATGGTCAGCGGCCGCGAAGGCGGCACCGGGCTGGGGCTTTCCATCGCCCGCAACCTAATCGATCAGCATTCGGGAAAAATCGAATTTAACAGTTGGCCAGGCCATACCGAATTTTCGGTTTTCCTGCCCATTCGGAAATAGAGGTGATTATGCAACGAGGGATTGTCTGGATCGTCGATGACGATAGCTCCATTCGCTGGGTGCTTGAGCGCGCGCTCACCGGAGCAGGCTTAAGCTGCACCACCTTTGAAAGCGGTAACGAGGTGCTGGACGCGCTGAGCACCAAAACCCCGGACGTGCTGCTGTCGGATATCCGTATGCCGGGCATGGACGGCCTGACGCTGCTCAAACAGATTAAACAGCGCCACCCGATGCTTCCGGTCATCATTATGACCGCGCATTCGGATCTCGACGCCGCGGTCAGCGCCTATCAGCAGGGCGCGTTTGATTATCTGCCGAAGCCGTTTGATATCGACGAGGCGGTGGCGCTCGTCGAGCGCGCCATTAGCCATTATCAGGAGCAGCAACAGCCGCGCAGCGCGCAGGTATTCGGCCCGACCACCGATATCATCGGCGAAGCGCCGGCGATGCAGGATGTGTTTCGCATTATCGGGCGTCTCTCGCGCTCCTCCATCAGCGTGTTGATTAACGGCGAGTCGGGCACCGGTAAAGAGCTGGTGGCGCACGCGCTGCACCGCCACAGCCCGCGCGTCAAAGCGCCGTTTATCGCGCTGAATATGGCGGCCATTCCCAAAGACCTTATCGAATCGGAGCTGTTCGGCCATGAAAAAGGCGCGTTCACCGGCGCCAACCAGATTCGCCAGGGCCGTTTCGAACAGGCCGACGGCGGCACGCTGTTTCTCGATGAGATAGGCGATATGCCGCTCGACGTGCAAACCCGCCTGCTGCGCGTACTGGCGGACGGTCAGTTTTACCGCGTCGGCGGCTATGCGCCGGTCAAAGTGGACGTGCGCATTATCGCAGCGACGCACCAGAATCTGGAGCTGCGCGTACAGGAGGGGAAATTCCGCGAGGATCTATTCCATCGCCTGAACGTTATCCGCGTGCATCTGCCGCCGCTGCGCGAGCGCCGCGAGGATATTCCGCGCCTGGCGCGTCATTTCCTGCAGGTGGCGGCGCGCGAGCTGGGCGTGGAAGCCAAACTGCTGCATCCGGAAACCGAAGCCGCGTTGACGCGCCTCGCGTGGCCCGGCAACGTGCGTCAGCTGGAAAACACCTGCCGCTGGCTGACGGTGATGGCCGCAGGCCAGGAAGTATTGATTCAGGACTTGCCCGCCGAGCTGTTTGAGACCAGCGTGCCGGACGCGCCATCGCAAACCCTGCCGGAGAGCTGGGCGACGTTGCTGGCGCAGTGGGCCGACCGGGCGCTGCGTTCCGGTCATCAAAACCTGTTGTCCGAAGCGCAGCCGGAGATGGAGCGCACGCTTTTGACCACGGCGCTGCGTCATACGCAGGGGCATAAACAGGAAGCCGCGCGCCTGCTGGGCTGGGGCCGCAACACCCTGACGCGCAAGCTCAAAGAGCTCGGCATGGAGTAATCTGGCGTAATGTATAAAAAAGCGTTGTCGCGTACAAATTGCTCTAATTTTATACTTTACTGTCCGCCAGGCTTGAGTATGATCGGGCGCGTTTATGGGGGAGAGTTGTTATGCTGGAATCACTGATCCATATCGCTACGCAGAGCGCGGAAGCTGGCGCCGCCGCGGGTCATACGCCCCAGACGGCGATTGCCGCCCTGCTGTGCGCAGCGCTGGTTAACTTCTTTAGTTAAAAAAAGCGGGCGTGATGCCCGCTTTTTTTATATCACGCGTGAGAACTGTTGCAGCCGCGCTTTGCGGCGCAGATAAACGTCAAAGCACATACAGACGTTGCGGATCAGCAGCCGCCCCTTCGCCGTGACACGAATCCCGCCATCGTTAACCTCCACCAGCCCGTCTTTCGCAAGCGGCGCCAGCAGTTGCAGATCTTCTGCGAAGTAGTCGTTAAAACGCAAACCCCACGCCTTTTCGATCGCGGCGAAATCGAGCCGGAAATTACAGATCAGCGCTTTAATGACGTCGCGGCGGATGCAGTCGTCGCACGTCAATGCAAGCCCGCGCCACAGCGCGTTGCCCTGCTCGTCTACCGCCTGATAGTAACGCTTAAGCTCTTTCTGGTTCTGCGCGTAGCAGTCGCCGATCATGCTGATGGCCGACACGCCTAACCCCAGCAGATCAGTATCGCCCTGCGTGGTGTAGCCCTGGAAGTTACGGTGCAGTACGCCATCGCGCTGGGCGATAGCGAGCTCGTCATCGGGCTTTGCGAAGTGATCCATGCCGATAAACTGATAACCCGCCTGGGTCAGCGACTGGATGGTCTGCTGAAGGATGTCGAGCTTCTGCTGCGCCGACGGCAGATCGGCCTCTTTGATTTTGCGCTGGGCGGCGAACAGCGTCGGCAGATGCGCGTAGTTAAAGACGCTCAGGCGGTCCGGGTTGAGTTCCGCCACGCGTTGCAGCGTAAAGGCGAAGCTTTCCGGCGTCTGCTTTGGCAGGCCGTAGATTAAATCGATATTGGCTGACGTGAAGCCGACCTCGCGCGCGCGCTGAATGAGCGCGAAGATGAAGTCTTCATCCTGCTCGCGGTTAACCAGCCGCTGCACTTCTTTGTTGAAATCCTGCACGCCCATGCTGAGACGGCGGAAGCCTTCGGCATGGAGGTGGTCCAGCACGTCGAGCTCAATTTCGCGCGGGTCGACTTCAATGGAGATTTCAGCGTCGTCGTTAAAGTGGAAATTCGCGCGCAGTAGGCCCATCAAACGGCTGATCTGCGCCTTGCTCAGATAGGTCGGCGTACCGCCGCCCCAGTGCAGCTGACTGACGCGACGCCCGGCAAAAAGCGGCGCGCGGTGAATTATCTCCTGCTCCAGTACGTCGAGATACTGATCGGCTTTATGCTGCTGACGGGTGACAATTTTATTGCAGCCGCAGAAGTAGCACAGCTTGTGGCAGAAAGGGATATGAACGTAAAGCGAGAGCGGCCTGTCAGGATAGCGCGCGACCGCGTCGGCAAACGCCTGCTCGCCAAAATCCTCAGAGAACTCCAGCGCGGTGGGATACGAGGTATAGCGCGGCCCGGAATAGTTATATTTCTGGATAAGGGCCAGATCCCAGTCAATCACCTGCTCAGACATGCTCACTCCTTCCGACGGTTTCGCCGACGCGTTCGGCGAACTGGCCCACCCGCCGGGCGGGTGACAAGCCGGCTGCGCAGCCACTTCTGGCGCCGCGACAGCCGGTGTAGTTTAACGAATAACCACACCAGATAACATACTATCGGAAGGAGTATAAGCAGGACGGTGGGGCCCATCGGAAGGGTTAGTTGCCGCCCTTGAGGAGACGCATCATATCTTCCTGCTGCTCTTCCTCTTCTTCATCATCGTCGTAAGAGAGGCCGAGCTGCTGCATCAGTTCATCAATACGATCGAGACGGGAATCCACCCACGCCTGATCGTCAGCACTCAGGGTTTCGCCGTTTTCCAGGCGCTCCAGCAGCGCATCCAGGCGCTCATCGTTCTCCAGCATGTCCAGCTCTTCCTGCGGTGACAACATAGGTTTCTCACTTTTAGGTTGTTGGTGCTTCTGAGGCCTGGTGTCCTGAGCGTCGCTGACCCCAAGCGGAATCGGTTTTTTGCTGCCGACGCGCGGATCGTTCTGTTTTGACTGACCGGAGGATTTCCCGGATGCGCTGGCGCCTGTCGCGCGGCTGCCCGCCGCATGGCCGCGGTGCTTTTTATCGCGCTTACGGTCGCGGGCTTCCTGATTTAATTCTTCACGCGTTTTACGGCGAGTTTTAGCTTTAGCGGGGCCTTTGCCACGCACAGAGGAAGAGGGTTGCTTCATAATTTTTCGTCTTGGGCCGTTTTAAACAGTATAGAATTGCGGCGGAATCTAGCAGAAAGCAAGTAAAGAAAAAAGGCGACAGGTAAACCTGTCGCCTTTTTTCCTGACTTTTTAACCGGTCACCGGTATCCACCATCCTGGTGCGCTTACAACTAACCCTGTTTTTCCTTCAGCCGACAACGCTCCGTGTCGTGTTCCTTATCCTTGTTAACGTCTCCGACGTTTACCGTCCTGGTATGCTGTGTGCTTCGTCACCCTGACGCTCCAGACACCTCATCCTGAGTTATTATCCGTTGCGACACTCCGTTGTCCGTGACGCCTACTTTACCAGCCTGAACGGCGGGCTCAAGCCATTCACGGCCTTAAATGTCCACTTTAGGACATTTCTGTAAGTCTAACCTGCTGTTTTTACTTAAGTAAAACTTAACGGTCATTTTTTTATGCTGGCAAAGTCTCAACGTTTAACGGGCGGATCTCTCACACGTCTCGCCGGCGTTTTGTAAGCCAGCGGAGAGAACAACAGCCTTTTAGCCCTGTTCAGGTATAATCGCGGCTATTGCTTACGCTTATCCTGACGGAGACGACCGTTTTGACTCAGTTGAACTATCAACAGACGCACTTTGTAACCAGCGCGCCGGATATTCGCCATCTTCCTGCCGACACGGGCATCGAAGTGGCTTTCGCTGGCCGCTCCAACGCCGGGAAATCGAGCGCCCTGAATACGCTCACCAACCAGAAAAGCCTGGCGCGCACCAGTAAAACGCCGGGACGCACGCAGCTTATCAACCTGTTTGAAGTGGCCGACGGCAAGCGTCTGGTGGATTTGCCCGGCTATGGCTATGCCGAAGTACCGGAAGAGATGAAGCGCAAATGGCAGCGCGCGCTGGGAGAATACCTGGAAAAACGCCTGTGCCTGAAAGGCCTGGTGGTGCTGATGGATATCCGTCATCCGCTTAAAGATCTCGATCAGCAGATGATCGAGTGGGCGGTGGATAGCAATATTCCCGTGCTGGTGCTGCTGACCAAAGCCGACAAGCTGGCGAGCGGGGCGCGTAAAGCGCAGCTGAATATGGTGCGGGAAGCGGCGATCGCCTTTAACGGCGACGTGCAGGTAGAAGCGTTTTCGTCACTGAAGAAAATGGGCGTGGATAAACTGCGCGGCAAGCTGGACAGCTGGTTTAACGACCTGGCGCCGATGACCGAAGACGACGCAGCGCAAGAATAACCCTCCACCGGCGCGGGCCTGGCTCGCGCGTCTCTCGATACTTTTTTCCGTGCAATAAAAAACGCCCCAGTCATTTCTGACTGGGGCGGCTAAAATATTCAGCCAAATCCGATTACGTGAAGTAAAAGGTCTGAAAGATAGAACATCTTACCTCTGTACCCTACATCGCTAACTCTACCCTTTTTTTATGACGGGAAAAAGCACTTTTTGTAATTTCTTTTCATTCTTTACATAGCAATTTCTAATGATTATCACAAAAATCTATTAGTTATGTTGCTAAGTTACAAAAGCGCGTTCTCCCGTTGCGGGGTTAATGCGCCTGATCCCAGTTCTCGCCGCTGCCCACTTCCACCAGCAGCGGCACGTCCAGTTTCATGCTGTTTTCCATCAGCTCATGAATTTTTAGCGACACCGCCTCGACGTCATCTTTATGCACCTCAAACACCAGTTCATCGTGCACCTGCATGATCATTTTCACGCGCGGCTGCTCTTTCTCCAGCCAGGCGTCGACCGCGATCATCGCGCGTTTGATGATGTCCGCTGCGGTGCCTTGCATCGGCGCATTGATGGCCGCGCGTTCAGCGCCTGCGCGCCGCGCCGCGTTGCTGGCGTTGATATCCGGCAGGTAGAGGCGACGCCCGTCCAGCGTTTCCACATAGCCGTTATCTTTGGCCTGCTTGCGGGTGCGCTCCATGTACTCCAGCACGCCAGGGTAGCGCTCGAAGTAGAGATCCATGTACTTCTGCGACTCTTTACGCGGGATATTAAGCTGGCGCGACAGCCCGAACGCGCTCATGCCGTAGATCAGACCGAAGTTAATCGCCTTGGCGCTGCGCCGCTGCTCGTTAGAAACGCTCTCCAGCGGCAGACCAAACACTTCCGCCGCGGTCGCGCGATGGATGTCTTTGCCTTCGGCAAAGGCGCTGAGCAGCCCTTTATCACGCGACAGATGCGCCATGATGCGCAACTCAATCTGTGAATAGTCCGCAGAGACAATCACGTAATCCTCCGGCGCGATAAACGCCTGGCGAATGCGGCGACCTTCGTCGTTGCGTACCGGGATGTTTTGCAGGTTCGGATCGGTAGAAGACAGGCGCCCGGTCGCGGTGACCGCCTGGTGATACGAGGTATGCACACGGCCGGTTTTCGGGTTGATCATCAGCGGCAGCTTATCGGTATAGGTTGATTTCAGCTTCGCAAGGCCGCGGTATTGCAGAATAACTTTCGGCAGCGGATAGTCGAGCGCCAGTTCCTCCAGCACCTCTTCCGAGGTGGACGGCGCGCCGCCCGGCGTTTTCTTCAGCGGCTTAATGCCCTGCTTTTCAAACAGAATGGTTTGCAGCTGCTTGGTGGAGGAGAGATTAAACGGCTCGCCAGCGATCTCATGGGCTTTTTGCTCAAGCTCGGCAAGCTTCAGGGCGATTTCCTGTGAATGCGCGTGCAGCACCGCCGGGTCGATTTTGACGCCGTTGCGCTCGATGCGTGACAGCACCGGCACCAGCGGCATTTCGATATGTTCGAAGATATTCAGCGGGCCTTTGTGCTGCTGAAGCTTCGGCCACATTTTCAGGTGCAGCTGCAGCGTGACGTCCGCGTCTTCCGCCGCGTAGCGCCCGGCCTGTTCAAGATCGATCTGATTAAACGTGAGCTGGTTTTTGCCCTTACCGGCAATCTGCTCAAACGTGATGGTCGTATGCTTAAGCCAGCGGCTGGAAAGGCTGTCCATATCGTGGCGGCCAGAAACGCTGTCCAGAATATAAGACTCCAGCATGGTATCGAAGACGATACCGCGCAACTCAATGCCGTAATTCTGCAAAATGCCGCGGTCGAATTTGAGGTTCTGGCCTACTTTCACCAGTTTCTCATCTTCCAGCAGGGGTTTGAGTAACGCCAGCACGCGATCGCGGTCGAGCTGATCCGGCGCGTCGAGATAGTCGTGCGCGACCGGAATATAAGCCGCAAGGCCCGGTTCGATGGCAAACGAGAGGCCGACCAGATTGGCTGTGAGGTTATCGAGGCTGTCGGTTTCGGTATCCACCGCCACCACCGGCGCTTTTTTAATGCGCGTAATCCACTCCAGCAGCGTCTCTTCGTCAAGGATAGTGACGTAGCGCTCCGCCGAGAGCGCGACGGCCTCTTCTTCCGGCTCCGCCTCGACGACGATGGTTTCCGTCGGTTTCGCCGCGGGTTTGCCTCGCGATTGCAGCCATTTACCGGCCTCGAGATCGGACGTCCAGCGTTTGAACTCGTACTGTCTGAAGAGGGCCAGCAGTTCATCAGCGAGCGGTTGCTGCACCTCGAGACGATCGTGACTCAGCTCCAGCTCGACATCGGTCTTGATGGTCGCCAGTTGATAAGAGAGGTACGCCACCTCTTTGTTTTGCTCAAGCTTAGCGGCCATGGTTTTGGCGCCGCGGAAGGAGAGCTCCGCGATTTTCTCCGGGTTCGCATAGAGCGCGTCCAGACCGCCGAGCCCCTGCAGCAGCGCCTGGGCGGTTTTTTCGCCAACGCCCGGCACGCCCGGAATGTTATCGGACGAGTCGCCCATCAGCGCCAGGAAATCGATAATCAGCTCCGGCGGCACGCCATATTTCGCACAGACCTCTTCCGGCCCCAGCACCGTGTTGGTCATGGTGTTGATAAGCGTGACATCTGGCGTCACAAGCTGCGCCATGTCTTTATCGCCGGTGCTGATAAGCACCGCGCGGCCCGCCGCCGCCGCTTCTTTCGCAAGCGTGCCGATAACGTCGTCGGCCTCGACGCCGGACACCGCCAGCAGCGGCAGCCCCATTGCTTTGACCATCGCATGCAGCGGCTCAATCTGCGCGCGCAGATCGTCAGGCATCGGCGGACGGTGAGATTTATAGTGCTCGAACAGTTCGTCACGGAAGGTTTTGCCTTTGGCGTCGAACACCACGGCGGCATGGCTGGGCTGGTACTGCAGTATCAGGCTGCGCAGCATATTCAGCACGCCATACATGGCGCCTGTGGGCTCGCCTGCGCTGTTGGTCAGCGGCGGAAACGCGTGATACGCCCGATACAGGTAAGAAGAGCCATCGACGAGAATAAGGGGATTTTCTGGGATCTGAACCATAATGTCCGTGCCTGATAATGAAGTTATGGATAAAGGATGCCATAGCCTGGCGCAAAACATGAAACCCAAAGGGCCGATCGGCCAGAAAGTTTTGCCGATCCGCGCGATCGCTCGCAACCTTCCCTGTGGATAAGTTTGTGTACAAAAACCTAAGCTATTAATAACGTGAGATAAAAACGTAACGAAGCGCTGTAAATAATCTAAAAAATCATGGGGTTATGAAATATCTGTGACCGCTAATTATTTTTTGGCGGAAAAGTTTTATTGTGGATATAAAAAAGGGCTTTTGCCGGTTCGCTTTTTTAGCGCTTAAAACCAGGCGTTATTCATCCCGCGTTACGTTTAGGCTCATCCCGTGCGAACGTTTTCTGTTAGAATCTGCGCCCTCTGCCGACCCGGCATTTTATCTGACCGTCTGAAAATTATTATGTCGAGATTACTCGCTGCGACGACGCTGCTGCTGAGCATCGTGCTGGCTATTCTGGTAACTATTGTATGCTCCGTGCCAATTATCCTTGCTGGCATAATTAAACTGCTGCTGCCTTTTCCTGCCGTCTGGCGCTCGGTTTCCGGCTTCTGTAATTTTATGATGTATTGCTGGTGTGAAGGGCTGGCATTACTGCTGCACCTGAATCCCCGTCTCACATGGGAAGTAAAAGGGCTGGAAGGCCTGAATAAAAAGAGCTGGTATTTACTTATCAGCAATCACCACAGCTGGGCCGATATTGTGGTGCTGTGTGTGCTGTTCCGTAAGCATATTCCCATGAATAAATATTTCCTGAAACAACAGCTTGGCTGGGTGCCTTTTATTGGGCTCGCCTGCTGGGCGCTGGATATGCCTTTTATGCGTCGTTATTCCCGCAGCTATCTGCTGCGCCACCCGGAACGCCGCGGTAAAGATGTGGAAACCACCCGCCGCTCCTGCGAGAAATTCCGCCATCATCCCACCACGATAGTGAATTTCGTCGAAGGCTCTCGTTTTACCGAAGAAAAAAAGATCCAGCTGCGTTCCCCCTTCCGGCATTTACTTCCGCCGAAAGCGGCTGGCATCGCCATGGCGTTAAATGTCCTGGGGAAACAGTTCGATAAGCTGTTAAACGTGACGCTCTGCTACCCGCAAAATAACCGCACGCCGTTTTACGATATGTTAAGCGGAAAGCTGACGCGTATTGTGGTGCATGTTGATCTGTTACCGCTGGAAGCGTCGCTGCATGGCGATTACGTTAACGATAAAAACTTTAAGCGCCGCTTTCAGCAGTGGCTGAACGGCCTGTGGAATGATAAAGACGCCGAGCTGGAGGCCATTTATCGGACGTATAAAAAAGCCGGTCAGTGACCGGCTTTTCTTTTACTCAGGCAGATTATTTCTGGCCGAGCAGGTAATTCACCGTATTCGCATATTGCTGGACGAACGCGTCCATATTGCTGGTATCCATGCCCTGCGGGTTAAGCTGGTATTTACCGTTGACGTACATCGCAGGCACACCCTGCAGGCCAACGTCCGCCGCCGCTTTTTCCTGCTGCGCGACCAGTGATTTCACGACGAAGCTGTTCCAGGCGGCGTCATATTCTTCCGGCTTCACACCCGCGTCGATAAAGACTTTACGGATGTCGGCAGGCGTTTGTACGGTTTGGGTTTTCTGCACCGCTTCAAACATCGGGGTCGTGATTTTATCTTCAATCCCCATCGCCATCGCAACCGCCCACGCCTGCGTCAGGTCTTTACCCAGCGGGCCCAGGAATTCAACGTGGTATTTGGTCATTTTGGTGCCAGCCGGCAGCTTTTTCTTCACGTTGTCGGAAACGTGCAGCACTTCTTCAAACTGGTAGCAGTGCGGGCAGTAGAAGGAGAAGAACTCCATGACCTGCGGCGCGCCAGCAACCGGTTTCTCCAGCGTGTTGTATTGTTTACCGTCAGTGTAGTCGGCAGCAGATACGCTGAATGCCATCACCATACCGGCCAGCGCCAGCCAAATCTTCTTCATCATTTACTCTCTCCTGAATATTACTGATCAATACATTGGCGTTAGTTGTAAAGGAGGCTCATTGAGCGCCCGAATTTGCTCATTAAACGTCGCGGTCTGACGGCGCCAGAAATCTTCCTCCGCAAGCCAGGGGAAGTTGCGCGGAAACGCTGGATCTTCCCAGCGACGGATAAGCCAGGCCAGATAGTAAACCTGACGCATGGCGCGCAGCGGCTCTATCAGCTCAAGCTCTTTAAGATTGAAGCTCGTGAATTCCTCATAAGCTTCGAGAATAGTTTCCATCTGCATGCGCTGCTCGGCGGCATCGCCGTTCAGTAACATCCAGAGATCCTGAATGGCAGGGCCGTTGCGGGCGTCGTCGAGATCGACAAACAGCGGGCCGTCGCGCCAGAGAATATTACCTGGATGGCAGTCGCCGTGCAGGCGCAGCGCATCGTAACCGGGCTGCCAGCGGGCGGTAACGGCTGTCGTCAGCGCATCGGTTGCCTGTAAAAGCGCGGCCTTTAGCGAGGCAGGGATGAGCGTGCTTGTCTCATAGACCGCGCGCGGCTCCAGCAGATATTCGTTAATGCCGATGGTCGGACGGTGCGAGAAGAGGCGCTGCTTACCGGTCTGGTGGATACGTCCCAGATAGCGCCCGACCCATTCCATTTGATCGAGGTTATCCGTTTCATACTGACGGCCGCCGAGGCCCGGAAAAACGGCAAACATATAGCCATCATGCGTTAAGAGCGTATCGCCATTCAGGCGCAACGGGGCCGCCACCGGCACTTCATCGGTTTCCAGCTCAAGCGCGAAATGATGCTCTTCGCGGATTTGATCGGCGCTCCAGCGATGCGGGCGGTAAAATTTCACAACAAAACGCTTACGATCTTCATCCTGAAAAAGATAAACGCGGTTTTCAAAGCTATTAAGCGCAGTCAGGCCAGAATCCACACGAATGCCGTGTTCAAACAGGGCATCCATGATGGTATCTGGCTGTAGCGTCTGGAAGGTAAAAGCGTTATCTGTCATCCCGATATCCGGAAAACACAAGCAATGCTTCAGGATATCATTTCAAAGCGAACGCGAGGGCTTCTCTTACAAGCTTTTACTCTTTAATCACCCCGCGAGCGCGCAGCAGCGCCGTTTTGAAATCGTCCTCGTAGTCCTTCTGGATGCCGGGAATGACGGCGTCTTTATCGGCATCACGCATTTTTAACTGATAAATCAGAATATCATCGGTAAGATCGGCAAGTTCGCCGGTAAAACCGGATTCGACGGCCAGCTTTTGCAGAAACTCCAGCAGGTTGAGATCGGGTTCTTTTTCCCAGGCAGGCTGAAGCAGCTCGATAACTTCATTAAGGCGTTTGCATTTCATCATGGGCTCCTTTTATCTGGCTGACACGTTAGCAGGGACAAAACCGTATGAAAAGAGGTGATATTCTTGGATAAGCTTAGCGCGATTACCGGCGTGGTGCTGGCAGGCGGCCGGGCGACGCGAATGGGCGGGCAGAATAAAGGGCTGCTGCTGCTAAATGGTAAGCCGCTATGGCGGCATGTTGCGGAGCGTCTTGCCGCGCAGGTAGAGCACGTCGCTATCAGCGCTAACCGGGATCTGGAGGCTTATCGCATGGGCGGATACCCGGTCATCACCGATACGCTGCCGGACTTCCCGGGGCCGCTCGCAGGTATGCTTTCCGCAATGCAGCAACTTCCCGGCGAATGGTATCTGTTTTGTCCGTGCGACACCCCGCATATTCCCGCCTCCCTGGCGCAGCGCCTGTGGGCGGCGAAAGCAACACGGCCTGCGGTGTGGGTCAGCGATGGCGAGCGCGACCACCCCGCTATCGCACTGGTTCATCATTCAG
Source organism: Cronobacter dublinensis subsp. dublinensis LMG 23823 (assembly GCF_001277235.1). Classification (NCBI taxonomy): domain Bacteria; kingdom Pseudomonadati; phylum Pseudomonadota; class Gammaproteobacteria; order Enterobacterales; family Enterobacteriaceae; genus Cronobacter; species Cronobacter dublinensis. The sequence goes on from NZ_CP012266.1 coordinate 4,409,081, forward strand.
TAAAAGCGGCCCTGACGGATTATCTGGCGTGCGGAGAACGGCGTGTCATGGTATTCCTGCGTCAAATTAACGGCAGTGCCGTGACGTTTTCCGGTAAAACGGATTTTGCCAATGTGAATACGCTTGCCGAACTTGAAAAGTGGCAGGAGAGAGAATGATTCCATTACTGGGTATCGCCGCATGGAGCGGCACGGGGAAAACAACGCTGCTGAAAGCGTTGATCCCACTGTTGCGCGAAAAAGGCATTCGTCCGGGCCTGATTAAACATACTCATCACGATATGGATGTCGACACGCCGGGTAAGGACAGTTATATGCTGCGTAAAGCGGGTGCCGCCCAGACATTAGTCGCCAGCGCGAAACGCTGGGCGCTGATGACCGAAACGCCGGACGAGGCAGAGCCGGATCTGTATTATCTAGCAAGCCGAATGGATAGCTCGCAGCTGGATGTAATTCTGGTGGAAGGCTTTAAACACGATGAAATCGCGAAAATTATGCTGTTTCGAAAAGCGGCGGGCAGAGAGACGACGGCGTTAACCCCGGACGCGCATACCATCGCTATCGCGAGCGATATACCATTGCCGGGCAATGATTTACCGGTATTGAATCTCAACGATCCTGCGCAGATCGCGACGTTTATTGCCAGCTGGCTGGCAGGACGGAAGTGATTATCTTCAGCGGTGGTATTACGGGCTGAGAAAGTAGTTAAAAAGGAAAGGGTTAAGGGAAAGGCGGGGCTGATGCTGTTGTCTGGTACCCAGAAAGCAAAAACCCCTCAGCATCGCTGAGGGGTTCTTTATTTGATGCCTGGCAGTTCCCTACTCTCGCATGGGGAGACCCCACACTACCATCGGCGCTACGGCGTTTCACTTCTGAGTTCGGCATGGGGTCAGGTGGGACCACCGCGCTACAGCCGCCAGGCAAATTCTGTCCGTCCACCGCTTTACGCCATGAACGTTATCCGTCACAAGCTGAATCGTCTCTCAACACGCCAGACTTCTTTGGCGTTGTAAGGTTAAGCCTCACGGTTCATTAGTACCGGTTAGCTCAACGCATCGCTGCGCTTACACACCCGGCCTATCAACGTCGTCGTCTTCAACGTTCCTTCAGGAGACTTATAGTCTCAGGGAGAACTCATCTCGGGGCAAGTTTCGTGCTTAGATGCTTTCAGCACTTATCTCTTCCGCATTTAGCTACCGGGCAGTGCCATTGGCATGACAACCCGAACACCAGTGATGCGTCCACTCCGGTCCTCTCGTACTGGGAGCAGCCCCCCTCAATTCTCCAGCGCCCACGGCAGATAGGGACCGAACTGTCTCACGACGTTCTAAACCCAGCTCGCGTACCACTTTAAATGGCGAACAGCCATACCCTTGGGACCTACTTCAGCCCCAGGATGTGATGAGCCGACATCGAGGTGCCAAACACCGCCGTCGATATGAACTCTTGGGCGGTATCAGCCTGTTATCCCCGGAGTACCTTTTATCCGTTGAGCGATGGCCCTTCCATACAGAACCACCGGATCACTATGACCTGCTTTCGCACCTGCTCGAGCCGTCACTCTCGCAGTCAAGCCAGCTTATGCCATTGCACTAACCTCCTGATGTCCGACCAGGATTAGCTGACCTTCGTGCTCCTCCGTTACACTTTGGGAGGAGACCGCCCCAGTCAAACTACCCACCAGACACTGTCCCCACGCCAGATTATGGCGCCAGGTTAGAACATCAAACATTAAAGGGTGGTATTTCAAGGTTGGCTCCACGCAGACTGGCGTCCACGCTTCAAAGCCTCCCACCTATCCTACACATCAAGGCTCAATGTTCAGTGTCAAGCTGTAGTAAAGGTTCACGGGGTCTTTCCGTCTTGCCGCGGGTACACTGCATCTTCACAGCGAGTTCAATTTCACTGAGTCTCGGGTGGAGACAGCCTGGCCATCATTACGCCATTCGTGCAGGTCGGAACTTACCCGACAAGGAATTTCGCTACCTTAGGACCGTTATAGTTACGGCCGCCGTTTACCGGGGCTTCGATCAGGAGCTTCTCTTGCGATAACCCCATCAATTAACCTTCCGGCACCGGGCAGGCGTCACACCGTATACGTCCACTTTCGTGTTTGCACAGTGCTGTGTTTTTAATAAACAGTTGCAGCCAGCTGGTATCTTCGACTGACTTCAGCTCCACCCGCAGGGGCTTCACCTACATGTCAGCGTGCCTTCTCCCGAAGTTACGGCACCATTTTGCCTAGTTCCTTCACCCGAGTTCTCTCAAGCGCCTTGGTATTCTCTACCTGACCACCTGTGTCGGTTTGGGGTACGATTTCGTGTTACCTGATGCTTAGAGGCTTTTCCTGGAAGCAGGGCATTTGTTACTTCAGCACCGTAGTGCCTCGTCATCACGCCTCAGTGTTAAAGTGAACCGGATTTACCTGGAACACACACCTACACGCTTAAACCGGGACAACCGTCGCCCGGCCAACATAGCCTTCTCCGTCCCCCCTTCGCAGTAACACCAAGTACAGGAATATTAACCTGTTTCCCATCGACTACGCCTTTCGGCCTCGCCTTAGGGGTCGACTCACCCTGCCCCGATTAACGTTGGACAGGAACCCTTGGTCTTCCGGCGAGCGGGCTTTTCACCCGCTTTATCGTTACTTATGTCAGCATTCGCACTTCTGATACCTCCAGCATGCCTCACAGCACACCTTCACAGGCTTACAGAACGCTCCCCTACCCAACAACACATAGTGTCGCTGCCGCAGCTTCGGTGCATGGTTTAGCCCCGTTACATCTTCCGCGCAGGCCGACTCGACCAGTGAGCTATTACGCTTTCTTTAAATGATGGCTGCTTCTAAGCCAACATCCTGGCTGTCTGTGCCTTCCCACATCGTTTCCCACTTAACCATGACTTTGGGACCTTAGCTGGCGGTCTGGGTTGTTTCCCTCTTCACGACGGACGTTAGCACCCGCCGTGTGTCTCCCGTGATAACATTCTTCGGTATTCGTAGTTTGCATCGGGTTGGTAAGCCGGGATGGCCCCCTAGCCGAAACAGTGCTCTACCCCCGAAGATGAGTTCACGAGGCGCTACCTAAATAGCTTTCGGGGAGAACCAGCTATCTCCCGGTTTGATTGGCCTTTCACCCCCAGCCACAGGTCATCCGCTAATTTTTCAACATTAGTCGGTTCGGTCCTCCAGTTAGTGTTACCCAACCTTCAACCTGCCCATGGCTAGATCACCGGGTTTCGGGTCTATACCCTGCAACTTAACGCCCGGTTAAGACTCGGTTTCCCTTCGGCTCCCCTATGCGGTTAACCTTGCTACAGAATATAAGTCGCTGACCCATTATACAAAAGGTACGCAGTCACCCTCTTACGAAGGCTCCCACTGCTTGTACGTACACGGTTTCAGGTTCTGTTTCACTCCCCTCGCCGGGGTTCTTTTCGCCTTTCCCTCACGGTACTGGTTCACTATCGGTCAGTCAGGAGTATTTAGCCTTGGAGGATGGTCCCCCCATCTTCAGACAGGATATCACGTGTCCCGCCCTACTCATCGAGCTCACAGCCTGTGTGCCTTCGTGTACGGGGCTGTCACCCTGTATCGCCGGCCTTTCCAGACCGTTCCACTGACACACAAGCTGATTCAGGCTCTGGGCTGTTCCCCGTTCGCTCGCCGCTACTGGGGGAATCTCGGTTGATTTCTTTTCCTCGGGGTACTTAGATGTTTCAGTTCCCCCGGTTCGCCTCACAGCACTATGTATTCATGCTGAGATAGTGTGACGAATCACACTGGGTTTCCCCATTCGGACATCGCCGGCTATAACGGTTCATATCACCTTACCGGCGCTTTTCGCAGATTAGCACGTCCTTCATCGCCTCTGACTGCCAGGGCATCCACCGTGTACGCTTGTTCGCTTAACCTCACAACCCGAAGAAGTCTTCGTGCTGCGAGTTTGAGAGACTCTGACACACCGCGCATTCCTTATTTACGGAAGAATGCAGCAGCGTGTCTGTTTCAATTTTCAGCTTGTTCCGGATTGTTAAAGAGCAAATACTTCGCAGTATACTCAGGGAGTACACTCTGAAGTGATGGTGGAGCTATGCGGGATCGAACCGCAGACCTCCTGCGTGCAAAGCAGGCGCTCTCCCAGCTGAGCTATAGCCCCATCGTAGTTAAACCTCTGCAACTCCGTGCGGAGTTGGTAGGCCTGAGTGGACTTGAACCACCGACCTCACCCTTATCAGGGGTGCGCTCTAACCACCTGAGCTACAAGCCTGTAGAGGTTTTGCTTCTTTACTTTTCTATCAGACAATCTGTGTGAGCACTACGAGGTTGTATCTTGCAGGTAAGGAGGTGATCCAACCGCAGGTTCCCCTACGGTTACCTTGTTACGACTTCACCCCAGTCATGAATCACAAAGTGGTAAGCGCCCTCCCGAAGGTTAAGCTACCTACTTCTTTTGCAACCCACTCCCATGGTGTGACGGGCGGTGTGTACAAGGCCCGGGAACGTATTCACCGTGGCATTCTGATCCACGATTACTAGCGATTCCGACTTCATGGAGTCGAGTTGCAGACTCCAATCCGGACTACGACGCACTTTATGAGGTCCGCTTGCTCTCGCGAGGTCGCTTCTCTTTGTATGCGCCATTGTAGCACGTGTGTAGCCCTGGTCGTAAGGGCCATGATGACTTGACGTCATCCCCACCTTCCTCCGGTTTATCACCGGCAGTCTCCTTTGAGTTCCCACCATTACGTGCTGGCAACAAAGGATAAGGGTTGCGCTCGTTGCGGGACTTAACCCAACATTTCACAACACGAGCTGACGACAGCCATGCAGCACCTGTCTCAGAGTTCCCGAAGGCACTCCCGCATCTCTGCAGGATTCTCTGGATGTCAAGACCAGGTAAGGTTCTTCGCGTTGCATCGAATTAAACCACATGCTCCACCGCTTGTGCGGGCCCCCGTCAATTCATTTGAGTTTTAACCTTGCGGCCGTACTCCCCAGGCGGTCGACTTAACGCGTTAGCTCCGGAAGCCACGCCTCAAGGGCACAACCTCCAAGTCGACATCGTTTACGGCGTGGACTACCAGGGTATCTAATCCTGTTTGCTCCCCACGCTTTCGCACCTGAGCGTCAGTCTTCGTCCAGGGGGCCGCCTTCGCCACCGGTATTCCTCCAGATCTCTACGCATTTCACCGCTACACCTGGAATTCTACCCCCCTCTACGAGACTCAAGCTTGCCAGTTTCAAATGCAGTTCCCAGGTTGAGCCCGGGGATTTCACATCTGACTTAACAAACCGCCTGCGTGCGCTTTACGCCCAGTAATTCCGATTAACGCTTGCACCCTCCGTATTACCGCGGCTGCTGGCACGGAGTTAGCCGGTGCTTCTTCTGCGAGTAACGTCAATTGCTGTGGTTATTAACCACAACACCTTCCTCCTCGCTGAAAGTACTTTACAACCCGAAGGCCTTCTTCATACACGCGGCATGGCTGCATCAGGCTTGCGCCCATTGTGCAATATTCCCCACTGCTGCCTCCCGTAGGAGTCTGGACCGTGTCTCAGTTCCAGTGTGGCTGGTCATCCTCTCAGACCAGCTAGGGATCGTCGCCTAGGTGAGCCTTTACCCCACCTACTAGCTAATCCCATCTGGGCACATCTGATGGCATGAGGCCCGAAGGTCCCCCACTTTGGTCCGAAGACGTTATGCGGTATTAGCTACCGTTTCCAGTAGTTATCCCCCTCCATCAGGCAGTTTCCCAGACATTACTCACCCGTCCGCCGCTCGTCAGCAAATCAGCAAGCTGATTCCTGTTACCGCCCGACTTGCATGTGTTAGGCCTGCCGCCAGCGTTCAATCTGAGCCATGATCAAACTCTTCAATTAAAGTTTGATGCTCAAAGAATTAAACTGTTAGTTCGTAATGAATTAACTGTTGTTCACTTGAGACTTGATAATCATTTATCGTCCGAAGACGTTAAGATATCAGTGCCCCGAGTGCCCACACAGATTGTCTGATAAATTGTTAAAGAGCGGTGCGACGCGGCTTTCAGCCTGCTGTCGCGAGGTGGCGTATATTACGCTTTCCTCTTTCAGAGTCAAGCGTTTATTTTCGCTTTCGTCTGCCTGACGGGCCGGTTTGTTTGCCGTTGTGCCGTGTCAGTGGAGGCGCATTATAGGGAGTTCTTCGCGCCTGACAACCCCTAATTTGAAAAAAGTTTCCAAGCGCGCTTTTTTTCACCATTTATTGTATTAAACCGCCATACAAGCTGTTATTTGCCGTTTTTTGCATCAGATCAGGCTCTGCGGTGGCATACTACTTAGCGATGTACAGCTAAAGGAATTGCCATTATGTCGTTACTGGCGCATCAACAGGCCGCCCAAAAGAACCTTTCTTATGTCCTGGCCGAAAAACTGGCGCAGCGCATCCTTCAGGGTGAATTTAAGCCCGGTGAGATTCTACCTGGTGAAATAGAACTGGGAGAGCAGTTCGGCGTGAGCCGCACGGCGGTACGCGAAGCCGTGAAGACGTTAACGGCCAAAGGCCTGGTATTGCCGCGCCCGCGCATCGGCACGCGCGTATTGCCCCAAAGTCAGTGGAATTTCCTCGATAAAGAGCTGCTCACCTGGTGGATGGGGATTGAAGCCTTCCCGACCGTGGTGAATCATTTTCTGGTCATGCGCCACAGCCTTGAACCGCAGGCCTGCTCGCTGGCCGCGCTTAACGGCAGCGACGCCCAAAAACAGCGACTCAAAAATACGCTGGAAGAAATGCAGGCGTTACAGGACGCTTTTAACCGGGAACGCTTTATAGAAGTCGATATGGCTTATCACGAACAAATCTATGAAATGAGCGGCAATCCCTTTATGACCGCTTTCGCGAGCCTGTTCCGCTCCATCTATTACAATTATTTCACGTCGATAACGCACAACCAGGTTATCAAGCCCGAACTTCATCAGGCGATTGCGGACGCTATCCTCGCGTCCCAAAGCGAAGAGGCCTACCGCGCCTGCCAGGCGTTGCTACAGGCTCCCGCGTCGCCAGAGAAATAACAACAGGATCCGCATGACTAAAAAAGCGCGCAGTATGGCGGGCCTGCCGTGGATAGCGGCGATGGCCTTTTTTATGCAGGCACTGGATGCCACCATTCTCAACACCGCCCTGCCAGCCATTGCACAAAGCCTTAACCGTTCTCCGCTGGCGATGCAGTCCGCGATAATCAGTTACACGCTGACGGTCGCGATGCTCATCCCCGTCAGCGGCTGGCTGGCCGACCGCTTCGGCACCCGCCGTGTCTTTATGACCGCCGTCTCGCTCTTTACGTTAGGTTCGCTCGCCTGCGCGCTGTCCGGTTCGCTTGCCGAGCTGGTTATCTTTCGCATCGTGCAGGGCATCGGCGGCGCGATGATGATGCCGGTGGCGCGTCTCGCCCTCCTGCGCGCCTATCCGCGCAGCGAACTGCTGCCGGTGCTGAATTTCGTCACGATGCCCGGCCTGGTCGGCCCGATACTCGGGCCCTTACTCGGCGGCGTGCTGGTCACCTGGGCGAGCTGGCACTGGATATTCCTTATTAATATTCCGATTGGCGTCGCGGGTCTGTTCTACGCCCGCAAATATATGCCGAACTTCACCACCCCGCGCCGGCGCTTCGACATGCCGGGTTTCTTTCTGTTCGGCCTGAGCCTGGTGCTGTTTTCCAGCGGCATGGAGCTGTTTGGCGAACGCATCGTGACCACCTGGATGGCGCTCGCCGTTATTGCCAGTGGGTTATTGCTGATGATGGCTTATATCTGGCACGCCCGTCGGCACAGCGCGCCGCTAATCTCGCTGTCTTTGTTTAAGACGCGCACCTTCTCTGTTGGCATCGCCGGGAATATCGCCTCCCGTCTCGGCACAGGCTGCGTGCCGTTTCTGATGCCGCTAATGCTGCAGGTTGGTTTTGGTTACCCGGCGTTTATCGCAGGCTGCATGATGGCGCCGACGGCGGTCGGCTCGATTATCGCCAAATCAGGCGTAACGCAGGTGCTTCGCTGGTTCGGGTATCGTAAGACGCTGGTTGGCGTCACGCTGTTTATCGGGCTGATGATTGCGCAGTTCTCCCTGCAATCGCCGGATAACCAGGTATGGCTGCTGATCCTGCCGCTGTTTGTGCTGGGTCTTGCCATGTCCACGCAGTTCACCGCGATGAATACCATTACGCTTGCGGATCTCACTGATGAAAGCGCCAGTGGCGGCAACAGCATGCTGGCGGTAACGCAGCAGCTGTCGATAAGCCTTGGGGTGGCCGTCAGCGCGGCGGTGCTGCGCTTCTATGAAGGGTTTGATAACGCCAACACCGTTGAGCAGTTCCACTACACCTTTATTACGATGGGCGTGATAACTGTGGTGTCGTCGCTGGTCTTTATGCTGTTGCGCCCTAAAGATGGCCGCAACCTGATTAAAGAGCGCCACAAGGCTTAAGCGGAGCCGCGCTCCATCAGAACCGGCGTCAGTTGCAGGCGCTGCTGCTGGAGCTCCGGTTGCGCCATGCGATGAATGAGCACGTCAATGGCGAGCTCGCCCAGTTCGTCTTTGGGCTGATGGATAGTGGTCAGCGGCGGGGTCATATAGCGCGCCAGTTCGATATCGTCATAGCCCACCAGCGCGATATCCTGCGGGATGCGAAGCCCGGCCTGGTAGAGCGCCTGATAAGCGCCAACCGCCATCGCGTCGTTCCCCATAAATACCGCCTGCGGCGGTTCGGGCAGCGCCAGCAGCGACTGCATCGCCCGCAGGCCGCCCCCGAACTCAAAATCGCCGATAACTTCATATCCTTCCGGTACTGCCAGCCCTGCGCGCTGCATCGCGGTACGATATCCTTCCAGACGCAGACGCGCCGGGGTCTTATCCAGCGGGCCGGTCACGCAGGCGATTCGCGTAAAGCCTTTCTCAATCAGATGCCGCGTGGCGATATCGCCGCCCAGCAGCGAATTGTCCTGAATCACATCGCTGTCGCCGTCGAAAGGCGACCAGTCCATCATCACGGTCGGGATTGCCGGGTAGCGCGTCATAATGGCCGGAGAAGGTTGATGCGTTTCGGTGCAAAGTAAGAGCAAACCGTCGACGCGCTTTTGCAGCAGCGTCTCCAGATTGCGGTTCATACGCTGTTCGTCACCTTCGGTATTGCACAACACCAGGCTGTAGCCGCGCTCAAAGCAGCTGCGCTCCACGCCGCGTACCAGCTCGGAGTAAAAGGGGTTGGAGCTTGCGGTGATCAGCATGCCGATGGTGCGCGTCTGGTTCAGCTTCAGACTGCGCGCCAGCGCTGACGGCGCGTAATTAAGTGTTCTGACGGCATCTTCCACCCGCACACGAATTGCGTCGCTGACGAAGCGGTCTTTATTAATGACGTGCGAGACGGTTGAGGTGGAGACACCCGCAAGGCGGGCGACATCTTTCATTGTCGCCACGATGGCTTACCCCTGCTGCTGTAAAAAGGCGTCGATCTCGTCGCGCCAGGGAACGGAAGGCTGCGCGCCAGGTCGCGTCACCGCAATCGCGGCGGCGGCATGGGCGAAGCGGATAGCCTCAAGCAGCGGCGTGCCTTCCAGCAGCGCGGTGACCAGCGCGCCGTTAAAGGTATCGCCCGCGGCAATCGTATCGACGGCCTTCACGCTAAAGCCCGGCACGCGCTGCCCTTCGCCGTTAACGCTCAGCCATACGCCGCGGCTGCCGAGCGTGATAATCACCGTTTCAATGCCTTTCTGATGCAAGACCGCGGCGGCCTGCGCGGCGCTCTCATCGCTTGCGACCTTCACGCCGGTCAGTTTTTCCGCTTCGGTTTCATTGGGGGTAATGATGTCCACCAGCGCCAGCAGCTCATCGGAAAGCGCGCGCGCGGGCGCCGGGTTAAGGATAACGATAGTCTGATGTTCATGGGCGATACGCGCGGCAGCAATCACGCTTTCGACCGGCGATTCCAGCTGCATCAGCAGCGCGCGGGCACTGGCGATCCCCTCCCGCTGCGCCTCAACGCGCGCAGGCGTTAACGCCGCGTTCGCGCCAGCATGAATACCGATGACGTTTTCACCTTCGCCATTGACGAAAATCAGCGCCACGCCGGTCGATTCACCAGCCACCACGCTGACGGGGGAGACATCGATATTATCGCGCGAAAGCTGCTGGCGAATACGCTCGCCGGTATCATCCTCGCCCACGCAGGCGATAAACGCGATTGCCGCGCCGCTGCGCCCGGCCGCCACGGCCTGGTTGGCGCCTTTGCCGCCGAACGCCACCTGATACCGGCTGCCGGTGACGGTTTCGCCCGGCGCCGGGAAGGCGTCAAGGTTGAGGATATGGTCGGCATTGATGCTGCCGAGGACGACGAGGTTGCCAGCGCTTTTCATGTGAGTGTTCCTGTAAAGGCGCCACATCCTGTGGCGCATTGCCCTGCTTTTCTTATTAATGCGTGGTTTTATTTGATAACCAGCTTCAGATCCACCGGGATACGGGCGCGAACTTTCTCGCCTTTCAGCACTTTATCCGCGGTCTGTACGCCGATAACGCCGATTTGCTCCGGCTGCTGAGCGACGGTCGCGCTCATCTTACCATCCTGAACCGCTTTCACGCCGTCAGCGGTGCCGTCAAAGCCAACCACCATGACATCGGTTTTACCGGCGGTCTGCAGCGCACGCAGCGCGCCCAGCGCCATTTCGTCGTTCTGCGCGAACACGGCTTTCACGTCAGGGTGCGCGGTCAGCAGGTTCTGCATCACGTTCAGGCCTTTGGTGCGGTCGAAATCCGCAGGCTGGCTCGCCAGCACATTCAGCTTATGCGCATCTACGGCCTGCCTGAAGCCTTCGCCACGCTCGCGCGCCGCCGAGGTGCCTGCTATGCCCTGCAGTTCGATGACTTTCGCGCCGTCACCGGCTTGCTTCGCAATGTAGTTACCTGCGATTTTACCGCCTGCGATGTTATCAGACGCGATATGGCTGACCACTTCGCCTTTCGCCGCCATACGGTCCAGGGTGATCACCGGGATTTTCGCCTGGTTTGCCATCTTCACGGCGTTGCCCACCGCATCGGAATCGGTCGGGTTGATCAGTACCAGTTTGGTGCCGCGAACGGTCAGGTCCTGCACGTTCGCCAGCTCTTTCGCCGGGTTATTCTGAGAATCCAGCACCACCAGATCGTAACCCAGTTTTTCTGCTTCTTTTTGCGCGCCATCTTTCAGCGACACAAAGAACGGGTTGTTCAGCGTAGAAACGACCAGTGCGATGGTGTCTTTCGCCATCGCGTTGGCGCTGACGGTCGCGCTTAACGCAACGGCGGAAACCAGTGTAGCCAGCTTTTTCATATTCATAATCAGATGTCCTGTTGAGTAATGAGTTACTGCTTTTTGTTATCCACCAGCACCGCCAGCAAAATGACCACAGCTTTGACGATCATCTGGTAGTAGGGAGAAACACCTAAAAGGTTCAGGCTATTATTCAGGAAACCGAGGATCAGCGCGCCGATCAGCGTCCCAACAATACGACCTTTCCCGCCCGCCAGACTGGTGCCGCCGAGCACGACTGCCGCGATGGCGTCCAGTTCATAGCCCACGCCCGCCAGCGGCTGCGCCGAAGAGAGACGCGCCACTTCAATCACGCCAGCGAGCGACGCCAGCAGACCTGAGAGCGAGTAGACAATAATCTTGATTTTGTTAACGCTGATGCCCGAGAGGCGCGTCGCCGCTTCATTGCCGCCCAGCGCGTAGATATAACGACCAAGACGGGTGTGATGCAGCACGTACCAGGTCACCAGAAACACCAGCGCCATGATCCACACCGGCGTCGGGATGCCGAGCGGGCGCCCGATGCCGAACCAGCCAAACAGGTCGCCGTTGTCGTTAAAGCCGGTGCTGACCGGGCTGCCGTTCGTGTATTCAAGCGTTACCCCGCGCAGCAGCAGCATCATCACCAGCGTGGCGATAAACGCCTGCACGCGGCCTTTTGCCACAATCGCGCCGGTCACCGCGCCGATAGCCGCGCCAAGCGCAAGGGCGGCAGCCACCGCCACCAGCGCGTTGACCTCAATGCCGACGAGCGAGGCGGCGACCGCCCCGGTTAACGCCAGCAGGGAACCGACGGACAGATCGATACCCGAGGTGAGGATAACCAGCGTCATCCCGACCGCCATAATGGCGTTCACCGAGGTCTGCTGGAGAATGTTGAGCAGGTTATTAACGGTAAAGAAATTGGGGCTCAGGGTGGAGACAATCGCAATCAGCACCAGCAGGGCTATCAGCGACTTTTGCTCCATCAGCCACGCTTTTGTGAAAAAGCGACGAGTCGCAACGGTCTGGGTAGTCATACGTCTTTTACTCCTGGGTCACGCGATTGAGCTTGCCGACGGCCGCAGCCATCAGCAGTTCCTGGGTGGCCTGCTCGCGTGTGAATTCACCGCCGAGATGCCCTTCATGCATCACCATGATGCGATCGCTCATCCCCAGCACTTCCGGCATCTCCGAGGAGACCAGGATGATGCTCAGCCCTTCGGCTTTGAACTGGTTAATGAGCTGATAAATTTCTTTTTTGGCGCCCACATCCACGCCACGGGTCGGCTCGTCGAGGATGAGCACTTTCGGGCGCGTCATTAATCCGCGGGCGATCGCCACTTTTTGCTGGTTGCCGCCGGACAGCAGACCGATGGCCTGATCCATGGACGGCGTTTTAACGTTAAAGAGGCGGATAAAATCGCTGACCGCCTGCTGCTCGTCTTTATGCTTTAGGCTGCCGACGTCGCGGCTGAAATAGCGCAGCGCGGTCAGTGACATGTTTTCTTTCACCGACATGCCGAGCACCAGCCCGTCGCGTTTACGATCTTCGGAGATATAGACGATGCCGTTCGCCAGGCCGTCCTGGGGCGAGCGCGTCACCACTTCGCGGTTATCCAGCGTGACGCTGCCGCCCGTGCGCGGCAGCGCGCCATACAGCACTTTCATTAATTCGGTACGCCCGGCGCCCATCAGCCCGGAGACGCCCAGGATTTCGCCCTGACGCAGCGTAAAGCTCACGCCGTTCACGCCAGGGCCGCTCAGGTTGTCGACCTTCAGGCGGATCTGGCCCGGCGCTTTATCAAGATGCGGGTACTGGTCTTCGAGCTTACGGCCGACCATCATTTCGATGAGCGTCTCTTCCGTCAGGGAGCTGACTTCACGCTCGGCGATAAACTGGCCGTCGCGCATCACCGTTACGTCATCGCAGATCTCAAAAATTTCTTTCATGCGGTGGGAGATATAAACGATGCCGCAGCCCTGCGATTTCAGCTCGCGGATAGCGCGGAACAGGGAGTCGGTTTCGGTATCGGTCAGCGCGTCGGTCGGCTCATCCATAATGATGACCTTCGACTCAAAGCTCAGCACTTTGGCAATTTCCACCATTTGCTGATCGCCAATCGACAGCTCGCCCACCAGCCGGCGGCTGTTAAAGCGCAGGTTGAGCTTCGCCAGCAGTTTGTCCGCTTCGGCATACATCTTTTTCCAGTCGATTTTGCCGAAACGGCTGACAAACTCGCGCCCCAGAAAGATGTTCTCCGCGATGGAGAGCTGCGGGATCAGGTTTAACTCCTGGTGGATGATGCCGATACCGGCTTCCTGCGAGGCTTTCGGCCCGCTGAAGGCAGTTTCCTGACCAAGCCAGACCAGCGAACCGGCGTCGCGGGTATAGATGCCGGTGAGTACTTTCATCAGCGTGGATTTACCGGCGCCGTTTTCTCCCACCAGCGCCATGACGCGCCCGGCGTAGACGTTCAGCGTCGCGCCGGAGAGCGCCTTAACGCCGGGGAAGGATTTATCGATGCCTTTAAGCTGGAGTAAAGGTTCCATAGCGGCCTCAGAACGTGACGCCAGCGCAGAGAATGATATTCGCATACGGGGAACACTCCCCGCTGCGAATGACCGCCTGACTGTCAGCGGTTTTTAGTTTGAACTGTTCATGCGAGACATAGTGAACAGCGATGGTATTTCCCTGGTGTTGCTGCAGCTGCCCGAGGTGACCGAGCAACGTTTCGTGGAGCTGCGGATTATGCTGTTTAATCTCTTCTGCGAGGATCGCCGCTTCCACCTGCATTTCACGCGTCACGACATCAACAACCTGTAAAAACCCCGGCACGCCCTGGGTCAGCGCGAGATCGATACGTTCAGTCGTGGACGGGATCGGCAGCCCGGCGTCGCACACCACAACGGTGTCGGTGTGACCAAGACGCGAGATGACGGATGAAATACCGGAATGAAGAACGGTGCCTTTTTTCATTTTATGCTCCCTCAGCGAAACGTTTCGCTGATGAAGAGTTTATCCGGGCAAAAGAACAATAAACAAACATCACGTGGCGAAACTGTGATCGCCATCGAAACGTTTCGCTTAAGGTAAAAAAGCGCGCGTGTTCCCCAACAAAAAACGCCTCCCGGTGGCCGGAAGGCGTTTCGCTTAAGGATTAAATCTCTACCTGCGTCCCCAGTTCGATAACGCGGTTCGGGGGGATTTCAAACTGGTCCGGCGCCCGGAGCGCATTGCGCTGTAGCAGCAGGAACAGCTTGCCGCGCAGACGCAAATACCAGGGCCGATTATCGCCGATAATCAGCGACTCATGCGACATAAAGAAGGAGGTTTCCATCATCCGGCAGCTTAAGCCTTCGAGCCCGCAGCGGTGAAAAACCTCTTCCACATTCGGCGTTTCGCGCCAGCCGTAGCTCGCCACCACGCGCCAGAACGTCGGCGACAGCTGTTCGAGCGTCACACGTTTGACGTTATGGACGTAAGGCGCGTCTTCGGTGCGCAGCGTCAGCAGGATCACGCGCTCGTGCAGCACTTTGTTGTGCTTGAGGTTATGCAGCAGCGCGAACGGGATAACGTTCAGCGCGCGGGACATATACACCGCAGTGCCCGGCACGCGCACCGGCGGCGATTTCTCAAGTGAGGTGATCATCGCATCAAGCGAATTGCCGTGCTCGTGCATTCGGCGCAGCAGACGGAAACGCTCGCTTTTCCAGGTCGTCATAATGATAAACATCACCAGACCCAGGCTTAACGGCAGCCAGCCGCCGGAGAAGAGTTTCTCCAGGTTCGCTGAGAAAAGCGGCACATCGACGCATAAAAACGCCACGACCATCAGGCCTACCAGGATACGGTTCCAGTGCCAGTTTTTGCGCGCGGCCGTGCTGAAGAGAATCGAGGTCAGTACCATCGTGCCGGTCACCGCGATACCGTAAGCCGCCGCAAGGTTGCTGGAGTGCTCGAAGCTGACGATAACAATCACCACGGCGAAATAGAGCATCCAGTTCACCACCGGGATATAGATCTGGCCTGACTCCATTTCCGAGGTGTGGATGATGCGCATCGGCGACAGATACCCCAGACGCACCGCCTGGCGGGTCAGGGAAAAGACGCCGGAAATCACCGCCTGCGAGGCGATAACCGTCGCGAGCGTCGCAAGGATAAGCATCGGGATAAGCGCCCAGTCCGGCGCCAGCAGGAAGAACGGGTTCTTGATAGCCTCCGGCGTTTTCAGCAGCAGCGCGCCCTGCCCGAAATAATTCAGCACCAGCGACGGCAGCACCACCGAGAACCACGCCACGCGGATAGGCAGTTTGCCGAAGTGCCCCATATCGGCGTACAGCGCTTCCACGCCGGTAATCGACAGCACCACCGCCCCGAGCGCCGCGAACGAAACGGCTTTATATTCGAGGAAGAAATGCACCGCCCAGGCCGGGTTCAGCGCCTGCAGCACTTCCGGGTTGCCCATAATGCCGCGCGCGCCCAGCACCGCCAGGATCAAAAACCAGGCGAGCATAATCGGCGCGAAGAGTTTCCCCACCATGCCGGTGCCGTGTTTTTGAATCATAAACAGCAGCGTCAGCACGATAATGGAGAGCGGAACGATATACGGGTCGAGCGAAGGCGCAGCGATTTCCAGGCCTTCGATGGCCGACATCACCGAGATAGCAGGCGTAATCACCACCTCGCCATAAAAGAAGCTGCCGCCGATAAGCCCGAGGATCACCAGCACCGACGTCATGCGCGCCGAGGTATTACGCCCGGCAAGCGACATCAGCGTCAGAATACCGCCTTCGCCGGCGTTATCCGCCCGCATCACGAACGTCAGGTATTTAAAGGAGACAACAAAAACCAACAGCCAGAAAATTAATGAAAGAAAGCCAAAAACCGCGTCCCGCTCCACGCCAAAACCAAACTGGCCGGACAGACATTCTCGTAACGTATAAAGCGGGCTGGTGCCGATATCGCCATACACCACCCCGATAGCCGCCAGCGTAATCGCAGGCAACGATTGCTTATTCTCAGTGCTCATAGACTAGTCTTCGTTGAAATTCCGTGTGCGCTTAGTCCCTTGGCCCACAAAAAGCGCACAGTATGCACGATTCGTTAAAAAATCGTACCCCTCAATCACCGAGTCTTTACCCAAATCAAGCCAAATAGATAATGGCATCAATCCATTATCAGCATGAATATGAAACGTCTATACTCGCACCAGAAACCAGGCGGCGTAGTCAGAATGCAGAGTAACTATTATGGCTCAACCCAATTTGTTGGCGGAAAGAATTTCACGGCTCAGCGCAGCGCTGGAAAAAGGGCTGTTTGAACGCAGTCACGCTATCCGGATGTGTCTGCTGGCGGCGCTGAGCGGCGAAAGCGTCTTTTTGCTCGGTCCTCCCGGCATTGCCAAAAGCCTGATAGCCCGGCGGCTGAAATTCGCGTTCCAGCACGCCCGCGCTTTTGAATATCTGATGACGCGCTTTTCCACGCCAGAAGAAGTTTTCGGGCCTCTATCCATTCAGGCTTTAAAAGATGAAGGCCGCTATGAGCGCCTGACCGCGGGCTATCTGCCGGAGGCGGAAATCGTGTTTCTGGATGAAATCTGGAAAGCGGGCCCGGCTATCCTGAATACCCTGCTGACCGCCATTAACGAACGCCGCTTTCGCAACGGCGCGCATGAAGAAAAAATCCCGATGCGCCTGCTGGTGACCGCCTCCAACGAACTGCCGGAAGCGGACAGCAGCCTTGAGGCGCTCTACGACCGCATGCTGATTCGCCTGTGGCTTGATCGCGTGCAGGAGAAAAACAGCTTTCGCGCCATGCTGGTCAGCCAGCAGGATGAAAATGAAAACCCGGTGCCGCCGGGGCTTCAGGTCAGCGATGACGAGTATCACCAGTGGCAGACCGGCATCGGCAACGTCAAGCTGCCGGACCCGGTGTTCGAACTTATCTTCACGCTGCGCCAGCAGCTCGACGCGCAGGCGAACGCGCCGTATGTCTCCGACCGTCGCTGGAAGAAAGCCATCCGCCTGTTACAGGCCAGCGCCTTTTTCAGCGGGCGCGACGCTGTGGCGCCCATCGATTTGATCCTGCTGAAAGATTGCCTGTGGCACGACGCCAGCGCGATGTCGCTGATGCAGCAGCAAATCGAACTGCTGATGACCTCCCACGCCTGGGGCCAGTACGCCATGCTCAGCCGCCTCGGCGCCATCACCCAGCGCCGGATGCAGTTAGAGCAGCAGCACAGCGATAAAACGGCGCTGCGCCTTGAAAAGCAGAGCGGCATGTTCAGCCGCCGTCCGCAATATCAGCTGCCCGCAAACCTCACTGAGCCGACCCTGACGCTGCTGCTGCAAAAGCCGCTTAAACTGCATGATATCGACGTTATCCATGTGGCATTCGCGAGAGAGGCGCTGGAGATGTGGCTGCAAAAAGGCGGCGAGATCCGCGGCAAGTTAAATGGCATCGGCTTCGCCCAGTCGCTGAATCTTGAAGTGGACGCCAGCCAGCATCTGGTGCTGCGCGACGTCAGTCTGCAGGGCACGCGACTGGCGCTGCCGGGCGCGGCATCGACGAGCGGCCTGCCGGATGAAATCAAACAGCAGCTGGAAGAGCTGGATAACGAGTGGCATCTGCAACACACGCGCTTTAGCGAGCAGCAAAAATGTCTGTTTGTTGAAAGCGACTGGTTAGGACGCATCGAAGCCAGCCTCCAGGACGTGGGCGAGCAGATTAAACAGGCGCGCCAATGCTGACAGCGGATTCACTGAATCTCATTCTGGCTATCAGTGAAGGTGAGCTAATTGAAGAGATAGTTATTGCGCTGCTTGCCTCGCCGCAACTGGCGGTATTTTTCGAAAAGTTTCCCCGACTCAAACACGCGCTGACGCAGGATATCCCCCGCTGGCGTGAACAGCTCAAAACCCGTCTGAAAGAGACGCGTGTGCCGCCGGAGCTGGAGGAAGAGGTGATCGGCTATCAGAAAAGCCAGCTCCTCTCCACCAGCCAGTTCATCGTTCAGCTGCCGCAAATCAGCGCTCTGCTGCGCCGGGTCGGCTCGCCTTTCGCCGATCAGGCCGCCCGCCTTATCGCCGATAACCCTCACTTCACGCCCGCCCTGCATACGCTGTTTTTGCAGCGCTGGCGGCTGAGCCTCGTCGTGCAGGCCACCTCGTTTAATCAGCAACTGCTGGAAGAGGAGCGTGAGCAACTGCTGAGCGAGGTGCAGGAGCGCATGACACTAAGCGGCCAGCTGGAGCAGGCGCTGGTGGAAAATGAAGACGCCGCCGGGCGGCTATGGGATATGAGCGACGGCAAACTGCGGCGCGGCGACTATCAGCTTATCGTGAAATATGGCGATTTTCTTGCCGACCAGCCGGAGCTGTTGCAGCTCGCCGAACAGCTGGGGCGTTCCCGCGAAGCAAAATCGGTACCGAAGAAAGAAGCGCCGCTGGAAACGTTTCGCACCATGGTACGCGAGCCCGCCTCGGTGCCTGAACAGGTCGACGGCTTACAGCGCAGCGACGACATTCTGCGCCTGCTGCCGCCGGAGCTCGCGACGCTCGGCATTACCGAGCTGGAGTATGAATTTTACCGGCGGCTGGTGGAAAAGCAGCTGCTGACCTACCGGCTGCAGGGCGATGCCTGGCGCGAAAAGGTGATGCAGCGGCCAGTGACGCGACAGGATCACGACGAGCAGCCGCGCGGGCCATTTATCGTCTGTGTCGATACCTCCGGCTCAATGGGCGGCTTTAATGAGCAGTGCGCCAAAGCGTTCTGCCTGGCGCTGATGCGCATCGCGCTTGCCGATAACCGGCGCTGTTTCATTATGCTGTTTTCAAGCGAAGTGGTGCGCTATGAGCTTTGCGGTCGTGACGGTATCGATCAGGCGATCCGCTTTCTGAGCCAACGCTTTCGCGGCGGCACCGATCTGGCGAGCTGTTTTCGCGCCATCGCCGAAAAACTTCAGGGCGGCGAGTGGTTTGACGCCGATGCGGTGGTGGTTTCCGATTTTATCGCCCAGCGGCTGCCGGATGACGTGGTAAACCAGGTCAAGGCGCTACAGCGCGTTCACCAGCACCGCTTTCACGCGGTGGCGATGTCTGCTCATGGCAAACCCGGCATCATGCGCATTTTCGATCATATCTGGCGCTTTGATACCGGGATGCGCAGCCGCCTGGTGCGCCGGTTACGGCGCTGACTTACAACAATTCAGCAACGGCGGTCTGAACCTGTTCCGGCCAGACGCCACACTGCACCTGACCGATATGCGGCAGTTGCAGCAGCAGCATAGTGAGGCGCGACTGGCCGATGCCGCCGCCGATCGTCTGCGGCATCTCCCCCTTCAGCAACGCCTGGTGCCACTCCAGCGCCAGACGATCCTGATCGCCCGTAAGCGTCAGCTGACGTTTAAGCGCGTCGGCGTCCACGCGGATCCCCATTGACGAGATCTCAAACGCGTCTTCCAGCAGCGGGTTCCAGACCAGAATGTCGCCGTTGAGCCCGGCGAAGCCGTCTTCGGTTGGCGTGGTCCAGTCATCATAATCCGGCGCGCGCACGTCATGACGTTTACCGTCGCCAAGCTTTCCGCCAATGCCAATCAGGAATACCGCGCCCAGCTCTTTTGCAATCGCGCGCTCGCGGCCTTTCGCGTCAAGCGCAGGGAAACGGCGCTGCAGGGTTTCGCTGTGAACGAAGTGAATCGTCTGCGGCAGGAACGGCGTCAGGCCGAAGCGCTCCGCCGCTGCAAGCTCGGTCGCTTTAATCGCCGACCAGATGCTCTCCACTGTCTGCTTCAGCGTGCCGAGATGGCGCTCGCCGTCGCCCATTACACGCTCCCAGTCCCACTGATCCACATACACCGAGTGCACCGGCGAGAGCCGGTCTTCATCGGGGCGCAGCGCTTTCATATGGGTGTAGAGCCCTTCGCCCGCGCTGAAGTCATGCTGGCCGAGCGTTTTACGCTTCCATTTCGCCAGTGAATGCACCACTTCAAACTGCGCCTGCGGCAGCGTTTTGACATTGACCTGTACCGCTTTCTCACAGCCGGAAAGGTTATCCTGCGTCCCGTCGCCGACGCGGCTCAGGATCGGCGCCTGGACTTCAAGCAGGCCGAGTTTCTCCTCAAGCTGGCGGGAAAAGTGGGCTTTCACAAAGCTAATCTGACGCTGGCGAGTGATGTAGGCGGTTTTCATTATCGGGGCTCCTGTACCTCTGTTGTTTTTGATTAAGCAATAAAAAAGCGGGTATATTCAATAATCACCAACAAAAAAGGCCAGTCGTGTTTTAATTCGATAACAGAGGCGGGTTAAAAATGACGATGATGGAATAATCATAAGGAAAACCTATGGAAAATTATCAAATCGATAATCTGGATCGCGGCATTCTTGAGGCGCTGATGGCCAATGCGCGCACCGCTTATGCGGAGCTGGCCAAACAGTTTGGCGTCAGCCCCGGCACCATCCACGTGCGCGTGGAGAAAATGAAACAGGCGGGGATCATTACCGGCGCGCGTATTGATATCAGCCCTAAACAGCTTGGCTACGATGTCTGCTGCTTTATCGGCATTATTCTCAAGAGCGCGAAGGATTACCCGGCCGCCCTGGAAAAACTGGAAAGCCTCGATGAAGTGACCGAAGCCTATTACACCACCGGCCACTACAGCATCTTTATTAAGGTCATGTGTCGATCGATAGACGCGCTGCAACAGGTGCTTATCAACAAGATCCAAACAATTGATGAAATTCAGTCCACCGAGACGTTGATCTCGCTGCAGAACCCGATCATGCGTACCATCCGCCCGTGACGGCTATTTTTAATACCCATATTATCCACAGGTAGATCCCAGCCCCTTCACAGCGTACAATACGCGTCGTTTACTCAAGGCGGACATCCATGACAGACATTACCCTGATCAGTGGCAGCACTCTTGGCGGCGCGGAATATGTGGCGGAACACCTGGCTGAAAAGCTGGAAGACGCCGGTTTTAGCACCGAAACGCTGCATGGCCCGCTTCTTGAGGATCTTAAGCCTGCCGGCATCTGGCTGCTGGTGAGTTCCACGCATGGCGCGGGCGATCTGCCGGACAACCTGCAACCTTTATATGACGCGCTGGCGGAACAACGTCCCGATCTCAGTGACGTTCGCTACGGCGCTATCGGTATCGGCAGCCGTGAGTACGACACTTTTTGTGGCGCGATTGAAAAACTCGACGCGCTGCTCACGGAATGTGGCGCTAAACGCGTCGGCGAACCGCTTAAGATCAACATTCTCGATCATGATATTCCGGAGGATCCGGCGGAAGTGTGGCTCGGATCCTGGAAAAATTTGCTCTGATCGGCGAAAAGATCGCCATTCAGCTGTGGATAAAAGTGCTTAAAAGCTTGGATCAACCCGTAGTTATCCAAGGTATAAGTGTTGTTCGCTTTTTGAGTTGTGTATAACCCTCATTTCTGACCCCAGCTTATACTGTATGGGATCACCGATCATTCACAGCAAGCGATCCCGGATAACCTTTTGATCCCAAATGGGCGATCCGGGTTATCCACAAGGGATGTCGATCCTAATAAGAGATCATAATAAAACAGATCCTTTAGATAAAAGATCTTCTTTTTAATACCAACGATCCCGGCGCTTTCTCACCAGGCTAAAGTTGAGTAGAATCCACGCCCCGGGCTAGCTAACCCTCTTTCGCACAAC